>NZ_QANS01000004.1 GCF_003052265.1 Stenotrophobium rhamnosiphilum
AATTCCTGACGATGCTCAAACATGAAGGCGTACTTCACCCGGACATCTTGGCAAAGTACGCGGCGGCTTTTTTTAGGATGTCGCGCTCTTCTTCGACTCGCTTTAACTCCGCTTTCAGACGCAGGTTCTCGCGTTCCAGATCCGCGCCAGCTTGAACCTGTGGCTGGCCTCGCGTTACCCCTTTTTTCTGGAGCCAGGTGTAGAAGGTTTTCTTAGTAACGCCCAACCGTCCTGCAACCTCGGTGATGCTGTAACCACGCTCCGTGACCTGCTTGATTGCTTCGGCCTTGAACTCGGCTGTGTATCTCTTTCCAGACATGGACTCTCCTCTCCAATTTCATATTTACCCTATCAGGTGTCTATGAAAGCGGGGGAAGTCCATTTGTTTTTTAGTTTTGTAGGTGAATGACGANTTTGTTTTTTAGTTTTGTAGGTGAATGACGACGCGGCCAATTGCTGGCTCACTTGTCCGCATTTTTTAAACGCGCCCCATCAAGCGATAGCTCACCAGCCCCACCCATTCCTTGGCCCCAGTCGTGAGCATGTCGAATTGTTGGTCGGGGGAGAACATGCCCCAGTGGTCATTGGAATAGCTGCGGTAATCGACGGGGTAGGGGATGGTTGTCCATCCTGCTTTTTCAAAACAACCCACCGAGCGCCGCATATGCCAGGCCGAGGTAATCAGCAGCCAGTTTTGTCCGGCTTGTGGCTTGGCTAGCTCCTTAGAGTAGACGGCGTTTTCATAGGTGTTGCGTGAATTTCTTTCAAAGATCACGCGGTCCGGTGACAGTCCCAAAGATGCGAAGAGCGCTTTCACTTCATCGGCCTCACGTATATCGGGGCGTAGTGGATTGCCGCTGCCGCCACTAATAATGAGACGCGCCTGAGGGTGGGCTCGCGCCAGCGCCACGAAAGTCGTGAGCCGTTCGGCTGCATCGTTCGTAACGGGGACGCCTGTTCTTTGTGTGGCTTCGGGGTCCAAAGCGCCGCCGAGAACGATGATGCCGTCTACGGGGCGGCCGTCCAGTTGGGCAGCTGGGAATTGTGCTTCCAGTGGACGTAGCGTCCATGCGCCGATGGGGGTGATCAGCAAGGCTGCCAAAAACAACGTCGCCATGGCGAGTAGGCCACGGCTCAGCGCTGGTCGTCTGCGATGCAGCGCCCATGCAATGGCGACGACTATAAACAACAAGCTACCGGGCGTAAGAATCGCCCAAACCAGTTTTGAAATGATGAAGCTCATCGGCGTTGCTTTTTAATGGAGCACAGAGCTGTAGCGTAACGTGACTGCGTGTTGATTTCAGATCGGCACATGATTTGCTTTAATGCGGCATATTCAATGCGCCCATCAAAACCGGAAAAAGCATGAAACGCTTGTTATTGGCGATGGCCATGTTGCTCTCTGTCTGCGCTGCGCAGGCAGCTGATTCGGACATGGCCGAGCGTTCTGCACTTAACGCCATTCTTAAGCGCGGCGAACTGCGCGTGGGGCTTGATGCTGGATACATGCCTTTTGAGATGCGCGATAAGAAAGGCGACATCATTGGTTTTGATATTGATCTGGCGCGACTGATGGCGCGCTATATGGGCGTCAAGCTCACGATCGTGAATACGCAGTGGGACGGCATTATTCCCGCGTTGCTCACCGATAAATTTGACGTGCTCATGGGCGGTATGACGATCACGCCTGAGCGAAATCTCAAAGTGAATTTCTGCGATCCCTATGTGTTGATCGGTCAGACCATTCTGCTGCGCCCCGGTTTGAAGGACACGATCAAGAGTTATCGCGATCTAAACGATCCGCGCTACACCATCAGCAGCAAACTCGGCACGACCGGTGATATCGCTGCACGTCGATATCTGCCGAAAGCAAAGCTCAAACAATACGAGTCTGAATCCGAAGGCGCGATGGAAGTACGTAGCGGCCGCGTTGATGGTTTTGTTTACGACCTGCCATTCAATGCGGTGTATGTCGCACAGAATCCGGACAAGGTGATTCATCTCAAGGAGCCTTTTACGCAAGAGGCTCTAGGTTGGGCGGTGCGTAAGGGCGATCCGGACATGCTCAATTGGCTGAATAACTTTTTGGCTCAGAGCAAACGTGATGGCACTTACGATGCGCTCTATAAAAAGTGGTTTGAAGGCACGGCCTGGCTGAAAAATCTCAAATGAGTTCGTCTGCAAAGAAACCCACTGATCGCGTCTCTTGGGTTTGGCACGGCGTTTATGCGTTGGTGATTCTGGCGATTGGGGCATCGTTGTACTTCGCGAGTAAGCGCATCGACTACAGCTGGCATTGGGAGCGTTTGCCGGAATACGTGATCAGCACTGAGGGTGAAGAAATTCGCGCATCGTTTGATGGCTTCGTCGAAATTTCAGAGGACGGAAAAACGCTGACGATGACGGAAATGAAAGGCTCTGGAAGAGAAACTTTCAGCGGTTTTTCACAAGTGCTGGTTGGGCAGGGCGATCTGGTTTTTCAGAATGACGTTCTCGCGCGTAAACCAGGAATACGTCCTGGACCTTTGCTGATTGGCTTGTGGCTAACGCTAAAAATATCTGCAATCTCCTTAGTCTTTGCTTTGCCGCTGGGACTCATCGCCGGTCTTGGCCGCGTTGCCAGAAATCCTGCAGCACGCAATCTTGCGACGACCTACGTCGAGATTATTCGCGGCACTCCATTGCTCGTGCAGATTTTCATTTTCTATTTCTTCATTGGCACGGTGTTGCAGCTTTCTGCATTCACTGCCGGTGTCGCGGCGCTTTCAGTATTCACTGGCGCTTATGTCGCCGAGATTGTGCGTGCGGGCATTGAAGGTGTTGCGCGTGGTCAGATGGAAGCGGCACGCAGCTTGGGCATGAGTTATCCGCAATCGATGCGCTATGTCATTCTGCCGCAGGCTCTACGTAAAACCCTGCCGCCACTGACAGGGCAGTTCATCAACTTGATCAAGGATTCTTCGCTGGTTTCAGTGATGGCACTGACCGATCTCACTAAAGCTGGACGTGAAGTGGTGAGTTCAACCTTCAGTCCTTTTGAAGTTTGGTTCTCTGTCGCCATTCTTTATTTATTGCTGACCGGTAGCCTCTCATTGTTAGTGCGACGCTTGGAAAAGAGATTGGCCCATGACTGATCGCAATCCAAAACTATTGATCGAAGCGAACGGCGTGAGCAAGCAATTCGCGAACGGCACGCAGGCGCTCAAGAATGTTTCATTGACGGTCGAGCGTGGCGAAGTGCTGTGCATCATCGGCCCCAGCGGTTCTGGTAAGTCGACCTTGCTACGCACCTTGAATGCGCTTGAAGAAATCAGCGAAGGCGATATTCAAGTTAACGGCCACAGCGTTCATAACCGCAAAGTCGATCTCAATCGCCTGCGCACACAGGTCGGCATGGTGTTTCAGCAGTTCAATTTATTTCCACACATGACCGCATTAGAGAACGTGATGCTGGCGCCGCTCAAAGTATTGAAGCAGCCCGAGGCAGAAGTCAGAGCGCGTGCGGAGCAACTGCTTGCCAAGGTGGGGCTGGCAGACAAAGCGCAGAGTCATCCCGCGCAATTATCTGGAGGGCAGCAGCAACGCGTTGCGATTGCGCGTGCCTTGGCGATGAAGCCGAGCATCATGTTGTTTGACGAACCTACCAGCGCACTGGATCCAGAAATGGTCGGCGAAGTTTTAGAGGTGATGAAAGCGCTGGCGCTGGAGGGCATGACCATGTGCGTTGTCACGCACGAAATGGGTTTTGCGCGCGCTGTTGCTCACCGTGTCCTGTTCATGGATCACGGCGAGATTGTTTATCAGGATGCGCCTGCTGCGTTCTTCGATGCGCCGCGCAATGAGCGGCTCAAGACTTTTCTGGGTCAGATTTTGAAGAATTAGGCCAAACGTTATCGCGGACGGCGGATCAAGCCTGCATACAGTCCGGCAATACGGAACTGTGCTGCTTCTTGCGAATCTTCATCCTGCTGCACCAAGTCGATCTCGATGGTTGTGTATTCGGGATCACTGTTCTCAGATTCCAAGCGAATCTTGTTGCCGCGGCGGAAGTAACGTTTCAAGGTAATGCCTTCACGACCCGAGCGTCGGTCGTAGATTGCCGCAGCAATGATCTGACCGTTGTCCGCATCCGGTTGGTAGTGAATGCCGACCAGATCGCCATCAAGAATGCCGACCTCTTTCATTGAATGCCCGGATACGCGATGCAGAAAGTCGGCACGCGGATGGAATAGCTCGGGATCGATGCGCACCGTCTCCTCGATATTCTCTTCCGCCATGATTGGCTGGCCTGCGGCGATGTTGCCGATCAACGGCAACTCATATTGATTCGTCAGCGGAGCGTCCTGTTCGACTAGCAAGCGGATGCCGCGGCTGTGCCGCATCAATTCGATATAGCCCTTGGCGGCGATGGCCTTGAGATGGCCTTCGGCGGCGTTGGGGGAGCTGAAACCGAATTCTGCGCAGATGTCGACGCGCGTCGGCGGCACGCCGCTGTCACGCAGGGTGCGCTGGATGAACTCGAGAATCTCGGTCTGGCGGTCGGTCAGGTTTTTCATAGTGATGGACATATTAGACAAATGTATGGACATACAGTAGTGTATGAACATACAGTATCACTAAGTCATCCTCCAGACGAGTCCTCAGACATGGAAAAGTTCAAGAGCGCCAAGGTACTTACAGTCGAACCTAGCTACGAAGCGATGCGCTTCTCAAAGCGGGTATCCAAAAAGCCGGCAGCGGTGCGCTGGCCGCATCGTCGTCGAGCGATGGCACTGGCCATTCATGACGATGTAGCAGAGGATATGGCTTCTGGCGTCTGGCCGGGTTTTGAGCAGTTCTGGAACGAACACGCGGTAAAGTCCGGTATCGTTCTATTCTGGGCCTGGTACGGTATTGCGAACTGGCACGCTATTGGCCAGATTCTGCATATAGTTTGAGTAGGCGGTCCGCTAAGGCATCGCGGCGTTTGATGGAGCGACGCGATGTTTTAGTGGGAAGCTGCCCGGCCCGGCAAGATAGTCGGCAAGGCCTCGGGCAATGTCTGCGGATAATCCAGTGTGAAGTGCAGGCCGCGACTTTCTTTGCGTAGCAACGCAGAGCGCACAATCAGATCGGCGACGGTCACCAAGTTACGCAACTCCACCAAGCCCGCATTGATGCGGTAGTTGCCGTAATACTCTTGAATTTCCTGCTTCAACAAATCAACGCGATGTTGTGCGCGCTCGAGACGCTTGTTCGTACGAACAATGCCAACGTAATCCCACATGAAGCGACGCAGCTCCAACCAGTTGTGTGAGACCACCACGTCTTCATCTGAGTCGGTAACGCGGCTGTCGTCCCAAGGGCGCAGTGCAACCGGTGCGGGCAGGGAAGGCAGGCGCTCATGTAAATCTGCTGCCGCTGCTTCGGCAAACGCCAAGCATTCCAGCAAAGAATTACTGGCGAGTCGGTTTGCGCCATGCAGACCCGTGCAAGTGACTTCACCGATGGCGTAGAGACCATCAACGTCTGTGCGCGAACGCAAATCGGTCATCACGCCGCCGCAGGTAAAATGCGCTGAAGGCACAACCGGAATTGGTTCGCGCGTGATGTTCAAACCTAGCTCAAGGCAGTGCGCGAAGATCGAGGGGAAGTGTGTGCGAATAAACGTTGCAGGCTTGTGCGTGATGTCGAGCAGCACATGCTGAATGCCCAGGCGTTTCATCTCATGGTCAATCGCGCGAGCGACAATATCGCGCGGTGCCAATTCACCGCGAGCATCAAAACGCGGCATGAAACGCTCGCCGCTCTCTGGCAATTTCAACACGGCGCCTTCACCGCGCAACGCTTCAGAGATCAAGAATGAGCGTTCATCCTTGTGATACAGCGTCGTTGGATGAAACTGCATGAACTCCATATTGGCGACGCGACAACCTGCGCGCCAAGCCATCGCAATGCCGTCGCCAGAAGCGCCATGCGGATTGCTGGAGTAGAGATAAACCTGATTGGCGCCGCCCGTGCACAAGGCAACTGCCTTGGCAGCAATGGCGGTGACCTGATCCGTTTCGATGTCGAGCAGATAAGCGCCGAGCACGCGCTTGTTGGCATGATCAACAATCAGATCAACCGCCACACAGTTTTCGCGCACGCGAATATTCGGATGTGATCCAGCCAATGAAGCCAATGTTGTTTCAACAGCACGACCAGTTGCGTCAGCGGCATGCACAACACGTCGATGGCTGTGACCGCCTTCGCGCGTCAGATGCAGATTGCGCCCGCGCTCGTCGCCTTCTTCTTGAGTGAAGACCACGCCTTGTTCGATCAGCCAGCGGATCGCGGCAGGGCCGCGTTCAACCGTGAAGCGCACCGCGCGCTCATCGCAAAGCCCAGCGCCAGCAACGAGGGTGTCGCTCACATGGTTTTCAAGGCTGTCATCAGCGTCGAGCACAGCGGAAATGCCGCCTTGTGCCCACAGCGTGCTGCCGCTGGCGAGCGAGCTTTTGGAGACGACCGTGACGACGTGGCCTTGTTGGGCAAGGCGCAGCGCCAGCGATAGGCCGGCGGCACCGCTGCCTAAAATGAGAACTTCGGGGTCACTCATGGGTCTCAGGACTGCTAAAATGGCGAATGTATTGATTCCGACGGCACAAACGCTACTCGTTTGGGCTGACTCTTTCGGACAAGTTTATCTGTTTTATGGCGGCTAAAGCCTCCCCTTTTGGCGCGAATGAGCGAAGAACAACAGCAACAGGTAGACGAACAGCTGGTCCAGCGTGCGCAGAAAGGTGATCAGCGCGCGTTTGAGCTATTGGTGCGTAAATACCAACACAAGATTATTCAATTGGTCGGCCGCCTCGTAGGCGACGCTGACGCGCAGGACGTTGCGCAAGAAACCTTCATCAAGGCTTACCGCGCACTCAACGGTTTCCAAGGTAATAGCGCTTTCTACACCTGGCTTTATCGCATTGGCATCAACACAGCGAAGAATCATTTGGTGGCACGCGGTCGTCGTCCGTCGACGCAAGATATCGACGTGCAGGATGCCGAAATGTTTGGCCACACCGAACAGATGAGCGATATCGATACGCCCGAAGCTCAGTTGCTTACTGAAGAGATCAAAACCACTGTCGAAGCGGCGATTGCCAAGCTGCCGCCTGATCTTCGTCAGGCCATTACCTTGCGCGAGCTGGAAGGCCTGTCTTACGAAGAAATTGCAGAAATGATGGATTGCCCGATCGGCACCGTCCGCTCACGTATTTTCCGTGCGCGCGAAGCGATCGATTTAGTTCTTAAACCACTGCTCAATTGATATGAATTCTCATCTCTTGGCTCTTTACATAGCGTGTGGGAACTTTCCTACTTTCTGGCGGTTTAGCTTGTATCAATCGTTGAGGTCTGCCTGATGTCATACGAAAAGCTCTCTGCACTTCTGGACGGCGAATGTAGCGCCGAGGAATTGGATCGACTGCTGGCTGACCTTGATCAGTCTCCCGCGCTCAAAGCCCAATGGAGCCGCATGTGCCTGGCACGTGAAGGCGTCGAAGGCACCCGCATCCGTAAAGGTCAGCCCTGCATCGTTGCTGGAGTGATGGCGGGTCTGGACAAAACGCCTGCTGAACTGGCCAAGCCCAATGTGGTTGAACTGCGCCGTCCACGATCGATGATCGTCAAACAGGTGGCGGGCTGGGCGGTTGCTGCATCGGTCGCTACGGTGGCCATGCTGGTTGGCGTGAACAGCGGCAACCATCAGGAGCAGGGCGCTGACTTCACGGCTTCAACCGTGCAAACCACCTTGCCGGTTACCGAGCCTGTTTCATACCCGGTTGTAGTGCCGCGCCAAGCTCGCAATCTGCAGAGCGTTGCGCTGCGCACGCCAGCTGAGCAGCAGTGGCAGGATGCCGGCGACGACCTCGATAATTATTTAATCGAACACAACACCAGCATTGCCAGTCAGGGCATGGGCATGGGCGGTACGCTGCGCGCGGCGCGCTTTGCAGCCCACTCGGCCACCTATCATCCTGAAGGTCAGCCTTGATGAGTGCTAGAGCGCTCCTTGGAGTTCTAACGCTTGTAGTTGCGCCTTCAGCCTTTGCTGATAGCGAAGCAACGGATTGGTTGGCAAAGATGAGTGATGCGTCGCGCACTGCAACGTATCAGGGTGTCGTGGTTTATCGGGGCAGCGATGTACTCGATACCTTCCGCGTCATCCACCGTAATCTCGACGGCAAGGAGTTGGAGCGTGTGACTTCGCTCAATGGCGAGACACGAGACATTCTCAAGGAGAACGACAAGGTCATCTGCCTGTTCCCGAATGATCGTCGCATGTCAGTTAATCGACCCACTCCGAAGGGTTTGTTCCCAACGATGAACCCGGCCCATCTCAAGCAGATTGGCCAGCTGTATCAGTTCAATGATCTCGGTAGTGCCCGTATAGCAGGCCGCGTTTCTCACGGCATCGCCGTGATCCCGCGCGATAAATTCCGTTACGGCTATCAGATTTGGGCAGACGCTCAAACCTTGGTCCCGCTCAAGGTCAATATGATTGGCCAGAACGGCGTCACTCTTGAACAGATGATGTTCACCGAGGTCGATTTTCCAGCTGTGATTCCGGACGTCGCGTTCCAGATGCCGATGTCCATGGATATCGGCAAACCAAACTTGCAAGCTGCGGCGCCACCACCACCGCCTTCTGCACCCGCTTTATTGCAAGCATTACCGCCACCACCATCAGCAACTGCGGCTTGGGTGCTGGACCAATTGCCACCGGGTTTCCGAGTCACGCTGCGCGAAGTGCGCGAGCTGCCGGGTATGCGTGGTTCGGTTGAACACTTGTTGGTTTCAGATGGCCTCACGGTGATTTCGGTGTTCTCTTCAGAACGTCCGCAACCGAACAAGGCACTCAACGGCGTTTCAAAAATTGGCGCAGTAAATGCCTATGGCCGCATGGTCGGCACTTTCCATATCACCGTGGTGGGTGAGGCACCGGCAGAAACGGTCAAGATGATTGGCGACAATCTCAAACAGGCAAACGTCACCAAGGCGCTCGACGGAAAGCCCTGATCTATTTCGATCACATAAAAAAGCCGGACTTAGTGCCCGGCTTTTTTATGTGCGCTGCATTTTTATTTGACTAGCTGATTGAGGTCGAAAATGGGGTGAGCATTCATGTTTGCGAAGCACTGCTTCGCATGAATGTGAACGCACGGCCATGGATGGCCGGGCAGGGGCACAGCGCCATGGATGGCTAAACCGCGCTTACTTGACGAGTTGGTTGAGATCGAAGATCGGCAGAAGAATCGCGAGCACGATCAGCAGTACAACGCCGCCCATCGTCAGAATCAGGATAGGCTCAAACACGCCCATTAATGCGGCGACTAGTGTTTCCACTTCGCGTTCTTGATTTTCGGCGGCGCGATCCAGCATGTCATCGAGCTTGCCTGATGATTCGCCACTGGAAATGAGATGCACCGTAATTGGTGGGAATAATTTGCTGGCGCCTAGAGAGCGGCTCAATGGCGCGCCTTCGCGCACTTTGGCTGCAGCTTCTTCAATCGCATCACGCATGGGCAGATTGGTGACGACTTGAGTGCCGATACGCATCGCATCAAGAATCGGCACGCCGCTGCCAAACAAGATGCCGAGCGTGCGCGTGAAGCGACCGGTGTTAGCGCCGCGGGTTAAACGACCTATCAGTGGTAAGCGCAACTGGATGGCGTGCACGCGGCGTTTAAATAGTTCGTTACGCAACATGCGGACGAATATGAAACCACCAGCGCCCATCAGGATCAGTAGATAGATACCCCAATCACGCAGAAAATCTGAGATCGCGATCAAGCCGCGCGTCAGAATCGGCAGCTCAGCATCAATGTCTTGGAATACCTGTACGACCTGCGGCACAACGTATGTGAGCAGGGCAGTGACCACGCCGATAGCAACAACGGTGAGGATGATCGGGTAGAACGCTGCCAGCATCATCTTCGACTGCATCACTTGGCGACGCTCAACATAGTCGGCCAAGCGTTCAAGAATGTGATCGAGTTTGCCCGATTGCTCACCAGCTTCGATGGTTGCGCGGAACAGCGGCGGAAATACATTCGGAAACTGATTAAGCGAATTGGCGAGTGTGTTGCCTTCAATAACGCCAGCGCGAATTCCTAGGGCAATACGCTTAATGCGCTTGGTTTCGCTTTGATCAGCAACAGCGGTTAAAGCTTCATCGAGTGGCAGACCAGAGCGACTTAGCGTTGCGAGCTGACGTGTGAACAGTGATAGCTCGGTAGCGGAGATGCCGCCACCACCACGCTGGAACAAATTGCTTTGCGCGATCTTGTTGCCTTCAGCAACTTCGGAAATCTCAAGCGGCGAGAGTCCGCGATCACGCAACAACTGACGCGCTTGGCGCGGAGTGTCGGCTTCAATCAGGCCTTTTTCTTGGCGGCCTTTGCTATTGAGTGCGGTGTATTCGTAGGCAGCCATGAGTTGGCGAGCAGCGGGTTAAGCCGCGCTCACTCCTCCATCGTCACGCGCAATACTTCGCGCAGTGTGGTTTCGCCGGAGATCACTTTGTTGCGACCAGACTGCAAAATGCCAGGGCCTTTTTCGCGAGCATAAGCTTCCATCGTTTGTTCGCTGGCGCCGTCGTGGATCATGGTTTCAAACTGACGATCGACTTCGATGATTTCATGAATGCCGCTACGGCCGAGATAACCGGTGTGGCGGCAAGCTGGGCAACCGACGGCTTTATGCAGCGTCAGTTTTTCTTTCGTGCTGACGCTGAGTTGTTCTTTTTCTGCGATGCTGGCTTCGTAGGGTTCTTTGCAGTTTTTGCAAAGCGTACGTACGAGACGTTGCGCCATCAGGCCAATCAATGACGACGACAGCTGATAGGGCTCAACGCCCATATCGCGCAAACGCGTGATCGCACCAACGGCAGTGTTGGTATGCAGCGTCGAGAGTACGAGGTGACCCGTTTGTGAAGCCTGCACAGCAATCTGTGCGGTTTCGAGGTCGCGAATTTCGCCGATCATCACCACGTCAGGATCTTGACGAAGAATTGCACGCAGCCCGCGTGCAAAAGTCATGTTCACTTTGGTATTGACCTGCGTTTGACCCACGCCGTCAATGTAGTACTCGATTGGATCTTCCACCGTCATGATGTTGCGGCTGTGGTCGTTGAGAACGCTCAGTGCCGAATACAGTGTGGTGGTTTTACCGGAACCGGTCGGGCCGGTGACCAGCATGATGCCGTAAGGCTTGTGAATGATGCGACGCAGAACTTCAACCTGATCTGCGGCGATGCCGAGTTGTTCAAGATCCAGTTTGTCAGCTTGTTTATCTAGAATACGCATCACGACGCGTTCTTGATGCTGGCCGGTTGGAATCGTTGAGACACGCACGTCGACTTTGCGACCACCGAATGCGCGGCTGATACGCCCATCTTGCGGCAAACGCTTTTCAGCAATGTCGAGCTTGGCCATTACCTTGATGCGTGAGACCAAGCGCGGGGCGAGGGCGCGAGGTGGTGCGATGATTTCTCGCAGCACACCGTCAACACGGAAGCGCACCTGAAAGCGATTTTCAAAGCTTTCAATGTGAATATCGGATGCGTTTTCTTTGATCGCTTCAACGAGCAAGCCGTTGATCAGTCGAATGACGGGTGCATCGTCATTCGACTCCAGAAGATCCTGAGTTTCGCTGAGTGCTTGAGCGAGTGAATCCAGATCGGCTTCTTCTTCGTCGAGACCATGCATGAGGCCAGCGGCAGCGCCGGTTTGGCCTTCATAAACGCGCTGGAGTAGCGCATCGAATTCTTGCGGCGTGACTTTCTGCAGGCGCAGCGGGCGGCCCACAAAGCGGCGTGCTTCTTGAATCGCTTCAATGGTGGTGCCAGGTCGCGCAACAGCGAGAACATGATCGCCACGATCTTCGCTAACGATCAGGCCATGACGTTTAGCGAAAGCAAAAGAGGGACGGCGCAGGCTTGCGTCCATATGCGTTGCAGTCATCGTGAATTACGGCTGCGCGGCATCAGGCGCTGCAGGAGCCGTTACTTCAGGCGCTGGAGCCGCTTGTACCTGAGGCGCAGCTGCAGCTGGAGTCGGTGCTGGCGCCGGCGCATCAACAACAGGTGGCATGCTCTTCAGATAATTATCGAAGCTTTCCATGACCGGACGCTGTCCGCCAATCAGCGGTACGGCGCCGCCAACGTTGGCATTAATTTGTGCTTCGCGAACGGCATCATATTTACGACGCGTGTAGTAATCGCCATCGGTCCGCTTGCGCAGGATCGAAGGGCGAATGAACAGCATCAAGTTCTGCTTGGTTTTGCTAACCGAGCGATATTGGAAAAGGCTGCCAATGAATGGAATGGAACTGAGCAGCGGCACGCCACTCTTGCTGTCCGTAATCTGATCTTGAATCAAACCACCGATCACCAAAATCTGACCGTTTTCGACGCCGACAGTATTGGTCAGCGTGCGCTTGTTGGTAATCAGGTTTGAACTTCCGGCAGTACCGCTGGCGATGCCGGAAACTTCAAGATTGAGTTTCAGCTTTACGCGATTGTCAGCGTTGATCTGCGGCGTAACGCCCAGCGTCAGGCCCACGTCTTTGCGCTCAATGGTCTGGAACGGATTAACTGAACCGTTGGATGAGTTCGAGCCCGTATTAGAAAACGAACCGCTAAGAAACGGCACTTCTTGTCCGGCAGAAAACTTTGCTTCCTGATTATCCATCGTCACCAAAGTCGGTGTGGACAATACGTTGGTGTCGCCGTCGTTCTTCAGTGCTTTGATCAGCAGCGCCAAGCTGGTGCCACCGGAGCTGAGAACGCCGCCGCCGATGTTGATGCCCTGGCCAATCAAACCGAGATATGCAGAATCACTGCCAGAGGTTACAGCGGTGCTGAGTGCAGTCAGCGTATCTGGATTGAGAATACTCGCCGCTGCAATGCGATTCTGATTGAACACGGCCCAATCGACGCCCAATTGGCTGGCTTTGTTAGCGCTGACTTCAGCAATGACTGCTTCAACCAAAATTTGCGCGCGTTCAATATCGAGTTGCGAAATGACATCGCGAATCTGACGCATCATCTTTGGTGCAGCGGTGATGACGAGCGCGTTGGAATCTTTTTCTGCCAGTACTTTGACGCCTTCAGTGCCACCGCCGCCGCTGGACGAGGAAACCGGTGCTGAAGTTGCAGCAGAACTGGCGCTGCTGCTGGATGAGCTGGTGCTGCTCTTGGAGGCTTGCTGTGCATAGCCCTGCAAGATTGGCGCAAGGCTATCTGCGCTGGCGTAGCGCAAGTAGACCACTTGCGTTGAACCGCCTTCGGTTGGCGTTGCATCCAACTTGGTAATGATCGAAAGCATTTTCTGACGATCAGATTTTTCGCCGCCAAGCAGAACGCTGTTGGTGCGTTCATCAGCAATCACGGCCGGTGCACGCGAGCCGGGGTCGGCTTGCTTGTCTTGCTGTGTCAGAGAGGTGAGGGTGCGCACCACTTCAGGGGCGCTTGCGTTGACGAGGCGTACGACTTCAATTTCGCGGTCGCCGGTTTGATCCATCTGCTTGATCAACTGCTCGATGCGCACAACATTCGCAGCGCGATCAGAGATGATCAGCATATTGCTCGATGGATACGCGGCGAGATGTCCCCACTGCGGAATCAATGGACGCAGAATCGGTACGAGCTGAGCAGCAGAAATATTTTCAACTTGATAAACGTGAGTTACGACGCCATCAATTGGCAAGCCAGAGCCGCTGGCGTTGGGCACGCCACCGTCGGTACGCGCATTGGTTTCTGGAACGATCTTGATCGCTTGTCCTGCGGGTACTGCTGCAAAACCTTGTACCTGCAATACCGCCAAGAAAGTTGCATACACGCCAGCTGGTGACATCGGGCGTGAAGACACGACCGTGACTTTGCCTTTAACGCGCGGGTCAACGATGAAATTTTTGCCGGTGACTTCACTCACCGTGGCGATCAGCGAATTGATATCCGCATCTTTCAGGTTGAGAGTGACCGCAGCGGCAGCGGGATACGCCACCGCCAGCAACATGATTGCCGCAAAGAAACTTTTAACGCGGAGCATGGATGCCATATTTAGTTGAATGAGACGTTAAGGGTTTGAGGTTGACCACCGCGGTCAATGACGATGCTGACACTGCCCGCTTTGCTCAGATCAGTGAGCATCTGCATGGCTTTCTGAGTGTCGTCTAACTGAATGCCGTTGATCGAAGTGATCAAGTCGCCAGGACGCAAGCCTGCGTTATTGAACAGCGCTTGATTCTGGCCGGGATAAACGCGATAGCCTTTCATGCGGCCACCGACATTGACGGGTTGTACGCGAATGTATTCAGCCGCTTTGTTGGGATCTGCGAGCAGCTCTTGTCGCACTTGCGACAATTGGCCGCCGCCCAGACCTTCGCTTGATGCGCCGCCGGTAAATTCAGCGCCGGGCTTATCTTTATCTAAACGCAGCGTTTCAAGCTGGCCATTACGTGACAGCACGACGCGATCGGCAAAAATAGCTTGCAGATTGACGCCATCAACAATGTCTTGGCCGATGGAATACGGTTTTTCATCGCCACTGGGTTGGCCAATCAATGCACGTGACTCTTTATCGGTTGTGCCGGCAAAAATTCCGAGCAGGGTGAGATTGAGTTGCGTGTCGGGCGCAGCGTCCAGATTTGAGGCTTGCGGTTGATAAAGCCCGAACAGTCGTGCGCTCAGAATGAGGTCGAGTTTTGGAGCGTTGCTTTGCGTATTTGCCGTGGTTTGTACGGCAGCAGGGCGCCAACGTGCGGATTCGGGTGTTGGCACTAATGACCAGATCAAACGTGCTGCCGCAATCGCGATGGCAATCAAAAGTAAAACTTGTGCGGCTGGAATGAGCCACCGGACATGGCGCTCATAGCCATGCGACAGGGTTTTTCCAAGTTGATCTGGGATTGTCAGCATGGCCGCATCATAACCGGTCTAAACCCTGAAAACAGCAATAAAAATGTGAGTTGTGCGGGGCTTATGCGCGCAAGAATTGAAGCTGTTTTATCAGTCATCCGTGCATTGCAGCCGCTAAAGTTTTGCAATTTAAGGCGGTGAATTTGAAGTGAGAGCGAATTTCATCGGCTGAAAGCAAAATCGTTGAGGATTATCAGGGTATTCACTGACTACTTTGTGACACTTAAGTTGCTTGCACTTGAGTTAAGTCGGATGAATGCTGCTTTGACGTCTGCACGATGTTATTTAAGATTATAGTCCGACAGTTATTGCAAATAAAATATAACAATATGCGATTGTCATGCAGTGCGCTAGATCGTCGGCGCGTGTAGCTTTTTGTGGCTCTTGCAAAGCGCGCGACAGGACCACATATAGATAGACGTTTCTCCGCAGACTTATTTGGCTAAACTTGAAGCATGAGTGAACATGAAAACGAACGAGGTCATGGGCTAGTTGTCGAAGAGTCCAAGCCTAAGCTGCAGCGGCCGCCGATGTGTAAGGTGGTCATGATCAATGACGATTTCACGCCAATGGATTTTGTGGTCCAAGTCTTGCAACAGTATTTTCACCACGATAGAGAGAAAGCAGTTCAGATCATGCTGCAGATTCATAGTCAGGGTAGGGCGGTTGCTGGAACCTATCCGGTAGAAATTGCTGAAACCAAAACCGCGCAGGTCAATGCTTATGCGCGCAAGCATCAACACCCGCTGCTAACAGTGATGGAGAAAGCCTAGTGCTCTCAGAAGAACTACAAAAAGCCCTCGACGCAGCATTCGTCACTGCTCGGATGGAAGGGCACGATCTGCTCACAGTTGAGCATCTGCTGTTGGCCTTGTTATCCGACGCCAATGTCTCGGAAGCGCTAAGCGCGGCCGGCATCGACATGGAAAAGCTGGAGAAAGATCTGCGCGAATACATCCGCGACAGCATCCAGTCCGTCAAAGACGGCGAGCGCCGCGAAGTGCAGCCAACGCTTTCATTCCAACGCGTTCTGCAACGCGCGATTTATCACGTGCAGGCTTCGGGCAAGAAGCAAGTCAGCACGCTCAACGTGCTGGTCGCGATGTTTGCTGAAAAAGATACGCACGCGGTTTACCTCCTGGGTGAACAGGGCGTGACGCGTCTGGATATCGTCAATTTCATTTCGCATGGCATCGCCAAGAATGGTTCGGCGCCAGAGCCAGCACAGGACAATGAAGACAAAGAAGAGGCAGGCAACGGACGTGAAGCGCAGAAGAGCGCGCTGGAACAGTTCGCCGTCAATCTCAATGAACGCGCTGCCAAAGGATTGATTGATCCGCTGATTGGTCGCGAGGCAGAAGTCGAACGCGTGATGCAGACGCTGTGCCGTCGTCGTAAGAACAACCCGCTCTTGGTGGGTGAAGCTGGCGTGGGCAAAACTGCGATTGCGGAAGGCTTGGCTTGGCTGATTGTCGAAGGCAAGGTTCCTGATCTGCTACGCGCGGGCATCGTGTATAGCCTTGATTTGGGCTCGCTTATCGCAGGCACCAAATATCGCGGCGATTTTGAAAAGCGCTTCAAAGCTGTCATGACGGAGTTGCAGCAGACGCCGGGCGCGATTGTCTTCATCGACGAAATTCACATGATCATCGGCGCTGGCGCAGCGAGCGGCGGCGTGATGGATGCATCGAATCTGCTCAAGCCATTGCTGGCTGGTGGCGAGTTGAGCTGCATCGGCTCCACGACCTATCAGGAATATCGCGGCATCTTTGAGAAGGATCGTGCGCTTGCACGTCGCTTCCAAAAGATTGACGTGCCTGAGCCTTCGGTGGAAGACACGGTCAAGATTCTTGAAGGTCTGCGTGCGCGTTTTGAAGAGCATCACTCTGTGCAGTTCACGCGCGGCGCGCTGCGCTCGGCGGTAGAGCTTTCAACCCGTCACATCACCGATCGCCATCTGCCCGATAAGGCTATCGACGTAATTGATGAAGCTGCTGCGCGTCTACGTTTGTTGCCAGAGTCCAAACGCCGCAAGACAGTGCAGGTGCGCGATATTGAAGAGACCATCGCCAAGATCGCACGCATTCCGGCGAAGAGTGTTTCCAGCAATGATCGCGACAAGCTCGCAACGCTGGAACGTGATTTGCGCTTGACCATTTTTGGTCAGAATCCTGCCATCGAACAGCTCGCGTCCAGTATCAAACTGTCGCGCTCAGGTTTGGGTAGCCCGGATAAACCGATCGGCAATTTCTTGCTGGCTGGTCCAACCGGTGTTGGCAAAACTGAAGTCACTAAACAGCTCGCACAGTTACTGGGCATCGAACTGATTCGCTTCGACATGAGCGAATACATGGAGCGTCACACGGTGAGCCGTTTGATTGGCGCGCCGCCGGGCTATGTTGGTTTTGATCAAGGCGGCTTGCTGACTGAAGCTGTGATCAAGCACCCGCATTGCGTCGTGTTGCTGGATGAAATCGAAAAAGCGCATCCCGATGTCTTCAATCTGCTGTTGCAGGTTATGGACCACGGCACGCTCACCGATAACAACGGCCGCGCTGCAGATTTCCGCAACGTGATTTTGGTGATGACGACCAATGCCGGCGCCGAAGAATCTGCGCGTCGCAACATGGGTTTGATTGATCAGAACAACATGACCGACGCACTCGAAGTGATTCGTCGCATGTTCACGCCGGAGTTCCGCAACCGTCTCGACGCCATCATCGCGTTTGCCCCGCTGGGCAAGGCGGAGATCATGCGCGTTGTCGATAAATTCCTGATGCAGCTTGAAGAGCAGTTATCAGCCAAGCAAGTTCATCTGGATATCGATGAAGAGGCCAAGGCTTGGATTGCTGAGCGTGGCTATGATGTGAAGATGGGCGCACGCCCGATGGCGCGTGTGATTCAGGAAAACATCAAGCGTCCGCTGGCGGAAGAGTTGCTGTTCGGCAAACTCGCGAATGGCGGCAATGTCACCGTGGTGGTGAAGGACGGCAAGCTCGACTTCGAAGTCGAGGCGCGCGAAAAGCCTTCGGTGCTTGAGCCGGTCTAAGGCAAAACACTAAAGCAAGGTAAACGACGAAGCCCGCATCAGCGGGCTTTGTCTTTATTAGCGGGTGGTTACAACCAGAGTAGCGCTAGGAACAACCTAGCGATTACTTATCACGGAACGTGATGCGTCCCTTGGTCAGGTCGTAAGGTGTCAGTTCAACTTTGACCTTATCGCCCGTCAGAATACGGATGTAGTTTTTGCGCATGCGGCCTGAAATGTGAGCCGTTACAACGTGTCCGTTATCCAGCTTTACGCGGAACGTCGTGTTGGGCAGGGTTTCTACAACCGTGCCCGGCATTTCAATGTGATCTTCTTTTGCCATGTGTCCCAGAGGGGTTGGAAAGCGCGGGCATTATCCACGCTCACCCCTCAAGCTTCAACCAATGGTTTCTAAGCGGGGACTGTGGCCCAGCTGTTTTCGACTAGAAGCTCCAAAGGACGGAAGTTCTTTTTGTAGTCCATTTTCCGGCTCTCTGACACCCAATAGCCTAGGTAAACATATGGAAGGCCTAGTTTCTTGGCGCCCGCAATTTGGCTCAAAACTGCATAGGTTCCGAGGCTGCGTGCAGCTTCGTCCGGATCGAAAAATGTGTAGACCGCCGAGAGCGCTGCGGGCAGGGAATCGACCACTGCAACCGCAAGAAGCCGTCCATCACTTCGAAATTCCCAGAATTGAGCGTCGCCCCAACTGCACTGCAAGAAGCTCTGAAAGGCCTCTGGATTGTCGCCATCCATACCTTCGCCAGGGTGTCGCACCTGCAAATAACGTTGGTAAAGCGTGTGATGTTCCTCGCTGAGCGTGTGCACGATCTGCAATTCCAGATCTGCGTTTCGCGTCAAGCAACGTTGTTGCGAGCGACTGGCTCGGAACGTCTCGACTGCGACTCGTGAAGGCGTGCAGAGCTGGCAGTTATTGCAATGCGGGCGATAAACATAGTCGCCGCTGCGACGAAAGCCTTGAGTAATCAGCCAGGCATAGCGTTCGCGGGTCATCTGCAATGCAGGATCGACGTACGCATTTCTCGCGCTTCGATCGGGCAGATAGCCGCAGGCGTTTTCGGTGCTGAGGTAGAGATTAAATTGGCGCGTGCTGCTCATGCGTCGATAGTAAGGCGTTCGGGGTGCAAATTCAGGGTGCGTTTAATCGCGTCAATCGTGATTAATTTAACGCTATTAAATTTATAGTTTATAAAATATAACAAATTGAATGATCGTTGCGACGTAGCTAGGGCAGATGCTCTGCGCTAGCGGGCACATCGATATCGAACTGCCAGTGTCCCGATTGACCCGGCCGTCGTACTGCAGGGGCGAGGAGTTCAAGAAATGTATTCCGTGAAATTTCTTGTGCGCCCAGACTCGCGAGATGCGCAGAACTAATCTGACAATCAATCAGCTCGTAAGACCACTGCTTGAGTTGCTGGCAGAGGTAATAGAGCGCGATTTTCGAAGCATCGTTAGCGCGCGAGAACATCGACTCGCCAAAGAATACGCGTCCAACACTGACGCCATAGAGCCCGCCGATTAACTGACCTTTGCGCCAAATTTCGATGGAATGGCTGTGTCCTTGCTCGTGCAAATCGCAATATGCCTGCTGCATATCGGAGCCCAGCCAAGTGCCGCGACTTTTACTGCGAGCGCCAGCACAGGCGTCGAGTACGTCGCTAAAAACGCGATCGAACGTGATGGCGTAATCCTTACGCGCAATGCTTTTGCCTAGGGAGCGCGACACTTTCATCTGATCCGGTTGCAGCACTGCGCGAGGATCAGGGCACCACCAGAGAATCGGTTCGTCTGGGTTGTACCAAGGAAAAATGCCTTGGCTGTAAGCGCGCAGCATGCGTGGGATGCTGAGGTCTCCACCGATGGCCAGCAGGCCATTGGGGTCGCGCATCGCTAAATGCGATGGCGGAAAATGCTGATCAGGATCTCGTGGATCCAACCAGTGCAGGCGGATTGGATTGTCCATCTCTGCTCATCCTTCGATGCGATAGGGGCTATGTTGCCTCAACTCTTCCAGTCTTGTCGCTACCATTTGCCGCTCTCTGCGCAAATAACTGGCAACGGCTTGTGACAGCCTCGGCTCACTGAGCCAGTGCATGGATTGCGTAAGCTGAGGCTCAAAGCCACGTGCCAGTTTGTGTTCGCCCTGTGCGCCTGCGTCGTAATGCTGCAAGCCTTCGCGAATGCAGTAATCGATGCCTTGGTAGTAGCAGGTTTCAAAGTGCAGGCCGTTGTAACGCTCAGCGGCGCCCCAGTGACGACCGTAGAGGGTATCGCCACCAACAATGGTGATTGCGCAGGCTACAAGGTGTTCGCCATCACGACACAAAATCATGCGCAGAGGTGTGCCCGCGCGCATGCCGTAGTCGAGAAAGAAACGCAGATTCAGATAAGGTGCTTGCCCACGTTCTTCGTAGGTATTGGCGTAGAGCGCGTAGATGTCAGCCCACAGTGATTCGGCAATCTCATCGCCTTTGATCGTTTCAAAGCGAAGGCCAGCTTCGACGATGCGACGGCGTTCGCGCTGAATCTTTTTGCGCTTGTCGGCACGTAGTCGCGCGAGGAATGCCTCGAAGTCAGTGTAGCCGTGGTTGTGCCAATGAAACTGAATATCGTTGCGTGGCAAACCGTCGACTTTTGCTGCGGTGTTTTGATCTTCTTGCTGCGCAAAAAGCAGATGCAGAGATGAAGCGCCGAGTTGAGTGGGCAGCTGCGTCAGCGCGGTCATCAGTTGCTGGCGAGTCGCTGCGTTGCTTGCACCCAGGCGAGGTCCGGACGAAGGCGTGAATGGCGTGGCACAGAGCAGCTTGGGGTAATAGTCGATGCCTGCGCGATGGCTGGCTTCGGCCCAAGACCAATCAAATACAAATTCGCCGTAAGAATGATCTTTGAGATACAGCGGTGCTGCGGCGACGATGCCTGCGTCTGTCTCTAATGTGACGTGACTTGGATGCCAGCCAGTGCGTGTGCCGACACAAGCGCTGTCTTCCAGCGCTTTGAGAAAATCGTGGCGTGTGAATGGGTAGGCGGAATCAAAAAGGGCATCCCAAGCTTGAGCCGGGATGCCCGAAATACGCTGATGCAGCCGAAGCTGCGGTGTGAGGTGCAGGGCGGCGTCTGGCGCGCCGATCAATGAAAGATCGGCGCCACGGTCGGAATATCACGCAGCGCCCACTGCACGACGGCGTCATGTTCAAAACGGGTGATTTGCTCATTTTCGCCTGGCGCTGTGGTTTCGGTCACGCGGCCTTCGGCGTCAAAGCGCACACAGGCGCCCGCAGACTGAACCTTGAGTTCACCCTTGCTGCTGGTGTCATCCAAGGTCAACTGCAAATAACGCAGGCGGCTTTCGGCGAATTCCGGCAAGGGGCTGGCGCCAGCAGCGATCAACGCCGCTTGATCCGTGCTGAATTCACGGATGCCTCCATCCTGCGTCAGAAGAAAGTGCCTAACCTGCGTGCTCATTGCGACTTCCGGTAAATGTGTAATTTTAGACATGGACTATTAGTGAAGGTTTCTGGCGATTTTTCAAGTGCCCCACCGACAAGATTCCAGCGGAGGGGCTGTTATGATTGGTAGGATGAAAACTATTCAAAAAATGGCCCAGCCTAGTGTTTAAAAGCAAGTCTCAAGCCACCGACGAAACCGCGGGTCCTAGCTGGTTAGAGCGCCTGCCCGGAGAGGCGACGTTGTTGGCCTGTACGGGCTTGGCGCTGTTTCTGCTCGGAACCCTGCTGAGCTACAACCCCAATGATCCGGGTTGGTCGTCTTCTGGCACCGGTGAGCCGGTACGCAATTTGATGGGTGCGGCGGGTGCTTGGTTTGCCGATGTACTGCTGTCGCTGTTTGGTTACGGCGCGTTTTTCCTGCCGTGGATTGCGTTGTGGACAGGTATCCGTTTCTTCCGCGGCGATGAAGATGATCATCCTCTGCCGCAATCGCTGCGCGTGCTGTGCTGGATTCTGGCGTTTGCGTGCTTGGCTTCGCTGTGCTCCATGCATGTTGGTGCGGTGCAGGATTTAGCACCGCAAGGTAGCGGTGGCATCACGGGTCAGGCCATCGCGCATCAACTGGTTTCAGTGTTAAGTGCAGTCGGCACCACGCTGCTTTTATTGACGGTATTGCTAGTGACCTTGCCGCTTGCGATGCGTTTTTCATGGATGGAGATCCTTGAGCGTATCGGCACTTGGGCGCTGCATCTGAATGAGCGTTTTAGCAAGAAAGAGCAGGGCGCGCATTCTGAATTTGAGGAAGTAGCCGAGAGCGAAAACGAAGCTGAGGTGCCTGCAAAAGGATCATCTCCCTACGTTTCTGCGTTGCGTTCAATCGAACCTGCTCTGGCTAAGACGCGCAAACGCAAAGCGCCAGCTTTAGTCGGTAGCGAAGAAGAACAGTCCGATATGTTTGCGCCACCGCCTCCACTTGAAAAGCCGGTGAAGCCAGCTAAGCCAGTGAAAGTGGACGTGCCGAAGTTTGATGGCGATCCGCTGCCTCCCTTGTCGATTCTCGATGCGGCCAAGCCTTCGGGCAAGCAGTACACCCCTGACGAACTGGAACGCTTGTCGCGTGATCTTGAGCGCCATCTGAATGACTTTGGCATCAAGGTACAGGTTGTCGAAGTAGCTCCTGGCCCGGTGATCACTCGTTTTGAATTGCAGCCAGCGCCTGGTGTGAAGGGCTCGCAGATCACCAATCTTTCAAAAGATCTCGCGCGTGCGCTATCGGTTTCTAGCGTGCGTGTTATCGAAGTGATCGAAGGCAAACCTTACGTTGGCCTTGAGATCCCGAACCAGAAGCGCGAGATGGTGATGTTGCGCGAAATTCTGGATTCGGCCGAATATAAAAATTCGAGCTCGCCGTTAACGATGGGTCTGGGCAAGGACATTGCGGGTCGTCCTGTCAGCACTGATCTCGGCAAGATGCCGCACTTGCTGGTTGCTGGTACGACGGGCGCAGGTAAGTCCGTTGCAGTGAACGCGATGATCTTGTCAATGCTCTACAAATCGACCAAGGATGAGCTGCGTTTCATTCTGGTTGATCCGAAGGTGGTTGAGCTTTCAGTTTATGAAGGCATCCCGCATTTGCTGACGCCGGTTGTGACCGACATGAAAGACGCAGCTAACGCGCTGCGTTGGTGCGTGGCGGAAATGGAACGGCGCTATCGTTTGTTGGCAGCTCACGGCGTGCGAAATCTGGCTGGTCTCAATAAGAAAATTGAAGAGGCACATGAAGCGGGCGTGCCGCTCAGAGAGGCGGTGAAAAAGGAGAAGGAGTTGTTTGATGCTCCTGTCGAACCCGATATTCTCAAGCCTATGCCGCACATCGTCGTCATCATCGACGAGTTGGCCGACTTGATGATGGTGGTCGGCAAGAAGGTTGAAGAGCTGATTGCGCGTCTCGCGCAGAAGGCGCGTGCGGTGGGTATCCACTTGATCGTTGCTACACAGCGTCCATCTGTTGACGTGATTACGGGTTTGATCAAGGCGAACGTTCCTTCGCGCGTTGCGTTCCAGGTCGCATCACGCATTGACTCACGCACCATTCTTGATGAGATGGGCGCAGAGACGCTCCTCGGTCACGGCGACATGTTGTTCCGCCCGATCGGCGCGCGACAGCTACAGCGTGTTCACGGTGCCTTTGTTGGCGACGATGAGGTGAAGAACGTCGTGGCCTATTTGAAACAGGTCGGTCCGCCGGAATACATCGAAGAGATCGTTGCCGATGAAGCGCCAGCGAATGTTGCGGGCGAGGGCGGGAACGATGCGGAATCTGATCCGCTCTACGATCAGGCCGTGCAGCTGGTCATCGAAAGTCGCAAGGCCTCTGTGTCTTGGGTGCAGCGCCGCTTAAGCGTCGGCTACAACCGCGCTGCACGTATGGTTGAGCAGATGGAGGCCACAGGTATCGTTGGCCCCAGCGGCCCCGGCGGCAATCGAGAGATTCTGGTGCCCGGAGGGCGCGAGTGAATTCAGAGTGGATTCAGGTGTCAGAGTGCACACTGACTTTTCGCTATTGCTGAGAATGTTTCGATGACCTCAAGTTCAAGAATTATTGCTTTGCTGCTGGCGCTGCTTGTTGCGCCGTCATTTGCTGCAACCACCGCGCAAGACGAGCTCAAGCGCTTTGTCGATGGCGTGCAGACGCTGCAAGCCGATTTTACGCAGATACAGGTGGATGATCGCGGCAAGCAGCTTTCGATGACGAGCGGCCATATGTGGCTGTCACGTCCGGGCAAATTCCGTTGGTCTTATCAGAAGCCTTATCAGCAGTTGATGGTTTGTGATGGCAAAAAGATTTGGTTCTACGACAACGATCTTTCGCAGGTGACGGTGCGTCCGGTTGATGCAACGCTGCGCGGTACTCCTGCGGATTTGTTGTCGCAGAAAGCGACGCTGTCAGACGGTTTCAACATCGAAGACGGTGGCATGGATGGCGGCAATCGTCTGATTCGCCTCAAGCCTAAATCGCAAGACAGTGATTTCAAAGCCATCGAACTTTGGCTTGGCGCTGGCGGCGCACCGACGCGTATGAAATTTCTCGATCAGCTCGGTGGCAACACCGACGTCAGCTTTTCGCAGATCGTCACCAATAAAAAAATCGATGACGCACAGTTTCGCTTCACACCGCCGAAGGGCGTTGAAGTGATTGATGGTGCGGCTCAGTAAATCGCGTGCAGGCCTTGCATAAACCCTTAGCGGAGCGAATGCGGCCACGATTGCTGGATGAGGTTGTAGGACAAGAGCATTTGCTTGGACAGGGTGCACCTTTGCGTGCGCTGCTTGAGGCTGGAAAAATTCCTTCAATGGTTTTTTGGGGGCCTCCTGGCGTCGGTAAAACTACACTGGCGCGTTTGGTTGCGCAGTACGTTGACGCAAACTTTTTAACGCTGTCTGCGGTGTTGGCGGGTGTTAAAGATATTCGCGAAGCGACAGCGCAGGCGCAGATGGCGCTTGAAGCCAAAGAGCCGCGCCGAACGGTTTTGTTTGTCGACGAAATTCATCGCTTTAATAAAAGTCAGCAAGACGCGTTGCTGCCATTTGTTGAAGATGGCACTTTGGCGCTGATTGGTGCGACGACAGAAAATCCATCCTTCGAATTGAATGGTGCTTTGCTTTCGCGATTGCGTGTATTTGTTCTACGTTCGCTCAGTGAAGAAGCGATTCTGACGCTGTTGCATCGTGCGCTCACCGATGCTGAAAAAGGGTTGGGCGAGCCGGAAGGTTCAATTCCGTATAGTTGGCTGACACGTATTTCACAGGCTGCAGATGGTGATGCGCGTCGTGGCTTGGTGTTGCTGGAAACAGCGGTCGAACTCTCTCGGGCTGAAGAATCGAAAGACGACAAGCTTTTAGAGAAACTCATCGGACGCGGATTCCGTCGCTTCGATAAGCAGGGCGAGAATTTCTACGATCAGATTTCGGCATTGCATAAGTCTGTGCGCGGCAGTGATCCAGATGCAGCGCTCTACTGGTTTGCGCGCATGCTCGATGGTGGTGTTGATGGCGGTTATGTCGCACGTCGCCTGACGCGCATGGCTTACGAAGATATCGGCTTGGCCGATCCACGCGCTTTGCAAATGGCCCTGAACGCTTGGGACGCCTTTGATCGCATCGGTAGCCCTGAAGGCGAACTGGCGCTGGCGCAGGTCGTTGTTTATTTGGCTGTGGCGCCCAAGAGCAATGCGGTCTACACCGCCTATAACAAGGTGCGTGCGACGGTGGAGGCCACCGGTACACTCGATGTGCCGATGCACATCCGCAATGCGCCCACAAAGCTGATGAAGGATCTGGACTATGGCAAGGGCTATCGCTATGACCATGACGAAGAAGGCGCTCACGCTGCTGGCCAGCAATTTCTCCCCGATGGCCTCCAAGGCACGGTCTTCTACGAACCGGTTGGTCGAGGGCTCGAAATCAAAATCGCCGAACGTCTGGTGCAGCTCCGCAAAAAATCCTGATCAGGGCGGGTATTGGGCCTGAGGTCTCCCGGCTACAATAGCGACCCTCAAACAAGCTTCAGGAATGCGGTAATGCTCGATCCCAAACTGCTACGTGCCCAACCAGAACAGGTTGCTGCACAACTCGCGCGTCGCGGATATCAATTTGATCTGGCCAAGTTCAATGCGCTGGAGTCCAAGCGCAAGGTTTTGCAGACCGAAACCGAGAACCTGCAGGCTGACCGCAATTCGCGCTCCAAGCTGATTGGTCAGGCTAAAGCCAAGGGACAGGATATTGCGCCGTTGATGGCGGATGTTGATCAGCTCGGCAAAACGCTGGATAGCAAGAAGGTAGAACTCGAAGCGCTGCAGATCGAGATCGACGACTTCCTGGCGCGCCTTCCCAACATTCCGCATAGCTCAGTGCCAGACGGCAAGAGCGAAGACGATAACGTCGAAGTTCGCCGCTGGGGCACGATTCGTGAAATCGCCAATCCCAAAGATCATGCTGATCTTGGCGAAGCCTTGGGTCTGATGGATTTTGCTGCCGCAGCCAAAATCACCGGCGCACGCTTCACCGTTCTGCGCGGCCAACTGTCGCGCATTCATCGCGCGCTGACGCAGTTCATGCTCGATGTGCATACGCAGGAGCATGGCTACGAAGAGCTGTATGTTCCCTTCATCGTCAACGCGGCAAGTTTGCGCGGAACGGCGCAGCTACCCAAGTTTGGCGAAGACCTGTTTACGCTCAAAGGCGAACAAGAGTGGAGTCTGATTCCTACCGCCGAAGTGCCAGTGACCAATCTTTTGCGTGATGAAATTCTTGCAGGTGAAGCATTGCCCAAGAAGTGGGTCGCGCACACGCCATGCTTCCGCTCAGAAGCAGGCTCGGCTGGCCGCGATACCAAGGGCATGATTCGTCAGCATCAATTTGAAAAAGTTGAGTTGGTGCAGGCAGTGACTCCAGATAAATCCTACGAAGCGCTGGAAGTGCTCACCGGCCACGCAGAAAAAATCTTGCAGAAGCTGGAGTTGCCGTATCGCGTAGTTGCGCTTTGCACGGGCGATATGGGTGCGAATGCAGCGAAGACTTACGACATTGAAGTCTGGCTGCCGTCACAGAACCGTTACCGCGAAATTTCTTCGTGCAGCAACTTTGAAGATTTTCAGGCGCGCCGTATGCAAGCGCGTTATCGCAATGCTGCGGGCAAGCCGGAACTGCTGCACACCTTAAACGGATCGGGTCTTGCTGTCGGACGTACCTTAGTCGCTATTCTTGAAAATTATCAGCAAGCAGATGGCAGCATCGAAGTGCCGATGATTCTTCGTAGCTATCTTGGTGGCTTGGAGAAAGTGGGTTAAACCCTTATTCTGAGGTCACAGTTTAGAAGGGAACGCTCACGTATCTGCGAGCGTTCTGCACCAACAAAAAGGCCCGCATTTGCGGGCCTTTTTGCGTAGTTCGAAAGAACCGAACGGATTACAGCAGTTTGCCGTCTTTGAAGACTTCACCGGTGAGGGTGGTGCCGCTAAATGGCTTGCCGCTTGGATCAACCAATACGCCGTTGGTATCGAAATAAAGCTCGACGCCGCCGAAGAAAATCTTGCTCAGGGTATAAGCCAAGCTGCCAGGGCCGCGGCCAGCAGCGTTAGGGTTGCTGCCGATATTGCTGTTCAGCGTGAAGTTATCGATACCCAAAGCGCCAGAGCCAAGAGTTCCGCTTGCGGCAGCAGCGCCACCGGCGTAGCTAGCAGCAAGAACCAAAAGGCCAGTCATGATGTGTTTACGCATATTCATCTCCAATCGAGTGGCCAATTATTAAAAGTGAAAACCGTAGCCGAGTGTCATGGCTACTTGAGCGTCGCTGTTATAGCGACCGGTCACATTGACGGCACCCAATGTAACGGTGAAGGGCAAGGTACGGAACGGAGCGGCTGAAATCCCGGCATTCAGGAAGCGGCCGGTGTAATCCGCAACGATAGATACTTGTGGCGTAAAGTAGAAAGCAAGAGAGCCGAAAACGCCTGCGCCGCCATTTTGGCCTATTTCTTGAAAGGCTTGGTCGCCAATGCCGACGTTTGCCACCAAGGCGTAAGGGCTAGTCGTACCAATTTTGAATGCCTTCGTCGCAACTGCGTAAAGGCTCGCTTTATTCTGATTTGATTGTTTGCCCCAACGAGCCGTGCTGTTGACGCCTACAGCAAATGCTGCGCCGCTACCCAAGTTGGTATGCAACTTGAAACCTAGAGCACCTGAATCGCCAAAGCTATCACCGCTGCTACCGGAGAGGCTGGAGACCGATACTTGCGTTTCAAGACCAACGTAACGATCTGCATCGCCGAGGCCAAATGCCACGCCAGCGCTACCGTCACCTTTCTTGCCTGAGCCGCTCAGCGTCTGGCCGAACACGCCGATACCGGCGGAGCCCCAGTCAGCACCAAAAGCGATAGGGGAACCAAACGAAGCACCTGCAAAGCTGCTGGCTGCTTGGGCGCCAGCGTTTGAGGCAACTAGAGTTTGAGCTTGCGCATCAGCACTAACGAGTGCGAACAGCCCGAGCGCAAAAAGACCTGATTTCATCTGATGCTTCATAAATTAATTCCCATCCTTTGGATTTTTCTGTGCTTGAAACTGCAGCTGAGTGTACGACCCATTACTGACACTGTAAGCGCTTGCAGACCAAAAAAACAAGCTTTCTTGCTACTTTGCAAGTAATTTTTACTCAGTAATTTGAGCGATTTTTGGGTCTGCCTTTGATCTGGCCAGCTTGCTGATCTCCGAACTGAAATAAACCAAGCCTAAACCGTTGGAAACAGGCCCCTATTGCGGGCTTATGAATTTGCCAATCGCGATGTGCTGCAAATGGCAGTTAACAGCTTTATCGCGGCACTCTTATAAGCTATTGCTTCTGCGATGCTCGCGAGGAATGACCATATCCTTATCTGTAGCTCGTTGATAAGCCGAGGCAAAATCATCAAAGGCGGTCAGGCAGACATTGGGGTCTTGGTCCGCGCGGAGCAAGAAGCTGTTAATGCCTGAACGCTGCATGCCCTGAATTTGATCGCGCACAACGGCACCGCCGACTGCCAAAATCTCGCCTTTATAAGCGTAACGATCACGCAATAAGCGTGCCTGAGAATAAGCACGACCGTCGGCAAAGCCGGGAAAGTCGAGGACGATCAGTTTGCGGTCTTCCAGTTCAGCCCAGATCGTTGTGAGGTCTGCGGTGTTGGGTAGGCGTACACCGACGTCGACGGACAGGCTGCGCAGTTGTGCGTTGTCTTTCTGCCAACGCGCGAGTGACACGACGAAGTTCCCATTCTGTGGGGCAGCAGCTTCGTCATCCAGAATGGTTACATCGTTCGGCACGATCTGGCGATTACGAATCAGCGCGCTCATGCGATGGCCTCTGCGGCAGGCGCGGTGTTGTAGATGCGTTCTTTGAATGGCTGCATGCCGATGCGGCGATAAGTTTTCAGCAGGCTCTCATCTTCGCTATGTCGATTTTCGAGATAGACGTCAACGATCTTCTCAACCACGCCAGCAATGTCTGCGCGAGAGATAGAAGGACCTGTGCGATCGCCCAAGCTCGCGTCGTTTTCAGCCGAGCCACCGATCGTTACCTGGTACCACTCTTCGCCTTTCTTATCGACGCCAAGAATGCCGATGTGACCCACAGTGTGATGGCCGCAGCCATTCATGCAGCCTGACATTTTGATTTTGATCTCACCGATATCGTGCTGATAGTCTAGATTCTCAAAGATGTCGAAAATATCCTGCGCAACCCCAATCGAGCCAGCGTTAGCGAGCGAGCAGAAATCAAGGCCCGGGCAGCAGATCAGATCAGTGAGCAGGCCAATATTTGGCGTCGCCAAACCGAGTTCGCGCAAGCGCAACCAGACGGCATAAAGGTCTTGCTGACGAACGTCGGCAAATACCAAGTTCTGTTCATGCGTTGAACGAATTTCGCCAAATGAATATTGATCAGACAATTCAGCGACAGCATCCATTTGCTCAGCAGTGATATCGCCAGGCGCAACACCAGAAGCCTTCAGCGAAACAAACGCAATGCTATAGCCCGGCTGGCGATGCTCTTTGAGATTGCGCTTGGCCCAAGCTGCAAACGCAGAGTCTTCGCGCAGGCGATCTGCATAAGTGGTATCCGCAGCAGCGTTCTTGTCGTAGGCGAATTCAGTGAAGTGCGACTTCATGCGCTCAAGATCTTGCGGCTGTAATTTGAGGTCGCCGTCTTTGATATGCGCCCACTCGGCTTCCACCATTTCGGTGAACTTGGCGAGGCCGGTTTCTTTGACCAGAATCTTGATGCGCGCTTTGTACATATTGTCGCGCCGGCCGAGGCGGTTGTAGACGCGCAACACGGCTTCGCAGTACGAAAGCAGATCGAGTTCTGGCAGGAACTCGCGAACCAAAGGCCCGATGATGGGTGTGCGGCCAAGGCCGCCGCCAACATAAACCTGATAGCCCAACTCGCCCTTGTCATTACGCACGATCTGGATGCCGATGTCATGCACGCGGATCGCTGCGCGATCAGCAGTGGTCGACGAAAACGCAATCTTGAACTTGCGTGGCAGCCAGTTGAATTCTGGATGGAAGGTGGCCCACTGACGGGTGATTTCGCAGTACGGACGCGGATCTACCAACTCATCTTTAGCAACGCCAGCCAGATGATCCGAGGTGACGTTGCGAATGCAGTTGCCGCTGGTCTGGATCGCGTGCATTTCGACGCTGGCCAGATCGGCGAGGATGTCTGGCACTTCTTCCAGCTTGGGCCAGTTGTACTGAATATTCTGGCGCGTCGTGAAGTGGCCATAACCCTTGTCGTACTTGCGGGCAATGTGCGCCAGCATGCGAACTTGTTTGGACGACAGCATGCCGTAGGGCACCGAAACACGAAGCATCGGTGCAAAGCGCTGGATGTAGAGACCGTTGCGCAAACGCAGCGCACGAAACTCGTCGTCGGGCAGCGTACCGGCAAGGAAACGTTGCGTCTGGTCGCGATACTGCGCGACGCGCTCGTTAACCAGCGTTTGGTCGTATTGGTCGTAACGATACATGGTGTTGATTTCCGCTTAAAAATTAAAGCCTCTGCTTGCCACCGGTTACGGTAGCAAGCAGACGGCGCTAGCGATGGAAGATATCGTTATAAGTTTATAACGTTCCTCTCTATTTAGGCGGTTTTTAAGGTCGCCATCAGCGCTTGGCTACGTTGCGTACGTTCACCAGAATCGGAAATGGCGGCGATTTCGTCGACCTTCTCCTGCGTCAGGTGCGCAGCAAAAATCCGCATGAATTCGTACATATAGCCGCGCAGGAACATGCCGCGACGGAATCCGATGTGGGTCGTGCTGGGCTCAAACAGGTGGTCAGCGGGTAGACGCAGCAGGTCCTTATCTGTGCGCTCGTCATAGGCCATGTTGGCGATGATTCCGATGCCAAGCCCCGCGCGAACGTAGGTTTTGATCACGTCAGCGTCGACGGCGGTCAGCACCACATCCGGCTTGAGGCCGTGTGCGGCGAAAGCCTGATCGAGTTTTGAGCGACCCGTAAAGCCAAAGGTATAGGTGACGATAGGGTGCGCCGCGACATCTTTAAGCGTCAGCTTCTTCTTTTCCGCCAGCAGATGGCCGGGCTTCACCAGCACGCAGCGGTTCCAGTGATAGGTGGGCAACATCACTAGCTGCTCAAAGTGCTCCATGGCTTCGGTCGCGATGGCGAAATCAGCCTGACCTTCAGCCGCCATTTTGGCGATCTGAGGAGGAGAACCCTGATGCAAGTGCAGGGTTACCTTGGGGAAACGCGTACGGAATTTCTGAATCACAGGCGGCAAGGCATAGCGCGCCTGCGTATGCGTAGTGGCGATAATCAGGTCGCCGCGATCAGTGTCATGAAACTCTTCCGCAATATTCTTGATGTTCTCGGCCTCAGCCAGCAGGCGCGAGGTGTACTCAAGAATGCGCTTGCCGGCCGGAGTGACCTCCGACAGGTGCTTGCCATTACGTTGGAAGATGTCGACGCCCAATTCGTCCTCAAGCAGGCGAATCTGTTTGCTCACGCCGGGCTGTGACGTGAACAGGGCCTCGGCGGCCGCGGTCACGTTAAGTCCGCGCTGGGCGACTTCATGGATGTAGTGGAGTTGACGGAGCTTCATCGCAACCTCATATGCGTTTACGTTATGTAAATCATATTCTCTTAGCACTTATTGCACCACCGGCCATAGCCACCAATGATTTTGAGACGGAGAGGTGGGCTGAGGAGAGATGCATTCTGCTTAAAAATTCAGCAAAAAACGTTCATTCCCCTTAGTTCTAAACCTTATATGGAAGGCTCAATCAGTGAGGCCTTTCTGCTAAGGTGCGCGTCCTAAATTTGGGTGGGTTATGCAAGATTTTGGGTTCTCAGTTGCGGGCTTGTTCGTCGGTATTGCCGTCGGCGCAACTGGCGTGGGTGGTGGCTCACTGATGACCCCAATTTTGATCATGTTCTACGGAATCAACCCGGCGATCGCAGTGGGTACAGACCTGCTCTATGCCTCGACCAGCAAATCTTTTGGCGTTTTGCTCCACGGGCGTAACGGCTCCTTGGATTGGCGCATCGTGCGCTGGATGGCTTTAGGTAGTGTGCCAGCAACTTTGATAACGCTGGTTTTTTTACACAATTTCCCTAAAGGCCCTGGCCTTGATGGCTTGATCAAATTGACGTTGGCGATTGCGATCATCGTCACCGCGACTTTCGCCTTGTTCCAAGATCAATTGATGCGCTTGATTAAGCGTGGCAATCAAGGTGCTGTGGTCGAACCCAGCGAACGCAAACAGTTTCAGCTGACCGTTCTATCCGGCGTTCTCATCGGCACCTTGGTCACGATCTCGTCCGTTGGTGCAGGCGTCATCGGCATGATGCTATTGCTGCTGATCTATCCCAAGCACGCGCCGATCCGACTGGTTGGTAGCGATCTGGCCCATGCCGTGATCATCACCGCGATTGCCGGTGCCGGCCATGCCAGCCTTGGCACAGTGAATTACGCGCTGCTCGGTTATCTATTGCTGGGCGCTTTGCCGGGCATTTGGATTGGCAGCAGGATTGGTTTCAATCTGCCCGAGAAACTGCTCAAGCGCGTGATCGCTGGCTTTCTCATCTTCATTGGAGGCACCATGCTGCTCAAGGCCATGACCACCGGGATTTGACTTCAAATCTCGTTTACTTAGAACATCAAATAAGACATGGAAGCTACTGATTCACTTTATTTTCCGATCTTCATGCGTTTGCGTGGTCAGCGCGTGCTGGTTGTGGGTGGCGGTGAAGTCGCCCTGCGTAAGATTCGCCTGTTACTGACTTCAGGCGCAGCGATCCAGATCGTCGCCAAAGAACTTTGCGGCGAACTGTCAGAACTCCACGGGGCCGGAAAAGTAACGTTGTTGGGCGCCGAATTTGAAGCCGCCCAAATTGAAGGTTGTCGCCTTGTGGTCGCCGCTACCGATAACCTCGACGTGAACCGAGCCGTCGCCACTGCGGCAGACGCGCGCGGTATTCCGGTCAACGTCGTCGACAATCCCGGTCTCAGCAGCTTTATTACGCCATCGATCATCAATCGTGATCCGGTGCAGATCGCCGTATCGAGCAGCGGCGCTGCGCCAGTGCTGGCGCGTCGTCTTCGCGAAAAGCTGGAGACGATGTTGCCCAAGCGTTACGGCGACGTCGCAGGCTTTATGGGGCGCATGCGTGAGCGCGTGCGCCAGATCGAACCGCAGACTGCGCGTCGCAGTATTTGGGAACAGTTTCTCGATGGCGTCGGTGCAGAGCGCATTTATGCGGGCGATGAAGCCGGCGCTGAGCGTGAACTGCTGCGCATCATTGATGGTAAGCCTGTGCGAGGCGAGGTGTACCTTGTTGGCGCAGGGCCGGGCGATCCCGATCTACTGACTTTCCGCGCTCTGCGTTTAATGCAGCAAGCTGACGTTGTCCTTTATGACCGCTTGGTTTCGCCCGCGATCATGGATCTGGTGCGTCGTGATGCCGAGCGCGTCTTCGTTGGTAAGCAGCGCAATCGCCACACCGTTCCGCAAGACGAGATCAATCAAGAGCTCGCGCGCCTCGCACTAGAAGGCAAACGCGTGCTACGTCTCAAAGGCGGCGACCCATTTATCTTTGGTCGCGGCGGCGAAGAAATCCAAACGCTTGCTGCGCAAGGCGTGCCGTTTCAAGTAGTGCCAGGCGTGACCGCTGCGAGCGGTTGCGCTGCTTATGCAGGCATTCCACTCACGCATCGCGATTACGCACAGGCCTGCGTGTTCGTCACCGGCCACGCACGTGCTGACGGCACACTCACATTGAATTGGGACATGCTCGCGCGTCGTGGTCAGACGGTTGCGATTTACATGGGTTTGAGCACGCTGCCACATCTCTGTGCGCAATTGATTGCGCATGGCTTACCAAGTGATTGGCCCGCCGCGCTGATTGAAGAAGGCACTTCACCTTCGCAGCGCGTGATCGCTGCAACGCTAGGCGATCTGCCACAACAAGTGACGGCCGCTGGAGTCAGCGGTGCCAGTATGTTGATCGTTGGTGAAGTCGTGAAGCTGCGCGAACAGCTTCGTTGGTTTGGTGAAAGCCAAGCTTAAGAAACGCTTCTCATCTTGTCATTCCCGCGTAGGCGGGAATCCAGTTGTCGACCCACTACTTACAAAGCGCTAAAACTGGATACCCGCCTTCGCGGGTATGACGGTTAATTTTGTGTAGCGCAGTCGTTTCTTTAAGAAACGTGTTTCTTGGCAATCACTGATTCGTCGAGATCTTTCGCACGCAGGCGTTTCTGAATGCTGCGCAAAATTCCCGAAGCATCCAAGCCAATCTGTGCCATCAATTCTTCGCGCGTGCCGTGTTCAATGAAGTGATCCGGCAAGCCAAGATTGAGCACAGGCACAGTCATGTGCTGCGCCATCAAGACTTCGTTCACAGCGCTACCTGCGCCGCCCATCTTGACGTTGTCTTCGATTGTCACCAGCAGATCGTTCTCGTTGGCGAGATCGTGAATCATCGCGACGTCGAGCGGCTTGACGAAGCGCATGTCGACAACTACAGCATCAATAATTTCTGCAGCTTCAAGCGCAGGCTGCACCATGCAACCGAACGCGAGAATCGCAACGCGTGGACGACGACGACCAATTGCTTCGCGTGCGATGCGTGCTTTGCCTAGCGTCAGTGGTTTGATTTCTGCGTCGAGTTCAAGGCCGCTGCCATTGCCGCGCGGATAGCGAATAGCGCTCGGGCCATCGATGTGCAAACCGGTGCTGAGCATGCGGCGACATTCGTTTTCGTCTGATGGCGCCATCACCACCATATTCGGAATGCAGCGCAGGAAAGACAGGTCAAACGTGCCGTGGTGCGTCGCGCCATCGGCGCCGACCAAGCCGCCACGATCGAGTGCGAACACGACCGGTAAATTCTGAATCGCAACGTCGTGAATCAGCTGGTCGTAACCACGCTGCAAGAACGTTGAGTAAATCGCAACAACCGGCTTGAGACCTTCACAGGCAAGGCCAGCGGCGAGGGTAACAGCGTGTTGTTCGGCAATGCCCACGTCGAAATAACGTTCAGGAAATTGCTTGGAGAATTCGACAAGGCCAGAGCCTTCGCGCATTGCCGGTGTAATAGCAACAACTTTTTCGTCTTGCGCAGCAACCTGACAAAGCCAATCACCAAACACCTGCGTGTAGCTGGGCTTGCCGCTAGATTTTTTCGAAGGGAATGCGCCAGTCACCGGATCAAATTGCGTAACGCCGTGATACTTGATCGGATCCGCTTCGGCAGGGCCAAAGCCTTTGCCTTTGGTGGTGACAACGTGCAGAAGTTGCGGACCTTTAGCGTCACGCAGGCGCGTCATCACATTCATCAGCGCGTCGAGATCATGGCCATCAACCGGGCCGTGATATTTGAAGCCAAAGGTTTCAAACAGCGCGCCCGGATTATCCAGATGCGCTTCGTTTTCGTGTTCGGTCTGCGGTGCGCGCAGATGGTGCGGCGCTTGCGCCAGCGCCAACTTCTTCATCAATCGCGCGGAGTGGTCGCGCATGGCGCCGACGTTTTCCGAGATCGACATATCGTTGTCGTTGTAAATCACCAGCATGTCGAGATTGAGATGGCCAGCGTGATTCAGCGCTTCAAACGCCATGCCTGCGGTCATGCCGCCGTCGCCAATAATTGCGACAGCGCGACGCTTCTCTTTCTTAACGCGCGCAGCGGCGGCCATGCCAGCGGCGGCAGAAATCGAAGTGCTGGAGTGACCAACGCCAAAGCTGTCGTACTCGCTTTCAGCGCGATGGCAGAACGGCGCCAAGCCACCGAGGCGACGAATCGTTTCGAGCTGCTCGCGACGACCCGTCAAAATTTTATGTGGATAGGCCTGATGGCCGACGTCCCAGACCAACCGGTCATGCGGCGTATCAAAGCAATAGTGCAGCGCCAGCGACAATTCGACCGTGCCGAGGTTGGCGGCAAAGTGCCCGCCGATGCGGCCCAGCGTTTCGATCAGGTAACGGCGCAGCTCCACGGCGAGGTGCGGAAGCTCTGCAAGAGGCAGGCGGCGCAGGTCGGTGGGTGTCTTTACGCGCCCAAGAAGGGCGTATCCGGGGATGTCGGTCATAGGGCGATTATGGCGTTAATGCACAATTATCGTGCAAATTGTGCAGTGCGGCAAAGTTGATCATGGAATCTAGTGATTACGGCTTTGGATGTGCTTGGCCAGCCAGCGCAAGGCCGCGGCGCTATCGCCAAAGACGCTAAGGGCTTTATCTGCGTCGCTAAACAACTCTGCGGCTCGTTCTTTGGCGGCAGGCAGGCCCATCACCGACGGATATGTGGATTTGAGGCTGGCGCTGTCTTTGCCGGCGGTCTTGCCCAAATCTTCGCTGCTACCTTCGATATCCAGCACATCGTCCTGAATCTGGAAGGCCAGACCAATACATTTGCCGTAGCGATCCAATGCATCTGCTTGCGCGTTATCAAGCGCAGGCGAGGCGAGACAAGCCAGTTTCAGACTGGCGCGAATTAGTGCGCCGGTTTTGTGGATATGCAGATTCTCGAGTTCTGGCAGCGACAGGTTTTTGCCTTCGGACTGCAGATCAATCGCCTGACCACCGACCATGCCGCAAGAACCCGAAGCTTCAGCAAGTGCTTCAACCATGCCGAGCTTTTGCGCAGGGCTGAGTCCGGCACCGCGTGTGAGCACGGTGAAGGCCAGAGTTTGTAGTGCATCGCCAACCAGAATCGCGGTGGCTTCGTCATAAGCCTTGTGTACGGTCGGACGGCCGCGGCGCAGATCGTCATCGTCCATCGCGGGCAGATCGTCATGCACCAGCGAATAGGCGTGGATCAATTCAACCGCGCTGGCGGGAGCATCGAGCAACTGCGCTTCAAGGCCTAGCGTTTCACCGGCGGCGTAGACCAGCAGCGCGCGCAGGCGTTTGCCGCCATCACAGGCATAACGCATGGCTTCATGCAGACGCGCCGGATAATGCGCGGCAGTGGGGAGTTCATGATCAAGGTGAGCGCGCAGGCGCTCGCGATAAGCGTCGATACGCTGCGCAAAAGGTTCCGTGTGACTCAAGCTTAGGCGTCCTGGTTATCGCTGCTGCGTTCCAGAAGGTTCTGCACCTTGAGTTCGGCTTTTTCTAGGGACTGACGGCACTGCTGCGCTAGCGCGATACCGCGCTCAAACACATGCAGGGATTCTTCAAGTCGCAAATCGCCACGTTCCATCTTCGAAACCAGCGCTTCCAACTCTTTCATCGCTTCTTCAAATTGGCCTACGGCGTCCGTGCTGGCGCTTTCCGAGCCTTTTTCATCCACCCGCTTGGGCATGATGACTCCTGAATCTGTTTGTAAATAATGTATGGAATTATAATTAATAATATATTATAACTAACTAAATCCGCAGCGAGGCCAGTTTAAGCGGCCTCAAAAAAAGCTAGCGAACCTTATTTTACGTGTAGCGGCGCGACAATAGCGCGCCTGTGCCTGCTGTCAATCTTGCGACAGGGTAGGCCATCCGTTACCTTGCCGCCGCTCTAGGCGTGCTTCCCCTTATTCACGTCTGCTTATAAATCTGACCTATCGAATGGCAACAACTAATAATTACAGCGCAGAAGCAATTGAAGTCCTCTCAGGACTAGACCCGGTGCGAAAGCGCCCGGGCATGTACACCGACACCACACGCCCGAACCATTTGGCGCAGGAAGTCATCGATAACTCAGTCGACGAAGCCTTGGCCGGTCATGCCAGCCAGATTTCTGTCGTCTTGTTTGAAGACGGCTCGCTACAAGTTTCAGACGACGGCCGCGGTATGCCGGTCGATATTCACCCGGAACATAAAGTCACCGGCGTTGAACTGATCCTGACCAAGCTGCACTCCGGTGCAAAGTTCTCGAACAAGCAGTACCAGTTCTCTGGCGGTTTGCACGGCGTGGGTGTGTCCGTCGTCAACGCGCTGTCGACGCTGTTGGAAGTGCGCGTGTGCCGCGGTGGCACCGAGTACATGATCACGTTCAAGAACGGTGAGAAGGCCAGCGAACTGAAGCCGATTGGCACCGTTCCGAAAAATCGTACGGGAACAACCGTGCGTTTTTGGCCAGACGCAAAATATTTTGACGTCTCCAAGTTCGGTATTCCACGCCTCAAGCAAGTGCTGCGCGCCAAGGCTGTGCTGTGCCCGAATCTGCGCGTCACGCTCGATGATCAGATCAACAAAGAACAGAGCGCTTGGCAGTACGAAAACGGTCTGGCGGATTATTTGAAGGATACGTTGGCCGGTGCAGAAACGGTTCCGTTAGAGCCTTTCATCGGCAAGTTCTCCGCGCCTCGCGAAGAAGCTGAATGGGCATTGCTGTGGCTCAACGGCGGCAATGATGTTGTTGCTGAGTCTTACGTCAACCTGATTCCAACAGCGCAAGGCGGTACGCACGTTAATGGTTTGCGTACGGGTTTGACCGAAGCAATTCGCGAATTCTGCGAGTTCCGCAATCTGCTGCCGCGCGGCATGAAGCTGACGCCAGAAGATGTGTGGAACGGCTGCGCTTATGTGCTCAGCGTAAAGATGCAGGACCCGCAGTTCGCTGGTCAGACTAAAGAGCGTTTGAGTTCACGCGAATCCGCAACGTTTGTTGCAGGCGTCGTGCATGACGCATTCTCGCTGTGGCTCAACCAGCATCCAGATCAAGGCGAACTCGTTGCGCAGTTGGTCATCGCAAACGCGAATGCGCGTCTCAAGCTGGCTAAACAAGTTGTCCGCAAAAAAATCACCAGCGGTCCGGCATTGCCGGGCAAGCTGGCAGATTGCGTTTCAACTGATCTCAAGCAAACCGAATTGTTTCTTGTAGAAGGTGACTCCGCAGGCGGTTCTGCCAAGCAAGCACGTGATCGTGATACGCAGGCGATCATGCCGCTGCGCGGAAAAATTCTGAATACATGGGAAGTGGATTCCAACGAAGCCTTGGGCTCGCAGGAAATTCACGACATCAGCGTTGCGATTGGCGTTGATCCGGGCAGCAGCGATTTATCTGGTCTGCGCTACGGAAAAATCTGCGTGCTGGCTGACGCTGACTCCGACGGTCTGCATATCGCCACGCTGCTCTGCGCATTGTTCCTCAAGCATTACCGCCCGCTGATCAATGCAGGCCACATCTACATCGCAATGCCTCCGTTGTTCCGTATCGACGCAGGCAAGCAGGTGTTCTACGCACTCGATGAAGCAGAGCGTGACGGCGTATTGGATCGCCTCACCGCCGAGCACAATCGCAGCAAGGTGCAAGTCACGCGCTTTAAAGGTCTCGGCGAAATGAATCCGCTGCAGTTGCGCGAAACCACGATGATGCCGGACACGCGCCGACTCGTGCAGATGACGCTGGACGACGAAGTCGAAGGCGAAATCAACGCGGCCGATAAATTGATGGACATGTTGTTGGCGAAGAAGCGCGCCAATGATCGTAAGGATTGGCTTGAGCGGAACGGTAACAAGGCGGAGATTGAAGTATGAGCGACGTAATGGAAACTGAACGCCAACCGTTACGTGTTTTTGCGGAAAAGGCTTATCTCGATTATTCAATGTACGTGGTGCTCGATCGCGCACTGCCGCACGTCACCGATGGTTTGAAACCGGTACAGCGCCGCATTGTTTATGCGATGAGCGAATTGGGTTTGTCGTCGACGTCCAAGCACAAAAAATCGGCGCGTACGGTCGGTGACGTCATTGGTAAATTCCATCCGCACGGTGATACCTCCGTGTACGAAGCGATGGTGACGATGGCGCAGCCGTTTGCGTATCGCTATCCGCTGGTGGATGGCCAAGGCAACTGGGGTTCGCAAGACGATCCCAAGTCCTTCGCTGCAATGCGTTACACCGAATCGCGTCTCGCGCCTTATGCGCAGTCGTTGCTCGCTGAGTTGGATCAAGGAACTGCGGATTGGGTGCCGAATTTCGACGGCACGATGAACGAGCCGAAGCTGTTGCCAGCGCGTATGCCGAACGTGTTGGTTAACGGCACGATGGGTATCGCAGTGGGTATGGCCACCGATATCCCGCCACATAATCTGCGCGAATTGGCGCAGGCTTGTTTGCATCTGCTCAAACATCCAAACGCGCAGATCGAAAAACTTTGCGAGTTCGTGCCAGGCCCGGATTATCCGACCGGCTGCGAAATTGTTTCCGAGCCACATGACCTGTTGAAGATTTACCAAACCGGTAACGGTCAGGTTCGTGCTCGCGCTCGTTGGGAGCGTGACGAAGACACCGGCAACATCATCATCATTGCGCTGCCGCATCAGGTGTCGCCAGCCAAAATTCTTGAGCAGATCGCTGACCAGATGCGCGCCAAGAAGCTGCCGCTGGTTGAAGATCTGCGCGACGAATCGGATCACGAAAATCCAACGCGCTTGGTCATCATCCCGCGCTCGAATCGCGTTGATGCCGAAGCTTTGATGGCGCATTTGTATGCGACCACCGATCTTGAGAAGAGCTTCCGCGTCAATCTCAACATGATTGGTTTGGATGGTCGTCCTAAGGTCAAAAACCTCAAGGAAATTCTGACCGAGTGGCTGGACTATCGTTTCGCCACCGTCACGCGTCGTCTGAATCATCGTTTGCAGAAGGTCAATGATCGTCTGCACATCTTGGATGCCTTGCTGATCGCCTTCCTCAATATTGACGAAGTGATCCGCATCATTCGTTACGAAGAAGATCCAAAAGCTGAACTGATGCGCACCTTCGCGCTGTCTGAAATTCAGACGGAAGCGATCCTCGATCTCAAGCTGCGCCACTTGCAGAAGTTGGAAGAGATCAAGATCAAAGGCGAGCAAGCTGAACTCGCGATTGAGCGCGCAACGCTTGAAGAACTGCTGGGCGACGACGACAAGCTGAAGAAATTGATCGGCGAAGAAATCAAGGAAGACGCCAAGAAGTACGGCGATATCCGTCGCTGCAATATCAACGCCAAGCCGCCCGCACAGGCGCTGGAAGCCGCCGACATTACGCCAGCAGAAGCCGTCACCGTTGTGCTGTCGAAGGCCGGTTGGATTCGTGCAGGTAAGGGTCACGAAATTGATCCACAGTCGCTCAGCTACAAAGCAGGCGATGAGTTCCTCTGCGCGGCGCTGGGCAAGACCAATCAGCTGCTCGTGCTGCTCGACAGCAAGGGTCGTTGCTACACGCTGAATGCGCGCGAGCTGCCGTCTGCACGTTCGCAGGGCGAGCCAGTCACCACCAAGCTTGATCTGCAAGATGGCGCCAGAATCATTTCGATGATGTTTGGCGACAACAGCGAACGTTACGTGCTGGGCAGTGACGAGGGCTACGGCTTCTATGTCGGCCTCGGAGAGTTGCAGGCGCGTAATCGTGCGGGCAAGGCCGTGATCACGGTGGGCAAGGACTCCAACGCATTGCTGCCTTGTTTGACGCGCGATCCAGCCAAGGACCGCTATGCGCTGGCAACAGCGGAAGGCCGCTTGCTGGTGTTCCCATTGTCTGAATTGCCAGAAATGGCCAAGGGCAAGGGCAACAAGCTCGTCACGCTCAAAGGTGAAGATCGCATCCTGGCGGCCTGCGTCGTTCCGGCTGGGTCATCGCTAACGCTGCTGTGCGGTAAGCGCAGCTTAACGCTAAAACCATCTGATTTAGAAGGATATATTGGCGCTCGTGCATCTCGTGGTGGGCATTTGCCGCGCGGTTTCCAGCGCGTCGATAGCATGAGCGTTTAAAGCCGGGCAGCGAGAAATATTTACAAAAACTTTATATTGAATTCACAGTCCAAGCCCTCACTAATCTCTAACACCCACTGAATTACGGTTATATGAAACGCATCTTTCTACTGATTGCCACCAACGTCGCCATCATGCTGGTTCTGTCCGTTGTAGCCTCCGTGCTCGGCCTTGACCGTTATCTGACGGCCAATGGCATGAACTACGGCGCGCTACTCGGCATGTCGGCAATCTTTGGTTTTGGCGGCGCTTTCATCTCACTGGCGATCTCGAAATGGATGGCCAAGAGAACGACGGGCGCCCGCGTAATCACGCAGCCGTCTAACTCGGCTGAAATGTGGTTGCTGAACACCGTGGAGCGTCAGGCTCGCGCTGCAGGCATCAACATGCCTGAAGTGGCGATCTTTGATTCGCCGGAGCCGAATGCATTTGCCACCGGTATGAGCAAGAACAGCTCGCTGGTCGCGGTCTCAACCGGTTTGATGCAGACGATGCAGCAAGACGAAGTGGAAGCGGTTCTGGGCCACGAAATCTCGCACATCGCTAACGGCGATATGGTGACGCTGACGCTGGTGCAGGGCGTGGTGAACACCTTCGTGTTCTTCCTCTCTCGCGTCATCGGCTATCTGGTCGACAGCTTCCTCAATCGCGGCAACAACCGTGACAGCGGCCCCGGCATTGGTTACATGGTGACGGTGTTTGTGATGCAGATTCTGCTGGGCTTCCTCGCCAGCATGGTGGTGGCTTGGTTCTCGCGTCAGCGCGAATTCCGTGCCGATGCAGGCGGTGCGCATCTGGCCGGCAAGCGCAAGATGATCGCTGCGCTGCAACGCCTCAAAGCTGCGCACGAACTGCCATCGACCCTGCCTAAGCAGATGACGGCGATGGGCATTCGCGAAGGTGGTGGTGTGATGGCGCTGTTTGCAACGCATCCGCCGCTGGAAGTTCGTATCAACGCGCTGCAGAACGCAGGCAGTGCGGTTCAGTAAGTCTGCGATTCAATGTTGTAATAAAAAGGGCGGCCATTGGCCGCCCTTTCTGTTTCTGATGACGTCGATGCAAACTAGCCGCGCGGATCGGCCGTTAACTGCACAACTTCCGGTTCCTGCACTTGGAAGCCTTGGATGTAGTTAACGCCCATCTGCCAGAGGCGCGCCATGACATTGGCATCTTCCACATGGCTGACGATGGTTTTCATGCTGCGCTGCTTCGCCGCTTCCATCAACTGCGACATCTTTTTGAATTGTTCTTTGTCGTTAAAGTTGCGCGTGAAGTCGGGGTGGAACTTTACGTAGTTGGCTGGGATGTGTTCCAGCATCTGCAGCGAGCCCGTGCCTACGCCAAAGTGCTCAATCGCAACATAAGCACCCATCTCGCGTAGGGACTTGGTCAGCGATTTGGCTTTGCGAATATGGTTTTGCAGGCGCAGTTCCTGGAACTCAAAGACCAGCTCATCCGCCTTCAATGGGCGAGCTTTAACGGCCTCAGCAAGCCAAGCAATAAAACCTTCTGGATCTTTAAGCGTTTCTTCAGAAACTTTGACGAATACTGAAGAACCGACATCGGCACTTTTGCGTTTCTCAATGAGTTTGAGCACGCGGTTAATGACCCAGCGATCAAGATCGCGCATGAGCCCGAATTTTTCGGCGGAGTGAATAAAGTCGCTGGCGGTTAATTCAGTGCCGCCTTCATCAACCATGCGCAACAGCACATCGTAATGTTGACGCGTATCGCCTTCGAGGCTAGCAATCGACTGATACGACAAGCGCATCCGATTCTCTTCGAGTGCCTTTTTAATTTGCTCAGCCTTTTCAGACTCGACGCGTTCTTCAACTGAATTTTGAGCGGTTGCGCCAATGATTAAGTGTTGTTTACCGCCACTGGACACGAGCTTGCGAACGGCGCGAATGGTCTCGTTGGCGATATTCAGAGCTTGCTCCGTTTCCTGATAAGGGTGAGCAGCGATGCTGACCGAGACCTGCGCTTCGTGATTCTTCGTCGCAAAAATCTGCTGTCTGGATTCGCGGCAATAGCTGTCGCAGAACTTCTCAAGCTCGGCAAGATCTTTGCGCTCAACTAACAGAGCGAGTTCGCCAGTAGAAACTCGGAATAGCTGGTCCTGCGGAGTCAGACGTGTGCGTGTCCATTCGATCAGATGCACGAAAGCTTCTTCGGCATCATGAAAGCCCAGACGCTCTTCAAAACTGTCGTGAGCGTCAACCGCAATAAATACAGCCGCGCTGCACTGCGTATGTGGCGCAGTCAGTTTTTCACCTAAGGCATCAAGGAAGGCGACACGACCAGAAGTCCCATCGCCACCTGAGTTACCTGGCTTGGTACGACGTTCCGGGCGAATAGTTAACTCAATGAAGGTTTCGCCATTAATACGATTCTGTTCAATTTGAGCAACGACAGAGGCTTTGGCACCGCCTTCTTTGAGCAGATTGAATTCGACAGGGCCTTTCTTCGCCTTGCCTTTGTTGAGCAGTTTTAGATGTTCTTTGATCTTGGCCTGCGATTCGGCGCTGACCAGATCCATCAGTGGCAGGCTGATCAGATCTTCTTCAGATGCGTAACCCAGCAACTGCGCGAATGCCGGATTAACGGTTGCCAGAATGCCTTCTTGAATTTGGGCCACGGCGTCGACGCTGCTAGCCAGCAATTCGTTATGGCGTGACTCGAAATCCTGCAGACGTGCGCGCGCGGTTTTCAGTTCGCGCAGATTTTGGTGATTGCTCAGCTCGCGCAGGCAGATCAGTTCGAGATGGCGCATGTGGCGGTCATCTTCATACGACACTTGATCGCGGGCGCCAGAGGCCAAGGCCTGCAAAGTGGCGTTGTCTGAATATTGATCAGCCAACAGCAGCACAGGCAGATCGGGATTTAATTTGGAGCAAAGCCCAACAACGTCGGGCAAGGGGGCGTGCTGAAGGCCTTGGGCGCAGAGCAGCAGATCAAAGAAGCCTTCGCTGAGCGCATCTTCGATTTCTTCAATGGTTGTGGCCCATGCAACGCGGACGGGATGGCCCGCATTGCGCATATGGCTTTCAATGCGCTTGGCCGTATTTTCAGAATCGCTGGCAACCAGAATGACGGTATTGGTCACGGTTGCGGGATTCTGGGCCGGAGGATTACCTACCATGGCAGCAGCGTCTTCGATGGGGCGCCCGCGTCCTCACGAACTAGTCGTGGGACAAGATAACCAGAGAGTCGTGAAGAAAGCGCTTGCATCAAGGCTGTAGCCTCCTCTAATGGGATTTCGAAATGAGCCGCCCCCGCGACCCGATCAAGCATGTGCAGATAGTAGGGCAATACGCCGCAATCAAACAGTTTTTTAGAGAGGTCCTCTAAAGCTGAGACGCTGTCGTTGACGCCCTTCAATAAAACGGCTTGATTTAGCAGCGTTGCACCAGCATCGCGCAGGCGTTCCAGCGCGGCGGCGACACTGCTATCCAGCTCATTAGCATGGTTGGCATGAATGACCACGGCCACTTTGAGCCGGGTGCCGCTAATCCATGACAGCAAGTGATCATCTACGCGCTCTGGCAATACGACGGGCTGACGGGTGTGGATGCGCAGGCGGCGCAGCTGCGGCAACGCATCCAGTGCTGTGACCAGCTCGGCGAGCTTGTCGTCAGACAGTGATAAGGGGTCTCCGCCAGACAGAATCACTTCTTCAATGCTGGGGTCGCTCTGCAACTGGCGCAGGGTTTCCTGCCAGTGGCCGCGCGCAGCAATGGCGTCGGAATAGGGGAAGTGGCGGCGGAAGCAATACCGGCAGTTGATAGCGCAGGCACCCGTGGCCACAACTAGGGCCCGGCCTTCATATTTGTGGATCAGGCCGCCGGGTTTGAGCTTGTGCAGGTCGCCAACGGCATCCTGCGAGAAGCCCGGGGTGTCCTCTGCTTCGCGCGCTTGCGGCCAAACCTGGAGGAACAGGGGGTCGCTGGCATCACCTTTTTTCATGCGCCCGGCAAAGCCATGCGGGACCCGTAGTGGGAAGTCTCGGAGGCGTTCTAGCTGGAGGGCGGGCAGGGCTGGATCGAGCTGCAAGAACTCCAGCAGGTCCGCGGGACGTGCAAAGGCCTTGCGCAGTTCGTGTTGCCACAGCGGGGCCTGCTGTCGCGAAAATGTCGGTTTAGGTATCATGCGCGCCGCATTGTGCCATCCAGCACAGCTCTCACAACAGTATCTATTTTCCTACAAACCAAGGCAGACCTTTATGGCGAACGTTAGCACTAATGAAATGAAGTCGGGCACCAAGGTGTTGATCGACGGCGTACCGTTCTCCGTTATCGACAACGAATATCACAAGCCGGGCAAAGGCCAGGCCACCAATTCGATCAAGATTCGCAATCTCAAAACCGGCCGCGTTCTTGAGCGCACGCTCAAGTCTGGCGACACGCTGGAAGTTGCGGACATCGAAGAAATCGAAATGCAGTACCTCTACAACGATGGCGAGTTCTGGCATTTCATGAACCCAGCTTCGTTCGAGCAGATCCAGGCTGTGAAGGCGGCTGCTGAAGAAGCGGCCAAGTGGATCAAAGGTGAAGAAACCTGCCGCGTGCTGTTGTTCAACGGTGTGGCGATTGGCGTAACTCCTCCGAACACCGTGACGCTGCTGATCACGGAAACGGATCCAGGCCTGCGTGGTGACACCTCAGGCGGTGGCGGCAAGCCAGCAACGCTGGAAACCGGCGCAATCGTTCGCGTGCCGTTGTTCGTGCAGCAGGGCGAAATGGTGAAGTGCGATACGCGCACTGGCGAGTACATGTCGCGCGCAGGAAAGTAATTTCATAGGCGTCATCCCCGCGAAGGCGGGGATCCAGTTCTGGACACATTTCAAATGACCGCACAGAACTGGCAGCCGAGCGCAACACTGGAAACACTCAAAGCGCGGGCGGAACTATTCAGTTCCGTCCGCGCTTTTTTTGTTGCGCGAAAAGTTCTTGAAGTGGATACGCCAATTCTGTCGGTACACGCCACCGTAGATCGTCACATCGAGAGTTACAGCACAGGCGATGGTTGGCTGCAGACTTCGCCTGAGTTTGCGATGAAGCGTTTACTTTGTGCAGGCAGTGGTTCGATCTATCAGATCTGCCACGTCTTCCGTCGCGAAGAATCAGGCCGTCATCACAATGCTGAATTCACGATGCTGGAGTGGTATCAGCCCGGCTATGACCATCATCGTTTGATGGGTGAAGTCGAAGAGCTTTTGCATGCAGTCGGGGTGTCTGGCGCAAGCTTTGAACGTCTCACTTATCGAGATGCCTTTTTGCGCTATGCGGGACTCGATCCATTCACTGCGACGCTTGAGCAACTACGCGGCGCGGTTAGCTTCGATAGTGATGCGGGTGCGCAAGCGGCGGAACGCGACTTCTGGCTCGATCTCATCATGTCGCACAAGGTTGGACCTCAGTTGGGTCGTGAGTCGCCTGTGTTTCTCTATGATTTCCCAGCGTCGCAGGCCGCGCTCTCGCGCATCAATGGTGATATCGCAGAACGCTTCGAATTGTTCTGGCAGGGTATTGAGTTGGCCAATGGTTTTCATGAGTTGGCTGATGCTGCCGAGCAGCGCCGTCGCTTTGAATCGGACCAAGCTTGGCGCAAGGCACAGAGTCACATCGTGCCGCCTTACGATCAGAACCTGATTGCAGCATTGGAAAGTGGTTTGCCGAATTGCGCAGGCGTGGCGCTAGGCTTGGATCGTTTGCTGATGCTGATGCAAGGCTTGCCGAATGTCGCGGCAACGATGAGCTTCTCTGGCGATCGCGCTTAACGCGCAAGAGCATCCCAGGCGAAACGCGCAATCAGCGCGCACACCACCACAATAAATAAACCACGCACAAAGCCGCTGCCTTTGCGCAGGGCTAGTCGTGTCCCGATGATTGACCCGGCGATATTGCACGCCGCCATCGGCAAAGCCATTTTGTAGAGCACGTTATCGGTGTAGACAAAATATCCGACCGCGGCGAGATTGGTTGTGGCATTCACTGCTTTGGCTGAAGCAGACGCGGCCAAAAAACTAAAACCAAATAAGCCGACAAAAGCGAAGATCAAAAAGCTGCCAGTGCCCGGACCAAAGAATCCATCATAGAAACCGAGCACACAGCCCACCACAATGCCGGTAGCGATTTCATGATTGCGCGTGAGCTTTGGTGCATGCAGCGCGCCGAGATCTTTCTTCCATAAGGTGTAAGCCAGCACCGCAATCATCAGCACAAGAATCAGCGGTCGTAGTACGTCCGGCTGCAAAGCACTCACCGTATGCGCGCCAAAAAAACTGAAAGCGAATGCTGCTGCGCATGCAGGCAGCAGTGCATGCCAGGGCATGCTGACCCGTCGTGCATATTGCGCCGTCGCAATGCTGGTGCCCCAAACGCTGGCGAACTTGTTAGTGCCGAGCAGCGTTGCTGGCGGCACCTGAGGAAGCAGTACGAAGAGCGCAGGGACTTGAATCAGTCCACCGCCACCCACCACGGCATCAATAAAGCCTGCAAGAAATGCGAAGCCACAGAGTGCGGCAAGTGTCAGCGTCATGACTTGGTTTACTGCTTACAACAATGCGCCGATTGCCGAAGGAATTGCGTAGCGTTTCCCAGCAAACAAACTATTCAGCAGCGTTGTGAGCCACGAGCGTGAGCTGCTGAATTCCAGTAGCAATACAAAGGTGCCTTCGCCGTCGCGCTTGATGTCGTAACGCTCAACCGCCACGGTCACTGGTGCTAATTCTCCATGCAGTAAGGCATGCAGACTCATGCGTGCAGTAACCGTGTCGATTTCGCAGTCCATCACTTCGCCATATTCCTTGAACTTGTCATTCAAGTAGGCCTTGAGTGCGATGGACATCGCACCGTCTTTGAGGCTTGTAAGACTCACAGAACCTCGGAGGCGTGTGCAGCCAGACGTGAACGTTCACCGCGAGCGAGAGTGACGTGACCGCCGTGTGCCCAGCCTTGGAATCGATCAACGACATTGGTGAGGCCGGAAGTGGTCTCGGACAAATATGGCGTATCGATCTGCGCGAGGTTGCCGAGGCAAACCATCTTGCTGCCCGGGCCGCAACGGGTGACCAGTGTTTTCATTTGCTTGGCGGTGAGATTCTGCGCTTCGTCGATGATGACTAAGCGATTGAGGAAGGTGCGGCCTCGCATGAAGTTGAGCGAGCGAATCTTGATGCGTTTGGCAATCAGATCATTCGCTGCTGCGCGTTCCCAATCGCCGCCGCCGCTGTTCTGCGTCAGCACTTCGAGGTTGTCCATCAGTGCGCCCATCCATGGCGTCATCTTTTCTTCTTCCGTGCCTGGCAAGAAGCCGATGTCTTCGCCAACCGGCACGGTGACGCGCGTCATGATGATCTCGCGGTAGCGGTTTTCATCGAGTGTTTGCGAGAGGCCTGCTGCAAGCGTGAGCAAGGTTTTACCTGTGCCTGCCGCGCCGAGGAGCGTGACGAAATCGATCTCAGGATCAAGCAACAAGTTGAGTGCGAAATTCTGTTCACGATTCTTGGCGTGGATGCCCCAGACCGGCGTTTTGCCGTGACGATAATCACGCACGACGCGGAGGATCGCCGTATCTTTTTCAATCGAGTGAACGCAAAGCTCTAAGCCGTGTTCGCTTTCATCCGGCATGTAGAGGAACTGATTGGCATGCCACTTTTTCACCAACGGACCTTTGATGCGATAGCTCACGCGACCATGGTTGTCGTGCCAGCTTTCCATCTTGTCGCCATGCGTCTGCCAGAAGTTGTCCGGCAGAGCGAGGTGACCGCTATACAGCAGCTTGAGATCGTCCAGCACTTGATCGTTGTGATAGTCCTCGGTCGGCACGCCGACAATCGCGGACTTGATACGCAGGTTGATGTCTTTGCTAACCAGAATCACCGGGCGACCGGAGAACTTGGTCTTGAGTGCGAGCGCGGTTTTGAGAATGTTGTTGTCGGCTTTGTTGCCGGGCAATACATCGGTGAGCGTGGCGTCTAGCGCCTGCGTTTGAAAATAAAGATGACCCGTTGCGATGCTGCCTTTGCCGCCTGCCTGATTTTGAATGGAGGGAAGTGCGAGACCTTCTGCGATTTGCTTGTGCGTTTTGTCGCGCATCAGCTGTTCAAAGAAACGGCTGACCTGTCGTGCATTACGTGAAACTTCGCTAGTACCTTTTTTTGCAGCGTCGAGTTCTTCCAACACATACATCGGAATAAACAAATCGTGCTCTTCGAAGCGGAAAATACTGGAGGGGTCGTGCATCAGCACATTGGTGTCAAGGACGAAGAGTTTGCGTTTTGTCGAGGCTTTGGCGGTCATTGAGATCTCACCCGTGAAGGGCATTCGAGCTATAGGGATTACGATTTTTTAAAAACAGTAAAACACCACACAACAACATCAGGTGACGCAAGAAGCGGGCCGCTATAAGTACAAGACCCCCTGCAGTGAACTGCAGAGGGTCGGGGGAAGTCGTGCCGCCGAATTTGGCGGTAGTGAAACCAACTTGAATCGGTTGAGAGATCAAAGGCCCTGGACCGCTCTCAGTACTTCTTCAGCGTGGCCTTTTACTTTCACGCCGCGCCAGGATTTTTTCAGCACATTCTTCTTGTCGAAGATCCAAGTGCTGCGATCAATGCCGATGTATTTTTTGCCGTACATGCTTTTTTCGACAATCACGCCGAAAGCGTCGCAGAGCTGTTGCTCGGTGTCGGCAATCAGTGGAAATGGAAACTGAAACTTCTCGATGAAGTTTTCGTGCGAACGCAGGCTGTCTTTGGAGACGCCAATAATGTCTGCGCCTGCGTCCTGGAATTCTTTATAGAGATCGCGGAAATCACGGCCTTCCTGCGTGCAGCCCGGCGTGTTGTCCTTCGGGTAAAAATAAACAACGAGTTTTCGACCTTTGTAGTCTTTGAGATTGATCTCTTTGCCGCCAGTAGCTGGCAGTTTCAAATCTGGAGCTTTGTCGCCCACTTCTAGGGTCATTCGTTTTGTATTCCGTTCAGGTCTTGATCGGGTCCATCATTCCATCGGCGTTGAGATCGTCGCACAAATCCATGAAGGCTTCGCGTAAAGCCTGCGGATGTTGGTTGACGGGCACATGCAGCACCATTTGCACGCTGCACATCTCGGCGCCGGTGTAGGTGGAGGTGTACTTCTGTGTCGAGATTTCTGCTACTTCGACATCTTGGCCGTTGAAAAATTCAAGCAGATGAACCAGCAGGTCTTGCTGCTGTGGCGCGATGACTTCGGCGCCGTAAGGGCGGAATTCTGGGTTGACCTGACGGGCTTCGCAGCGCTCAAAGCGCACTTGCAGGTCCAGCTTTTCAGCGATGCCGGGCAGGGCGGTTTCGAGTCGGCCCAACGCGCTCCAGTTGCCAGAAACCACCATATTTGCGGCGAGACGGTCGCCAATCGGGGCAATCCGGCAGTCTTCGACTTCGCAACCGCGTTCGCGGATGGCTTTAAACAGGTCCAAGGGGATATTCGGTCGTGATCTTGCGAGGACCGAGATAGACAGCAGATTTTCAGTGGAAACGGACATGGTCAGTGGATAGCGGCTTATGGGCGAAGTGTAACGCTCACGGCTGACGAAGCAAGCCGATTTTTTAGGACCCCAAAGATACCGGGAACTTGCTCGCGGCAATGCGCTCCAAAGGCTATAATCGAAACCCTCTCTGAACTCCAGAACTCCTGCATGATTAAGGGCAGCATTGTCGCCGTTGTCACTCCTATGTACCCCGATGGTGGCGTCGATTTCGACAGCCTCGCGGCACTCGTGGATTGGCATATTGCCGAAGGCACCGACGCTATTGTGGCGGTTGGCACCACCGGCGAATCCGCAACGTTAGATACCGATGAACACATTGAAGTGGTTCGTCGCGTAGTCAAGCACGCGAAAGGTCGCATCCCGATCATTGCCGGCACTGGCGCAAATTCCACAACCGAAGCTCTCGAGCTGACGCGCCTCGCCAAAGAAGTTGGCGCAGACGCTGCGTTGATGGTGACGCCGTACTACAACAAGCCACCGCAAGAAGGCTTGTATCGCCACTTCAAGGCAGTTGCTGAAGCGGTCGATTTGCCGATCATTCTGTACAACGTGCCGGGCCGTACTGGCGTCGACATGTTGCCTGCAACGGTTAAGCGCCTCTCCGAAATCCGCAACATCATTGGCATTAAAGAAGCCAAGGGTGAGCTGTCGCGCATCCAAGAGTTGCTGGATCTGGGCTTGCCGCGCGATTTCGCCCTGTACACCGGCGATGACGCTACTGCGCGTGAGTCCATGTTGATGGGCTTCCATGGCGATATTTCCGTCACCGCCAATGTTGCGCCGCGCATCATGCATGAGATGTGCGTGGCCGCACTCAAGGGCGACAAGGCACTAGCCGAGAAGCTCGACGCGCGCGTTGCTGAACTGCACAGCGTGCTGTTCCTCGAACCCAATCCGATTCCGGTGAAGTGGGCACTCAACCAAATGGGTCGTCTGCCTGCGGGCATTCGCCTACCGCTGGTGCCGATGTCTGCGCAGCCTCAGGATCAGGTGCGTAATGCCTTGCGTGTGGCGGGAGCCTTGTCTTGAAAATCCAGTTTGCTTTGACCCTCGTGTTGGCTGCCTCAGTGACCGGCTGCGCCAGCAGCGCACACTGCGTGGGCGAGCAGGAATACCAGCGCGCCTACAGCCTGCAACCGCCAGAACTGCAGGGCCTCAAAATGCCGACGTCCTCCGCTGCCTTGGTGATTCCAGCGCCAGTTGCTCAGATGGTGCCTTTCGCTTCTAAGACCAAAGACGGTTCCATAGGCGAAAAGAAGGGCATGCAATGCCTGGATGCCCCGCCAAGAATGGTCCCAACGCCGAATAAATCCTGAGCCTAGTGCTTAGACGGCTTCAACTACGGTAGAATCCGCGCCCTCCGCAGTACCAGTATGCAAAACGGAAAGATGTCCGAGTGGTTTAAGGAGCACGCCTGGAAAGCGTGTATACGGGTCAAACCGTATCGAGGGTTCGAATCCCTCTCTTTCCGCCAACAAGGTAAGCCCTTGTTTATTAAAGATAAACAGGGGTTTTTTATTGCCCGAAATTCAGCGCATTTTTGAGCAGTATTTTTTGGTTCGGCATGTGAATTTTCGCGTATTTTTCCCGCGTTTTTTCTCCGCTAACGAGACGATGCATTTTGGTTAAAAAATAGTCGCGAGAAGTTAGGACGTTGCGCGCGTTTTTTTGCTGAAGCCGTCAGTCGTTTCGTAAATTGCTAAGACCGCCAATTAGTCCGCTGTCACCGAGGTTTTTGCCTTGGTCAGCTATAAAAGCCCGCCATTGGCGGGTTTTTTGTTGGTACTCCGTATCTCAGAGCAGATTTTTCCCTTAAGTAGGGATTCAATTGTTCGGCAGTGCTCCGTTTCTGCATCGCTAGATACGGAGTCGCCGTCCATAGCCGCCCAAGACCATTGATTCGGAAGGCTATGGGTAGGAGGAAACGTGTATAGGGGATACATCCGCGCTACGGCTATGGTCTGACTGAAGTAGCAGCTATGATCGGTTGGCTTTTAATGACTATAAGATCAATAAAAAAATCAGGACTATCGATTTTGTAGCCGGAATAAGGGAAATATCCCAGCTGAGGCGAAGAGGTCCTAAGTCGGTCGAAAAAACGGGGGGATTGTGAGGCTTGTTGATTTATCGCAAGAATGCGAAAGATTGAATCTTCGGCGACCCGAATTCCCATTTTTGCGCCCGGATGAAAGGAAGTATCGAGTTCTTCTTGCGCAGCCTGAAGCGGATCTATTGACTGATAGATTGGGTCCGCGACCAATCGACGATTTGGCTTGGAAAAGTAAGTGCCTCAATTTTCTTGGCCTTGCAAACAGCACTTCAGCAGACTTGGCTTCAATGCCAGAGTATTGTTGTTCATGGAGTGCCCTATCGGCCACGCCTCATATCTAGTCATGGCATGCTACCGATTGGGTACGCAAAGTACAATATAGCGAAAAAAAAGGCTGCCAATGGCAGCCTGAAAGTGATCCCATGGGGGGAAGCAGGATGCGACTACTCGCCGGTTATTTTTAACGAAAATCCCTAGAGCCGGTCGAAAGCTGTCCAAGCCAATGACTGTAGTCGCGAACTTTTTTGGCTACGACGTGAATCACTCCTTGTTCCTTCTGCAGCTCTCCGTAAACGATCATCAACTGCGCACTTAAGATGTCTTGCCGCTGGTTCTCTTGAACGCTCTTCCACAGCACAAGATTTGAAATTCCTGTTTCGTCCTCAAGGCTGACAAACATAATGCCGGCTGCGGTTTGTGGTCGTTGGCGATGAGTGACTAAGCCTGCGATACGGACATAGCGGCCACTGGGGAGTTTGGCGAGCTCTTCGGATCGTTTTACTTTCAATGCATCAAGACGTGGTCTGAGGCGTGCTAGTGGATGGCGACCGAGTGTGAGTCCAGTGCTCCGGTAATCCGCAACAATATTTTGGGCCTCGCTCGGTGCTCGTAATGTGATGGACGCTTCAGGCATTGATGTCTCAGCCAGAAAGCCGGGCAGGTGTTCTACGCCCAGTGCAGACCAGCGTGCCAAGTGTCGATGCGCCGCTAAAGATTGCAGTGCATTGGCTTCAGCCAGTGCATTGATTGCCTTCTTTGAAAGTTGGGCGCGAGCAGCAAGCTCGTCGATGGATTTGAATGGGCCTTGCGTTCGCTCTGAAACAATCCGTTCCGCTTCCTCCTTCGGCATGCCTGATGCCATTCGGAAACCAAACCGAACTGCAGGCGATTGATCAGTCTGCAATTCGATCACGCTATCCCATTGGCTATAACGAATATCAATGGGTAGAAAGACAGCGCCATTCCGTTGAGCTTCGTTGACGAGCTGTGCAGGGGCATAGAAGCCCATCGGTTGGGCGTTTAAGAGTGCGGCACAGAACGCTGCAGGCTCGTGACATTTCAGCCAAGCTGAAACATAAGCAAGTAGTGCAAAACTGGCGGCGTGTGATTCCGGAAAACCATAAGAGCCAAAACCCAAGACTTGCTGATAAATCTGTTCTGCAAATTCTGCGGTATAGCCACGTTCCAACATGCCATTCGTTAGCTTGTCGTGAAAATGATCAAGCCCACCTCGACGCTGCCACGCTGCCATAGAGCGTCTTACATGATCGGCTTCGCCCGGCGTGAAACCTGCGGCAACAACTGCGATCTCCATCACCTGTTCCTGAAATAACGGAACGCCGAAGGTGCGCCCGAGCACTTTTTCTAATTCAGGACTCGGATAACTAATCTTGTCTTTGCCCTGACGGCGACGCAGGTACGGATGCACCATGCCGCCTTGAATAGGGCCAGGTCTAACGATCGCAACTTGCACCACCAGATCGTAATAGTGTGCAGGTTTGAGTCGCGGCAACATCGACATCTGTGCGCGAGATTCCACCTGAAAAACACCGACCGATTCTCCGCGGCACAACATGGCATAGGTTGCCGGATCCTCCGCAGGGATGTCGGCCATCGTCATGGTTTGTCCTTTGTAAGCGCCAACCATGTCTAGGCAGCGTCGTATGGCAGAGAGCATGCCCAGTGCCAGACAATCAACTTTGAGGAGGCCGAGTGTTTCCAGATCTTCCTTGTCCCATTGGATGATTGTTCGATCCGGCATCGCCGCGTTCTCGACGGGAACGAGCGTGCTGAGCGGATGATGTGAAATCACAAAGCCGCCGACATGCTGTGACAAATGACGCGGGAACCCAACAAGCTGTTCAACGAGCGCGTAGAGCTGCTGACTTAAGCGTGACTCAGGATCAAAGCCCAGTTTGAGAAGGCGATCAGGCAACACGGATTTGCGATCAAACCAGTACATGGATTTCGAAAGTGCATCGACCAGATCAAGTGGCAACCCGAGCGCTTTACCAACATCGCGTACTGCCATTTTTGTTCGATAGCAGATCACGGTGGCGGCTAGCGCTGCACGTTCGCGACCGTACTTGTTATAGATGTACTGAATAACTTCTTCGCGCCGCTGATGTTCAAAGTCGACATCGATGTCCGGCGGTTCTGCGCGTTCTTTTGAAATGAAGCGTTCAAACAGCATGCTAATGCGAGCCGGATCAACCTCTGTAATCCCCAGCGCATAACAGACGGTCGAATTGGCAGCGGAGCCACGTCCCTGACAGAGAATATTTTGTGATCTGGCGAATTGAACAATGTCCGCGACTGTCAGAAAAAAGTGCTCGTATTTCAGCTCTTCAATAAGTAAGAGTTCTTTTTCAACTAGCGCGCGAACTTTGTCGGGCACTGCCTTAGGCCATCGTCTATGCAGCCCCGCTTCGGTCAATTGTCGTAAGTGCTGTGTGACTGTGCATCCTTGAGGAACGAGCTCTTCTGGATACTCGTAGTGCAGCTCGGACATTTTGAAATGGCATTGATCAGCCACCTTCAATGTGTTGCTGATGAGTTCTGGCGGATATAGTTTTTGCAGTGTTGAGATAGGGCGCAGGTGTCGCTCGCTATTGGCAAATCCGGAACGCCCAATTGCATCGACGGTAGTCTTGAGACGAATTGCGGTGAGCGTGTCATGCAAGGGGCGACGTTCGCGCTCGTGGTAATAGACTTCGCCGGTAGCGATTAGACTTATATGGTGCCGACGTCCCAATCCACTTAATTGCGTGAGCCGATTCTCACTGTCGGATGCAAGATGATGGCTAAAGGCGATGTAGCGATCTGTCAGTGGCAGCGCTGCGAATTGTTGCAGGCTCTCCTCAGCAATCTTCTGGCCCGGCACCCATAAGCCGATGCAGCGATCGGCATTCAGGAAATCGGCATAGCCGATGATGTAACTACCTTTCTTTGCTTGACGCCGTGCACGCGTGATGAGTTCACACAGTTGTGTGTAGGCGTGAGCGTCAGGCACTAGCAGAACAATGCGTTGATCATCAGGCATTCGAAACTCGCTGCCGATGATTAATTTGAAGTCGGTCTCTTTGGCGATTTCGTGCGCGCGAACAATGCCAGAGAGTGAACACTCGTCTGTAATCGCGAGTGCTGAATATCCAAGCGCTTGAGCGCGACGTACGAGTTCGTGCGCGTGCGAAGCTCCGCGCAGAAACGAAAAATTGCTCAGACAGTGCAGTTCGGCGTAGCTCATGCCCACAGGCCTTGCAGATGCCAATGTCCTGTCGTCAGGTCTTTATATAGCCACAAGCGGGAGCCATCAGGACTATCCGCAACGTAGTAGTCGCGAGACACATCGTCGCCTTGCCACCAGCCGCCTTCAATGCGCTCTGGCTTTCCGATGATTTTCGGAAGATAAGAGAGTTGACGACTTTTTAGTAACCAGAGCGGGCGCTCCACTTCAATCGGTGGAATATCTGTTGGTGCTTGATCAGAAGCAATGCACCAGGCTTGCTCTGGACGATGATCGTCGCGCAGGCCCAGATGATGAACCGCATCATTTCCCAAGCGCGCTCTGAGTTTGTCGAGTAGCCCAGCCCAGGTTTCATTGCGACGTCGCTTGGCGTCGAGCAGATCCAGTTGGGTGTCGCCCAGTGGCACGAAGCGTTCGGCAGAAACAATAATGCCTTCAGCAGCCGCACTAAAGGGCACACGCTCCAAGCGCTCGCGCAGCAATGCCAGCAGCTTGCTTGCATCGCGCAGCGGCATGGTCGTTCGAATCTGTAACGTCGTTGGTGCGTGTTGCTCGTGGGTAAACACCACTTTCAAATCTTGAATCGCGGTATCACGAGAGCGCAGATAACCTTCGAGTTCGCCCAGAATACGTTTGAGCGGAAACAGCAGGCCTTCAAAAGTTTCGATGGCGCCGAAGAATTCAAAGCGCCGCTGATAACGATCCGGCGCGCGGTAAGCGAGAAGCGGGTGAGGCACTTCACCGAGTAGACGTGCGAGGTACAACGTTGCTGCAGGTCCAAGACGGCGCGCAAGACTCGCGCGTGGCAGCGCCAGAATTTCACCAATGGTTCGCAGTCCACTCTCTTGCAGCGCTAGCAAGCTGCTATCCGATAAGGCGAGGCGATGAAGTGAAAGCGGTGAGAGTCGCAAGCGCAGAGAATCGTTCTCTTCAATGCAATGTGATGCGCCTGCATATGCGATCAGTGCCGCAGCTTCTGGTGTCCGCGCAATACCCGGATGACCGGTGTATCCCAGTGCATCGAGACTCGTCAGGATGTTTTTCTCAAGTGTGGCGAGGCCGCCGAAATAACGCAGGCTGCTGCCAATCTCTAGCCACAGCAGCAAGCGCTCTGCATCAAAAGAAATAAAACCGCTGAACTGTCCGGCCCAGATCGCCAGCGCTTTTAATGCCTCGCGCTCGGCTCGACGTGAACGAGGAATGAGTTGCAGATCTGGATGAAGTCCCAACGCAGCAGCGGCATCAAGACCCGCATGAATGCCGTTTGCGGTGCAGGCCTGATTACATGCGATCAACCAGCGGCGAGCACCTTTGCGATCTGTAATCGCCACGCAGCCTTCATTCCGCGGTGCGCATGCCTCCAGAGGCAATTGGGGTAGGGAAAGGCAGAGCCAGAGCATGATCGCTTGCCCGCTTCACGCGGCTTCCCGCAGAGGACAGAGCAAACTCGCTTCTCGCGTGCCGCCACGCGCTTTGATCACAGTGATGCGAATCGCGCCCGGTGCCGGATTGAGTGTTAATCGAACCGCCGCCGGTGAAGCGTTTTGGAGACAACGTGGATGACGATACAAAAAGGCCAGTGCCTGTCCTTCTTGTGCCGCTAGTTGTAAGCGTCGTAGTGGAAGATCAGCGTCTGCTCTGCTCCACAAGAGCACTGCACCGGCTACGCCTTCACGAAGTGTTTGTTCCGCAGCCCAGCGCGCATCTTCATCATCACGCGTTTCAATGCGAATAATCGATGTGAGCGATAAGCCAGCTCGCGCTAGTGCGGGCGCATACGGCACGTGCGGCGGACGAATAAAAACGATGGGACGTCCCTGATCACGACTTAAAGCGCGCAGGGCAGGGAGTAGCAATCGCAACTCTCCAATGCCTTCAACCGTCGGAATCAATTCCGTCAATGCGCCAATCGGCCAGCCGCGACCCGGTAAGACATTGTCGAGCGCCGCAAAGCCCGTACTTTGTGCCGGAGATACAGCGAGCTGTCGTCCCAGCCAGAGATGCGAGGAGCCGATCTCTTGGGCGATGGCTTGCGCCCGACTCATCGACGGCTTTTGTTGAGATGAATATGTCCGCAATACAAGCCTTCGATCTCGAAGGATTCTTCGCGCAGATCAATGACGATTGTTTCCATTTCGCTGTTGCGTGGAATCAATTCAACCTTGTTGCCGCGCTGACGATATTTCTTCACGGTGATTTCAGGCTCGACTCCGCGAAAGAGTTTGGCCACGACAACCTGACCATTATCAGCAGTGGGCTGACTGCGAATGGCAACGAGATCGCCATTCTGAATGCCCATATCAATCATGCTGGTGCCGCTGACCTTTCGCAGGTAATCAGGTTTTGGATGAAACAAACTCGGATCGACGCGTATCCAGTCATCGACTTCGTCAGTGGCTAGAACAGGTGGGCCCGCAGCGACGTGGCCAATCAAAGGTAGCGAGTGCGGAGGCGGTGCAACATGTTCCTCATCAGTGATGAGCCGAATGCCGCGTGAAGAGCCCGCAATAATTTCGAGATGGCCTTTTTTGGCCAAGGTGTGAATCAGCACGTGCGCCGCCTTGCGGGTGATCCCCAATTCAATGGCGAGATCCGTCCGCGTAGGTGGAATGCCTTGTTCGCCCATGAACTCAGTAATGAACCGAAGTGCTTGGGTTTGGCGTTGGGTGAGTGGCTTCATACGCGGATTTATACTCTCGGCTAGAATGGTAATCAAATGATTACATCATCAATTCAGCCCAACTCACTGACCGCTGTCGAAAAATGTTTTCGGCGGAGCAGGGTTGTTGGGGTTTATAAAACAAGCTTATGCGTATGAAAGCTCATGTGGTGAGCCCGGAGCGCGGTAAAAGTTAAGTCATGTATCCAAATAGAAAATTCAGATTGCAGCCGCCTTGGCCTCCAGGCCTTGGGACCTTAAAGAAGGCCCTGCTGGGTCCAGAGATGTATCGCGCCAATTCTGTGTCAGGGCCGTTGCTGCGCGCTTACGACGACACGGTGTTGATCGCTTTGGCGTTAAGTGCCTTCTTAAAGCCCGGGTCTGGCAGTTTCAATATCTCAGCCCCAGGCTTTGCGCTCGGCTGCGCGGTTCATACGGCATTAGATCCAGACAATCTACGTGCTTTATTGCGTCGTGTAGCAGTGAGCACGGTCGCTGCTGAAGAGGACCTCGTTTCCGGTTGCATGGAAACCGATATCGAAATTACTGCACGAGTCGATGGAATCGACGTGGTCTATCGCGCCTGGCTAGTGGAGCGTTCACGCCAAAAAAGCATGCGCTGGAATCCTTCAGTTGTTAAAGCATTGGCGCTCTTGAAAGAGCACTCAGCGCTTTACGAAGAGTGATTTCGAAGTAGCTTGTTCGACTGCGTTTAAAAAAATTCCCTACTCATTTCGTGAAAGTTCTGTTGCGGGACTATCAACTTGTCCCACGCCGCCCAAAGCCTTATAGATCGCCACGACATCGACATTCACGGCTGTTTGTACTTCTGCCACTGCGTCTTCAGCCGATAGCTGTGTTCTTTGCGTGTCTAGCAAGGTCAAGAAATCTGCGACGCCTTCGCGGTATTGAATCTGTGCAATATCAGCGGCACGACGCGATGCATCAGCCTGTTCGTTCAAACTTTTAAGTTGTGCCTGTCGTTTGCTGTAGGCCACAAAACTGTTCTCGGTATCTTCTAACGCTGTCAGTACAACCTTTTCATAATTGACTGCAGCGGCATCAGATCTAGCTTTGCTTGCACGTAAGCGTGCTTTAACCGATCCAAAATCCAACGCGGCCCAGCTCACTGATGGCGTTACAGACCATGCTCGCGAATCACTACCGGCGCCGGAATTAAACAAGCGCCCAAAGTCGCCCGAAAGAAATCCAACGAAGCCTGTGACATTCACACGTGGGAACAAATCTGCTGTCGCCACGCCAACGCGTGCGGTAGCGGCTGCAAACTCTCTTTCAGCAATGCGAACATCCGGACGGCGACGGAGCAGGGTGGTGACGTCTCCAATCGGAAGCGCCTTGGCATAAGGACGCAGTTCTGCCGGTTTCAACTCTTCATCAAGCGCTCCGGGACGTTGTCCCAACAACACGGCGAGACGATATCCATACTGTTTCTCGGCAGCTTCAAGCGGTGGGATGCTTGCTTCCGTCGCCTTAAGGCGTGCACGACTTTGCTGCACATTCAGTTCAGTGATGCGGCCAGCGTCGTAGCGCAGCTGAGTGAGATGCTGTGTCTGATCCTGACTCGTCAGATTTCGACGAGCGACATCAAGACGCTTTTGCGTGCCGCGTAATTCAAAGTAATTACGTGCCACTTCCGCAGCGATAGTGACTTGCGCATCACGCAGATTGGCTTGCTGCGCACCCAAATCAGCTTTCGCCGCTTCAACAGAGCGACGAACACGGCCAAACAGATCAATCTCCCAAGTCGCATCAAAGCCCAAGCTATAGCTCTCAGCATTGACTCGCGTAGAGCCTAAGCCTGGTTGCTGTTGATCTGCATGCGAGTAATTAGCCCGCATTGGAGCATGCGGCGCAAAGTCGTATTTATTCTGAACAAATACGGCGCGTGCTTCACGTACACGATCTATCGCAATGCGAAGATCCAGATTGGCTTCCAATGCGCGGCTAATCAAGCTATCCAGCTCTTCATCTTCGAACTGATTCCACCACACAGCTTCTGGACTCTTCGCCACGAATAACGGCGAAGACGCATTGAGCAATGCGGTAGGAGGCGTTTCTGGCGCACGATAATCTGGGCCAACGGCGCAAGCCGTTAACGCCAAAGCTGATAGAACGATACTGATTAAAGTGCGCATAAGAAATTCCTTTTCACTACCACTTTGCATCCCATTACCAAGGTAAAGCTTCACCCAAGTGGACAAAGGCTCCATTAGGGCCGTCATCCGCAAGCAGTGCGAGTTGCACGCTGGTTTTGGCGCCATCAACAATTTCCATAGATGCTCCTGCGCCGCCCATCTCGGTTTTTACGTGGCCGGGGTGGGCTGCATTGACTTTGATCTTGCTGTCTTTCAGTTCATGCGCGAGGTGTACTGTCCATGCATTAACGGCTGATTTTGAAACGTTGTATGCCGGAATTTTGAATTCATAAATCGGCGATGCTGGATCCTGATGTAAGGTGTTTGATCCAAGGATGCTCGATAGATTGACGATGCGACCTGCCTTCGATTTATGCAGCAGCGGCAGGAACGCCAGTGTCGTCTCGACCAAACCAAAGACATTAGAATCAAAAGTTTTGCGCCAGGTCTCAAGCTTCTGTTGTGAAGGCTTGATCGTTGGATCGTCAAGCAAGACGCCAGCGTTGTTAATCAGAATATCCAGGCGACCATGCTTCTTTTCTACTTCGCGTGCCGCGTCTGCAATGCTGGAGGAACTGGTGACGTCGAGTGGCAATACCTCAGCGCTCAGTCCTTCGGCTTGAATCTTTAATGCTGCCGAAATTCCTTTGTTACGGTCGCGGCTGCCGATAATGACGTGCACGCCAGTCTTGGCCAGCTGATGAGCCGCTTCAAAGCCGAGGCCTTTATTGGCGCCAGTGATCAATGCAATTTTTTCGCTCATAAAATTCTCCGATTCAATAAAGTTAGTGAGATACCACAGGCTCAATCTGAGCCTGCGTTTTTTCTTGATCACGCTTGATGCGCTTCTTGTGCGACAGCTTGCGTATCAGCAGGTAAAACAAAGGCGTCAATAACAATCCAAAGAACGTTACGCCCAACATTCCTGAGAACACGGCTACACCCATTGCATGGCGCATCTCAGCACCTGCTCCGCTAGAAAGAACCAATGGCACTACACCCATGATGAATGCCAGTGACGTCATCAGAATGGGGCGCAAGCGCATCTTGGCGGCATCCAATACAGCGCGCAGAGGCTTTTCACCTTGGGCTTCTCGATCTCGCGCAAACTCGACAATTAGAATCGCGTTCTTACTGGCGAGGCCGACCAGAACGATTAAGCCAATCTGCGTGAAGATGTTGTTGTCACCACCTGCAAGTTGAACGCCAGTGATCGCAGAGAAAAGCACCATCGGCATAATCAGAATCACGGCTAGTGGTAAGCCAAGGCTTTCGTACTGCGCAGCCAGAACTAGGAAGACCAACAACAGGACCAGTGGGAAAATCAGTAGTGAAGTATTGCCTGCTACGTCCTGCTGAAAGGTTAGTTCAGTCCACTCAAACGTCATTCCATTTGGCAGTTCCTGCTTCGCAAGCTTCTCAATCGCGGCTTGTGCCTGACCGCTACTGAAGCCGGTTGCTGGCCCACCGTTGATCTCCGCAGTTGGATAGCTGTTGTAGTGCATCACGCGATCGGGTCCCGATGACTGCTTCACCGTGACAAAGCTTCCCAAAGGAATCATGTCGCCAGCTGCGTTGCGTGTTTTCAAACGAGCAACGTCTTCAGCTTGCAGACGGAAACGAGGCTCTGCCTGAGCGTTCACCTCATAGGTTCTGCCAAAAAGATTGAAGTCATTGACGTACAGCGAGCCGAGATAAATTTGCATGGTGTCGAACAAATCCTGCAAGGAAACACCTTGTGACTTCGCTTTCTCGCGATCAACGTTGGCATCGACCTGCGGCACGTTGACCTGATAGCTGGAGAACAAGCCATGCAGTGCAGGATCAGCATTGCCCTTGGCGATTAGGTTTTGCGTTTGCTTATACAACTCTTCAAACCCAAGACCGCCGCGATCTTCAACCTGCATACGGAAGCCGCCGATGGTTCCCAAGCCCATGACAGGTGGCGGCGGAAACACTGCGACGAAGGCATCCTGAATCTTGCCGTATTGCTTACCCAACGCGTCGGCGATGGCCACTGCGGACATGTCTTTGCCTTTACGCTCTTCAAATGGCTTGAGCGTGACAAACACGATTCCTGAGCTTGGACTATTCGTGAATCCGTTGATGTTCAGGCCAGGGAAAGCGACTGCACTTTCAATGCCCGGTTGCTTCAAAGCCAGATCACTCATGCGACGAATCACGGAATCAGTACGATCCAAGGTCGCTGCATCCGGAAGCTGTGCAAATGCTACGAGGTACTGCTTATCCTGCGGCGGCACAAAGCCAGTCGGCGTTCGAGCGAATCCCCACCAAGTTAGCGCAATCAATACTCCGTAGACCAAGAGTGCAATGCTGCCTGCACGGAATATGCGGCCGACACCGCGCACGTAACCCTTAGAAGATTTCACGAAGAAGCGATTGAAAGGGCGGAAGAACCATCCGAAGGAAGCGTTAATCAGCTTGGTCAATCGATCTGGTTCGGCGCTGTGCTCTTTCAACAGAAGTGCTGAGAGTGCTGGCGATAATGTGAGCGAGTTGAATGCCGAAATAACCGCACTAATCGCAATCGTCAACGCGAACTGCTTGTAGAACTCGCCCGTGAGTCCACTGATAAAGGCGGTTGGAATAAATACGGCGCACAGCACCAGCGCAGTCGCCACGATCGGGCCAGTCACTTCACGCATTGCTTGGCGCGTTGCCTCAACCGGCTTCAGGCCTTTTTCGATATTGCGCTCAACGTTCTCGACGACAACGATGGCATCGTCAACCACGATGCCGATTGCGAGAACTAGACCGAATAGCGACAAGGCATTAATTGAGAATCCAAACATCTTCATCACTGCAAAGGTTCCGACCAGCGATACCGGAACGGCAATGAGTGGAATGATGGATGCGCGCCAGGTTTGCAAGAACACAATCACCACCAGCACAACCAGCAGGATCGCTTCTATCAAGGTGTGTATGACCGCATTGATCGAGCCGCGCACGAAGATCGTCGGGTCATAAACGATCTGATAGTCCACGCCCTGTGGAAAATCTTTCTTCAGCGTTTCCATCTTTGCGCGAACGCGCTCTGAAATATCAATCGCGTTACTGCCGGGGCGCTGGAAAATTGGGATCGCAGCTGCAGACTTGTTATCAAGCAGCGCACGCAGCGCATAAGAGTCCGAACCCAGTTCAACTCTTGCGACATCTTTCAGACGCGTAACCTGACCGTAATCACCGGTCTTGATGATGATGTTGCGGAAATCGTCCTCATTACTGAGTCGACCTTTGGTGTTGATTGATACTTGAAAGTCAGTCGCATTCTTGGAGGGCGGGGCGCCCAACTGGCCTGAAGCCACTTGAACGTTCTGCTCACGAATTGCTTTGACGACGTCAGCCGCCGTCATATTACGACTCGCCACTTTCTCTGGATCGAGCCAGACTCGCATCGAGTAATTGCCAGCGCCAAAGACTTGCACATCACCAACGCCATCCAGTCGCGCGATCTCGTCCTTAACTTTCAAAAGCGCATAGTTGGAGAGATAAAGCGTGTCGTAACGATTATCGGGCGACAGCAAATGCACGACGAGTGTTAAGTCTGACGATGCCTTGTTGGTGACAACACCGAGACGCTGCACAACCTCAGGCAACTTCGGCAAAGCCTGCGCCACGCGGTTTTGCACTTGAACCTGTGCTTTATCGACATCCGTGCCCAATGCAAATGTCACCGTCAGCGTCATCACGCCATCCGTTGTCGCCTGCGAAAACTGATAGAGCATGCCTTCAACGCCGTTGATGGATTGCTCGAGCGGACTGGCCACAGTTTCTGCAATGACTTTTGGATTGGCGCCAGGATATTTGGCCTTAACGACGACTGTAGGCGGAACGACTTCCGGGTACTCACTGATCGGCAATGTCGGTAGCGCCAAAAGGCCTGCGAGAAAGATCAACGCAGAAAGCACGCCGGCAAAGATTGGCCGACTGATAAAGAACTGTGAGAGTTTCATGGTGAGTCCTTATTTCGTTCGCAATAAAACTTAAGGACGCGCACGAACGGTGGGCAGAGTTCCTTCTTGAGCGACCAAACTGGGCGCTGCCGATGAACCTAAAACCTGACGCAGTCCGTCGTTGTCGGTATTCATTGCAATGCGGGTAGGGGCTACAACCTCACCCGACTTCACATGCTGCAATCCATTGACGACGATGACGTCACCAGCGACGAGGCCTTGTTTCACAACGCGCAAGCCGTCAATCACAGGGCCCAACTCAACGAATCGAGCCTCGATGCTCTTGTCAGGCTTGAGTGCGAAAACAAATTTCTTGCCGAGGTCAGTGCCAACCGCGCGGTCTTCAATCAATACCGTTTCAGCGTCAGCACCACCGACTAAGCGGATGCGTGCAAACAGACCAGGCGTGTAGCGACCTTCGGGATTTGCGAACACAGCGCGAGCGCGGATCGTGCCTGTCGTTGGATCAACTTGGTTGTCGACAAAGTTCAGCTCGCCCTGATGTGGGTAGCCTTCTTCGTCAACCAAGCCCATGAAGACCCCAGTCGCATCTTTATTGGCGGGATCGCGTTTTGCTTTTGCGTAGCGGAGGAACGTTTGCTCGTCAGCATCGAAGTAAGCGTAGACCGGGTTGTCAGAAACCACCGTCGTTAGCAGGCTACTGCTGGTGACGAGGTTGCCAGCGGTGATGATGGCGCGCGAAACGTGTCCTTCAATTGGCGCGCGAACTTGTGTGAACTCTAAGTTCAAACGTGCCGCGGCAAGTGAACCACTGACGGAACCCACTTCACCCTGTGCCGAATTTTCTGCCGCAACTAAACGCTCATATTCCTCACGCGAAATCGCGTTCTCTGCAATTAGACGCTCTGCACGCGCATGATTGGCGCGGGCAAGATCCAGATCAGAGAGTGCGCGCGCGCGTTCGGAGGTGAGGCGATCCACTTCTGCTTGAAAGGGGCGTGGGTCGATCTGAAACAACAACTGTCCTTTAGTGACACGAGCACCGTCTGGAAAGGCGACGCGATCGATATAGCCATTTACGCGTGGGCGAACTTCGACGGTATCCACAGCCTGCAAGCGACCGCTGAATTCCTGCCATTCATGTAAAGGCTTATGAATCACTTCAGCGACCGTCACTTCTGTTGCAACGGGGGCGGCTGGTTGAGCCTTTGCTTCCGTGCGGCCCAAGCCGATGGCAAGAACGAGTGCAGTGAACGCCGGCACGCCAATCAGCGCTGGCACATAAAATTTCTTGAAACCTGGTTTACGTAACGGCATTTGAGACTCCTGTCAGCCCTTAAATCGGCACCACCGGACTTGCCGTGCTTTGCATCAAACCCGCTATCCAGAAGCTGGATTGGCTAGACTTGACATATCGCCTTAACACTCCGATGCTACGCGTCGTGTGTTACCGGTAAGTCACATTGAAGCGGTAAGTTAGTGACCGGTAAGTAACATGTCAAGCGGAGATCGCCATGAGTGTGTCGAAAACGATTCAAGCCACTGTTGAAAAAGAAGTTATTTCTGAGAGCCCGAAGCCGCGTGTACGCGATCGGATCTTCGAAACTGCCTGCGATTTGTTTTATCGCCACGGCATCCGCGCTGTGGGCGTCGATACGATTGCCTCGGAAGCGGGCACCAACAAGATGAGTTTCTATCGCAGCTGGGCGTCAAAAGACGAACTCGTTGCCGAATATTTACGCAGCCAGGAAAGCGATGGCTGGGCATGGTGGGACGACATCATGGAAGCGCATGCGGGCGATCCACGTAAACAAGTCGAAGTGCTATTCGATGGCCACGTAAAAGACACCTGCCGACAAGAATCGCGCGGCTGTGCGCTGGCGAATGCCGCAGTAGAAATTACTGAGCCCGATCATCCTGCGCGCGTTGTTGTTGAAAAATACAAAGCTGAAATGCGTCGTCGTTTCAGAAAACTGGCGCAAGACATGGGCGCACGCGAATACGAAATCTTAGGTGACTCGCTGATGCTGTTGTGGGAAGGCAGTTACCTGAGTCGTCTCACGTTCCAGTGCCAAAATGGTCCAGCACGCAATGCTGCCAAGGCAGCGCGTGGTCTTATCGAGATTTATACAAACTGATCTCACCACTAATTTGTAAAAGGGCCGCAAGGCCCTTTTTTATTGGCTGAAGCCAGAGCGGGATTTGAACTCTCGATGGGTTGGTCTTGGAATCAAAAAAATTTGGCCCGCCGCTAGGAGTGGAGCGGCGGACCAAAGTGCGTTGGATCGAGGGGGGAGAGCGATCAGAACGCACAATCATCGTAGGCCTGATGGGCGCTTCCGCGTGCTCCGTTTATCGGTCGTGAAAGCCCTGTGATCCTTTGGTCAAAAAAAAGGCTACCAAAAGGTAGCCTGAATAAGATCCCGTGGAGGATCGGAGGAGATCATTAAGCGACTGCAATCAGCGCTATACCGTCGTGCTCAGTTTTGATGAGTACGATTGAGTGAATTTAACGAACGACGACTTTCGAAACTTGCTTGGTCGCTGCACGAAAGCGAGCGACAAGCACCTTCTGGTCAGCAATAGAGTCGAGAACGGAAGTGCCAATCATTGCAGCGAACGTGCTGCCGATGAGCGAAAGAACAAAGATCTGTGTGGTTGTCGTGAATAAGTCCATTGCCGTGCTCCTTTTTCGTTTGCGTTTTGTATGACGCTATTGGACTGCTTTTAGAGCAGGGCAACAATTGATTTTAATTGGGCCTATCACTTAGAAAATTTAATGTGCTGCTTGTTGAGTCGCTCCAGAGTCTCGCTTAGAAACAAAATCCCTATAAATTTAAAAATTAGGGAATTAACGATCAATCGCTATCCGTTAAAGCTCGAATTAAGAATTATTTTGCATTACTACGTCGATAAAATATTCCGATGCCATTCCACAATAGGCATTGGAGAAGAGAATGTTTGACAGCCGTAGCTTTGACGCTCATGAAAGCGTGACTTATTTCTCTGACGCGGCCAGTGGCTTGCGCGGAATCGTTGCCATTCACTCCACGCGACTCGGACCTGCAATCGGCGGCTGTCGTGCATGGTTCTACGACAATGACGAAGCAGCTTTGCAAGATGCGCTCCGCTTATCGCGCGGTATGAGCTACAAGAACGCTGTTGCTGGCCTGCCTATGGGCGGCGGCAAAGCGGTGATCATTCGCGAACCTGGCAAGGCTGTTACCGAAGCACAGTTTGAAGCTTTCGGACGTATCGTTCAGCAGCTCAATGGTCGTTACATCACTGCAGAAGATGTCGGCGTATCTGTCACCGATATGGGCTACGTCGCTCGCAACACCTCCTTTGTCAGCGGATTGCATCACGAAGGCGCGGCCGTTGGCGGCGATCCTTCTCCCAAAACTGCCTACGGCGTTTACTGCGGCATCCTCGCAGCCGTGCAGGCGCGTCTGTCGACGCGCAATCTGAAGGGCCTCAGCGTCGCTGTACAAGGCTTGGGCAGTGTTGGCCGCCACTTGTGCGGATACCTGCATGAAGCTGGAGTGAAGTTGGTTGTTGCCGACATTAATGCTGCTGCCTGCGAAGCAGCCAAGCAGAAGTTCGGCGCTACGGTTGTGTCAGTTGACGAAATTCTGTTTCAGGATGTCGACGTCGTTGCGCCTTGCGCACTCGGTGCCATTCTCAACGAGCAGAGCATTCCAAAGATTCTTGCGCCGATCATTGCTGGTGGCGCTAACAATCAGCTTGCGACGTTGGAAGATGGCCAACGCCTGCACGATCGCCACGTTCTCTACGCTCCGGATTACGTCATCAATGCTGGCGGCATCATCTGCGCGACAGCTGAGTATTTGCACACTGGCAACGAGAAAGAAGTCTGGGATCGTGTTGCTGGCATTGGAAAAACACTCGCAGAAATCTTTTCAGAGTCCACCGCAAAAGATACGCCGACCAATGTCGTCGCTGATGCGCTGGCTCTGCGCCTTATCGAGAAATCAAATATTCAATAGTTATTGACCAAGCACTTTGACTCCGGGGTCTCCTCCCTCGGAATTTATTATCGGCGGTGTGAATAACACCGCCGTTTTTTTTGGCCTTTTTAAAGCTTGTAGGCGTTTATCAGATTATTCCTCGTAGCCGTCCTTTCGATAGGGCATCTTCGCGGGAACTGGCGCCAAGCTTGTAGTAGAGATTTTTAACATGCCATTTCACTGTGCCTGGAGAAATGATCAGTTCTCGCGCAACGCCCTTAACCGATAGGCCCGTTCCCAGTAGCACTAGAACTTCTATCTCGCGAGGTGTCAGTAATCTAGTATCGGTGGCATCGACTGCGGGAATTTTGTAACCATCTCCCATCGAACGTTGCACCGACTCGAAAGCAACGAAAGAACCTAGGCTAATTTCCATTTTTCTGTCTCGATCTTGAAGTATGCGACCGCACTCAATTCCGTAGTTCGATTTACTGCTTGGAGATCAGGCTCGCCAAGCGATCCAAAATCTTTACGCCCCAGGCAGATGGCCCTGGTTTTAGACCTGAATTACTGCGAGTGGTCAGTACTGTGCTCGCCATGTCCAAATGAGCCCATTTCGATCCAACCGTAAATTTCTCAAGAAATTTAGCGCCAGCGATTGAGGAGCCGTAGGCCGGAATACCGATACTGGTCATTGCGCCAACGTTTTTTACATCCGCTATTTCGGACTCAACAACATAATCCTGAAGCGGTGAAAGCGGCATGCGCCAGAGTAGATCGCCGGTTTCGCTGGAAGCCTGCTGCAGCAATTGTGCGAGTGGTTCGTCGTTGGCGAAAAGACCAGCGAATTCCTGATGGAAGGTTGCTGCAATAGCACCGGTCAGGGTCGCGATATCGACGAGATACTTTGGTTTGAACTTGGTTTGTGCGTAGGTCAGACCGTCTGCCAGCACGATGCGTCCTTCTGCATCGGTGTTAGCAACTTCGATGGTGATGCCTGCGAGTGAGGAGATCACGTCGCCAGGGCGATAGGCATCGGGGCCGATCACATTTTCAGCCAGTGTTAATACGACGGCGACATTAATCTTCGCTTTGCGCAACGCCAGAACGCGTAACGCGGCAATGGCTGCTGCAGCGCCACCCTTGTCGAGTTTCATCTTTTCGATGATCACAGTTTTTAAGTTCAGGCCGCCGCCATCAAAAGTCAGGCCTTTGCCTACGATAGCGAGATCCGTGCCTTTTCCAGCGCGCCCATTCCACTGCGCGACAACCATGCAGGGTTTCTCAACACTGGATCGACCAACACTAAGCAGGCCATGTGCGCCCATCTTTTCCAGCGCAGTCATGTTGAGCACTTTTACATCAACGCCTATTGAAGAGAGGGACTGTGACTCTTTTGCAAATTGCAAAGGGGTCAAGTGATTCGGTGGCGCGTCGACTAGCGCACGCGCCCAGTTCATTGAAGTGGCGAGATCCTCTGCACGTTTCAGTGTGTCCTTGCTGACGCCAACGACGCGCAGTTGTGGCACGACAGTCACCGCAGTTTTGCGATAAATCTTATTACTGTAGCTGGCGAGCAAAGCGCCGACGCAAAACGATTGCGATGCCTCTGCACTGGCGAATGCACCTGCAATCTGTGCTTGTTCAAGTCCGGTCGCCTGTAGCGCAGCAACAGCTTGGGCGCCTACTGATTCCCAGTAAACAGCTGAGCCCGCAGCGGTGGCGTTGCCGCATCCAACTAAGAGCGCGCGACGCTGTCCGTCAACGTGATCAAATCGCTCGCCAGCGCGTCCCTTGAAAGTATCTGGGAGCTTGGGCGCTACGCCAGCGCACAAAGGCTGGCGCTTGCCATCGACAAGATGAATGAGAACAGGCAGCGCAGTCTTTCCAGCCGCTACAAGCTTGAGTTTCTGAATTGAGTCAATCGAAATCATGGTGTCACCTATGCGCCAAGGCGGCGTTGGAATTTAGAGAAGAACGTCTGTGTGACTAGCCAGATCACGCCATGCATCGCCCGTAACTACTGGGGCGTGCGTGCCTGGAATTTCTTGTGTAGAAATATTCGCGTACCGCTTTGCGAGTGCGATGTAGAACGGCAGCGATGGATCTTTTGTGGCGGAGTAAGCAAATACCTTTGCTTTGAGCGTGCTCCAATTGATTGGCCAGTTACGCGTTAGCACCAAATCGATGTCGCCCATCAGCGTGTCGAATCCGTGAGGGTTAGCTAGCCCTTCTTGGATTGCCGCAATGATGTGGAGTTGATCTTGCTGCGTAAGTACGCCTTTCTTGGCGGCTTTGGAAACTCTTTTCTCAGTGCCTGTCGCAATATTCGCGAACGCGAGTTTGCGTAGTGGACGGCTCAGCATGAGGGCGAGCATCAAACGCATTGGCAGAGATACCGCCTTCCATTCTGGCAACGTGCGTTCAGGCGAAGCATTGATCAGGCCAACAAGCGGTACGCGATCCGGCGCAAGTTCTGCGAGCTTGAGTGCAAACGGTCCGCCGGCAGACATGCCGATGGAGCCGAAACGCTTGAGCTGCAAATGATTGGCTAGTGCCAGCGCGTCGTTCGCAACGCCTTCAATGGTGTAGTTGGAGCGTTGATCTGAGCCGCCCATTCCAGGGCGATCAATGCCGATCACGCGCAAGCCTAGTTGAGTGCAATAACTGCGAGCGTATGCGGGTTCGATAGCGGATGAACCGCCACCGTGGAAATACAAAAACGGCTTCCCATCTACAGCGCCAAAGTCGCGATAGCTCAGCTTTCTTCCGTCTGCGAGCAACAGGAACTGCGGCGCTGTATCGCCAAGAAAAGGGGAGATGATCTTTGTCATAGGTCTACCTGGCCGAAAGGTCTATTAGTCGTATAGCTAAAGATATTTAGTTACTTGACTAAACTTGTGCAGCATCATAGATTGATATGGCCATGCAGTAAAGAGCCATACGAAATGGATCGCATTTCAAGTGCAGCGGGTAGATTGGGAGCGAAGAAGATGAGCCGGATTACAAGGAAAATTGCTGCGACGATTGTGGTCTGTGGCGTATGCATGACTGGAAACATTGCGCGCGCTCAGGACGCAGAAGCTCCGCCCAATGCGCCTGCAGCCAGCACGGATAGCAATTCCAATGAAATCGATACGCTACTGAGTGACATTGCAGAGCCTCAAGCGACAAAGGCGGCAACGCCTGTTGCTCCTGCACAAGAATTGCCGGTGCAAGCGTCTTCGGACGCTGCTTCTGCGCCGCAAGCATCCGAGACTCCAGCACCAACAACCGAAGCCGACAAGTTATTGCCTGTGGCAGCACCTTCCAACGGCGTACGCCTAGAAGAAATTGTCGTCACCGCGAATAAGCGATCAGAGAACGCTTCGCAGTTGGCGGGCTCCGTGAGTGCGGTGAGTCGCGAACAACTTGATAGAACGGGTTCGAGCAATTTCGCTGATTACCTTTCAACTACGCCCGGCGTGAATTTTAGTCAGGCCAACGCTGGCTATTCAGTCATCACCATCCGTGGTGTTTCATCCGATACCTATCCGGGTCTGACGCAGCCTGCTGTTGGTGTTTATTACGATGACATCCCGCTGACTGATCCAGCAGCGCCGATGGTGATTCCTGACGTCGACGCATTTGATGCAGAGCGCGTAGAAATTTTGCGCGGGCCTCAAGGCGCTTTGTACGGTTCGTCTTCTCTGGGTGGTGCGATCAACTACATTCCCACGCAGCCCAATCTGACGCAGACACAGTTCCGCTTTAACGGATCAGGCAGTAAAACGACCAATAGCAGCATTGGTGGCTCGGCAAAGATGATGTTCAACACGCCGATTCTGTCCGATACATTGAGAGATTCACTCGCATTACGTTTGGTCGGCTATTACACAAAAACGCCGGGTTACATCGACAACGTAGGAACCGGCATTAAAGGCGCCAATAATTCGCGGACGACAGGCGGCCGCGCGATTCTCGGTTGGGCGATTTCCGACGGCACGAGAGTGTCGCTCTCCGGGCTCTATCAGGGCACTCGCTTGGATGACGCAGGTTATGTCGTCCCAAGTTTGGGCGATCTCAAAAAGACTTCCTTGGATCCCGAACCTTTTAGAAACGATCTACGTTTGGCGGATTTGCATATTGAGACAGAAACGGATTTCGGCACCTTTGTCGCAATTGGCGGCTATCAGGACAAGGGCAGCGAACAGCATTTAGACGGTGCTACTGCGCTCGGTATTCAGGCACTTCAATTACGTTTGCCGCTTTCGCAGATCGGTCGCGTGAAAGGCTATACCGGCGAAATTCGTTTTATCTCTCCACAGAATGAAACATTCGAATGGTTGGCGGGCGCCTCATATGCCAATCGCAATGAAAAATTCTTGGTCTCGCTGAATGCTGATCTTCTCGCGAATACGGCCTCACTACTCAGCACAGTTTTTAGTAGCTTGAGTATTACGCAGCTGAATGAGTTGCTTGCAGCAGGCACTTTATTCGACGAAACCGCCGACATTACCGCGCCTGAAAAGGCGCTGTTCGCCGAAGCAACATACAAGCCGTCTGAGCAGTGGAAGATTACGTTCGGTGGTCGCTACTACATGAACGAAGTCGCAACGAAAACGCGGTCAACTGGCGTACTCGTGCTTCCGGCAGGCGGCATCGACATCAGAAGCGATCGCACCGAGAGTGCAAAAGGATTTAATCCGAAGGTGTCCGTGACTTGGCTGCCGACAGATCTGATGACGTTCTATGCGTTGATGTCGAAGGGATATCGCCTCGGTGGTCCTAACATCGTGCCAACAAATAGCACCAACGGAATCCCTCCGTTCTACAAGCCGGATCAGGTCTTCAACTATGAGTTGGGCACCAAGACCAAGTGGTTTGATGAGCAATTGGGTGTCGACATCACTGCATTCATGATCGACTGGAAGAACTTTCCACTTCAGCTGCAGAGCAGCGATGGCCTGTTCAAGTATCAGAAGAATGCTGGCAACGCTCGCATCACGGGTATCGAAACTTCGGTCACCGCGCGTCCGGTTGAAGCGATCACTTATCAAGGCTCGCTCACTTACCTGCATCCGGTGCTGACGCAGGACTTCGATCCCAACAATGGACGTCCTGCAGCGCCAAAGGGAACTCAGTTGCCTGGTTCGCCTACATGGACATTCTCCAACACGATTCTCGGTACGTGGTCTTGGGGTGACATCACGCCTGTGCTGGCTTTCATCCATCGCTTCGAAGGCGCTTCCGCTACTTCTTTGCAGTTTCCCGACGTGAAGAAGGGCAACTACAACTTGTTTGATGTGCGTCTGGGAACGAAATTCTCGGAATCGATATCGATCAATCTTTACGGCAAAAATCTTACTGATGAACGTGGCGTCACCGCCGCCAACAACGTTACCACCGCAACCGGTTCCAACATTTCTGAGCAGTACCTTGTTATGCCCAGAACGTTCGGACTCGATTTAACCTACGACTTCGGAAATTAAAACTCACCATGTCGCTCGACCGTTGCTTCAACATTGCTGATCTGCGCGCACTTGCTAAGCGCAAGTTGCCAGCGCCCATGTTCCACTACATCGACGGCGGTGCTGACGACGAGTGGACTATGCGCCGCAATTCGGCAGCTTTTAACGATTACGAATTGCTGCCCAGCGCATTGGTGGATGTTTCTTCAGTCAATCTGCGCACGCGTGTGCTCGGTGTTGATGTAGAAATGCCGCTGCTGTTGTCTCCCACTGGCATGTCGCGCCTGTTCCATCATCACAAAGAATTAGGTGCTGCGCGTGCGGCTGCGTCCGCAGGCTTGATGTATTCGCTCTCAACCATGGCGACCACCAACATCGAGGACGTCGCTAAAGCGAGTGACGGTCCGAAAATGTTTCAGGTCTATGTGTTTCGAGACCGAGGCCTAACTCGGGAGCTCGTACAGCGCTGCAAAGAATCGGGCTACAAAGCTTTGTGCTTGACCGTGGATACGCCAGTTGCCGGAAATCGCGAGCGTGATCACCGCAATGGCATGGTGATGCCACCCAAATTCTCGCTGGCCAGTTTAATGAGTTTCGTCGCTTCGCCAGAATGGTCACTCAACTATTTGCGGGATCCGAATTTCGATCTTGCTAACGTGGCGCACCGTGTTGATGCGCTGAAGGGCGGGTCTTTGGGTCTAATGAACTATGTGAATAGTCAGTTTGATGCAACCGTGTCATGGAAAGACGCCGAATGGCTTGCAGGGGAGTGGGGTGGTTCGTTTGTGATCAAGGGCCTCTCACGACCTGATGATGCAAAGGCAGCTAAACGGATTGGCGCCAGTGCGTTGATGATTTCCAACCATGGTGGCCGTCAGCTTGACTGTTCGCCCGCCGCAATCGACTGCTTAGCGCCGATCCGTGATGCCGTTGGTGATGGTCTTGAGCTCATTGTGGATGGCGGAATTCGCCGTGGCTCGGATATCCTCAAGGCAGTAGCTTTAGGCGCTAATGCTTGTTCTATCGGCAGGCCGTATCTTTACGGTCTGGCCGCGGGTGGCGAGAAGGGCGTTACACGCGCGCTGACGCTACTTAAGGCTGAATTACTTCGGGATATGGCTTTGTTGGGTTGCAATGAAATGAAGCAAGTCGATCAAACGCGTGTGCAGTACAGAAAAAATAATTGAGAAGAAAATGCCGCAGCTTAAGAAAAAAGTTTTACCCGTCAAAAAAGTAAAAAAAGCAGCGACTGCGGCTCCGCAGGCGAAGGTTCGCGCAGTGCGATCGGCAGCCGCCACCGCTGAAGTGCGTGGCGCGCTACTGAAAGCGTCATTGGAAGTGCTTGCCGAAGAAGGATTGGAAGCGGCAACCGTTAAACGTATCGCTGCCGTTGCTGGCGTGAATCATGGCTTGGTTCATTATTATTTCGGCAGCAAAGAATCAATGCTGTTGGAAGCGTTCAATTCTGAGCAGCAACGTGAACTCGAGAACGTGCGTGAGAGGTTCGGCGTTCAGGACACTGGAAAGGCATTGGAAGATTTCTGGTCATTGATGCGCAAAAATTTGCATCACCCAAAGCGCGTCAAAATATCAGCACAGCTCACTGCGCTGAGTACTTACAACGCTCAACTAGCGACGGACATCAGTCAGGTGAACCGGCAGATTTCCACTGAGCTTGGCAAAATAATAAGTGCCCGCTTGGGCCGTGAAGCCAAGCCTAGTGACGCCATTGCTGCGCGCTTGCTGATGGGCGGATTGGTCACGCTAGGACTCTGGTCTCTTCGCGAAAATCCAAAGGAACTGGATGAGGCCTTCGATATGTTGATTCGTATGGTTTCTGGCGAGCTGGCTCGTTAGCTTTAATACTTGTGGTGCGGGGATTGCAGGCTTCCTGTCCATGCGCTTGGCGGCGGTATAGATGACCGTAAAATATTAATTATTAGGAAAATATCCCGATAATTATCGAAAATACGGCAAAAATAGGGAATAAATCCCTGTAGCGCGGGCTTACTCTAACTCTATGAAAATAAAAGTTAGGAGCGCGCTCAAATGTCATCAGCGTCGTTAAATCCAGAAGCGTCAGTTGCCGCAGACAGCGGCCACCAACCTCTACGTTTTTATGTGCCCGAGCCCAAATGCAGGCCCGGCAGCGCGCCTGACTTCTCCGGCATTCAATTGCCTACTGAAGTTTTGCCACGTCCGCCCGTTGATGCGTCTCAGGATCAGTTGCACGCGTATGCATACGGATTGATCCGTGTGCTCGGTGACGATCACAAAATAATTGACGAGTGGAATCCGCAACTCGACGCGAACGTGCTCCGCAAAGGACTGCGTTCCATGCTGCTCACGCGCATCTATGACCAGCGCATGTTGCGCGCACAGCGCACAGGCAAAACATCTTTCTATATGCAGTGCACCGGCGAAGAAGCGATCGCCGTAGCTCAGGCGATGGCACTTGAACCTGATGACATGTGCTTTCCTAGCTATCGCCAGCAAGGATTGTTAATCGCTCGCGAATGGCCACTCGTCGACATGATGTGTCAGGTCTACAACAACAGCGAAGACCGCATGAAGGGTCGTCAGTTGCCAGTTTTTTATTCGGCAAAAAAAGCAGGCTTCTTTTCGATCTCGGGGAATTTGGGTACGCAGTTCGTTCAGGCTGTTGGCTGGGCGATGGCCTCTGCATATAAAGGCGACACGCGCCTTGCTGCAGCGTGGGTCGGTGATGGCACTACGGCTGAAGCAGATTTCCATTACGCATTGACGTTCGCCGCGGTCTACCGCGTTCCGGTGTTGCTCAATGTCGTTAACAACCAATGGGCGATCTCTTCGTTCCAAGGCATCGCAGGCGGTGAAGTAACAACCTTCGCTGCACGTGCTGTTGGTTATGGCTTGCCCGGCTTGCGTGTCGATGGCAATGATTTCTTAGCGGTGTACGCAGCAACAAAATGGGCGATTGCGCGTGCGCGCGCCGGAATGGGCGCAACGGTTATCGAGCTCTACACCTATCGCGCTGCTGCACATTCCAGTAGCGATGATCCCTCTGGCTATCGTCCAGAAGGCGAGGGTGCGCTCTGGCCATTAGGCGATCCGATCGAGCGACTCAAGCAGCACCTGATCGCAATCGGCGAATGGTCGCAGGAACAACATGACGCGCTGACATCAGAGCTGACCGAAGAAGTGAAAAGCGCAGGCAAAGAAGCAGAAAGCTTCGGCACGCTCGGCAGCAAGGGAACGAGCCCGAGCACGATGTTTGATGACGTCTATAAAGAATTGCCGCAACACCTTCGTCGTCAACGCCAACAGCTGGGGTATTAAGTCATGCCTTCAATGAACATGATCCAGGCTCTCAACTCGGCGATGGACGTAATGCTGGAACGCGATCCTGACGTCCTCATCTTTGGTCAGGACGTTGGATATTTCGGCGGCGTATTCCGTTGTACCGCGGGCTTGCAAAAAAAATATGGAAGCAAGCGAGTTTTCGATGCGCCGATTTCAGAAGGCGGCATTGTTGGCGCTGCGGTAGGTATGGGCGCGTATGGCTTGCGCCCTGTCGTCGAGATTCAATTCGCTGACTACATTTATCCTGCGATGGATCAGCTCACTTCAGAAGCAGCGCGTTTGCGATATCGCTCGGGTGGCGAATTCTCTGCACCGATCACTGTTCGCACACCTTGCGGCGGTGGCATCTATGGTGGCCAGACTCACAGCCAAAGTCCCGAAGCGATGTTTGCGCACGTCTGCGGATTAAAGACGGTGATGCCTTCGAATCCCTACGACGCGAAAGGTTTGCTAATTGCTGCAATCGAAGATGACGATCCCGTTGTTTTCTTTGAACCCAAACGTATCTACAACGGCCCGTTCGATGGACATCATGATCGCCCGGTAAAGCCTTGGGCAGGTCATGCGCTGGGTGAAGTGCCTGATGGTTACTACACGGTGCCATTGGGCCGGGCGAATGTCTTGCGTCCTGGAACAGCAGTCACCGTACTTTGCTACGGCACGATGGTGCATGTTTGTCTGGCTGCGGCGGCCGAGTCTGGTATCGATGCTGAAGTAATCGACCTGCGTACGCTGATGCCACTCGATCTCGAAACGATTGAAGCATCGGTGCGAAAGACCGGCCGCTGCGTCATCGTTCATGAAGCAACACGCACTTGTGGCTTCGGTGCTGAATTGTCTGCGCAGGTGCAAGAAGCCTGCTTCATACATCTCGAAGCACCCATCGAGCGTGTGACTGGCTGGGATACGCCGTATCCGCTGGCGCATGAATGGCAATACTTCCCGGGACCCGCGCGTGTCAGCGAAGCCCTCACTCGCGTCATGGAGTTTTAATCATGGGCCAATACGCATTTAAGTTGCCGGATATCGGCGAGGGCATCGCTGAGGCAGAAATCGCCTGCTGGCGTGTCGCCGTGGGCGATCTTGTTGAAGAAGATCAGCCACTCGTTGATGTCTTGACTGAAAAAGCCGCAGTCGAAATTCCGTCGCCAGTGACCGGGCGTGTGATTCAGCTGAACGGACAAGAAGGCGACAAAGTAGCGATTGGATCAATCGTCGTCTTGATCGAAGTGGAGGGCGCTGGTTCTGTTGTTCAGCAATCAAGCGAAATTCCAAAGGTAGAGCAACCTCTGCCTGAGCCTGTGCTTACGCTGTCACCTGCACCGACGACTCGCCCAGTTCAGACTTCAGCGCCATCAAGTGCTAGCGCAGCTTTTGTCGCAACAGTGCCTCGCGCTGCAGGTGAAAAACCGATTGCGACACCTGCGGTTCGTCGTCGCGCACAAGAGTTGGGGATTTTACTGAGCTACGTTCATGGAACGGGTGAGGCAGGGCGCATTACGCATGAAGACCTCGACAAATTTGCATCTCGCGGCGCAGTGGGAAGTGCGCCACTGTCCTCAGCACGCAAGCAGCGTGAAGCGGTACACGACATCAAGATCATCGGACTTCGCCGCAAGATCGCCGAAGCAATGCAGAGATCCAAACAACGCATTCCGCACTTCGCCTACGTAGAAGAGATTGACGTTACCGCACTGGAAGATGTGCGTGCGCAACTGAATGCGACTCGTCGGAGTGATCGGCCTAAATTAACGTTGCTGCCGTTCTTGGTTGAAGCCTTGGTAAAAGCGCTGCCAGACTTTCCGGCAATGAATGCAAGATTCGATGACGAAGCAGGCGTCGTGCATCGTTACGAACCGGTGCACGTCGGCATTGCAACGCAGACTCCGAACGGCTTGGTTGTGCCGGTTGTACGACATGCGGAATCGCGTGATCTGTGGGATACCGCGACAGAGATATCAAGGCTGGCTGAAACTGCGCGCGCGGGTAAAGGTACGCGAGATGAACTTTCTGGCTCGACTATCACCATCTCAAGCCTCGGACCGATTGGCGGAATCATGACAACTCCGGTGATTAATGCACCGGAGGTTTCGATCATCGGCGTCAATAAGATCTTCGACAAGCTTGTGCTGCGCGATGGTCAGGTCATCGTGCGTCGTTGCATGAATCTGTCTTCTTCTTTTGATCATCGCGTGATCGACGGCTGGGACGCTGCCAATTTCATTCAGCGCGTTCGTACTCTTTTGGAAAACCCAGCGTCACTGCTGGTTGGATAAAAAATGAACGAGACCATTAAGACCAAGGTGCTTGTCGTTGGTGGCGGACCTGGCGGTTACGTTGCAGCTATTCGTGCGGGCCAGTTGGGGCTCGATACAGTGTTGGTAGAAGCGGATCGTCTAGGCGGCACCTGCCTTATTCGCGGCTGCATCCCATCCAAGGCTTTGATCCATGTAGCGAGTAAGTTCGAAGAGCTTTCGCGACACGCGAGTGACGATGCGCTGGGTATTCGATTAAGCGAAGCGCCTGTGCTTAATCTTGCGGAGTCGCAGCGATGGAAGTCGGGAGTCGTCGACAAGCTGAATGTCGGAGTCGGTTCTCTTCTGCGAAAGGCAAAGGTCAGAACGCTTCAAGGCTGGGCAACGTTCTTAGATGCCAAAACTTGTAGCGTGAAAACTGCAAACGGTGACATCACGGTTCAAGCCGAGCACGTCATTCTCGCGAATGGTTCTGTGCCGGTGGAATTGCCGAACTTGCCATTTGGTGGCGCAGTGATGTCTTCGACTGAAGTGCTGTCATTGCAAGAGCTGCCGAAACAGCTTGTCGTTGTCGGCGCTGGCTATATCGGATTGGAACTGGGCATCGCCTTCGCGCGCCTAGGGTCACGTGTCACTTTCGTTGAAGCAGGCCCACGCATTTTGCCGCTCTACGACACACAGATGACCAAACCCGTTGAGCAATGGCTGAAGAAGCATGGCATCGCGGTTCATCTGAATGCCCGAGCCAAAGGCTTATCTGAAAGTTCTGTGCTGACGGTCGAAAACGGCAGCGGCCCTTTAGATATTCCCTACGACAAGATTCTAGTAACGGTAGGCAGGGCGCCGAGCACCAACGGTTGGGGCCTCGAAAATATGGCGGTCGACATGAATGGCCGTTGGGTCAAGATCGACGATCAATGCCGTACATCCATGCGAAATGTCTGGGCGATTGGTGATCTTGTTGGCGAGCCGATGCTCGCGCACAAAGCTTCTGCTCAAGGTGAAATGGTGGCGGAAATCATTGCAGGGCATCGGCGCAGCTTTGATCCTGTCGCGATTGCCGCTGTCTGCTTTACCGAGCCTGAGATTGTCGGCGCAGGTTTGTCACCAGATGAAGCGAAGGCTGCCGGCATCGAAATCAAAGTGGCGACCTTTCCATTTGCCGCGAATGGACGCTCACTCACAATGGAAGCGGGTGTCGATGGCGGATTTGTTCGTGTGACTGCGCGAGCCGACAATCATCTGGTGTTAGGCCTGCATGCAGTGGGTGCGCACGCCTCAGAGCTTTCGGGTGAGTTTGCTCTGGCCTTGGAAATGGGCGCGCGCATTGAAGATCTCGCGGGAACGATTCACGTGCATCCAACTATGTCAGAGGCGCTGCCGGAAGCGGCACTCGCTACGCTTGGGCGTGCCATCCACGCATAATGCTGACTAATATTCAGTAATAATGACAATAAGTTTTGTGGGGGACTTTCATGACTACTTCTTTAGATAACCTCGACATCCGAATTCTCGATGAATTGCAGGATGACGTTACGGCGGCTGCGGCTGATATCGCAGACCGCGTAGGCTCATCTAAATCCGTGGTCTGGCGCCGCATTCAAGATTTTATTGCGAATGGCGTTATCGAACGTCGCGTTGCGATACTGAATCCACAAAAAGTGGGCTGCAACGTTGTCGTTTTCGCGATGGTGAAAATGTCGCGACACAACGCGAATGCCTTACCGAAGTTCATCGAGGCGGTGAAGGCTATTCCGCAAGTGTTGGAATGCCACACCGTTCTCGGTCAAGTCGATTTTCTGCTCAAAATCGTCACCGGCAGCATCGAGGAGTATCGCGAAGTGGTCTGGACGAAACTATCTCAGCTTGAGGTGCAGGAAATCAGTTCGATGATCTCATTCGAACGCACCGTTGATCGCACGAAATTACCGCTGCGCCATATTGGTGCCTGATCGTTTTAGGCGGCTTTTGTACTGACTTGCGCAGGTAAAAAGGCCTTGATGAGCTGGCGAACCGCGGCCATTTTCAAGGTGCGCTGAACGTCGATACCTGCGAGCGCTCGTTGATCGGCGTCTGCCAATAGAGCGGTAAACGCGGCGACCAGGGCATCCAGTTCTGATTTTCGTAGCGATTTAGCTCCTGGAATCAAAGCGGCGCATTCACGAATAAAGTCGAACCGCGCCTTTTGGTTGATCTCGATTTCTCTGCGCAGAACGGGATCATGGCGAGCCATCAACATGACTTCGAGTACGACCCCATGAGTAGGGTCATTCGCTAGCTGGTCGTCATAGCGGAAAATTCCGTCCATAACCTTTAAAAAGTTCTTCGGATCGCCAAACTGCTTGTAGAACTCACCGCTTTCCAACTGCGCATTCGAGCGCCGTACCGCGGCGTGAAGAATCTCTTCCTTGCTTTTGAAGTGCACATACATCGACCCCACGCTGAGCCCACAGGCTGCAGCGACGTCCTGTGTTGATGTATTCGCCAGCCCTTTTTTGCTGATACTCGCCAGCAGCCCGTCAATAATCTGGCTTCGGCGGGAATCCATATGAGCATCGTCCCGTTTTGGCATTTTTTAAGACCCCCCATTTATTTGTTTGCTTTTTTTATGTTCAGGGATTATAAATAAAAAAACAAGCGTTCATTTTTTATTATTTTCTGCTTTCAATGGCTACCCCGGCACGTCTCAGCCAGTGATCGCGATCTCAATGACTGTTTAAAAGGAAGTGAAGCCATGAGTGCTAAACGTGTACAGCTGCGCCAGAGCTATGTGATCGGCGCATTGCTTGCGTGCATTTCTTGTGGCGCTCAGGCGCAAGAGTCTGCAAATGATGCAGCGAAACAGTCCGCGCCTCCGCAAGCTGACACAGCTCCGGCTGATACGTCATCGGCTGATCTTCTAGATGAAATTATCGGCGCCTCCGCGACGCAGGATGCGGCGCCGCAGAGTGAGACAGTGCCAGCCGATCCAGCACAAGCCACTACGCCTGAAGCAGCGCCAGAACAGGCTGACACCGCGACTGCAGAACTTCTGGACACAATCCCTGTGCCACAGCCGGCACTGTCTGTGCCAGCAGGAAAGGATGTAGTACAAGCGCCTCCACGAATCGATGAAATCGTCGTGACGGCAACCAAGCGTGCAATTCCTGTGCGCGAAATCCCTGCAAGCATTGCTGTGTTGACAGGTGAGAGTCTCGAGCGCGAAGGCGTGCAGGGCATCGATCAGATCGTTGCGCAGGTACCCGGTGTGAATCTCACGGATGACGGCTTGGGTCAGGCAAAGCGCGTGACAATCCGCGGTATCTCTGCGGATACGAATGCAAACTTTACTGCGGGTACATTGTTCGGAGACGTTCCATTCTCAGATCCATTCGTGCCCAAGGTTCAGCTGGACCCAAATCCCTTCGATATGGCGACGGTCGAAGTTTTGAAAGGTCCACAGGGAACACTCTTCGGTGGCTCCGGACTGAACGGCATGATTCGTTACGTGCCTCAGACGCCGCAGCTCGATGAATTCCGCGTTAAGTATTTCACCCAGTTAACTTCATATCCGGGCAACGGTGATAGCGGCTGGAGCTATGGCGGAATGGTGAATGCGCCATTTGCCAACAATACGGCTGCGGTCAGGGTGATGGGCTTTCATCGTGATGCACCGGGTTTCATCGACAATACTGCTACGAATAAATCCGACATCAATACAACGTCGCAGTACGGTGTTCGCGCGATGGTTGCTTGGGATCCCAATGAGGATTGGAAGATTTCGTTGATGGGAACTACGCAGCACACTCTGCAGGATGACGTTGCCTTTACGAGCAACTTTGATGGCAATCTCGAACGCAACAATACGCCGAGACCCAGTCCGACAGAATCCACTTACACGCTTGCCAACCTTGGTATTGAACGTGAGTTCAGCTGGGCAACGCTGATTTCACAAAGCACCTATTTCAAAAAGAAGTTCGATGCTTTTCTTGACTCCTCGCGCATTGCGCTCGAAGGGCAGTTGCCATTGCTGGCGGCAGCAGACAGTAATCACAGCAAAGGCATTGCGCAGGAATTGCGATTGGTTTCGACGCCGGGCGACTCGCCTTGGAAATGGCTGGCGGGTGCGTTTTACTACAGCACGGATTTGTATGACTGTGCAGAAGCGGGTGCGGCCGCAGGTTTGCCATCGTTGCCATTGCCAGAGCAGCTTCAAGGTTTGCTGGCTAGTCCTTGCCCCGGCAATGTGAAAAAAATTGGTGACACGCTCGATATTGCGCAGCTCGTTGCTGACGTCAATCTCAAGGAGAAAGCACTTTTTGGTGAAGTGACCCGCACCCTTGGTGACTATTGGGAAGTGACGCTGGGAGCGCGTGCCTATCAGACACAATCAGCAGGCACTGTTTCGACAGCAGGATTGCTGTACTCCGCCCAGAATTTGGGAATGCCTAGCCATCGTGATGCGGCGATCTCTGAACATGGTCTGAGTCCAAAAGCATCGATTGTCTTCCATCCAAGCGAAGATCTGCGTGCGTATTTCACTGCCTCTCGTGGTTTCCGTTTCGGCGGCCCACAGCTTGGCGCATCAACGCCGACGACGACAGTTCCAGCATTTTATAAGTCGGACACGCTTTGGAATTATGAACTGGGTTTGCGCACGGATTGGTTCGATCAGACGCTTCAGATTGACGCATCGACTTATCTTATCGTCTGGAAAGATCCGCAGGTATCGCAGGTCTCCAATGACACGCTGGTGACGTTCATCGACAACGTGGGTGGCGTGAAAGCCGTGGGAACTGAATTGTCTCTGCGTTATCTTCCAGTCTTCTTGGAAGGTTTAAGTTTGGATGCCACAGCGTCTTGGAATCGTACCGAGACCACGGAGTCATTCAAGGCAGCCAGCGGTACGGTCGTGGCATCGGGCTCACCATGGCCGCTTGCTCCGCGTTGGCAAACATCGACGACGCTCGCATATAAGCATGTTGTGCTCTCGTGGGAACTGGGCGCATCGCTCCGCCATACGTTCATGGGGCAGGCCTGCAACACCATTGAATGTACTGCGCAGGTTTTTGGTTATCAGACTTACGACTTGAATTTGTTCGCATCAGCGCAAGATGACAGTCGTTGGCCGCAACTGAGCTTGTCGCTGAACAATCTCACGGACAAGCGTGGCTTCAGCAATATCTCCACGAGTCCTACGCTTGGCAATACAGTGAACTACATCGCACCACGAGCCTTGGTGCTCAGACTCAGCGGTAGTTTCTAAATACAAATGTCCATGACTGAAAATAAATCTATTCAAGGCGTAGCGGATGTTCCCGGTGCTCGCCTGCGCTATCGGCTTGTTGGCGTGCCTGGTGCGCCGTTGCTGGTATTCGAAAATGGTTGGGGCGCTTCATATGAGCAGTGGACGTGGATTGAGCGCGAGCTCGCTGCCCATGCGCAATTGCTGTTCTATAACCGTGCCGGAATCGGTGGCAGTGAATTGCTGCAAGCGCAGACGGTGACTGGTCTGAGTGATCAGTTCGCAGCGTTGCCCGCAGCGCTGGGTTTAACGCAGCCGATTATCGCAGTCGGCCATTCCTATGGCGGACTGATGTGCTCGCTTCATGCAGCGCAACGAAGTGATGTTTTAAAGGCAGTAGTTGAGATTGATCCAACCACTGAAGTTTCTGATCCAGTGCTCGACGGAAACCTGCGAGCTTTAGGGCCGATGGTGCGTGTATTAAAGCTTTGCCTATCAATGGGGCTGCCAAATTTTCTGTTCGGCAGTCTTGCCAAGACTTTGCCAGATGCAGAAGGCAAGGAAATGATGATCCGCGCGCTCAGTAAGCCTGAATCGCTTGATGCAGGTGTGGCTGAGTTCGCTTTGTTGATTTCTATCCGTTCTGCGATTGCAAAAGCGCATCTATCGGGATTGCCCAGACTTGTGATCGGTGCTGGAACGACGGCGGATCCAAGAGGCGGACTATTGAGCAGATTAATGTCGAACTCAAAGCGAGCGAGCGAAACATTTGAACGCAGCAAATCATTGCAGAGGGATCGTGTAGTAAGTGATCCGGGATGCCAGATTACGATGCTGCCTTACAATCACAGCGCATTGGTATTTGAAGAAGCGGGTGCGAAGGTAAGCGCGGCAAATATTCTTAGCTTTCTGCGCACAATAGAATCCTGAACGTGACGACGACATCTAAAGTCGTCGATGCACGTCTGCGTCTCAATGTTCTGATTGCATTTACATTGCCCACGCTTGTGTTGGGCATCATGCATGGCCCTGAAGGTCAGATACAGGCCATCTATGCAAAGCATGCAGGTCTAGCCTTAACGGCAATCGCTGCCGCGACATTGTTCAGCAAGATATTCGATGCCATCACCTATCCGCTGATTGGGTATTTGTCGGATCGCACGTATGCACGTCGTGGCTCGCGAAAAAGCTGGGTCATCGTTGGTTCAGTCGTTTCATCGATCGGCATCTGGGGTTTGTTCCGTCCGCCGCAAGGCGTTGATGCGCTCTACTTCGGAATCTGGATGTCAGTGACCTACCTCGGGTGGAAGCTGATGGAGATTCCGCTGCAAGCCTGGAGTTACAGCTTGTCCGTGGACTATGTGCAGCGCACGCGCGTGCAAGCGTGGCGGGCGCTGGCACAGATGGGCGGACAGCTCCTGTTCTTCATCATTCCATTTCTAGCGCTAAAACTAGGATATTCAGACAGTACAGAGCTTGATTTTAGATCGCTCGGGTTGTCGGCAATTATCTGTGCATTCGCACTGCCAGTCGTGACGATCATTGCAGTGACATACGTGAATAATGGTGAGAACGCAGCGCCTGTCGTGCAAAAACGACTTGGATTTGCCGATGCATTGCGCGCGATTAAACAGAACGGTCCACTTCTGCGGCTTCTTGCAGCTTTTCTGCCGGTGAACTTTCTCGGTGGTATGACGGGTGGTGTCGCGTATTTATATATCGATACCTATCTGCATCTTGGTAAGCAACTCCCCGCCATCATGCTGGTCGCTTTGCTCTCGAGTTTGCTGGGCATTCCATTTTGGAGTGCGATGTCTGCGCGCTTTGAGCGTCATCGCGTGTGGGCGGTGTCTCTGATTACTGGCGCGCTCGCGTGTGCAGCGTTCGCTTTCGTATCCCCAGGCTCAATGGCGCTGCCGCTGGCATTCTTGTTGTACCCAACCATCATGTTCACATTGGTTGGCGCCGTGATCGTTTACACGATGTCAGCAGACATCGTCGACTATGGGCTATTACTCACGGGCGAGGATAACGCCGGACTTTACGGCGCTATCTTCGCGTTCTTGCAGAAATCTGTGTTGGGCGTTTCAGCAGCAACGGCTTTGGCAATTGCCGGAGGTTTCGGATTCGATGCCACTGCAGCTTCGCAATCGGCGAGTGGTGTTATCGGCATCAAGCTAACTGGTGCCGTACTTCCTGCGTTTGGATTGATCGCGGCCGCTGCAATCATCTGGAACTATCCGCTGAATCGTCCGCGAATCGCTGAGATTCAAAATCAACTGAAGCAAGCAAAGACGACCTAAGTGCTCATGCCTCAGATTGGCAATGCGTCCGTCTGTTTGATTTCACGCAGTGCAATGTCTGAACGCAGATCGCGGAAGTGGGGCAGGTGGACGATCTTTTTTTTGATCACGGCTTCATAGCCTTCTACCGACGGGACGACGACTTTGAGTAAGTAGTCGTGTGAACCGGTCATGGAATAGCAGTCCATGATTTCAGGAATATTGCGGACTGCGGTTTCAAACTCGACGAGTGCAGTTTCGTCCTGACGCGAGAGTTTGATCGAAGCGAAGACCGTCACTTCAAGTCCGAGTGCCTTGCGATCAATCTTGCAGAAGCGTCCCAGAATGGCGCCGGATTTTTCCAGACGATCGATTCTTCGCCAGACTGGTGTATGACTCAAACTGACGGCCTGACTGATCTTCTCAATCGAGATCGTGGCATCGGATTGCAGTAGTCTCAGTATGGCTCTATCGACGGCATCCATGGAAGCTCTCAACTTGGCGTTTATAGCGACAATTATAGATAAATATTCTACTAAATATATTAAATAATCTTATTTAATCTAATTAATGGCATATATATAGAAAAAACAGGTAAACGTCTCCTAAGCCGCTAAATCTAGAATTTCCATAAGGAAAATCAGGATCTAGCGAGCCATGAACAAGCCAGCAAATGTCGAAGAACTAGCCGAGTTAAAGGCTGTAACCCTTAACGACAAGTACACGGTCTCTGACCAGAGCGTGTACATGAGCGGCACTCAGGCGCTGATCCGCCTGCTGATGCTTCAGCGTGATCGCGATCAGAAAGCAGGCCTGAACACCGGCGGCTTTGTCTCCGGCTATCGCGGCTCGCCGCTCGGTGGTGTTGATCAGGCGCTTTGGAAAGCCGAGAAGCTGCTGAAAGGCCGCAATATCCATTTCAATGCGGGTCTCAATGAAGAACTCGCGGCGACTTCGGTTTGGGGAACCCAACACGTTGGCATGTTTCCCGGCGCAACGGTCGATGGCGTTTTCTCACTCTGGTATGGCAAGGGCCCCGGTGTTGATCGTTCGCTCGATGCCTTGAAGCATGGAAACGCGGCGGGCACGGCCAAAAATGGCGGCGTCCTTGTTCTGGCGGGCGATGATCACTCAGCGAAATCTTCATCGCTGCCTCACCAAAGCGATCACGTGTTTCAGGCCGCTGGCATCCCAGTATTTTTCCCTTCGAGCGTTCAAGAAATTCTGGACCTCGGAATCCACGCTTGGGCGATGAGCCGTTATTCAGGCGTCTGGGTTGCGATGAAGTGCATCTCCGATGTTGTTGAATCCAGCGCATCGGTGATCGCAGACGCTGATCGCGTGCAGATCAAGCTGCCGACGGACTTCACGCTGCCAGAAGGTGGCGTCAGCATCCGCTGGCCTGATCCACCGTTGGCACAGGAAGCAAGACTGCTGGATCACAAGCTCTACGCTGCGCTCGCTTACGTGCGCGCAAACAAGCTGAACTACAACGTCATTGATCCACCGAATGCACGCATCGGTGTTATCGCATCTGGTAAAGCCTACCTCGATACCATGCAGGCCCTGACTGATCTCGGTCTTGATCATGACGCCTGCATGAACATTGGCCTGCGTCTGCACAAGGTCTCAGTGATCTGGCCGCTCGAAGCAACCATCGCACGTGATTTCGCAACTGGCCTGCAAGAAATTTTGGTGGTCGAAGAAAAGCGTCAACTGATCGAATACGCGTTGAAAGAAGAACTCTATTCATGGCGTGACGACGTTCGTCCTAAAGTCATCGGCAAGTTCGATGAAAGAAATGGCGGCGAGTACGCACTGCCGCAGGGCAAATGGCTGCTGCCTATCAAGAGCGAACTTAGCCCGGCGCAGATCGCCAAGGCCATCGCCTCGCGACTTCTGCGTTTGGAAATCCCCGATGAAATCCGCCAGCGGATTGAAGCACGCCTGCGTGCGATTGAAGGTGTGGAACAGGCGCTCGCAGAAGTAAAAGCACCAGATACACGTCTGCCTTACTACTGCTCCGGTTGCCCGCATAACACTTCAACCCACGTGCCTGAAGGCTCGCGCGCGATGGCCGGCATCGGTTGTCACTACATGGCGATGTGGATGCCAGAGCGTCGCACTGGACCCTTTACGCAAATGGGCGGTGAAGGAACAACGTGGATTGGACAGGCACCGTTCACCACTGAAAAACATGTTTTCGCAAATCTGGGTGATGGAACCTATTTCCACTCGGGCATCCTGGCCATTCGTGCCTCCGTTGCTGCGGGCGTGAACATCACTTACAAAATCTTGTTCAATGACGCCGTAGCAATGACGGGTGGCCAGCCAGTTGATGGCACGCTCACCGTTCCGCAAATCGTTGCGCAGATGCTGGCCGAGCGAGTCAAGAAAGTGATCGTGGTATCTGACGAGCCGGAGAAGTATTCGCCGTCCGACGCTGAGCCGATTCCTGCTGGGATCGAGATCCGTCATCGTGATCTTCTCGAAGACACGCAGAAGGAGCTTCGCGATACCGAGGGCTGCACGATCATCGTGTATGACCAGACCTGCGCCGCAGAAAAGCGTCGCCGTCGCAAAATCATTGTCGACGAAAAACCACTATTCCCTGATCCGCCTAAGCGTCTCTTCATTAACGACGCTGTTTGCGAAGGCTGTGGTGATTGCTCAACGCAATCAAGCTGCCTCTCGATCGAGCCGGTTGAAACGGAGCTGGGCCGCAAGCGCATCATCAATCAGTCGACGTGCAACAAAGACTACTCATGCGTCAAAGGTTTCTGCCCAAGCTTTGTCACCGTTAAAGGTGGCAAATTGAGGAAGGCGAGCAATGCATCCTCCAAAACGGAACTCATCATTCCAGAGTTGCCTTTGCCGATATTGCCTTCGCTTGCCAAAGGCTACGACATCCTGATCACCGGAGTCGGCGGCAGCGGCGTTGTTACGGTCGGACAATTAATTGGTATGGCCGCGCATCTTGAGGGCAGGGGCATATCGACGCTGGATATGACCGGCGTAGCCCAGAAGGGCGGCGCTGTTCTCAGTCACATCAAGCTTGGCCTCAAGCCAGAAGATATGACTGCCGCGCGCATTGGCCTTGGCAACGCGAAAGTCATTATTGGTTGCGACATCATCGTGACGGCGGGTGAAGAAGCCCTGTCGAAAACGACTGTCGGAAATACCTATGCCGTCGTCAATTCCACCGTGACGCCGACTGCGGATTTCATCCGTCAGAGAGATTGGAGTTATCCAGTCGATTCTGCGAAATCAGTGATTGACGCAGCCGTTGGTGCGGGCAACGCAGAGTACGTTGACGCCGGCAGTCTGGCGCAGCGTCTCGTTGGCGACAGCATCGCAGCCAATCCATTGATGCTCGGCTATGCCTGGCAGAAGGGTTGGATTCCGCTTTCTCTGAAAGCAATGATGCGCGCCATCGAGTTGAATGCAGTTGCAGTCAAGCAGAACATTCGTGCATTCGAATGGGGTCGCTATGCGGCTCACGACATCGCGGGCCTGAAGAAATTGCTGTCGCCAACGTCGGTCGTCCAGTTCCAGAAACGTAAACTGCTGAGCGACACCATTGCTCACCGGGTGAGCCATCTCACTGCTTATGCCGACGCGAATTATGCGAATCGATATACAGCGCTGGTGCAGAAAGTTGGCGCTGCTGAATCGCGCGTCTCCGACAAGACACGCCTTGCTGAGGCTGTTGCGCACAACTATTCAAAGCTTCTGTCGTACAAAGATGAATACGAAGTTGCACGTCTCTACAGCGACCCAGAGTTCAAGCGCAAATTGGCATCTGCGTTCGAAGGCGACTTCGAGGTTGAATTCAATCTTGCGCCACCGCTGTTGTCGAAGCGGAACAGCAAAGGCGAGCTGATCAAGAAAACATTCGGCCCGTGGATGGCCTCTGCTTTCAAGATTCTTGCTCGCTTCAAATTCCTGCGCGGCACGGCGCTCGACATCTTTGGCATGACTGCTGAACGTCGCATGGAAAGAGGGCTGATCAAGCGTTACGAAGAAACGATGGATGAGGTGACTTCTAACTTGACGGCAGCAACGCTTGATCTGGCGATTCAGCTGGCTTCACTGCCGCAAGACATTCGCGGTTACGGCCACATTAAGGAAAGAAGCGTTGAAAAGACTGATCTGCGATGGACGCAGCTGCTCAAAGATTTTCGAAATCCGCCAGTAGCGAATGATCCTCAGCGCCTGACTCTTGTAACGAATGCGCTGAAAAGGTAGCACGCAGCATGAGTGCATTGCCGAGGAAGGTGCAGATCGTTGAAGTAGGTCCACGCGATGGCTTGCAGAATGAAGCGAAGCCTTTGGCGACCGAAATTAAGCTGGAGCTGATCCGGCGACTTGTCGCTGCTGGACTGAAACGCATCGAAGCAACCGCTTTTGTGTCGCCGAAGTGGGTGCCGCAGATGGCCGATCATGAGGCGGTGATGCACGGCCTAGAGCGTCCAGCCGGACTCGTCTATTCCGTGCTGACACCAAATCTGAAAGGTTTTGAAGCAGCATTAGCCGCTGGCGCACAAGAGGTTGCGGTATTCGCCGCAGCTTCAGAAGCGTTCTCGCAGAAGAACATTAATTGCTCGATTGCAGAAAGCCTGCGACGTTTTGAAGATGTATTGCAGGCGGCGCAGCGACAGAAAATTCCTGTGCGTGCTTATGTGTCTTGCGCGCTGGGCTGTCCTTATCAGGGCGAAGTTTCGCCGCAGACTGTGGCAGTCGTGGCGAACACCTTGGTTCAAATGGGTTGTTACGAGATTTCGCTGGGCGACACGATTGGTGTCGGTACGGTTGGCAGCACTCGCGCCATGATTGAGGCGGTCGCTGCAAAAGTTCCAGTCACAAAACTCGCGGGACATTTTCACGATACTTACGGCCAGGCATTGGCGAATGTTTATGCCGCGCTACAACTGGGTGTGTCGGTATTCGACAGTTCGGTTGCGGGCCTCGGTGGCTGTCCGTATGCAGCGGGCGCCTCAGGCAATGTTGCCACCGAAGATCTTCTATATCTGCTGCAAGGTCTCGGTATTGAGACTGGCGTTGATCTTCAGGCATTGACGCAGGCTGGCGATTTTATTTGTGAGGCATTGCAGCAGCCGACGCGATCGCGCGTCGCTTTGGCACTTGCAGCGAACAGGAGCAAATCGTGAATAAAATTTATCCCAGTGCCGCAGCGGCATTGGCAGACATCGTTGCTGACGGCCAAACACTCGCAGTAGGTGGCTTTGGGCTCTGTGGAATTCCTGAAGCCTTAATCCTGGCTTTGCGCGACAGCGGCAAGAAAAACCTGACAGTGATTTCCAACAACGCGGGCGTCGATGGCTTTGGCCTCGGCATGTTGTTGAACACACGCCAGATCAAAAGAATGATTTCGTCCTATGTTGGTGAGAACAAGGAATTCGAACGCCAATATCTGGCAGGCGAACTCGAACTTGAATTCACGCCACAGGGAACACTGGCTGAAAAGCTACGCGCGGGTGGCGCAGGCATTCCCGCGTTCTTCACCAAGACGGGTTACGGCACTATCGTTGCTGAAGGCAAGGAAACCCGCGAGTTCGATGGTGAACACTATGTGATGGAGCGTTCGCTACGTGCGGACATCTCGCTGGTCAAAGCATGGAAAGCGGATAAGTCCGGAAACCTCGTGTTCCGCAAGACCTCGCGCAACTTTAATCCAATGGTTGCGACTGCTGGAAAGATCACGGTGGTGGAAGCTGAGCACATCGTCGAAACCGGTGAGCTGGATCCAGACAACATCCACACGCCCGGAATCTTTGTGCAGCGACTGGTGCATAACCCACACCCGGAAAAACGTATCGAGCAGCGTACGGTGAGAAAAGTCTAATGGCCTGGAATAGAGATGAAATGGCGCAGCGCGCCGCCGGTGAATTGCGTGATGGTTATTACGTGAATCTCGGCATCGGCTTGCCGACACTGGTCGCTAACTTTATTCCAGAAGGTATGGATGTCTGGCTGCAAAGCGAAAACGGCCTGCTGGGTATCGGTCCATTTCCGGGCGAGGATGAAGTCGACGCTGATTTGATCAACGCAGGCAAGCAGACCATCACGACAGTGCCGGGCAGCGCATTTTTCAGCAGCGCTGATTCATTCGCGATGATTCGTGGAGGTCATATCAATCTGTCGATTCTTGGCGCCATGCAAGTGACGGACAGTGGCGACATCGCCAACTGGATGATCCCCGGCAAGATGGTCAAAGGCATGGGCGGCGCGATGGATCTCGTTGCGGGCGTTAAGCGCGTTGTCGTGCTGATGGAACACACAGCCAAGAGTGGCGAGCACAAGATCTTGAAAACCTGCAATTTGCCTCTGACAGGTTTGGGCGTGGTGAATCGCATCATCACCGAACTCTGCGTGTTGGATATCACGCCTGAGGGCCTGAAGCTGGTGGAGTTGGCGCCAGGCGTTACCAAGGAAGAAATTCAGCAGAAGACCGGCACACCGCTGATTGCTTAGATCAGCGCATATCTATAGATCTTTTCTTCCGCGACCGACTACAGCCTCCGTAGTTGTGCGAAATTTCTTAATTAGGTCAATGCGACGCTCTGATTGAACGTGCGCTTTGGCGAGTCGCTCTTATATCGGTTGTGCACAGATGGCATTTGACGAAAAACTTCCCAATGTGGGAACCACCATTTTTAGCGTGATGAGCCAACTCGCTGTTGAGCATCAGGCCGTTAACTTGGGGCAGGGTTTCCCGGATTTCGAACCTCCCGAGGTATTGCGCGATGCCTTATCACGCGCAATGGCTGATCGTAAAAATCAGTACGCACCTGCCATTGGCGTCGCCGCATTGCGTGAACAGATCGCGCTAAAGACTGAGCGACTCTACGGACACAAGCCTAATCCTGACAGCGACGTCACCGTTACTTCGGGCGCTACCGAGGCATTGTTCTGCGCCATCGCTGCGCTGGTGCACGCTGAAGACGAAGTTATCTTCTTTGATCCAGCTTACGACAGCTATGAGCCAGCGATTGAACTACAGGGTGCGAAATCCATTCGCATTCCATTGCAGTCTCCTGAATTCTCGATTGACTGGCAGCGCGTACGCGACGCAATCACATCGAAGACGCGACTGATCATCATCAACTCACCGCACAATCCATCCGGAGCAGTGTTGAGCCGTTCTGTTCTTGACGCGTTGGCGGATATCGTCAGAGACACCGGTATTCACATCCTGTCGGATGAAGTCTACGAACACATCGTGTTTGACGGCGCCGAACACCAAAGCGTTCTACGTCATCCGGAACTAGCCGCGCGCAGTATTGTGGTGAGTTCATTTGGAAAAACTTTTCATTGCACCGGCTGGAAAGTCGGCTACACCGTTGCACCAAAATTCTTGTCTGCGCAAATCCGCAAGGTGCATCAATACCTGACGTTCAGCACTTTCGCTCCAGCCCAATGGGCCTTCGCAGAGGCGCTGCAAAATAATCCAGAGCTGTATCTCGAATTGCCGACCTTTTATGGGAAGCGCCGTGACTATTTTAGATCGCTGCTCAAAGGATCGCGCTTTAAATTACTCGACGTTCGCGGTGCGTACTTTCAGCTTGCGGATTATTCGGCGATTAAAGATATCGACGACGTAACGTTCAGTGACTGGCTCGTTCGTGAATCAGGCGTTGCCGCTATTCCGTTATCGCCTTTCTATCAGAGCCCGCCAGACGCTCGCCTGATTCGCTTCTGCTTTGCAAAGAGCGATGCCACGTTGATTGCAGCGGCAGAGCGCTTATGCAGCCTTTAAACGTTGCACTGGTGCAGGGTGCGACGCGTTGGCACGATGCGCGGGCCAATCGGAATTACTACAGCAGTCTGGTGAACAGCATCGCTGGAAAAGTTGATCTGGTGATCTTGCCAGAGACATTCCTGACAGGCTTCACCAACGACACCGCCAATCAGCACGAGCTTGTCAACGGCGAATGGCTGCCGTGGTTGAAGACACTCGCCGCAGATACGAATGCCGTGATCACGGGCAGTCTGGTGATCAAAGAAGGCGATCAGTATTTCAATCGCCTGATCTGGATGCGACCTGACGGCAGCTTTGATCAATACGACAAGCGCCATCTTTTTCGTATGGCAGGTGAACATGAGCACTACGCCAGTGGCAGCCAACATCTCGTCGTTGAGTTGAAGGGTTGGAGAATTCGCCCGTTGATTTGTTACGACCTTCGCTTTCCGGTGTGGATACGCAATCGCAGACTGGAACAAAGCGAAGGTGGAATGGAATATGACTTGGTGCTCTTCGTCGCCAACTGGCCAGCACCACGCCATGAAATCTGGCGAACGCTGTTGCGGGCGAGGGCGATCGAGAATCTCAGCTACTGCGTTGGCGTCAATCGCGTCGGAACCGATGACAATGGACTACTTTATGCAGGCGATAGCGCTGCGATTGATCCTTTGGGGGCGCCATTGTTAGAACTCGGAGCTCAAGAGCAAGTCATTACTGTGACCTTGGATTCCGAAGCGCTACTTGCTCATCGCAAGCGGTTCCCGGCTTGGATGGATGCAGACGATTTCGAGCTGATCTAGGTTTACATTGGCGGCACAGAAAAACAGAAGTTCCTGCTATCGTTAGTTATAGCTAAATTCGCCGATGGGACTGAGCTAATGTTTTTCGAAAAGATCACGAGCGCGTTGATCGATGTGGAATCACTGCCTTGGGTGCCGGTCGCGCCATACAAGAACAAGGTTTTCGTCAAGGCGATCAAGGTGGATCCCATCCGTGGCGAATGGATCACGCTGCTCAAAACGACGGCCGATATTGAACTGCCACGCCACCATCATTCAGGTAGCGTGCATGTCTACACGATTAGCGGACAATGGAAATACAAAGAGCATGACTGGGTCGCCAAAGCTGGTAGCTTCGTTTTTGAAACAGCAGGTACGCAGCACACGCCGATTGGTGTTGGAACCGAAGAAGTCGTCACACTCAATATTGTGCAGGGCGATTGGAACATCATCGATGATGCAGGTCGCGTACTTGTGACCGAAAACTGGCGCACTGTGATGCAGCGCTACTTGGACTTCTGCAAGGCAAATAACATCACGCCCGTGGACATCTCCAGCTTCACTGCATGATTTTGTAATTGGTTTAGCTGATCCGCGGTTACTTCGTTTTTGCGTCGACAGTAAGACTGATGTCGCTAGGCAGACGCATGCGGTTTGCGATAGGGGTTATCTCACGCGGATTAATCGTCTCGCCACATTCTGAACACGAAACGGTCGGCGTGAATTTCTTGCCGCAGTTGCGATGCACATATTCAACGGGTGGTCCCTCAGTTCCCGCCAGCCACTTGTCGCCCCAAGCTACTAATGCGAGCTGCACTGAATACCAGTCGCGGCCCATTTCAGTGAGCAGATATTCGTAACGGGGCGGCTTCTCTTGATAGGGCACCTTGGCCAGCACACCGAGCTTCACCAGCTTGGCAAGACGACTGGCCAGAAGATGGCGAGTGATGCTGAGCTGCTGCTGAAAATCGTCGAAACGACGCGTGCGCAGGAACGCATTTCGCAGGATCAGGATGGTCCAGCGGTCACCCACAATGGCCAAGCTGCGTGCAATAGAGCAGGGCGTTTCGCCTAGGTTCTGCCATTTCATATTTCGTTACTCGTCAATATGTTGCGCATTTTGAGGCCATTATAGTTTGATAAGTTCTATTTTGGAACTTACTATACTTTGACATTACTCAATGGCACGGTTACGGCCGAGCCAAAACTTTCTGTAAGCGGACATTCAATGACAGCAACACAACTTGTGACCTCGGGCGATGTGCGCATCGCCGTCTACGCCTGGGGCAAGCGCCCGACCAAACAGCGACCGCGTCCGACGTTGGTGCTGGTCCACGGGTATCCGGACAGCGCAGAGATTTGGTCGGATACGGCTGAAGTACTTGCTGAACGTTTCTACGTCGTCGCTTACGACGTGCGCGGGGCAGGTCTCTCGACCGCACCACGCGGTGCCAAGGCATATGCTTTTGAACACCTGACTTCTGATCTTCGTGCAGTGATCGACGCCGTCAGCCCGCATCAACCGGTGCATCTGATTGGTTACGACTGGGGCGCGCTGCAGGGTTGGGATGCGCTGCTGTCGAATGAATTGGATGGCCGCATCGCTTCCTTCTCCGCTGGTGCGCCGAGTCTTGATCATGTCGGTCATTGGTTCCATGAACGCCTGCGCAAGCCGACGCCGCGCCATCTCAAAGAGTTCTTTGGCCGCGCCTTGGGCTCTTCTTACATGGCGATGTTTCAGATCCCGTTTATTCCTGAGCTGACTTGGAAATTTGGTTTGGGCCGCACGTGGTCTCGTGTGGTCTCAGCGCTAGAAGGCATTCCCGTAGCTGCGCGTCCCAGCCAGACAGCTGATGGCGTGAACGGACTCGGCCTTTATCGCGCCAATCTCGTGCAAGCGCTATTGCGCCCTCAGTCGCGCACGACAGATGTGCCGGTGCAATTGATCGTCATGCAAAACGATCCCTTCGTACCCACGAGCTTGTTCGAAGGCATGGAAACCACAGCGCCGAACCTGAGCCGCGTTGAGATTGCAGCGGGCCATTGGGGACTGCTGAGTCAGCCGCAGGCCTTAGCTGAAGGCATTTCAAATTTCGTTCTTTCTATTGAGGCCGCATAACCATGAAATCCACCATCATTCCTCGCAATGTGAAATTTGATTGGAGTCAGAGCGAGTTGCATTGGATTCGAGACGACGCCTTCAGCAGTCATTGGGCAAACGAGTTCAGCTATCTGTTGACGCAAGGTGAAAAGTTTTTCTGTCGTGTATTCCGCGAAGCTTTGCCTTTGGTTGAGGATCCGAAGCTGCGTGCTGATGTTGAAGCGTTCATCAAGCAGGAAGCCGTGCACAGCCGCGCGCATCATGATTCCATCGAGGGCTATCTCAAGCGCCTCGGCATTGACGGTGGAGATTTCGAGCGTCACAACGCAGTGCTGTTTGATCGCTTGCTTGCCAAAGATCCTGCCGGAATCAAGTTGCCGAAGTCGTTGCAACGCCAGTGGTTGGTCATGCGTGTCGGCATCGTTGCTGCGGTTGAACATTTCACCTCTGCCTTGGGCACATTCGTTCTCGAAGCCAAATGGGACGAGCACGGTGCAGACCCGGTCGTCGCTGATTTATTCCGCTGGCACGGCGCGGAAGAAATGGAGCACCGCAACGTGGCCTACGATCTCTACTGTTATCTCGGCGGCAAGTGGCCGCTGCGCACGCTGCTGATGGCTATGGTTTATCCGCTGATGATGGAACGCGCGACTAGCGGCATCGTCCAGTTGATGCGTCAGGACCCCATTTATTCCAAGGCTGATACCAAGCGCTTTAGCGCGAAATTCTGGAACCATTGGCATCGCAGTGCAGACAGGGGCAATACACCAAAAGTGCGCTGGTTTGGTTTGCACGCGCTGCGTTTCTTGCGTGCTGGCTACCACCCTGAATACGAAGCTTCCACCGAGCAGGCTTTGCGTTACATCGCATCGTCGCCCGCTGTGTTAGCCGCGGCCTGATTGTCCGCAAGCCTCAAGTAATAAACGGAACATTTTATGAAACTTAACTTTCAGCATCTTCAGACAGCACAACAGGAGCGCGTGCTCACTGTTGCGCTCAGCAATCCTCCATTCAATTTTTTAACCTCAGCAATGATGGCAGAGCTGGATCAACTGCTACGTGAGATTGAGAACGACACAGGCATTGGCGCAGTGATTCTGACTAGCGCCGTGCCTGACGTCTTTCTCACGCACTTTGATGTCGGCGAAATCAAGCAGATGGCAGCCGGTCTTGCTGCGCCGATTCCATCTAGCGTCACTCGTGTAGTCAGTCGTGCCGAAGCTGCGCTTGATCATGTGCCTGGCGTTCGAAAGCTGATTGAGCGCACGCCGATGGGCGGCGTCAGTGCGATGAATCTGTTTCATGAAGTCACTGCGCGCATGAAGGCGATGGACAAGGTTTTCATCGCCGCCATCAACGGGCGCGCAATGGGCGGTGGTTGCGAACTGACGCTGGCCTGCGATCTGCGCTTGATGGTCGATGGCAGTGTGGAAGGCGGGCAGGTGATCGGCCAACCTGAAATTTATATCGGTCTGATTCCGGGCGGTGGTGGCACGCAAATGCTGACGCGCATCTTGGGCGTGGCACGTGCTTTGGAGTTTTGCCTTGATGGCACGTTGCTATCTCCGCGAGAAGCTTACGAACTGGGCTTGATCAATCGCGTTGTGCCTGCTGACGAGTTGATGAGTGAAGCCATGATCTTGGCCGAACGCATGGCGCGTCGCTCGGCTGATGCTGTGCGCGCCATCAAGCGCTCGGTCTATCAAGCCGCGTCACAGAATATCGACGCAGGTATGGAAATCGAGAAGGCAGAGTTCATGTCTGTGGCAACGCAGAAAGATACTCGCTACGCAATGACAGCCTATGCCGATTACGTTGGCGATCTGATCGCCAGCGGCAAACAAATTGCCGTACAAGATTTTGAAAGCTGGCAGAACGGCACCGCCGTTAATTTCAACCGCTAATCATCGAGTAAGCCTTATGTCGAAATCAGTCACTCCTCCCGTGCTCAAGGCTTATCAGGCATTGAGTCGTCGTCCTCTTGGAAAATTTATTTTCTCTCGTGGGCTTTGTCTGAAAGCACCATATTTCTCATCTATCAAGCCACTGATTTCTGAGCTGCGTCCCGCTTACTGCGAAGTGCAGATGAGCAAGCGTCGAGCCGTACAAAACCACATCGGCACCGTCCACGCCATTGCCATGTGCAATATGGCTGAACTCTCGGGTGGCTTGATGACCGACGTGACCATTCCAACGACGCACCGCTGGATTCCAAAAGGCATGACGGTGGAATACCTGAAGAAGGCCAACACGAATCTGAAAGCGATTGCACAACCTGAAGCAACTCCTGATTGGTCAGTGGCGCAGGATTATTGGGTCAAGGTTGAAGTGCAGGATACCGCTGGCGAGATCGTGTTCCGTGCACGAATTGCCATGTGGGTGTCGCCGAAGAAATCGGCTGGTTAAGGAGTTTGCAATGGCCGACAAAAATAATGGTGCGACTTTGAAACCATGCGCCGTGGTTGTTGGCGCTGGTTCTCGGCAGGGAATTGGCGGTGCGCTCTGTGCTCGTTTTGCAGCGGCGGGTTTGCATGTCTATGCCACGGGCCGCAGTGCCGACAAGTTGGAGCCTCTGGCAACAGAAATCCGGACCAGCGGCGGCAGCGTTACCGCTGTCACTGCTGATGCGGCTAATCCGGCTGATGTCCAGACTTTATTCGATCGCATTACAGAAGCAGGACATGTTCCAGAGCTTGTGGTGTTTAACGCCTCTGAGCTCAACATGCCGACGAGTTTTGCTGCGACCACTCCGGAATTCGTCGAGAAAATGTGGCGAACCTGCTGTTTCGGTGGTTTCGTCGTAGGACATGAAGCGATTGAGCGCATGTTGCCGCAAAAGCGCGGGACGCTGATTTTTACTGGCGCTAGTGCTTCGCTTCGCGGTCGGCCCAAGTTTGGCGCATTCGCTGCGGCCAAGGCGGGATTGCGTATTCATGCGCAGGCTTTCGCGCGCGAATTCGGACCGGAAGGAATTCACGTTGCCCATGTCGTCGTCGACGGCATTGTGGGCGGTGACCGTGCAAACAAGTTTGGCTATGGCCTTGGCAAAGCATTCTTGTTTACCAAGGGAGAAGACGGCGCGCTTCATCCGGATGCCATTGCTGAATCGTATTGGCAACTCCATTGCCAGCATCGCTCTGCTTGGACGCATGAGTTGGATCTTCGTCCATATAAAGAAACTTTTTGAGATTGAAAAAAATGAGTGAAGCTATCGTTTTGCATCAATGGGAGATTTCTCCCTTCTGCCAGAAAGTCGCGCGTGTGCTCAAGCATAAGGGGCTGGCCTATGAGTCCATCAACTACAACGGCGTACTCGGGGCCAAAGTTGGTCGGCTAAGCAAAGTTGGCAAAGTGCCCGTGCTGGATATTGATGGGCATCGCATTCAAGACAGCACGCGCATCGCACGCTACCTCGATGAACACTATCCGGAATCACCGCTTTATCCACTTGATCCACAGCAGCGTGCGCAGGCTGAGCTATGGGAAGACTGGTCCGATGAATTGCTCTACTGGTTCGAAGTTTATTTTCGCTTAAAGGATCCAGTGGCGATTGATCAGGCCGTTCGCATCGCTTGCGAAGGTCGATCTGCAGTGGAGCGCCTGCCAATCAAGCTGACGCTCAAGGCTGGTTTGGGTTTGCAACTATTCAGCCAAGGGCTAGGGCGCATGCAGCGTGAAGATGTTGAATCTGATTTCCTGCGCCATCTCGATCGTATTGAAACGGTACTCGAAAATTCAGGTTGGCTGGTGGGTGAAGCAATATCGATTGCTGATATCGCGGTCGGCAGTCAGTTGATTGAAGTAGATCGCACCAGCGCACGTATGCGTCCTGAATTGCAAAATCGACCACGCCTTTCTGCGTGGATGGAAAAGGTCAAATCAATATGAGTAACAAAGTTATTACCGAGCGCCGTGGCCATCTGTTGCTGATTGGACTCAATCGCGCAGACAAGCTCAACGCTTTAGATCCTGAAATGATTACGCAGTTATCGAATGCGTATACGTTGCTGGATCGTGATCGTGAATTGCGCTGTGGTGTTCTTTGGGCCGATGGCCGCTACTTCACCAGCGGTTTGGATTTAGCCAAAGTTATCAAGGCTGCGCCAAGAGAAATCCTCACGCCAATGATTCCTCGCGGCGGCATTGATCCATGGGGAACCAATGGCAATGTTTGCCGAAAACCGATTGTGAGTGCAGTGGAAGGCCCGTGTTACACGGCTGGTATCGAGCTCTTGCTGAATGCCCAGATCACAGTGGCTTCTGACAATGCACGTTTCACGCAAGCCGAAATCTCGCGCGGCGTATTTCCTTTTGGCGGAGGAACGGTGCGTTGGCCGCTGGCTGTCGGCACGCAGAATGCCTATTTGCACTTGTTGATGGCCGATGAGTTTGACGCCGATGAGGCGTATCGCATTGGGCTTGTGCAAAAACGAGTGAAGCCAGGCGAAGCCTTGAATGCGGCGATTGCCATTGCAGAGCGCATTTCCCAACAGGCTCCACTCGGTGTGCAGGCAACGTTGCAATCCGTGCGCCACATGCAAACACACGGCGCGCAATCCGCGCTATCGAAATTGAAAATGAAGTTTGTACGGCTGCTGTTGAGTAAAGACGCTCGGCGCGGCGTTGAGGCATTCAAGGCGCGGCGTACAGCAACATTCGAAGGGAATTAAATGAACAAAATTAAGTGACCTGACCGTTTCTGCTAACGCAGACGCGGTCAGGTCACTCGATGCTACTGACATCCGATTCAACCGGCCTGACGCTTCCGAATGACGGTGGTTGTTTCGCCGCCGAAGCCCCAGTTATCCGTGTCGATTTCTTCAATGACGATGTGAGTCTGTTTTGGCACTTTATTCAGCACGCGCTGGAGCGTGTCGGTGATCTCCTTGATGACTTGAGCCTTCTGTTCTCTGGTGGCTCCATCTTTGGTGATGAGTACGTTGACGAATGGCATGGTGATTCTCCGGTTGTGAAGCTTGGGAAAAGGTTTGATGGTGGTGAGACTTACTTGCCGGCTGCAGATCCGCCGTCTACGGGCAGAACCACGCCGGTTACAAAATCAGCCGAGGCCAGATACAACACGGCATCTGCGATTTCGCTGACCTTCGCGATGCGGCCGAGCGGGGCAAGGCCATTCAAGAAGCCATGCGTCTCGGCAGGGTGCATCGGTGTATCGACGATGCCAGGAGCAACCGCGTTGACGGTGATGCCGTGCGGCGCGAGTTCGAGTGCCATCGCACGCGTGGCTTGATTGACGCCGCCTTTGGCGAGCACAGCCATCAGTGCCGGAACATTGCTGACCGGTTGTATCGCGAGCGAGGCCGTGATGTTGATGATGTGGCCTTGCTTGCGAGCCATCATGTGCTTGGCCGCTTGCTGAGACATAAAGACGACGCTCTTCAAATTGGTCGCCAGCTGTTCTTCAACTTCTTCTGGCGTGAAGTCAGTAAATGGCTTGGCCGCAAAGATGCCCGCGTTATTCACCAGCACATCAACTTGGCCGAATTTCTCGATCGCCGTGTTGAACAATTCGCTGGCCGTATTGGCTGAGCTCACATCGCCTGCCACGCCAACAAAGCGTGAGCCTGCATCGAGCTTGGCGGCCGCAGCCTGCAAGCGTTCGTTTGAGCGCGCACCGCCGACGACGTTATAGCCCTTGGCCAGAAATGCTTCGGCCAGGCCATAGCCAATGCCACTCGAAGCACCCGTGATTACCGCTGTTTTGTTCGTGTTGCTCATGTCAGCACCTCATCAGTAATTGGATAAATGACGACAGAGGTTGCGTTGGTCGCTGCTGTCCTCTGCTCACGGGGCCTACTTTATTGATGCTAATGGCAGTGATAAACGGGGGTTGATACACTTATCTTGATACTTCATGTAACAAATGGATTCGCGATGAAAAGGCACTTCGACGACATTCTTCTGGGCAGCATTGAGCTGTTCTGTCTGGCAGCCGAGTCCGGCAGCTTCACCGCCGCGGCGCTGACATCAGGCGTTACCCCGGCGGCAGTCAGTCGTTCTATTTCCCGATTGGAGAAGCGGCTGGGGGTGCGACTGTTCGTGAGATCAACCCGAAGCATTCGCCTGACCGAAGGCGGCAAAGCCTATTTCGAACAATGTCGTCAGGCGTTAACGCAATTGGTCGATGCCGAACGCAAGGTGACCGGCGAGCAGGTTCAGCCTTCAGGCACGTTGCGTATCAGTGTGCCTACAACGTATGGACATCACCGACTGCTACCGATACTCCCAGCTTTTCGTGCGAGTTATCCGCTGATCAAAGTCGAAGTTCACATCAGCAATCGCAATATTGGTTTTCGGGAAGAAGATTTTGATCTGGCGGTTCGTGTGAGAGCGCAGCCGGATTCATCGATGATCACGCGGCTATTAGAAGATGCAGCGCTCGTTGTCGTTGCTGCTCCGCAGTATCTAAAACGTGCCGGCATTCCGCGCACGCTGGATGATCTGGCCAAACATGAGTGCATCCAGTTTGATCTGCCAAGTAGTGGCAGACAGATTCCGTGGATATTCAAGGACGGTGGCAAGGACCGTGAGATTTCTACGGTAGGCAATTACTCCTGCTCAGAAGATGTACTTGGAGGAGTGACACTTGCGAAGAATGGTGCCGGCTTATTTCAGACCTACCGCTTCGGCGTCGAAAAAGACTTGGCGGATGGAAGTCTTGTTGAAGTATTGAATCCCTTCAGCGGTTCATCACGTCCATTTAGTTTGCTGTACCCACATGGACGACATCTACCATCGCGCGTGCGTGTCTTCATCGATTTTCTGATTGAGCAGGCGCAGGTTTGGCAAGCTGCGACAATAAAGCCGAAGCGGAGCTCAAAGCGTAAGTGAGCACTCGTTACTTAGTTGATCAGTGGATTAGCGCGCAGTTTAGCCACTGCAAAATCAACGAATGAGCGTACCTTGGCCGCAGCATTGCGGCCTTCGGAATGTACGACGTGGACTGGCAATGGACTTTCTTCAAAGTCTGACAGCACAGTTTGCAATCGCCCCGCAGCAAGCAGCGGCGCAACTTGATACGAGAGCACACGCGTCAGTCCCCAACCATCAAGTGCAGTAGAGATCGCTGCTTCGTTGGTATTGCAGAATAGTTGCGGGTTCACGCTGACGGCGATGTCTGATTCGCGACCGAAGCGCCACTCCAACGAATTCCACGCACTGGTAACGGCGACCAATGAATGATTTGCGAGATCCGCTGGATGGCTCGGCACGCCGTGTTTGGCAAAATAATCATGCGATCCACAGATCACACGACGTACAGAGCCGACGCCAATCGCACTGAGGCCGGAGTCTGGAAGATGTCCGATGCGAATCGCAGCGTCGATGCCTTCATCGACAATGTTGGTGATGCGATCAAAGAACAAGGCGCGGCCAGTTACTGCGGGATTGTTCTTCAAGTATTCAGTGAGCAGCGGCATCACATACATCTGACCGAATAACACCGGGGCGGTGACGGTGAGTGTGCCACTGGGGCGAGCAAAAGCACCGGCAGCAGCGGCCTCAGCTTCTTCGATATCAGCGAGGATGCGGCGGCAGTCCAACAGGTAGCGGCTTCCAGCGTCGGTGAGTTTCACCGCGCGCGTGGTGCGGATAAACAGTCGTGCGCCAATCGTTTCTTCAAGCGCAGCAATCGCGCGAGTGACAGCAGGTGCACTCATATTCAATTGTCGTGCGGCTTCGGCGAAGCCGCCACCATCGGCAACCCGTAGAAAAACCTTCATCGCATGCCAACGATCCATGAGACTCCCGAACTGACTACAAAAAACTTGCAGACAGCTGCAGATTAAGCGATCACTTCAGGAATTTCGAGGCGGGGCGCAAAGTCATGGCTGAATTGCTCGATAGCCGCTATCAAGTCTGCTGACATGCCAAATTGTTCGGCTTTGGCGCGGTGAAGCTTTATATCGGCTGCACTCTTTTGCAGCGCTAGGGCCAAGCTCAATGCAGTCGCATCCCGCACATCAAAACTACGGCCTTGTCGCGAAGCCTCGATCTCGCCTGTCGTTAACCCAAGTGCTCGTGCTTCAGCAGTGAGTGAACCTTGAAGGTGCGGGCATTTACAACGGGCACTCAAACCAAGTGCCAGTTGTGCTGCGAGTCGAGGACTCAAGGCGCTCTGCTGGTACTGCGTGCTCACTAGAAGCCGAGCTCGCTCAAGCTGGGCGCGTCGTCAGGCCGACGCCCTAAAGGCCAGCGGAGTTTGCGATCAGCCTCGGCTATCGGATGTTCATTAATACTCGCGTGGCGATAGCGCATCAGACCATCGTCATCAAACTGCCAGTTCTCATTGCCGTAGGCGCGAAACCACTGGCCACTGTCGTCATGAAACTCGTAAGCAAAACGCACGGCAATGCGGTTATCGCTGAAGGCCCAAAGCTCTTTTACCAATCGATAGTCCAACTCGCGCGTCCACTTGCGTGTGAGCAAGCCAGCAATGGCTTCACGACCCGTGACGAATTCGGCGCGATTTCGCCAGCGGCTATCAACGGTATACGCGAGCGATACCTTGTCTGGGTCGCGAGTATTCCAGCCGTCTTCGGCAAGACGCACTTTCTGGATTGCAGTGGCTTCTGTGAATGGAGGGAGGGGTGGGCGAGACATGGTGCGTTCTCCGGTGCAAATTAATAAACGTGATTCAAAGATCTAAATGTAAGCGCAGCGCTGCGCTGTTTGCAGCAGCTGCTGGGACAGAGCAACAGATCAAGGCTTGATCTGCAGAAACCTTGAAGCTCGGTAATTGAGTGTAGGCGACTGCACCTTCAACAATTCGTGTCGCACAACTGCCGCAACTGCCGCCGCGGCAAGAGAATGGTGCGTCTACGCCGCGAGCTTCAGCGAGTTCTAACAGAGAGCCGGTGTCGGGTGTCCAGCGTGCTTCTTTGCCGGAGCTAAGGAATGCGACGGCCACTGGCTCGGTCGATGGCGGTGGGCCGGGAATGGGGGCAGCAGTAGAGCGCGTTGTACGCGTAAGTGAAGCAGGACCAAACGCTTCAGCATGAATACGCTCGTCGTCAATATTCAGTTGGCGCAAACCGTCGTAGCTCGCCTGCATGAAACCTGTTGGACCGCAGATGAAGAAATCATAATCATCGAAGGGCAATATCTCGCGCAGCATCTGCACATCAAAGCGGCCGACGATGTCGTAATCCTCGTGCTCAATCGCGCCATCAGTATTCGATAGCAAACGCACAACTTGCACTGCGTCTTTTGCTTCAGCGACGAGTGCTTCAATCTCGGTGTCGAAAGCGCGCTCGGCTTTGGTCTTAGCGGAATAGAACAACCAAGTCGGTCGTGTGCGGCGCAGGCGAAAACCTTCGTAAATGAGATAGCGCAGCATCGCAATCATTGGCGTCACGCCGATACCGGCCGCAAGCAACACCACGGGCCTGCGATCTGCGGCGTTGATCGTAAAGTTGCCAGCAGGCGCGCGAGCTTCGATGAGATCACCAACAGCAAGGCTATGCAGATAGTTTGAAGCGACGCCTTCTTTCTTCACGCTCAAGCGATACGCATCGTCAGATGGCGCGCTCGACAAAGTGTAGGTGCGTAATACAGGCGCGCTCATGCCGGGCAGGGTGAGCCGGATCGGTAGATGCTGGCCTGGCTGCTGTGGAATCAATCCGAGATTGTCGACGGGCTCCAATGTGATGGAGCGAACAAGGCTGCTTTCGTCTACGAGTTTGCTCACGCGCAAGGGACGCCAAGCCTTGGCCAATGCAAGTGCTTTGCTATGGCGATCGGAATCTTCCCAGCTGCCCGTCATTAATGAGTTAGGCGACCAGCCGTCAGGCTGAAACTCAAGACGCAGCGGCAAGCCTGCGGGCCGGTGAATGATTTGTTGAGGCGTGAAACGCCAGAGACGCTCGGCACCTTGAAACGTCGCGATCTCCGGTGAGTCGAGCAAGATCTCAACGGTGCCCGTGAGTTGTAAAAGGTCGCCGCTCGCAAAATCAATAAACACCAGACCGGCTTTCGGATTCAGCTGAAAATTACCGAGCGTGTTGAAGAACAGATTGCCCGGGAAATCGGGAATCGTAAGAACACCGTCATCGCCGACGCGGACAAAGCCTGACTTACCACCGCGATGCGAGACATCAACCTGTCGGCCACTGACTTCATGATCGACATACGAGGCGACGAAGAAGGTGTCGGCCTGCTCGATGATTGCGCGACCACGAGCGTCGAGCGTCGTCATTGTTGTGTTTGGCGACTTACTTGGCACTGACGGATCGCGAGTGAACGCGGGTGCGCGCAGTTGGATGTATTGCGGGCAGTTGCCGTAGCTCTGCATCACAGCGATGTCGAAGCCATCGTTGGCGCTGCGGTGGATTGCGCCATTGAGACGATTGCGACGGCGATTAGTTGGATCAATGCCGAGCAAGCCAATGCCATCGCCTTCTTCCATGCCGCGCTCTGCGGGATCGCTGAAATCGCGAGTGACGGCAACACGCAGCGTCTTCATATCAGCTGCGTGCAGAAAACCGGGTTTGCCAGCGCGCAACGTTGCCCAAGGTCGGCCTTCTGGATCGACAGCGCCCAGAACGACGAAAGGTAATAGCGGATAGAACTCGCGATGCTGTTCGATCAAGTGATCGCGGATCACGCGCTTGCCGATACTGTCCATCCGTTCGCTGACACCAACGCTGCGTTGGATCGCTTTTTCACCTTCGTGCCAAGGTGATGGTGGTGTCGAGTTGATTGATTCCATGTGCGTCTCCGAGATTTAACTTTGGGGATGCAATGCATCCCCAATCGTTAACGGAAGCTGTTCAATGTGCTTAAGCGCCGAGGCCAACTGCCGTTTTCTTGAACGGCACAAAACCTGGCAGCTTCTCGACACGACTCAGCCATGCGCGGACGTTGGCATATTCCGAGATATCGACGTTTCCTTCATTAGCGCTGGCGATGTAGCTGTAAAGCGCAACATCAGCAATGGTTGGCTTGGAACTGGCGATCCAGTGGCGATCGGCAAGTTCTTCGTTAATCACTTTGAGCACGGCGTGGGCGCGGGCGATCACTTCTTCAGCGTTGAATTTCGCGCCGAATACAGTAATGAGGCGGGCAGCGGCAGGGCCATAAGCAATCTGGCCGGTGGCGACGGATAGCCAGCGCTGCACAGCGGCAGCTTCGGCCGGAGATTCTGGCAGCCAGTCAGTCTTGCCAAACTTCTTCGCGGCGTAAACCAGAATTGCGATGGAGTCAGCAATCGCCGTTTCCCCATCGATCAGCACTGGGACCTGACCAAAGCGATTCAGCTTCAGAAACTCAGGCGCCTTGTGGGTCCCTTTGGAAAGGTCGACTTCGACCAGCTCGACCGGCTGGCCGATCAGCGAGAAGAACAACACGGCGCGGTGAGAGTGGCCGGACAGCGGGTGGACGTACAGTTTCATGGTGAATTCTCCGTGGCGATTGGTGCCCCGGAAACAATCCGGCTGGCGAGACAAAGCTTAGGGAGCAACTCACTTCTAGAGAATCACCGCTGTGCGCAACACACTATGTCGCGCAGTGAACGTAGTCCTCCGGATGGAGCGATGGACTAGCTAATGATGCGGTGCTCTCTGGCCTTGGCCAGTGCTTCTTCACGGGAAGTGGCATCCAGCTTCCAATACATGTTTCGAACATGCCATTTCACGGTTCCGGGCGAGATGGCTAATTTGCGGGCGACGCCTTTAATCGATAGCCCGGTTCCTTGTAGTTCGAGAATTTCTGTTTCGCGAGGAGTTAAAGATTTCACGCATAGCGGAAATATGGTTGGATTTTTGGTGGCCTGTGCGGTCAGCGACTTCTGCGGTGTAGAAACGACAAAAGAGTTGAGTTGAGCTGCCGTGCTCATATGATCTTGTGTGCTGGTTAGCATAAGTTTCTCTCGTGATATCAGAACGAACCGCTAAGGCGAAGAATCACAGTGCGTGGCTGCGTGTAACCACCGTCGGTGCTGCTTCCCTGTGGGATGCGTGTCGTGAGTCCACGTTTGTCGAGCAGGTTGTTAACCGTCAGATTAAATTCTGGAATCCATGTGTGGGCCGTCGAGAGAATTCCGATCTGTGCGTCCAGCAGTTGATAATTGAAGATCGGTTTCTGATTGTTGAGATCGTTGGCCGCCGTGCCCATATAGGTGTGCGTCACCGATGTCGTGATCGTCCATTCGTCCAAGCTCAGTGGATACGAAATCGATGTTGCGGTTTGCCATTTTGGTGCGTAGGGCCAAGGGGAGCCGGGCGCAGCAACATTTCCGGAGCCTGTCTGGAATGGTTCTGTTGTCACTGTTTTCGCATAGGCAACACTTGAAGTCAGCATGACTTCAAATGGCGTAATCCACCGAAGTGAAAAATCGAGGCCCGTGCTTTTCACTGCGCCGACGTTGTCGAGGTATTGCAGGCTCGTAGTGCTGTCGGCTTGGAAGACTTGCGGATCCTGCCAGTCGATGTAGAAGGCCGTTAGATCGGTGCTCAGTGTGTTGTCCAGCCACTCTGCACGGACACCTGCTTCGTAACTCCAGATGATGTCGGATTTAAATGCGGCAGGCGCTTGCGTAGCGGAAATCGGCAAAGTGATGCCGGGCTGTAGACCTCCCACGCGATAGCCTTTCGAGACCGTTGCGTAGGACATTGTGTCGTCGCTTATGTGCCACGTCAGTGAGGCCTTGGGGTTGAAAGCTTGTTCCTGCACGCCACCTGTCTTGTAAGACTTGGGGCTCATGTTCAATGCGGTGAAAATCAAGCCAGTCTGTGTGCTGGTGCCGAATGAACGCGTTCGGTAGAGGCGTCCTCCCAACGTGAGCTCCCAAGATTCTCCCAGCTTGCGAGTGACTTCTCCGAAGAGTGCGAGTTCTTGAACGGTGACATCAGGGGCTAGGCCCAGAAGACTGACGTTTCCATCGGCGTTGATTATTCCGCTAGCGCCTAGGGCGTTTAGCAGTGTTTGGATCAACTGATTATTGAGCTCGGGTGGGATCAAGGCGTTTCCGGCCTGAAGATCAACAATCGTATTCAAGTGCTGGCGCGAGCCAAAGACGCCACCAATCCAGCGCCACGCGCTGTCACTATCAGTCGGTGACACAAGGCGTAGTTCCTGACTATACGTATTGGAGACGCCACCACCGCCGATACCTAGAAGCGCTACAGAGGTATTCGGAATAGCGTTGCGTGAGTTCTCGTAGAAATGTACGGAGTCTTTATGCACAAAAGCTGACTCTGAAACGAGCTGCGCCCAGTCTATCGTATGAGAGACCGTCAATCCTGCCATCTTGTAGTTATCGTCTTGCGGACTACGGCGCGGGCGATTGTTACTAGATAGATTGCCGTTGACGCCATCGGTGAGGGCGATGTCATAGATGGATGTGTTCTGCATGGCGCCAGTCAAAGCGACGCTCCAATCTTCATTGGGCTGCCAGTTCGCCATGACGCGCGCACCGCGCTGCTTCAGGCGATTTGCATCCTTGATGTTGAGCTGCAAGTTGTCGATGTATCCAGGCGATTTTCGATCAAATGCAGTCAATCGAATCGCAGCTGTTTCGCCTACCGGAACATTTACTGCGGCGCCGAAGATGGGCTCAGCGCCACCCTGTGAAACACTAACGTATTGCGCAAAATATTTTGTCGAGAATACGCCGAGGGCCGCTGGCTCTGGCACATAACGAATCGCGCCATTGAGTGCAGAGGCGCCGAACAATGTTCCTTGTGGACCCTTCAGAACTTCAATGCTGCGGAGGTCGAAGAGCTGCTGATCCAGGGCAACCACTGGGACATATTGATCGGCAAACGAGACGTTGCCGAACAGGATGCCGGTGGTGGAGCTCGTGCTGTTTACTGAAGCGATACCGCGAACGGTGATACGCGTATAGCCGTTTTCAGAAGCGATGTTGACGCCGGGTACTTTTTTGACGACGTCATCGATGCCTTGCGCGCCACTTTTCTCAAGCTCGCCGCCACTCAGCGCCGTAATGCTCTGCGGAATATCGCGCAGTGATTCTTCGCGCTTGGTTGCGGTGACAACGATCTCTTCCAGCTGTGGGCTCGTGCGTGCAGCTTTTATCGGCTCTGGATCGTTCGGACGTTTCTTAGCTAAAGGAATCGTTTCGAGTTCTGTAGCTGTTGATGCTTCAGCAGGTGCTGACTCAGGTGCTGACCCAAGTGTGGGATCAGGTGTCGATTCAGCAGGAGCCGAAGTTTGCGCCTGTGGCTGTGCATCACTAGCGGCAGGCGACTCTGTGCTGGGTGACACGAGCAGTTCATCGAGCTCTGAAATTGACCCGTCATTCGTTGCGGGAGCAGGTGTTGTTGCCGCTTCCTGCGCAAAAGTTGCAGTGCAATTTAATGCTGCAACCAGACTTACCGCTGCAAACAATCCTTTGGGGCAGGGGCCTTTAATCATCATCTCAACGCTCCTCGTACAACTTCATTTTTTAGTAAATAAGTTAAGTCGAAGTACCGTTTCTATTGAACAGTTGCATTCGTCCTAATACATTGTCAGTATGTCCTAACATAACCATATGTCCTGACAAAGTCCAGTGACCGACTTCCACATAGATGGTTGAGGTTTGCGAGGGAGTGAAGATGATTCGAACTGATGAGAGTAATCAGACCGCCGGCGTGTCCCGTCCGGTGAGCCTCGCGCGCCTGCTGGGTTTTTTGTTGCTGCCCACCGCTGCGTTAATGGCTGGTTTTAATGGCATTCAGCAGGTTTTTGTTCCGGGGCAAGTTGAAGCGATGGACCCCAGCAGCAAGGTTGCGAGTCTCGCGATCTTGACCGCGTTCGCAGCCATCGGCTCGATGATTGGCATTCCTATGGGCGGCGCTCTGTCTGATCGCACACGCTCACGCTTCGGTAAACGCACGCCTTGGATTTTGGGGCTGACGATTATTTCTGCTGCGCTGATGATCGCGATGGGCGCGAGTAACAATCTGGTGATGTTCGGCATCATCTATACGCTGCTGTGGCTGGCGGCGAATATGTATCAAGGTGCGCTGGTTGCGATTCTGCCGGACCGCGTGCCTGAAGATCGTCGCGGTGTCGCCTCTGCAATTCTCGGCCTTGGCCCGCCAATTGGCGCGATGATCGGCGTTAATGTTGCCAGTCACGTTGGCCCAGCGTGGGGCTATACCTTTCTTGCGCTGGGATTAATTGTGACCTGCGTCATGCTGGTATTCGGTGCGCCAGAAGCATCGTCGCTGACGCCAGTAAAAATTGTTGAAACGCCTAGAGAAAAGGGCGCTGGCATCGCTGGTTTCTTTGAGGCTTTTCGGGAGCCTGATTTTACTCACGCCTTCATCAGCCGCTTCATGTTGTTCATGGCTTACTTTACGGTCAGCGGCTACCTTTTTTATACGCTGAGCGATTACATCGGCATCAAGCAGATTCCGGATGGCAATGTACCTGTCGCCGTCAGCACACTGGTAACAATCACCGTCGGCGTTTGGGTCGTCATTGCAACTTTCTGCGGTTGGCTCGCAGACAAATTGGATCGCCGTAAATTATTCGTTGGCATCTCGGCAGTGGGCCTCGCCGCCACCATGGTCGTGCCAGTGATCATGCCAACATGGAATGGCATGGTGATCTATTCGATCTTGTCAGGTGCGTTCATCGGCACTTATTTCGCGGTTGATCTTGCAGTGATGTCGCTAGTGCTGCCGCATAAGGAGCATGAAGGGCGTGACCTTGGCATTCTGACTGTTGCGACGGGTCTTCCACAGATCATGTCTTCTGTCGTTGCCGGTGGCTTGATCACCTACGCTGGTGGCTATCCTGCGCTGTACCTGTTTGGCGCGTTTTGTGCGCTGGTTGCAGGCGTCGTTGTTTTCTTGATTAAGAAGGTTCGTTAAGCATGGGTATCGTGACTACAGCATCTGGCGCGCGCATCGCTTGGGACGCATTCGGCGATGTATCTCAGCCGCCGATGATTTTAATTCAGGGTTTCAGTGCGCAGATGGTGGGATGGCGCCCGGGCTTTTGTCAGCAGCTCGCTGATCAAGGTTTTTATGTGATTCGTTTTGACAATCGTGACGTCGGGCAATCGCAGCGATATCCGCAGGGCGGATATGCACTCAGCGATCTTGCTGATGACACCGCAGCTTTTCTCGATGCGATGGGTATCGCGTCAGCACATATCGTGGGCCAGTCGATGGGCGGCATGATCGCCCAGCTGCTGGTGCAGCAACATCCGGATCGCGTGCGCTCGTTGGGCCTGCTTTATACCGCTGCCAATGGAAGCCACTATCTCAGCCGCGATGTCATCGAAGAGAGGATGGCCAGACCTATTCCGCAGACACGCGAAGAATACGTGCCTTATTACGTAGAGAGTGAAGGGGGCTGCGCATCTTCAGGCTATCCTCAGGATATCGCTTGGTTGGCCGAAGTCGCGGGCGAGATTTGGGATCGTGGTTGGGACCCAGAAGGAACTCAGCGCCAGTTGGAAGCGTTGCTGAATGCACCAGATCGTAATCAAGCCTTGCCTGAGATCAAGGTTCCGACAACATTGATTGCGGGCAAGGATGATCAACTGATCAACTCGGACGCAACGGTCGAGATACACAAGTTAATTGCAGGATCGAAGTTGAAAATATTTCCCGGCATGGGGCACGAATTGCCACAGCCACTTTGGAGCGAGATAGCGGAACTGCTGGCAATCAATGCACGCAGCGCAAACTCGAAAGCGCTATGAACAAATTAGAAAAAAACAAAAATGTGAAGGAGATTAAATTGGAAGCCGAATATCCACTTCCGCGATCACTTTTTCTCAATATCGATCGCTCAGGCCCGATTCCGCTTTACCACCAGGTTGCTAGTCGCATCGAAGCGGCCATCGCCGACGGCAGCGTTCCGGCGGGTGCTCGAATTGATAACGAAATCGCGCTTGGCGAGCGATTGGGTTTATCGCGACCGACGATCCGCAGAGCGATTCAGGATCTCGTCGACAAGGGAATCCTCGTGCGCCGCCGCGGTATTGGCACGCAAGTGGTCCGTGGTGGCGTTACCCGCAAGCTTGAACTGACTTCGCTTTACGAAGATCTCAGTTCAGCCAAGCGTGCGCCGTCAACCAAAGTTCTCGCGCACGCACAAACTACTGCAGACGAGCTCGTTGCAACTTCACTTGGCGTGCCGGTCGGTTCACCGGTCTTACATATTCGCCGACTGCGTTTGGCTGGCGGTGTTCCCTTGGCAGTTCTGGATAACTACCTGCCAAGCGAGTTCATCGACATCAAACGTGCTGATCTAGAGCAATTTGGTTTGTACCAAGTCCTTAGCTCGCGCGGCGTTGATATCCGCATTGCAAAGCAGCGCATCGGCGCACGTACAGCAACGCTGGAAGAATCGAAGAAGCTCGGTATTGATCGAAAATCTGCTGTGCTGACGATGGAGCGTGTTGCTTTTGACAACAAAGGACACGTCGTTGAATTCGGTCAGCACGCTTACAGGCCCGACTTGTATTCGTTTGAAGTTACTCTGGTCGGCAAGTAATGACTGATACACAAGCGATGGCTGCACGCCCACTGGACTTGATTTGTCTGGGACGGCTTGCAGTCGACTTATATGCGCAGCAGGTCGGCGCACGTCTGGAAGATGTCAGCAGCTTCTCCAAGTATCTTGGAGGTTCGTCTGCCAACATCGCGTTTGGCACTGCACGGTTGGGGCTCAAGTCCGCCATGTTGAGCCGCGTCGGTGACGATCACATGGGGCGCTTCCTGACTGAAACGCTGACCAAAGAAGGTTGCGACATTCGCGGCATCAAGGTCGACAAGCAACGCCTTACTGGCATGGTGTTGCTTGGAATCAAAGACTCCAAAACCTTTCCCTTGGTGTTCTATCGCGAGAACTGCGCGGATATGGCGCTCTGCGCTGAAGACATCGACGAGAACTACATTGCATCGAGCCGCGCACTGCTAATCACAGGAACGCACTTTTCTACGGAAGGTGTTTTCGGCGCGAGCATGCGTGCGCTTGAATATGCAGCCAAGCACAGCGTGCAACGCATCTTGGATATTGATTATCGGCCAGTACTGTGGGGCCTCACCGGTAAGGCTGATGGCGAAACTCGTTTTGTCGCTAGCGATGAAGTGACGCGACACATCCAAAAGATTTTGCCGCACTTTGATTTGATTGTTGGTACTGAAGAAGAGTTCGCGATTGCAGGCGGATCGGAAGATTTAATTCAGGCGCTTTCAAATGTACGTAAGCTCACTTCTGCAACGCTCGTCGTAAAGCTCGGCGCTGAAGGTTGCGTTGTACTTCGTGGCGAAATTCCAGCGCGTCTCTCCGATGTTCCCAAGCACAGCGGCATCCAAGTTCAGGTGCTCAATGTACTGGGGGCAGGTGACGCCTTTATGTCTGGCTTCTTGAGCGGTTGGCTGCGCGGAGATTCTGATGCGAGATCCTGCGAGTTGGGCAATGCCTGCGGAGCGCTCGTGGTTTCACGCCACGCTTGTGCGCCAGCGATGCCGACGCCAGCAGAGCTCAATTACGTTCTGAATAGCGACAAGGCGATTGTTCGACCCGATCTGGACAGCGGCCTCAATCGATTGCACCGAGTGAGCATCAAGCGCAAGCAGTGGGGCCCACTATTCGTTTTTGCTTTTGATCATCGCCATCAGTTCTTCGAGTTCGCACAACAGGCGGGTGCTGATGTCGAGCGGATATCCGAACTCAAACTATTATTCGTAGAAGCCGTGCGTCAGGTACGGACGATGCTGTTGGATCAAGGTGTCGAAGGTAACGTCGGTATTCTCGCCGACGAGCGATATGGTCTTGATGCACTGAATGAAGCAACCGGGCAGGGCTGGTGGATTGGCCGACCTGTAGAGATGCAGTACTCGCGTCCGCTGGTATTCGAAGCTGGCAGATCAATTGGCAGCTCGCTAATCAAATGGCCTCAAGAACACGTTATCAAGTGCTTGGTTCAATATCACCCAGACGATGAGCCTTTGCTGCGTCTGGAACAAGAAGCACAGATCAAAGCCTTGTACGAAGCGGCTCAAATCAGCGGCCATGAAATTCTGATGGAGTTCATTCCGCCCAAGGGTCACGCGTCGACTCACGGCGATGTATTGCTGCGCTCGATGAAGCGCCTCTACAACCTCGGCATCTATCCAGATTGGTGGAAGATTGAATCGCAGCCACGCGAAGTGTGGACGCAAATTGATGCATTGATTCAAGAGCGCGATCCCTATTGCCGTGGCGTAGTCGTGCTTGGACTCAATGCCCCGTCTGATGAACTGGCCAAAGGTTTCATCGAAGCTGCCGAAAGTTCGCTATGCAAAGGCTTTGCTGTTGGCCGCACCATCTTTCAGGCGCCGAGCCAAGACTGGCTCTTCGGAAAGATTGACAACGCCACACTCATTTCTCGCGTCAGAGCGAATTTCGAATCGCTGATCAGCGCATGGCAGCTTGCTCGTAAGGCTTCTGCATCAGCTCAGGGGCAAATGTCATGATAAAAATCGGCATCAATCCGATCTCATGGAGCAATGACGATTTGCCTGCGCTAGGCGGCGAAACGCCGCTGAGCACGGCGCTAAGTGAAGGCGCGAAGATTGGCTATCAGGGCTTCGAACTCAACGGTAAGTTTCCACAGGATGCCGCCGGTGTTGGACGCGTACTGGCAGAGCATGGCTTGGAACTGGTTTCTGGTTGGTATTCTGGCGAACTCGCAACGCGATCCGCACAAGGCGAAATCAAAGCGATTGAATCGCATGTGCGAAAGATGTCTGAGAACGGCGCACGTGGACTCGTCTATGGCGAAGTCGCCAACGCCATCCAAGGCCAGCGCGTTCCGCTCAAGCAGCGACCGCGATTTCGCTCGGATGCTGCTTGGCAGGAGTACGCAGAGAAACTGAATCGTCTGGCTGCTTACACAGCGTCTCAGGGCGTCAAGCTCGGCTACCACCATCACATGGGCGCGTATATTGAATCGCCGGAGGACATTGATCGTTTGATGTCCTTGACCACAAATGATGTCGGTCTGCTCTTTGATTCCGGCCACTGCTATATGGGTGGTGGTGATCCGCTTGTCGTATTGAAGAAACACATTGACCGCGTGTGCCACGTGCACTTCAAGGACGTGCGACACGGTGTGGTGAAACTGGCCAGAAATGAGCAGTGGAGTTTTCCTGATTGCATCGTCAATGGAACGTTTACCGTGCCCAGCGACGGCGATCTGGATTTTCCTGCGATGCTCGACGTGTTGGTTGCACATGGCTACAAAGGATGGCTGGTGGTGGAGGCGGAGCAAGACCCTGCGGTCGCGCCCAGCTTTACCTACGCCAAGAAAGGATTCGATGCGATTCAGCGCATGCTGAAGGCTGCTCAAGTCCACGCACCTGCAGGCTGAGGCTCTCGCAATGACAACGTCAACGATTCGTCTCACGATGGCTCAAGCGCTGGTGAAGTTCATGGACGCGCAGTACGTCTCTGTGGATGGCGTGCAAACCAAATTCATCAAGGGCGTGTTCACGATCTTTGGTCACGGCAATGTGCTGGGCCTCGGGCAGGCATTGCAGCAGGATCCGGGTGAGTTGCTGGTACATCAGGGCCGCAGCGAGCAGGGCATGGCACATGCCGCGATTGGTTTCGCCAAGCAGAAACTGCGTCGCCAGATTTATGCCTGTACCTCATCGGTTGGGCCGGGTGCAGCGAACATGATCACCGCGGCGGCGACTGCCACAGCCAATCGCATCCCGGTGTTGTTCTTGCCGGGTGATGTCTATGCATCACGTCAGCCTGATCCTGTTCTTCAGCAGATTGAGCAGTCGCACGATTTAACGATCAGCACCAATGATGCGTTCCGTCCGGTCAGCAAATACTGGGATCGAATCACGCGGCCTGAACAAATCATGAGCGCCGCGATTAACGCGATGCGCGTGCTCACTGATCCTGCAGAGACCGGTGCGGTTACCTTGTGTCTGCCACAGGATGTGCAAGCTGAGAGCTACGACTATCCAGAATATTTCTTTGCCAAGCGAGTGCATCGACTGGATCGACGCATTCCTGTAGCTGATGCCCTTGATGAAGCAGTCGCAGCACTTCTGTCGGGATCAAAGCCGTTGCTGATCTGTGGTGGTGGCGTTCGTTATTCAGGCGCTGCGGAAGCGTTGAAGAGCTTCGCTGAGCGCTTTGCAATTCCGTTTGTTGAAACGCAGGCCGGCAAGAGCGCCATTGTCTCGGCGCACTCGTTGAACCTTGGCGGCATTGGCGAAACCGGAAGTCTTGCCGCGAATGAGATTTCGAAGGAAGCCGATATCGTGATTGGTGTGGGAACACGCTACAGCGATTTCACGACTGGATCGAAGTGGTTATTCCAGAATCCGGGCGTTCGTTTTATCAATATCAACGCCAGCGCTTTTGATGCAGGGAAGCTTGATGGCATCCAGATTGTTGCTGATGCGAAGCTCGCGCTGAATGCTTTGAGCGATGCTTTAGCTGAAGCCAAATTCAAGAGCCAATGGGGTGCCGTTCCCGCAGATGCCCGCAGCCGCTTGTTCAATGAGATTGATCGCGTGTACGCGGTTGAATACACAGAGCAGGGCTTTAAGCCAGAAGTTGAAGACTCTCTTGATAAGGCAGCATTCGATGAGTTTATTCGCCTGACCGGATCAAAGCTGACGCAGAGTCGAGTATTGGGAATTCTCAATGAACGTCTCGCCGACAACGCAGTCGTGGTTGCTGCTGCCGGTAGTCTCCCGGGAGATTTGCAGCGCGCGTGGCGCAGCAAGGGCACGGATACCTATCACGTCGAATACGGTTATTCCTGTATGGGCTACGAGGTCAACGCTGCGCTCGGCGTGAAGCTGGCTGAGCCATCGCGTGAGGTCTACGCCTTTGTTGGTGACGGCTCGTACCAGATGCTGCATTCCGAACTGGTTACGTCGATACAAGAACGTAAAAAGATCAACGTGATCCTTTTTGACAATATGGGTTTTGGTTGCATCAACAATCTGCAGTTGGGCAATGGCATGGGTAGTTTCGGGACCGAATTTCGTTTCCGTGATGAAAAGAATGGCGCCCTCGACGGAGGGTTCATTCCCATTAACTACGCGATGAGCGCTGCCGCATACGGCTGCAAGACTTATAGCGTCCGAACTGCGGACGAACTGGTCGCTGCACTTGATGACGCGGCTAAGCAAAAAGTCTCCACGCTCATCGATATCAAAGTGCTACCAAAAACCATGATCCACGGTTACGGCTCATGGTGGCGTGTTGGTGTGGCAGAGACATCCAAAAGCGACGAGACCGCCGCTGCACACGAACGCATGAAAGCGCAACTAAAGCGTGCGCGCTCTTATTAATTTCAACAATATTCAAGATCTGAGAAGTTCCATGACATTAAAGCTCGGCGTAATCGGCACAGGTGCAATCGGCGCGGACCATATCCGTCGTTGCATGCAAACGCTTTCGGGTGCGCGCGTGACTGCCGTCAACGATATCAATGCAGAGAGTGCCGCGAGCGCCGTGAAGAGCTACGCACCAAATGCCAAGGTATTTTCAGATCCGCACGCATTGATTAAATCGGATGAAGTTGACGCTGTGCTCGTGACCTCATGGGGTCCATCGCACGAAGAATTCGTGCTGGCATCCATCACCGCAGGCAAGTACGTGTTCTGCGAGAAACCACTAGCAACGACTGGCGAAGGATGCCGACATATCGTTGATGCTGAGATGAAGCATGGCAAGCGCCTGGTGCAAGTCGGATTCATGCGCCCATATGATTCCGGATACCGCGCACTGAAGGCAGTGCTCGATAGCGGCAAGATCGGCGATCCCTTGATGCTGCATTGCGCGCATCGCAACCCGCGCGTGGGAAAAAACTACAACACCGACATGGCGATCACCGACACGCTGATCCATGAACTGGATGTGTTGCGCTGGATGTTGAATGACGACTATGTGTCGGCGCAGGTGATCTTCCCGCGCAAGACGCCAAAGTCGTTACCGCATCTTCGTGATCCGCAGATTGTTCTGCTCGAAACAGCAAAGGGCACGCGTATCGACGTCGAGATTTTCGTCAATTGCCAATACGGCTACGACATTCAGTGCGAGATCGTCGGCGAGCTCGGCATTGCCAAATTGCCTGAGCCTTCTGCGGTTCTGCTGCGTAGTGAAGCCGCTCGTTCCGAAGAAATCCTTACCGATTGGAAGGAGCGCTTCATCGGCGCCTATGACGTCGAACTCCAAGACTTCATTGATGGTGTTCGCAGCGACAAGCTGCGCGGCCCATCGGCATGGTCTGGCTATGCAGCCGCAGTTGCTGCCGACGTGTGTATCAAGGCGCAGGTCAGTGGCGCGGTCGAGCCCATCAACTTGCCTGCACAGCCAGCCTTCTACAACTGATAAGGGCGCAACGATGAGTCTCTTGGTCAAAGGTAGTTCTGTTGGTCAGAAGATCGTCGAGGTCACGCCAGAGTCTGCGCGTTGGAAATATGTGGGCTTCTCGGCTTTCCGTCTAGAAGCAGGTGAAAGCATTAGTTTTGACGCCAGCAAGCGCGAGCAATGCTTCGTTGTACTTCAAGGCAATGTGACGATTGATATCGGTTCGATGGCCTGGCGCGAGATTGGTACTCGCAACAGTGTGTTTGATGATGTCTCTCCAGCCGCAGTCTATTTGCCTGCGGGGCATGCAGTCACCGTCACGGCACATTGCAATGCAGAGATTGCTATCGCGAGCGCGCCAGCAAGCCGATCAGACCTCGCGCCACGTTTGATCAAACCTGAGGACATGAATCGATCCGTACGCGGGCAGGGCAGTAACACGCGCTACATCTGCGACATTCTTCCGGCGACCGAAGTGGCGGATAGCCTGTTGGTGGTTGAAGTCCGTACGCCTGCCGGTCATTCATCCAGCTATCCCCCGCATAAGCACGATCAAGACGCGATTCCGGTCGAGAGCGTGCTTGAAGAAACTTATTACCACCGACTGAACCCTTCGCAGGGTTTTGCTTTTCAACGTGTGTACACCGACGACAGATCGATCGACGAATCGATGGCTGTCGAAGATCACGGCGTCGTCATGGTGCCGCGCGGCTATCACCCGGTTGTGATGCCGCACGGATACGAAGGCTACTACCTCAATGTCATGGCTGGTCCCAAACGGCAGTGGCACTTCAAGAATGATCCTTCTCACGAATGGCTCATCAAGACTTGATTCAATAGGAACAACAAATGTCATCTATTCTAAAAGGCGCTGCCGATACGGCTGCGCTACAGCACTACATCAATGGCGAATTCGTCGCGAGCGTTTCAGATCGCAGCGCACCGGTGTTCAATCCATCCACGGGCCAGGTGTCTGCTACGGTTCCTTTGGCTAGCACCGCTGAAGTTGATCGCGCCGTTGAAGCCGCTTATGCAGCATTCCCTGCTTGGGCTGAGACTTCGCCACTGAAGCGCTCACGTGTGATGTTCAAGTTCAAAGAACTGCTGGAAAAGCACCGCGATGAACTCGCCGCCATCATTGTTCGCGAGCACGGCAAAGTATTCTCAGACGCACAGGGTGAAGTGACGCGCGGATTGGAAGTTGTGGAATTCGCTTGTGGCATTCCTCAGCTACTCAAAGGCGAATTCACCGAGCAGGTTGCAGGTGGCATTGACGCTTGGACCATCCGTCAGCCTTTGGGCGTATGTGCGGGCATCACGCCATTCAATTTTCCAGTGATGGTGCCGATGTGGATGATTCCGATGGCTATCGCTTGCGGAAACACCTTCGTACTCAAGCCTTCTGAGCGTGATCCGTCCGCCAGCTTGTTGATCGCTGATCTGCTCACGCAGGCCGGCTTGCCAAAGGGCGTCTTCAACGTCGTTCATGGCGACAAGGAAGCAGTCGACGCGCTGTTGAATAATCCGAAAGTTGAGGCCATCAGCTTCGTCGGCTCCACGCCAATCGCGCAATACATTTACGGCACCGGTACTGCCCAAGGTAAGCGCGTGCAGGCACTGGGCGGCGCCAAGAATCATATGGTGGTGATGCCTGATGCTGATCTTGATGTAACCGTCGATGCGTTGATGGGCGCAGCTTATGGCTCAGCGGGTGAACGTTGCATGGCGATCTCGGTTGCCGTTGCCGTTGGCGATATCGCAGACAAGTTGGTCGCCATGCTCGCTGAACGCACACGTGCATTGGTCATTGATCAGGGTATGAATCCAAAAGCAGAAATGGGCCCGCTGGTCACCGGCGTTCATCGTGACAAGGTTGTCGGCTATATCGATGCAGGCGTTGCCGAAGGCGCAGAACTGGTCGTGGATGGCCGCGGGATTAGCGTTGCTGGTCTTGAAAATGGTTTCTTCGTTGGCGGAACGCTGTTTGATCACGTGAAGCGCGACATGAAGATTTACAAGGAAGAAATCTTTGGGCCTGTGCTTGCGGTTGTCCGCGTGCCGGACTTCGCCACTGCACTTGATCTGATCAACGACAACGAATTTGGTAACGGCGTAGCAATCTTTACGCGCGATGGCGGCACAGCACGTGAATTTGGTCATCGCGTGAAAGTCGGCATGGTCGGTATCAACGTGCCGATTCCCGTGCCAATGGCTTTCCACAGCTTTGGCGGTTGGAAGCGCAGCCTGTTTGGGGATCACCATGCGCACGGCCCTGAGTCGGTTCGTTTCTACACGCGACACAAAGCACTCACGCAGCGATGGCCGACAGTACGTAGCGGCGCTGAGTTTGCAATGCCGACGATGAAGTAGGGAGAACACATGCTCACAGTCGAAACTACGCTGCCATTTCCTGAAGTCTACGAGGGCGGCTCAGGTGAAATCATGGTTCTCGTGCATGGATTCACCGAAACCTGGCGCGTATGGATTCCAATCCTGAAATTGTTGGAGCCGCATTACCGCATCATTGCGCCAACGTTGCCGGGTCACATTGGTGGACTCCCAATAAATGAGCCTGGCAGTCCCAAAGCTATTTTTGATTTGCTTGAAAAACAACTTCGTGAACGCGGCATCACGCAAGCTCATTTTGTCGGTCAATCGCTCGGTGGTTGGGCTGCGCTCGAAATGGCACGACGTGGCATCGCGCGCTCAGCGATGGGTCTTTCTCCTGCAGGCGGCTTTCGTGACGGACAAGTGACGGTCGAGTTTAAGAAAAAATCTCGTCTGATCCTCAAAGTCTTACCATACGTAATTCCACTCGTATTGTTTGCGGCTCGTTTCCCTCGACTTAGAAAAATGATTCTTGCAGGAGACATGCAAAATGGTGATCGCGCCCCATACGCGGTCGTGAAAGACAGGCTCACTCGCGTCAAGAAAATGACGATCATCGAAGAGTTTCTGGATGCAGATTTAAGTCCGATGAAGCCGCTGCCTGCCGACAACAAGGTTCCGTTGCGAGTGGTCTGGTGCGAAAAAGATACAACGCTGCGTTTCGATGAATGTGGCCAGCCTTTACTCGATGCGCTGGGACTGAAGACTCACGGTGTACTGAAGGGCTGCGGACACAATCCGATGTTTGATGATCCTGAAGCCGTCGCTAAAGAAATTCTCGACTTTGCGCGTTCTGTTGAGCGTGATGAGAAAAAGTAATCGACTGCTGCTTCAATAAAAAAGGGCCGTCAGGCCCTTTTTTTATTGATTAAAACTATTATTTGGCTAGCGCCGAAATTTCGTTGCTGATCTCGTTGATGCCTTCTTTAGCAGCATAGGCGAGGCGAGGGATGAAGAAGAAGCCGTGTGGCATGCGCAGATAGTTGATGTAGCGCGTGCGTACGCCAGCGTCGGAAAGCTTGCGTGCATAGCGCGCGCCATCGTCGCGTAGCGGATCGATATCGGCGGTGATGATCAGTGCTGGTGGCAGTGATGATGGATTCTCTGCGAACCAGGGTGATATCAGTGGATCGGTAAGTTCTGCGTTGCCGCGATACATTTCCATCAGACGCCTGCCATTTTCCTTTTCAAGTCCCGGCTGATCGATGCTCGCCCATGATTCGCCTGACAGCGTTGCATCGAGCGCGGGATAGATCAGCGTTTGGTGCGTAATGAAAGGATGGCCGCGGCGTGCGCATATGACGGTCAGCGCCGCAGCAAGATTGCCGCCTGCGCTTTCACCCATGATGGCGATTCCGGCAGACGGCATCGGCCCCAGGGTTGAGTCGTTTGCGAGCCATTGGATGGCGTCGTCGCAATCTTCAAGTCCACCGGGGAAGGGTGTTTCAGGTGCGAGTCGATAATCGACTGACACGATCATGCATTGCGCTTGGCGGCTCACACTTGCACACAGATGATCGAGTGTCTCGAGTCCGCCGTGAATCCATCCGCCGCCATGAAGGAACAGCACACGTGGGCAGTTTGGATTGAGCTTGGGTGGCAGATAGGTTTTGAGATTGATCGGACCTGAGCGTCCTTGAATTGTGCTTCTGACCTGAGTGACATCTGCGGGCAGTGGCAGCGTCATCCAGTTGGCTGCACGCATGGCGTTGCGAACGGCCAGTGGTTGAGCGACAGATTTTTCTACGCTGCCACCAAGGCCCAGCCAACGCAAGAAGCGGAACATCGCGTAAAGCGAGCGCAGACGAACGCCTTTGAGTTTTTGTTTCTGTGTCACGCTTGTTCTCCGGCTTTCCACGGTGCATCTGCCGACGTGGGCTCCCATAGTGTATGCACACGACCGCATGTGCAGATCGAAGTGACGACGGGTTTTATTTGTTCCTGCAGTCTTGCTTGTTTGAGTGCTTGTTCGCGAGTGCTCACACCATATTTCTGGTAGCAGTTCTTGAGATGCCAAGTAACGGTGCCGGATGAAATGCCGAGCGTCTGGGCGATTCCTTTGTTCGACAGCCCTTGGCCAGCGAGACCCAGCACTTCGCGTTCGCGAACAGTGAGCTCTGCACGAGCGAGAGAGCTGGCACGCATGCGTTCGCTACGTGAGTCTGAGATCGTGATGGCGGGGTTAGTGAGCATGCTTGTAGTCCTAATCACCGAAGCGACCGCTTAAACGCAAGGTGAGTGCACGCGGCGTGATGTAGTAATACTCCTCTGCCGCCAGCTCCGGTGTTGGAATGCCCGATGTGAAAGCGTTGGTGAGACCGCGTTCATCCGTCAGGTTGTTCACGATCAGCGCGATCTGCGGCAGCCACTTGTATTGCTCGTTAGAAACGCTGAGCTGCAAATCAACTTGTTTATAACCGAACACCTTGTGTCCGCCGAAAACCGGTACGGCTGATCCAAGCGTTGTGTAGGTGGCGAAGCCACCGACGGTCCAGTCGCCAATCGGGCGCATGAACGAGAGGTTTGATGAGGTCTGCCACTTTGGTGCTAATGGCCAAGTTGTGCCGACTGGATAAACATCGCCAGTAGCGGTGGTGAAGTCTTTGGTTGTCACCGTATCCGCGTAAGAAACGGCGGTGGTGAACATCAGACCTTGCCAAGGGAACAGATACTGCACAGACAAATCACCACCTCGGCTTTTCACCCCGCCAACATTAGTGATGAAGACGGTAAGGCCAGAAGCGTCAGGCTGAAGACTCTGTGGATTTTTCCAGTCGACCATGAATCCGGTCAGATCGACGCGCAGTGTGTTGTCGAGAAACTGCGTGCGAAGACCGGCTTCGTAATTCCAAAGCGTGTCCGATTTAAAAATCTTCGGCGAGGTGGAGGGAATGATAGAACTGGTCAGGCCGGTCTGGATGCCGCCGACGCGGAAGCCCTTTGAGACGAGACCGTAAGCGAGAATATCTTCGTTGATGTGCCAAGTGATAGACGCTTTCGGACTGAAGCCTTTTTCTTTGACTTCACCTTCGACTACGTAAGGCGAGCTACCTTGCTGCGCGAGGACGTAGACGCCGGACTGTACGTTCTGACCGCCAGAAGAGGTGCGATACAAACGACCGCCTAAAGCGATTTCGACGCTATCACCCAATCGACGTGTGAGATCGCCGAATAATGCGAGCTCGCGTATCCGCACATCGGCCGCGGTCTGCACGACGATTGGTGAGCCGGTCTCCGAGAACAGTGAACTCAGCGGCGTCAGGCTCAGTGCATCGAGGATCGTTGCAAGCGGCGCCACGTCTATGGCCAGCGGCACAGTCAGCTTATTTCTGAGGCTCTGCTGCCATGCGAATACGCCAGTGACCCATTTCCAAGAGCTATCAGGATTGTCGACTGAGACCAGACGAAATTCTTGTCCGAAGGTGTCGGAGTCTCCAGTGTATTGCTGTGCAATGAGTGAAAGCGGAGGATTCTTTCCGGCCGTGCGCGAGGTTGCGTCGAAGAAGTTATTGCCGGCTTTGTAGATGTAAGACGTGTCCGATACAAACTGCGCCCATTCACCGCTGTAGGTCACGGAAAAATCGCCCATCCAATACTTGGTGGTGTTCGGGCTGACGCGTGCACGATCGTTGGTGACGAGGCGACCTTGATCGTTATCGGCAGTGCCGACGTCCTGAAGTTTGGTCTGCTGATAAGCCGTCGTCAGCAACACGTCCCACGCTTCGCTAGGGTGCCAGCCAAGCAACGCGCGTGCGCCTTTCTGATCGGTTTGGTTGGTGTCTTTTTTTGGAATGCGCGTGTTGTCGATGAAGCCTGGCGCTATGCGATCGAAGGCCATCACGCGCAGTGCGAGTGAATCTTCATACAAGGGAAGGTTGACCGCTGCACCATACGTTGGCGCAGCATCGCCTTCTTTGATCGAGGTGTACTGTCCAAACCATTTCACTTCGTATTGACCGAAGCGCGGAAGTGTCGGCACATAACGAACTGCGCCGTTCAAAGCAGAGGCGCCAAACAGCGTGCCTTGCGGACCTTTCAGAACTTCAACCGATGCCATATCAAACGGATTGGGATCGAGTGAGAGGATCGGCGCGTAGCCGTCGCTGAACGAAACGTTACCGAACAAAATACCCGTGGTCGAACTGGTGCCGATATCAGACGCGATGCCGCGAATCGTTACGCGTGCAGGGCTGTCGCCGGTGGAGGTGAGGTTTACACCTGGAACGAGTTTGACGATGTCGGCAGTGTCTTGCGCGCCGCGCTGCTCAAGTTCTTCGCCGGAGAGCGCCGTGATGCTGGCCGGAATATCGCGAACATTTTCTGCGCGCTTGGTTGCGGTGACGACGACTTCTTCGATCTGTGCATGTGATGGTGGGGCCTTGAGCGCCTGCGTCGATTCAGACTTTTGCGGCGCTGCGATGGTCGGCAGTACTTCGTCAATTGCCGTCGCTGTTGGATCAGGTTGCGCTGCCGACGTTGCTGGCTCTGGTGTCGCGACAGGCTCTTCGGTTTGAGTCGGTGCAGAAGGTTCTGTCGAGCTTAGTAATTCATCGAACAGCTCGTTCTGCGACGCTTCACCATTTTGCGCCGCAGGTGACTGGCTTGGTTGCTCTTGCGCAGTGGCATGCATGGGCATAGCGACGAGCATGCAGAGCCCGATCTTCAAGGCCGTCATTGGCACCAGCGACTTCTTGTATTGTTTTGACACGATATTCTCCTCACACTCAATTCAAAGGTGTGCCTGATGACTTTGATCAGGCTTGTAGTTCAGTTACCAACATGTCGATGCACACAGGCGCAGCCGGGCAGAGGCTGGCGATCGACAGGAATGCGTGTGGCATTCCTATGTAATTTTCGAGGCGCACTTTCACGCCGGCTTCACGCAGGCGATCGGCGTAGCGGATGCCGTCATCACGCAGAGGGTCCGCATCTGCGGTCACGATGACGGTGGGTGGCAGGCCACTCAGATCTGATGCAAACAATGGCGAGACAAGCGGATCATCAACCGCCGCCGCACCGCGATATTTTTCAATGATTGCAGCGGCATCACGACGCGACATGCCGTGACGTGGTGGATCAATCGAATGCGATGCCATCGTCAGATCGAGGAAGGCATAGATCAACACTTGGCGGCGAATCACGCCACGGCCACGCATGCGCAGATTGAGTGCGGCGGTCAGATTGCCACCCGCGCTATCGCCGACAACATCAACAACGGAATATTGCTTCAGCAACTCGTCCAAAGCGTCTTCGCAATCTTCCAGTGCGGCAGGGAAGGGATGCTCGGGTGCGAGTCGATAGCCGACAGCGGTGACTTCAGTGCCGAGTCGGTCGCAGAGATTGGTGCAGAGGTAGTCCAGAGAATCGACACCGCCAGCAATCCATCCGCCACCATGAATGAACAAGATGGGTGTTGCCGATGGCTTGCGTATATGCGGAAGAAAACGTTTGATCGGAATCGCACCGCCGCGTGCCGCCAACGTAGAACGCGCGATGGTTGTTTCTGGCATCGGCAGCAGCATCCATGGCGCAGGAACAACTGCGGCGCGACGTTCCAGAGGCATGTTCATTGCTTTGGCTGATGCCGCGCTCACGCCAAATCGTGCCAGCAACTCCGTGACGGCCATGAGTGCGCGTAGCTTCCATCCATGTACTTCTGCAATCGATTTCATTTTTGGCCGTAATTATTCGTTTGAAGGAAAGTCGTTAGAGGACGCCGAGTTGGCGGAGCAGGAATTCGCCGGTGCGAGCCCGGGCCAGTGCGGCCTCAGGAGAATTAACCGGCTTGAACTGGAAGACGTGCCAAAGACCGTCATAAATCTGAAGTTCTGCATCGACACCGTTATCAAGCATGCGGCGATGAAGGCGAATGGAATCGCTTAACAACAGTTCACGCGTTCCGCACTGGATCAGCGTCGGCAGAAAGCCTGGCGCGTAATCAGCGAACAGAATGGAAACCAGGGGATCAGTCAGACTGCTTTTCCCGGCGTAGCAACGGGCGCCGGTAGCGAGGAATGTTTCTTTGTAGAACGGCTCGGAGTCGGCCAGTGTGAGATAGCTATCGCCGCTGCAAGTCATATCTGCCAACGGTGACCATAGGACTAATCCGGCTGGGAGAGGCACGCCGCGGTCACGTGCTCTTAGCATTGCGGACGCAGCAATAGTGGCGCCAGCAGAATCTCCGTAGATGGCGATATCGCTAGGCAAAAAGCCTTCTGCATAGAGTGCGGTCAGCACGGCAAGAACCTGTTCGCCGATGAACGTGTGATCTGCTTTCGGCGCAGGTGTGTAATCGATCGATACGATGCGCAGGCCGGTTTCTTCGGCAAGCGGCAGCGTGCTGTCCAATGCATCGTGTGAGGCGCCACCAACGAAACCGCCGCCGTGTGTATAAAGCAGAACCTTGCCAGCGATGGCACCGCGCTTGGGGCGAATATCGCTGACCGTGACACCGCCTAGCTGGATCGTTTGAACATCAGCGGCGTAGTGCTCAAGCAGGCGAGCATTCATCGGTTCGCGCTTGCGCATTTCTGCTGTATTGCGCTGCTGCCAACCATCGACGTCTTCTACCGTTGGTAGGCACATGGCGTCGCGTTCCGCACGCGAAAACACATCACGAAAATACTGCTGCGCCTCTTGAGAGAGGTGGGAAGCAGGCTCCGGAAATCCGGTTGCGGGAATGAGTGCAGGATTCAACATGGCGGCACTCTAATCACTTTTGCAATCGATTGCAAAGAAGCGTAGATTGGCTATAGTGGACACTAATCAAAGACTCGGAACCGCGGACGTGACCCTGTGAAAAAGAATGCAGGCCCCATGTCTATGGACGATATTGCACGCCTCGTCGGCGTGTCGAAGGCCACTGTTTCCCGTGCGCTACAGGACAGTCCGCTGATCGCGGATGAGACCAAAAAACGGATTCTTGAAGTTGCGCGCAGCAACAACTACGTCGTCAATCGCAGCGCACAGAATCTGCGCCGTCGACGCACCGACACGATTGGCTTGGTCATCGACTTCCCGTCGCTACCAGAACATCGGCTCTCAGATCCTTTCCACTTTGAACTACTCGGCAATATCGCGAACGCATTGGCTGCGCGTCAGCAAGATGTGCTCTGGTGTTCGCCGCAGTCTGCTCACGCGGGTGGTTTTGAAAACCTGCTCGCCAATAAAGGCGTTGATGGAATTATTTTTATTGGCCAGAGCGGGCACCACAGTGAACTACGCGCGCTGGCAAAAGTCGGCATTCCGTTTGTTGTGTGGGGCGCTCATCGAGACGATGCCAACTATTGTGTTGTCGGCAGCGACAATCTGCTGGGTGGACGTTTGGTCGCGCAGAGATTTCGCAAACTAAAACGTAAGCGGCCAATGTTCCTTGGGCCCAAGGGTCACATCGAGATTGATCAACGTTGCAACGGTTTTGCGCAGGAGTGGGGATCAACCATCGAGCAATTAGAAGTTGCTGATCTCTCCTTTATGACCAGCCGCAATGCAGTGCTGGCGTGGCTGGATTCCGGAAAGACATTACCCGATGCCTTGTTCGCAGGCAGCGACACGATGGCGATGGGTGCGTTGGCAGCTATGAGAGAACGTAATATTGAAGTGCCTGCCGCATGCAGTGTCTGCGGTTACGACGACAGTCCATCCGCACTTCACCATTCACCAGCGCTTACGACGGTCAGGCAGGACACTCGCTTGGCCGGAGCGGTTCTGGTCGAGCGTCTTGTGCAAATCATTCAAGGAAACCCCGCCGCTTCGGTACTACTGCCGACCGACTTGATCGAAAGGGCGACCTGATCGCTTGCGTGCTTACTGACGTCCTTCGTATAATGAGATCAGTTCTCATTTGAACTAAAAACCCGGTTGCCAGCCAGATCGTCATAGCCAGAGCGCCATCCCTTTTAATAAAGATGGATAGCTATGAACAAGCTTCTGGTCGCCGCGACATTCGCGGCATTCACGCATATGCCGCTGGTTGTTGCTCAGAGCAGCGCCGACACAAACACTCAAAATTCAACGGCGACGAGCGAGGGCGATGCCCAGCAGTTGCCAACGGTCGTTGTAACTGGCACTTCAGAAACCAGCTATACCGTTAAAGACAGCGCCGCATCGACCAAGCTGCCGATGAGCCTGCGTGAGACTCCCCAATCAGTCACGATCATCACGCGCGAACGCATGGAAGATCAGAAGCTGACCTCAATTCGCGATGTGCTCGATAACACCAACGGCGTTTACACCTACTCTTGGGACACTGAGCGCGTGTTGTTCACGTCGCGTGGTTTCATCATCGACAACCTGATGTATGACGGTGTTCAGACCGCAATGTCTGCAGACACAAGTTCCATCGACGATACCCTCGACACCGCCTTGTATGACCGCATCGAGATCGTGCGTGGTGCTACAGGCTTGATGACGGGCGCGGGTAGCCCCTCAGCGTCGGTCAATCTCGTACGCAAGCATGCCGACAGCAAAACTTTTGAAGGCGAGGCTGGACTCAGCGCTGGTATGTGGAATAACTATCGTGGTGACGTAGATCTGTCACTGCCACTCACGCAAGACGGCAGCGTGCGTGCACGTGTTGTGGGTGCGTATCAGTACAACCAGTCGTATCAGGATTTATATCGCCGTCGTAAACCGGTGTTCTACGCCATTGTGGATGCGGATATCACACCTAAAACTTTGCTGTCCGTCGGCTACGACTTTCAGGAAACACGCGCGAGAGGAAATACTTGGGGCTCATTCCCGATGTTCTTTAGCGATGGCACGCGCACTGATTGGGCGCGCTCTGTCACTACGGCTGCTGACTGGACGTTCTGGAATAAACGCACTCAAAGCGTCTTCGCAGAACTCAAGCATGACTTTGACAATGGCTGGGCACTGCGCTCAACGATTACGCATCGCTGGAAAGATGGTGAGTACAAGCTGCTGTACTTCGGCGGATTTCCTGATCGCGTGACAGGGCTTGGGCTTGACTTGGGTCCGGACTACGACCAAGACCCAGGCGGCAATCCTGACGTAATTTCTGCCTCTTACTTTGGACACGAGACTGATCGTCTTAATGTCTTGGACGTTTACGCGAGCGGTCCATTTAATCTGTTTGGACGCAAGCATGAATTGGTTGCAGGCATCTCAGGATCGAGGCTGACGCAGGCTGGACGAAATCTGAACAATGTGGATGGGGGAATGGCGACTCCGGGCAATTTCTACAATTGGGATGGGTCTTATCCAGAGCCGCAGTACAACGAGAATCCAGACGACATCGATTTCACCAGCGCTGTGACTACCCAGCGCAGTGCCTACACAGCTGTGCGACTTTCGCTCGCAGATCCGCTCAAGCTGATTGCTGGAGTTCGCTACACCAATTGGAAATCAGAAGGCTCGGCAACCGAAGGTGCCAGCTATGGTGCGCATCCATTCGTTCCTTATGCCGGACTCGTTGGTGATGTCGGCATGGGTTTCTCCGTCTTCGGCAGCTATACGGAAATTTTCAACCCCCAAGGCAATCGCGATGTTTCAGGAAAGTATCTCGACCCCATCGATGGTCGTAGCGTCGAAGCCGGTATCAAAGGCACGCACTTGAATGGTCGACTGAATACGTCATTGACCATTTTTGATACTCGTCAGAATAACGTTGCAGTGCCAGACCTCGATTCCAATGGTGACCCAATTCCAGTCATTGGCTATCCTAATCAGCAAGCATCAATCGCAATCGATGGAACACGCACGCGTGGGTTTGAAGTAGAAGTTGCTGGCGAACTTGCACGTCGCTGGAACCTCTCACTCGGCTGGTCTTACTACAACCTGCGTGATGCTGATGGCAATGCCGTCAACCCACATATCCCACGCACCTTGGTGCGCCTGTTCACGACTTGGTCACCTGCTGGGGAGTGGAGTCGATTGACGATTGGTGGTGGTGCCAACTGGCAGGGCAGCAGCTACGTTGATAGTTTGGCGCACCCAGCTACGGCACCATCAGGGCATGTCGATCAGCAAGGTGCCTTGCTGGTTAACTTGATGACACGCTATCAGTTCACGCCCAGCCTTTCCTTGCAGCTCAACGGCAGCAACCTGCTTGATCGCAAGTACTACATTCTGGATAACTACGACAACTCAAGCTACGGCGCGCCAGCCAACGTTTCTGCAAGCTTGAATTTTCGTTTCTAGTTTTTAATCGAATTTGTTGTACAAATATAAAAGGGCCGCAGGGCCCTTTTATTGTTTAAGCGTTAGCTGATGATTCCTCATTGATCTTTGCGTAACGATCTCTCAGTTCTCGTTTCAGAATCTTGCCGCTGGCATTCTTCGGTAGTTGATTGATGATCGCGATGTGCTTAGGCGCTTTATAACCAGCGAGACGATCGCGGCAATGCGTCATCAGCGTATCTACTGACAACTCTGCACCAGATCGTAAAACGACAACCGCCATTACGGCTTCAATCCAACGCGGATGAGGCACGCCGAACACTGCGACTTCAGCTACCGAAGCATGCTGGAAGATCACTTCTTCAACTTCACGGCTGGCAACATTCTCACCACCGGTCTTGATCATGTCCTTCTTACGATCAACGACAGTCAAATAGCCTTCTTCATCAAACACGCCGAGATCGCCGCTATGGAACCAGCCATTGCGGAATGCTTCTGCGGTCTTCTCAGGATTTTTCCAATAACCCAGCGTTGCATGCGGGCTGCGATGGACGATTTCACCAATGACGCCGACAGCAACCGGCACATCGTTGTCATCAACTACGCGCGTTTCAACATTCAGTGCAGCGCGACCGGCGGAGCCCAGCTTTCGCATCTGATCTTCTGGGCTCAAGATCGTTGCAACGGGTGACATCTCAGTCTGCCCGTAGAAATTGAACAGGCGGATTCCAGGAATCTTTGCGTGAATCTCTTTAATGATCTCCATCGGCATGATCGAAGCGCCGTAATAACCTTTCTTCAGCGATGAGAGATTGCGTCGACCAAAGTCTGGATGGCGAAGGATCGCGATCCAAACTGTCGGTGGACAGAACAGTTTGGTGACGCCTTCTTCTTCAATCGTCTTGAGCAGATTTGCCGGATCGGGTGCTGAAAGAATGATGCTGGTCGCGCCGATGTAGAGATCAGGCGTCAGGAAGCAATCAAGCTGGGCGCAGTGATAGAGGGGCAGTGAGTGCACTTCGATATCGCTCGCGCTCATTTCACCATCAGCAATGCAACTCGCATAGTGTGCATACAGAGAGCGCGCTGAAAGCAGAGCGCCTTTAGGACGAGATTCGGTTCCGCTGGTATAGAGCAGTTGAACAGCTTCGTCGTCGCCGATAGCAACATCCGGTGCGCTGGTGTCATCGTGCCGCATCAAGATCGATATCGGCTCCCAGTCTTTTGGAACAGTAGCGCCAGACTCTTCGATGACGCACTTCAAGCGCATCGTCATCTTGGCTTCTGCAATTGCCGCATCAACTGTTGCCACCAGCGCGTCTTCGACGACCACGGCTTTGGCCTCGGCATTGTCGAGGATGAATGCGATCTCGGACGCGTTCAGCATGAAATTGATCGGAACCATCACGGCACCAAGACGCGCCAATGCAAAGCGTGTGACGACGAAGGCATGGTTGTTATGGGAAACCATCGCAACGTGATCACCACGCGAGATGCCGCGTGCGGCGAAAGCGTTGGCGACACGATTCACGACCGTATCGAGTTCTGAAAAGCTGTGTCGAATGCCTTTATAGATCAGTGCCGTCTTGTTGGGCGTTCTGGCGGCGCTGCGCCATAAGAGATCAGCGAGTCGGTTACGTCGCGCGCTTGCGACCAAACTATTGAGGTCCTTTTCACTGGCAGTCATTGCGTTCTCCTAATCATTATTTTCGTGTCATGGCTTGGCCATGCATCGGTAAATCTTAAAAATCTAGTTCAGCAACTGCGGCTCGGGTTTGGTGGTGTTCGAATTGGAGCGCAGGCGAGGCAGCAGATTGTAGGCGTCAATGCGACGCGCGACATCCAGCTTTCTGTAAATGTTCTTCAGGTGATATTTCACGGTGTTGGTTGAGACACAGGAGCGCTGAGCCATTTCCTGATTCGATAGTCTTGCGCTCAGGTAACCCAGAATTTCTTGTTCCTTATCGGAGAATTGATCAATGTCGATCAGTGCAATTTCTGGCGGCAGAATCTGTGAATCGCTGGATGCACGCGCAATCGAGATCAACTTCCGCGCAAACGCAAGAATCGGTGTTGGGTCGGCTCCTTCCGTGGAAGCAACTAACTCTTTCAGCAGATCAACCACCGCTTCACCCTCATCGAGTATCAAGCGGATATAACCGTCGCTCTCAGCAGAACGCAGCGCGCTGGAGAGATGACGAAGACTCGCGAGGCCCAGGCCTCTTTTCTTCAACACAATCGCTTGAAGAATGCTCAAGCGAATGGAGTAGTACAGGTAACCGGGTCTGTCTGTTTGCAGTGCAGAAAGTTCAGCGCTGGCCTCATCAAACTGTTCTTTGTAAATGGACACGCGCACTGAACTGATCTTTCGGCTTTCCAGCAACTCTGAAACCGGCAGCCAATCGGCAGGAATGGTCGGCGTCGCCTGGCGCAGAGCGGATAGCTGGCTTGGAATGTTGTGCAGATTGTTGCTGGTTAAATTTGCGCGTAAGCGTTCGCTCTTAAACAGCTGGACAACGCGAGGCCAAGAGTTTCGATTCGCAATGGCTTCGGCATTTGCCAGAATCGCCAAACTCTCTTCACGTCTGCCGCAGGCGGCATGGATGCGTGATACGCAGATCATGCTGATTGCAAAGAAATCAGGAATGGCCGATTCAAGCACCATGTCGTGATATTCATCAAACACAGCGAGTGCAACATCGAATTCATTGGCTTCGTAGAGCGCCCAGATGTAACAGGAAGCGAGTGGGGCAGAGCCGAAAGCGGAATCGAGAACCTGACGCTGATCCGCAAGGCCGCTGCGTAGCACCGTAAGCGCTGATTTCAAATGGCCCTTGATGATGTGGCTTACGCCTTCTAAACAGGAGGTATAACCGCCGCTGAAGATCGCGGAACCCTGATGATTGTAGATTTGGGCGGCGGCGATGCGGTTTTGTGATTCGTCTAGATCGCCGATCACAAGATTGCGGAACGCGTCGAGGTTTGCCGCGGCAGCCAGTGCAAAAGCCTCGAAGCGATCAAGGTCGCCACTTTTATTCACCACGCCAACAATCTGTTTAAACGCACCTGACATATCGTCAGCGCAGATCGATGCCATGGCATGCATCGCAAGTGAGTCGTTTGGATATTCAGTTTGCGAATCAGATGTGCCGAGAAGTTGCGCGAGCTTGCTTCTGCGGCCAAGGAATATCAGCGCCCAAGCGATGCGATAGCGTAGGGCAGGTCTCTTTTTAATTTCAACCAGCGGAATGCAATCAAACCAGCGCTCGGCGATGGACATTTCGCCATCTGCGACAAGGTCCGCCGACCATAACTCAAGGATATCCGCAGCCAGCGATAAATCATTCGCCGCAACGGCATGATGCAAAGCGTCTTGAAAATGGCGGTGATTGAAAAACCAACGCGCGGCTTGAGCGTGCAGCAGGCGATAGGTGTCGGCCTCGCCAGAGAGCAGTTGTTCTCTCAGGTAGGAAGCAAAAAGTGAGTGATAGCTGAACCATGACTGTGTGAGGTCCATCGCTCTGACAAAAAGACCAGCTCGCTCTAAATTGATCAGCACGCTTTGCGCGTCGGAGCGGCCACTGAGTTCATTGCATATCTGCGCGTTGAGGCGATTAAGGATGCAGGTTCTTAGTAGAAAAGATCGGATATCGATTGATTGATCTGACAACACGCACTCGGTTAGATACTCGGCGAGTTCGCGTGGGCGGTAATTATCCAGGCGCTGCAAAGTAGATTGTGCAGACAACTTTGAAAGCCCGAGCCTGAACAGTTGCACGGCTGCGGGCCAGCCTTCGGTGCGCAGATGAACTTGATCAACATCGTCTTGGCTGATCGATAACTCCACCGCAGTCGAGAAGAAAGTTCGCACCTCGGCTTGCGAGAAGCGGAGATCATCTGCCAACACGAGGAGCACGCGATTGGCGACCAGCAATCGTGCTACGCCTGCTTGAACTGCATTACGCGTCGCAACGAAGACTCGCACGTTGTCTGGGCAGCGATAGAGAAAGTCACGCCAGAAGGAGAGTACCGATTGATTCGTGATCGATTCAAAGTCATCGATAAACAGCGCCATGTCCGCGCCGCTATCCGCCATACGATCGATGAGCCAATCGGCACGCTGCTCAAACTGGTTGCCTGACTCTGAGTAATCCAATTCCCGCGACGCCTTCACGCTCAAGCGCGGAATGAGCTTGTCGAGCATCAGTCGCAAATGTTTGGCGTGGCGACGGCTATCGTTATCGGATTCGTCCAGCGTCAGCCAAGCGCATTGAAGGCCGCGTGTTTCGCAGGCTCCGCGCAACTGCCGCATCACCGTCGATTTTCCGTGTCCGGCCGGCGCCTGAAGGATGACCACGTTGGGCGCCACGTCGGACATGACCCGCTTCAAAATGTCCTGACGCAGCATCCGCTGACCGGGTTCGGTCACATGCTGGCGATAGGTTTTGTCTTCGCTATGTGGCATCGGGCCGTGCTTCTGTAGGGGTAAAAGCGCTTATGTGTTCCGGATCATAGGTCCGGAATCCCAGCCCGAGACTACCCGTTATGGGTAGTAGAACAGCTTAGATCTGATTCATGAAGTGAGCTTGAACAAGGTGCTGGGGTCGAAATAAAGAGCCGTTTTCAGCCTGAGCTTTTCTGAAATATCGATCCAAATATCAGTATGTCTAGACCACTAGCTGGGCCTGAAAATCGGGCGCAGCCTGCGCTGACTGAATAGACAGAAGGAGATCCCTCATGTTTAAGAAGATCATTCAGGCCAGCGCAGTTGCCATTTTGCTGGCGAGTACATTCAGCGCCATTGCGGCGGACGCGCCAATTCAAACGGTCTATCCCGTTAAGGCGAAGATGACCATGGTCACTAGCGTCAACAATCCCGCGAGCGGATCAGCAAAGCTGGTGACCATTACCCTCGATAACAAGAAGCTGATCCGTATGACCATGGGGCTGCCGCCGGACATCCCAGCTTTGAATGAGCAGCATTGGGTGCTGGGATTTGTGCCTGTGAATCAGAATCTAAGCAATTGTAAGGCTGCCATTGTTGTCTGGGACAAAGTCAGGGAAGAGATCAATGGCGAATTGGCCACTGCCAAACTCTGTGAGAGCACAGGCTTATACCTTTCGGCTCCTGTGCGTGGAAAAAATTCCACGGCGCGATCCCTCGATATTGCTTCTTTCACATTAGTAACACCCGGCGGCTGCTCTCAGAGCAAAAACAGTTTGCACGGCAATCCCGCGTCTTTGTCTGGCTTGAGTGATTACAGCTTCCAAGCGTCTAGTCATATCTCGACGAAGCAGACCCTTGTCCAGCTTTTTGGTGAAGTCCTAGAAACGAATACCGAGACTCACGGGTTGATCAAAGATGGAAGCTTCTCAGTCAATGTGAAAAAACCGCTCGGCAGCGCTAAAAAACTGCTCGCTATGAATTGCGAGCCAGAGGAATAGCGCAGCACCAAAAGATCACACGGTCTCAGAAGGATCTGAGGCCGACTTTTGATTAAGCGACTGATCGCTTATCTCCTTCTGTACTGAACTATCAATGTCTCCTTTGAAAAGCCGCCTTCCGGGTGGCTTTTTTATATTCATCCACACATGAGTATGTCTAGGCCACTAGTTGAGCTTTCATATAGAGCGCAGCCTTCTCAGACTTTTAGAAGGAGACCCTCATGTTTAAAAAGATCATTCAGACCGTCACGGCTGCCGCTCTGCTGGCGAGTTCATTTAGCGTCATTGCAAAGGCCGATCCAATGCAAACGGTCTATCCCGTTAAGGGGAAGATGACCATGCTCACCCGCGTCGACAATCCAAATGACGGATCTAAAAAACTTCTGACCATCACCTTCGACAACAAGAAGCTGGTCCGTATGGCCATGGGTATGACCCCTAATGCGCCGACCCCAGGTGAAGCGAACTGGGTGCTGGGATATGCCCCTCGTGATGGGACCTTATTCAGTTGTTACGCAGCGATCGTAGTTTGGGACAAGGTCGCCGGCGAGATCATTGGCGAATTAGCTTCTATTGATGCTTGCGCGAGCCCATCAGCACTGAATTCATTTCCAGCAACTGGAAAAAAGGGCACGAATCGATACCTAAGTAGTATCCGTTTCAAATTACTAACGCCAGAAGGTTGTTCTCAAAGTGAAAACAGCTTGCGATACGAGCTCGCGCCGCTATCTGGCTTGAATGATTTTAGTGAGACGACACCTGGCCAAATTGCGACCAAGTATTCCCTCAGCAAGATTTTTGGTGACGTTACAGAATTGAATACAGCCACTAGAGGTCTGATCACGGACGGGAGTTTCGTGGTTACTGCTAAAAAGTCGCTTGGCGAGACTAGAAAAAATCTTGCTATGAATTGCGAGTTAGAGGAATAGCGCAACATTAAAAGACTGCACGGTCTCAGAAGCATTTGAGACCGACTTTTTCTTATGAATACTTCCTCTCGTTCAACCGCAATCACACTGGCCATTGGACTACTGGTGGGCGTTGGCTTGGGTTACTGGCTAGGGTCTGCCGAATCAGTAAACTCGCAGATCAACGATCAGCTTGTGACGACGATGCAAGCTAGCACGCCAACTTCGGCCGAACTGCAGGGCAGTCGTCTTCACCAGACTTCCGCCACGCTGCCGCCTGCGAATTTGCTGCTGGTCGGCACGCTGCTCGAAGTCGATAGCACCCGATCCAAAGCCTGGCTGCTGGATACGCGCTCAGAACTGACGCAGATTTACAGAACGAACGATGTGCTGCCCGAGGGTTTTAAAGTTGAGGTTATCGAAGCTGATGCCTTGATCGCCATAAAGGATGGGCAGCGCTATGTGTTTCGCAGAGCGTCGCGAACGTCCGATGTAGCGGCAACTGCGCCGCCTGCATTGACGGAGCCGCATGTCGAATCTGGCAATGTCCGCAATCAGCGACGCGCGGGCAGATCAGATCAACGCGCAACTTTTCAGCCTTCACAGTCCATGACTGCGGAAGGCCTTACGGCGGCCTGGGGTGCTGACAGCGTGAAGGACCTGCCTGAAGAACCTGAAGCTGAAACCGATGCGAAGGACGATAGTCCGCAGGGATCCCCTTAGCCTCTATCCCTGAGACTACCCGTTTCGGGTAGTACGACTGCCTCAAGCCGGTTCATAGTATGACCCTGAGAGAGAGGCCCAGCGGCTCAAAGTAGGCTGCTGGCGAATGTAGAACGAATGCTGCAGTAGGCCCGGGTTGATCCGGTTTGCTGCATTGAGCGCATGGCATCAGTGCGCTCTAGATCTATCCCTCTCGTTAATTGTCCCAAAACGCGGCGTGTGCCGCATTTGATCAAAGGGGTCACACGATGAGTAGCGATCAGAGCAAATCTAATTCCCAAAGCACATACGACGTTCTGATCGTCGGTGCCGGTTGGTCGGGCATGTACATGCTTTATAAGTGTCGCCGCTTGGGTCTGACGGCGCGCGTCATCGAGAAGGGTTCCTCGGTTGGTGGCACTTGGTATTGGAATCGCTATCCCGGTTTGCACTGCGACGTCGAGAGCGTCGAATACTCCTTCTCCTTCGACAAGGAACTTCAAGAGGAATGGAATTGGTCTGAGCGCTACGCCTCGCAGCCAGAAATTCTTCGCTACGCTAATCATGTTGCTGATCGCTTTGATCTGCGTCGCGATATTTCCTTCAACACCAAAGTGCTGTCTTTGTCTTTTGATGAAGCAACCGGCACATGGGGCGCTGAAGTTGAAGGCCATGCACCACTACGCTCTAAGTATGTGGTGATGGCGACCGGTTGTTTGTCTCATCCGAAAGATCCCGGCATCCCCGGTGTGGAAAACTTCAAAGGCGAGGTTTATCACACGGCGCAATGGCCGGAGAAGGCACCTGATTTTGCTGGCAAGCGCGTTGGCGTAATCGGCACCGGTTCTTCAGGAATTCAGACCATTCCAATTCTGGCTGAGCAGGCCGAACATCTTTATGTGTTCCAACGTACGCCTAGCTACAGCCTGCCTGCGCACAACAGTAAACTTAAGCCAGATTACGTGCGTGGCGTTAAAGATAATTATGAGCAGCTGCGTCAGGAAGCTCGCCAGCATATGGTTGGTATTCCTGCGCCGACTTACGCAATGTCAGTGTTCGACGTCGATGCCGCTGAACGCACAAGAATTTATCAATCGATTTACGATCAGGGCAAGCCATTCGCGCTGATGGTTGCATTCGGCGATGTGCTGGTGAGTAAAGAAGCGAATCAGACCACGCAGGATTTTCTTGCAGACCGCATCCGCTCGCGTGTGAACGATCCTGAGTTGGCTGAACAGTTGATTCCACGTTCACAGTACGCAGGCACTCGCAGACTTTGTATTGATACCAACTATTACGAAACTTTTAATCGCAAAAACGTCACGCTGAAAAATCTACAAAAGGACCCAATCAAGCAGATTGTGTCGAACGGCGTGGAGACAGAAAGCGGCGTTCAAGAACTGGATTGCCTGGTCTTCGCCACGGGTTATGACGCGATGACGGGCGCGCTGCTCGCGATTGATATTCGTGGACGTGGCGGCGTGACGCTTCAATCGAAATGGTCAGAAGGCCCACGCACGATGATGGGTTTGATGACGGCAGGATTTCCAAATCTGTTCACCGTCACTGGGCCTGGTAGCCCGGCGGTGCTGAGCAATATGGTGAATTCAATTGAGCAACACGTGGAGTGGATTGCCGACTGTCTGGCCTACATGGGTAAACAAGATAAGCAGCTGATTGAGGCAGACACAGAAGCCGAAAATCAGTGGGTGAGCCACGTCAACGAAGTAGCCAACATGACGCTCTTCCCGCTAGGTAATACCTGGTACCTCGGCGCGAATGTCAAAGGCAAACCGCGAGTCTTTATGCCTTATATCGGTGGGGTGGGTACATATCGCCAATTGTGTGATCAAGTGGCGGCAGACGGATATCGTGGATTTATTACACAGTAAGTGACCGTAAATATCAGTAAATGTTAGGGCCTAAAGGAGCGAGAGCACAATGAAAAAACAACGCATAGTCGTTGCAATGCTGTCCTGTTTATTGGTGATTGCAGCGGGCTGTAACAAGCCAGCACCTACGAATGCCAGCGCACCAGCGGCAGCCAAAGCGGTGCCGGGTGCAACTGTAGACGGCGCGCGCATTATTGCTGCCGACAGTGAACCGGGCTCTTGGTTGAGCACGGGCAGAACCTACAGTGAGCAGCGCTTCAGCCCGCTGAAAAAAATCACTGCCGAGAACGTCAGCAAATTAGGTCTGGCATGGACGTATAAGTTAGACGTTGATCGCGCGACAGAAGGCACGCCGATTATTGTCGACGGCACCATGTATGTGACTGGCGCTTATTCAATCGTTAGCGCGCTTGATCCAGTCACCGGCAAAGAACTGTGGAAGTTCGATCCGCAAGTGCCACGCGATAAAGATCGCGATGGTTGCTGTGACGTTGCCAACCGCGGCGTTGCCGTTTGGAAAGGCAAGGTTTATGTCGGCGCGTATGACGGTCGCTTGATTGCACTCGATGCTGCAACCGGTGCAAAAGTTTGGGACGTCGATACCGTTCTTGATCACAACAGAAGCTACACGATCACTGGTGCGCCGCGAATCATCAAAGGCAAAGTCATCATCGGCAATGGTGGTGCTGAGCTTGGCGTTCGCGGTTACGTCAGTGCTTACGACGCTGTAGACGGAAAAATGATCTGGCGCTTCTTCACTGTGCCGGGTGATCCAGCCAAGCCTGCTGAAGATGCGGCGATGAAGCTTGCACTGCCAACGTGGAAGGGCAAGGAGTGGTGGAGCAATGGCGGTGGCGGTACGGCTTGGGACTCGATGGCCTATGACCCGGATCTTGATCTGCTCTATGTCGGTACAGGCAACGGTTCAATGTGGAATCGCGCGGTGCGTAGCCCAGGTGGCGGCGACAACTTGTTCCTGTCGTCGATCATGGCCGTGAGACCGGATACCGGCGAATACGTTTGGCATTACCAAACGACACCGGGCGACACATGGGATTACACCGCGACGCAGCACATCATCCTGGCTGATTTGAAGTTTGGTGATAAGGTTCGCAAGGTGCTGATGCAGGCGCCGAAGAACGGTTTCTTCTACGTGATTGATCGCACCACGGGTGAATTGATCTCGGCAGAAAAATACGGCCCAGCAAATTGGGCATCGCATGTGGATATGAAGACCGGTCGTCCGGTTGAAAATCCTGCCGCTGATTGGGCGAAGAAGCCTGCGCTGGTGAGCCCGGGTCCGCTGGGTGCGCACAACTGGCAGCCGATGTCGTTCAATCCTGAAACGGGTTTGGTCTACATCCCGATGCAAGAAGCGATTGCGCTTTACGTGCCAGATCAAAAGCAGAAGTTCACGGGCAAGGGCAACTGGCATATGGGCTCGGCGCCAATCGCATTGCCTGAGAATGATGCGAAGGCATTGCAGGGCGTGATGGACATGCAGAAAGGTCATCTGATTGCATGGGACCCTGTTGCGAAGAAAGAAGTCTGGCGTCAGAGCTACGTCACCGTGTGGAACGGCGGCACTTTGAGCACGGCAGGCAATCTGGTTTTCCAAGGAACAGCAGACGGTCGTTTTGTTGCGTATGACGCCAAGAACGGCAAGAAGCTTTGGGAAACGCCAGCCAACACCGGTGTGATGGCTGGCCCTGTGACCTTTGAGATCAACGGCGAGCAATACGTCACCGTGGAAGCAGGTTGGGGCGGTGCATTCCCGCTGGCGCTGGGTGGACTTTCAGAGCCAGCAAAAGTGAAGTCGGAAGCGCGTGTGCTGACGTACAAGATTGGCGGCACACTCAAGCTCGCTCCGCCTAAGAACGAGCCAAAGATTCAGCCTAAGCAACCCACAGTAACTGCAGATGCCGCGACGATTAATAAAGGTCGCGATCTTTATAACGGTCATTGCGGCATGTGCCACGGTCCGAACACGCTTGCGGGTTCAGTCATTCCTGATCTGCGTTATCTGACGCAAGAGAAGCACGACATCTTTGCCGGCATTGTCGCTGGCGCATATCGCGCTAAAGGCATGCCTGGATTCTCTGACACGCTGAAACCGGAAGATGTTGAAGCCGTGCATCAGTACATCATCAAACGCGCTAATGATTTACAGGCTGACCTATCCGCCAAGGCGAAATAGTTCGGTTGTAGAAATCACTCACCAGTAAATTCCGAATCGAATCTGCCTGCTACTCCCGCTTACGCGGGGTGGCAGATTCGCTTCGCTCAGCGATAGGAAAAAGAAATGAGCAATTACAGCCGTAACGAATTTTTCATCGGTGGCGAATGGGTTAAGCCTTCTTCAAGCCGACGCTTTGAAATCATCAACGCCACGACGGAAGAAAGTCTGGGCTCCGTGCCAGAAGCCGTGCAGGCCGACGTTGATCGCGCAGTAGCTGCAGCGCGTCATGCTTTCGATAAATCTGGATGGGCGACCTCATCAGTTGCTGAGCGTGCCGCAACGATGGGGCGCTTTGCTGAAGCACTGACCAAGCGTGCAGATCAAATTGCTCGCCTTGTCAGCATGCAAAACGGCATGCCCTCAGCACTGGCCGCAATGTTTGAAGGCTCTCTGCCGGTTGGTCTGCTCGGTTATTACGCAGAACTTATTTCAAGTCTTCAGACTGAAGAGAAGCGTCCTTCGCAGATGGGCAAGGAAACGATTGTTACGCGCAGCCCAATCGGCGTGGTTGCAGCGATTGTGCCTTGGAACTATCCAGTGGCATTGGCGATGAGCAAGATTGCTCCGGCAATGGCCGCAGGTTGCACGGTTGTGATTAAACCTTCGCCAGGAACGGTGTTGGATAGCTATCTGATTGCAGAAGCTGCGATTGAGGCCAAGGTTCCAGCGGGTGTGATCAATTGGGTTGCAGCTGATCGCGAAGTGGGTGCGTATCTGGTTTCGCATCCGGGCGTCGACAAAGTAGCTTTCACCGGTTCGACCGCAGCAGGTCGTTTGGTTGCGCGCGCATGCGGCGAATTGCTGCGTCCTGTCACGCTGGAGCTGGGTGGCAAGTCTGCGGCAGTCATTCTTGATGATGCGGATATGAGTCAGGTGCTGGCGAATCTGCCGATGGTATCGCTGATCAACAATGGACAGACTTGCTTCAGTTGCACGCGCATTCTGGCGCCAGCGAATCGCTACAAAGATATCGTCGATGCGATTGCATCAACGGTGTCTGGCCTGACCGTTGGCGATCCGCTTGATGCTGCGACGCACATTGGTCCGATGGCATCGTCGGCGCATCGCGATCGCGTTGAAGGTTTCATCTCCAAAGGAAAAGCCGAAGGCCGTTTGGTTGTCGGTGGCGGTCGCCCACAAAATCTGAAGCGTGGCTGGTTTGTGCAACCGACTGTTTTCTCCGATGTGAACAATGAATCGCTGATTGCACGCGAAGAAATCTTCGGGCCAGTGCTGGCCGTGATTCCGTATAAAGACGAGGCCGATGCCATCCGCATCGCCAACGACACCATCTATGGTCTCGGTGGAACCGTTTGGAGCGCTGATCCTGAACGTGCTCTGCGCGTAGCAAGTCGAGTCCAGACCGGCACTGTTGGCATCAACGGTTATGCGCCATCGGTGGGTTCACCTTTCGGTGGGGTGAAGGCTAGTGGCCTTGGCCGTGAGCTGGGTCCGGAAGCGTTGTCTGGCTATCAACAGTTGAAATCGACTTATGTAATGGGTTGATTGATGGGTGCCAGTTCCTGCACCATCCCGGATTCATATCGCGAGTGATTGCCTTTAAATGTCTGATTTAAGCTCGAATGGATTCGGATGGTCTGGTTCACGTGTCGCGATGCAGATCGCAAGCGTTATTGCTGCGGGGCTTTGTATTACCAATGCTTCCGCCGCTGAACCAGCTCCGCAGGAACTTGGCACCGTCACCGTTACCGCCACGCGTATCGCAGAGACGCCTTACAACGTTCCGGCATCAATCAGCGTGGTGTCGGGCGAAACGTTTAGCAACGACACGCTCGGCGTAAATCTGTCAGAAGGCGTGCGCGCTGTGCCCGGTTTGCTGGCGCGCAATCGACAGGATTACGCGCAGGAAGAACAAGTTTCTATTCGTGGCTTTGGTGCCAACTCGACTTTCGGCATCCTCGGTGTGCGTCTTTATGTCGATGACATTCCAGCGACACAGCCGGACGGGCAGGGCGCTGTCAGCAATTTCAACTATGCCTCTGCGGATCGCGTTGAAGTATTGCGTGGACCTTTCTCAACGCTCTACGGAAATTCTGCAGGTGGCGTGATTGCGATCTACACCGCCGATGGCGCTGAAGTACCGACGATCAGTGGCGGCGCAACTGGCGGCAGTTACGGGACTTATCGTGCAGACCTAGGTACCAGCGGCACCAAAGGCATTACGGATTACAACCTTCACTTCACGCATTTCTACACCGACGGTTATCGCCAACATGCGCGTGCGCGGCGTGAATCGTTTAATGGCAAGGTTAATTTTCAGCTCAGTGAGCGCAGTCGCTTAAGTCTGCTCGGCAACTTTTTATCTGCGCCATTGGTGCAAGATCCAATGGGCCTTACTCCGGCCATGTTTGATGCCAATCCTCGTCAGGTGGCGGCACCGGCGAACACTTACAACACACGCAAAAGCACGCAGCAGGCACAGTTGGGTGCGGTGTATGAGTACAAACCCAGCGACGCGCAGAGTTTTCGTGTGCTGACCTATTACGGTCAGCGACTGATTACGCAGTTTCTCTCGATTCCAAGAGCCAATCAGTTAGCAGCGGCAAGCCCTGGTGGTGCGATTAATCTGAATAATATTTACAGCGGTGGCGATGCACGCTGGACTTATAAAAGTAATTTCTTGGAACGGCCATTTAATGTTGTGGCTGGATTGACCTTCGATAATTTCAATCAGCATCGCAAGGGCTACAACAACTTCACTAGCGTTACCGACCTTGGCGTTCAAGGCACGCTGCGTCGTGATGAGCGCAACAATGTCTATAACTTTGATCAATACCTAGAAGCAAACTGGGCGTTTGCCGAGCAGTGGTTGGCATTCGCTGGTGTTCGTCGGAGTCAGGTTAATTTCGATTCCGATGATCAGTATCCAGTCGATGTTAATCACCCAGATACCAGCGGCAGCAAACACTATGTAGCGACCACTCCAGTCGCAGGCTTGTTGTATAAAGTAAAACCTTGGATGAATTTGCACGCTTCATATGGAGCAGGTTTTCAAACGCCGACGATCGACCAGCTTTCTTATCGTCTTGATGGCAGCGCAGGTCTCAACTTTGGTTTGAAGCCTGCACGCAGCAACAATGGCGAAGTCGGCGCCAAGTTTCGTTTAGCTACGCACACGCAAGCCAATGTCGCTGTGTTTGGCGCGATCACGCGTAAGGAACTGGTAATTGCGAGCAATACCTTTGGCCGTTCGACGTATCAGAACGTCGGCAGCACGCGACGTAGGGGCGTGGAAGCGGGGCTTGATACTGAGCTGGCTACTGACTGGAAATTGCAGCTGGCCTATACCTATGTTGATGCGACAGTGCGCGAAGCCTATTTAACTTGCGCTGGCCCGGGCTGTACCACGCCGACCGTTCCGGTGGCTGTTGGTAATCGCTTGCCGGGCGTGCCGCAATCCAATGCATTCGTCGCGCTACGTTGGGGCGGTGAGACGGGTTGGCATGCGGGATTGAATGGTCAGTATCTAAGTAAGATTGCGGCCAATGACACCAACACTGTTTATGCGCCGAGCTATGGTCTGCTCGGTCTGGATACAGGTTATGTGTTTGTACTTCCGCGCTGGCGTGTCCGTACCTTTGTACGCGTCGATAATCTTCTTGATAAGAGTTATGTCAGCGCGATTAGCGTCAACGATGGCAATGGACGCTTCTACTATCCGGGTACCGATCGCACTGCGATGGCGGGCTTCAGCTTTGAGTGGAAGTAAAATCTTCCATTAGGCTTCGTCCTTGAAGGCATGTTCATGCCGCGCAGGGGGCGTCAGTATAGAAAGCTTGGCTACGATTTCTCGTATGTCCGCCGAGGCATCCATCACTCCGTGCCAGTCTTCCTTGCGCGTGCACATCATTAAATAGTCTTTCATCAGTTGAAGATCACGCTTCAACTGAACCGAGTGTTTTTCGGCGGGATCGCGTATCGGTCGAACTATTTGAGTTTCGGAGTTCATGTTGTTGCTTCCTGACTCAGATATGGCCCATCAGTAATAGGGCGAGAACGATGATGGCAACGAGGGCTAGGCCGCTGCTGGGAAAGTAGCCCCATTCTCTGCTGTGAGGCCACGCTGGTAGTGCGCCAATCAGAAAAATAATTGAAACGATTAATAGAATGGGACCGAGCATGACGTATCTCCTAAGATTGATCACTTGTAGAAATATCTATCTGGATTGTTCTCCTCAATAAGCGCGACATCGGTCTGTCATCCCACATAGCGCGTGAAAGATTTCTCCTGAAACAACTGCGCGTACGCAAGCGTACAGACGCTTAAATCGGTTGCTGTATCAATGGAAGCGACGGGATTGTGTCCACCGTTGTCGTTTTCATGCAGGCACTTCATCTTTATCGTGAGGTCTGCAAATTGTCCGCTCAATCACAGAACAACCGTTTGCTAGCCAGCCTTCCACAGCCAGAGCAAGAGCGTTTATTTCCTCACTTGGAACTAGTGTCGTTGAAGCTTGGTGAGGTCGTGTACGAATCGGGACTCGCCCTTGAGTACGCTTATTTCCCAATCGACTGCATTGTGTCTTTGTTGTATGTGATGTTGGATGGTGATTCTTCTGAGACGGCCATGGTCGGCAATGAGGGTATGGTGGGTGTTGCCCTGTTCATGGGTGGTGAAGCCACTATCGGCCGCGCAGTGGTGCAGAGCGATGGATTTGCATTCAGACTTAAGGCTGTAACCTTGAAGCAAGAGTTCAAGCGTTCCGAGGCTTTGCAGAATTTATTGCTGCGCTATGCGCAGGCCTTGCTAACTCAGACGGTACAGACGGCCGCATGTAACAAGCATCACTCTGTGCCACAACAACTCATCCGCTGGCTTCTGCTCGGGCTTGATCGATTGCCAGAAAGTAAACTGATGATGACGCAAGGGCTGATCGCCAATATGTTGGGCGTACGTCGTGATGGTGTGGGTGACGCAGTGGGCGCTCTGCAGGCGGCGAAATTAATCACTTACGACAATGGCACGATGACCGTGCTTGATCGTCCGCGTTTGGAAAAAGCCGCCTGCGAATGTTACTTCGTGGTCAAGAAAGAATTTGATCGTCTGCTGCCGGACGTTAAAGCGAGCTAGTTCAGTAGCGTCCTGCTTTATAAAGCGAGCGGCTGCTGAATAATGCAGGTTAGTAATAGTCCAAATCCTGCGACTGCAAGTAGTCCGTGGCCAATCATCAGCGCGATAGGCAGTGGTAATTGCTTCCAGTGAAAAAGCAGATTCATGACTGCGCCGCCGGCAGCAGCGATGATAAAAAATGCTAAGGCGATTTCTGCGATTTGCGGGATGCCACCCGCTACAGCGGCGTAGATCAACAGCGTCAAACCAGCGACTGCCAATAAACCATGGCCCATGGCAAGCCAAGCCGGAGGATGCGGGCGGCCACTGAGACGTATTCCTGCCATCAGCAAACCGCCAAGGGCAGCTAAGCCAAATAGCGCAGCAGCGGTTTGTAGCATTGCATAAGTTTCCATGGCTCAACCCTCACACAATGACGATGAATGTCTGGTCAATGTAATCGGACAATTCATGCATCTCAGTTCGATAGCGCACGGACAGTTCACTCAATGGTGTTGAAACTCCGAGCATAGGAGACATACACCCACAACCTCCTGGAGATGACTGATGCTATATCGCTTGGACAAACTCATCGGCATGTCTATTAGTGCGACCAACGGAGACGTCGGCAAGATTAAGGACGTCTACTTTGATGATCAGTATTGGGCAGTGCGTTATCTGGTGGTTGACACCGGGGGCTGGCTCGCTGATCGCAAGGTATTGATCTCGCCTTTTACGATCGCACATATCGATCGTGATCGCCGCGTGGTCTCCTTGAGATTAACCAAAGAACAGATCGAAAATAGCCCAAGCATCGACACTCAAATGCCGGTTTCGCGGCAACATGAAGTCGATCTCGGCGAATACTACGGCTACCCGGAATATTGGAGTGGCCTCATGCTTTGGGGTTCGGCACCATTTCCGATGATTCCGGTTGATGATGTTGTGCCCAGCAAAGTGTCTGCTGGAAACGCAGTGGCTGATGGCGATCCACACTTGCAGAGCATTAAAGAAGTGTCGGGTTATCACCTTCAAGCTTCCGACGATTCAATCGGTCATCTGGAAGACTTCTTGATTGAAGATGATAGCTGGGCGGTTCGCTATCTCGTTGTCGACACACGCGACTGGTGGCCCGGCAAGCACGTGGTGATTCCGCCGCAGTGGATTAAGACGCTAAGCTGGTCAGAGAAAACTGTGAGCGTCGATGTGACGCGAGATACGGTGAAAAGCGCGCCTGAATACAATTCAGAGATCGACTTCTCGCGTATCTATGAAGAAAGTCTTTATCAGCACTACGAACGTACACGTTACTGGGGATAGAAGCCTGATTGTGAGGGTGCAGATATTTTATCTGCGCCCAATCAGCTCAGGAAAGCGTTGCGTCGAGGGTAATCGTAGCCTTCAAGAGTTTTGATACCGGGCAATCGGCCTTCGCTTTATTCGCGATTTCTTCAAATGTCTTTGCGTCTGTTCCGGGAATGTCTGCGACAACGCTTAAATGAATCTTCGTGATTTCGTAGGCGTCGTTAACCTTTTCAAGTGTTACTTCGGCTTGGGTCTCGATTTTATTTGCAGTGAGCCCAGCATTGCCAAGCATCATCGACAAAGCCATCGAAAAGCATCCTGCATGCGCTGCGCCAATCAATTCCTCGGGGTTGGTTCCTTTGCCGCCTTCAAACCGGGCGTTGAATCCATAGGGTGCGTCTTTCAAAACACCCGTCTCGGTTGAGATAGTGCCGCCGCCTTCTTTCAGGCTGCCTTTCCAAGCTGCAGATGCTTTCTTATTCATGACGGCTCCGAATATAGATGGATCAGTGAAGTAAAAACCTTACTCATATCTGCCAACCATCTCTGTTCGTTAGCGCATACAGATTTCTTATGTGTGAACGCGAACAGACGAACTCTCATCGATGGGCGAGGCTTGTTTCACTTGCATGAATTACACAGCAAGCCTATCGAATCTAAGAGATGACACGGATGTTGAATGCCGTGTGTCGCAGGAGTCGCGCCATGAAACATGTTCTTCCCGATCTTCCTTATGCAGTTGACGCTTTAGAGCCTCATATCGATCAACGCACGATGAAGCTGCATCACGATATGCATCATGCGTCATACGTGAAGGCTCTCAACAAAGCGTTGGAAGAAGCCCCAGAACTTCAAAGTCAAACCGCCGAGTGGTTGTTGATGAACTTGAATGAAGTTCCTGAAGCGATTCGAACAGCCGTTCGCAATAACGCCGGCGGCCACGTCAATCACGGCATGTTCTGGCGCTCGATGGACGCCAGTGGTGGCGGTTTCCCATCCGGCCCGCTGTTAGCTGCTATTGATCGTGATTTCTCTGGCTATGAAAATTTCAAGGCAGAATTTGAAAAAGCTGGAACAAAGCTCTTTGGTTCAGGCTGGGCTTGGCTCGTTGTGGACAAGCGCGGCAACGATAAGCTTCAGATCCTCGCGACCAGTGGCCATGACAATCCCTTGTCATCGGGCTATCACCCGCTGTTGCTAAACGATGTTTGGGAACACGCGTATTACTTGAAGCATGAGAACCGGCGTCCCGAGTACCTGAAGAATTGGTGGGCTATTACGAACTGGCCTGAGGTTGAGCAGCGTTACCAGCAGTTCCAGCAGCAGGAGCCAGCACAGTCTTCTAAGACGCCGCCGCCAAAGATTGATGCCGATTTGAAGCAGGCGCTACATGAAACCGCTCAAGAGCAGATTCATGAGGTAATGACCAAGCGTGAAGCTAGCAAGCTGGTTGTTAAAGAAAAATCCGTGACTTCCGGTAAAAGTCATTCTGTGAATGGAAAGTCTGGGTAAGTCACCTCATGGATAACTGTCATCCCTAAAAGATGCCTGTCTGTTCGCCTGTTTAGGCGGGCGGGCAGTAAGGCTTTTAAGTGGGCTGTCGCTTTTTTTCGATTGCCCTTAACTGAAAGACATACTTCTCAACAGATTGCCCCAATCCTGAGGTAAATTAGTCTCTCCAACCCCTAAAAATAAACCTGACCGTGGCAAGAAAAATTGCATTACCGGTTAGTGCATGGTGGAGAGAATGAAAAACAACAGTCATTTAGTGGCGCTCTGTGCTTTGCTGTTTCCACTTGTTGCCTTTTCAGCGCAAGTAGAGACGTTCTCTCCTCAGGGTGAGATCAAGAAAGTTCGTCAGGTTGCTGCCCGATTCTCCGAGGACGTTGTTAAGTTTGGCGATCCACGGCTTGCAGCGCCATTCAAGATTGACTGTTCCGCTGCAGGTGCCGGACGCTGGGCTGATGGCCGCAACTGGGTCTACGATTTTAAGCAAGACATGCCAGCGGGCATTTCATGCCAGTTCACGGTATTGCCTGATTTCAAGGATCTCTCTGGAAGTCCCTTAACTGGCGACTCCACGTTCTCCTTCAATACTGGCGGGCCTGCCATCGTGCGTGCCTTACCTAGCGATGGTGATGAAAGCATTGATGAGAACCAGATATTCATTCTTTCACTCGATGCGGCTGCGACTTCTGCATCTGTTGGTAAAAATGCATGGTGCGAAGTTGATGGTGTAAATGAGCGGATTCCTGTTCGTGTACTGCGTGATCAAGAACGCAAGAAAGTTTTGGCGCAACGCCGACTGCTGGGATACGAGTATCTGAATCTGTTCATTGTGCGAGATGCAGACGGCCAGCTTCTGGGTCGAGGCAAGCTTCAAACTCAAAAGCAACTTGATGACGGCGAGAAGAAATTCGCTGTTGTTCAATGCCGTCGTCGCTTGCCCGCTGCGCACCAGATTAGCTTGGTGTGGGGAAAAGGTATTGCAACGTCGGATGGCGTGCAAACTTCTGATGAGCAGCGCTTTGGTTATCAAGTGCGGCCAGAATTCACGGCTCGCTTTAACTGCCAGCGTGCCAATACCAATGCGGGCTGTTTGCCAATGCTGCCGGTCTCTTTGAGTTTCTCGGCACCGATTTCACGCAATCTGGCCAATGGCATTGCGCTTGTTGCAGCCGATGGAACTCAATTCAAGCCAGAAGCTATCAAGGAAGATCGCGTTGAGGCGGTGACCTTTAAAGGGCCTTTTGCTGAGCGCGCCAAGTACAAAATTGTTTTGCCACTTGATATCAAGGATGACGCGGGCAGAAAGCTCTCCAATGCCAAGCGCTTTCCACTGGAAGTGGCGACTGATGAAGCGCCACCACTGGCAAAGTTCTCGGGGCAGTTCGGAATCCTTGAGTTGAATGAGGGCGGCGTACTGCCTGTTTCCTTGCGTAATCTCGATGGCGCTCCCAAGGGAGCAGTCAGCATTGCGGCACGCAGTCGCCGGATTGAGCGTGAGCAAGATATTTACGAATGGATTAGTCGTATACGCAAAGCCACCCAGAGTGAATGGAGTGATGGCGGCGAAATACTGCCGGGAACCAATTCAGTATTGAAGGGCGACCCGCAGGCTAAGTCTTTGCCAGTGATTAAGCCACTGGGTGCGCGAGCGTTTGAAGTCGCGCCTATTGATCTTAAAAATGCGGGCCTCTACGTTGTGGAGCTGGAGAGTCCAAAACTAGGCCAGGCGCTACACGGCAAGAACAAACCTTATTACGTTCCAACGATGGCGCTGGTGACGGATCTGTCCGTGCATTTCCAGTGGGGTCTGGAATCATCAAGTGTGTGGGTCACGCGTTTGCATGATGGATCTTCGGTGAGTAATGCCACTGTGTCAGTGTTCAATGCCTGCAGTGGTGCTGTTTTGTGGAAAGGCCAGGCTGATCGCAATGGCATCGCGCGCATTACCGAAAGCTTGCCACCACCGCGCCAGTGGGTCAGTTGTACCGGCGGCTCATCGCCAGAGCTTTTGGTTAGCGCGCGTGAAGGTAGCGATTTCAGTTTTGTACTGAGTTCATGGAATGAAGGCATTGCGCCATCGGACTTCGGCAATATCGCCAGTAGTCTCTACGGCGATGCGCAGAGTTATAACCACACAGTGCTTGATCGCGCCTTGTATCACGCAGGCGAAACGGTTTCGATGAAGCACTATGTGCGTGAACCAACCAGCAGTGGTTTGCGCCTGCCCAAGGCAATGCCGAATCAGTTGGTGATCATGCATGAGGGCAGTGGCAAGACTTTTGAGCTGCCGCTAAAAATGGATGCGATCGGTATTGGTGAGAACCAATGGGTCATTCCCAAAGATGCGCCACTGGGCATTTATCAGATGAGCCTGAAGCAGGGCAATACATCGATTAACAGCGGTCAATTCCGCGTTGAGCAATTCAAGTTGCCAACGGCGCGCGCCCAGATTCAGATTCCAAAAGCGCCGCTTGTGGCTGCACGTTCTGCAACGCTAGATCTGCAAGTGAATTATCTCTCTGGCGGTGGTGCGGCCAATTTGCCAGTCAAGCTTCGTACGCTGGTGCAACCGCGCGCCGTCAGCTTCAAACACTACGACGAATTTAGTTTTGGTGGAGAAGCCGTACGTGAAGGCTTGGTGGAAACTTCTGAAGGTGGTGCTTTTGACGAGTTCGACGATCAGGGAACGCGTGCTACAGGCCAGCAAGCTCAGCCCGCGCAGACCATTCCACTGACCTTGGACAAGATGGGTGCCGCGCGAGTAACGGCGCCGATTCCTTTGGTGAAGAGCGCGCAAGAGTTGCTGACCGAAATGGAATACAGCGACCCCAATGGTCAGATCTTGACGGTGGCTCGCCGTGTTCCGCTCTGGCCCTCAGCTGTCACTGTCGGATTGAAAACCGAAGGCTGGGTTTCTTCCAGTGACAACGTCAACGTGCGTATTGCGGTGCTGAATACAAAAGGCGTTCCGTTATCCAAGGTTCCGGTTAACGTTGAAGTTTTTCAGCAGGAAACGCATTCGTATCGCAAGCGTTTGATTGGTGGTTTCTATTCTTACGCTCACACACGCAAGATCAAACGATTGCCGATGACCTGTGCGGCGACTTCCGATGAATTGGGTATGGCGACATGCCACTTCGCGCCTGGTGTCTCCGGTGAAATTGTTCTGCAAGCCAAGGCACGTGATGCCAAGGGTAAGGAAACACGCTCGGTATTGTCGGTATGGGTGGCGGGCAAAGACGACTGGTGGTTCTCGCAGCAGGCGAATGACCGCATGGATTTGCTGCCAGAGAAAAAAGAATATCAACCCGATGAAGTCGCGCGCTTCCAAGTACGCATGCCATTCCGCAGTGCGAATGCGTTGGTCACGGTTGAGCGTGAAGGCGTGCTTGAACAGTTCGTGACCAAGCTCGACGGTGAGAAGCCCATCATTGAAGTACCGCTGAAGGGCAGCTATGCGCCAAACGTTTTTGTGTCTGTGCTTGCAGTGCGCGGTCGACCTACGGATGGTTGGCTGCAGAATCTTGCCGTGGCTGCGCGCGGATTCCTTGCCAAGCTACAACCGGTAAAACCTGAGCCAGCATCAAAATATCTGGCCGCGCCGCCAACTTCTTTAACGGATCTTTCGAGACCGGCGTTCCGTTTGGGTATCGCCAATATTTCAGTCGGACTCAAAGCGCATCGACTACAGGTTGATGTCAGTCCTGATAAACCGACCTATCAGATTCGCGACAAAGCCACTGTTGTTGTGACCGTTAAAAAGCCTGATGGTCAGCCAGCCAAAGGCGGCGAGATTGCATTCGCTGCCGTCGATGATGCTTTGTTGGAACTTCAGCCGAACGACACTTGGAATATTCTGCAGGCCATGATGGCGCCACGACCTTTATCGGTGCTGACGTCTACTGCGCAGCTTCAAGTCGTCGGTAAACGTCAGTATGGTCGCAAGACTGCGCCGCCGGGCGGTGGTGGTGGTCGCTCCGGCGCGCGTGAAGTTTTTGACACCTTATTGTTATGGAAAGGTCGCGTGAAGCTGGACAACCAAGGGCAGGCGACAATTCCTGTACCGCTGAACGACGCCTTGACCTCATTCAGACTTGTGGCGGTTGCAAGTTTGGGCACTGGGCAATTTGGTACAGGTACTGCATCGATACGCACGCATCAGGATCTGGAACTAGTTCCTGCAATGCCCGTTGTCGTACGTGAAGGTGATCAATTCCGCGCGGCATATACCGTTCGCAATGCGACGAATGCCGCGATGCACACCTCCGTCAATGCGACGATGCAAGGCAATTCCTTGCCTGAGCGTGTGTTGGATATTCCTGCAGGTGAGGCGCGTGAAGCGAGCTGGGATATCACGGTTCCGATCAATAGCCGTGAACTGGTATGGGAAGTTCGTGCAAACGCTGGAGCGGCTTCGGATCGCGTCAAGACGAAACAGACGGTGATGCAGGCCTATCCCGTTCGTGTCTATCAAGCGACACTGACGCAACTCGATAAGCCGTATCAGTTGTTTGTACAGCGCCCAGAAGATGCCGTGCCCGGGCGCGGTGGCATTCATGTTGAGTTGATGAGTCAGCTCGGCGGTTCGCTTGATGGCGTGCGCGACTACATGGGTGTCTATCCATGGAATTGCATTGAGCAGCGTCTATCACGTGCGATTGCAATGGGTGACGCTATTGCTTGGGAGAGCGTGAAGTCAGACATGCCCGTGTTTCTGGATCGCGATGGCCTGCTGCGTTATTACCCGGCGCAGTGGCTTGATGGCAGCGATGCATTGACCGCCTATGTCCTCGCGATCACGCATGAAAAGAAATGGGAGATTGCAGCCGATCCTCGCAAGCGCATGATCGATGCGCTGCAGGCATTCGTGCAAGGTCGCCTGCAACGTGGCAATCCGTTGAATCGTGAAGACCAGACCGAACGTAAGCTCGCTGCTCTAGAAGCTTTGGCTCGTTACGATGCCGTGCAGCCTGAATGGGTCAATGTGTTGCAGTTCCAGCCGAATCTGTTGCCGACTTCCGCGCTACTGGATTGGATTGGTGTGCTGCAACGCGTGCAAGGTATTGAGAAGGGCGATGAGCGTCTCAAGCAGGCATTGCAGATTCTGCGTTCGAGAATCAATTTCCAAGGCACGATCATGACGTTCTCGACTGAACGTGATGATGCCTGGTGGTGGTTGATGGCCAGTGCTGATCGCAATGCGAACATTGCTGTGCTGCGGGTTCTGAATACACCAGAGTGGCAAGCCGATCTGCCGCGCTTGTGGCGTGGTGCATGGCAACGTCAGAAGCGTGGTCATTGGGATACCACGCTGGCGAATGCATGGGGCGTTTTGACCGCTCAGCGATTCGCTGAGAAATTCCAGAAGGAGCCAGTGCAGGGTTCTGTGCAGGCTGCAATGGGTGAAGAGAAGAAACAGCACGACTGGAAATCTCCCAGCGGAGAAATAGATTTTGCATGGCCGGAAGGCGCGGCGAATCTATCGCTGACGCAGAACGGTAGTGGTGCACCTTGGGCCATCGTGCAATCACGCGCAGCGATTCCGCTGAAGCAGCCGCTGTCGACCGGATACCGCGTGGAGAAAACCATTACGCCTGTGGAAGTGAAGGGCAAGGGCTATGCGCGCGGTGATGTGTGGAAAATTCGTCTCGACATCGATGCGCAATCAGATATGACTTGGGTCGCCATCGACGATCCGGTGCCGCCCGGTGCGATGATTCTCGGTTCTGGCCTTGGTGGTGATTCAGCACTCTTCGCTCGTGGACAAAAGCGTGATGGTGCTGCTTGGCTCGCGTACGAAGAGAAACGTCAGGACAGCTACCGCGCGTATTACGAGTACGTTCCAAAAGGGAAATTCAGTTTGGAATACACCATTCGTTTGAATACGCCGGGTGATTTCCAGATGCCGACGACTCGCGTCGAAGCCATGTATGCACCGGAAATGTTTGGTGAACTACCGAACCCTCCACTCAAGGTTCAATCGCCTTGAGAAAAAGGTTCATCGCGTTTGGTGCAGTTGCGGTATTGCTGGCTCTTGGTTTTACGAGTTGGTACCTGACTGCGCCACCGTCACCACCCGATTTCGCGCAGGTGAAGAAGGATTACCAACCTTCTGATGCTTGGCTGTTGGATCGTCATGGCGATGTGCTGGCACAGGTTCGCATGGAATACGGGCGACGCTGTGTCGGTTGGGTGCCACTCGATCAAATCTCTCCAGCAGTAATTGATCCGGTGCGGCAGGCTGAAGATCATCGATTTGATACGCATGGTGGCGTCGATGGCATTGCGCTACTCGGCGGTCTGCGTGATTACGCGCTGCACCGTATTCGTCGTGGTGCCAGCACGATCACAATGCAGCTGGCAGCGAAAATTGATCCTGAGTTAATGGCTCAGCGTGGCCGTCGCGGGCTCAAACAAAAATGGCGACAGATGCGTGTGGCTTGGCAGATTGAATCGTCGTGGACCAAACCGCAGATACTCGAAGCCTATTTCAACCTCGTCAGTTTTCGCAGTGAATGGCTGGGCGTGCAGACTGCATCGACGGCCATGTTTGGAAAGTCGGCGGCACATTTGAATCGTTATGAAGGCGCAGTACTCGCAGCATTGCTGCGTAACCCGGCAGCCAATGCGTCGGTGATTGCTGCACGTGCTTGCCGCATTGCATCGGAGACTAACTGCCAGCCTTACATGCAAGTGGCGACGAGTGCTTTGGTCAGGGGACTCAAGCCATTGATGAGCGAAACATTGGCACCGCATCTTGCGCGTGCATTGGTTCATCGTGGTGGCGAGCGTGTCAGCAGTACGGTCGATCTCGCAACTCAAAACCTTGTCTACGCTGCGCTCGCGACGCAACTGTCTGCGCTCTCAGCAGCCGAAGTTCGCGATGCGGCCGCTGTTGTATTGGATAACGAGAGCGGCGATGTACTCGCTTATGTCGGAAGTGCAGGGCCTTCCTCAACCGCGTGGGCTGTTGATGGCGTGAATGCGCTGCGTCAGGCCGGCTCCACACTCAAACCATTTTTATACAGTCTGGCTTTTGAGCAACGCTTGTTGACGCCAGCGTCGTTGTTGGATGACAGCCCTGTAAATCTGGAAACCGGCGCGGGTCTCTACATTCCCCAAAACTATGACCATGAATTCCGTGGCCACGTGAGTGTTCGTTCAGCGCTGGCGGGATCTTTGAATGTGCCAGCAGTACGCACCTTGTTGCTGGTGGGCTTGGAGCCGTTCCGCGATCGTCTGCACGATATTGGTTATCGAAATGGTCTGACTGAATCGGGAGAGTTCTATGGCTTCTCGCTGGCGCTGGGCGCTCCGGAAGTCAGTTTGCTAGAGCAAGCGAATGCTTATCGAACCTTAGCGAATGCTGGACGTTGGTCGCCTGTTCGTCTGCGAGCTGGCGATGAACGCGCTACATCCACTCAGATCATTTCGCCTGAATCAGCTTACCTCGTTGGCAGCATCTTGTCGGACAATGGTGCCAGAGCCGCAAGCTTCGGTTTGGATTCACCTTTGTCGACACCATTCTGGAGCGCAGTCAAAACCGGCACTAGCAAGAACATGCGAGACAACTGGTGCATTGGGTACACAACGCGTTATACCGTTGCAGTGTGGGTCGGTAACTTTGAAGGCGATCCAATGCACAACGTGTCTGGCGTCACTGGCGCTGCACCTGCGTGGCTAGAAATCATTACAGCCTTATCACGTGGTAGCGAACCAGCATCGCCTAAGGCGCCATCCGGAATCGTGCAATCGCGCATCACTTTTCATGATCACGAAGAACCAGCTCGTAATGAATGGTTCATTGATGGCACCGAGCTTAGTGAGATTCGTGCAACGCCTACCGGTTTGGGGCGCGCACATATTCGAGCGCCCGCTAACGGCATGATCGCAGCGTTGGATCCGGATATTCCCGTGGCACATCAGAACGTTCTTTTTGAAGCAGAGGGTGCTGATAACGCGCGCTGGGTCCTAGACGGGCGCGACATCGGCATGGCGTCAAAGAAGCAGCTCTGGGTTCCGCGACCCGGACGGCATCGATTGCAAGTGCTGTCTAAGGACGGAAAAGAAGTTGATGCAGTGTCCTTTGAAGTGCGCGCGACAGTTAGTGAGAAAAGAGGTCCTATCAATCGATAGCGGACGAGATTGATAGCAAAGCGTGATCTGCGCCTAAATATGGCATGCAAAATGCTTATTTGATTGCTCCTGACGGAGTGAATCAATGAAGAAGGCTTTTGTTCTTATTGTTCCTGTGTGCTTAGTGTCTTGCGCGACTGTGGGCGGTTATCTCAACGGTGCGTACAACGCTGATGCTTTCCCGCCACTTGATGCGCCTGCGGATAAGGTTGCGCTCGTGAGTCGATCAACAGTGGGCAATCCTGAGAATGTGTTGGTGTCGGTCGATGACAATCCAATCAGGGTGAATCCTCAAGGTAGCGGCCACGGAATGTGGGCGCCGCAAGTGGCGTTGCCACCGGGTACACATGAAGTGATGGCGGGTTGGCGTCGCCCTGGCATGTATTCGCCAAGCGGCTGGCAGTGCAAAACAGATTTTCTTGCTGGGCATCAATACTCCATCGAGTATGCGGTGACTCGCGATGGCAAGAATAGCGATGCATGGATTGCCGATTTGAATGACAACGCCACGCGCATCGCATGCACCCCCTATGTCAGCCCAAAGAAACAACCGGGATGGCCGTTCAATCCCGCCTGAACAAATTTCACCTGAGTAGAATTTAAATGGACAAGCTCAACGAGATGCTTTTTTCGCTGCAGAGATTCCAGATTCTGGCGCTCTACACGAGTACCGCTGCCGAAAGAACGGTAAGTGACGCCTATGCTTATGCGTGGGCTGAGAGCGCTTACCCTTTACTGCATGAGTCCGCTTCCTGGCACAAACCGTACGAGGATTCTTTTGCGATTACGGCTGCGCAGATGAAGGAGCTCTACGCTTACTTGTCTGCCGTATGGGAATCAAAGAAGTCCGTTACGTTTTTTCAGATGGAAGATCACTACGGCATCAAGGGCAGCAAGCGCCCGGGTCCGGTGTGGAGTCAGCCGAGTTTGATTCTTGCTTGTCGATATTTTTATCTGTACCAGAAGTTTGATTCTGCGTTCTGGTCTGCCTTTTTATCAGGCAGTCAGTGCCCGATTGAAGCAGAAACGATTGCGCGTAAGTTTGACGCTGGCGATATTCACTTCGAGTAATTATCTAGCGCACCGAATACGCAATGTATTCGGTGCGCGCCAGATGTGTGCGCTAAGGCGCTGTTACAACCATCCAGTTGCCGCCTGAGAGTTTGAAGGTTGCTTTAGCTGGACGATAACCCTTGTCGACGCCACCACTGGCTCGCCAGCCGTCCAAATTGGACTTGAGCTTCTTGAACATCATCGAAGGCGATTGCAGCTTGGTGTAGTCATTGAGCCAGGCGACTGAAAGATTATTGTCGAACACGCGATCATGCGTGTATTCCGCTATCGCCTCGTCGCCTTTATTAATAATGCGCGTGACGGTGGGCTTGTAGCTGCAGATTTGTTTGCCTTCGATATCCGCGAAAGTTGGATTGCCCTGCGTGGTGTAGTAGCTGCCACAGTCAGTTGCCATCACAGGTTTGAGCAGCTCTTCGGCTTTCGCTGTACTCAATTCATCGGCGATGCAGACGCCGCTCATCATGATGCTTGCAAGGGTGCATGCTGATACGAATGCTTTCACGTGAATCACCTCAGTTCTTTAGAGTGGGTTATTCGCGCCGTTGCGAAGCATCGGAGACTTAAGGTCTACCGGTAGAACTTGCATAGCAATTATCAAGCCAGTCTGAAATTGCCCATATAACTAAATCAGTGCGATTTTCCGCACTGTGAAGATGCACTCATTGAATGTGATGACGCTGATGATTGGATGGATGTTGGCGGATGACATGCAAGTTCATCCAGGAGTGCCATCGATGAAGAGATCTGTGCGACGCAGGCGGTGACCGTTGCGACAAAAAGAAGCAGTCGCAAATACAGGCCATATTGATCTGGTGTTGATGATTCCATAACTGACACCTCGCATCGGGAAAATCGAAATCCCAGAACGCTACGTAACGCTCACGTTCTGGCTGTTATGCCTTTGACGTGGACGTCGGTGTCCATTAATGGCCGGCTTCGGCCAATGCAATCACAAGTTAAAAGTTGTGATACGTATGAAATATAGGAGCAATCGCTATGCCAAGTTTAGACGGGCATAGATAAAGTCGCGGAGGACTCTAAACAGCTAAACACCTAGAGAAAAAGCCGCCTAATGATTTAGGCGGCGCGCATGATGTGTTCTAGACGGACCAATGTTGGCCCACGCAAAACATCAGCGATTGTGTACTTCCGAAGTTCATCAAGAAAACTTTGTTCGGCGCGATCGAGTGCACCTTTAAGTGCACAGCCTCCGTGCAAAGGGCAGGGGCCGCGTTTGCAGTCAGCCATTGCACCAACACCTTCCATCGCTGCAACAACATCGCCAACGCGTAGGGTATTCGCAGGAACAGCGAGCTTTAATCCGCCATATCTGCCACTGACAGAATCGACATAACCTAATTTGCGTAGGCCCTGTGCAACTTTGTGCATGTGGTGTGCGGATACGTTGTAGCGCTCAGCAATCTTTGCTGCGCTGACAGGTTTACCGTCGCGTATACCAGCGAGATAAACCAAGAGACGTAATGAAAAATCGGTGTAAAGGGAAAGGCGCACTAGCGTTCCCAAATGGTCGAGTTGGGAGATTTTACCCTTAAATCACAAGTAAATTTTTGGCTTTCTGTGTAAATGGCCAAACATGGCATTTCATTTGCTACGTATTAGATGGTGGCAAAGGGGGGGCTGTGAATGGAACTCGCACATACAAAATTTAGGGTAATGCTGGTTGATGACCATCCAGAGCGCATGCAGATGCTGGAGCAGGCGTTGGCTATTGAGCAGCATGTCATCGTTGCAAGGCTGGATTCACGGGCGGATTTGGCTATTGAAGTGAATTTGCACAAACCCGAGATCATTTTTATTGATGTTGATGCACCGGGAAGGGCAACGCTGGAGTCTCTGGCGCAGATCAACAAGCTACGACCACTGCCGGTTGTGCTTTGTGCTGCGCGTAGTGACTCCGAAACGGCTCGGCGTGTGGTTGATGCAGGGGTCAGTGCTTATGTCGTCAATGGTCTGCAGCCAGAGAGAGTCAGCGCTTTATTAGAGGTGGCTGTTGCACGATTTGAAATGCAACAGACCTTAAGACTTGAGTTGGACGCTGCACGAACGCGCCTTGCTGATCAGCGCGATATCGAAAAAGCGAAAGGCTTATTAATGAAGCGTCGCAATCTCGATGAGGCTGGTGCTTTTGCACTTTTAAGGCGCATGGCAATGGATCGGCAACAAAAAATCGGAGATTACGCGCGCGCTCTTTTGAGTGCGGCAGATGTTCTGTAACGCAATTTGTAGATGTTGATTACGCACGATTAGAGACGCACTGAACCAATGCGTTTCACGTTATGCCTAGGAAAGATTGAGTAATTTTCAAAGTAAATTCTATCTTGGCATGGCGATTGCTTAATTAAACTCGTGAACCTCTACTGGGGTCATATGCAGCAAAAAAGAATTGGCCAATGACGCCTAATTCTTTTCGGACATCGACGTCCACGTTTCTGGCACAGCAGCCAGGCACGTGGACGTTTTTTTTTGCTTTGCAGTTACGCAGTTCGAAACTGGCTATTAAAAGGAGTTAGGTAATGAAAGGATTAATTGGGGTTAACCGGTATTTGCCTTCGTGTGCGGCGTTGCTCGCGTTATCGGCTGCACTATTCAGTGCTGGTGCATGGGCAGATTTGTACAACGATGGAAAAGTGCTAGCCACAGGCGGCGTTAGCATGACGGACGGCGCTGGCGGTGGCGGTATTACGCCGTGGGCAACGATCACAGGTTACGGCACGCGCGATGGTATCAACGGCGACGTGCACTACACCTACGTGAACCTGCCGAACTACGCGTTGAACTCTATCGGTGGTGCGGTCGGACTGTGGGATCGTGTTGAGTTGTCATATACCAATGACGTTCTCACCACGGGTAGCACCTTTAACACGGTTGGTCTTCTCACTGACACGCTCGGACTTCCTACCGGCATTGCGCCTTGGAACACGACGATCAAGATGGATGTCTTCGGTGCAAAGGTTCGCGTGTTTGGCGAAGCAATTTACGATTCCGACAACTTGATCCCTCAGGTCGCGGTCGGTGGTTTCTACAAAATAAACCACAACCGAGCACTGCTGAAGACGCTACAGGCTAGCAAGTCGAAAGATTGGGAAGCCTACATCGCAGCGACGAAGATCTTCTTCCCGATCAACACGCTGGTTAACGTCACTCTGCGTTACACCGCAGCAAATGAAACTGGCCTCACAGGTTTCGGCGGCCCCAAGGGTAACAAGCGCGAAATCCGTCCAGAAGTTTCGCTGGCTTATCTCCTGAACAAAGGCACTGCTATCGGTGTTGAGTATCAGAAGCATGGCGGCAACCTTGAAGGCCAGAGCGTTGATCTGAACGGCGTCGTTGTTCCTGGTGATTTGCTCGGCTCGCTGACGCAACACGAAAGTGACTGGTACGACGCATTCATTGCTTTCTTCCCGAGCAAGAACCTGTCGATCACCATGGCTTACGCAATGCTGGGCAACATCACGCTAACGCCTAACCAGAGCGGCTACTACATCTCGTTGCAGGCTAGCTTCTAAGAAGGAGATTCTCATGAAATCTTTAAAAGTCATTACTCAGATCGCTGCATCAGCAATGCTCTTGTTCGCTGCGGCTCAACCGGCACTTGCAGCTCAGGATCCTACGGGCAGCAAGCAAACCACGTATCCAGGAATTTCTTCCGATGCACTGGAAAAGTTCGGCGGAGAAGCGGGCGTTCATAACTGGGTTGAAGCACTGTTCTACTACATCATGCTCGACAACCGCATCAACAAGATCTTTATCGAGCACGGAAATGTGGCACGACAGATTGCGTTGAACACGCAGTTGGAACAGATGGTTCTTGGTGGTGCGGTTCAGTATGAAGGCGCAAGCATGAGCGCCGCTCACGCGGACCTCGGCATCACGCTGACCCAGTTCAACGCGGTTGTTGAAGCTGCATACAACGCGTGCGAACGCGTCAACACACCGTACTCAGTTTGCAACCAACTCATTGCCGCACTGGCGCCGTTCGAGCGGTCAATCGTTACCCGCTAAATCTGCGCTGCCATTAAAACACCATAAGGATTTAAGCCATGGCAAATCAGCATTCCCTATTCCCCCATCGGAGCAAGTCCGATGGGGTTTCTTTTGACTCAAGGAGAGCGTTCATTCGCTCCACCTTCGCAGTCTTGGCATCGACTTTATTGGCGCCGATGGCACGTGCAGGTGAAAGTTTATGGACGACGTATCAGACGCCCGCAGCGTTTGTTGCTGAAGCGTTTCGTGGAAGCCCACCACCTCCAAAAGTGATCAGCGGTCCAACAGGTCCGGTGCACTACTGGCGTGCAAATGGACGCACTGCTTGGGTTATTGAAGACCTAGGCAAACAAGGCTATCAATTAACGACAGCCGGATTCATCGTGAAAAATGGTGCAATTGAATCTGCCAAGGTTCTCGTATATCGCGAATCTCGCGGCGAACAAGTTGCAGAACCATCTTTCCTTAAAAAATTCTTAGGTGCTCGCCTTGCAGGCGGGAAACTTGATCGCAATATCGACAATATTTCTGGCGCGACACTTTCAGTGCAAATGATGCAACGCATGGCGAGCACCGTTTTGGCGCTGGATGCTCGTGCCGGATGACGGACATGCCGGAACACAGTGTTAAGCACAAAAGTTCTTTTAGAAGTGTGACGACAAGGTGGCGTACGCGATGGACTATGCCGGCGAAAGAATCTCGTCCGGCGCAGCCCAAACGAACGCTGACTGCAACGCTACGTGAATGGCATAAACGAGCTGGGCTTGGTGCATTCTTGTTCATGGGCTGGCTCGGTATTAGCGGCGTCATGCTCAATCAGAGTGCAAGCTGGGGACTCGATGCAGCACGCGTTGATTGGACCTGGCTGATGGCGGTGTATGGACTGCATGCACAGTCGCCCGAAACTGGATTTATCGCAGGTGGACATTGGTTGGCAGTGTCTGGCGAGCATTCCGTACTTGATGGAAAGCTTTTGTCGATGCCAGTTAAATCGCCTACAGGCATTGTGGTGATTGGCGAGAGTGCAAATCAAAAGTTGGTTGTAGCAACTTATGACAGTGTGTTGTTGCTGAATCCAGACGGCACGCGCATTGATGAGCTGCAAGCCGGACTGATGCTGCCTGTTAGTGCAATTCAACGCATTGGTACCGCAGAGAAAAACTCTGCGATGGTTGTGATCGAAGACAAAGGCTTATACGGTTCTATCGACGGTGAGAGTTGGACCAAGTTGCCATCGAAAACAACGGTGAATTGGGCTCAGCCTGCAACATTAACAATGACACAGCGTCAGCAATTCGAAGAGTATGCACGCCCATCTGTGGCTGTGGAGCAATTGCTGATTGATATGCATAGCGGCCGTTTGTTCGGACGTTTCGGTCCATACGTTATTGACTTGGTTGGTTTGGGTGCACTTTGGCTCTCGATAAGTGGAGTCTGGATGATGTGGCGCACCAATCAAGCACGTAAACGTAATGTCGTAAGACGTTGAGTGCCGACCCTTTGAAACTGCTACGAGGAAGCAACGCTCGGTTAATTGATCAGCGCTTCCTCGCGATGGGGACTGAGATCAGTGTGAAGTTGGTCTGTGGACATCGATCTCAACGTAACGACGCCTTGCTGGCGATACAGAACGTTACTGAATTGATGCATGCCTTTAGTCGAGAGGCTTGGGCATGGGGCGATGGGGCGCTCTCGAAATTTAATTCAGCACTCAGTGCAGGTGGAACACCCAAGGTTCCCTACGGTCTGCGCGAGCTATTTACCAAGGCTTGGAAGATTCATCAGCAATCAGGTGGATTGTTTGAGCCTCGAGTTGCGAAGTTAGTGCGGCTATGGGGTTTTGATGACGTTGCGAGATTGCGCGACAGTCCGCCAACGTCTTCTGAAATTGAAACCTTGCTGCGCGCTATGAGTGCAGCGCCCAACTTTACTGGTGCAATGTATTACGGTCCGGCGCCGAATGTCTCTTGGGACTTTGGCGGAATTGGCAAAGGGTACATCGTCGATAAAGCATTAGATATTTTGCGCAAGCATCAGTTTGGAGATGCTGTAGTCGATGCCGGTGGAAATCTCGCTGCGCGTGGTGCACATCACTCGCGACCATGGCGCGTCGCGATTCGAGATCCACGTTCGTCGCAGGATCCGAGACGATTACTTGCCTCGCTAGAAGTTTTTAACGAAGCGGTGATCACTCATGGAGATGATCAGCGCTACTTCGAATTTGAAGGCCGCCGCTATTCGCACATCTTGCATCCGAAGACGGGAGTCCCTGTGCAGGGATTCCGTTCGCTCACGGTGGTGCATTCCGATGCAACCCTCGCGGATGCAGGTGGAGCTGCTTTGTTTGTGGCGGGCCCGGATTCATGGCGGGCACTCGCCAAGAAGCTCGATATCGATCAAATCCTGATTGCTAAAGACAATGGCGTTATTCAAGCAACATCTGCATTGGCGCGACGCTTGTCTGTAGAGCCTGATGTTCGAATTGAAGTAATCGATTAAGGCCAAAAAAATTCTCGGGCATAAAAAACCCGCAGCTTTCACTGCGGGCTTTTTGCTACTGCAACACATAGACAAACTTACTTCACAACGATGGTACCTTTCATCGATGCATGGATGCCGCACTGATAAACATATTCGCCAGGCTTGGCAAACGTGCGGCTAAAGCTTTCACCAAAAGCAATCGTCTGATCCTTGTCAGGAAACTTTACGGTGTGTCGGGTCTGATCCTTGTTGGTCCAGGTGACGGTTGTGCCGGCAGCGACAACTAACTTGTCAGGAACAAAGCTGAAGTTTGAAATCGAGACTGTGTTGCCGGTGGAGGTAATAACGGTCGTGGACGGAGCAGCTGCACTAGCTTTGGGCATCGGCATGGTGTGTGCTGCTTCTTCGGGCGCTGCATAAGCAGCGCTGCCAGCAGGAGCCTTCCATGATGGACCGGGCTTCGGCGCTTCTGGTGCGACTGATGGCTGATTTTTGTAGGTAGGCGTAGGGCCCGCTTCTACAGGGTTGGGCACATGAGTGAGAACGCCGATAGAAGTTGGGATGCCTGCACCTGGTTCGCTCGCATGTGCGGCCAGCGGTTCAAGAATCACGACGGCGTTATTTTTTGAAGCCACAGAAATTACCGGCGATGCCGACTCTAAAACCTTGAGCTCAACGCGACGATTCTTTTCACGTCCCTCGTCGGTTTCGTTATCGGCAATCGGCATGGTCTTGCCAAAGCCTTTCGAAGTCAGACGATCTTGAGTAACGCCTTGTGCGACCAAATAACTTGCAACGCTCTTTGCGCGACTATCCGATAGTTTCTGGTTGTATGCGTCGGTGCCCTTGCCATCGGTGTGCCCATCAATTTCAACTTTGATATCGGTGCGTGCGAGCAGTGCGCTGGCAACTTGATCAAGCAGCGACTTGGCGTTGATCGTGAGTGTGGCTTTGTTAAATTCGAAGTTCACACCATGTAGAACAATGGTGTCGCCGCTCTTGCAGCCTTCAAGAGAGACCGGCTTTCCTGATTCTGGCATCTGACAAGTTACAGCGACGGAGTCAGCTGGAAGCTTGGGGATTGGATAGGAAGAGTAATCGAGACCGTTTGATGCGAGTACGCCACAGCCTGAGAGATGAACCGCTACAACCGCACTACAGAGTGCTACTAATTTCTTATTTTTCATGTTGAAAAAACTCCTTGAGTAAGCTGATGCCGTTTACTGCCCCCAAATTAAAAGAACCCCGGGATATAACTCCCGGGGTAATGCCGTGCGGCTTTAAAGCCCGCTGACAACAGGGAGTACGATTGAAACGATAGGGCCGACGAGCTGGAGAATTTCTCCAGTCGGCAAGCCGCCACTTCCGAGCAAGCCGAGGCTGCTCACGAGTGGTAGTGCAGTTGTTGCGAGCGGGCCGACGAGCGTCAGGAGATCCCCAGTCGGTAATCCACCTTTACCGAGAAGGCCCAAGCTGCTGACGATTGGCAGTCCACCTGATGCCAATGGCCCAACGAGTTGCAGAAGTTGTCCTGTTGGTAGACCGCCGCCGCCGCCCAGACCCACTAAGCCCAACTCGCCGAGGCCAAGATCACCCAGATTGAGACTGCCGCCCAGTACTTGCGTGACGTCTTTCACTACAGGCGTGAGGCCTTTGAGCACTGGCGTAACAACGCCAAGTAGTTGTCCTGTAGGCAAGCCGCCTTTGCCGCCTAGCAAACCCAAGTCGAGCGAGCCAAGACCGAGTGAGCCAAGGCCAGGCAAGCCGCCGCCAACAAGCGGAAGATTGCCGAGTCCGAGTGAACCGACTACGGGCAGCGATGACAGATTGAGCGTCCCAATAATGGGCAAGCTGCCGATGATGGGCAGTGTAGGGGCGGCAGCTGAAGCGTTGAGTGACGCGCTGGCGATGAGCACAGCAGTTGCGAGTTGAATGAACTTGTTCATGAATCTAAATCTCCCTTCCTTGCTCGTAGGCCAAAAAAAACGTCCACGTGGCAGGCTGCTTTGCCTGCGACGTGGACGTCTATGTCCGAAGAATCGGTCGTCGTCGACCCATTCAAATATGTATACGTAAGCTGATGTGCTTTCGCAGTATTAACGTAGCAATCGCTATGCCAAATTAATGCGCCCGAGCATTTTGCTTACAAATCTCAAGGCAATAAAAAATAATGTTCGAGCTACGGCGTGAACTGCGAATGGCTGCGGCGATAACTGCTGAGATTGTCGCGGTATTCGGTCTGGCGCTGCAGGCTGTTGCTATTGATCGGTGACGTTGGTGCGCGATAGAGCGATGGGGCTTGATCCAGGCCCGTAGCAAATTCCTCTTTCCACGGCATCAGCGTGACGCCCATCGCCGAGTTTTGCTCAACAACGATCGTGCTGCCCAGAGCTTGTGGCGCTGGAGCATTGCTTGATTTAGGCGGTGCGGAGAAAACGCTTTGTGTCAGCAAGAGAGCAAAGATCATTAGCCAGCGATATTGCTTCATGGCGCTGCTCCGCTAGCGACCGTCGTGCCCGCGGTCATTTCAAGTTGCTTGATCCACGCAGTCACAATCAGATTCTCTTTGCCGGACAGCCGCAGATATTCACGGTATTGCGAGAGTGCTTCTTGTGGACGCCTCATTGAGACTTCGTAAAGAATTCCAAGATTCATATGTGCAGCGGCGTAATCAAACTTTGTAGCAAGTGCTTGCTGATACGCCTGTTCAGCGCGTGGGTAGTCGCCACTTTCGCGATAAAGCGTGCCCAGCCAATTCCAAGCGACTGCGTTGCGTGGATTGGTGCTGACTGCTTTGGTGAGCCCAGCGATGGCTTGGGGCCGCTGACGAGACTGCGCGTAGAGAATCGCAAGGTCAGTCATCGGACCCGAGAACTCTGGATAGTCACGCGCCAGTGAAGTGAATGCCGCAATAGCTTCCGGCGTTTGGCGATCTTTCATCAGCTTGAGCGCAGCGTTGAATCGCTGTTCAGGATCACCTTTGCTGTTCGCGCTTGCATTGCCTGCAGGTACGGAATTTTGTGTTGAACCGCGTGCGGATTTTGCAGGCGGGCTGTAAGGCTTCGTCGCCAAGCCAGTGCAGCCGGTTACGAATAGGCACAGGCCGACAACCGATTGCTGCATAAATGCTTTAACGGAGTGAGTCATAGCTGTTCTCACGTTGTTCGCGCTTGCCATATTTGGCGGGTGAAAGATCGGCGAGTGCAGCGACGCTCTTCTTGATTGAATCGTTCCAAAGCCCTTGGCGCAGTCGTTGAAGATTGGCTTCGTGTATCGAGATGGCTTTCTCCTCGAAAGGATTGGCCTGTTCTTCTAACAGAATGTTGTATTGCTCCAGCGCATCGCCTTGGAGCTGTGCAGGGCGAGGGGAATCCAGCAAGGCACGACCGAAATCGCGATAGACCATCCCGATTTCATAGGTTGCGGCTGTCGTGACGTTTGCATATCCGTAGCTCGCTGCACGCTCGAAACTCGCAATCGCGACCTCAGTGGCACTCTTACGCTTAGGCAAGCTTTTATTAACCGGCATGCTCAAGGCCAGTGCACGTGCTTTTGCGGCAGCGATCTGACCGATTTCAAGATTGGCCTGTGCTGCCATTTGCTTCGATACATCAGTGCGCGCTGCTGCGGAGGTATCCGCGTCAATCAGTTCACGCAGCCAGCGTTGATAGAGCGCATCGTCGCGGCTGTTGGTGTGTGCGAGATCGGCAAGACGGCGACGTGCTGTCATTGCACGATCCAGCGGCTGCGGGAAGTTGCTGACGTAATACTCATAGGCGCGAGCAGTTGGCGCTGTGGCGTTTGCCTTGTCGCTTAACTGTGCAGCGAGCCATGCGGCGTCACGACGGGTGTCTGCGGACTCGGTGCTGCGTGCGGCAATGCGTGCATAGGCTTCAGATGCTTGCAGTGGCCGGTTGTCTTTTTGATAGGCAAACGCCAGCTTCTTGTCAGCATCCGCAGCTAAAGCGTTCTTTGGATAACGCGACAGGAAAGTTTCGAGCGTGGATTCGGCGTTCTTCCAGTCTTGCAAGTTGATGAATGCGGCGGCTGCGTCATAGTCGGAGTTGGCTTGGATGCTGGTTCCGGGCGCTATACGAGCAACACGCTGAAAGTGATTGGCGGCAGCGCGCAGATCGCCTGCTTCACGAGCGGCTTCGCCTTGTTTGTAAATTGAGGCTGCAAGCTGTTCGTTGGCTACAGAGCGTTTTGCATCCGTGGTTTCGAGCAGTGGCAGCAGTGCTGTATATGCTATTTCAGCTTGTGGATATTGCTGTTGCGCGAAATAGGCATCAGCCAGAACGCCCTGTGTTTCTCGACGCAATTCTGTCGCCATCGACTTCTGCATCGCGCGTTGCGCAACGACGATAACCTGCGGATAGTCTTTGATTGCGTAAAGATCATTAGCAGCGCGCGCCAATACCGCTGAGAGCTTCGGATGCTGTGGGAATGTATCGGCGAGTTTCAGGCTGGCCGCAATGGACTGAAGCAGCGCAGGGGTTTGTGCAGTTTCTGGTACTTCACGCGCCAAACGTTGCCATGCCTGAACGCCTGCATAAGCCGCTTCTGCTGCTTTGGGATTGCCAGTATTTGTATAGGCGGTGACGGCATATTGCTGAGCTGCGGCTTCAGTTTGGCCGCCGTCATACAAAGCATCGGCGTAGAGCATGCTCGTTGCCGCAACCTGAGGAGCATCAGGGAATGCTTCAATTGTTTTTTTGTACCAGCTGGCGGCCTTTGAGAAATCAGCTTGACGCGAAGCCGTTTCGGTTAAAGGCGTTTTCTGTGCTCTGGCGTGGTAGTAACTGCCAAGGTCGCTGAGGTCCTGTCTCACTTCTGCAAGAACTTTCGCAGGAGGTGCAGTTTTCCCCCAGTAGGCGGAGCCTGGCGCATAAAGATTGACGTAAGTTTCCTTCGCGGAAATTGTCAGCTCATTAAAGCCACCTTTGCGATAAGCAGCGATAACTTGAGTTTGGAAGTCTGGTGCCAAGGTGTGTTTCGGATAACGCGCTATGAATGAGGCGTAGGTTTCAGCGGCGTCTGTATAGCGCTGGCGATCCATCAACATGCTGCCGAGATCGCTGTAGAGCAGGGCGTAGTAACGCGGATCGCGGCCGGATTTGGCAAAGTAATCGTTGATTGCTTTGCCCCCACCAAGTGCTGCGAAAGACAGGCTGGTGACGCGTAGTGTTTCTGCGACGTACGGGCTGCCTTTTACTGTTGGCGCAGCTTGGAGGCTAGTGGAATCGGTCAACTCTCCTGCAGGAAGATCGCGATCCAATATCGGGATAAAAATAGCCAGAGCCTGCTCGTATTTGCTCTGCTTGTAGAGCGTCCAGCCATATTTGTATTCGCCGGTGCGATAGAGCGGGTTTTCTTTTCCGAGGTTGAACACGGCTCTGTATAAAGGTTCGGCCTGATCGTACTTGCCGCTAGCGAAGAGCAATTCCGCAGAGCGAAAAGCGGCGTCACCAATACGCAAGGAATCTGGATAGCTTGCGACCAATGTCTTCAGGGAGTTGATTGCAGATTCGTTATCGCCAGCCAACTGATAAGCGCGCGCGAGCTGGTACAGCACCCGATCATTGTGTTGGTAAGTCGGAATCTCGCTCAGCAATCTCTTGTAGTTGAAGATTGCTTTGCGCAGCTCTGCTTCATTGAAGTCGCCGGAGGCATCGATCATCTGCACACGTAAATCAGCCGATCGGCGCAAGGCTTCAGCGAGAATCACGGGATCTGGATTCAGCTCAATAAGGCGGTCATATTGGATGAGCGCTTCACGTGGGTTTGGGGGCAATGGTTTCGACGTCGTAACGCGCAGAATCGTCGGCGTCGCGATTTGAAGTACGCCGTTGCTGTTCAATCCGTTGTTGTGAGTGATGCTTCCAACTGTTGAAGGCTTGTTATCGGCCGCGCTGCTGACGACGCACTGCAGGGCGAGGATTGCTGCTGCTGAATACTTTAGTAGGCCGGCTTGTTTCATTGTGCTGACGCCAGTTCAGGGCGATCGTAGATGGTCGCCAGTGCGAAGCGGGCTTCGATCAAATATTTATCGAGCTGTTTCTTTTGTGCAGTCAGATTGGTAACGGCAATGCTTTCAAGTTGCGTGCGTTGTCCAGCAATCGCAGCAGAAAGGCGACTGTGCAGCTCATCGTTGGAATTCTTGATGGCACCGTCAGCCAGCATCAGGTTTCGATAGGCCTGCAATGCTTCGGCAAAATCGTTGCTGAGTAACAGACGCTCAAAGTAAAAAGTGTCAGTAACGTTTTTCGGTGTCTCAGGCGTATCACCCTGCCACCAACGAGCGCGCGCTGGTGGTAGAGAGGCGTTTACTTGGGCCCATCCACTGTCATTGACAGCGTCTCTGGCATTGATCGCCGCGATCATGCCGCCACTGCGGATGCTCGCAATGGCGTTGTCATACCATCCACGAACCTTGTCGAATTGGTCTGCTGCACGGTTGTAGTCGACTTGTGCCTGCGCATATGCACCAAAGTGATACAGCGTCCATGCGATCGCGAGCATGCCTTCTTGCACTGTCGGATCGGTTGGATCGCGGCCAATGAGTTCTGTCCAAGGTACTAGTGCTTTGCGTAGAGCAGTTTGCTGAAACTTGCTGGCAGAAGGCACGCGCGGTGCTTGTTCTCTCTGAAGCGCGACGATGTCCGCGGTGAGACGCGGAGTCACAATCGTCGGATATCTTGCAGTGGTGATTGGGCTGGCAACACCTTCGCGATTGACTGGAAGAAGTAATGCCCAGCCCAAGCCAAGCAGACCGCCATTGGAATACGGCCCTGGGCTACGAATGCGTTCGAATACCGGAATGGCTTTGTCGCCCTGACTTTGATTCAGAAAGTAGTAAGCCAACACTAAATTCGCTTGATCACGCAGCGTTAGCGCAGATGATTCTGTGACTTCTGAGAGCCCAATAGCATCTAGCTCTGTCGTCGCTTCAAATCCTTTGCCCTGTTGAATCAGCAACAACGCTTGGTTGAAGCGAATCGTCAGTGGATCACTACCGATTTGTGTAGATTCAATGGCCTGCAATCCCAAGGCTGCGCGGCATACGCTGAGTCGTTTATTAATTGCTTCGACAAGCGTGGCGTCCTGGTTGTTTGCCATTAAACGCATCAGGACTGATGCTGCTGAAAAATACTCGCCGTCAGTCATCATGAAATCGACTGCACTTAATTGGTTCCCTAAGGTGCCAGCCGTTGATTCGCGAATTGAAACATCAAACGACGCATCGTTGATGAGGGTCGCCTTGCTCAGCGTCAGTACCAGCGTGACGCCAGATGAACCACTGCTAAAGCTCTTTGTTAGCTGGCCCTGTTTGAATACTTTGATGCCTTTATCCGAGGCAGTGGCCGTATGAAAATCAGCACGCAGTTGATTAACGCCTTCTTTGATTCCGCTAAGCGTTACTTGATATTGAGCGTTGCGTTGTAGTGCGCGTGATTCTGAGTCACTGAACTCGTAGCGAACCGGCGCGCTGTCATTAAGGCGCAGCGTGATGTCGCGTATGAAAGGAGCCTCAGCTGTGCTGCCGATATAGGCCTGTGCACGAGTGATATCAGTGCTCGTGTTCGTGCGAACAGCAGCAGCGTCTACAGTGAGCGCTTCGTTGATTAAGACGGCTGAGCTACTCGTTTGTTGCGCCTGCACGCCAGATGCAGCCATGAACATCAGGCTCGCCAATATCCATCTTCGCTGCATTCTCATATGTCTCAGCGCCTCCGTTGACGAGTCAAACGGTTTTCCTTGAGCCAAAAAAAAGTCCACGCCATCGGGTGGATTCGATGGCGTGGACGTCGTTGTCCGTATGTTCTGATCTTCGTCGATCAGGTGGAGTGCTCTTTAAAGGAGCAGTCTTGGGTTTAATTAAGCAAACGCCATGCCATGTTGAGTTCGCGACGGGGGCGCCTAAATTTCAAAACGTCATATTCAATCACTAGGATGCCGGGTTATTTAGGCCTCGCAGATGATTTGAGGGCGTGCTTTGAAGCGTTTTCTGTTTTTAATCGTGGCCCTAGTCGGCCTGGGGATCGCCTGGCTGAAGTGGCCGCAGGCATCGGTGCTTGATGCGGTGTTGCCTGCTGAGTCAACGATGCAGCCATCACCTGTTGCTGTACGCGAGCAATTGCGACATCTCGACGGGTGGTTGGTGGATCGCCAGGGCAGGGTCGTGATCCTGCATGGCGTTAACGCGGTTTGGAAAATTGCGCCGTATTCGCCTCCCGATTCTGCACAGGGTTTTACGGCACAAGACGCCGACTGGCTTGTCGCACACGGATTCAATGTGGTTCGACTCGGCGTGTTGTTTGCCGGAGTGATGCCAGACAAAGGTCAGATCAATCAGGATTATCTCGACAAGATTGATCGTATCGTGAAACTTCTGGCATCACGCAAAATTTATGTGATGCTGGATTTTCATCAGGATCTCTACGGCAGCGCTTATCTGGGCGAAGGGTTTCCTGCGTGGACGGTGAGGCCCTCGCGCTTTGATGATGTGCTGAAGGCGGGCTTTCCACTCGGGTATGTCACCCCGCGTGTCAGCATTGCTTTCGACAGATTCTGGAATAACGAAGACGGCATGCACGATCATTTTCGTGATGCATGGATGGCTGTTGCTACGCGCTGGAAAGATCAGGATTACTTGATGGGTTACGACATCATCAATGAGCCATGGAGCGGCAGTGTGTGGCCTGTTTGTGCAAGACCGATGGGCTGCGCTGATTTTGAAAATAACAAGTTGCAGCCATTTTATGAGCATGTGCTCAAAGGCATACGCGAAGTAGACCCATACAACATTGTTTGGATTGAACCGCAGGTGCTGTTTGAATTTGGCGCGCAATCGCATTTGGGTAGCCGACCCATTGCGGATGAACAGCTCGGCTTGTCATGGCATAACTACTGTATCGCCGCGCCGATGATGAAAGCGTATGGCATTAAAGCAGCAACTTGCGCGCGGCTGGGTGAGCGCGTGGACAAGAATGCGGTAAAGCTTGCTGCACGTCTGCGCTCTGCAACGCTGCTGAGTGAATTCGGCGCGAGCGACGACACCGTCGAGATTGCACGCATCACAGCGAATGCAGATCGTAATTTGGTTGGGTGGACTTATTGGTCCTATAAAAATTGGGGCGATCCAACCACGCAAGCGCAAGGCTCCGGCGCTCAAAGCATCTTCACGAGCGATGTGGACTTTAACTCCGCTAAAAACGCGAAGCTTTCGATATTGGAGCGTCCGTATCCGCAGGCAGTTGCAGGCGTTCCCATTGCGTTTAATTTTGATGCTGCGGAACGTGTGTTCACGCTGACCTATTCAACAACAATGCTCACAGGCATCGCTTCGCCAACTGCAGTGCTGACGCAAATTTATGTGCCGACACTGCATTTCCCTAGAGGTTACGTCGTCGATATTCAGGGAGGACGCGTGGTCTCTGAGGCGAATGCGGCGCGCTTGTTGATTGCGGCGGAGGCGGGCGCTGATCAAGTTGAGGTGCGTATCTCAGAACTTGAGACGGAACAGGTTCTGGAAAATTAATTTGGTTTCAACTGTCACAAATCCAACATAAGAAATTCACAGAGAACTTGTGTATCACTGTTTCTATGTTGTGCATAAGGTATAAAAAACCATGTTGAATCAGTGCGCTTCTGTAGATTGATTAAATAATAATCGGCGCGGTTATCGCTGTATATTTTATGAGCAATACGCGCTCGCGCAGCGCAAATACTGCTTGCATTTGCCGCAGAAGTTTTTACTTCTGGATGTTTTTATTGTTGATGTTGTCACTCGACGGATAAATGATCGGGCCGGCCTCATCCCAAAGTCGCAGCCACTCATCTGCATATTGCTGCGCGATCTTGGGCTCTCCGCGAATCACGATCACGTTTTCTGCATTGCGCTTCGCGGCTGATGCGGTGAAGTTGAAGCTGCCGGTTTCGACGGTGTCAGTTCCGATCACGATGAACTTGTTGTGCATGATGGCGTAACGGTCGGCAAACCGAATGGGAATGCCTGCTGCAATGAGGCGTTGAGTCACATGGTTGCGGCGATTCGATTTTTCATCCGCAACGATACGAACATCCGCGCCGCGGTGATGAGCAGCGATCAATGCAGCCTCGATCGGTTTCGACGTCAGCCCGTAGGCGGCCATCCACAAGCGCTGGCGCGGTTTGGTTTGATCAATCGCTTGCAGAACCAAATCCAAGGCGCAGACGCGGCCTTCCCAGCAAGGCGAGAAACCGATTTGGTGCTTGAGCGGTTCAGCTGCCGTCGAGGCCGCGCTCAACAAAAGCGCAGCAAGGATCAGCGGTATCCGAGGTGACATAGCCTTCCTTGGCTAGATTTTTTGAGCCCTTTAACTCTTTGGCTTCAAAGCATCCAGTAGTGCCGCGCCGAGTGAACCCGTGACTGGCGCGCGTTCGTTGCGTCCTTTGGCAGGCGGTGGCGCGCTACGTGGCTTTTGACGATCAGTATCTGAGCGTGCTGCAACGGGCGGGCGCGGTGCGGAATCTTCTTTACGCATGGTCAGTGCAATGCGTTTGCGCTTGGCGTCGACATCGACCACACGCACTTTGACGACGTCGCCAGCTTTGACCACTTCGTAGGGATTCTTGATGAACTTGTCGGCGAGCTGCGAGACGTGAACCAAGCCGTCTTGATGTACGCCGATATCAACGAATGCGCCGAATGCCGCGACGTTGGTGACGGTGCCTTCGAGAATCATGCCAGGTTTCAGGTCAGCGATTTCATTCACGCCATCGGCAAAAGTTGCCGTGCGGAATTCTGGGCGCGGATCGCGGCCAGGCTTTTCGAGTTCAGCAATGATGTCTTTGACGGTAGGCAGACCAAAGCGGTCATCAACGAATTGCTTCGCATCAACCGACTTCAGCAGTGCGCTATTGCCCATCAGTGTGCGCAAATCGCGGCCACAGGCTGTCACGATCTTGGCGGCAACATCGTAGGCTTCTGGGTGAACGGATGAAGCGTCTAGCGGCTCGATGCCATCGCGAATGCGCAGGAAGCCGGCGCACTGCTCAAATGCTTTGGGGCCGAGGCGGGGAACGCTGAGTAGGTCCTTGCGTGATTTGAACGGACCGTTCTGATCGCGATGCAGCAGGATCGCATTTGCCAACGAACCACCGAGACCGGAGACGCGCGAGAGCAGTGAAGCGGACGCCATGTTCACATCAACGCCGACAGCGTTCACTGCATCTTCAACCACGGCATCGAGCGCGCGTGCCATGCGGTATTTATCAACGTCGTGCTGATACTGGCCAACGCCAATCGCTTTGGGCTCGATCTTCACCAACTCAGCCAGCGGGTCTTGCAGACGGCGTGCGATAGAGACTGCACCGCGCAATGACACATCAAGATTCGGGAATTCCTGTGCAGCAGTTTCAGATGCGGAGTAAACCGAGGCGCCAGCTTCGCTGACGACAACGCGTGTCGGTTTGTTCGAAGGCAGCGCAGCAATCACTTCTGCAACAAGCTGATCGGTTTCGCGGCTGGCAGTACCGTTGCCGATAGCGATCAGTTCGACATTGTGTTGCTTGATCAGGCGAACCAACTCAGCTTGCGAACCACGCACATCATTGCGTGGTTGGAAAGGGTAGATCGTTGCGGTTTCCAACAGCTTGCCCGTGCCATCAACCACAGCGGCTTTAACGCCGGTGCGAATGCCCGGATCAAGGCCCAGCGTTGTGCGCGAACCTGCAGGTGCAGCCAGCAGCAAATCTTTGAGGTTGCGCGCAAAAACCTGAATCGCTTCTTCTTCCGAGCGTTGACGCAGTTCCATCATCAAATCGACAGAAAGCGACAGTGAAAATTTAACGCGCCAGGTCCAGCGTGCAACGTCGAGCAGCCATGCGTCAGCAGCGCCTGCTTGACCGGTGATGCCATAAGCATCAGCCACCATTTTCTCAGCAGGTTTGATGGCGGAGAGATCTTCCGTGTCCACTTCGATGTCGAGCATCAAAATGTCTTCGTTGCGTCCGCGCATCATCGCGAGTGCGCGGTGGCCAGGTACGGTAGACCAGCGTTCGTGGTGGGCAAAATAATCTGAGAACTTAGCGCCCTCAGCTTCTTTGCCTGTTGCGACAGTTGAGCGCAGTACGGCATTGCGGCGCATGTATTCGCGCAGGCGGCCGATCAGTTCCGCGTTTTCAGCGAAGCCTTCCATCAAAATGTCGCGTGCGCCTTCGAGGGCGGTTTTGACGTCGAGTACTTCTTCAGTGATGTAGGCGGCCGCCGCATCCGTGGGGACGAGCTTGCGATCCGTCATCAAGGCTTCGGCGAGTGGCCCCAAACCTTTCTCACGCGCAATCTCAGCACGGGTGCGGCGTTTGGGCTTGAAAGGAAGATAAAGATCTTCCAGCTCGGCCTTGGTTGCGACCGTGGCAATTTTTTGTTCCAGATCGTCTGTCAACTTGCCTTGTTCGCGAATGGATTCGAGCACCGCAGCGCGGCGCGCTTCCAGTTCGCGCAGATAGCCCAGACGCTCTTCCAGATTTCGCAGTTGAGTGTCGTCCAAGCCGCCGGTGACTTCCTTGCGATAGCGCGCGATGAAGGGAACGGTGGCGCCTTCGTCCAATAAATCAATCGCGGTCAGCACCTGTTGAGGCTTGGCTGCGATTTCAGAAGCAATAAGGGTGGCAATGCGATTGGCGACAGAGGACATGTGCGGAAACGAAAAAGGTTGGGCGGCGACCTTAACCAAAAGATCGTTGATTGCCAACGTAGATAATGCGCTCTAAAACTGGTAGCGGGTTTGGGTTTTGAATATGTACTTTACTTATTCAAGTTTGGAAGGTTCGGGACTTGTGACGGTGCCCTTGCGTTCCAGCTTGCCCCAGCCGACCAGTGCGCCAGCGCCCGCAGAGAAGATGGACTTCAACACGACGTAATAGAGAATCTGTCGATAGCCGAAGCGTTGCAGGGCAACCAGCAATAGCAAACCCCATTCCTCACGTTTCTCCATTGCAAAGGCAATAGCGACTGTCGCGGTATCCAGCGCCATGAACGCGATGAAGTAGATCGTCGTGAGATAGAGATTGCTTGGATCAAATTGGTCGCGATGCTGAATGTAGTCGAGGCCGGTTTTGAAGATCTGGAAGAACAGACAGAGATCGAGCAGTGGTGAAATCACCGCCAGTACAATCTGGAACAGCACGACCTGTGGCAGCGCAATAAAGCCCAGCGTGCCATAGCGTCGCGCGAACAAGGCATCGCGATGTTTCCACAGACACTGCAAAGTGCCGAAGGCCCAACGGAATCTTTGTTTGACCAAGCCTTGAACGGTGTCAGGTGCTTCGGTCCAAGCAATGGCTTCGCTGTCGTACAAGACTTTGTAGCGCGCTTTTTGAACGGCGATGGTGAGGTCCTGATCTTCTGCCAGCGTGTTGTCAGGATAGCCGCCGAGTTCATCCAGCAAGGAGCGGCGCCAAGCGCCAACAGCGCCGGGCACAACGGTGATGCAACCCAATAGATCTAGTGCGCGGCGCTCGAGATTTTGTGCGCTGACGTATTCCAGCGCCTGCCAGTTGGTAATCGTGTTGACGCGATTACCGACCTTGGCATTGCCGGCAACAGCGCCGACTTTCTCATCAACAAACCAGCGGGCGAGATAGCTGATGGTTTCGGTTTCAAACTGTGTATCCGCATCCAGCGCAACAACGATGCTGCCGCTCGCTTTCTTCAATCCGATGTTGAGTGCTTTAGCTTTGCCGCCGTTGGGCACCGTAATAAGCGTGACGGATTTATTCGCGCTGAAATTCTCATTGACCAAAGCGCTGGTTTCATCCGCGGAACCATCATCAATCACGATGACTTCCAACTTGGGATAGTCACTGCTCAAGATGCGATGTATCGAAGCCACGATCACTTTGGCTTCGTTGTGCGCGGGGATCAGTACCGAGAGCAGTGGTGGATCGGCACTCAACACGGGGCGTACGAGCCGCAGCTCGCGCCATTTATGAATGAGGCCAAGAATGCATAGAAACGCTACGCGTGCCAGACCGAGTGCAATCGCGACCAAGAACAAGAGATGTGTAACGGAGCCGATTTGCCCTAGCGCCAGAAATACCGGCGCCGCAAATTTTTGTAACACAGAGCCTGCAGGCAGCGGCGGCATGACTTGATCTGGTGTTAAGCCAGCAAGCTCGGACACGGGCACGAGCTCGTAGCCTTTGGCGCGCAGGGTGTCGATCAGAATCGGTAATGCAGCAACGGTTTGTGAGCGATCGCCGCCAGAGTCGTGCAGCAGCACGATGTGACCGGTGACATCTTCGTCCGTGCTTTCGATTTCCTTGAGCGTTGTGTCGATGATGGCTTGCACGCCGGGCTGTTGCCAGTCATCAGGATCAATACGCAAGCCGACCGTGATAAAGCCCATGCTCTGCGCGATGCGCACGGGTTCAATCTGGTCGTACGTGGTTGGATCAGCGTCGCCAAGATAAGGCGGGCGCACCAAGCGCATGGAGCGATTGGTGATCGACTCAAATAGTTTGCGCGTGGTGTCCAGCTCTAGCTTGACCAGCGATTCCGGCAAGATCGACAGGTTGGGGTGAGTGAAGGTGTGATTGCCAACGTCGTGATGTTCAGCGACTTCACGACGCACGAGATCGGGATTGCTACCGGCGTTTTCACCAATGATGAAGAACGAGGCGCGCACGCCTTTTTGCTTGAGCACGTCGAGAATCTTCGGCGTCCAGATTGGATCCGGACCGTCGTCAAACGTCAGTGCGATTTTTTTAGGCACCGCACCAAAACGTTGGATGGTGTAGGCCATCGGCATAGTGGTGTAGTTCTGATCGACGACGTCGCCGGTTTGCGGATCGATCTCCAGCGTGCGCTGGCCTTCTGAAGGCGTCGAGGCTACACGCAGGATTTCGCCTTGACCTTGGAAGTCGACATCGTGTCCGCCACCAATCGTGCGCAGACCATCAAGCACAGCGGCATTGTAAGGACGGCCCATCACGGACCAGATTGACGGATCTTCCGAGCCCAGACGCCACAGCGCATAGCCAAATGGCTTGTAGATATCAGCAGCGTGAATTTGATTGAAGCTGGTGACGGCATCTAGGAACCAGACGTCGTGCTTTACGCCTGCTTCGGTATAAGTGAAGTGCGGGTTTTCGGCGTCTTCATCAAAATCGATATCGGCTTCGGAATCCTGTGCGGCCTGAATGGCTTCTTGGAACGTCAGATCATCGGCCGGTTTGCCGTTTGCCCAGTTGTAGCCATAGTTGCCGATGGCAATGATGGTTTGCTCTGGATCGAGTTCTTTCATCCGCTTGTCGAGCAGACTCTCGAACCAGTCTTGTCCTGCAATGCTGCCGGGCGTGCCTTCTTCCCAGTGCTGGTCGTAGGCCATCAGTACGACAAAATCAGCGACATCGGCGACGGCTTTGTAATTCCATGCAGGGTCGTCGAAAGGTACGCAGACCAGCAACGCCCAGTTGTGCTTGTCGAACTCTGCGGAAATTTCGCCGAGGAAGGTCAGTAGATTTTTTTGTGCGGCGGGCGGCACAGTTTCAAAGTCGATCGTCAGACCTTGCATCTTGTTGGTCTGCAGAAAGGTGACGATTTCTTTCAGGCGTGTGGCGCGTTTGACTGGGTCTGCCAGAAAGCGTTCGAGACCGGCGCCATCCCATGAGCCTTCCACCGAGTTTTGGATCATCGGCAGAACCGGAATGCCCGGTTTGATCTGCTTGATGGCCTCGACGGCCAGCGTATTGAGTTCCGAGTGCATGGCCATATCCGGCCCTTGCAGGTTCAACCATGCAGGAATGACCCAATCCAGATGCGGCAGCGCGCGCTTAAGCGAGGGCAGGCTGTTGTCATCCCAGTTGGCGTAAAAGCCCATGCTGAGTGCGCGTCCGGGCGTGGGTGCCAGCCATGCTGGGGCAGGTTTGCCGCGCGTTTCGTGGATGCGGGCGGCGTTCTTTTCTCTCCCCATTTCGCGCTCGCGAGCACGGAGTTCGGCGGCGACGCGTTGGCTGGTTCTTGGGGCGACCTTGTCAAAAGAGGCGCCGCCCATCGGCAAATTGAATAGCGCAGCCGCGCGCCCGCTCAGGTCTGCATGGCTGGGGGTGCTGATCACCAACAGATAGACGACAAACGACACCAGAATGACAGCTGTTGTCGACAGCAAAACGCGGCGGGTACGGCGCATGCGTTGTGCGCGCTTGCCTGTGGGGTCAAAAAAGATCGGCTTTTGGCTCATACGATTTCAGTAAAATTTTTAAGAAAGCCCAGTTCTTGGCAAGCAGAAAGAGCGTCATGGCCTCACAATTAGCGATTAGCGCTCAGTCTGGGGCGCAAATTTACCATTAGGTGTGTCTGTGGAAGCTAAACCGTTCTCAACTTTATCGCTGAAACCTGAGTTGTTGCAGGCGTTGGACTCTCTGGATTTCAAGCTGATGACGCCGATTCAGGCCGCCAGCCTGCCACCGATCCTTGAGGGTCGCGATGTGATTGGCCAGGCGCGGACGGGTAGCGGCAAGACCGCAGCCTACGGTTTGGGCCTGCTGTCCCGTATCGACCCACTTCAGACCAAGACGCAGGCGCTGGTGCTGTGCCCGACGCGCGAACTGGCGGATCAGATTTCCAAAGAGATTCGCCGACTGGCGCGCTGCATGCCCAACGTCAAACTCTCGGTGCTGAGCGGCGGCATTGCCAAGCGCCCACAGTTGGCATCGCTGGAATATGACCCGCATATCGTCGTCGGCATGGCCGGACGCGTGTTGGAGCACATTGAGTTGGGCACGCTCAAGCTCGATGACCTTCGAGTTTTGGTGCTGGATGAAGCGGATCGCATGCTCGATTCCGACTTTGAAGACGTCAGCCGCGCGATTGTCGACAAGACGCCGCGTTCGCGCCAAACCCTGTTCTTTTCTGCGACGTTCCCGGATGCCGTGCGTGGCGTGAGCCGCAAGCTGCAGAAACAGCCGGAGGAAATCTCCATCGACAACGAAGTGTCCGCATCGACTGTCGAGCAGACCTTTTTTGAAGTGGATTCCAATCGCCGTATGGATGCCTTGGCGCATCTGTTGACTCAGCATCGCCCTGAATCGGCACTGGTGTTCTGCCACACCAAAAAAGACGCGCAGGAAGTTGAGTCACAACTGGCGGCGCGTGGTTATTCGGTGCTGGGCTTGCACGGCAATATCGAACAGCGCGAGCGTGATGAAGTGTTGGTGCGGTTTACCAATGGCAGCTGTCGCGTGCTTGTAGCCACTGACGTCGCTGCGCGTGGTCTCGATATTAAAGAGCTGGCCGCCGTCATCAGTTATGAATTGCCAGAAGATGCCGATCTTCATGTTCATCGCGTCGGCCGTACCGGCCGTGCAGGGCGCAGTGGTTTGGCGCTGCATTTGTTCACTCCGCGTGAGCGCAGCCGTTTAACCGAGATTGAACAGCGTTTGGGTATCAAAGCGCAGATTGGAAAAATCCCGATGACTGCCTTGCTGCCGGATCGTCCAGTGCAGCCTTTTGCAGTGACGCTCTGTGTTGACGGCGGTCGTAGCGACAAGCTGCGTCCCGGCGATTTGCTCGGTGCTTTGACAGGTGACGTCGGCGTGATCAAAGAGGCCGTCGGAAAAATCAGCACTTTTGATACGCGCACTTATTTCGCCATTGATAAAAAGCTCGCCAAACACGTGTTGCAGCGTCTGCGTGAGTGCAAGATCAAGGGCAAGAAATTCCGAGTACGCGAGATCGATTAAGTTCGTTTGCGGGCCTTGGTGATGGGTAGGTAGGTAAAGGGTAGGGTTTGCCTTGCTCGGGTAGGGCATGCTTCGGCATGCTGAAAAGCTGCCGTCCTATTGCCAAGGAGTGAGAGATGAGACTGCTGCGTTACGACCGTGGGTTTTCGCGTCGCAAGTTTATGGCTGACGCAGCCAAGGGCATTTTCGGTGCCGGTGTTTTAATGCCGACATGGGAAGCAATTGCCGCCGACGGTGATGCCAGCAAGGCTTATCCCGATGAGTTGCTCTCCATCGAGGGTTACACCAAGGGTCGTATCAAGACGGGCGACTACATCACCGCCGCCAACGTCGAACTCGTGAAGGATTTGCTGGAGCCGGTGCGCTACGAGCAGATTCTGAAAATGGGCAGACGACTCAAGGTCGTCAAAACCACTAAAGACATTATGCGTTTGTCGCCTTGGGAATATCTCGAAGCGACGCTCAAGAATGCCGGCAAGGCGGGCTTTGATGCCAAGGGCAACGTTGTCAATAAAGCCGATGGCAAGCCGTGGATTGGTGGCAACCCATTTCCAAATCCTAAGACAGGCGTCGAACTGTTTGCCGCGCAGACGCTGAGTTGGGGCCGACACGACGCTTCGTTCTACGCCATGAAAATGTACAGCTCCGACGTTAACGGCGGCGGCACGGTGAAGTTCAACTATTCCGGCGGCTGGGCAGAATTGGCACCCGTTGCACGCGTCAGCATGAATCCCAAACCGTACTGGCCCGGGCATGACGACAAGCTGCGTTACCAGAGCGTGTTCTTCCTCAAGCCGCAGAATTTTCGCGGTACTTCATTTCTAAATATCTGGGACTACGACCACAGCACATTCCCTACGTTGTATGGCTATGTGCCGGAATTTCGTCGTATTCGTCAGTTCCCAACGGATCAACGCTTTGAGCCTTTGGTGCCGGGCTTGTCCTTATTCCTGTCTGACGCTTGGGCCGCAGGCGATCCTTTGTACACCTGGGGCAATTACAAAATTGTTGGACGCGGACCTTTCCTTGCTGGTCTTTCAGAAAGCTGGAATTCCGGTCACGAGAATTGGGAGCACACCACGCATGGTGGCGCTCAAGGAAAACTGTTTTGGGATGCGACGGTGGAGTTGGTTCCTGAAGCGATCATCGTGGAAGCAGAGCCAGTCAAATTTCCACGCGCGCCAGTTTCCAAGAAGCGAGTCTGGTTTGATGCACGCACGCAGGCCGTGATCGGCATGGTGACGTTTGATCGTCGCGGCGCGCCATATCGCTCATTTGACGGTGCGTACACGCTCTATGAAAACGGCAGCAAGAAAGTGATGGACGGCAAGCATCCGTACTGGAGCTGGGCGCACGTCACTTCATCGGATATTCAGACCGGCAGCGTGACGCGTCTTGAACAGGTTCGCGTGCTTGAGGGTAAGCATTTTAGCGGCGCCAATGATCCCTCGATCTATGACAAGTATCTGACGCATGTCGCCTTGATGAGCTTGGGCGCGGCATAAGTCTTATCAAAATAATAAAGGGATAGAACTTGTACTCCTTGCGTTTACGCCTTGCTCAATGGGTGCTGGCGCACCGTGGATTTTCTTTTGCGTTTTTTATCGTCGTCACCGCATTTTTTGCTGCGGGTTTGCACAAGGTAGAACTGCGCACGATTTTTTCTGATCTGTTGCCGACAGATGATCCTTTTGTGCAGGTGTATCAGGATCATCCGAACTTTGGCAGTCCGTTGACGATGATGGTGATGATTCGCCGCACTGACGGCGATATTTTTAATACCGAAACCTTGGGCAAGGTTTGGAAATTCACCCGCGATATCGATCTGACGCCCGGCGTCGATCACGAGCAGATTCTGTCGATCACTACGGAAAAAGCGCGTTATTCAGAGGCCACGCCTTTCGGTATCGACATGCGTCCTTTGATGTCAGATCGGCCGCCACAGACGCCAGAAGAAGTTGCGGATTTCCGCACTCGCGTGGGCAAGGCGTCTAACGTCCGCACATTCCTGATTTCACCTGACGACAAGTCGACCATCATCATGGCGACCTTTATCGAGCAGAAGGTCGACTACGGCGTCGCGTTTGAATATGTGCAGGGCTTGGTCAATCAGGCGCGTGATGGGCATCACGAGGTTTATTTAACGGGTCAACCTGCACTGATCGGCTGGGTCTATCGCCACGAATGGGAAATGGTCGGCATCTTCGCGGTGACGATGGCGATCCTGATCCTCACGCTGACTTTGTATATGCGTAATCTGGTTGGCGTGCTGACGCCGATCATTACGAGCGCAGTCGCAGGCATTTGGGCGTTTGGCTTTGTCGGCTGGCTGAATATCTCGATTGAGCCTTTGCTGATGGTGGTGCCGCTGCTGCTGACGGCGCGTTCTTTCTCGCATAGCGTTCAATTCACTGAGCGCTTTTATGAGGTCTACGCGCAGGTCGGTGATCGTCGCAAAGCTGCTGAGATCACGATGAGCGTGATGATGGCACCCAGCGTTCTCGGCATTCTCACCGATATTCTCGGCATCATTGTGGTGGTTGCTGCGCCGATACCCGCGATGGTGCGCCACGCCGTTTTCTGCGGCATGTGGGCGGTGTGGTTGATCCCAACGGGTGTCGTGCTGATTTCGCTGCTGCTAGCAACTTTGCCTGCGCCGAAGAATATTCATCAGCTGGTGGGCGAGGGCCGCGAAAACGGGGTGCACCGAAAATTCCAAGCCATGCTGGAAAAATTAGCGAGTCTTAGTAGTGGGCCTAAGGCGCGGTGGACGACGATTGTGGTTGTGGTGCTGTCCGCTTTAACCATCTATACCTCCTCGCAAATCAAAATCGGCAATCCGGTCGAAGGCACCAATCTGCTGTGGTACGACTCCGAGTTCAACACGGCGGTGCGAAAGATCAATGCTAATTTCCCTGGGGTAAATACCTTGGAAATTGTGTTGGAGGCCAAGAATCAGGACAGCGAGGACTGGGTATCGCAGCGCGCTGATACCGTGATGACCGAACTAAAGTTGCAACGGCTGATGGAAGCCGGCACCGCGCCACCGCGTGCGACGTTGTCGTTTGCGGATTATTTATCAGAGGCGAATCGACTCTTTAGCGGAGGGGACCCGCGGTGGTCGCCGCTAGATCCACGTGATCGCGCGATTAGCGCAGCAGCCGTCGGCGCGATGATGGGCTCTAGCACCAAGAACTTTGGCCATGTTGTCGATGGAGGCCTGCAGAACTCCACTGTATCGCTGTGGTACGCCGACAATAAGCAAGAGACTGTCGATGCGGCCTTGGAGGCAGCGCGAAAGGCCGTCGAACAAGTGGGCGTTGATCACAAGGAGTTCATCGTTCGTCTGGGCACCGGCACCATTGCGCTGCAAGAAGCTGTTAACCGAGTCATCAAGCGCTATCAGTGGGTTGTGATCGTTGCGGTTGATCTCTTGGTATTCATCTTGTGCAGCCTGGCTTACCGCTCATTTGTAGCGGGAATTTTGTTGCTGATTCCGGTCAATCTGGCAAACGAAGCTTTGATTGCGGCCATGCACTTGCTCGGTGTTGGCTTAGACGTGAATTCGATGATTGTTGCTGCGATTGGTGTCGGCGTCGGTATCGACTATGGGATTTACCTGCTCTCGCGCATTTGCGAGGAGTTGCAAGGTAATGGCGGTGATTGGCAGGCGGCAATTACCGCCTCGCTGCGCACCACCGGTAAGGCGATCATGTTCACGGCGGCCATCATGACGTTGGGGATCGTGCCTTGGTATGCGATGTCAGGGCTGAAATTTGTTGCGGATATGGGTTTGCTGCTGATGGCGATCATGGCGATTAATATGACGCTGTCGCTCGTGGTGTTGCCCTTGCTAGTCTGGTGGGTCAAACCTTCCTTCGCCTTGCGTCACAATAGGTGGGTGGGCGAGAGTGTCGACCTCACAAAATTTTCCGCACATTAAATAGGGAGTGCTTTCTTGAGTCCGTCTTTCGCAGCGCGTATCGCGCAAATGAATGCCATGTACCGTCTGCCGCAGAACGCAGCGCCAACGATTCCTGCTGATGTGGCGGATCGTCTGAAGAAGTTCAAGGCGACCTTGTCGGATGAAGTCAGCGAGATTGATGAGATCGTCGCTTCTGCAGAAGCGGGTGCATCTCAGTTGGATATCGCCGTGGCGATTGCCGATTTGTTGGGCGACGTCATCGTCTATTGCCGCTCTGAGGCGCTGAAGTACGGTCTGCCACTGGAAGATGTTCTTGGGCTGATCATGGACAGCAACGAGAGCAAGCTGGGCGCTGATGGCAACCCCATCTACGACGCCAACGGCAAATTCCTCAAGGGCCCTAACTATTGGAAGCCTGAGCCCAAGATTCGCGAGTTGCTGCAAAAGCTGCAAACACCTTAAGCAGAACTGATTGGTGATAACGGAGCGGATGGATCATTTCTATCCGCTCCTTTTTTATGTGCGCTTCAAGTTGATGCGTACAGCATCAATTTTCGTCACTGGTTCACTTTTACTACAAGCCGTGCGTATTAAAAGCTTTGAGAGTCGGCTTGAACCTCATTCAAGTACTAAATCTCCTGCGTAAACCTAGTCTTTCCTGCTTCTAGTTGATGGCCGTTTGAACGATCTCGCTGCTGGTTTATCCACAGTGCAGAGGGTGCCTTTAACGATTGTGACGCATACCTCACTTCCCAATACTTCGCCGCATTAATTCTGTGGCTAGCTCAATTCCATATCACAGCAAATATGGATTTTGCTTAGCTTACCGGTTAGGCCGATGTGCTGAGGATTTGTGGTCAAACACAAGCATAAAATTTTGCGTGCGGATAAAGCTTGGCGCGTTGCCAATCTTGCACTGAGAGGGCTGACGCTAGCGTTTGCGTTGCTGCTCTGTGCCTGCAGCGAAACCGATGCCGACCGCTCGCCAGCGGCCGTAATGGCAAAGAATCTTGGTCGACCTGAACGATTGCTAATAGGTTTGGGCACCACCGATATTCGCGATATCAAGGCGCAGAAACTGAGCTTGGATATTCTTGATCAGTATCTGGTTGGCGTAGGCAAATCATCTTGGCCGTACTGGAATAGCCCGCGAGGCGATTACATCCGCATATTCACCGATCAGGCGGACTCGATCGGTGCTGTGCCGATGTTTACGCTTTATCAGATGGCTAGTAATGGCGACGGAAATCTATCCGGATTAAGCGATCGCACATTCATGAAGGAATACTGGGACAACGTCACGTTGTTGTTCATTAAGCTGGGGCAATACGACAAACCAGTGATCGTTAATCTAGAGCCAGACTTTTGGGGTTATGCGCAAAAGGAGTCTCCTAATGGCGATCCAACAGCGCTGGCGGCTTGGGTTTCGATCAATCCAGAATGCGCAGATTTGCCAGATAACGTTGCCGGAATCGCCGCTTGCCATCTGCGTAGTGCGCGTAAATATGCACCCCGTGCATTGCTGGGATTTCCGGTATCTGACTGGGGCGGGCGCACTCCAGAAGACGTCACGCAATTTATGAAGCGTCTTGGCGCTGATCAAGCGGATCTGATTGTTTTTCCGTCTTTGGATCGCGATGCCGGTTGCTTCGAGCAAGTGCCACAGCCTGAAGGTTGCGAGCGCGCGGGCAGCGGTTGGTATTGGGATGAATCCAATATCACGAGTCCCAATTTCCGAGATTACCTAGGCGTTGTGCAGTCTTATCACGAGGCGATGAATGGTTTGCCCGTGCTCTGGTGGCAGACGCCGCTGGGTGTTCCGTCTGATATTCCGGGTGGGCAGCCCGGGCAATATCGCGACAATCGCGCGCGCTATTTTCTGACTCACCCAGAGGAATTGATCGCTGCGGGTGGTGTTGGCGTCGTGTTTAGCGCAGGCAAAACGGGGCAAACTGACATCACAACTGATGGTGGACAGTTCCGAATTTTGTCGCGTCAATACTTAGATTCCCCAGCTACGCTGCGGTAAAAAGCGTAAATCCTCTAGGTAGCCTTAGCCTTGATTGCAAGTTTTGTCCAGCTTAAAGACGTTTTTCACTTCTAAAATAAAGTTTGCAACGACAGCCTCACTTCGCGTTAGGATAGAGGTGTCCATATGGGCGCTTATCTACGTGGGGGAACGCATCATGGCGAAAGCCGGCAAGAAGAAGCCAGCAGCTAAGAAAGCTGTTGCAAAGAAGAAACCAGCAGCGAAGAAAGCTGTTGCCAAGAAGGCTGCTCCGAAGAAAGCAGCTGCTAAAAAAGCTGCTCCTAAGAAAGCTGTTGCTAAGAAAGCCGCTCCTAAAAAAGCTGCTCCTAAGAAAGCAAAAGCTAAGCGTAAGCCTAGTGCTGCGCTGATGAAGCCAATGACTCCGAGTGCAACCCTGGCTGAAGTAGTAGGCGCTAAGCCTATTCCTCGTGGCCAGATCACGAAGAATCTGTGGGCTTACATCAAGAAGAATGGTCTGCAGGATCAGAAGAACAGACGCCAGATCAACGCTGATGACAAGCTGAAGAAAATCTTTGGCGGCAAAGCTAGCGTCAACATGTTTGAAATGACCAAACTGGTCAGCAAGCACATTAGCTAAGCTAAGCATGTCCCAACACTGCGGCGCAGGTTTTCTGCGCCGCTAGTGTTTAATTCTGAGGCGAGGTTTGCTGATGAATCAAAGCCCGCTCCGCGGGCTTTTTTTTATGTACAGGAAGTACGGTACCTCCGCGGGCGCACGGATGCGCAGGAGCGGAGGTGTTCGTGCAGAGATGCTATCTCTTAATGGCAACGCGCAGGAGCGTAGGCGTTCGCGCAGAGACGCCATCTCTTAAAGGAAGTACTTGTGCAGAGATGCTCTCATCCAAAGACACATTCGCAGAATCAAGATTGTTCAGCCCGAGATGCAATATCTCAAGAGCTTCTGAAGCTCCACATCCCAAGCGGCATTCTCCCCACAGTCACCCCACGCTGTCGCTAGAGTCATTGAGCTCTGATCCAGACGTTCTACGATGGCGCCACATCGAGAAATACATTGTAAACTGACACAATCGTTAAAGAGATTCTGTCGATCAGAACAGCTTGAGGAGTGACATGACGCCACAACAGCATGTGAAGTCCGGTGATGTTGAACTTGCCGTTTATACTTGGGGAAAGGCTGGGAAAAAGCCGACTATTGTCTTGGTGCACGGCTATCCTGATTCCGCCAGCGTGTGGAAAAACTGCGCTGAAATACTGGCTGAGCAATATCACGTCATTGCTTATGACGTGCGCGGTGCGGGGCATTCATCGAGTCCTGGGCGCGTTGCAGACTATGGTCTCGACTATCTCGTCCGCGATCTGGCTGCGGTGCTGGATGTGGTGAGTCCGAAAAAGCCAGTGCATCTGGTTGCGCATGACTGGGGCTCCATCCAGTCATGGGAAGCGGTCACCACCGAACGTTTGCAGGGACGCATTGCGTCCTACACCTCTATGTCTGGCCCTAGCCTTGATCACGCAGGGCATTGGATCAAGCAGCGACTCAAGAGCGGTTCGCTCAAGCAGATGGGGCAGGTTGCGCGTCAGCTCGGACACTCTTGGTATATCGCGATGTTCCACCTGCCGGTGCTCGCGCCAACCTTGTGGAAGAACGGATTGGATAAGCGTTGGCCCAAAATTTTGCAGAAGGTTGAAGGCTTTCGCGCTGAGGTCAACGAGACGCAGGCGCAGGACGGTAGTTATGGCGTCAATTTATATCGCGCCAATTTTTCCAAGCGTGTGCTCAAGCCACGTCAACGCCATACCGATATCCCAGTGCAGTTGATCGTGCCGACGCGCGACAAATTCATGGTGCGTGAAATCTGGGACGACCTTGGACAATGGGTTCCTAATCTCTGGCGTCGTGATCTCGATGCAGGGCATTGGCTGCAGTTGAGTCATCCCGAACTGCTTGCAGATTGGGTGTCGGAGTTCGTCGATTTTATTGAGAGTGGTGAAGAGCCCAGCGCATTGCAGGATGCGCGTTTGAGGAGCGCAGCATGAGTCCTACTTCTATTTTGAAGCGCAAAAAATCTGTGAAGTCAGCGTCCAACACAGAAGGACGTTTGGTTCCACGCAAAGTCGCGTTCGATTGGTCGCAGACACCGTTGGAGTGGATTCCCGGACAGCCTTTTGCGAGCCACTTCATCAACGAGATCAACCTGCTTTTACCTGCGGGCGAGTTCTGGTTTTGCCGTCTCTACAACAAGGCGCTGCCTTTGGTGACAGACGAAAAGCTGCGTGATGACGTGCAGATGTTTGTGCGTCAGGAAGCTATGCACGCGCGCGCGCATGGCAGTGCGCTTGTCGACTATCTGCACACGCACGGCATCGAGACGGAGAGCAACACGCGTCGCGAGGACTGGTTATTCGAAACGCTGTTGTCCGATGATCTCTTTGGACGTAAAACGCCAAAGTTTCTGGAGCGACGCTGGTTGGTGTTCCGCCTCGGTATCATCGCTGCGATTGAGCACATGACTTGCGTGCTGGGCAATTACGCACTGGATAACAAAGAGTGGGAGAAGGGCGATCCAGTGTTGTTGGATCTCCTGCGCTGGCATGGCGCGGAAGAAGTTGAGCACCGCAGCGTCGCGTTCGATCTATACAAGCATCTCGGTGGCGGTTATCCCTCGCGTTACTACCTCGCCACGATTGTGATGCCGATGATCTTTGGCCTCTGGGTCGAGGGCGCTGCGCACATCATGCGTCAGGATCCGCGTTTCAAAGCCAAGAAGCCTAGCGTGTTCCGGCCATGGGTCTGGCTCGAATGGCAGCGGGTGGCCAAAACCGGCCAGTTGCCGTCTTTGTTCTGGCTGCTCAAGAGCCAGTTGCCGTTCTTTAGCCCTTGGTACAACCCTGTGCATGAGGGGTCAACCGAGCAGGCTTTGGCCTATCTCAACAGCTCCCCAGCCGCCGCTCGGGCCCGTGAGTTCAAGGCCGCAGCCTGAGCTAGGAGTTGCCGCCGTCCGTCATCGTTCAAGCGCCACTGACTTTGTTACAGACTATTAATTGAAATCGTCGGTAATAAATATATAATAACAGTCAGTAGAGGTGTGTTGGCGGTTGCGGGCGGTGAGCCTGAAAGCACTTTAAGTGCGGCTAGTAAGGCATTGCTGTTACTGAGCTAATCACTGTGCGCTATCGTCATGGCATCATATGTCGATGTACGACGAGCGCCCGTAGCTCAGTTGGATAGAGCACCCGCCTTCTAAGTGGGTGGTCACAGGTTCGAATCCTGTCGGGCGCGCCATATTTGTTGAATTGGCCAGTAAAGGATTGCCTAGCAAGTGATAGTTCATTCTTCAGCTATTCGGTCATCGCGCAAACTTAATTTTGCGCTCGCTACGATCTTGTCGATTGTGCTGACCATTTGCTGCGTGCCCGCTCATGCTGAGCAGGCAAAGAAGACTTCGACGTCAAACTCCACGAGCAAAGCCGCCAAGGCCAAAAAAGTTAGCAAGGCCACTCAAGCGAACAAGACCGCAAAGGTCAGCAAGGTTCGTAAGACCGTCAAGGTTAAAAAAGTCAGAGCTACAAAAACGCAAATGCGTAGAGCGCAGGCGCGTAAAAAATCAGCTCGCGGCCGTGTCTATTCAACGACGCCACGCAGATATGCAGCTGTTCGCAATGCTCAGCCCGCACGCACGTTTATGGAAGCCAACGCTGGCAGCTTGATGTTGATGTCGCATGCGGCGTTTGTTGTGGATCAAGACAGTGGCGAAACATTGGTAACGAAGAATTCGGATATTGAAATGCCGATTGCGTCGCTGACCAAGTTGATGACCGCGCTGGTCGTGGTTGAAGCTAAGCTGCCGATGGACGAGATTTTGGAAATCGGCAACGAAGATGTCGACAGAGAAAAAAATACGCACTCGCGCCTCACCGTAGGCACCGAACTCACGCGCAGCCAGATGTTGCTGCTTGCGCTGATGTCCTCAGAGAATCGCGCAGCAATGTCTTTGAGCCGCCACTATCCTGGTGGTCGCACAGCATTTATCGCCAAGATGAACGCCAAGGCCAAGGCTTTGGGTATGGTCTCTTCGCACTTTGCGGACCCAGCAGGCTTGTCTAGCCAGAGCGTATCTACGGCCCGTGATTTACACCGTCTGGTCAGTGCCGCGGATGCGCAGCCGCTGATCCGTGAGTACTCCACGCACGAAGAAAGCAATGTGCAGGTGGGACGTCGTACGCTCAAATTTATTAACAGCAATCGTCTGGTACGTGGCGGCGGCGACTGGGATATCGGTTTGCAGAAAACCGGATTCACCAACGAAGCCGGACGTTGCTTGGTAATGCAAGTCACCTTGCAAGGGCGTCGCATTGCGATGGTTTTCCTAGATTCCTTTGGCCAGCTCACGCGCTATGCCGATGCGATGCGTGTGCGTCAGCAGTTGGAGCGCAGGGTCAATATGCAGCCGCGCTTGATCACGACAAGCGCAGGGATTTCCCCCTAATTACCGCGCGCCCGCTCTAGCCTGTAGGTCTAGCTGCGATTTGCCCGAATTGAAATTCGCTTTCCACGATTCGGTTGCGCCCACCATTTTTTGCTCGATATAAGGCACTGTCTGCGACTAGCAACAAAGAGTCGACGTCAGGCGGCGCTTCATATGTCACCGCAGCGCCAATGCTGACAGTGATCGAGAGCTGAAAATTATTGTTGAGATCAATCGGCGTTTCAGCAATGGTCTGGCGTATGCGCTCTGCAATAGCTTGTACATCGGCGCGCAAACAGTCTGGCAACAGCACCGCAAATTCTTCACCGCCAAGGCGACCAAAGACGTCAGAGCTGCGCAAACACGCGCTTGCGCTGCGAGAAAAATTGATCAGCGCTTGATCGCCAGCCGCATGGCCATAAGTGTCGTTGACCGTTTTGAAATGATCGATATCAATCATCAAAAGCGAAGCGGATTTGCCGTCAATGACCAACTGAGGTAACAGCGTGTTGCAGCGCTCTCTGAATGCGTGTCTGTTCAAAAGGCCCGTTAGCTGGTCATGAGAAGCGATGTCCAGCAGGCGGCGCAGTAGTTCATTGCGCGATTGCATCACAACGGCTAGCGTGATTGGCGCAAGCGTTACCAGCGTCACACCAATGCGAATCGACATTTCAGCATCAATCATGCTGCCCGCAATGGCGAGATCAATGACTTGCGTTGAGATGGCAATAAGCGTCCACACGCTAAAGCCCAAGGTAAGTACGGCCATCGTGAATACGCTATAGGTGACCGAGCACCACAGCAGCGCAGGCACTGGAAACGCTACAGCGCCAGGGCCGCCAATAAGCACGCTCAAGATGCACGATAAAACAACAGCGAATATCGGCGCCGAATGACTCAGGTCAATGTGCATTGAGCTTTGTTTGCGTCTCTCCAGCCAGCGCCAAGAAAATTTTGGCGCAGAAAAGACGACTGGCAAAATCGCCATGTAGTTAACAACTTCTGTAACAAACCAAAATGACCAGCCTCGCAGCGGCGTGCCATTGAACAGAAACGGATCGATGAAGGCGCCGAGCACACCGGCCACGGCACCAGCGACCGCGACGTTGACAACCATCACTAAGATCGACTGCGAGCGCTTTAAGTTGCGAATGCCTTCGTCATAACGTGCATACATCCAATATCCGGTGACAACGCTCAACAGATTCGCAGCAGTGAGTAAGAAAATTTTGATCGGCGCGCTGCTGCCGGTGAAAAGATCGGCGGCGACATAGCCTAAAACTGCAGCGATCCAGCCTGCGGGCGAGGCAAATCGCGGCGAGCGCACAAGCAACCCCAGAAGTAGCGCGTTGGCGGGCCAAAATGCTGCCAAGTTATTGTCGGGGCGCGTGACAATGCCGAACCACGATGAAAGGAATACGAGAGCGCCAACGATCAGCGCGGTATGAAGTTCATCGCTAAATACGGGTTCTTGTCGGCCGCTCATCGTGACGGGCCGAGTTGAAGCTTGCGATGTCTTTTTATTGATGTCAGTCATGGCTTAGTGAGAAATGCCGAATGCCAAGAATGATTTCTGATGATCGGACAAAAGGTGGGAATCCATTGTTAAACATGGCGCGAGGCAATTTGCGCGACCTCTTAAATACGACGACATTAGCCTTTGGATGCAGTCCCGGAGACGCTAGGATGAATTAAGGTCTTAACCGAAGCTTGTTACTGACTGTCTACAGTCAGAAGGACCTTATTCGGCGCTGTCATTATTTACTTTATTGTACCGCTCGATGCCCCCTTCGATCGGGTAGGTTCATATGCTTGAGGGTGGCTTTAATTACCCATCATCAAACGCGTCAGCAAAATCTAACTTGCTGCATTTGCCCAAGCCGTCGTGGTCTCCCACAAACGTTCAGAGATCTTTGCATCCTGGCTGTCCGGGCTCGATGAGGTCGGTCGGCATTTTTGGTAATAGAGCCCGCCGTTGAGCCCACTTTTGGTCGCACAGTGAATCTGTGTTTGGGCGCCTTCTTCAGGCGTCAGCAGAAAGAAGCGCTCAATCGGGGCCATTGTTTTGCGAATGGTTCCAAGCATCGGATTTCCGGCCAAGCCCTTGTCCGCAATATTCGTAAAAACCGCGCCGGGGTGCAGGCAGTAAGACTGAACATGATCGCTGGCAGCATAGCGACGCTGAAGTTCATAAGTGGCATGTACGAGGGCGAGTTTTGAAGTGCCGTAAGCCGTCCAGGAGTTGTAAGGCACGACAGGAGCAAACAGCGCGGCATTGATGCCTTTGGTATGTAACTGCGAAACCACAGTTACGATGCGTGCATCACCGCGATCGCGCCCAGCGTTTTGCAGCAGTGGTAGCAGGGCGTGAGTCAGATGCATCGTGCCCAGATAATTCGTACGCCACTGGATCTCAAAACCATCCGCAGACAGATGCGGCTCTTTCCGCTGCGAGAGCAGGTCCAGATGGATGCCGGCGTTGTTGATCAAGATATCGAGATATTCGCCGTGCGTTGCTCGATACCAGCTTGCGAACGAGGATACGGAACTCGCCACAGAAAGATCGAGTGGATGAGAGTCGATGGTTGCCGTGCAATCTTCAAGCGCGAATTCTTCGCCAATGCGTGTGGCAATGATTTCTGGATTGGATCTTGTTGTCACAATCACCTTTGCGCCCCAGCGTGCGAGCGTGCGCGCAGTTTCATAGCCGATGGAGTTCGGCGCGGTTCCAGTGACGATCGCCGTCTTGCCGCGTAGATCCGTGCGTTCGGCATAAGGCGCTGAGATCAATGAACGACGGATGGCGCTGAGTGGCGATTGAGTTTTCGTTGGCATAACGCGCGGTCTCAGGCTTCGAAATCAAAAATCTGTACAGCTTGGCTCACGCCATCCCATTCATCGGTAGCTTTAAGGCCTGCAGCGAAACCATCGAGGACAACGGGTGCAGCTTCGATCAGTTCAAGCAGCACGCCGGGTGACTGTGGTGATTCCATGTAAGCAACGCGCACCACGCCGTTGCTAGCCGTAAACGCGGTGCTCAAGCCGCGCTGTTGGGCGCGGCTGACGTCGCCATCCAGATCGCTGGAGTGCCAAGCGATATGGTGCATGCCAATCAATGGCCGCCCATTGGCATCTTGATAGGGCGAGGGTGTTCTACTGAGAACTTGGATCAACTCAATTTGCATGCCGTCCTGGTAAGACAGGCCGACATTCATTTTTACCTTCGTTGAAAGCCCGCGGCAGTCGCCAGTCATGGTCGTGTTCTTGAAAACGGACCATGGGCCCACGCCGGTCAGCTTGATCCACTGCTGGATGCTGGCGTCGATATCGGTCACCACATAGGCGATCTGCTTGATTGGGCCAAACAGTTTATGGCTCATGGACGCTCCAATTGATGAACTAATTAATTGATTTAATTAGATTACAGGAGGAGTGGCTTGCTCCGAATGGATGAGCTTCGCCCAAAAGAAAAAAGGCCGCTTTAGGCGGCCTTCTATCTACAGATGATGGTGGTCGTCCCGGACTCGAACCGGGAACCTACTGATTAAGAGTCAGCCCAGTTGTCTTTATGCGGCTACCGCTTATCGAGTTTACCTAGGTAAATAGGAACATAGGTGGCAAAATGGCATCCAGAGTTTGTCTACTGGTTGTCTACTGGAATCTGTCATGCCCACTCTCAAGCTGTCTGAGCAATCGGTTAAGTCGTTGCTGCCTCTTGTTGGTAAGGACACCTTCTATTACGACTCGGAACTCACCGGCTTTGGTGTGAAGGTTGCTGCTAGTGGTAGCCGTAGCTACTTCATCGAGACACGCATTCAGAAGGGCAGACCGGCCAAGCGTAAGAAGCTGGGCGGCTGTGACCGTATGAAGGCCAGCGAGGCGCGAGAGCAAGCACGTAGGGACTTGGCCCAGATGGTTATGGGTTTTGATCCTGTGTCGCAGCGTAAGGATGTAGAGAAGGCCAAGGTGACACTGCGCACAGCATTAGAGGGGCGCATCGAGTCGCGTAGCCTGAAACCTAAGACCGCCTACGACTATCGCCAGATAGGTGCTAGGGCGTTGGGCGATTGGATGGACAGACCGTTATCAACCATCACGGAACAGATGGCTGTAGATCGACACAGCGAACTGGCGTTGAAGAACGGCCCAGCCTATTCAAACCTTGCTATGCGTATTCTCTCTGCTGCTCACGGTCACGCTGTCGGTGTATCCGGGTTGCAGTCTACTAACCCTGTTGCGCGGTTACGTAAGGGTCAGTTGTTCAAGAAGGTGAAGGGGCGCACCACCTACATTAAAGAAGCGCACCTGCGTGTAATGCTGTTGAAGCTACGCAAGATGGAAGAGGCAAACGCGTTGGACTACGTTGGATCAGCAGACATGATCAGAGTGTTTCTGCTCACTGGCTTTCGATTGAACGAAGTGCAGGGCTTGCGGTGGGATCAGGTGGACATCAAGGGTAAGACCATCACGCTAGGTGAAGCTGCAACAAAGAACGGCAAGGTATTGGTGATGCCATGCTGCGAGGCGCTGATGCTGCTGCTGGCGAAGCGCAAGCGTAGTGCCACCACTGAGTGGGTCTTTCCAAACAAAGGCGGCACAGGCCACTACACGAACCTAGGGCGGTGGGACATTCCTGCATTGTCCAAGGCTGTAGCAGAGGCGCTACCAGAGGTTAAGGGCTGGGACTTCTCGGCGCATGATCTACGTAGAACCTTCGCAACTTATCTACGCAGCATGGGCCAGCCTGAGTTGGTTATCGCTGGCTTGCTCAACCACTCTAAGCAAAGTGTTACGCAGGGTTATGCCTTGTCCGTTACCTCGGCACTGCATCGACTGTTGAACGAGTACCAAGCGTTTCTAGAGGCTTTGCTTACACCACCAAAGCAGAGAGGCGGGTTCATCGGGCCGAACCGTGGCAGTAGAAGCTTAGAACTGCTGTCGGGTGTCGAGCAGCCATACACAAGTAGGGCCTAATTGTTGCGCAACATGCTGGTTAAAGTCTAATCCATTTGAGTAAATAGTCTTATTAAACAATTGGATAGAATTCTTCTGTTGCATTGATACTGTTAGATAGTGTGTTATAATGAGGGTAGTTCAGTTTGTATTGACATGATCACTAATTAGTGGTATACTAAGATTGAAGCCCCCGAGTGGCTTTGGCATTTGAGTAGACCGTGTTGAGACATCCTCAACATTCGCTGTGGCTTCTCATCTCTTCTTGCCGCCTAACCAAGGCACCCCACCAACTATCGCCATTCTCGCGCCCTAACCAAGGGTGCGAGTTGCGGCGTGGAATCGAGAATGAAAAACAAACCAGCAGCACAACGCTTCACCCACATCACCGACCCAGTAGCACGCAAACGCCTGCTCACAACCTTCGCACCGCAGGATGCAAAAACGCTTGAGCCATTCAAGCCAACAGAGCGCGGTGAGATTCGATTCGTTTCGCGGCAAGAATCTGTCGATGAAGGCTACAGCCACTACACCAGCGAACGCCTTTGCGAGTTCTCAAAGGTCTATCGCTGTGATGACGGCAGGCTTGTTGTTCTTAGGCGAGTGGCCACGGGTAACAGCTTCGGCGCAGACCGCGCATACAACTCAACCGCTGTACCGGCGTAAGGGGAAAACAATCATGACAACTAACGTACCAAAAGAAGTAATCGAAGCAGCCAAAGCAGCCGTGATAAAGGAACTGCTTGCCACGAAGTGGAAAGGCCGCGAGAACATGGTGCCGTACCTCGTTCGCACACAGGACGACTACATGAAATACCGCACTGCATTGAAGGTGAAAGAGTGGACTGGCGCAACAGATGCAGGCATCGACGCTGAGGCGCTCAAGAACGCTGTGGCAACGTCGTTCGCAGGTGGCTTCACTAAGCGTGATGGCACAGCATCAGCGGGCACAGGTGCAGTGGCACAGCCCAAGACCGTTGCAGGCTCAGGTGTGTGGCGTGAGTACGACCAGCTCAAGGTGATCAATAGCATCGACGGCACGATCATGACTAAGGCTGGCGCAAAGAAACTCGGTTACATCGAAGAGGCCAAAGCATGAGCCGGGCCACGGTGGTAGACGGTGAAGTTTCCGAAGACATCAACGTGGATGCTTGGCACAGATTCACGCACGGTGACTGGGTTGGCTACGATTTCATTAGCCTACTCAAAGCCGGACTGATCAAGCGTGATGAGACTTGGGCTCAGTTTTATGTCTGCACAAAGCTTGGCGAAAAGTACACTGTTGCAGCAATAAGGGGCGGGCATACAAAGTCCATCTACACCCGCCAAGCAATGGAACGTGCAGCTACGCAGAAGCAGGCGCAGCCATGAGCTATAAAACTGATAGGGCGTGGGGTGACTTGCTCATCAAAGAAGCTGTGCGCCTCATTGCGCCACACATCATTGTGGTGGCACCGGACATAGTAGATCGCAGCCACGCATCAGACCTTGTGGTGCTCGACTCAGCCAGGGGCGGCATTGCTTATAGATGCCGTCGCACCAACTCATGGTCTAGTCGCTATCAATCGCAGTTCACGTTGCGCTACTGGCGTGCATCTGGTGCTGCGACTGAATTCAAAAAGATCATGGACGGTTATGCGGCTTGGATGTTCTATTCATGGTCGGACGGCGAGCACTTCACCCGCTGGTTCTTACTTGATCTAAACGTTTTACGAGCGACACTAGAAGGTGTTGATGAAGAGCGGCTAGACATCACGATCAACAAAGATGGTAAGAGCAGCTTCGTTGCCTTCAACCTTGAAGACTTCCCGCCAGAGATGGTGATAGATGAGTACACAGAAGAGGCCAGCTATGAACAGCTTGCAGCGTAGGCCGTTGTCGCTGTCTCGCCTTGAGGTACACAGCGATGCTGCTCATGGTCTGGTTGTTGTCGAGGGCGAACCCGTGAGCTTTAAACCCCTAACGGCTGAGCACTTCGAGGCGTTGCTGGTCTATCTGTCGCCCGAGGTGGCACGGGCACGCGAGTTCCTTCTCGAAGGCTCGACGGGCTGGACTGGTGGCGGTCAATGCCTCATCCCGGTGTACCGTATTGGGTGGTCTGATGGCCCAAAGCTGACAGTAAACGGGGCCAAGGCGTGCGTGGCCGCGCTTCGGCTCTACTACCCCCTTCGGGATCGTGAGGATGAGGCTGAATCCAGTGGATTTGAGCCAGTGGCAGAGGGCCAGAAGGTGGTTTCGATACAGCAAAACGCCATGTTTGAGATGAAACATTGGAATGAGAGGCGGAACCAGTAAGAATTATTAGACATAAGCGAAGTGCCTGACCATACGCCATGCACGATGGTATGTAACTCATTGTATTTATTTAAATAGGCGATGTTTCTACCACTCAAAGTGCTGGAAATAAACTGGCTATTGGGTAGCAGTAGTAGGAATTATCTACAGGGGTGTTAGTGCTATTTCGGTAGACTATTCTTGCAGGCAACATGGGTTGGACGCCCTCACAGTCCCCGCCAATTACCGGCGATAGCAGCAGGTAAGTAGTACCAACGCCGCGACGGTGCGGCCTAGTCTGGTCAGAAATGACACTGCGGTATGCAGGCCCGGACGCCCCCCGATAATGTCGAAGCTAGGGGGGATAAAGAACCACGCATGTAGGGGGATGGTTTACCTACGGCGGCAGCGAGATAGCTGTCAGCTCGGTTTATAATTGTGTTCGTCACGTGATACCCCAACAACCCCGGGGCTTACGGTAAAACGCCGAAGGCTAGTAAGCCTGCGCCGATCCAAGGGTTACTGTATCTCGAGAACGCGAAGCGTTCACCGGCTGTCCTGACGGCCAGCCAACCGTGAAAGATTTTTCATGGGTGGATGGGTGGACAGCCACTAGCGCAGCGGAAACGCTGCCTAGCCAGCGGCACTGCTGAGCCGCTGGGGGTAGCTGCACCACAGGTGCAGAGAGCCACAATGAAAGGATGGAACATCCACTGTTTCTTTCTGTCGCTCGCCCAGCTCGCTCCGTTCCTCGCTGTGCTCGTCACGCTAGTGCAGCAGTTCAAAGCTGCTGCCTAGATCAGCGGCGATTGATAAGCCGCTGCTAGTGGCTTGCTTCCTTCCAATGTAAGCAACCCACAGTTGCCACTAGCGTATTGTGTAGCTGCTGGATAACGAGACAGGTGGACAGTGAAAGCAACAGTGTTCTTGATTATGTTTGTGGTCAGTTTGTCTAGCGTGGCTTGGGGCTATGACAACGGGCCTCAAACGATTGGTTGCGATTACAAGCAAGGTAAGGCGACAGGCACCAGCACATGCCTGATTGTCGGCAGTGGAATGAATCAAGGCATCTCATGGCTTGTGTTCGAGGTGAACGGTAAGCGGTGGCGATACACCGATGCTTCCAGAGAGATTGAGTTGGTCAATGCAACTGGCGCGACCATCAAGCAATACACCGTAAGCCACTCAAGCAGTCAGTGTCGTCCCGGTGGTAAACCCGCTGATGTCTACACGTTTCCCAATGGCAACCATGTCTGCTTGTACTGGTAGCCGCTGAGTAGATTATTTGCGTGGGTGCTTTTGGGCTCGCTGCTGACCGACCCATCTGCCAAGTCGATGAGCTAGTGTCTCTTCATCATCATGGATGCGTGCATTTCTTTCTTCGTAACGAGTTAATGCACTATCTATCGCCACAGCCCTAACGACATCTTGCGGATCGAACTGATGGTTGCAGAAGCGACATACCTGTGCCGCAGCTTTGATCTGTTCTGCGCATCTTGGGCAGATCTTCGATCCTTGAGCACCGGTCGCAGTTTGAGATTTACGTTGTTCGTACGTTACGGACAGCACCCCGTCCGGCTTTACGATCAACATGTAGATAAGAATCAAAATCCCGATGATCGCGAAGCACAGGATCAGAGCCAAGATAAATGACCCACATCCATAGGAGCCGGGTGCATAGCTTTGAGAGGTGGGTACGTATCCCTTTAATCCCATCGTCGCGGCATCTCTTTTGAATGCTCGCGCCGCCCCATCTTGGCTCCCACGGTACGTCTTAACAACGACAGGATGCTCAGCCATGTTTCTTCCTAAAATTGAACCGTCTAGTAGCGGTGACTAATGCCGGGTTTCGACGATTTTCATCGGGCGGTTTATCAACAAGGCCCTGATTTCTTATGATTGTCTTGGCACTATCGCCGGATTAAACCAAAAATTCAATGTCTGCACATCGGGTGGATCGTAGGCGCAGCCCGACGCCTTTGGGCTGAGATGTAGCCAGCCTGTGGTGATCGACCTCACATCAATTCCAGCATTCAACTGTCAGGAATTATGGTGAAATTTTAAGACGGGTGTCGAAGCTGTATAGCGCGAGGGTCGGCCCCCTGCTGGCCCCTCTGATGAGGCCGCTGCTTTTTGACCCCCCCCGATACTTCTGGCGTCTGTCGCGATTAGCTCAGTTGTTAGAGCAGCAGACAGAGCGAAGCGACAACACTTAATCAGTGTCGCATTCAATGTTGGTCTACTAGTTGTCTACTGGAATAAAAAAAGACCTAGGCTTTTGGCCTAAGTCCTTGATTAGATGGTGGGTCGTCCCGGACTCGAACCGGGAACCTACTGATTAAGAGTCAGCTGCTCTACCAATTGAGCTAACAACCCATCTGTTTCAACGATTAAAAACTGGGGTGATCGACGGGGCTCGAACCCGCGACAACCAGAATCACAATCTGGGACTCTACCAACTGAGCTACGACCACCGTTGAGGGCGCGGATCATAACAAAAACCTGCCGGAGGCAACAGAGGATTGCCGATTATTTCGAACAAAACGGCTTAATTAAGCCGCTTGTTTGATCGGAGCCATGTTGCCAACGGTGTTTTTGTTAGCGTGAGGCGCGTTTGCCTTGGGGCTTGGCCAGTGCTTCCAGCTCATGCAGTGCTTCGCCGGTGTAAACCGCCAAACGCTGCATATGCGGCAGCGTGTCGCGGCAACCGGTGAAGCCAAAGTTAAGCGTGCCGGCGTACGACAAGCAAGTAATGTTCAGCGCGCCGCCGTGAGCAATCAGCGAGACCGGATACATGGCCTCCAGTCGCGCGCCGTTGAAATACAGCGGCTGATCAGGGCCCGGAACGTTAGAGATGGTGACGTTAAACACCGGACGCACGCGACCGCCGAGGCCGCTGATCAGCTGGAGCATATAAGGCGCCATCAGCATCACGGTGTATTTCATCAGCGCATCGCGTGGCAGCGTTTGCAGATGTTCTTTGGCTTTCTCAGTCGAGATTTTGATCGCTTCTAAGCGGCTCACTGGGTCTGCGATATCCGTTCCCAAGTTGGCGATGATGAAGCTGATCGCATTGCCGGTGCCTTGGTCATCCTTGGGGCGCACATTGACCGGAATGCCGGTGATCAATGGTTTCTTGGGCAGTGTGTTGGACTCTTCCATAAAGCGACGCAGCGCGGTCGAGGAGAGATACAACACGATGTCATTGAGCGAGCACTCAAAGTGCTTGGCCAGATTTTTGAGCGTGGTCAGATCGTACTGCTGTGTCGCAAAACGACGCTGACCGGTGACGCGATGATTCAGGACCGAGATTGGTCCGCTGAACGGCGCCGTCAGGCCGTTTTCCCCAGGCTTGGAGCCACGCATGATGCGCGTGAACGCCTTGATGACCTGTGGCACGGAACTGCCGCTTTTAACGTGCAGCGTCTTGGCCGCAACTTGTTCCACTGACTGCGCTGTTTCTTCTTTCGGGCTGCTGCGATCAGGTTGCACAGTCCACGGCGCAGGCATCACCAGATCATTCGGATCACGCGAAAGAATGCGTTGCAGCAAACGCACGCCACTAACACCGTCGATCAGTGAATGGTGCATCTTGGTATAGAGCGCGAAGCGATTGTTCTCCAAGCCTTCGATTACATGGCATTCCCATAGCGGGCGCTTGAAGTCGAGCTGATGGCTATGCAGGCGTGAAATCAAAACACCGAGTTCGCGCTCGCCACCGGGTGCGGGCAGGGCGGAGTGACGCACGTGATAGTCGAGATCGAGATTGTTATCGACCTTCCACGTGGCGAGGAAGCCACCCATCTTTGGGCTGCGCAGTTTCAGGTTCCAAGGCGATGAGTAGTTACGCTCTGACTTGATACGCGCCAGCATCTGTCCGAGGAAATCGCTGGGAGCGTTCTTCGGCAGTGAAAAAATCTGAAGATTGCCAACGTGCATCGGCGTGTCGTGTGACTCGACAGACAGCCAAGATGCATCCAAAGGATTCAGGCGTTTCATCAATGGTCTCCCCCAGTGACTGGGTATAGTTTTATGTTTTGTTATGTAGCCAGCTACAAGCTGATCGAGCATCCTAACGCCGGGCCGTTGAAAAACGAAATAGCCCTGATATAGGTGGTTTGGCTGGTGTGGGAACCATTATCCAAGAGTTGCGTCTCAAGGACTCTGCGCCAGTGCACATAAATGTTTGCTTACACTCTATTGAGCGCATGGCTGGTAACGTATACAAAGTCCCCTTATTTTGAATTCTATGTGCCGAATCGCCCACGGGGTTGGCACCTAGCGACGGAGAGCTGCATTGCAAGAGATTTCACCACGCCGAGGCCGTCGAGCCTTGGCCGTTCGGTTGTTGAGTGTTGCGGTTATGGGTTTGAGCCTGCCTGCCTTTGCCGACTGGCAAGCCTTGGGAGCTTTGGAGCGCAGTGGCGCTCGCATCACCGCCAATGCGGTTGATCTGGATTCCGGCAACATCATTCAGCAGCTCAACGCCGATGATCGCCTCAGTCCGGCCTCGCTGACCAAAATGGTGGTGGCTGCGGCAGCGCTCGACACGTGGGCCGCCGACAAAACTTTCCAGACTCGTTTGCTTGGCACGGGTTCGCTGAAGAATGGCGTCATCAGCGGCAACCTGATCATGAGCGGTGGCGGCGATGCCACGCTCGAACATCAAGCGCTGTGGAAGCTCGCTGTGCAGCTCAAAGCTGCGGGTATCACGAGCGTCAATGGTGGATTGATCGTCAACACTTCGCCGCTGGGCGAAATGAAATGTGAAACACAGGATCGCTGCGACGCCATGACGCGCAGCGCAACCGCATATAACGCTCCGATTGCGGCGGTCGGCGTGGACTTTGGTAACTGGTGCATCGATGTGCGCGCTGCAGAAGTCGGTGCGGACGCGATTGTGGTCGGCTGCAGCGTTGCCCAGCTACCGGTGCCAGTGCAGGGCAATATTAAAACCACGAAAGCGAATGTTCGCTCGACGCTTTGGGTAGAGCGCTTCACCGAGCCCGGCATCGGCGACGTGATTCGTGTTGGTGGCACCATGCCTGCGGGTTCGGGACAAAGCGTGTATCGCGCCATGTCTGATCCGGCGCTAGGCACCGGCTTATTGATGGCTGAAACCTTGCGCGAAATTGGCATCGCCATGAATGGGCCGGTGAGTGTGAGTCATGCTGCTTTGCAGAAAGACGCTTATGTGATGGCCGCAGTCGATGGCCTTTCGCTCAAGGAACAACTTGGCCGCATGCTGCGTTTTTCCAATAACTACATCGCAGACGTGCTGACGCTCAACATCGCAACGGTTGGCAATCAAACGCCAGAAACTTTGGCGGATGCTGGCACGACCTTGTCCAATTACATTGCGCGCGTGCAGAAGAATGGCAAGCGCGCCAAAGTTTCACCGCCACGCATTTACAGTGGTAGCGGACTGACGCCAGAGAATGAATTTTCAGCAGATGAACTCACGGCTGTCTTGGCGAATCAGTACTACAACACGCGCAACTTCCCCGCGTTCTACGGCGGCCTTGTAGTTCCACGTCAAGCGCCATTCGCGTTTCTGCGTTTAGGTAGTGCTGCGTGGCTCGATCGCGTTGCACTCAAGACCGGCACCATGAACGAGCCTTATTCGGTCTGCGGTGTCTCGGGTTACATCCGCAAGAAAAATGGTGGCTGGATTGCCTTCACCACCATCGTCAACGGCAGCCCGCGCGTGAAAAAAGTACCGCTCTATAAAGCGATGGAAGCGATTCGTGCGGATATTGATGATTTGCTAGAGCGGTACTAGCTGATTACTTGTAGGGTGGGTAGAGCGTAGCGAAACCCACCGCTATCACATGCTACAGAGATGGTGGGTTTCGCTGCGCTCTACCCACCCTACGGTTTGGTTACGCTTGAGGTTGTGGCGCCTGATTCCGCATCCAATCCGCAGTCGCCGTGAACGATTGATCGAGCTGCAAGCGCAAATCCTGCGGCACCTCGCACTGATCCATGGCCATAAACATGCACGCCAACCATTGGTCACGTTCAACGATGCCGATAGAGAAGGGCAAATGACGCGCACGCAGGCGCGGATGGCCGAAGCGTTCGATGAAATGATTCGGGCCGCCCATCCAGCCGCAGAGAAACCAAAATAGTTTGTCACGCGAGCCGGACATGTCCGGCGGATGCAGAATGCGGATCGCGACGAATTCTGGCTGTGTCGCCATCAGGTCATAGAAACGATCAACCAATTTGCGGATCGCTGCTTCGCCGCCTAGGGCTTCGTACAAGGTATCGGGCACGTTCAATTCATTCGAGGGTTCTAAGGCGCTAGGATAACGGCAATATGGATCACACAGATCACATCAAAACGCTGTTGGAAGAATATTTTGATAACGGCGCTGCCATTGCGCTGGATCAAGCCTGTGTGGCAGCCAAAAGTAGCTCAACGGATATCGCAGAGTTATTGCGCTGGTTGCAGTCCGATGCAGTGGCAGAACCGGAGGCTCTAGATTTGGCCACGCGCAGAGTGCGTCACGCTCTCAACTTACAGATGATGCCCGGCGCAGTTTGCCGTCCCACTCCAAAGTTTTAATGCCATGAATGAATCCAATGGCCAAGGCGTGCGTCTCGACAAATGGTTGTGGGCCGCACGTTTCTACAAGACCCGCAGCCTTGCTAAAGAAGCGATTGAAGGCGGCAAGGTGCGTTACGACGGTGATCACAGCAAGGTGGGCCGCGACGTGAAAATTGGCGCATTAATTCGTGTGCGCCAAGGTTATGAAGAGTTAGAAGTGCAGGTGCTTGCCTTGTCGGATCAGCGGGGCGCCGCGCCGCAAGCGCGTTTGCTTTATGAAGAAACGCCTGTGAGCAAAGAGCAACGTGAACGCGCCGCGCTTGAACGGCGCGGCGCTAATGCACTGGTGAGTCACGAGCGCCCGAGCAAACAGCAGCGGCGAATGATTCACCGCTTCAAGCGCCAGCTATCAGAGTGAGCTTGTCGGGCTAAAACCCGAAAGCTTTTCCTAAGCCGCGCAGTGCATCCAGTTCTGTGAAGTGTTCTACCTGTCGTTGCAGAATTTCCGCGATGGCCTCTGGCGACAAATCTATAGGGACATCCAGACCTGGGATCGGTGGTGTTTGCACAGGGATGGGTAATGGAATCGGCGGTATCGGCAAGCCCGGCAACGGCACGCCAATAATGTGACCAATCCCTGCGGTGGGAAGACACAAGCCACCAAACGGACCCTGCGGCACATTGAAATCTGGCGTGCTCGCGTCAGGCTGATTTTTAAAATCCAAAGCCAGCGCAATGTTATTGGAAGTAGCGCGTGCGCCTAGCGGCTCAAAGCCAAAACGCCAAGCCAGCATGTTGAGAATGGAGTTGGGATCAAACTGCAAATGCTCAACATGACCACGCTTCACGCGCGGGCCAATCAGCACGCAAGGCACGCGACCGCCTAAGCGACCATCATTACCCGTAGCGGCTTTTTCTTCTGGCGTGATCGGCGCGAACGGGGGCACGACGTGATCGTAAAAGCCGCCCCATTCGTCGTAGTTGATGATCAGCAGCGTTTTTTCCCAGCTCGGATGTTTGCGCAGCGCGTTATAAACGTTGTCGAGAAACGCCTGACCGTTACGGATATCGGAATAGGGGTGATCGTCATAAGAGATCGCGCCGCCTTCATTGATCGTGGTGCCAACGTTATCAACGAACATCAGACTCGGCAGAGGAGTCGAGGCAATCTCATCTGCGAATGCATGGGGCTCATACTTCTTGGAAAAGCTTCTGTACTTATTGCCCCAAAATGAGGTGTAAGAGACATCGGCATAAAAGTACTTAACGCTTTCACCAACACTCTGCATGCGATCCCAGATGGTGGGGAGCGTGGAGATGTCGACAGAGTTGACGCCGCGATCGGTCTGACCCGCGTGCATGTAGATGCGGTTGGGCGTGGTGAGCGAGAGGATGCCGCTGAAGTAGCGATCACAGATCGTCCAGTTTTCTGCGCAGCCTTTGTAGAAAGGCAGGCTGTCTGCGGTGTAGTAACCGATCGGAAAATCGTCACCTTCCGGCGCGGTTTTTAGGAAGCCATCCATCTTGCCGTCGTTGACCTGCGTGCGACCGCCTTCGTAGCTGTGATCGGGGTCGGCGAGATTGCAGTTCTGGTAGTTCGGTGCCAAGTCGCGCGATTGATACACCGTGCCATTCGGCGACTTCTGTCGGACGCCTGCTTGCACGCCATCTGCGCCCGGAACCCATCCGAGAAAGTGATCAAAAGAGCGGTTTTCCATCATCACCACAACCACATGGTCGATGCCGGATTTAGCGGGGTCAGGTAGACCAGCGCCGAGGATAGCGGCCGTCGAAGGAGCATCGCTGCGTCCACACCCGGGCAGAATCAAGCTGCCTGCAGCCGCGGCAGCGACCGTGGTAATGAACTGGCGGCGGCCGGGACTAGCCGGCTGGCCGCTATTACGGCCTTTGTTCTTGTCTTTACTCACAAACTCTCTCCTTGGGCACTATCGTTTCATATGCTGCTTTGTCTGCTTTAAAGGCAGATCTGCTCGCATCATAGCGTCTGTTGGCGCCTTGATGACGGTAATAAGACATAGACTGCTTTGCCACCCTTGGGTGTCGCTCCGGCGCTTGCAGCGAGGCGCGCGAAAGGCGACATTGCTGCATCAAAAACAACTAAAACTTCAGGAAACGCGATGAGCTCTTCCACGCAGCGCAATAACCATGGAATCGATGCATGAGCAGTGACAACCACACCGTTGGCCTGCGTGATATTGCCCGTGGCGTTTTCCGCAGCTTGCCGGAGATGTTCACTGTTCAAAAAGGCGTATTGAATCTGCTGCTGGCCAAGCCAGATCGTCACGCCTCCATCGGTTTGTTGGTGGAACAACACGCGGCTCGCACACCATCTCATCCCGCTTTGTTGTTTGAAGATCAGAGCTGGACCTATGCCGAGTTCAACGCTTGGTCCAATCGCATTGCCTCGGTGCTGCGCGCACATGGCGTGAAGTCCGGCGATGCAGTTGCGGTGCTGATGGAGAATCGTCCTGAAGCGCTGGCCTGTATCACCGCCATCGTCAAGCTCGGCGCAGTCGCCGGCATGATCAACACCAATCAACGTGCAGACGTCCTCACGCACAGTCTCAATCTGACCAAGGCCAGAGTTGTAATCGTTGGCGACGAATGTCTTGAATCGCTTGAGTCCACAGATTGCCATCCAGACAAAGACAAAAGCCGCATCTATTTGTGGGAAGGCCCGGGCCGCGCGCTTGGCGGTTATCGCAATCTGCGCGCTGAAAGCAAAACGGCATCCGGCGCCAATCCGCCAGAGACGCAAACGATTCAACTGCGTCAACCTTGTTTCTACATCTTTACCTCCGGCACCACTGGTTTGCCGAAAGCATCGGTGATGACGCATTACCGCTGGCTGCGCGGCATGGCCGGGCTTGGGCAGATGGTGCTGCGCATGCGTAGCGAAGATGTTTTGTATTGCTGCTTGCCGCTGTATCACAACAACGCGCTGACGGTGTCGTGGAGCTCGGTGTTGGGAGCCGGCGCAACGCTTGCGCTTGGACGCAAATTCTCGGCGACAAAATTCTGGTCAGAGATTCGTCGCTACGACGCCACGGCGTTTTGCTACATCGGCGAGCTGTGCCGCTATTTGTTGAATCGCCCCAAGACTTCACGCGATCTCGATCATCGCGTCCGCGTGATTGTCGGCAATGGTCTGCGTCCTGAAATATGGGATGAGTTCCAGACTCGCTTTGGTATTGAACGCATTAGCGAGTTCTACGGCGCCAGCGAATCCAATCTCGCTTTTGCCAATGGTTTTGATTTGAGCAAGACCGCAGGCTTCTGTCCGCTGCCTTTTGCCATCGTTGAATTTGACGCTGAGCAAGAAGTGCCGGTGCGCGATGGCCGTGGCTTTATGAGCAAAGTCGCCAAGGGCGGCGTCGGTCTTTTGATTACAGAAGTCACCGATCGCACACCGTTCGATGGGTACACCGACAAGAAAGCTAGCGACGCCAAACTGTTGCGCAACGTATTCAAAAAGAACGACTGCTGGTTTAACAGCGGCGATCTCGTGCGTGATCAGGGCTGGCGTCATATCCAGTTTGTGGATCGCGTTGGCGACACCTTCCGTTGGAAAGGCGAGAACGTTGCTACCACAGAAGTGGAGGGCGCACTCAATCGTTTTGAAGGTATCGAGCAAGCCGTGGTTTATGGCGTGCAAGTGCCCGGCACCGATGGCCGCGCCGGAATGGCGGCGCTGAGTGTGGTCGGCCAGAAGTTGGATGGGCTCAAGCTGGCGCAACATCTTTGTGCGGAACTTCCTGCTTATGCCGTGCCCTTGTTCCTGCGTTTGCGTGAAGTCCAAGAAGTCACAGGCACCTTCAAATATCGCAAGGTCGAATTGAAGCGCGAAGGCTTCGATCCAACCAGCGTCGATGAGCCTTTGTTTGTTTTGGCGGACCGCGAGCGTGGCTATGAAGTGCTGAATGCTTCGTTGTTTGAGCGTATAAAAAATGGTGCAGTGCGATTGTAGGCGCTGTTCTTTTCTGATTGACCGCGGAGCCGTTTGCGATTTGTAGCTACGGCCATAGTCGGCTTTGCTGCGTGGTGAGAATCTAGTCCTAACTCCAGAGTAATGAGATTAGGAAATGAAGGTTTCCATCGCGATTGAACGCAGCATTGAAATTCCCGCGCCGGTAGCTAAGGTGCAAACGCTTTTCAAAGATCTTGAAGGCACCATCAGTCGATTCCCCAAGCTACGCAAGCTCACCAAGCTGGCGGATGACACCTATCTGTGGGAGATGGGAACGATCGGTTCATCGATTGCCAACATCGCACACGAAGTCAGCTACGCCGCGAAGTACAACATCGATCTGAAAAGCAATCAGCTCACTTGGCAGCCGGTTCCCAAGAAGGGCAACGCCAACATCGAAGGCGCTTTCAAACTCGCAGAGCGCGGCGATAAAACTCAGCTCACTTTCAAAGTGCGTGGCGATCTCTACGATGTTCCAGTGCCACTGATGTATCGCTTGCTGGCGCCGCCGTTTATTCAAGGCAAGTTCACGCGACTCGTTGATATTTTTCTGGAACGCACGAGTGAGGCGCTGATGCAGGCTCCGGCACCCGCCGCTAAGCGCAAGGCCAAGTGAGGGCATCAAGATGAATTTAGGGCGCGATGTGATGGGATTTGGCTTGCGGCTTCTTAATCGATTTGCAGGCGCACCGGTGGTCGACAAGCTCGGTCTGCGCAAGTCATCCGAAAAAGCGATTTACCAAGCCAGCAAGTTAGGCTTTCGTACAGCAACTGCTGCAGCACGCAGCTTTAGCGCAGCGCAGAAGTTGGTGCGCCCAGCGCGCCTCGCAAAAAACACATCCAGCGGTTTGTTTGACCTCACGCCTAGCGAAGAGCAGTTGATGCTGCGCGATGCGGCGCAGAGTTTTGCGCTGGAGCGTTTGCGTCCTGCAGCCGCAGCGGCTGATACCGCTTGTGCAGCGCCAGCCGACTTGCTGAAAGAGAGCGCAGATCTCGGCATCGCCTTGATCGGTATTTCTGAAGAACTCGGTGGTGCTGGTAGCGAACGCTCCGCCATGACCAATGTGCTGGTGGCAGAAGCGATGGCACAAGGCGATATGGGTTTGGCCGTGGCATGCCTTGCGCCAGCGGCAGTCAGCACTGCGCTGTCGTTGTGGGGCAATGAACAACAGCAGGCGGCTTATTTGCCTGCATTCACCGGCGACAACTCGCCTGTTGCCGCGCTAGCGATTCAAGAAGCACGTCCGTTATTCGATCCTTTCTTGTTGCAGACGCAAGCTAAACGCGTTGGAGATAGTTTCGTTCTCCAAGGCGTGAAGTCACTCGTGCCACGCGCAGCAGAAGCCGAACTCTTTATCATCGCCGCGCAGCTTGAAGGCTCTGGCCCAGCATTGTTCATTGTCGAATCGTCGACGCCCGGCATCAGTATTGAAGCTGAACCTGCGATGGGTTTGCGTGCAGCATCCACTGCTCGTGTCGTGCTCAAAGACGTCAAGATTCCCGCCACCGCATTAATGGGCGAGGGCAGTGCAGAGGTTTATGCCGAATGCATTCAGCTGTCACGCATCGCTTGGTGCGCACTCGCGACCGGCACCGCACAAGCAGTTCTCGATTACGTAATTCCGTACGTGAATGAGCGCGTGGCCTTCGGCGAGCCGATCAGCCATCGCCAATCAGTTGCCTTCAGCATCGCCAACATCGGCATCGAACTCGACGGCATGCGTTTGCTCACCTGGCAGGCTGCAAGTCGTGCAGAGCGTGGCGAAGCGTTTGATGTGCCAGCCGCATTGGCGCGTCGTCTCTGCGCAGATAAAGGCGTCGTCATTGGTAGCGACGGCGTACAACTCCTCGGCGGTCACGGCTTCATCAAAGAACACCCGGTAGAGCGCTGGTATCGCGATCTACGTGCGGCGGGAATGATGGAAGGCGTGGTACTAGTTTGAGGATGACGAAATGATCAATCTAGAAAACCCCAAGAAATTCCGCGCGCTGGTTGAGCAGGCTAACCACGTTGCCAAAGAAATCTTCCGTCCCAACTCGCGTAAATACGATTTGGCCGAGCACGCCTATCCCAAAGAGCTCGACATGCTCGCGGCGCTGCTCGATGGCATGAATGCTGGCGGTGGCTCTGAAGGCGCCGGTGCTGCTGGCGTCCGCCGCGACGCAACCAAAGATGAAGGCAATCGCAACAGCAGCAATCTCTCCACCGTGCTCGGTGTGATGGAACTTTGCTGGGGCGACGTCGGTTTGCTACTCAGCATGCCGCGCCAAGGCCTAGGCAATTCCGCAATCGCATCAGTTGCCAGCGATGAACAGCTCAAACGCTTTGATGGCCGCTGGGCTGCAATGGCGATCACTGAACCACACTGTGGTTCTGACTCTGCCGCGATCCGCACCACGGCAAAGCTTGATGGCGATCACTACGTGCTCAACGGCGAAAAGATTTTCGTCACCTCCGGTGAGCGCGCTGATCTCGTCGTGGTCTGGGCCACGCTAGACAAAAACGCAGGCCGCGCTGCAATCAAATCTTTCGTAGTCGAAAAAGGCACGCCCGGCTTCGACCTGATTCGCCTCGAACACAAACTCGGTATCCGGGCATCAGACACCGCGCAGTTCGCTCTCGTGAATTGCCGCGTGCCTAAAGAAAATCTGTTGGGTGATCCGGAAGTGAATGTGGAGAAAGGTTTTGCAGGCGTCATGCAAACCTTCGACAACACACGTCCTCTGGTTGCTGGCATGGCAGTCGGCTTAACGCGCGCCTGCTTAGAAGAAACCCGCAAACTGCTGGAACTCGCTGGCGTCACTATCGACTACGCCAAACCCGCGTACTCGCAAAGCGCAGCTGCAGCCGACTTCCTGAAAATGGAAGCCGACTACGAAGCCTCACGTTTGCTAACCCTGCAAGCCGCGTGGATGGCCGACAACCGCAAGCCCAACTCTCTGCAAGCCAGCATGGCTAAAGCCAAAGCAGGCCGTACTTGCGTAGATGTTTCGCTCAAATGCGTAGAGCTCTGCGGCAGCCTCGGCTACAGCGAACACTCACTACTAGAAAAGTGGGCACGCGACGCCAAGATCCTCGACATCTTCGAAGGCACGCAGCAGATTCAGTTGCTGATTGTGGCTAGACGATTGTTGGGTAAGTCGTCGAACGAGCTGAAATAAATATGTCGCAAGCGACCTCTTTAACCGCAGCAGACCTTAAGAAATTTTCGGTCGAGCAGTCGCTGGAATTATTTCTTCAGTTAGAAGCCCCCGCCATGTCAGAAATGAATGGCGAATACCCTGCTACGTTGCTGCAACAGCCTTCGTTGCTGGCCACACTAGCGGGTCAGGTTTCGGTGAGAAACCCACTCGTGCCTTGGTTGTGTAAGGCATTTCGTCCTGTAGATGTCGAGAATGGACGTGGCTACAACACTTTTCGAACGATGGGTCGCATCGTTCAGCGTTTCCCAATGCAAACAGTAATCGCGCCCTCACGTTATGACGGCAAGCCTGCATATCAATTGGTTTACCGCGCCTACAATTCAATGTGTGGTGACATTCATATGGTCGATGAGGTCCGACGTGTTTCGTCGAATCTTTATCTCGGGATCGGCACGTGGGGATTTACCAATAGACAACGGCAGGTTGCGCTGCCATTTATGCTGGAAGGACCGACAGCACCCTATCGTGGCGACATTGGCACACCCCGAAAAGGTTTTGCGCTGAGCAAGGAAGTCCCTGCGCTTAGAAACTAAAACTTGAGTGGCGAGAGAAAGTCGCCAAATAAATTGAAGCGGTTGATTCCAGAAAGCTCCGGTGACGGGGCTTTTTTTGTTTTTAAAGCATGGATTGTATGATCGAACGAATAGGTTCAAGACGAGCGAAGACGGAAGCAAGAAATGAAGAATCTCATTCTGATTGGCGCATTGATTGCAGGTGCCTACTTCTGGTTTGGTGAAGGAAATCACCAAGGAACTTCTACTGAAAGCGAAACGCAGTCGCTTTCAGGGCCTTCCTCTTTTGGGCAGGCTGACAGCAATCGCCAAGTGCAAGGCGAGGGTGTTGTTGTGAAGGTACTTCCCGATGATAACGAAGGAAGCAGACATCAAAAGTTTATCCTTGAGCTATCGTCTGGCCAGACAATTCTCGTTGCCCATAACATAGATTTGGCCCCGCGGATTTCATCCATTTCTCAGGGCGACACCATCGCGTTCAATGGTGAGTACGAGTGGAACGAAAAAGGTGGCGTCGTGCATTGGACCCATCATGATCCAGGTGGCAGGCATGAAGCAGGCTGGTTGAAAGCTGGCGGCAAAACGTATCAATGAATACGTAGGCTGGATTGAAGCGCAGCGAAACCCAGCGAAGCCCTAGCCGACAAGATGCTGGGTTTGGCTTCGCGGCAACCCAGCCTACGAGTTGTCATCCCGAACGAAGTGAGGGATCTTGCTTTGAGAGCTACAGCAAGATCCCTCACTGCGTTCGGAATGACACGGTCCTGTTGCGACTAACGAATGAGCTGATCTGCCGCAATTCCCAAGACCAAAATGCTGAAGCGGTTACCTGTTTCTCGCGTGAGAATTTAGGTTGCATAGGTATCAGGCCTGTTCCACATCGCCGCACAAGTGGATTGAGGTGCTTTCTTTGGTTACTTTCTTTGCACCAGCAAAGAAAGTAACCCGCACTACAGTGCGGAACACGTCATTTCATTGAGAACAGGTAGTAGCCCGCGAAGCGCGTAAAAAGCTTGCCCCTCACCCTCAATCCCTCTCCCCATAAAAAGCATGGGGAGAGGGAGGCTAGAAGAACTGGATACCCGCCTTCGCGGGTATGACGGGTGTGATTGGTGATGGGATATAGCTCATGTTTAAAACAGTATCGCGGCGCTAACACCTCCGCTCCTGCGCATCCATGCGCCCGCGGAGGTACCGTACATCCTGTACATAAAAAAGGCGGTGAAGCCAGAAGCTTCACCGCCTTTGCTTTTCTGCTTAAAACTTAGCGACTACGAGCCTTACGCTTCAAGTTCGCTGGATCAAAGTAAGCATCTTCAAACTTCTGTTCGAAGTCGGTCGTTGCATCTTCGTTGATCATGGTCGTTGCAAAGTAGCGGTGTGACTGCAGATCGTAGATCAACTCAGGAATACCGGTAACCGTTGGGATGAACGGAGCGGTCAACAGATGAGCTTCCTGTACTTTCCACAGCGTGCCACGGCCGTCGTAGCAATCTTCTGCTGCAATTGCCCAGCTATCTTCGTCGACGTAGAACACGCGCTTGGCGAAGTTGTGACGCATGCCAGGCTTGAGCGAGGCTTCAACAACCCATACGCGGTGCAGTTCATAGCGTGCGAATTCTGGGTTGATGTTGTATGGCGTCAGGATGTCTTTGTACTTCAACAGCGGGCTGTTCATCTTGTAGGAGTTGTACGCGATGTACATTTCCTTCTTGCCGATCAGTTTCCAGTTGTAACGATCAAGCGCGCCGTTGAAGACGTCGATCTGGTCGGTGAACTGTTCGTTGTCGGTGCCGACAGCTGGGTTGTCGTAGCCAACGTCTGGTGCGCGGTTTACGCGACCCAGGCCTGGGCTGTAAATCCAAGCCGAACGGCTCTTACCTTCGCCGCCAGCGGTTTCATGAACCAGCGTGATCTGGCCAGCAACGCGTGGTGGTGAAACTGCTTCTGACAAGTAGAAGCCAAACAGCTTGTCCTTGTTGTCGCCTTGTTCTTTCAGATTGGCGTATTTGAACTTCACGTCTTCGATCAGCTTGGTGATCGTGTAAGTGCCGTCTGGTTTAACAATCGCTTGGTTGTTGTAGCGACGAACAGCGGAGCCACGGAACTTGAGTTTGTGGTTCCAGATGACTTCTGCGCCGGTCTTTGGGATCGGGAATGGGAAGCCCAGCTTGGCGCCGGAGATGACGTCGGTGCCGGTGAGCGAAGCGCTGGTCGCATTGGCGACAGTTGCTTTGTAGATCGCATCTGGGAAGAACGCGGTACGTACGCTCTTGTAGACGTTCATCTTGAAGTTGGGGTTGCCCTTCAACATAGCCTTCTGGCCTTCAGTCAGCTTGTCGGCGTACTGAGCCATATTTGCTTTGGTCACCGTGAACAAGATTTTCATCTTTTCCGGGCCAGCTTGTTTAGCAAACAGATCTTCGATTTCTTTAGGACGGCTCTTGCGCAGCTCTTCGAGTTTGGCGTGCGTGTAGGTCTTTTGTTCTTCGGAGAAATTGGATGGGCCGGTCCACTCAGGGATGGTGCCATCTTTGTTGCCAGCTTTTACTGCGCCGACACAGGTCAGTTCATTGCAGAGCTTGGCGGCTTCAGCAGCGGTTGCAGTGGCGTGCGCGTTAAACGCAAAAGTGGATAGCGCAAGCGCCAGTGCCGTGCTTGATATTTTTAGTGACATAAAGCCTCCTCAGGCTCAACTGCAACAAAAGTAAAAATCGGGCTGAACAGTGCCCGATCGCGGCAATTTATTTCGTGACGACGTTAACAGCCATGGCTGTCAATCTTAATCGGCTTGTCTCTCCGGTCAAGCCGGTTGATCTTCTTTGGTCGGTTTGTGTTCAACACTGCCATCGCGGCGACCTTCGCGATATTGCACGGGCGTCATGCCAGACCAGCGCTTAAAGGCACGATAGAACGTGCTGGGCTCTGAGAAACCGGTCAGATAAACAATATTTTCAATCGGCTCTTCGGTTCGGCTTAGCAGGCGACGCGCTAACGCAAAACGGAAGCCCGAGAGTAGGTCGCTAAAGCTGGTGCCGGCGCGAGTGAGCTCAAAGCGCAGGCGGCGAGGGGCCATGCCGAGTTCGCGAGCAACATCTTCAAGATCGCATTGATCCAGCTCAAGGCGCTGCGAGAACAACAGGCGAATGCGTTCGATCAAATCCTGACGAACCAGATTCGATAAGCGTTTCTCTGCGAGTTCTTCATGCAGCGATAGAAGATCGGGGTCCCAATGCGGCGAGCGATATTCCAGAATTGCCGGATCAATCCAGATTTCGCCTAGCTTGCCGTCAAAAGTGACGGGGCAGTCAAAAACCTTTTCGTACTGCTCAATATCTGAGCGACGGCTGCAGCGCAGTTGCACGCGCAGCGGTTTAAACGCGCCAGCAGAAACCGATTTGGCGAACTGAATCAGTTCATAGGCCACACAAATTTCAGTGTGGCGCAGTTGCGGTGCTTCGGATGTGGTGCCGATGACACTGATATGGGTGCCGGTTTCGTCTTGGATCAGGCGTACATCAATGGCGTCACTGACCAAGCGCAGGTATTTCACCGTGCGGGCAATGCCTTCACCAAAGGTGGGGCTGCTGAACATCAGGTATTCCAGCACTTCGCCACGATAGACCGGCATGTGCGGGCACAGGTGCAGGCCGATATCGGCGTCGCCGGTGACGGCTTCAACGGTCGTCCAGAAAAAAGCCTGCTGCTGATGCGGTGTGCGCAGATCGCGCAGGGACAGCTTTTCAGCGTCATAACCGAGTTTTGTGTAAATAGCAGTCACGTCGACGCCCGCCTTAACCATGGCTTCGTGTGTGACTTGCAACATCTGACCTGAATCGCGCATGTTTTATATATTTATAGACGCTTGTATAGGTGTTTGATTTGCCGAAGGGACAGGGACACGTGCCGATTTTGTCATTGCCCTTGCCATCGTGCACTGTTACGGTAATTCAATCGGACTATATAGTAGCTGCACCATATAAGGAATGCGGTTTAAAGGGCACATCGAAGGCCCGCCGTCGCACGCTGTAGATAAGATAAGAATAGTGGCCAAAGAGCCGCGGCTGGATTCTAAGGGAGCTATCAGGGCTTAAGAGGCCACCCGCAGAACAGTTGCCTAAGACTGAGGAGAATTCGATGCTGCGTGCAAAATGGTTGGTGTCTATCACCGTGGCTTTGCTATTGGCGGCTTGTTCGCCGAGCAAGGCGACCGTAGAAAACTATCAAAAGCTTGATTGGACGATGACGCGTGAGCAGGTTTATGGCGTGCTGGGTGAGCCGAACGAAACCAAAGGTCGTGAAACAGATGCTGATGCCACGACAACCATCGAATCTTGGAACGGGAAAGATCAAGATCTCATCACAGTTACATTTGTTGACGGAAAAGTTGCGATGAAGTCGATGCGTAGTAACGGCAAAGATTATTAATAATGCGCGCGTTGAAGTCGGGGTCGGTATCAATGCCGAGTAAAAGAACTAAGGAGAGTCGTATGCGGAAAATCGGATTATTTGCCAGTGGTTTACTGCTGCTCAGTGGCAGTGCACAGGCTCTCGAATATCAGTGGGATGATTTCACCTTTACGCTCGCTAACCGCATATCTGCCGGTGCGACGATGCGCATGCAGGCGCAAAGCAACGATCTGCTCGGCAAGATGAATGTGCCCGGACAACAGGATTTATGCGAACAGGACGATTGCATTTCGTTTCTGAATAACCCTGCGCCGAACCAGCGCTTGGTTGATGCCAAGGGTGCTTTCTCAGGCACCAATAGCGATAACGGCGACCTGAATTACAAGAAGCACGACATTGTTGCTGCAACGACGCTGCTGGATACCGATTTCAAGGCGGCTTACGGCGACTTTTTGCTGCGTGTTCGCGCACTGGGCTTCTACGATCCGGCGAATGCTAATCGCCGCGACAGACACAACTCGACGGTCTATCGCGGTGTCGAGCTTCAAGCGGCGCGCACGGATCGCAGCCCACGTACCACCAACATCTATGCGAGCAACATTCTGCTGCAAGATGTTTACCTGCAATACAGCTTCGCGCTGGACGGACACAACGGTACTTTCTCTGTAGGCCAGCAGAACATCCGTTGGGGTGAGAGCACCTTGCTGGCGATCAACAGCCTGAACGAAATCAATCCGCCCAACTCGCAGCTTTTGCATGTGCCAGGCGGACAGATTCGCTCAGTGTTTCAGCCAGTGCCGATGGCACTATTGTCTTTTGACGTGATGGATGGTGTCAGCGCAGATCTCGTTTATCAATTGCGCTGGAAGCCCGTGCAACCTGACGCGTCAGGCAGTTTCTTCTCGACCAGTGATATCGCTGGCGGTGGTGAATATGCAGTGATTGGTCTGGGCCAGTTCCCAGAAGATCCGTTCCAGAAATTGAAGCCAGCTGGTTCAATCAATGTCGCCGATCCTTTAAGTTCTTCAGTGCTGGGTTTGATTTCTTCGACTGCGTTTTCGACGCGTATCTTGCCGGACTCGCACGGCGAACCAAAGAACAGCGGTCAGTACGGCATTAAGATTGGCTACAACGCCGATTGGCTCAATGGCGGCACTGATCTGGGTTTCTACTACCTCAACTATCACAGCCGGTTTCCCTACGCGAGTGTGATTTCAACTAATGATTCCTGTGCGCGTAATTCCACAGTCTTAACTGCAACGTTGGATTGCATGGGATTTAATGGCGCTATAAACGTGACTGGTTTAGGTAAAGAACCTGCGCCGATTGATACGCTCAAAGTTTTCTTGGATTACCCAGAAAACATTCACATGTTCGGTGTGAGCTTCAATACCAACGTCGGCGCATGGTCGCTGGCGGGTGAATATTCTTTCCGCCCCAATATGCCTTTGCAGGTCCAGTTGACCGATGTGGTCTTTGCCGGCCTTCAGCCTGCACTGCCCAAGCAACCGATCAATGTCGGTGTTGACACTATTACAGACCTTCTCGGACTCCCAAGCACGGGGCTGAATGTCATTGCACTTCCGTCGTCACAGCTGGCTTTTCCCGATTACTTGATGACGCAGTATCGCAAGCAGGCTGTTGGGCCCAATCAGTACATCCCGGGCTATCAGCGTTTCAAGGTGGGGCAACTTGATCTGACGGCAATCAAAGCGTTCTCCAGCAATCCTTTCGGTGCAGATCAGATTCTCTGGATCATGGAAGCCGGTTTCACGCATATCTATAACTTGCCATCGCTTGATCAATTGCAGATCGAAGGTGGCAGTCTCAACAACACGCACCACAGCCCGGGTGCTGATGGCACGGGCAATAATGGTGTTCCAGATACTAGGCACTTCAACCCAACGCAACAGAACTCTGGTTTTGCAACCAAGTTCTCATGGGGTCTGCGCTCCATCATCCAGATGGAATACAACGACGTGATGTTTGGCTGGGCGTTCAAGCCGCAAATCGTGTTGTTGCACGACATGACCGGTGTTGCGCCTTCACCTAACCAGAACTTTATTGCGGGTCGTTCGCAGGCTCAGGTCGGTACGGATATCAACTTCAACCAGAGCCTGACCGGCCACTTCCACTACGAGTGGTATTGGGGCGGTGAGAAATATATGAATGCTCTGAAAGATCGCGACAACGCATCAGTCAGCATCGCTTACTCGTTCTAGTTTTTGCGTTTCAAAAACAGCCGGCACCACGATGAGTGGTGTCGGCTGTTATGCTTTATGCGAACAGAATTTGGAATCCCAACATATGACTGACAGCCAAGCGCGCGCCGGTTATCGGCACTTTCAAAACATCACCACACGCTGGAAGGACAACGACGTTTACGGGCATGTAAACAACGTCGAGTACTACAGCTATTTCGATACCGTGATTAACACTTGGCTGATTCGCGAAGGCGGATTGGATATTCACGCCGGTGACACGATTGGCCTCTGCGCAGAATCGCATTGCAAATTCATGGGGCCGTTCGCGTTCCCTGAAGTTGTGCAAGCTGGATTACGCGTTGTGCATCTCGGACGCTCCAGCGTGCGTTACGAAATTGGTTTGTTCCGCGAGAACGATGACAAGCCATCTGCCGAAGGTTGGTTCGTGCACGTGTTTGTGAATCGTGAAAGCCGTCGTTCACAAGAAATTCCGCAGGGCCTGCGTTTAGCGCTAGAGCGTTTGCAGATCGACAATGGAGTATTGCCATGAAAATTCGCGCTGCAGTTTTGCGTGAAATGGGTTTGCCCGCGCCATACGCGCAATCGCAACCTTTGAAATTCGAAACCTTGGAACTTGATCCGCCAGGACCCGGTGAATTGCTGGTGCGTGTTCGCGCCGCAGGTTTGTGTCACTCCGATCTCTCAGTGATTGATGGTTCGCGTCCGCGCGTGATGCCAATGGTGCTCGGCCATGAAGCCGCAGGCGAAGTTGTACAGATCGGCGCCGATACTGAAGGCTTCAGCGTTGGTGATCAGGTCGTGTTTTCTTTCGTGCCATCTTGTGGTCATTGCGCGCCTTGCGCCAGTGGTCGCGCTGCGCTGTGCGAGCCCGGCGCCAAATCCAACACCGCGGGTGCGCTGCTTTCTGGTGCGCGTCGCTGGCATCAAAATGACACAAGCGAGTTGCATCATCACCTCGGTGTTTCTGCGTTTGCAGAAATGACCGTCGTGTCCGCTCGCTCAGCGGTGCGTGTGGATCGTGATCTGCCACCCGAGATTGCTGCGTTGTTTGGTTGCGCAGTGATGACCGGTGTTGGCGCTGTGGTGAACACCGCAAAAGTTGGCGTTGGTGAAAGTGTCGCCATCTTTGGTTTGGGTGGCGTAGGTCTTGCATCGTTATTAGGTGCCCGCGCTGCTGGCGCTTATCCGATCGTGGCGATTGATGTGTTGCAGTCCAAGCTTGATCTAGCGAAAGAGCTGGGCGCTTCTCACACCGTCCTTGTGAGTGATGGTGATGTGGTGGCAGCTGTTCGCGAAGCAACGAAGGGTGGGGCGCAATACACGTTTGAAACCGTCGGCAGTGAGCAGGTGCTAGCGCAGGCTTATGCCGCAACGCAACGCGGCGGTACAACCGTGACGATGGGCTTGCCGCATCCGCAGAAAATGTTTTCAGTACCCGCCGTGAGTTTGGTTGCTGAAGAGCGCACGGTGAAAGGTTCGTATATGGGTTCGGCGGTTCCGTCTCGCGATATTCCGCGCTTCGTTGCGCTGTATAAATCAGGACGTCTGCCGGTAGACAAGTTGCTAACGCATCGCTTGAAGTTGGAAGACATCAATGCAGCATTTGATCGTCTCGCTCGCGGCGAAGCAGTTCGACAGGTGGTTGTATTTTGATGAGTGTGCGTCGAGGTATGAGCAAGTCAAAAATGAAAGAAGAACCTGCAGAACGTTCAATCGCTGATCGGTTTGTGTGGATCCTCGATTTTGTCAAAGGCCTTGCCGATTTGGAATTTCGCAGCCTGATGACGCCGCGCATGATGCCCGCGCTTTATCTGCTCGGGATTCTCGCCAGTGCTTGGGCCGTGGTGGCTTACGCTATCGAAGGTTTCACGATTTCCCATTCACAAGGATTGGTGCGCGCGATCCTGATTGCGCCAGTTGGATTTGTGGTGCTGGTGACGCTGATGCGCGTGGCGCTTGAGCTGTGCATGGTGATCTTCCGTATCGCCGTTCATATCAACAAGATGGCCGGGCACACGGAAGAGATTGCTGGTGGTTTTCCTAAGATTACTTTTTGGAAAAGCTTCAAGCGCAAGGACGAGTAGCTTTGCATTAAGTGGAGCTTTAAACATCGAAGCCACTGAAGTTGAATATTCTCGACTGCCGCTAGGGCCAATGCCTGTCAATCAGGTAGCTAGCGCGATCCAATAGAGGAACTTGCAGGCAGTTACATTTAAAGCGCAACATGGCCCGATGCCGCGCTTGCAACGAAAGAACTTTTCAAAGCCCGATCAGGTTCGGCAATTTCCTGCTGGCCGTTGCGATATCGTCACTCTTGATGAGATGTCTGTAGGCCGCTTCGTGTTTCTCCCTGGCTGGCGGTGGTCAAAGGACGTCGCGCCTATCGTAGGGACAAGTTCGTGTCAGTTCCGTCACCTCGGATACACGATTTCCGGGTTCATGGAAGTGTGCATGGATGACGGCACGACTCTTGTCATTGGGCCTGGCGAAGCTTACGAGATACCGCCTGGTCATGACGCTTGGGTGGTTGGAGATGAAGCCTGGTGCTCAGTCGAGTTCGCCAGCGCCCACCTGTATGGTGTTCCTCCCGCAGATATCGGAGAGAGGATACTGGCGACGATTCTGTTCAGCGACATCGTTGCCTCGACAGCTACTCTCGAGCGGATCGGAGACCATGCTTGGTCTCAGCTTGTGCATGAACACAATATGAGAATTCGCGCTGCCATTGACAGGTACGGCGGCCGCGAAATGGACTCGGCAGGCGACGGGTTCATGGCACTCTTCAACGGAGCTACAAAAGCAGCGCATGCCGCGATTCTTATGGACACATCTGTCGCCGAGCTTGGCGTCAGGGTGCGTGTTGGCATTCACACGGGCGAAGTAGAAATCGTTGGCGGACGCGCGCGTGGCATCGCAGTTCATGCTGCGGCACGCATCGCATCCCTTGCCAGTGCTGGAGAGGTGCTTGTCTCCGGTGCGACGCACGACATGCTCGACGGATCAGGGCTAACTTTCACGTCGTTCGGCGAACACGAACTAAAAGGCCTCAGCGGTGCTCGTCCTGTTTTTGCGCTGCAGCGCTAGTTCATTGATGTCTATCTGAACCATGGCTAGCTGAAGCATATAAGCGCTTCGGGCTGGTTTGTACTGCCCCACTGTTCCGACAAAATAGAATTGCCGTATGCAGTCGTCCATACGCTGCCACGTTCTCTATATATCGCGATTCAGGCAGAATCGCGCCGCACTCATTTACTAGTGGTCTTTCCATGGCACAGCCCAGTCTGCTGAACCTCGCGGTCACGCGTATCAATCATTTGCCGGCTGCGTTTCGCCGTCCGCTGATTAGCTCGATTTTTGGTTTTGCCGTGCGCTTTGCGGGCACTGGTGGCGTGCGCTTTGAACGGCTTGATGAGCTTTGCGCGATTCTGCATATGAGTAATCGCCGCAAGGTGCGGAATCACATTGGGGGTATTCACGCTGCGGCGATGGCCTTGTTGGCTGAGTCTGCAACTGGCGCGGTGTTTGGACTCAATCTGCCAGCGGGCAAATTGCCGCTGCTTAAGACCATGCATATCGACTACGTCCGTCGCGCCCATGGCGATCTGCGTGCCGAGGCGACGCTGGAAGTCGAGCAGCGCATGCTGATGCAGAACGAAGAGCGTGGCGACGTGACCGTGGCCGTGCGCGTTACCGATGCCAACGGCGAAGAACCCATAACCTGTCGCATGGTTTGGGCCTGGATCCCCGAAAAGCCCAAGACCTGATCGCAAAGCTACTGCGCTCGGCATTTTGCGTCCGTCCGGTGCTCGGAATGCTCATTGAGCTTCGAGTCAACTGCGCTTCCTGCGCTCCGGGCGGACGCAAACTGCCTTCGCTCGCTACGCTTTGCGATTAGGTCTTCTTATTGGGCACTGGCGCTGTTGACAGGCCAGCCCGGCCCGTCAGCCACGGAAAAGTAGATTGTCTGCGCCTATTCTTGCGCACCTTTTACAGCCGCCACCAAGAGCGCCGTAGATCATGCAGATTGCTGTCGAGATCACCGACAAGTTTCATGTCAGTTCTGACCTGAAGACTTCTTATGCCTTATTGGCCGATGTGCCGCGTTCGGTCAGCCATTTCCCTGATATGCAAAAGCTGCAGGACGAGGGCAAGGGTCGTTACTGCTGGTACCTCAAGCCGCTGGGCGCTGCGGGCATTAGCCATCAAGTGGTTTACGCCTGCGTCTACGTGGTCGATGAGAAGAAATCGACCGTGACCTGGACGCCGGTTGCTGGCGTTGGCAACGGCGTGATTCGTGGCCAGTGGCGTCTGACGGCACAGGGGCAGGGTACGCAGATTGAATTTGAAACCACCGGTGATCTGGAAGTGCCGATCCCGATGTTGCTCCGTGCCGCCGCCAAGCCTATCGTGCAGGGCCTGTTCCAGAATCAGGTTCGTGGCTATCTCAAGAACATTAAAACCGCGCTGGGCCAGTAAGACTCGGCGCGAACACAGTTTTCGTTTTTAACTTTAAGAGGGTTTATCCATGACCAAAGCTCGCAAAGTCGCCATCATCGGTGGCAGCCGCATTCCCTTCGCACGTAACAACACCGCGTATGCCACCCGTAGCAACCAAGAGATGCTGACGGCCGCTCTGAAAGGCGTTGTCGACAAGTATCAGCTGCACGGCGAGCGCATTGGCGAAGTCGCCGCTGGCGCCGTGTTGAAGCACAGCCGTGACTTCAACCTGACCCGCGAATCGGTTCTGTCTTCGGGCCTCGCTCCTGAAACCTCCGCTTTCGATGTGCAGCAGGCCTGCGGTACCGGTCTGGAAGCCGCTATCAACATCGGCAACAAAATTGCCCTCGGTCAGATCGACTCCGGTATCGCTGGCGGCGTTGATACCGCTTCTGACGCCCCAATCGCTCTGAACGAAAAACTCCGCAAAATCCTGCTCGAAGCCAACCGCGCCAAGACCACCGGTCAGCGCCTGAAGGCGATCGCTAAGATCCGCCCAAGCATGCTGGCTCCAGCCATCCCAACCAACGGCGAACCACGCACCCGTCTGTCGATGGGTCAGCACTGCGAGTTGATGGCACAGGAATGGAACATCCCGCGCGAAGAGCAGGACCAGTTGGCTTTTGAATCGCACAAGAAAGCCTCAAAGGCCTATGACGAAGGTTTCTTCTCAGACCTGATTGTTCCTTTCGCTGGTCTGACCCGCGACAACAACCTCCGCACCGAAATGTCGCTGGAAAAGCTGGCCACGCTTGGTTTGGCCTTCGACAAGAAGAGCGGCAAGGGCACGCTGACCGCGGCCAACTCGACCCCGTTGACCGACGGCGCATCTGCCGTTCTGCTCGCTTCGGAAGACTGGGCCAAGGAGCACGGCCTCAAGATTCAGGCCTACCTGACCCACGCTGAAACCTCGGCCATCGACTTCGTAAATAAGAAAGAAGGCTTGCTGATGGCTCCGGCTTACGCCGTTCCACGCATGCTCAAGCGCGCTGGTTTGACTCTGCAAGATTTCGACTTCTACGAAATCCATGAAGCCTTCGCTGCACAGGTTCTCTGCACCCTGAAGTCATGGGAAGACGAGAAGTTCTGCAAAGAACGCCTCGGCCTCGACAAGCCACTCGGCAGCATCGACCGCGCCAAGCTGAACGTGCGTGGTAGCTCGCTGGCCCTCGGCCATCCTTTCGGCGCAACCGGCGGCCGTATCCTCGCCACCGCAGCCAAGATTCTGGACGAGAACGGCGGCGGTCGCTGCTTGATCTCGATCTGTGCGGCGGGTGGTCTGGGTGTTACGGCGATTGTTGAAAAGTAAGCCTGACGCTTTCAAAGAAGGTCAACGAAGAAGCCGGGTTCGCCCGGCTTTTTTGTGGGTAGGCCTAGGGCAAATCCTGTCGTACACTGTCATCCAAGCAGGCAGTACTTCCGTATCTCCTGCTGACAAATAAGGAAGCGGAATAATCAAGGATGATCGTGAAAACGATGAATCGGCGCGTGCGTTTTACCCTGATGTGGATGTTCGGCTTGGCCGCATTTTTAATCAATGCGCAGACCTATGCTGCGGCGACACCACTCTCTACTGTTACTCCGGTTCCTGCATCTGAGCAGCTGCGTTTGCAGACTCTGATGTTCAAGGACATGGGCCACTACGAGCCTGTCCAACTCAAGGGTGTCGATGGACGCATGAATCTGGCGTTCGGCGTGCGTCTTGATGAGTCCGTTGTTAGCGCAAAACTCAAACTTCGCTTCAGCTATTCGCCTGCATTATTGCCATTACTGTCGCACCTCAAACTGGTGCTCAATGGTGAAGTAGTTGATGCATTGCTTTTGCCAAAGGAAACGGCGGGCACCGAAGTAGAACGCGAGATTGAACTCGATCCGCGCTACTTCACTGATTACAACAATCTCTCGATTCAGTTGGTCGGCCACTACACGATGGAGTGCGAAGATGCGATGCACTCCAGCATCTGGGCGTCGATCAGCAATCGCAGCAGTCTCGAACTCACGCTAAGGCCGCTGGCTTTGCAGCCCGGTTTGTCATTGTTGCCAGCGCCATTCTTTGATCGTCGCGACAATCGCCGTCTTGATCTGCCGTTTGTTTTTGCCGCCAAGCCAAGCCTCGCAACACTGCGTGCCGCAGGTGTTGTTGCCTCTTGGTTTGGTGCTGAGGCTGCATATCGCAGCGCCCGCTTTCCAACGTTTTACGATCAGATGCCACAGCGCAATGCGGTGGTGTTTGCGACAAATGCCGAACGCCCAACGGTTTTGCAATTGCCTGAAGTAAAACTGCCCACGATTTCAGTGCGGCCGTTGCCGTCTGATCCCACCATCAAGTTGCTGATCATTCAAGGTCAGGACGCTGCACAGTTGAAGACTGCGGCTGATGCACTAGTGCTAGGGCAGGTGGTATTAACCGGCGATACCGCCACGATTACGAAAGTGGTTTATGACCCACCGCGCAAGGCTTATGACGTTCCCAATTGGATTCGCACCGATCGCCCCGTGAAGTTCAGCGAGCTGGTGGGTGATCCTTCGGAATTGCAGGCGGTTGGACATCAGCCTTCACCAATTCGCGTCAACGTGCGACTGCCGCCCGATTTGCTGACATGGAATCGCAAGGGCGTTCCGCTTGATCTTAAGTATCGCTACACACCACCAGCGGTTGAAGATAATTCATCGTTGACGGTCAGCATCAACAATAGTTTTGTTCAGGCATTCCGTCTTCGCGCCAGTGGCAAGGGCGGCGATAAAGGTCGCCTGATGGTGCCGGTGCTTGATGAGGCGATGGCGCAATACGAAGAGAGTCTGGTGATTCCGGCGTTTCAGGTAGGAAGCAATAACCAGCTGCAGTTCTTGTTCGCGCTCGACTATCACAAGGAAGGTCAATGCAAGGACAGTATTGTCGATGCCACGCGCTCGGCGATTGATCCTGATTCAACCATCGATCTCTCTCCGTTCCCGCATTACACGACCATGCCGAACTTGGCCTTGTTCGCGAATGCAGGATTTCCATTTACCAAATACGCCGACCTTTCTCAGACTGCGGTTGTTGTTTCCAATCAGCCAGCGGCTGATGACGCAGAGTTGATGTTCTTCATGTTGGGCCGCTTGGGCCGCGTGACGGGTATTCCCGCGCTTCGCTATAACTTGGTTCCAACATCTGCTGTGTCGGCTCAAAAAGATTTCGACTTGCTGGTCATCAACGGCGCTGGCGAATCAGATCTGTTGACGAAGTGGGGCAAGAGTCTGCCTGCGATCATCGATAAGAATCGTCGTTTGATGACGCCACTGTCGCCATCGAAATTACAGCCCGGACAGTTGTATGGAAACGAAGACAGCAAAACAAAATCTCCGTGGAGTGTAGACGCCAGCACGAATGGTGGATTGGCTGCTTTGATCGGGTTTGAATCACCTTTGCAGAGCGGCCGCAGCGTTGTTGCCGTTTCTTCGTCGGGGTCTGAAGTTGCGAAGAATGTTGTCAACGCGATCGAAGACGATGGATTGGTTAGCCGCATTCACGGCGATATCGCTTTTGTTCGCGATCGCCAGATCGACAGCTTCCAAGTCAACAATATGTACTACGTCGGGCATTTGCCCTGGCATCTGCGCATATGGTTCTTCCTCTCAATGCATCCGGTGCTGCTGGCAATCTTTGGTCTTTTAGCTGGACTGATCTTGGCCTTCTTGTGCTACTGGACGCTGCGCGGCGTGGCAGCGCGACGCATGAGGCAGTGATGTGGTTGGGCACGCGCAACGACTAAGTTTGTGGATGATTGCGGCGTTCTTGCTGGGCATATCGCAGGCTCACGCGGCGGCGAATTGTGACTGGCCGCAGTGGACCGCATTCAAGACGCAACTAATCAGTGCTGACGGACGTGTGATTGATGCGAGCACGCCACAGCAACACACCGTCTCCGAAGGACAGGCTTATGCATTGTTCTTTGCATTGGTTGCGAATGATCGTCCTGCATTCGAAAAGTTGTTGCAGTGGACCGAGAACAATCTCGCGCAGGGTGATCTCACTGCGTATCTGCCAGCGTGGCAGTGGGGACATCGTGATGATGGTAGCTGGGGCGTAATCGATAAGAATCCCGCATCGGATGCGGATGTGTGGATCGCCTATGCTTTAGGCGAAGCCGGGCGACTGTGGAATGAGCGGCGCTATACGGTTTTATCCAACATCATCGCCAATCGCATTTTGCGTGAAGAGACAGCAGATATTCCGAGTTTGGGTCTGACGCTATTGCCGGGCTCTGTTGGATTTACGCAGGGCAAGAATCGTTGGCGACTCAATCCCAGCTACGCACCGATACAAGCACTCAGACGACTCGCGGCGAATGATCCTGATTCTTCTTGGAGTGCAGTCGTCGCATCTTCACAAAAATTGATTACCGATTCTGCGCCAAAAGGATTTTCACCGGACTGGGTATTGTTTCAAACCGGAAAAGGATTTTTGCCCGACGTTGAGACCCAAGCTGATGGCAGCTACAACTCCATCCGCGTTTATCTATGGGCGGGCTTGATGGATAGAAACGATCCAGCTCGTGCAGAGATTATGAATGCGCTGCGTCCTATGGCTGCTTATGTAGCCGCGCATGGCGTCGTTCCTGAACATGTTGATACGCGCAATGGAGTCATGAAGGGTGATGGTCCTTCTGGTTTTGTTGCGGCAATGATTCCATTCATTGATGCCGCTGGCGATGCGCAGACAGCACAAAAATTGCGGCAACAGCTCAGCGATCATCCTGTGCCAACCAATATTTACTACGGCCAAGCACTGGCGCTGTTTGCACAAGGCGGCACTGATGGTTCTTATCGTTTTAACCGCGACGGCTCGCTAGTGCCGCGCTGGACTCAGTCATGCGTATCGCCGCAAAAACGCTAGCGCTAATTTTGTTGTTGATGGCCTCCACCGTGCAGGCCGTTGAGCCTGCGCCTGCGATAGGTGAGCTGCTTAGTAGCGCGCGTTTGTGGCAAGCCAAGAATCGTCCGGATCTTGCACGTCTGGCGCTAGAAAAATTATTGCTCGCCTATCCGAATCAGCCTGATGCGTTGTTGGAACTAGGCGAACTCGAAATTCGATCTGCTCGTGTTGACGTTGCTGCAAGACTGTTGCAGAAAGCCCAAGCCGCGCATCCGGGCGAGCGTCTCACCATTCAGTTTGAAGATCTTTATCGCGTTTCGACAAAAGATCGTTTGCGCATGGCCACTATCAATCGCCTTCAACAGTCCGGCAAGAGTGAGGAAGCGCTGAAAGAGTTGCGTGAACTTTTTCCGAATGGTCCACCGATGGGCCAGTTGGGACTTCAATACTATCGAGTGGTTTCTGGCAGTCGAAATGGTTGGGATGAGGCGCGCGCGGGTTACAGCCGCTTGGCGCGTGAGAATCCAGAAAATCCGCAGTACGCCTTGGCCTTGGCCGATCATCTGTTAGATCGACCGGCAACACGTGCGACAGGCATGAACATGCTGGCGAAGCTCTCCGAAAATAAAGATGCCGATCATCAGCGTGTGATGGATCTTTGGGACGGCGCATTAAAACGTAAGTCTGGTAGCGGCGTTTCTACAGCAACTCTGCATGATGATGTTGAGCAGGTTCCTAATGAAAAGGAAGTGCAGGCTCGCTTGGCCGCACGTGCGCGCAGCGAGCAAGCTAAGGAGCTGATTGCCAATAACACGCTGTCTAAAAACTGGGCAGATGATCAGGCAGAGCAGAGCAGCAACATCGAAAAGCTGTTGCTTGAAGGGCACCTGAAATATCCAAAAAAGACCAGCATTCTTGAAGCGCTCGGCGCGTTGCGTTTGCATCAAAAACATTATGACGAGGCTTGGGAGCTATTCCGCACCGGCCGGGCTTACGATTCGCCGAAGACGCTAGAAAAATGGAATCGTCGAATGTCAGTGACGATGTTTGCCAAGTGGATGGCGGAGTCTGACGCTGCGCGTGAGAAGAATGATCTTGAGCTGTCTGCACGCAAACTCCGTGCTGCGCTGGCGATAAATGAAGGTTCTTATTACACGCTGGGACTGATGGCGAATCGCTTGGTGCGTGAAAAGCAGTTCGATGAGGCAGAGGACATTTACCGCCATGTATTGGCTTTGGATGAGGTCAACGACACTTCGTTACGAGGCTATACGGCGCTGCTGTCGAGTACGGGTCGCAGCCAAGAAGCTCTAGCGCTACTGCAAGATCTACGCAAAGATCGTCCCGCTGATCAGGCCAGTATTGATGTGCTACGGGCTGGGATTTTGCGTGATCAGGCTGATGTTGATATTGCTGCCAATCGTTTGGGTCCTGGTTTACGTACTTTGGAAACTGCGCAGCAGCTTGCGCCCAACGATCCGTGGATTCGTTTTGATCTGGCGAATCTCTACGTGCGTCTTGGCGTGTCGCGGCAAGCACGTGAGCTGATGGATGAAGGGGTGCGTAATGCGCCGGCCGGTGAAACAGATATTTACTATGCGCAGTCGCTATTGCTCGCCAGTCTTGATGATGATCAGGCGGCAAATGCCGCACTGAATAAGATTCCTGCTGATCAGCGCAGTGACAGTATGAATCGACTGTCGCAGAGACTTGATAACATGAAATGGCGCCGCGAGAAATCTGCCGAACTTGCGCAGGCTGATCGCGACGAAGCAGCGGGTCACTACGATGCAGCTCGCGCGATTTACGCCAAGCTTGTTGCTGAACGCAGCACTGATGTTGATCTGCATCTTGCTTATGCTCGCTTGCTACGCCGCGCAGGTGATCGTGCTGCAGCGAATGCAGAGCTCAACGCTATTCTTTCAAGTGCAGCAACGACCGATTTCGATACGCGCTTGGCCGTCGCCAAAGAGCGGATGTATCTGGGCGATCTGAAAGGCTCTCGCGAGATTGTGACTGCCTTGCTTGAGCAGCAACCTGCTAATCCCGATGTGCTGGTGCAGGCAGGCCGTATCGAGCGCGCAGATCGTCATTACGAATCGGCGATGGCCTACTTCCGCAAAGCGCAGGCTGCTGGTGCGAAGACTGAGACGCAGGGCCTTGCACCTGCTGATGCTGAAATTGCCAGCCTTCAGCAACGTCGCTCAGGTGGCTTTGTAACTTCTGGCCCAACTTTCCGTAATAAGTCTGGTGACCCGGGAATCTCATCGTTCGCAGATGTTGAGTTGCCGATTGAGTGGCGTTATCCGATCAATTACGAAGGACAGATGTTTGTGCATCTTGATCCGGCACATATCAGTGCAGGGACGCTGCCAACAAACTTTGACGAGGCCGGTCTGTTCGGCAAGGTGCAAGCACTCAACGCGGGCGCCGATTTGCCAGCCAGTGTGCGTCAGTCTCAGAGCGGCGCTGACGTGGGTGTCGGATATCAAAATGACAACTGGCGTTTTGATATTGGCACCACGCCACTTGGATTCTTGGTGCAGGACATTGTTGGTGGCGTGAAGTACGACGGAAAATTAGGTGATGTAGGTTATAGCGTTGATGTTTCGCGTCGCCCTGTAACGAGCAGCTTCTTGTCCTATGCCGGTGCGCGCGATCCGATTACGGGACAGGTATGGGGTGGCGTGCGTAGCAATGGCGCTGAGCTGAACTTCTCGCGCTATGAACAAGATTGGGACGCGTCGGCCAGCATAGGTTTCCATCGATTGACGGGTCGTAATGTGTCCGGCAATAACTACTTCTCTGCGAGAGTGAGTGGTGGTCTTAATCTGATCAATCGCGATGATGTTCAAGTCTCAATCGGCTTGAGCGCAACGCAATGGAATTACAGTAAGGATTTGAGTCATTACACCTTTGGACAAGGCGGCTATTACAGCCCGCAGTCTTACACCTCATTAGGTGTGCCATTGGAATGGACGGGCCGCGTGGGTCGTTGGTCGTATCAGCTGAAGGGCTCGGCTTCGTACTCCTTGAGTCGTAGCGATGATTCGCCGTTTTATCCAAACGATCCGGCTTTGCAGACATTGGCCGTGGGCTCGACGTTGCCCTCCGGTTACAGCAGCCCGGTGTATGACGGCGGCTCTAGCTCTGGCATCGGCTACGCGCTGAAGGGCGCAATGGAATATCAGATTAATAGCGATTACTTCATTGGCACCATCGCCAATATGGATCGCTCGGCGTATTACGCGCCTAACTTCTTTAACGTCTATGTGCGTCGCGTGTTCACGCCATGGACACAAGCCGTGCCGTATCCGCCACGGCCGCCTAAGCCTTACTCGCAGTACTAAGCGCCTTTGAGCCGATAACCGACGCCAGGCTCAGTCATGAGTAGTGTTGGTTGCTCCGGCGTGCGTTCGATCTTGCCGCGTAGTTGGCGGATATAAATGCGTAGGTACTGAATATCCATATCGGCATCTGCTGGCCATGCGGCCTTCTGTAGATGTTTGTGTGTCAGTACTTTGCCTGCGTGCAATACCAATTGTTCCAGCAGCGCATATTCCTTTGGTGAAAGTCGCAGTTCCAAGCCATCCAGCGTGACGATGCGGCGGACCAGATCGACGACGAGTCCATCGCATTCGTAAAGTGGGCGACTGCCTTGCTGTTGCAGGCGATGACGCAGTGCGGTGCGAATGCGCGCCAGTAATTCTTCAGCGCCGAAGGGTTTGGTGATGTAGTCATCAGCGCCTGCATCGAGTGCTGCCACCTTGCCACGTTCGTCGTCGCGGCTGGAGAGAATCAGAATCGGCACTGCGGACACTGCGCGAATCTCTGCGATCACTTGCAGGCCATCGCGATCTGGCAAGCCAAGATCAAGAATGATGGCGTCAGGATTGGATTCACGCTGCATGCTCAGCGCAGTCGCCGCTGAGTTGGCTTCCACGATTTCATAGTCGTGCGCTTGTAGCGTTGTGCGCAACAGGCGACGAATGGCGGGTTCATCGTCCACTACCAAAATGCGACCTGTGCCAAGTGTCATGCGGCTGTCTCGGTGGGTGCTAATGTTTTGGCAACGATGCGAGAGGGAAACTCGATGGTGAATACTGCGCCGTTAGAATCACGTCGATTGCTTGCACTGATGCGGCCACCCATTGCTTGGATGAAGCCACGGCAAACAGCGAGACCTAGTCCTGTTCCTGCAGTTTTGCTGTCGGCTTGTTTGACGCGGAAGAAGGGATCAAAGATGCGGAGCACATCTTCTTCTGGAATGCCCGGACCTTGATCGCGCACTTCAAGCGCGAGTGCATAGCGATGCATTTGCGCGGCCACTTCGATCGTCGTATTCGGCGCCGCGTACTTGGCGGCGTTGTCGATGAGATTGACCAGCACTTGTTCCATCAACATGAAATCCAGCATCAGCATCGGCATGTCTTGTGGGATATGCACGCTGATTTTGTGCTGCGCGACTAACTTTTTGGTGCGGTTGAGTGCAGAGCCAACGAGGTCATGCAGATCACAAGCTTCGAGCCTTGGTGCGAGCGCGCCGGAATCAAGGCGTGTCATGTCGAGCAGGTTATTGACGAAGCGCGACATGCGCTCGGTTTCTTCTTGCGCGGTGGCGAGTAGTTCTTCGCGGGTCGTTGCATCGTAGAGATTGCTATACGAGCGCAGGCTCGTGATTGATCCCAGAATGCTTGCCAGTGGTGTGCGCAGATCGTGAGAGATTGAAGTGAGCAATGCAGTGCGCAGCTTTTCAGTTTCCGCGAGCATCTTGGCCTGGTCAACATCGCGTGCGAGGCGAATGCGTTCAAAGGCGATCACGACTAGATCGCTGAGGGCATCAAGCAAACGACGTTTGTCGGGCTCCAGCCTTCCTTCGTCATCGCTGTGACGAACGCCGATAACCGCCAATCCATTGTTGCCGTTATGCAGTGGCAAGAACAATCGACGTGCACCGGGCAAAGTATCGGAGCCACGACCGGTTGGGCGATTCTTTTCAAGGCACCAGGTTGCGGCGGCTAAATCTGCCTCATCCAGTGATGCAATGGTGGGCATACTGGCGCGAAGTTTTAATCGGCCGTCAACGGGTGTCAGTAGCACGGCTTCGACACGCAGCATCTGCGCAACCTGTGTTGCGGTGAGTTCCATCAATTCATCTATTTTTCGCAGGCCTGCGAGACGGCGACTGAAGTTGAGCAACTCGGCCGTTGTGCGTGCTTGTTCGCGTGCAAACTGCGCTTGAACGCGTGTGCGCGCGGTGAGATGGCTAATCAGAAATGCGACGGCAATGAAGGCAAAGAACGCTAGCACATTGTCAGGATCGCCGATGGTGAAGGTATACAACGGCGGCAACATAAAATAGTTGTAGCAGAGCGAACTCATGATCGCGCCGAATAATGACGGCATCAGTCCGTAACGAGTCGCGCTGAATACGACAGCGGGCAAGATAATCAGTGAGACATTGGCCATGCCCGCAGTGCGGTCAATCGCAATGCCGACAAGAGTTGCCAGTGCAACCCAGAAAGCTGTGGCCAAATAATCACCTGGCTTGCCCCAGTTGATTGAGGGTCGTGTGCTATCGCCAGTAGCTGATGCGGCACTGCGTTCTGCGGCGTTATTGGATTCACCTAGAACCTGCACAGTGATATTGCCGGATTTTCGAACGAGCTCGTCTACGACTGAACCATGCAGCCACTCAAACCAACGTGGGCGACGAGATTTGCTGACGATGACTTGGGTAATGTTGTGTTCGCGGCAAATGCGCAGCACATCATCGGCGATGCGCTCGCCGGGGAGGGTCAATGTATCGGCGCCTAAATGTTCTGCGAGACGTAAGGTCTGTGCGACCGTGTCGCGCTGTGATTCGCTGAGTTGGCGGCTGCGTTCGGTTTCCAGATAAACCGCTGTCCAGGTCGCGCCAAGGCGATCTGCAACGCGTTTGGCGTAGCGCACCAGCGATTCGGCGCCCGGTGATTCGTTGATGCAAACCAAAACACGTTCGCTCGCTGCCCAGACTTCATCGATGCCTTGCACGCGGCGTTGCTGACGCAACTGCGCATCAACGCGCTGTGCAGTGCGACGCAGCGCCAGCTCACGCAGAGCGGTGATATTGCTGGGCGTGAAGTAGTGGGCAAGCGCACGTTCAGCCGCTTCGCCGTGATAGACCTTGCCTTCGCGCAAGCGCTGCATCAGGTCATCTGGCGTGAGATCAATCAGCTCAATTTCGTCAGCCTGTTCGAGAATGGAATCCGGAACGGTCTCGCGTACACGCACACGAGTAATGCTGGCCACCACGTCGTTGAGACTGGCGACGTGCTGAATGTTGAGGGTGGTGTAAACATCAATGCCAGCGGCGCAGAGTTCTTGCACATCCTGATAACGCTTGGGATGGCGACTGCCGGGAGTGTTGGTATGCGCCAACTCATCGACCAGAACCAGTTGTGGATGACGCTTGAGAATGGCGTCAAGATCCATCTCAAGCAGCGTGCGGCCTTGATGGATTTCTTGCCGACGTGGAATGACTTCGAGTCCATCGAGCTGGGTTTCGGTTTCGATGCGGCCGTGGGTTTCGACCACGCCCACGACCACATCAACACCTTCCCGCAATTTGCGCCGACTGACGCTGAGCATCTCGTAGGTTTTGCCTACGCCTGGTGCTGCACCGAGAAAGATTTTGAGACGACCTCGCTGCTCGCCCTGAGCCTGCGTGAGCAGGGCGTCGGGCGATGGACGTTGTAAATCACGGCCGTCGTTTGCTGGCATTGATTAGCCTCTATGCGTGCATTCTAAGGCTTCCCGACTGCGTCGAGTGCAAGATTCAGTGCTAGAACATTCACGACGGGCTCTCCCAGAAGCCCTAGCCAGCGGCCATCAGTATGTACGCCGATCAAGGCTTGTAGCTGTTGCTCGTTCAAGCCCCGTGCGCGCGCGATACGAGGCACTTGGAACAGTGCGCTTTCAGGTGAAATATGCGGGTCGAGGCCGCTGCCTGAAGCTGTCACCAGCTCCGCTGGAACCAGTGCATTCGGGTTCTCGGCTTTGAGCTTTGCAGTGTCGGCAGCAACGCGATCCAGCAATGCCTTGGATGTTGGGCCCAGATTCGAACCCACAGAATTCGCAGCGTTATAGGGCGATGAAATGGTCTTGCTCGCATCGGTCGGATCGGCGCCTGAAGTGGCAGACAGGCGGCCGTGAAAGTAACCATCGCCTACAAAGTTTTGGCCAATCAGGCTGGAGCCGATGATGTGCCCATTCTTTGTGATCAAGCTGCCATTGGCCTGTGCGGGAAACAACGCCTGCGCAGCGCCGGTCATGGCCAGCGGATAGGCCACGCCGGTGAGCAGGGTTAGCAGAACAAATAAAACGATAGCGGGACGGATATGACTAAACATGAGTTTGTCTCCTTTAAACCAGACCGATTGCGCTGATCGCAAGGTCAATCAACTTGATGCCAATGAAAGGCGCAACGAGGCCGCCGACGCCGTAGACCAATAAGTTGCGAGCGAGCAGGGGTCCAGCGCCGACAGGGCGATACTTCACGCCGCGCAGTGCCAGTGGAATCAACGCAATGATGATCAAGGCGTTGAAGATGATCGCGGACAGAATCGCGGACTGCGGTGTTGCCAAGTGCATAAGGTTCAGCGAGTTCAGCTGCGGATAGATCGCTGCAAACATCGCCGGAATGATGGCGAAATATTTGGCGACGTCATTGGCGATGGAGAACGTCGTCAACGCACCGCGCGTCATCAGCAACTGTTTGCCGATGCCAACGACTTCAATCAACTTGGTGGGGTCTGAATCCAGATCCACCATATTGCCGGCCTCGCGTGCGGCCTGAGTACCGGTTTGCATGGCAACGCCTACGTCAGCTTGAGCCAAAGCAGGTGCGTCGTTGGTGCCGTCACCGCACATCGCTACCAGCTTGCCTTCAGCTTGTTCCTTGCGAATCAATGCAAGCTTGTCTTCCGGTTTAGCCTGAGCCAGAAAATCATCGACACCTGCTTCGGCCGCGATGGCGGCGGCGGTCAGTGGATTGTCGCCGGTGATCATCACCGTCTTGATGCCCATACGACGCAGCTCAGCAAAGCGTTCGCGAATGCCGCCTTTGACGATGTCCTTGAGATAGATCACACCAAGAACGCGATCACCTTCTGCTACCGCCAGTGGCGTACCGCCAGCGCGGGCGATGCGATCAGCGATTTCTTTCAGCTCTTTCGGTACGGCGTGTTGTCCGCCAATGCGCTGCACGTATTCAGTGATTGAATCGATGGCGCCTTTGCGGATGACACGTCCATCAATGTCGACGCCTGACATGCGCGTTTGTGCAGTGAACGGAATAAAGCGTGCATTGAGACTTGCGAGGTCGCGACCGCGCAGGCCGTACTTTTCCTTGGCGAGAACAACGACGCTGCGGCCTTCTGGCGTTTCATCTGACAAGCTCGAAAGCTGAGCGGCGTCTGCCAGTTCGGCTTCAGTGACTCCAGGCATCACAGCAAACTCTGCAGCCTGACGATTGCCCAAGGTAATGGTGCCGGTCTTATCAAGAAGCAGAACATCAACGTCACCGGCCGCTTCTACCGCGCGGCCTGACATTGCCAGCACATTGAAGCGCACAAGCCGATTCATGCCAGCAATACCAATGGCGGATAACAAGGCACCAATCGTGGTCGGAATCAGCGTAACGAACAGTGCAACCAGAACAATCACGCTGATGCTGCCGCCTGCATAAGTCGCAAAGCTCGGAATGCTCGCTGTCGCAAATACAAAGATCAGCGACATACCTGCCAGCAAGATGTTGAGCGCGATTTCATTCGGCGTTTTCTTGCGTGACGCGCCTTCGACCAATGAAATCATGCGATCCAGAAAGCTGCTGCCAGCAGCGGCAGTGATGCGGACCTTGATGACATCGGACAACACGCGGGTGCCGCCTGTGACTGCGCTGCGGTCACCGCCTGATTCGCGGATCACCGGAGCTGATTCACCGGTGATAGCAGATTCATCAACGGTAGCGACGCCTTCGATGATTTCGCCATCGCCAGGAATTAGATCACCCGTGCGAACCAGTACAACGTCGCCGACCTTGAGTTGTGAGGCGGGAACGTTGCGTGTGGAGTCGCTGCCGGGTGACACCAGAACCTTAGCGATGGTCTGCGTTTGCGTTTTACGTAGAGACGCGGCTTGAGCCTTGCCGCGGCCCTCAGCAATGGCTTCTGCAAAGTTCGCGAACAACACGGTGAACCATAACCAGATGATCACTTGCGCCGAGAACAACAGGTTTTGACCTGAGCCAAAGATGTCATGCACGAACAAGACGGTCGCGAGCAAGGACACCAGTGCAGTGATGAAGATCACCGGATTGCGTGCGAGCGTGCGTGGATCAAGCTTGATAAAAGCGTCGCGAATCGCCGGCACGATGAGTGCGCGATCAAACAACGCAGGAGCGTTTTTCTGTGTAGTCATGGGAGTTCTCAGTAAGCCTTGCCGGTCAGTATCGCGAGATGTTCGACGATGGGGCCAAGCGCAATAGCGGGGAAGAACGTCAGGCCGCCAACGATGACAATGACGCCAACCAGCAGTGCAATGAACAATCCGCCGGTAGTCGGGAAGGTGCCTGCAGACGGTGGCGTGTACTTCTTAGCGGCAAGCGCACCAGCTGTCGCCATCATCGGCACGATGAAGGCAAAGCGACCAATCAGCATCGCAATACCTAGCGTGACGTTATAGAACGGTGTGTTTGCTGTAAGGCCTGCAAACGCACTGCCGTTGTTGGCGGTGGCCGAGGTGTAGGCATAGAGCATTTCGGAGAAGCCGTGAGGGCCAGTGTTGGCTAAACCTGCAAGACCTTGTGACAGTACGCTGGAGACTGCAGTGAATCCCAAGATCGAAAGTGGCAGACAAAGTATTGCCAGCATCGTCAGCTTGATTTCACGCGCTTCGATTTTCTTACCGAGATACTCCGGTGTTCGTCCGACCATCAGTCCAGCGATAAATACTGCGATGAGTGCGTACAGCAGAATGCCGTAGAGGCCTGCACCAACACCGCCGAAGATCACTTCGCCGAGCATCATGTTGACCATCGGCACGAGGCCGCCGAGTGGCGTAAAGCTGTCATGCATGGCATTGACCGCACCGCATGAAGCATCGGTAGTGATCGTGGCGAACAACGTAGAGTTGGCGACGCCAAAGCGCGTCTCTTTACCTTCCATATTGCCGATGGGCTGGCTGATGCCCATTGTTGTGAGCTGCGGATTGCCCTGACTTTCAGCCCAGTAGCAAGTCGCAACGCCAACCAGGAATAGCACTGACATCGCTGAATACAGCGCCCAACCTTGCAGTTCACTTTTCACCATTCGGCCGAAGGTGTTGGTGAGGCCAGCGGGGATCAGGAAGATCAACAGGATCTGCAAGAAGTTCGATAGCGCTGTCGGGTTCTCGAATGGATGCGCAGCGTTGGCGTTGAAGAAGCCGCCACCGTTCGTGCCGAGCATCTTGATCGCGACCTGCGATGCGACAGGACCTTGAGCGATGGTTTGCTTGACGCCTTCTAGCGTGAGGGCGTTGGTATACGCTGAAAGATTCTGCGGCATGCCCTGCCAAATCAGGAACAGTGCGGCGACAATCGAGATCGGTAGCAGTACATAAAGCGTTGCGCGCGTCAGGTCGACCCAGAAGTTACCGATCGTGCTTGCTGAACGACGAGCGAAGCCGCGCACGAGTGCAAGCGCTAGACCAATGCCTGTCGCTGCCGACACGAAGTTATGCACGGTAAGCCCCAGCATCTGCGTGCCGTAGCTCATCGTGGTTTCGCCACCGTAGCTCTGCCAATTGGTGTTGGTGACAAAGCTGATCGCGGTGTTGAAGGCGAGATCAGGCGTCAGCGCGCCAAAGCCTTGCGGATTGAAAGGTAAATGTCCTTGCGCGAGCAATAACAGGAATAGCGCGACAAAGCAGACGAGATTGAACGCCAGCATCGCCAGCGTGTAGCTGATCCAGCTTTGCTCGGTCTGTGAATCGACACCAGCGCAGCGATAGAAGCCGCGCTCCAGCCAGCCGAGTGGGCGTGACAGCAAGATGCGTTCGCCATTGAACACGCGATAGAGATATCCGCCCACCGGGCGCGTCAACGCCGTGAGCAAGGCGAAATAGATCAGGATTTGAATCCAGCCATTGATAGTCATTTCAAGGTTCCTTTTAGAACTGCTCGGGGCGCAGCAGCGCATAGAGCAGGTAGCCGATCAGGAACAGCACAACGATCCCGCCAATCCAATATTCGAAGGTCATGGCGCGCTCCTATAGCCGATTGCACAGGCGTACATAGATCGCGAGGCCCAAGAAGCCTGCGAGTCCTAACATCAGATAGAGAAAGTCGGCCATCACGCTGCTCAGTAACACCGCATTTGCGGCAGGAGCATTAAAGGTCGAGGGGGCGTATGGATTCGAGAGGGAAGTGCAGACGAGAAAATATAAAAGACATATACGCCAGTCTCGATGGCGTATATGTCTTTGGTCTGCGGCCTAACTAAAGCTATTGAACTTGCTTGGGATACTCAGTCCAGCTCATATCTGGATTACGCATCATGTAGCGTCCAGCTTGGCGCATCACAACCGTGCCTTCGTTTTCGGAAACAAAGTTGGTTTGTGGAAGATCGCGTGTGTAGTCCTGCAGATTGAAGTTGGTCGCCTCAAAAGGATTATTCGCTGCAAGCGAGGCCAGCAGTTGTGCAACGGCTAGGTAGCTTGACGGTTGATTGATGATTAAAGGCGACGATGTGGTCTGCGGCATGCCGATGAGTTTGACGCCAACAGGAATCGAACTGATTGCAGGAGAGGGAATTTCACGCAAGCCAGAAATCTGCAATTTATCGCCACGCAAGCCTGCGCCGTGTTCTGGAATAAACACGACAACGACGCGTCGGCCCGAACTGGAGAGTTCCTGCATGAACTTGTCGACATCATTGAGCAGCTTATCGAGGCGTGCGCGATAGCTGTCCACCGCATTCATCGATGGCTTATTCAACAGCCTGTTGCCGTCGTGAAGACTCGTTGTGTTGTAGTAAAGCGCGACACGAGTATCGGGTTTGTTCAAGCGTTGCTGCCACCAGTGTGAGAGCTCTGCGTAATCGTCATAGACCGGGCTGCCATCAAAAGCATTCATGGCGACTGGGACTTGATTGATCGGAAGTAGCGGCACATCTAAGCCGCCACCTTTATGTACATCATCAAGAAAATTTCCGAAATGACCGTCATGGCCCATCAGGAATTCAGGCGTGAAACCCGCTTGCTGGAACTGATTGAACAGGTAGCAGCCCGGATCTTTCTTGCTGTAGAGATCTTCGTGCTTTTCGTGTCCACAAGGGCTGCGCAGGACTCGGATTGCCGCAGGGCCGCTGTAGCTGGAGCCGGAGCTGAAATTGTCAAAAACCAAATCAAACCGGCTCATCACTGGGTGATTCTTGAGATTGACATAGGCCATGTCATCCCAAGCTAAAGAGCAGATATGCAGCATCACAATATCGAATGGCGCTTTGCTGTCTGCTGCTGGTGGTTTGAATGAAACCTTGCGGCCAGCTTCTGTCCGATAGAAATTGGTCAGAATTGAATTGAGTTCATCACCACTTGCGGGTTTTTCATTCGCACCTAGCATCAGGGTGCCTGCAAGCGGCGAGGCGGCATCGGCAGATTGATTGATGATGCTCGGCTGTTTAAGTGCGGTGACAAAACTGGTGATCGGTGGCACCAGCAAAATGGCCGCAATTGCAAAAGTACTCATGCGCAGTTTGCGGCTCAACAGCATATTGAATATCAATAAAACCAACAGCAGGGTCACGACGCGCGGGTTAACGAATCGACCCATTAATTCGATCAGGTATGCAGAGTCGAATTGCTGAAGGTTTCCAGCTTGCGACATGACGCGCTGCAGTGGTGGCAGCCAACTGTCGTGATACAGCAAAGCAAGGCCAGCGGGTATAGCGACAAGTTGTCTGGCGATACGCAGTAATGGACGCTTTATTGGAAGGATTAAAAAAATCGCAAAAGCGAAATTCAATAAAATATGAAAATCGATGTAACCACCGACAAACAAAAATAGTTTGCCGAAGAAATAGAAGCTCCAAAGTCCCATTGCTATTCCGTGCGTGACTTAATCAGGGAGTGGGCGAGCGCGGCGCAATACGCTGCTCGGCCATGCGTGCTGCAATAACGTCGGCGAGATTACGGAACAGATGTCCGTAGCCGCGAAGACCATAAGCTAGAACTTCAATCAAGCTGTCGAGAGGACGGTCTTGAATGGTGTGTTTATTCCATTCAAGCCATGCATCGGCGCGACCAAAGGTGCACTGAATCAAATGCTTCTCGTCATCCATCGATAACTTTTCAAAGTACAGGCCGACACTGTCATTGCGTCGATTTGCGATGCGTGCCGAAAAACTATATTCACGATCACCACGATTGAGTGAAATCTTGACGCGAGTGTCTTGCGGCAACACGACTTCGCGGTCGATATGAAGATCAAGGCCGCCGGTTGAATAATCCTGCGTATGGCATTGCAGGGTTTGTCCGTTGGCCAAGTACAGCGTCGCTGGAATACGCATTGGAACGCGATGCGAAATGCGCTTTTGCCGCGACTCAGAAGCCACGGCGATAGCAGTGCCGAGCATGATGAGATTATGTGCGGTCCACAATAAATTCATCACGACAGTGGCAGTCTCAAACGTGTTCCAAGAGAACAGACGCATGATGCCGATAACAAAGCCAGTAAAATTCAGCAGCACCAAAGCCATATAAGGCTTCGATATAAACCAATCGAAGTATTCGTGTTCGATCAAGCCACCTTTCGCTGTGACGTTGAACTTGCCTAGCTTTGGATTGATCAGCGCAATGGTGGTCGGCAAGGCGATATACCAAGCCAGAACGGATTCGTAGACTTCTGCCCAGAACGAATGTCGATATCGCCCTTGCATTCGTGAATTGGCTAATGTTGATTGCACGATGTGCGGCAGCACAAAGAGCGTCAACAGATAGGCGCCAGAATTAATGATGTGAAATTCAAAAAACAAATACGTGAGCGGCGCCGTAAGGAATACCAAGCGCGGCAGGCCATTCATAAAGTGCAGCATGGCGTTGGTATAGCAAAGCCGTTGATAAAGACTCAGGCCTTTCCCTAGCAGGGGATTGTCGGTGCGGAAAATTTGCACCATGCCGCGTGCCCAGCGGATGCGCTGGCCAATATGCCCTGACAAGCTTTCTGTCGCGAGACCGGCGGCCTGCACGATATTGATGTACGAGGTGTTGTAACCGCGACGGTGCATTTTGAGTGCAGTGTGCGCATCTTCGGTCACGGTCTCGGTGGCAATGCCGCCAACTTCTTCAAGTGGGCCGCGACGAATGACCGCGCATGAGCCGCAAAAGAAAGTGGAGTTCCACAGATCGTTTCCGTCTTGTACCAATCCGTAAAAAAGGCTGCCTTCATTGGGCACGCGACGGAAGGTGCCTAGATTTCGCTCGAAAGGATCGGGTGAGAAAAAGTGATGCGGCGTTTGCAACATCGCACATTTTTCATCGCGCAAAAACCAGCCCATCGTCATTTGCAGAAATGAACGCACGGGCATGTGGTCGCAGTCGAAGATGGCGATGAATTCGCCTTTGGTCACTTTTAATGCGTGATTGAGATTGCCTGCTTTTGCATGCGAATTCTCAGTGCGAGCGATGTAATGAACATTGGCGGCTTCAGCAAACTCCTTGAATTCGGCGCGGCGTCCATCATCAAGAATATATATATTGATTTTTTCTTTCGGCCAGTCCATTCCGCATGCTGCGAAAACAGTCGGCTTCACAACTTTAAGTGGCTCGTTATAGGTGGGGATATAAATATCGATCGTTGGCCATAAAGAAGTATCTGCTGGCAGTGGCACTGGTTTGCGTTGCAGTGGCCATGCGCTTTGCAGATAACCCAGCATCATGATGATCCAGGTATAGATCTCGGCCATTAGAAGACCGCCGCCAAAGAAGTACTCAATCGGACTGCCCAAATCCATAGTCTGGGTCACGCGCCAGAAGGCATAGCGTGCGGTTGCGATTAAGGAGAATGTTGTTAGCGCCAATGTTGGCAAATTGCCGGGCATGCGCCGAATGGTCATGGCCATCAGCCACATCAACGCCATAAACATTAACTGCTCAAACCACTGCAATGGCGTTGTCGCAACAAGAATGAACAGAACGACTGCGATGCTCACCATGACGTAACGCAGCCACATTGGTTGCGCAAAGGCGACGTCGGCAACGCTCTCTAACTTTGAGCCGGCGCTTATGAAATTGATGCGATCAAAGCGTGCGTAGAGTTTTCTAAGTGGCCAGGCCAGCCAGAACACCACATTGCGTACGTGAGGGTAGGCGCCGCCAAGGAGTGTCCGTACCAAACGTGAAAGATGCCAAGGTGTGGCTTCCTTTTTTGCTTTCGATATTCCTGAAGGCAATACGAATAAGCGCAGCAGCCATTCCTGTGCTGATTGTGGCTGGCGAATTTCAAGTTCGCGGACTAATACGCCGCTGGTACGCAGCATCGCTTTGCTGAGCCATTGTGGCTGTGGACGCGCTTCTGTTGGCGGAAGCACGAACAAACGCAAAATCCACAAGCGCAATTGACGTGGATCTTCTACGCCGAGATGACGTGCGAACCAAGCCAGAAGTTCTGGCAGGCTCATCATGTTTTGAGTGCAATTCTGGTTAGCAGCCAGCCTGCCAGACCTTGTAAGTCATGAGTGGCTTGGCCATGCGGCGCATAGTCAGCAAGGCTGCTATTGGCGGCGAGCGATTCCGGCACAGCTTCGTCGTGATGCACGAAATAGGGCAGGAGACGATCGCCAAGTTCGTGCTGCATCAAGGTCACGATATCGTTATGCAAGCGTCGCGCTGCGTCAGCGTAGTTGACGACATAGAAAGTATCGTTTGCTTTGCCGCTTTGTTTTAAGACTTCTCGCAGAGGCGATAATTTTGCGTAGCTGCTTGCGTCAGCCGCAACAACGGCTAACACCAAGTCGGCAGCATTGATGGCCTGCTGCGCGTAGATCGACGGCAGGCGCGGCGTGTCGATTAGTGCAATCGCAGCAGCTGGCAGATTAATTTTATTGATCTGATCAGATAACCAATGCGGATCAGCGGATATCTGTCGTCCAAAATTAAGGCGCTCATTTTCATTGGGTGCGCCGAAAGGCAGGAAGGTAATGCCGTCAGCGTTGCTGAAGGCGGCATCCTGCCAAAGCTGTCCGCGAACTGCGCGCAGTGCGAGGCCATCAAGCTCAGTCGAAGGTAGACCAAAGTGCAGGCTCAATAAATTATTGGGATCAAAATCCAGTGCTAAAACTGATTGGCTGCGCTTTGCCAGCAAACTCGCGAGATGTGCGGTTAGCGTTGTGCGACCGATGCCGCCATTGGCGGAAATCACGGCGATTTTGAACATGGCCTAGGGCTGCTTATCAGAGGTATAGCGCGTCATGAAAACCGGCTGCCATTGTCGACGTATGAGTCGGTGACGAAACAACCAAAGGCGAATCGTGCGATTGCGTACGAGGTAAACAAAAAGCAAGTAAAGCGGTATGGCAAGCAGCAGGCCAATAATCAGCGGTAAGAACGCATAGAGGTTAAGCAGGATGAAGTTCATCGTGACTGATTAGAGTTGATGAGAGGTAACAAGGCGCGTGTTACGCGGCGATCCAATGTGGAGTGCGTTTTTTCTTTAAGTTCTACTTGGCCCAAGATCACCGGCGTAGGCTCGTCAATCACTAGCTCAGAAGGATGCTTCTGAGTCGATTTTTTCAGTGCTAAAGGATTTTCGATCTGTGCTGTGAAATCCGCGATTGGCGTTGAATAAAGATTGCTCTCGAGCTGATCGATAGCGTTTTGAATCGAAACTGAAGAGAAATATCTGATCTGTCCTTCAAACGTTTGTGCCAGTGGATGGGCATGCAAACGTTCTAAGGTCGCATCTGCGTCCGGTTCACGACAGGCGTAGAGGAAAATCCAAATGCCTCGTTGATCCGCCGTGAAAAGATCTCCCTGTCGCTTGATCTTAAACAAGCGCAACGCATCAACGTGTGAAATTTCTGGCAACAAGTATAGGCAAGCCAGCGTGCTCTCGATGCCAATGCGTGCGCTTTGCGCGAGGTTGTCGCGCACCATGCCGCAGAACGCTTGCGGGTTGAGATAACCCATATGCGGTGGTGGCATCGCCGCATGCACAGCATCTTCAAAATGATCAGGCACGGTGCCGCTGTAAATCTGATCTCGCAGTGAATCAATTAACGAGATGAAGCGCGAAAAATTTACTTCGGCATAAACCACTGAGTTGGCGCCAAGGCGTAACAGCAACAACTCATCGCTATAGCGCAAGCGTAGCTTCCGTTCGCGGACGATGATGCGCAGACCCGGACCGTGTTTTTGTCGCAGGCTGTGAATTGCTCGTGCTAGCAAATGCAGTTTGTCGCCATTAACAAAATCGATTAGACAGGTGGCTGCCACTGCGCCTTCTGCAGCTTCAAGCATGCCGTCCAAATCACTAACGATGCGCCATTGAGAAGGCACGCCCCGTTCGCCTTGCACAACGGCCTCGGTGGTAATGACGCGATCTTGATCTGGCGCATTTTTGATACGAGCGTCCAGACCTTCGAGTTGATAACCCGCAGCGATCAGGCCGGTTCCTTGTGCATCAAAGCTAACCGCATATTCGCGATGACTGAGACTGGCGAATGGCGATTTCCAGTGATTGATGCGCCATGAGAAATGAACACTGGACTGCCCAAACTCTGCCATTCCTGAAAAATGGTCGCCGAGCGTTCGCAGCGCAGCGAGTTGGGCACCTTGAATTTTTGCAGTCGAGAAAAATAGTAGCGCTGTCGCTCCAGTGCTTTGATACCACTGCTGATAGATTTTGGCTTGTTCACTGGCTAGGTGAGAATCACTAAGCGTGAATAAATCCTCGGCGTTTTCGACCGCTAGCAGACAGTTCTGAGGTGCGTTGTAGTAATCGAGCTCGTCAGTGAAATGACGTGCACCATGCCGCAGTAGTTTCTCGCCAGCGTCGTCCGTCCTTTGCAGGATCAGCAGGCGACTTTTCTGCAGCACGTCATCGGTATTGATGCCGTGTTGCTCGAGCCGCTGTAGCAACTCTGCTGTGGGCGAGCGAATGACGACGACGGCTGTGCGCTGTTCATGCAGTGCCGCAACGATGCTGTTATCAAAACAGGCTATTGCTGCACGAGGCTGCTGAACGGTAACGGCATAAGCGTTTCCGGGCGCCATCGTGCGCACGGGGTTAGGCAGACCTGCAATTCCAACCGAAAAGTATGTTCTCTGGTTTGCCATGCAGTCAGGTGGTCGGCGTGTTCGTGGCTACGGCCCATTCCGAACGCAATTTGGCCAGCAAGGGCCAGTGATTCAGGGCCTGCTGCAAGGCGGCAAGCTTTTGAATATCGATATAGCTCAACTGCGACGAATCGCCGAGGCTATCGATGAGCGCGTCCGTATCGCTCCGATTTTTGAGGTGCATTTCCATTGCGCTCCCATCTTATCGTTACGGGCCATCGCTTGCATGGGGTTCTGCCCGGTCTGGACTTCAAATAAGGTAGGTAGTATCTAGGCCTTAATTAGAGTGGAACCCGCTATAATCGGGCAATCCGGACGGGGGCCTTCTAGCTGTAGTTGATGGCGTTCCGATTCGACGGTGGGCTTGGGCCCACCATAAGGCTAGAACCCGGCCAAAGACCGGGCTTTTTATTACCTGATTATTTAAGTTTCCCCGAGGACTTCATGCTGCAAGATATTCGCGACAAGCTGACTGGTTGGTTGGTTTGGGTTGTGGTGGGTTTGATCTGCGTTCCCTTTGCACTGTGGGGCGTTGACTCGTTCTTCACGGGTAATAACGATCCTGTGGTCGTTAAAGTTGGCAATCAGGAAATTACGGAATCGCAATTCCGCAATGGCTACGATCAGCGCTATCAGCAGTTCCAAGCGATGATGGGTGAGAACTTCCGCGCTGATATGTTTGATCAGTCCAAGTTCCGTCAGGCCGTCCTCGACGACATGACGCAGGAAGCGATGATGCGCCAGTACGTGCGCAAAGCGGGCTATCGCGCTGGCGACGCCTCCTTGCTTAATTATTTGAGCTCAGTGCCATCGTTCCAGATCAACGGCAAGTTCTCGACCGACGCTTATCGCGCAGCGCTGTCACGCCAAGGCCTGACGCCGCAGAAGTTCGAAGCGCAATTGCGTGACTCGTTGGAAATCGACCAGATTCGTCAAGCCGTGCTCGATACTTCTTTCGTGACCGAAGCCGACGTTGCTGAAGCGTATCGCTCAGCTAACGAACAGCGCAGCCTGTCCTACGCTGTGTTGGATACTGCAAAGTATTTGTCGCAGGTCACGGTCACCGACGATCAGATCAAGTCGCGTTACGAAACCGACAAAGCCAAGTACATGGCGCCAGAGCGCATCAAGCTCGCTTACGTTGAGCTTTCCTTGGAAGCCTTGGCAAAAGCTGAAGCGCCAACGGCTGATGTACTGAAAGTGATTTACAACGCCGAGAAGGATTCACGCTTCTCGACGCCAGAAGAGCGCAAAGCCAGCCATATCCTGGTTGCGTTTGGCGCGGACAAGGCAGCGTCCAAGAAAAAGATTGAAGAGCTCGCAGCCAAGGTCAAAGGCGGCGCCAACTTTGCCGATTTGGCTAAGCAGAACTCGGATGACTCCGGCTCAAAAGAGCAGGGCGGCGATCTGGGTTGGGTCAAGCGTGGCCAGATGGTCGACAAGTTTGAGAAAGAACTGTTTGCGCTGAGCAAGCCGAATGAAGTGAGCGGCATTGTGGAAACGCAATATGGCTGGCACTTGATCCGCTTGGAGCAAATCAAAGCACCGCATACGCGTGCTTTTGAAGATGCAGGCGTGCAGTCCGAACTGGCTGATTTGTATCGCCAGCGTGAAGTGCAGAAGCGCTTCCAAGAGCAGACTGAAAAGCTGGAACAGCTCGCATTTGAAAATCCAGCATCGCTGGACGCTGTGACCAAAGAACTGAAGTTGGAAGTGCAGACCACTGAATGGTTCACGCGCGCTGGCGGCCCTGGTCTTGCTGCTAACGATGCCGTGAAGCAGGCTGCTTTCTCGAAGGAAGTCGTCGGTGATGGCGACAACAGCAAGCCCATTACAACAGCACCGGGTAAGGTTGTTGTGATCCGCAAGGCTGAGTACGAAGCACCACGCCAGAAGCCACTGGCAGAAGTGATCGAAACCGTTCGCTCTGCTCTGAGCAATGACGCTGCACGCGCCAAGGCACAGACCGAAGCTTCGCAGATGGCTGCTGCTGCACGTGTGGGTCAGTCGGCTGCAGAACTGGCGAGCGCTCGTGGCTTGACACTGTCGGTACCGGGCCTCGTGCGTCGTGACAACACCACGGAAGATCGCGCAGTGCTGCAAGCGCTGTTCCGTCTGCCACGTCCTAAGCAGGGCGCCGTCAGCGCTGCAGATATCAAGCTGTCGAATGGCAATGCTGCGGTTGTGATTTTGACCGCAGTTCAGGATGCCGTGTGGCCAGCGACCGATGCAGTTGCTCTGGGCAACGCACAGAAGCAGCTGCGTGATGCAGTGGCTGGTGCCGAATTTGGCAGCTACCGCAAGTCGATTGAAAAGCAGATCAAGGTCAAGGTTATCAATCCGCCGGTGGCTGAAGCCGCACCGACGCCTGAATCCTAGTCGTAAGGACTGATATGAAGCTCCACTGGCAGATCGCCATCGCCCTAGGGCTGGCGGCTGCCACTGGAGCTTTTTTTACGCCTGATAGCGGCGTCATTACTGCTGGCGCTTTTATCGGCAATTTGTTTTTGAATGCCTTGAAGATGTTGGTGGTGCCGCTGATTGTTTCGTCCTTGATCCAAGGGCTACTCAGTCTCAATGATCCTAATGCGCTGTCTCGCATGGGACTTAAAGCGATCACCTATTACACCGGTACCTGTCTGGCCGCAGTGCTGGTTGGTTTGGCGCTGATCAATCTGATTCAGCCCGGCATCATTGACGGCAAGCCTGCAGGTGTATTGCTCGGCTTAACCAGCAGTAGCGATGACGTCATCGCAAAGATTGGCCACCACGATATGGGCGATATCGTCGGTGTGTTCACGCGTTTGATTCCGCCAAATCTGATCGAAGCTGCTGCCAAGGGCGATATTCTCGGCCTTATTTTATTCAGCCTCGCATTCGGATATTTCTGCTCTCGTTTGCCTGAGCCTCTGGCCAGCACACAGCGTGATTTTTGGCGTGGCTTTCAGCAGGTGATGTTGGATATCACGGGTCTGGTGATGAAATTTGCGCCTTATGGCGTATTCGGTCTGGTGGCGAAAACGGTTGCATTGACTGGCCTTGATGCGATCAGGCCTTTGGCTTGGTTCTTCTTCGCAGTGCTCGCTGGCCTAGCCACGCATATGTTTATTGTGTTGCCGTTGACGCTAAAGTTTATTGGTCGGGTTTCGCCATGGCGGCATTTCAAGGCGATGTCTCCAGCACTACTCACGGCGTTTTCGAGTAGCTCTTCAGCGGCGACCTTGCCGGTGACGCTGGACTGTATTCAAAACCGTGCAGGTGTTTCGCCGCGCGTCACCAGCTTTGTGTTGCCTTTGGGCGCTACGATTAATCTCGACGGTACCGCCTTGTATGAAATTGCGGTCGTCATGTTTATTGCACAGGCTTATGGTTTGGACTTAAGCCTTGGCACGCAGTTCATGATTGCGATACTGGCGCTGATCACATCGACTGGCGTTGCAGGCATTCCTTCAGCGAGCTTGGTCGCGATCAGTGTGATTCTTGGCTCGGTCGGCTTGCCGCTGGAAGGTTTGGGCGTGATTCTCGCCGTCGATCGTATTCTGGATATGTGCCGTACGGCCGTGAACGTGTTTAGTGATTCTTGCGGTGCGGTTGTTGTTGCGCGCTTGGAAGGCGAAGACGTTCTAAAGTCTTGATGACAATGGTGCGCACGACGCACCCTACGAAGCAAACATAAAAAAGCCGCTGATCACTCAGCGGCTTTTTTGTTGAAGCGTATCTACTTATTCAGTATCAAAGCTCATGCCCATCATGTTGTAGCCAGCATCGACATACATGATTTCGCCAGTAATACCTGAGGCAAGATCCGAGCAAAGGAAGGCGGCAGCATTGCCCACTTCTTCAATCGAGACATTGCGCTTGAGCGCCGATGCTTTCTCAGCCTTGGACAGCATGCTGCGGAAGCCGGTGATGCCAGCGGCTGCGAGCGTTTTAATCGGGCCAGCAGAAATTCCGTTGACGCGGATTTTTTCTTCGCCAAGTTCAGCGGCCATGAAGCGCACGTTAGCTTCAAGGCTAGCCTTAGCTGGACCCATCACGTTGTACATCGGCACTGCGCGAACGGCGCCGAGGTAGGAGAGGGTGAGCATGGCGCTGTTGCGGCCGGTCATCAGTGGCTTGGCAGCTTTGCCAAGTGCAGCGAATGAGTAAGCCGAAATGTCATGCGAAATGCGGAAGCCTTCGCGCGTGACAGCGTCGAGATATTTGCCCTGAAGCTGTTCACGCGGCGCAAAGCCGATGGAGTGAACGAGGCCATCAAGCACGCCCCACTGAGCTTTAATCTCAGCAAAAACGTTGTCGATTTCTTCATCGACGGTGACATCGAGTGGCAGAACGATCTTGCTGCCGCATTCGGCTGCAAAGTCGGTAACGCGACTCTTGAGGCGTTCGCCTTGGTAAGTAAAAGCTAATTCAGCGCCCTCACGCTTCATTGCTTCGGCGATGCCTGTTGCAATCGAACGATCACTGGCAACGCCTGTAATCAGCATTTTTTTGCCGGTCAAAAAACCCATGTATGTCCCTTCTGGTTGATGCCTGCGCTAAGCGTACAGCAAGGCGTTAGACGAGGCGCTGCGGTCTCTGAAGTTGGCGGGTGTCTTGCGACACCCGCCAAGCAGATTATGAAGCTTGAATACGGATCGGGTAGTGCGGCACGGAGAATGCCGGAACAGCCTTTTGGCCAAAGTTGAGCAAGCTGGCGCGCTGCACCACTTTGTTGGCTAGTTCAGCATCACCCAAGGTGCTGGAGACTAGCTTGCAGTTGGTCACCGAGCCATCAGGCTGGATAACGAACGAAACCACGATGACACCCGCAGATGGGATGCCGGCGTTGTCACGAGCTGCACGCGTGTAGATTGCAGTGAAGGCACCCTTGGCGCGATCAAATACAGCATTGATCTCTTCATCGGTGCGGCCTGGAATTGCGCTATTGCCACTTTGTCCCGGCTTAGCTGTATCGCGACCAAAACCAACAGGTGATTGCACGGTGGTAGTTTTGCGTGAATCCAACTTGGTGCCGCTGGGATAACGCTGTCCACTGCCCGGTGTGTTGGTGGTGATGCCGCTGCTGCTGCTACCTGCATTCGCTGCAAATGCCGCGCTATCACCAGCCGTGACTTCGCCACCGCCAGATTGGGACGAGAGCGCACGAGTGCTATCGAGCTGCGTCATGTTGCGATCGCGCAGATCGGAGAGCTGATCAGCCATAGCAAGCAAGCCAGAGCGTTGCGCCACTTGGCGTGCGGTCTGAATCTGCTGCTGTTGCGTGATCACAGGCTTTTGCTCAACCTGTTTCTCTTGCTTCTGCTTAGGCGGCTGAACTTCTTTGGTCGGTTCAGGTTGAGGAGCGGGTTCTTCTTCCTTTTCCGCAATCGGTGCTTCCTTCTGAGGCTGCACCATCTGCGCATAGCGAGTCTTGCCTTCTTCACCGCCGCCTTCTTCTTGCCCGATGAGCTTGATGAAAGGGATGATGATGCCCAAGACGATATAGAGAACAATCAGCGCACGGAAAATGCGTTTATAGCGACTCTCTGCGCGCTCGATGAAACCCCAGTCATTGAGAACGAAACCGGCGGTCATCGGACGGCTCCTTTCTGCTGCGTCACTGCGAGCGCAGTGCGTGAGAAACGCGCCTTGCCGCTAGTGCTCATAACTTTTTTAAGCAACGAGTAGGGGATTTTCTTATCAGCGAGGATGTTAATTTCGCCGCGCGTTTTTTCGTTAGTGCGTGCATCAGGCAGCAGTTCAATTTTTTCTTCGAACTGAGCATTCAGCGCAGCCAATACATCGCCTTCGGCAGCAATCGCGTCTGGTGTGCTCATCACAAAGACGTTGTTCAGAAGAATTTCTTTCTGAGTCACCATCAACTGTGCTGCTTCACGTGGACGATCGTTAGAGGTCGATTTTGGTAGCTGTAAATTGTCCGGATTCGGACGCATTTCAACTGCTGCAATGCTAACTAATAGATAGAACACCAGGATCGCGAAGATGTCGATCATCGACACGATGTTGATAGGTACCGAGCGACCGCCCTGCACATACTGACGTTCAATACGACGAATTTTGTGTGAGGACTTCATGATTTGCCTCCCGCTGCTTTCGGTGCATCACCGATAGAAATCTGCGGGAACATATCTCTCGAAGGGTTTTCGCCAATCTGTACGCCCTTGGGTAAGGAACGTGCAGCGTCCATCGTTTGCACTAATACGTCGTAGGCAACATCGGCTTCAAGCAACAGCGTGATGTCGTCTTTAGATGGCTGTGCTTGCTTGATCGAGACCAACGTTGCAGTGAGACGATTGAAATCGTAACCCTTAGCGTCGTTCGGGATCGGCGTGACAGCGCCAGTGCGGTCGGTGACCTGAAGGAGATCCTTGCGAATCACGACACTCAGTACTTTCTGCGGTTCTTGTTGGCTCGGAACCTGATCCGGTGAGGGCAGGTCGAGGCCCAGGGCATTGAGACGGTCAGCCGCCAAAGAGGCGGATAGCAGCAGAAAGAACACCAGCACCGCAAAAACGTCGATCAGCGAGACGAGGTTGAGATGCACGGCGCGCGAGCGCATGCGGTTGTGACGCTCCATGCGGCGGACGTGAGTGGACGATTTCATCCGGCGGCGTTCCTAGATGGATTGCGCGTGGATTAACGATTGCCGCGGTTGGCGGCGCTGCGTGCGTTGACCAGCTTCATGCAAGCCATTTCGAGGCTGTCGACCAGATCATTGGTGCGAGTCTGCAAGAAGGCGTGGATCAGCAGGAACGGAATAGCAACCATCAGGCCGAAAGCCGTGCAGTTCATAGCTTCCGAAATACCGGCCGAGAGCAGGTCTGCCTTTTCCAGTGCGTCGGCTTTTGCCAAGGCGGCGAAGGCGGTGATCAAACCGATAACCGTACCGAGCAGGCCGAGCAGGGTCGACATGTTGGAGAGCGTGGCGAGATAGTGCGTACGCTTTTCGATGATCGGCGTTACTTCCATCAGGCTTTCTTCAACAGCCAGTTCCAGTTCGGCGCGTGAATCGCCGTGGGTACGTGCATGTTCAAGTGCGGCACCGAGAACGCGGCCTACGGCGCTGTCCGAGCCCTTGGCGAGCTGTTCTGCGCTGTTGAAGTCCTTCTGTTCAATCAGTGGTTGAATCTGCTTCCACAGCGCGCTGTTCTCACGTTCTGCGCGGCGGAGCAAGAGCAAACGTTCCACTGTGATTGCCAGGCCGATAACCAGTACCAGCGCAATCGGGTACATGAAGGCGCCGCCTTGCTGGAAGAAGCCCAAGATGTGTTCGATGAATTCCATGCTGCAATCCTCAGTGGTGTTTCGTTGTGCTTATAGCTGTTGATGGGTTTTAAAGCACTGCTCGCATCGGTGCGAGCAGCTGTAAATATTCAATTTAAAGCAATCAATTAATGATAGTCGTTAATTGGTGCTAGTGATGCCTATATGACGACAAATTATGGTGTTGCTGTCTTTCGTTTTGCAGCACCGCTTAATGCGTCGTAGTACTCCACTTGTCGTTCAAACACGTCTTTGTCGATCGGACGCATATCTTCTTGCAATAATCGTGCTGGCCGATCGATGTCTTTTTCAGGACGAGACTCGCGCCATGGCGTCAGATACAGACCGAGCGGTGACTCGCCTTCGCCCGTGATCACGGTTGTGCCGAGACCGCCGCTATTCGCCGGTGCTTTCATCTTGGACGAGGTATCCAACGCCGGTTGATCGTCGTTAGCCGGGGCGGGGGCAGCCTTAGGTTTGGCAACAGCTTGCGCGTAAGCGGGAGCGGACAATGCCAAAACCGTTAGCAAAAATAAAGTTCTCACGGTTTTTTCTCCGTCTGCTTGGGCTTCGCGGGCGTAGACGCAGGCACAGGAGTGACTGGTTTAACCACAGGCGGAGTGGCGATAGGCGGGGCAACAGGGGCGGCAGCAGGTGGTGCTTTTGCCTTCTCAAGTTCGGCAATCCAAACCAGTACACGCAGATCGTCAGCGCCACCAAAGCGTTGGTAATCCTTGTAGTGCTCCAAGGCATCATCAGGACGTTTTAGATAAACGTCGTAAAGAATGCCGAGATTGAGATGCGCATTGCCGTAGCTTGAATTGATGCTCAGCGCACGTTTGTAAGATTGTTCAGCGCGGCTGTAGTTGTTCGCTTCGCGGAACAAGATGCCCTGCCAGTTGTAGGCCACGGCGTTCTGCGAATTGTTGGCAATCGCCTTGGCAAAGGCATTCGCTGCGAGATCAAAGCGCTTCGATTTAACGTAGATCACGCCCAGCTCAGTGAGCGGGCCTGAGAACTGCGGAAAATCTTTGACCAGCTCGGTCAGCGCGGCTTCAGCTTCTTGCGCCTGACCTTGCTTGTAGAGCTCGATGGCGCCCTTGAAGCGTGCATCAGGATCGCCCTTATCAATCGGCTTTGGCGCAGCAGGCTTGGTGCCGGGCGCTGGTGCTTTGCCGGGTAGCGTGCTTGCGCTGCCGTTGGGTGAGGTCGGTGATGGCTTGCTGCCGAACATACCGCAACCGCCAAGCACCAACGTGCTGAGCATCAAGGCGGTGAGAGCAACGGATTTATGAGAGTGCATAGGGATCATGGCCGTATCACTTGAGGGTTTCATAAATTTCTTCGCCCTTTTCGTGCTTGCCGTACTTGGCCGGTGCCATCTTCAACAGCTCCGTATAACTCTTGGCGACCCACTCGTCATAAACATTCTGGCGGATGCGCTTGAGGTTGGTTTCGTGAGTCTCGATTGCCTTTTCCTCGAAGGGGAAGGCTTGTTCTTCCAACAGAAGGTTGTACTGCTCAAGTTCCAGGCCTGAGAGTTTCGTCGGACGATCAGAGTCGAGCATGGACTTGCCGAAGTCTTGATACAGGCCGCCCAACTCAAACGTTGCGGCTGTGGTGATATCGCTGTAACCGTAGCTGCCAGCTTTCGACAGGCTTTGGATCGCAGCATCCATTGCAGCTTTCTTGCGCGGCAGACTCTTCTCAACCGGCAGCGTCAGACGAATCTGCTTGGCTTCGGTGATGCTGAAGCGTGCCAATTCCATTGAAGAGCGTGCAGCCAAGCTGCGCGACTTCTCGGTGCGTTCGGTGCCAGCGCTGTCATCAGCGGCAACGATTTCACGTAGCCAACGCGTCAGCTGTGGCGTATCGCCTCGTTCGCGGCTGTAATCGGCGAGACGACCACGAGCATCCATCGAGCGAGCCAATGGGCGCGGATAGCTGAGGACATAAACCTCATAGGCTTTCGCGGCATCAACAGGTGCTTTGGCTTGATCGAACAACGTTGCGGCCAACCAGCTGGCTTCGCGACGCGTATCAACCGTCTCAGATTGACGAGCGCCGATGCGACGATAGGTCTGTGCGGCTTGCAGAGGTTTGTTGTTCTTCTGATAAGCCACGGCCAACTTCTTGTCGACGTCTGGGCCCAGTGCGTGGCCAACGTAGGTCAACTGGAAGCTTTCCAAAACCTTTTCTGCAGCAGGCCAGTCTTCCAACTGAATCAGAGCGGCAGCGCCGTCGTATTCAGCCGTCGGACGAATCTTGGATTCGGGTGCGGCCTGACCAACGCGCAAGAATTGTTGTGCAGCTTCGCGCAGGTTGCCCGCAGCGCGCGCAGCTTCACCTTGCTTGTAGACGGAAGCGGCGAGCTGTTCGATCACTTCAGGGCGAGAAGCGCTGTCTTTAGCCGTGAGCTTGAGCTCTTCGGCGTAGGCGGTTTCTGCTTCTGGGTAACGTTGCAGAGCGAACTGTGAATCAGCCGTGACGCTCCAAGCTGAACGACGCAGTTGGTAAGCGACTGCGCGTGGTGACTTCAGCACGCGAGAAGCAATCTTGATCGCTTCGTCGTAAGACTTCAGTTCATAGAGTGCTTCTGCCATGCGCGTCAGCACAGGCATCAACTCTGTATGGCCGGGGAAGGTGTCGGAGAACTTAACGCCCGAGTCGATGGTTTGACGTAGCGCAGCGTTGCGTTGATCTGCAGGACTATCCTTGGCCACTTTCTCGTAGGCCAGCACTGCGGCATAACCGGCATCAGCTGCTTTCGGATGCATGCCGTAACCGTAGGCCGTCTTGCTGTATTCCTGCGCAGCTTCCACGGTCTTGCCGCCATCAAGCAGCACGTCGGCGAGCATGAAGTTGAGTTCTGGAACGTTGGCATCGTTCGGGAACACTTCCATCGTGCGCTTGTACCACTTGGCCGCTACGAGGAAATCAGCCTGATTCTTTTCTTTGTCCTGCTGGCCACGTGCCTGGTAGTACTTGGCGAGATCCAGCATGTGAACGCGCAAGCCATTGAGTACTTCTTCGGTCGGCTTTTTGCCGGCCCAGTAAGCGGCTGCTGGATCGTAAGTGGTGGCGTAACGTTCTTTTTCGCGAATGACCAGATCGTTAAATCCGCCATCAGCATAAGTTTTGATGATGCGAGCCTGGAACGCTGGTGAGCGTTCATGCAAAGGATGACGCTCGATAAACGCAGCATAAGTATCTGCCGCATCGGAATAGCGTTCCTTCTCCAGCAGTGCTTCGCCGAGCGCTGAATAGATCAACGGATAGAAGCGTGGATCGCCTTTCTTCGCGAGATATTCGTTAGCGCCTTTACCGCCGCCCAGTGCAATGAGCGAATAGCTGGTGACGCGAATGGAGTCGCGTACGAGATCATTCTTGCTCTTGCTGATGTTCTTGAGCGCATCAGTGGTGTCGTACAACTCGCCAGGTGGGAGTTCACGATCAAGGATTGCAATGAAGACATCCAAAGCGCCGTCATAGTTGGACTGCTTGTACTGCGACCAACCGTATTTGTACTGTGCGGATTCAAAGAACGGCGTTTTCTCAGCCAGATCCATAACCGTTTTGTATTCCGGTTCGGCTTCGGCATAACGTCTGGCGTTGAACAACAGTTCTGCGCGGCGGAAGTGAGCATCGCCAGCGAGTTGAGAGTCTGGGTGGCGCTTGGTCAGACGCTCAAGGGTGTCAATTGCAGCGCCAACATCGCCAGAGTTCTGCTGCGCGCGCGCAAGCTGATAGAACACGCGATCATTGTTCTTGTCGTCTGGATTTGAATAGAGCAGCTCGTTGTAGAGACGCATAGCGTCACGCAAGCCTTGCGAGCTGCTAGCGTCGTTGCCCTTGGAATCTTCAATCTGCACCTGCAAGTCAGCAAGGCGGCGCATGGATTCGGACTTGGTATCCGTATCTGGCGAGAGCTCTAGCAACTTGCGATAGTTTTCGACTGCTTTACCGGAGTCAGCAGCAATCGGTTCAGACTTAATGATCGGCAAGATCGCTTCGTCTGGCGCTTTGCGCTTACTAACTTCGCTACTAATCGGCGGTGCTGCGTTCTTGATCACGGGCGGCGTGCAAGCCGCGAGGATCAGACACAGGGCGAGGGGCAGACGCTTATTTGTCATTGAGTTCGCCCTTCATCTGGCGGTCATAGAGGCGTGCCAGCGCGAAGCGGGCTTCGACCAGATATTTTTCAATCTGCTTCTTTTGGCCTGTGAGTTCTTTAATTGCGAGCGTCTGCAGAATTTTGCTCTGCTCATCGTTCGCTTGTGCCAGTGACTTCTGCAAGGTGACGAGGCGACCCTTCAGCGCTTCCACTTTTTCGTGATCGCTTTGAGCCTGCGTCGGCGTGCCTGAAGCCAGTTCGACTTCTGGCGTGGCCTTACTTTCTTCGCCCAATGGCTTGTCGTAAGCGCCAGGTACAGACAGCGTGTCTTCGCTGCGCAGTTCAGTCGGAGCGTTGTTGGTGTCGGTCCAAACTGGGGTTTTATTCTCAGTGGCTTGTTTGACCAAAACATCAGGCGAAACATTTGCGCGATCTGGGTTCTGGTATGCCGCTTCCATTGCCTTGATGCGATCCTGCCAGCCATCGATGTTGTGAGCCAACATGCGAGTGTCACGATAATTCTTCAGCGCTTCCTGGAAGCGATGTTCAGCCAGCAGCGTTTGCAGGTAATACGTTTCTGGTGCATCCGGCAGGTCTGTGAGTCTCCAGGTCCAGCCATTTTCAGCATCGATGTCGCGCTTCACGATGGTGTCGACCATGCGACCTTGCTTAATTGAACCCATCGCGGCATCAGCACGCTTGCGATTCAGTTCAAGCTGTTCGACGGCCTTCTCGTAAAACTGCAGAGCCTGCGTATGAGCGCCAAGCTTGTCGAGCGAATAAGGAATAGCCAGCCAGCCTTCTTGCACGGCTGGATCCATCGGATCGCGATTGATCAATGTGACCCAAGCAACGAGTGCACGCTTCAGAGCTGCGTCTTCGGTCTTGGCAAGTTTCTCAAGACGGAAATTGCGCAGGCCAGCGCGTTTGAAGATGTCGTTATCTACAAAGCCAGGACGCAGCAATACGCCCAGCGTCGAGAAGCTGCTAAAAAACGGCTGATCTTCAGGATTCACAACATCGCTATGTTCTTGCTTGGCGCCACGAGGGGCCAGTTCTGCCCAGCCAAGACCGAGCAATGCACGGTTGGAGTAGGGGCCTTGCGAACGTACGCGACCAAAAATAGCTTTGGCGCTACCGCCCAGTTGGTTATGCAAGAAATGCCAACCCAAGGTGAGATTGGCTTTGTCGCGCAGCGCGAGATCTTCAAGCGTCATTACGCGCATGCGGCCGACGCGATCAAGAAGATCACGACCTTGCGGTGCACGACCATCATTAATCAGCGCAACGCCAAGGTTGTAACGGGTGTATTGCGACTGCTTGCCGGCGTTGTCGAGATTAGTGAGTACGCTCACTGCCTCGCTGTAACTGCCTTTGGCCATCAGTACACGTGACAGCAGGTCTTGCCATTGCTCAACGAGTTTCTTCGGCAGCTTTTCTTGCATCTTCAACAATGCGCTGCGCGCTTCATCGAGATAGCCGCGTTGATAGCTGAATTCTGCGAGGCGCAAACGGGCGCGACCCAGTAAAAGCTGATCTTCAGTTGTTTGAGCGATGTCGCGATAGAGCGGTTCGGCCTTATTGCCCATGCCGAAGGAGAGGTAATCTTCCGCCATCAGCCAGCGAGCATCATTGGATAGCTTGGATTCGCTATCCATGCGCAGCAGTTCAGTCAGTGACGAAAAATAACGGCCTTCATCACTCTGATACTGAGCAGCACGCAAGTTTGGATCGTTTTTGCTCCCGGGAACATAAACATCAGCTGCATGTGCCGTTGATGCGCTGAGCGCAGCAACAAGAAGAATGAGCGACGTTCTCATCGTGCACTCCTCGTTTGTTCTAGGGTGAGACTCGGTTCGGCTCTAAAGCCAGTGCGAACAAGCATGAGTCCGAGGTCGGTATTGTTGTAGTTTTTGTCGAAGATGGCTTCTAGATTTCCAGTAATCGGCAAGGCATCAGGTTTGGCGTCAGCAAACTGAGCAATGAACTCAGCACGAATTTTGTGCTGACCCGGCTCGAGATTGACACGCATGACGCGGCGTAGGCCTTTGTTCTGCAAAAAGGCTAGCGATTCGATTTCGTCAAAAGTAAATTTTTCTGGCGCGCCGCCATCAAAAGTGACGCTGAATTCTTTAATCAGTAAGCCGCTAAGCCGCACACCGAGAAATACGCTGGTGCGTGAGTAAGACGGATATAAGCTGTTCTGTTCCAGCGCGGAAGCATCGCTGTTGAATTGAAGAACTTCTTCTTTCAGATCTTGGATGGTCTGGTCGAGTTTGAGTGCACCGCTTTCAGGCGGCGGTTGCACTGGTGCGGCCGCCCAGAGTGTGCCGGTGGCACAGCTCGCAGCGACTATGAGGGCTCTAACGGCCTTACGGCACGATTTCAAGGGCATCAGGAGTAGTACTCGAAAAGGTCGAACCGAGTTTAACAAAACAAAACGAAGTCACGCAGACAATAGCTTGAGTGCGTCAATTTCGACGATGAACGGCATCACAGGAGTTTGCGGCTTTAATCAGTGTTCTGACTACGGATAATTCGGAAAGTGCTGTCTTTATACGCTGACAGCTGCATTCTCTTGTAAATATATTGTTCTATACATCTACTTATAAGTTATTAATATAAATACTATAAAACATTATTCGCGTTGATGCTTTAAGTATTTTGACGACGTTAGAAACCAACTGGCGTTTTGAATCCATCTTTCCATCGACGCAGTATTGCGAATACTTGTGACGGATTTTGTAGCGTTTGTCCTGATTGATGTTGCGCTGCCGCAATTACATCTGGAACGTCTACACGAATAAAAGGATTGCTCGCACGTTCAATCGCCAAGGTGGTCGGAAGACTGGGCAAATTTTGAGCACGCAAAGCACGCACTGTTTTCAGTCGATCGAGTAAATCGGGGTTCTGAGGCTCTACAGCTACAGCAAAAGCCAAGTTCGACATTGTGTATTCATGTGTGCAGTAAACCTGCGTTGCTGCTGGTAGTGCTGCATAGCGACTTAGTGAGGCATGCATCTGTTCAGGAGTGCCTTCAAACAAGCGTCCGCATCCGGCGGAAAATAGTGTGTCGCCACAAAACAGTTGTTGATCCGCAAAGTAAGCAATATGTCCGAGCGTATGCCCAGGCACGGCCATGACCTCGAAAGTTTGATCAAGAACGGTGACGCGGTCGCCATCGTCAAGCTGGTGCGTGAGCTGGGGGATTTTCGAAAATTCGGCGCGTGGGCCATAAACCGGAACAGGGCCCAGTTCCAGCAACTTGTTAATGCCGCCGATGTGATCCGGATGCCAATGAGTGATCAGGATGGCAGTCAACTTGAGGCCGCGCTCACTTAGCACTTGCAGTACTGGCGCAGCGTCGCCCGGATCAACAATCACGGCATCGGCGCCTCGTGACAGCAGCCAGAGGTAATTATCGGTGAACGCGGGGATGGCATGGACGTCTAACATCATTAAGATGGTGGACATGAAGCGGACAAAGGTCAAACGAAAATGAATTCGACGCGCGCACGCCGCGGCGGCCGGCCGTTTAGTCGTCACACCTTAGATCTTTGGCTGCGCTCGCCGCGCGGACGCAGACTGCTGGAACTTGAAGAGCAGGAAGTGCGCCGCGTGCTACCCGATGTTTTTGGTCGGCATGTTCTGCAAATCGGCAGCTGGGGGCATGGTGGCCAATTATTGGCTGCCAGTGAAACGCTACACAGCGCCGTGCTCGGAACGATTAGTGGCTTCGGCGCGCAGGCGATAACTGAGCCAGAAAGCCTCCCTGTGTTGAGCAAAAGTGTTGATGCAGTTTTGTTGCCTCACACATTAGAATTCGCGCGTTCACCGCAATCTGTTTTGCGAGAAGCCAATCGCATCTTGACTGACCGCGGCCGTTTGATGGCTTTAGGCTTCAATCCTTGGAGCGGTTGGGGCATTCGTAAAGCTATGGGTATGCGTTATCGCGCTTTCCCACAGGGCGCGCGTTTCCATGGCGTTGGACAGATGTGTGATTGGTTGGAGCTTCTGGATCTGGAGATGGTTGAAGTGCGGCGCTTTGGCGTTGGATTTCCGTGGTTGGAGCCGCGCTCCGATGGGGATCCTTTCGACATCGGTACGCTTGCGCATCCGCTGGCAGAGGCTTATCTGCTTATTGCCAAAAAACGTGTCATCCCGATCAACCGAATCGGGCGTGCGCAACGCGCACAGATCAAACCACTGATCGGCGTGCCAGCTTCTGAGGCACGTTCAACAACTACGAATTATGAGAACGATCAGGCGTGAAGAAAATTACGATTTATACCGACGGTGCCTGCAAGGGAAACCCAGGTCCGGGTGGCTGGGGCGTGTTGTTTCAATACAACGGCACTCAGAAAAAGTTAAGCGGCGGCGAGCTACTGACCACCAACAACCGCATGGAAATGATGGCGGCGATTAGTGCGCTGGAAACTTTACGTGAGGCTTGTGAGATCACGCTCTTCACCGATTCCAAATACGTGATGCAAGGTTTGACTGAGTGGCTTGCCGGTTGGAAAGCCCGCGGTTGGCGCACAGCCAGCAAACAGCCGGTCAAGAATCAGGATTTGTGGGAGCGTCTCGACGCGGCTGTGCAGCGACACAAGATTGATTGGCGCTGGGTCAAAGGCCACGCAGGTGATCTGGGCAATGAAATGGCGGATCAGTTGGCGAACTTGGGAATTGAACAGATGCTGGCTGCGCGTGCTGCGGAGAAAGTTTGATGCAAAGACAGATCATCCTCGATACCGAAACCACGGGTCTGGAAGTCCAGCAGGGCAATCGCATCATCGAAATTGGCTGCATCGAAATGAAGAGCCGTCGATTGACGGGCAACAATTTCTGGCGCTACGTCAATCCTGAGCGCGATAGTGAATTTGGTGCGCTACAGGTCCACGGTATCAAGAATGAATTTTTGTTGGACAAGCAGAAATTTGCTGAGATAGCAGAAGAGTTGTGGGCCTATTTGGAGGGCGCGGAGTTGTTGATCCATAACGCGCCGTTTGATCTGGGCTATCTCAATATGGAGTTTGCCCGCTGCGGTAAGAAACAAAAGTTGGAAGAGGTTTGCACCATCACTGATACGGTGACGATGGCGCGCAAACTTAATCCGGGCCAGAAGGCCAGTCTTGATGCGCTGTGCAAGCGCTATAACGTTGATAACTCGCGGCGCGATTTGCACGGCGCTTTGCTCGATGCAAACTTATTGGCCGAAGTTTATCTGGCAATGACGGGTGGGCAGTCTCGACTCATTCTCGATGCGGGTGATGTCGGCGGCGTGCCACGCAAATCACGTCTTGATGAGTTATTGCCGCCACGAGAATCTGCACTGCAGGTGATAGTTGCAACCGATGCAGAACGTGAAGCGCATTTGTCGCGTCTGGCTTACATCAAGAAAAAAGCGGGCAAGCTGCTTTGGAGCGACGAGCTGCCGCAGTCTTAAAGATTTACTCGAGCTCGATTTCTTCAGGCGCGCCGCTGCGCTTTTTGACATAGCGCGCAATCGACAAGCTGATTGCTAGCAAGACAAACGTCAGCATTAATTGGCGAGCGTCGAATATCTGACTCAATGGCGGCTCGTGTCCAGACAGGATGACGTCCAGACGCACGGATGCGCCAATGCTGGCGTAGATCAATGTCGCGGCGGCATTGCCGATCAGTGTTGCCAGCATGAAATTGCGGAAATTTACATGTAGTGCTGCCGCTGCAAAGTTGGTCACATCAAACGGCAGCAGCATTAAGCGCATCAGTACCACAGACATGAAACCGTCTCGACGCATGCGCTGTAGCCAGACGCCAAATTTTGACTGTGAAGAATTGTTCTGGCTTTTTGGCACGGTCAATCGTGCAATCCAGTAACTGCTGGCTGCAGAGATCATCATGCCGCTGATGGCGTAGAGACCGCCCATCCACAATCCCCAAAGCGTGCCGCACAACAGCACAAGCCATGAGATTGGGAAAATAAATGGCGGGCGCAATGCGCAAACCAAGAGCAATAGCCAAGGGGCGTCTTTGATCGTGTCGTAAATCCAGCGCAGGGCACTCGACAGCGTGACGCCGTAAATGCTGGCTTCAATGAGGCCAATAATCAGCAATGCAATCAGGATGAACGCTGGAAGCCAGCGCTTAATTTTTGCGCGAGTCATTAGCGTTTGCGTGCCAGCGCAGTGACGACTTCGAAATACGGTGGCCGTGGTTCGCGAGATGTAACGCCGCATTGTTCCACTTCAAGTCCCGCAGTTTTAAGCATGCGACGCAGATGATCTGATGACAGACCCAGATTGACATGATCGTAGGCGCGCATGGCTTCTTCGTGCTGATGCGCGTTCAACGTTGCGACAACTAGACGGCCATTCTTTCGCAGCAGTCGTGCCGCTTCATTCAGCATTTTTTGTGGATTCTTCGAATACGAGAGGGCGTGCATCGCGAAGATGTAATCGAAGCTGGCATCTCCCAATGGAAGTGCATGCATATCGGCTTCGTAAAAACGAACATTGGTGTACGGCGCCAAGCGTTTTTGTGCAGCGCTAATCACGGTACTGCTGATATCAACGCAAGCGACACTGCGTGCATGGCCGGCGATTAACTCGGCGAGCACGCCATCTCCGCAGGCGAGATCAAGTACATCGCCAAATTCCAGCAGGCCAATAACGGCGCGTGCGGTGGCTTCCCAAGTACGGCCCGGCGAGTAGTGCAACTCCATGCGACCTGCGACGGACTCGGCCCAAGTCTGGCCGTGTTTGCGTGCGCGTACAGCTTCTTCAGCACGTTCGCGATCTAAACGTGCCTGACCATCATCAATCTGTGCACGCAGCATTTCCCAAAGTGTTTGCGCGCTTCCGCCATTGGCGGTAGCTGAGTAGAGCGCGGCAGCGCCGATGCGTTTGTCCTGAACCAAGCCAGCACGCTTAAGGCGCGACAAATGCGTCGACACGCGGCTTTGTGCAAGGCCTGTAATTTCAGTCAGCTCTGCCACCGACAGTTCGTGCACTTCGAGTAGCAGCATCAGGCGTAGACGACTTTCGTCCGCCATCAGGCTGCAGAGTTGTGTGCTTTCTTCGAGAGTCAGGTTCATGAGTGACGCGGTGAGAGTTCGTGATGTCGCTTTAGAGGCATTTTGACACGCGCGGGGCGTGTAGGGCGGCATCTGCGGTCGCGCATGGGGTGATTAGATGAGATTGGTGATGTGCGGAGAGAACTGCTGTGCCAAATTACGAACCCGCCAAAACTACTGGCGGGTCGTATTGATGCGATGAATCAGTTGGCCGAAGGCTCGCCGTTATCGTCGGCTGCTGTAGGCGCTTCTTCAGTGCTCGCCAACGCAGCGGTTACTGGCGTTTCGATACCTGATTCAGCGGCTTCTTTCTTGCCCTTGCTGGTGGCAAGAAATGCACGTGACATGGGTGAGGGAATCACTGGCGCCATCGCGGTGACGAGAGGCTGCATGGCTTCAAACATGCGTTCACGTGCCTGTGCGGCATTTTCGCGAGCCTGCGCTACGCTTTCACGCGCTTGTGCCAAACTTTTCTGTGCGACGGCTTTCACCTGAGCAACAGGGCCTTTTACGGCTTCTTTGGCTTGAGCTAAAGGTTCTTTAACTGCGGCCTTGGCTTGGGCGACGACTTTTTTCTCAGTGGCCTTAGCTTGAGCAACAACTTTCTTCTCAACAGCCTTGGCTTGAGCAATTGGGTTTTTGACCGCGGCTTTTACTTGGGCGACCACTTTCTTTTCGGTCGACTTGGCCTTCGCAACGACTTTTTTCTCAACAGACTTCGCTTTTGAGACGACTTTCTTTTCTGCGGCTTTAACCTTCGAAACGACCTTCTTTTCTACTTTTTTGGTCTGGGCAACGACTTTCTTTTTAGCGGCCTGTACTTTGCCGGTCGCTTTTTTGACGTTGCTCTTGGTTTTGGCTTTTACCGTGTTAACTGCTTTCTTGGCGGTAGCTTTGAGCTTTGACAACTTGCTGGCAGGCTTTTTTGCGGCCTTGCTGCCTTTTGCGGACTTCTTCATAAGGTTCACGAGCTCCATACGAGTTACGGCCAAGATGGCCGGGAATCGCGCGCATAAGTCGATGCCGCGAAAAACCATTTGCGGTACCGACGCCCGTCGATACATCGCCTTGAAGTGAATCGCATACGCTACAACTGCCTTTACGGCAGCTCTTCCGGTAAAGCGGGCTGGCGACTTCGATGTCGCTGCAGTGATTAGGTTGAGCAACGACCTTGAATGAAGGCTTTTGCGAACCAATTTTGAAGAGTATCGGGACTGGCGCTCTATGGCGGCTATTTATGGTCCCGACTTGACTTTTCCCCCCGGAATAGCGACCGAGTGTATGAGGGGGCTAAGTACCTGTCAAACGCGATTTTTTTGCGAATTGCAACCCCCGCCAAGCCATACGCAGCTTGGTTTACGGGGTCCTGAGCGGACAGCTATTATTACGGGCTAATTTTTTGATGCCTGCGGTCTGGGCGCTTCGCTTTTCATAATCCAGAGGTAATACACCTATGTATCAAGGCCAATCTATTCAGGTCACGAAGCTGGACGGCGATATCGCCGAACTGTGCTTCGACAACAAAACGGATTCCGTTAACAAGTTTGACCAGCGCACGATTAAAGAACTGTCCGAAGCCACCAAGGCCATCACGGCAGACAGCAGCATCAAGGGCTTGCTGGTAACGTCGGGCAAGGACGTCTTCATCGTTGGCGCAGACATCACCGAATTCGGTCCGATGTTCCAGCTGCCAGAAGAAGAGATCGCCAAGTGGGCGTTTGAAGGCAACAACATCTTCAACGCAATTGAAGATCTGCCTTTCCCATCAGTCACCGCTATCAACGGCATCGCGCTGGGCGGCGGTTTTGAAATGTCACTGGCCACCGACTACCGCATCATCAGCGAAAAAGCGTCGATCGGTCTGCCAGAAACCAAGCTGGGCATTATCCCTGGCTTCGGCGGCACGGTTCGTCTGCCTCGCTTGATCGGTGCAGACAACGCAATTGAATGGATTGCTGGCGGCGAAGCACAGAAGCCTGCCGCTGCGCTGAAGGTTCACGCCGTTGACGGCGTAGTGCCTGCTGACAAGCTCAAGAGCGCTTCGCTCAAGTTCCTGCAGTCGGTCATCGACGGCAAGTTTGACTACAAGGCGCGTCGCGAACAGAAGAAGAGCAAGCTGAACCTGAACCCATTGGAAGGCATGATGGCGTTCTCGACCGCCAAGGGTTTCATCGCTGGTAAGGCTGGCAAGAACTACCCAGCACCCGTCGCTGTGGTTTCGGTAATCGAGAAGGCTGCTGGCAAAGGCCGTGAAGAAGCACTGAAGATTGAATCGGCCGCTTTCGCCAAGCTCGCAAAAACCACGGTTGCTGATGCGCTCATTGCGCTGTTCCTCAATGATCAGTTCCTGAAGAAGAAAGCTAAAGCTGCTGGCAAGCTCGCCAAGCCAGTGAAGCAGGCCGCCGTTCTCGGCGCCGGCATCATGGGCGGCGGTATCGCTTACCAGAGCGCCAGCAAGGGCACGCCAATCATCATGAAGGACATCGCCGATAAGGCGTTGGACATCGGCATGGGCGAAGCCAACAAGTTGCTGTCGGCTCAGGTTGATCGCAAGAAGATGACTCCGATCAAAGCCGGTCAGGTGTTGAGCGAAATTCGCCCAACGCTGAACTTCGGTGATTTTGGCGGCGTGGATATCGTTGTTGAAGCCGTCGTTGAAAATCCTAAGATCAAGAAGAGTGTGTTGGCTGAAGTCGAAAAGATCGTCAAGCCAGGCACCATCATCGCGTCCAACACTTCATCGATCTCGATCGAAGAGCTGGCAACGGCGATGCAGCATCCAGAAAATTTCCTCGGCATGCACTTCTTTAACCCTGTGCACAAAATGCCTTTGGTTGAAGTGATCTACGCCAGCAAGACTTCCAAAGAAGCGATTGCCACCACGGTTGCCTACGCAACTGCGATGGGCAAGACCGCGATCGTTGTGAAGAACTGCCCGGGCTTCTTGGTTAACCGCATTCTGTTCCCATACTTCGGCGGCTGGTTGGCCCTGATCCGTGACGGCGCTGACTACATCGCTGTCGACAAGATCATGGAAACCTTCGGCTGGCCTATGGGCCCAGCTTATCTGCAGGACGTCGTTGGTATCGACACCTCGCATCACGTCGGTGACGTGCTCGCAGAAGGCTACCCTGATCGCATGGACAACAAGCAGTTCAAGTCTGCGTTGGACGTGATGTACGAAGCCAAGCGCTTCGGCCAGAAGAACGGCGTTGGTTTCTTCAAGTACGAAGTTGATCCTAAGGGCAAGCCTAAGAAAGTAGTTGATCCAACCACGCCTGAGTTGCTCGCCACGGTTCAGCCAAACGGCAAGAAAGATTTCAGCGAAGAAGAAGTCGTTGACCGCTTGATGCTGCCGATGATCATCGAAACCGTGCGTTGCTTGGATGAAAGCATCGTTGAGAGCCCAACCGAAGCGGATATGGGTTTGATCTTCGGTATTGGCTTCCCTCCGTTCCGTGGCGGCGCGCTGAAGTACGCCGACACCGTGGGCATGAAGACCATCCTTGAGAAGTGCGCCAAATACGCATCGCTCGGCAAGCTCTATGAGCCGACCGAATCGATGAAGAAGATGGCCGCTGAAGGCAAGCTCTACTACCCCAAGTAAATCTCTAACGCGAGCTGCATGTGAGTGCAGCTCGCCTTAAGAAAAGGAAACAACATGTCTAATATCGAAGTAGTTATTGTCGACGCCGTCCGCACTCCGATGGGTCGCAGCAAAGGCGGTATGTACCGCAACGTTCGTGCAGAAGAACTTTCTGCGCATCTCGTCAAATCCATCATGAGCCGCAATGCTGCGCTCAAGCCAGCTGATGTCGAAGACGTTATCTGGGGCTGCGTACAGCAGACGCTGGAGCAAGGCTTCAACATCGCTCGTAACGTTGTGCTGTTGGCCGGTTTGCCACAGACCGTTGCTGGCCAAACCGTCAACCGTCTCTGCGGTTCGTCGATGACGGCAATTCACGCTGCATTCGCAAACGTTAAAGCGGGTCTGGGCGACGTTTACATCTGCGGTGGCGTTGAGCACATGGGCCACGTGCCGATGAACTACAACTTTGATGGTGCACCGGCGATGAGCCTGAACACCGCCAAAGCTGACGCAATGATGGGTCTGACCGCAGAAATGCTGACGCAGACGCACCAGATCAGCCGCGAAGCGCAGGACGAGTTTGCACTCGCCAGCCACCAGAAGGCCACTAAGGCCATGCAGTCTGGCGCGACCAAGAATGAAGTGATCCCGACGCCTGCACACGACGCCGACGGCATGCCGTTCCTGGCAACCGAAGATGAAGTTGTGCGTCAGAACGCCAGCATCGGCGATCTCTCCAAGCTGAAGCCTGCATTCAATCCTAAGGGCAGCGTCACTGCCGGTACTTCTTCTGCAATTTCTGACGGCGCCGCTTGCGTACTCGTCATGAGCGCAGAGAAAGCCAAGTCACTCGGCCTCAAGCCGATGGCGAAGATTGTTTCGGTTGCAGCTGCTGGCTGCCAGCCTTCGATCATGGGCATCGGCCCAGTCCCAGCTACGCAGAAGGCGCTGAAAGCTGCTGGCATGGACATCGGTCAGATCGACTACTTCGAGCTGAACGAAGCCTTTGCTGCGCAGAGCCTCGCTGTGATCAAGGATCTGAAGATTGGCGATCGCATGGACCGCATCAACTTGAAGGGCGGCGCAATCGCTCTGGGTCACCCACTGGGCTGTTCCGGCGCGCGTATCACCGGCGCACTGGCTCACGTGCTCAATGAGAACAACGGCAAGTTCGGTCTGGCCACCATGTGTATCGGCATGGGTCAGGGCGTGGCTACCGTGTTGGAGCGCGTTACTTAATCAGTCGTAAATAAAGCTGTAAACAAAAAGGCCGGAGCATTTGCTCCGGCCTTTTTGTTTCTGTTGTTGCCATTGCAACAACAGAAATTAGTGCGAGGAATTAACGCGCTGCGCCGTCGAGTTTCAATGGTCCGCGACGAATCAACCTGGTTTCATCAGAACGCTGAAATTCCTGAAGTCCTTTGATGAAAAACTGCGTAACAAACGCGGCTGCTTCTTCGGGCTTTTTGCCTTTGCGTTCGACAATCATGCGCGCCATTTCATAACCAGCGCCGCCAAGAATTGCGGTGAGATAGTCGGTATCCATTTCTGGCAACAGGCCGCGAGAAATCGCCAAGCTCAAATCCTGCTTCAGCATGGTCATCGTGTTGCCGATGACGCTGCCGCTGTAGAACGTGCGAATCACCGGTTCATTGCGGAACAGCATCGCGTAGAAATCCGGGTTGTCGGCAATTTCCTGAAAAAACGCGAGATAGGCGCTGTGGATGAACTGCTCAATACTGGTGGCAGATCTGCGTGCGGTCGTCAGACGCGTCGCCATCGTACCCATGTGCTGTTCAATCAGCGCGTGCAGTAGTTCGGCTTTGTCTTCGAAGTAGTTGTAGAACGTGCCCGAGGCAAGACCCGTCAGACGGATGATGTCGCGCACAGTAACGGCGTCATAACCCATTTTGACAAAGGTGCTTTGAGCCGCTTCAAGAATGGCCGCGCGATTCGCGAGCTTATTTTGCTCACGTTTGCCCGTAGTACGTTTTGTACGAACCGGCGGCATTAGATGTTCATTCCGATATTCAATTTCATTACTTCCGTTTCAGCGTGCGTCCTTGCTTGCTGACTAAGCAGATTTATCTGTGAAGCGTATTAGCTGAACTTGGAGAAGTCAGGTTTACGCTTTTCCATGAAGGCTGACATGGCTTCGCGGGCTTCTGGCTTGCCGAGCATCGGCATAAAGAAGCCAGCTTCGTACTTGATGGCTTCCAGAACGGTTTCCTGATTCCAGCGACGCAGCAGCATCTTGGCGGTGCGCAGAGATTCGGGTGGCTGTGAAGCAAGCTTCTCAGCGCGGTTGCGCGCACGGGCTTCGACTTCTTCATCCGGCAGCACTTCGTTAATCACGCCGTAAGCCAACGCTTTTTCGGCGGTGAAGGCTTCGCCCAGCATCACGAGTTCAGCAGCGCGAGCGTTACCCATGATGCGTGGCATCAAATAGCTGGAGGCGAGTTCTGGGCAGATGCCGATGTTGACGAAAGGCAACTGGAAGCGTGCACCGGTGCCTGCGTAAACCAGATCGCACTGCATCAGCATGGTGGTGCCAACGCCGATTGCAAAGCCATTCACCGAAGCCACGATAGGCTTAGGAAAGGTTGCGATAGCGCGCATGAATTGAACGACAGGAGCATCCGGAGCCAGCGGCGGATTTTGCAAGAAGTCTTGCAGGTCGTTGCCGGAGGAGAAGCAGTCTTTGGTGCCGGTGAGCAACACAACACGAACCGAAGGATCGGCTGCGGCATTGGTCAGCGCGTCAGCGGTGGATTGATACATCACTGCGGTCAGCGCGTTTTTCTTTTCAGGACGATTAAAACGAATCGTCAGTACGCCGCCATTGTTTTCTAATTGAACCAGAGACATTTAAAGCTCCAAGCGAATGGTAATCGTGATAACGCGGACCTGAAATTATTCGCCCCGGCGAACCGGGGCGAATAGTGATTTAGAACAGGTCAGCTTTGTCTGTTTTTGCGGCTGCAGCAGCGCCAGCATCGCGCGAAGGAATCCAGTCGCCGGTGATCATCTGCCCGTACGACATGCCGGGGCCAACCATCGGATAAACCGAGGCCATTGGATCAATGATCACTTCTAAGAATGCAGGGCCTTTGAATTCGATAAAGGCTTTCACCACGCGAGCGAGATCAGCCTTGTTGCTGACGCGTTCGGCGAATTCATAACCGTCTGCCTGCGCCGCTTTGATGAAGTCTTTGCGGTGCAGTGATTTGTCTGAGCCGGAGTAACGGCTGTCGAAGAACAGGCGCTGCCACTGCTTCACCATGCCGTCGCCGTTGTTGTTGAGCACAACAATTTTGACGGGCAGGTTGTAGGTGGTCGCGGTTTCTAGTTCACCGAGATTCATGCGAATGCTGGCGTCGCCATCGATATCGATCACGATCTTGCCGGGCTGTGCAAACGCGGCGCCGATCGCAGCAGGCAGGCCGAAGCCCATCGTGCCCATCGAGCCTGAAGTCAGCCACAAACGCGGCTGCTTGAAATCAAAATATTGCGCGGCCCACATCTGATGCTGACCAACGCCGGTCGCAACAACGGCTTCGCCGCCGGTGATGTCGTTGATCGCTTGAATGACAGCGTGTGGCTGAATCACCGTGCTGGTCTTGTCGTAGTTCATCGCGTGATCTTTCTTCAGCGCAGCGATGTGCTGATGCCAAGCGCTGTAATCCGGTTTGAAGTTTTGCGCCTTGGCGTATTGATGCAATGCGCTGATCGCCGGATTGAGTTCGCCAACGTGATGCCAATGCACGCGCTTTACTTTGTTGATTTCGGCGATATCGATATCGAGATGCGCGATCCACTTTGCGCCCGGCGCAAACTTGGCGGGAACGCCAGCAACGCGGTCGTCAAAGCGTGCGCCGATAGCAATCAAGAAATCGCAGTCGTCGGTCGCATAGTTCGCAAACGCAGTACCGTGCATGCCGAGCATATGCAGCGAGAGCGGGGCAGTGGTGTCGACTGCGCCGATACCCATCAGCGTGGTGGTAACCGGAATGCCATAGGCATTCGCGAAGTCGCGCACTGCTTTCGAAGCTTCGCCATTAACAACGCCGCCGCCAGCGTAGATCAGCGGGCGCTTGGCCTGAGACAACATTTCGTGGAAGCGCGCGCAGGCGGCGTCATCCAATGTGTTGTCAGCCACAGCCTTGAGGCGCGCGCGATAACCGGGGATCGGCAATACGCCGTCACCCTGGAACACGCCGCTCCAGTTCTGAACGTCTTTCGGAATATCGATCACAACCGGGCCAGGACGGCCGGTGCGGGCGATCTCAAACGCGGTGCGCATCGTCGCTTCGAGCTTCTTGGCGTCCGTCACCAGAAACACATGCTTGGCGCAGGCCGACATGATGTTGCTGATCGGGGCTTCCTGAAAGCCGTCCGAACCAATCGCAGCGGTAGGAACCTGACCGCAGATCACAACAATAGGAATCGAGTCCGCCATGCAGTCACGCACAGGGGTCACGGTATTGGTCGCGCCCGGGCCGGACGTGACTAGTGCGACGCCAACCTTGCCGGAAGCACGGGCATAGCCAGCGGCCATAAAACCAGCGGCCTGCTCGTTGGCCGGAACAATCAGGGGCATCGACTCGGCGCCGTCCGCTTTGCGGTGATCCGCGTTGTAGCGGAATACGGCGTCATAGGTCGGCAAAATTGCGCCGCCGCTATAGCCGAAAATGGCGTTTACACCTTCATCCGCCAGAATCTGGACGACAATCTCCGCGCCGGACATGGTTTTGCCTGCGAGGGGATGCGTTTTTGGCGGGGAAGCGGCGTTCATGGTTGTGTCAGTTTGAAGTCACAAAAATAGGACGCGCTTTATAGCATGTTAGGGGGGTGTTCTGGCAGGTTTCTGGGCGTTTTCAGTGCACTAAAACGCTAATTTCAGCTTGTTTTCGCAAATTTTCAGGGCGAGTTCTGCCAATCAAAAGCCCGACATGATTTGATACGCCCACAAAAACCGACACTTGGCTGCAAGCCTCAGTAAACAAATGAAGTTATCTGGGCTTATGCCGGGGTTGCATCGCAGCACAAACATGGCTAAGGTGCGCGCCCTATGCGTCATATCATCTCTATCCTCTTGCAGAACGAAGCGGGCGCTTTGGCGCGTGTCTCCGGTATGTTTTCCGCACGTGGCTACAACATCGAATCGCTGTCTGTAGCTACAACCAACGATCCGGCCGTTTCGCGCCTGACGCTGGTCACGCTGGGTTCTGACGCGGTGATCGACCAGATCATCAAGCAGACCCGCAAACTGATCGATATCCTCGAAATCACCGATTTGTCCCGTACGGACCATATCGAGTGCGAGTTGTTGATGATCAAAATCGAGATGGCTCAGGACACCGCTCAGCAAGTGATTGACTGCGTGCGCAAGCATCGCGTCAGCGTGCTGGATGGTTCTGATAACACCCGCATGCTGCAACTGGCTGGCACTGGCGCTGAAGTTGATGCGTTTGTTGCCGAGATCGCCACGATTGCCAAAATTATTGAAATGGTCCGCAGCGGCGTTGCCGCATTGACGCGTGGCCATCCGGTTCTTGCTGTTCCCCAATAACTTCTGTCTTTTTTAGTTTCCTACACGGAGCGCGCTGTGAGTATTCATGTCCTTTATGACAAAGACGCCGACCTTTCGATCATCCAGTCGAAGAAAGTCGCCATCGTTGGTTACGGTTCGCAGGGCCACGCCCATGCGCTGAACCTCAAGGACAGCGGCGTTGATGTCGTCGTTGCCCTGCGCCCTGGTTCCGCAACCGCCAAGAAAGTTGAAGCGGGCGGCCTCAAGGTCAAGAACGTGGCTGACGCCTGTGCTTGGGCTGACCTCGTAATGATTCTGACGCCGGATGAGTTCCAGTCTGAGCTGTACAAGAACGAAATCGAACCGAACATCAAGAAGGGCGCTGCACTGGCCTTCGCACACGGCTTCGCTATTCACTTCAATCAGGTTGTGCCACGCGCTGACCTCGACGTCATCATGGTTGCTCCTAAAGCACCGGGTCACACCGTGCGTAACGAGTACACCAGAGGCGGCGGCATTCCTGATTTGATCGCTGTCCATCAGGACGCCAGCGGCAACGCTAAGAAGCTCGCACTGTCCTACGCTTCGGCCATCGGCGGCGGTCGTTCGGGCATCATCGAAACGACCTTCAAAGACGAATGCGAAACCGATCTGTTCGGTGAGCAGGCTGTGCTTTGCGGCGGCGCGGTTGAACTGGTTAAGGCCGGTTTCGAAACGCTGGTCGACGCAGGCTACGAGCCAGAAATGGCTTACTTTGAGTGCTTGCACGAACTGAAGCTGATCGTCGACCTGATGTACGAAGGCGGCATCGCAACGATGAACTACTCGATCTCGAACAACGCCGAATACGGCGAGTACGTGACCGGTCCTAAGGTCATCAATGACGAATCACGCAAGGCGATGAAGCAGTGCTTGCTCGATATTCAAACTGGTAAGTACGCCAAGGCTTTCGTTTCCGAAGGCAAGCTCGGCTATCCAGAAATGACCGCAATGCGCCGCCTCAACGCTGCGCACCCAATCGAAGTTGTCGGCGGCCAGTTGCGCGCGATGATGCCTTGGATTGGCAAGAACAAGCTGGTCGACAAGTCCAAGAACTAAGTTCTTAACTTGCTTTAAAGACTAAGGGGCGCGAAAGCGCCCCTTATCTTTTGTGGACTTCAACCGTAAGATGTTGCAACTGACTTAAGAGATTAAGAGTATGGATGAGCAGGGCGCCAGCAAAAAACGTCGCAGAGGCATTTATCTGCTACCTAATCTGTTCACCACCGGCACCCTGTTTGGCGGTTTCTACGCAATCATCTCTGCAATGGATGGACATTTCTCCGCCGCAGCCGCAGGCATTCTTGCTGCGATGATCGCGGACGGCCTCGATGGCCGCATCGCACGTCTCACCAATACCTTCAGCGATTTCGGTAAGGAATACGACAGCCTCTGCGATATGGGCGCGTTTGGTTTTGCCGCTAGCATCGTTATCTACGCGTTTAGCTTGAATCACTTTGCCGAGGTTCACTGGCTGGGCGGCAAGGTCGGCTGGGCCGTGGCATTTCTCTATGCGGCTTGCGCGGCGCTGCGTCTCGCACGCTTCAATGTGCTGGCTTCTCGCGGTGGCGCCTCGGGCGATTTCTTTGGTCTGCCTTCTCCAGCAGCAGCAGGCTTGGTGGGTGGCTATGTTTGGGCGGCAAACGAATCGGGTCTGTCTGGCGATAACTGGGTGGTGATGTTGCTCGCTGCGGTTGTGACCGCAGGTGCCGGCATTCTCATGGTCAGCAACTTCCGTTTTGCGGCATTCAAGACCGTGAAGATCGAGGGTAGGGTGCCGTTCCGCTACATCGTCGTGATGGTTGGCTTGCTCGCCTTGTTTGCGATGGACCCTCCCCATATCTTCTTCCTGACGTTCTTGATTTATGCATTGTCAGGTCCGGTGCTGGCCTTGTGGCGCCGCTACAAGAATCGCAAAACGACGCCTGCTCCTCAGGCATGATTTTGCGTGGGATCAGCGCGCTATTAGCGCTGCTGCTGGGCACTGCGGTATTCGCTGCTGACGTGACGCTGGACTCTGCGCGTGCAGAGTTTGTGGCAATGCATAGCGACGAAGCACAACGGCAATTCACGCTGTTGCAGGCGCAGACCCCCAACGATCCGGCCGTGTTGTTTTATCTTGGCCGACTCCAACTTCGTCAAAATCATCGCAAGACCGCCGTTCAACTGCTGCGTCGTGCTGTCGAGTTGAAGCCGGACAACGTCGACTATCGCATTTGGATTTCTGCTGCGATTGGCGCGTATATCGATGACGTGCCGTTTTATCGCAAGCTCAGTCTTGCTCAAGAAATACACCAGCATCTTGACGCTGCATTGCTGGTGGATCCGCGTTCCGTAGATGTACGTGATGGCCTCGTAAGATTTCATCTGGCTGCGCCAACGATCATCGGCGGTGGACGCGATAAAGCCGTTGCAGAAGCAGCGCGGTTGATGGCGTTGGATCGATCTGAAGGTTCAATCGCTAATGGCGTGATCGCCATTCATGACAAACGCTATGTTGATGCAGAGCGTGAGTTTCGTGCGGCGATTCAGGCTGCGCCTAAAAGTGCAGCGCCACGTTATGAGTTGGGCAAGTTGCAACAAATCCAAAAAAATTTCGATGCCGCATTTGCGACCTTCGAAGACGTCATGCAATTGCTGCCCCGAGAAACCGCCGCTTATTACCACTATGCCCATACTGCGGCGTTAGCGAATCAGCGTTTGGACAGTGGCCTAGAGAAGGTGAAAGTTTTCTTGGCGCGCGGACCGATGACTGACGAGGATCCCACTCCAGTGATGGGCTACCGCGTGTTGGGACGCTTATCTGCGCTGAGCGCCAAGAAGGATGCGGCGCGTAATGCCTACCAGACGGCCTTGAAGCTGGATCCAGATAACGCCGAAACCGCCGCAGCACTCAAGAAATTGGACTGATCCGCGTGCCTTGGTCTATATTTAGCAGGCTATGTCGACTTTCCGCAGCCATTTCGCTTTTTCGCCCGCGCTCGTTCGCGGCGTTGAGCTGCGCTCGCTGGCACTGCTTTCACTCGCGCTTCTGCCGTAAGGCAGACCATAGCGCCGCGCCCGGCACGGGGCCAAAACCGTCCAACCAAGACCAGTACAAACAAAAACCTTACGTCAGTCCGCTGAATTTATCGCGACTGAAAATGCAGATTTGGAGTTTCTCATGACGATGTTGACCGACCCTTCGAAAAAATACCGCAGCTTTAAGCCGGTTCATTTGCGCGACCGCACTTGGCCGGATGCTGTGATCACCAAGGCTCCGATCTGGCTTTCAACCGATCTGCGCGATGGCAATCAGGCGCTGATCGAGCCGATGAATCAGGCGCGCAAACTTCGCATGTTTGAACAGCTGGTCAAGATTGGTTTCAAGGAAATTGAAGTGGGTTTCCCGAGCGCATCGGAAACCGAGTTCGGTTTCTTGCGTCATCTGATCGACAACAATTTGATTCCTGACGACGTCACTGTGCAGGTGCTCACGCCTGCGCGCGAGGCGTTGATTCGTCGCACCTTTGAATCGCTCAAAGGTGCCAAACGCGCGATCGTGCATTTCTATCATGCCGTCGCTCCAGTGATGCGCCGCGTTGTGTTCGATATGACGCAGGATCAGGTCATCGAAGAACTCGCGATCAAGCACGCAACCTTGATCAAGGAATTGGCCGCGCAGAATCCGGGCACCGATTGGCGCTTTGAGTATTCGCCAGAAATGTTCTCAGGCACTGAATTGGAATTCTCCAAGCGTGCAGTGGATGCAGTCGTTGAAGCGATTGGTGCGACCAAAGAGCGCCCGGTCATTATCAATCTGCCTTCAACGGTTGAGCATTCCACACCAAATATTTTTGCAGACATGATCGAGTGGATGCATCGCAACGTCGCTAAGCGCGAAGCGATCATCTTGTCGGTTCACCCGCATAACGATCGCGGTACCGGCACTGCTGCTGGGGAATTTGCTGTGATGGCCGGCGCTGATCGCGTTGAAGGTTGCTTGTTCGGCAGCGGCGAGCGCACCGGCAATGTTGACGTCGTCAACATCGCTTTGAATCTTTACTCGCAGGGCATCAATCCCGGTTTGGATTTTTCCAACATCGATGAGATTCGTCAGTGCGCTGAATACTGCACGCAGTTGCCGGTGCATCCGCGTCATCCTTATGTCGGTGATTTGGTTTACACCAGCTTCTCCGGTTCTCATCAAGACGCGATCAAGAAAGCTTTCTCTGCACGCAAGGAAGGCGATATCTGGGAAATGCCGTACTTGCCGCTCGACCCGATGGACTTGGGCCGCAGCTACGAAGCTGTCATTCGCGTGAACTCACAATCCGGCAAGGGCGGTATCGCTTACTTGATGGAGGCAGAGCACGGCGCGGTGTTGCCGCGTCGTCTGCAAATTGAGTTCAGCGGCGTCGTTCAGGAAGTCACCGACGCCAGCGGTAAGGAAGTAACGGCTGCTGATCTTTGGACGATCTTCCAGCGCGAGTATCTCGAAACTGCGCCGTACAGCTACGTCTCTCATCATTTGATTGAGGACTCAACCCGCGAGATCGTTGAGCTCAACACCGAAGTGCAGGACGGTAACAACAAGCAAAAAATCTCTGGCCAAGGCAACGGCCCGATTGATGCTTTTGTGACCGCGCTGCAGAAGCTCAGCAATCAAAAGATCACAGTGATGGATTATCACGAACACGCCATCGGCGCGGGCGCGGATGCCAAAGCCATTACTTATGTCGAGCTGCGCGTTGATGGTGGCAAGCCTTTGTTTGGTGTCGGTATGGACTCCAACATTGTTACAGCCTCGCTCAAGGCGATCTTGTGTGGTCTCAATCGCAGTACGCGAGCGTCGGCGCCGAAATCGGCCGCTGCTTAAGCTAGGTAAAGAGCCCGCATTAGCGGGCTCTTTTTTATAAATTTGATGTCACAAGAATCTCGGGTTAGTTGTTCAGGTAAATAGATGGGTATGACTGAAAACATTGTTCTGGTGCTGTTTGCCTTGCTGCTGGTTTTGCTTAACGGTTTTTTCGTTGCCGCAGAATTTGCGATCGTCAAACTACGTCATACGCGTGTTGAAGAACTTAAGCGTGTTAACGGCATTCGTGGTCGTATCCTGGCTAAAGTGCATCAGCGCATGGATGCTTATCTATCGGCGTGCCAATTGGGCATTACGCTGGCATCGCTAGGTTTGGGCTGGATTGGTGAGCCCGCTTTTGCTCGCTTGATCGAAGTTCCGCTTGCAATGATGGGTCTCGACAATGATCCGGCCACAGTTCACACCATCGCGTTTATTTTTGCATTCGGCGTAATTTCGTATCTGCATATCGTGGTGGGCGAACTGGCACCAAAATCGGCTGCACTCCGCAAGCCAGAGGCAATGTCATTGTGGACGGCCATTCCGCTCTATTTGTTCTATTGGCTGATGTATCCGTTTATTTATTTTCTCAATGCCAGCGCCAACGCGATGCTGCGTCGCATTGGCCTTGAGGATAAGTCCAAGCACGGGTACGAAGTGCCATACACGCATGAAGAACTGCGGACGATTTTGCATCTCAGTCGTGCAGGAACTGATGAGCGGGATTCCGATCTCAACCGCATGCTCGCACATACATTGGATTTGCCGAACTTGTGGGCGGGCGATGTCATGCGCAGTCGCTTTGACCTGATTGGCATCGCAGACGACCTGAGCCACGCGGAAGTACTACGCACGCTGCAGGTTCACCGTTACAGCCGCTATCCATTTATCGCTGCGGACAGCGAAGAGATTCTTGGCATCTTGCACCTCAAGGATATTTTCCTTGAAGGTCCCGGCCCGGATTATTCATCGCGTCTTCGCAGTCACTTGCGACCTGCCGAACGTTTCACTGAAGAGACGCCTGTCGCCCAGTTGCTACGGGGCTTTCGCATGGGCAGTACTCATCTCGCACTCGTTGAGAGCACAGACGGCGTGCTGGCCGGTTTTGTGACGATGGAAGATGTGCTGGAAGCCGTCTTTGGTCCGATCGCCGATGAGCACGATAAGGTCCGCCCCGAGCAAAGCAGCCGAGTGCCAAGGTGGCTGGATGGCAACTCCTTGCTGGTCCACGGCGAGACGCCGCTGTACATGCTTGAGCGCGAAATCGGCGTCACTCTTTCTGAGAGCGAAACGCTGAACACGGTGAATGGCCTGCTTCGCGAGCGGCTTGAGCAGATTCCACGCGTTGGAGACAGCACCGAAATCGGCACTTTTTCAGCATCCGTTCTGCAAATGGACGGGGCCAGCATTGAGGCCATGGTACTGACGCGTCGCTCTGAAGCCGGGGATAGCTGAGGAAGGGACTCCGGGGCTTGCACGTCGTCAGATTGTGAGCCGCATGTCAGAATGACCACATGAAAACCGCCAAGCGCAAACAAGTCCTCAAGGCACTGGAAATCGAAGCATGGGTGCCGCGTGGCGCAGAGCCTGCTGTTGCAGAAGTGGCGGCAGCCCCAGTTGAAGAAGAAGCCGAAAAACGCAGCCGTGGTCGTCCACGCCTGAATCCTATTGCTGAAACAGTTGTCGCTACGAAAGTCGCTGAGCGTCCATCTAAAGGCAATGCTGTTGTGCGCACGGATTATGTCGCGCCGACCGATTGGGAAGGCCTGCGCGCTGCGGTAAAAAGCTGTGAGCGCTGCAAGCTCTGCCCAACGCGCACGCAAACAGTATTTGGTACTGGGAACGAACATGCTTCGCTTATGGTTGTAGGCGAGGGCCCTGGCGCTGATGAGGATGCATCAGGTGAACCGTTTGTAGGTCGCGCAGGCAAACTGCTTGACGAGATGCTCAAGTCGATTGGCCGCTCACGCAAAGACAACGTGTTCATCGCCAATGTCGTTAAGTGCCGTCCGCCTGGCAATCGTGATCCTGAAGCTGACGAAGCAGAAGCCTGCCGTCCGTTTCTTGAACAGCAGATTAAATTGGTTAAGCCAAAAATGATTCTCGCGCTAGGCCGCATCGCTGCACAGCGTTTGCTGCAAACTGACGAGCCCTTGTCAAAGCTGCGTGGCCCGATTCACGAATATGGCCCAGACAAAACGCCGCTGTTCATCACGTATCACCCTGCGTATTTGATGCGTAGTCCGCGTGAGAAGGCGAAGAGCTGGGACGATCTCAAGAAAGTTTATCGCCATATTGAGAAAGCTGGATGAGTGCACAACTCCAGCCATCGCAATGGCGATTGTTGCCGATGCATCCTTCGCATCTGCCACAAGTGCTGGAGATTGAAGAACGCGCGTATCCGTTTCCGTGGACTGAAGGCATTCTTAAAGACTGCATCAAAACCGGTTACAGCTCGTGGATAGTCAGTAATACGATTGGCGAAGTGATGGCTTACTCATTCATGAGCATGGCCGTCGGTGAAGCGCATATTTTGAATATCTGCGTTGACCCTAATCAGCAGCGCCAAGGCTTGGGCTTGTTCTTGATGCAGCATCTAATCACTTTGGCTCGCGCTGCCAATTGCACGATTGTTTTGTTGGAAGTGCGTAAATCCAACAAGGGCGCTTTCAAACTCTACGACTCGCTCGGCTTTCAACGTCTGGGCCTGCGCAAAAATTATTACCCCGCATTTGATGGGCGCGAAGACGCCATCGTGCTTGGGCTTGAATTGCTCTGAGCATGAAGCGCGGGCAACTCTCATGGGCGATGTACGATTGGGCCAACTCGGCCTTTGCAACGACAGTGCTTGCAGGTTTCTTCCCGATTTTCTTTGCCAAGTATTGGGCCGCTGATCTCGCCGATGCTGAACGCACCTGGTGGCTAGGTTGGGGCGGGGCTATCGCGAGTTTGATCGTGATGATTATGGCACCGCTGCTAGGCGGCGTTGCTGATCGCAAGGGCTACAAAAAGCGCTTTCTGTTTTTGATGATGGTGCTCGGCGCTGGCGCCACGATGGGACTCTACGGTATCGACAAAGGTGACTGGCAATCAGCACTGATCATGTTCACCTTGGCGTCGATTGGTTTCTTTGGCGGTCTGTCGTTCTACGATTCTCTGATCGTTCACGTTGCAGACAAAGAAGAGATGGATCGTGTCTCTGCGCTGGGTTATGGCCTTGGTTATCTCGGTGGTGGTCTGTTGTTTGCGATCAATGTCGCGATGGTGCTGAAGCCAGAGGTGTTTGGATTGGCTGATGCTGCAATCGCCACACGGCTCTCATTTCTAAGTGTTGGTGTGTGGTGGTTGGTGTTTTCGATTCCGCTGTTTCTGCGTGTGCCAGAAACAGCTAAGCCTGATGGCAATGCTTCATTTGCCGCGTTGTGGGCTACCGCCAAGCAGTTGGTCACGATGAAGCCGGTACTGCTGTTCCTCTGTGCTTATTGGCTCTATATCGATGGCGTCGACACCATTATTCGCATGGCGGTCGACTACGGCATCAAGCTCGGCTTTGAACCGGCCGCGCTGATCAAGGCTTTGCTGCTGGTGCAGTTCATTGGTTTTCCAGCAGCGATTGCCTTTGGTTATCTGGCAGATCGCATAGGCACCAAAAACGCGATCTATCTGGCTTTGGCGGTCTACGCCGGGGTGACCTGCTTTGCCTTCACGCTGCAAACCGAAGCGCAGTTCTATGGCATGGCTGCAGTCATCGCCTTGGTGCAAGGCGGCGTCCAATCGCTGTCACGTTCGTATTACGCCAAGTTGATTCCCTTGGATCGTGCGGGCGAGTTCTTTGGCTTCTACAACATGCTTGGAAAATTCGCGGCGATTGGCGGACCTATCGCGATTGCCGTTACTGCCAATGCTGTTAGCGACCAGCGTTACTCCATCCTCGCGCTGCTGCCGTTCTTCATATTGGGCGCTCTGCTGTTGTCGCGAGTGCGTCCGGAAACAACGCGCTAAACGGGCGCAGGCTCAAAATAAAGCACCATTTGCGTGCATGAGTTTTGAGCTATTCGAAGAAATCTAGCCACATCAAAGCGTTGAACGTGCCCCATACAGACGGCACGCATATTGCTCCACTCATGCAAAAGGGCGCCATGCGCCATGCTGATCTTGGACGTTTGTTTCAAATAATGACGCTACGCGTAATCCTGATTGATAGCCGCACTGAGCGCTCTGAGCGCATGGAAAAAGCCCTCGTTGAATCGGGTTTCCATGTGCTCGCCGTGCTGCGTGAAACCGACGATCTTTATGCGGGTCTGCGTAACCTGAAACCCGACGCAGTGATCATCGATGCGGATTCACCGACGCGCGACACCCTGGAACATCTCGGTGCACTGAGTCAGCGTTTCCCCAAGCCAATGATCATGATGAGCGACGTTGCTGACGCTGCATTGACACGTGCGGCTGCCAGCGTCGGTGTCAGTGCCTATGTCGTTGATGGCCTCTCGTCTTCAGTGGTGCGCTCATTAGTTGATGTGGCGATGCTGCATTTTCAAAGCCATCGGCAATTACATGCCGAGCTATCAAAGACGCAGCAAGATCTCAGCGACCGTCGTTGTATTGATCAAGCCAAATGCCATTTGATGGAACGTCATGGTTTTAGTGAGGATCGCGCTTACGGCGTAATGCGCCGCTTGGCGATGCGACGTCAACAACGTCTTGCTGACTTTGCACGCGCGCTGCTTTCACAAGAGGGTTTGTCATAGAAAACGATACTTGGCACGACGTTTGCTAGGTTACATCTGACACTCAAGATTGCTTACGCACCGACATTAAAGCCGGTGCAGCCCAAAGACGGGCAGGCATCTGATTACGTCAACACATATTAGTTTTAAGGCAAAGGCGCCTGCACGCGAATCGAGAAGATTCGCGGCGGCGCCTTTTTTTATTGCTCGATCAGCGTTGATCGAAAACACATCAAGGGAGATGGGGAATGAAGAAAAGTTTGGGCTACGCATTTTGCACTGCTGCAACGATGCTGACCTCCGGAGCGGCAATGGCGGATTCGATTGATGTACTGCGTTACGCCTTGTCTGGCGGCACGCCTAATCTTGATGTACGTGGACGTTGGGAGCACGTCAGTCAGGACAATGCATTAGATGCAGCGGACGCATACACCGTGCGGGCGCGTGTGGGCTACACCACAGGCAGGTGGAATGATCTCGATGTACAAACCGAATTTGAGGGCACTTTCCCTTTCGGTCCTCAGGCATATAACAGCACGACCAACGGCAAAGTAACGCGTAGCACAATCGGTGATCCCAAAGGCACTGAACTCAATCAAGTCTCGCTGCGTTACACCGGCATCGCAGGCAACGTTTTCAAGTTGGGACGTCAGCGTTTCATCCTCGATAACGCGCGCTTTATCGGTAACTCGGGTTGGCGTCAGAACGAAGTCACTTTTGATGCGTTCACCGCAGTCAACACGAAAATTTCCAAGACCACGCTGACTTACGCTTACTTAAGTCGCGTTGACGATAAGAATTACAAAGGCTTCAAGGTCAATGGCCAAGTCTTTAATGCGGCATACGCAGCATCGACTCAACTCAATCTCGTTGGCTACGCTTATCTGTTCGACTTCGATCAGAACCTGGCAACGCGCCGTGACACGCAGACTTATGGATTACGTGCGAACGGCGCATTTCCGTTCGATGGTTTCAAGCTGCTCTATACCGCCGAATACGCACACCAGAATCATTACAAAGATTCACCTAGCGCGGTTTCAGCTCAGTACATCCTCGCGGAGTTGGGCGCTAGTTCCCACGGTGTAAGCGCCAAGCTTGGCTACGAAGTTTTGGGCGGCGATGGCACCTATGGATTCCAGACACCGTTGGCAACGTTGCACGTTTTCCAAGGTTGGGCGGATCAGTTTCTGAACACGCCTACCGGCGGCATTCGCGACGCTTATTTGAAGCTCGAAGGTGATGCGCCTGCAGGCATCAAATTGCTCGGCTTCTATCACGATTTCCGTTCTGACAACGGCGGCGCCAAGTACGGCACGGAATACGACGTGCAGGCGATGAAAGCCATCAACGACAACTTTAGCGTCACTGCGAAATACGCCGGCTATCGCGCAGATACATTTTCTGTGAACGCCGACAAATATTGGTTACAGGCCGAGTACAAATTCTAAGCACACCTAGGAGCATGTTATGAGCGATACCAAGCAAAAGAATTTCCCCAATCTTTCCCGTCGCGGCTTCATTCTCAGTGCAGCAGCTGCAGTGGGCGGCATTGCGGCATCGGGTGTGATTCCTTCTTCATTCCAAAGTAATGCATGGGCTGGAACTGGCGCGTTGGAAAAAACGGATCTCACTATCGGCTTCATTCCGCTGACCGATTGCGCCAGCATCGTTATGGCTTCAGAGCTGGGCTTGTTCAAAAAGTACGGCCTCAACGTCACTGTTTCGAAAGAAGCGAGCTGGGCCGCGGTACGTGACAAATTGGTTCTAGGTCAACTCGACGCTGCGCACGTGCTCTACGGTTTGGTTTACGGCGCGCATCTGGGTATCGGCAGTCAGAAGAAAGACATGGCGATTCTGATGGGCCTTAACCACAACGGTCAGGCGATTACGCTTTCAAATAAATTGAAAGACGTGGGCGTAACTGATGGCGCGAGTCTGAAGAAGTTGGTGGATAAGAAAGAGCGCGAATACACCTTTGCGCAGACGTTCCCAACCGGCACGCACGCGATGTGGCTGTATTACTGGTTGGGCGCGAATGGCATCAATCCATTCACCGACATCAAGAACATCACCATTCCGCCGCCGCAAATGGTTTCGAATATGCGCGTCGGCAATATGGACGGCTACTGTGTGGGTGAGCCGTGGAATGCACGCGCCATCTTCGATCAGATTGGTTTCACCGCGACGACAACGCAGGCGATCTGGAAAGATCATCCAGAAAAGGTTTTGGGCACCACGAAGGAATTCGTTGATAAGTATCCAAACACCACGCGCGCAATGATGCGTGCCGTGCTTGAAGCTTCGCAGTACATCGATGCCATGGCCAACCGCACCAAGGTCGCTGAAATTATTGGTGGCAAGGCTTATGTCAACGCACCGTCTCCGGTGATCTTGGGACGCATGCTCGGCAACTACGAGAATGGCCTGGGCAAGACCTGGAAAGACCCTGACTACATGAAGTTCTTCGACGATGGTCAGGTCAACTTCCCGTACTACTCACACGGCATCTGGTTCCTGACGCAGCTACGTCGTTGGGGTCTGCTGAAGCAAGACATCGATTACGCGGCTGTCGCAAAGCAAGTCAATCAAGTTTCGCTCTACACCGAAGTGGCCAAGTCGATGAACATCGCAGTGCCAAGCAATCCGATGAAGACTGAGACGCTATTCGACGGCGTGGTGTTTGATCCAAACAAAGCGAAGGAATACGTCAGCAGTTTCAAAATCAAGGCGTGAATAGGAGTACGGTGATGGCAGCGAATCTGATGTTGGTTAAAGGTGTGGCGACATCGATGGAGCCCAAGCCTGTGGCGAAGTCGGTTGTCGCAGTACCTCCACCTGAGCCCCCAGCAAGAACGCCATGGGCAGATGCTATTCGAGGAATTTTGTCGGCAGTGTTGCCAAGAGTTCTAGGAATTATTGCATTGCTTGGCCTTTGGTATTTTGCGGCGCAGCACTCTGCATATCTGCCGGGTCCCGGCAAGACGTTTCACTCTGCCGTAGAAGTTTTCGCTGATCCTTTTTATCAACATGGGCCCAATGATCAAGGTGTCGGTTGGAATCTTTTGGCATCGTTGGAACGCGTCGCTAAGGGCTTTGGTCTTGCCGCACTGATTGGTATTCCGCTGGGTTTTGCGCTTGGGCGATTTGCCTCATTGAGCAAAGCAGCAAGTCCGATTATCAGTCTCCTGCGTCCTGTGTCACCGCTGGCTTGGCTGCCAATTGGCTTAGCAATTTTTCAGGCCGCAAATCCTGCGGCGATCTTTTGCATATTCATCTGCAGTGTCTGGCCGATGATTATCAATACTGCTTTGGGTGTGGCGAGCGTTCCGCAGGACTATCTGAATGTGGCGCGTGTGCTGCAGCTGTCTGAGTGGAAAGTGTTCACACGCATCTTGTTGCCGGCCAGCATTCCTTATGTTCTGACTGGTGCAAAGCTTGCGCTCGGTATTGCCTGGCTTGCGATTGTTGCGAGTGAAATGCTAACCGGTGGCGTTGGTATCGGCTTCTGGTTATGGGACGAGTGGAACAACCTCAATATGGAACATATCCTCATCGCGATTGTTGTGATCGGTGTTGTGGGCCTGCTGATGGAGCAGGGCATGACTGCTATCGCCAATCGTTTTGACTATCGCCAACGCTAAGGAGCGATCAATGACTGCTTATTTAGAAGTGGATCACGCCACCATCGAGTTCAAGACTCGTAAAGGTATTTATCGGGCTGTTCAGAATGTCAGTATCGAAGTAGAGCAGGGCGAGTTTGTTTCGATCATCGGACATTCTGGTTGTGGCAAATCGACGGTGCTTAATCTGATTGCAGGCCTCGTGCCTGCGAGCAGTGGTGGAGCACTGCTAGGTGGACGTGAGATTAGTGGCCCAAGCCCAGAGCGTGCAGTCGTTTTTCAAAACCACTCTTTGCTGCCTTGGCTAACTTGTTTTGGCAACGTTTACCTGGCGGTAGAAAAAGTTTTTTCGGGTCATCAGAGCAAAACTCAGATGCGTGAACGAACAGATGAAGCGCTCGCGCTGGTTGGGCTCACGCACGCACGTGACAAGCGTCCTAACGAAATCTCAGGCGGCATGAAGCAGCGTGTGGGTATCGCACGCGCTTTGGCGATGGAGCCCAAGGTGTTGCTGATGGATGAGCCGTTTGGCGCCTTGGATGCACTGACGCGCGCCAATCTTCAGGATTCTCTGATGGAGATTCAGGCGCGCTTGAAGAGCACCGTGGTAATGGTGACGCACGACGTTGATGAAGCGGTGTTGCTATCCGATCGAATCGTGATGATGACCAACGGCCCTGCTGCAACGGTGGGACAAATCTTGAGCGTAGATTTGCCACGTCCACGTAATCGTCTGCAGTTGGCAGAAGATACTCGCTACATCCACCACCGCGCTGAAGTGCTGCGTTTCCTGCACTCCGGTCACGGTGCGGGTGCTATTGCGGCTTAACCCTGTGCTGCAAACTTTTCAGGGATGCAGGGATTGATGCCGCGGTAGAAGCTTTGAATCTTTTCGAGATCAGCGGCGTAATCGCCGCTGGTCTCGATCAGCGGTCCTAGGCTCACGACCTTTTTCTTGTAATCGAGATAAGCAATCTGGATCGGCACACCAGCGGCATGTGCGATCTGATAGAAACCGCTCTTCCACTTGAGCGCTAGTGAGCGAGTGCCTTCAGGAGCGATGCCAATCAGTAGCTGCTCCTTTTCTGCAAACCGTTGCGTTGTTTGCTGTACAACACCGATAGCAGCGCTGCGATCAATCGGAATGCCGCCGAGTTTAATTAGCAAGTTTTTAAATGGCGGGCTAAAGATGGTGTGCTTGCCAAACCAATGCACGCGAACTTGCAGCGCAAGAATTGCGGCAAGGCCAAAAGCAAAATCCCAGTTGGAAGTGTGTGGTGCGTAAATCAGCACCATCTTAGGGCGGTTGGGCAGCACGACATTCAATTGCCAACCAAACATGCGCAACACGCACAGGCCGACCCAGCGTGTGAGCCGATTTCCCCAACGCGGAATCTGCGGTGGAATTTCCATACTTGTTCTTCCCTGTAATTAAAAACTTCAGCCCGATCTATCGTCGTGGCTTAAATGCAGCGACCGCATTATTGAGCTCTCGCTCTGCAGTCTGATCCGCTTCCTCTAAGTAACGCATTTTCAAATAGGCTTGCAACACACGCTGCATTCCGTCCCCGTATGCAGGGTGATCTCGCGTGATTCGATCAACGAAATCGCGCGGTCCTTCATCAGGATTTTGGCTGATGCCAACCTTGGCCAGTTTTTTCAGCACACGTTGCCAAAGCCGGAGCGCATGATCGCGCGGAATGACGGTGGCGAACTGACGCATCAGGAGTAGGCTGACTGCAAGCGTTCCTAATAGAAGCAGTACCGTCATCACCAGAATCATCTGGCTCCAATCTTCAATGCCAAAATTACGCAAGAAATCCGCTTGTAGGTCAGGGCCGTAAGCCAGCACCCAAGCGTTCCACTTCTGATTGACCCAATCCCAGCGCATATTGAGTGCAAAGCGCAGTGGATTGCTTTGTTGCCGCACAATAAATCCGGGTAGGCCATTGGCCAGAGAAATGGATGATGTGAAGCCGCGTTCGACGCGCTGTGGTGCCACTGCGCCGGTGGGGTCAACACGAACCCAACCTTTTTCGGCGAGCCACACTTCGCTCCAGGCGTGAGCGTCGTACTGACGTATCACGTAGTAATCGCCGAGCGGGTTTTGTTCGCCGCCTTGGTAACCGGTAACCACTCGTGCAGGAATGCCGGCGGCACGCATCAAGAATGTGAAGCTGCTGGAATAGTGTTCGCAGAAACCTTGTTTGGTATTGAAGATAAATTCATCAATGCTGTCGCGCCCCAACTTGGGCGGCTGCAAGGTATAAAAAAATTTCTCACTGCGAAACATCAGCAAGGCTTTATTGACGATTTCAGCATCGTTAATTCTGCTGCCACGCCATTGCTGCGCTAACTGACGAGTGCGCGGGTTATAGCCTTCTGGGATTTGCAGGAAATGCGCGCGCTCCATTTCACTGAGCGTTGGCTGCAAAACGTACTGCGTGTAAGCCGTGCCTTTATAGACTTTACGTTCGTTGATCGGACCCGCTGTAGTCAGCACATTGCTGTAATTCAGAGTACTGTCATTCGGCAATTGCTTGGGTGCTGGCGTATCGAGTGCGAGCAGCAAGCGCGAACCGCTGGCTTCCATCGTCAATTCATATGAAAGCGATTCGCCAATGGTGATGGTGGGCACAGTGCGAGTTTGCGTCGCCAGTTTCGAAGACTGCCAACCGCGTCCATCAAATTCATCGAACACTGGACCGCGCCAATAACGTTGCTGTGGCGTTGGCACGTCACCCGAGAAGCGCACGCGAAACACCACTTCATCGGTTTGCATCAGCGAGGCAATGTCGCCGGGTGACATCTTGTCAGACAGGCCAGTGCGCCCAGCACCGCTATCTGTCGGCAAACTCCATAGTGGTCCAGGGATGCGTGGAAACAGTACGAAGAAAATCAGCATCAGCGGCACCGCTTGCGCCACCATGATGGCTCCAGCACGTAGCAGCACGCGCGTTGGCAATGATTCGCCTGCGTGATTGCAGTCCATTAGCAGCGCGGTGATGCAGACAGCACTGAATAGCAGATAAGCGATCGTCCAGATTTCTTGTGAAAACAAGAAATGCGTGATGAGGATGAAATACATCAACAGCACAAGCACCATCACATCGCGGCGTGCTCGCATCTCCAGCAACTTGAGAACTGCCATTACGCTGAGCAGCGCAGTGCCTGCGGTGAGTCCGGAGATGCTACTGAAATTGAAATAGACCGCTGCAAAACAAGCGATCGAGATAACGTTACGTATCCACGGCGCAGGTAAGCGCCATTGGCGTATTGAGATCAGTGCACGCCATGCGATGACTGCAGCAAGTAGCAGGTTCTCCCAGATCGGCAAATGTGCAACGTGCGGCGCGAGCACTAGAACCAGCACGGCCAGCAAGCGAAGCAATGTTGTCTGGGTGAGGTAATCAATCATGCGATGTCATACAGCGCCAAGCGCTTCAGGCATTGATGTTGATGGGTTTCACCGCGTGCGGGTTCCAGCACGATGCCGGGCATGCGCAGACCGTAAGCCAAGCCTAGTTCTTCAACCTCGAGTACCCAGCGGGTGAGTTGAGACAATCTCGCTTCAGTGTCGAGGTGTGAGAGCGCATTCCAATCCAACCAAAGCTCGCGATCCAAGGTCTCGGTGAATTGTTTGACCATCGGTGACTGCAACTTCGGCAAGCTCTTCCAATGGATCGACCTTGCAGTGTCACCGCGTTGATAATTTCGCAGGCCTGCAAATTCATCTTGCCCGCTGCGGCCACCGCTGGCGTGCCCGCCAACGCCAGCAACTGCAGGCAATTCCATGCCGGGCGGAGCAGGGCTTGGATAGACCAGACAGTTCATGTCCAAGTCGGCCCATGTCCACGCATGAAACAGGCCCAACGGAAATTCTGTAAATATGCTGTAGACACCTGCAGGCTGCCAACCGCGCTTGAGCGTTGGTCGCGTCAAAATCATTACGGCAATGCCTTGCTCAGGTGCATCGCCAATCGTTGCGTTGGCTTCTTGTTTGGGCCACGCCAAGCCGATGGCGTAGCGCGGGTTCTTCGCTAAGTTCTCAACATGAATTTCATAGTGAGCAATTTCACCTGCAAAAACTGGACGCGTTTTTCCGGCGTGCATACGCAGGTTCAGCATGTTGGCGTGCGTGTGGTGCATGCAGATCATGCCGAGGCCTGCGAGTAGAAACGTCAGCGCAAAGGCCATGCTGTTGCTGTAGTTCATCGCGCCCATCAGCATCACCAGCGCCATGATCGCGAAGCCGTAGCCAAAGCGTGTCGGCACGATGTAAACGCGATTGCGTGGAATATCGATTGGGCCCGGCTGACGTTTAACGCGTGCTAACACCCATGCGTCGATGCGCTCCTGTGCGTAGCGCAGAGGATGAAGAATGATCTTAGCGATCAGCCAGAAACGCATTGGATTAATAAATCGCGATTAAGGAATTTTGACGCGCGACAAAATATCTTCTGCGGTCGGTGCGCCAGCTTCGCGTTCTGAGGCGGAGATCAAACGATGATTGACGACGGCGGCGAACACCGCTTGCACGTCTTCAGGAATCACGCCGGTGCGACCCTCGATCAGTGCCCAAGCTTGCGCCGCGCGTCGCAGTGACAGACCCGCACGTGGCGACAGACCTTGGCGCAAGCCCGCGTGGTTGCGAGTGTGTTGAATCAGCGCCAGCAAATAGTCGAGCAGCGCGGGCGTAGTGCGCACGGCTTTCACCTGTGCTTGCAGGTCTAACAATTGAGCCGGTGTGAGTGCGGGAGCTGTCTCTGCGAGTAGATCACGACGTTCGCGATCCATCAGCAATGCGCGTTCGGCTTCGGCGGTGGGATATCCGAGCGAGATGCGCATCAAGAAACGATCAAGCTGAGATTCAGGTAACGGAAAAGTACCGATCTGATGCGATGGATTCTGTGTCGCGATGACAAAGAAAGGTTCTGGCAGTGGACGTGTTTCACCTTCTGCAGTGACTTGGCGTTCTTCCATTGCTTCCAGAAGTGCCGACTGTGTTTTAGGGCTGGCGCGATTCACTTCGTCAGCGAGTACCAACTGCGAGAAAATTGGCCCCGGATGAAAACGGAAGCGGCCATTGTTCTGCTCAAAAATCGACACGCCCAGAATATCGGCCGGCAGCAGATCGCTGGTGAACTGCACGCGTTGAAATTGCAGGCCTAACACTTTGCCCAGTGCGAGTGCCAGCGTGGTTTTGCCGACGCCCGGAATGTCCTCAATCAGCAGATGTCCGCGTGCCAGCAGGCAGGCGAGGGTGAGTTTGATCTGCTGCGGCTTGCCCAGCACGATCTGGTTGAGGCCAGTCAGCGCCAAGTGTATGGGATTGCTCATGAAGGTCTGTGGTCCGTCACTGAAAATTCGATCCCTGAGTCTACTGGTACGGCTGCCTGAGCGGTATCGCCTATGCCTAGTAATTTGCTGCCAATCATTGCGGTGGTATGACCTTTGCGGGAACATAGCGACAGTCATATTTTGGGATGCTGGAATGGATCGTATTAGTCGTGAATGCTTGGCGCAGATGCGCAACGCCACTGATTACCAAAGCTGGCGCGAAGCGGCCGAATTTATGGACCGCCATCGCGGGCTGGAAGAGTGGAAGCAGAACGAGACGTCAGACGACTACGACTGGCGTTTGATTCGCAGCCGTCTGCGGCAGATTCGTCAGTGCCGTGATGAAGGTGATATCCCCAAGCTGATTTATCACCTGCGTCAGGGCCTGCACTGGAATCTCGGCAATATCGGCAATCCCGCGCTCTATACGCGTACCAATGTTGGGACCAAACATCTCATCAACGAATACGTCCATGAAGTGAGCGCTGTACTGGAAGAACTGAGCCATCTGGACCGCAGTACTTTTCCGCATGCGGACAAACTGCGTTTCTTTCATGAAGTGGCACTCAGCTTTGGTCGTTCTGCATTGATGCTCTCAGGCGGTGCAACGCTGGGGCTTTTTCATGTCGGGGTGGTTAAGGCTTTGTACCGCGAAGGCATTCTGCCAACGGTGCTGACGGGCTCCAGTGCGGGCTCGATTGTTGCGGCCACTGTCGGCACGCGTAACGACCATGAGCTGGAAGAACTTTTGGATCCTAAGAACGCGTACTACCATTTCTGGCGCGTACTGCCGTTTGCACAAATGATTCGTCGTCGCGCCATCATGGATCAAGATCAGTTGCGTCGCGCGATTGCAGAAAACGTCAAAGACATGACGTTTGAGCAGGCCTATAAACACTCTGGCCGCATCATCAATATTACGGTGTCACCTGCGGGCGTGAATCAACCGCCGCGTTTGCTTAACTATTTGACCTTTCCGTATCTCTACACACATGAAGCCGTGATGGCATCGTGCGCCGTTCCAATTTTATTCCCGCCAGTGATGTTGATGACGCGCGATGAAAAAGATGGGCGCGTGCCGTATATGCCCTTGTTGAAATGGAATGATGGTTCTCTGAAATCAGATTTGCCGACGCTGCGTATTCGTCGTCTGCATAATGTGAATCACTTCATCGTCAGTCAGACCAATCCACACGTGTTGCCGTTTGTCTCCAAACGCGAACCGGGCAGTAAAGGCTTGGCCAACTCAGCGCGCGATTACGCAACGTCCACCGTGCGCCAGCAGGCCAAGAGCATCATCAATTTTGTTCGTGCCAGCATTCCGCTAGGCGATTTCAATAAGCCACTCGATACCGCGGCCAGCATTTTGGATCAGGACTATCGCGGCAACATTAATATTTTCCCGGACGTGAGCCTTTGGCGTTACGCCAACATTGCAAAAAATCCGGACCTAGAAGCAGTGCAACGCTTCATGCTTGAAGGCGAACGTGCTGCGTGGCCGCGTATTGAGATGATCCGGACGCAGACAATGATTAGCCAAACATTGGATCGCTGTGTTGATCGTTTGGAGCGCGAGCACGAGAGCGAAAAAGTCGTGGGTTTGCCGAACAAGCCGGGCTTGCGCGTAGTGAGGCAGCGAGATAACAAAGTCTGATCAGTATTGTTAATACCCATAAAACCCGCTTCACGGCGGGTTTTCTTTTGTGTGGTTTGTTCTGGCAGGACATATCTCTGCGCGCTGATTGTTAAGCAACTGATTCTGCCTTCAGGATGTTCAGCGATTTGCAAAGCCATAAAATTTATGTGACTGTCATCACGCCTCTTACATAAATAGCTTGAAGAAACTGAGGCAGCCAAGGATCGGCCTAACCCGTTGGGTGGGGCTGTTGTGCCTACTCCAACGCAATCGATCACCTTCTGCGGATTCCAGCGAATCGCACGAGACGATCTAAGGCTGATGAGGCACATGTATGAATCTTGCATCTGGCGACTCGGGCACATTTTTTCTACGCGACCGGGGCAAAACCTCCTTGTTTTTTGGGGAGCGTAAATTCACGCGAACCGCTTGGGCTTGCTTGTTACTGTTTAGCGCGACTCTGCTGATCACCGTGACTGTCATCGGCACGCCGCCAGTTATTCAGAGTGTTTCATCGCCGCAGCTCAATACCCAGATCGCAGTCGTCGGCGCCAACCAAAATTGGCTGAGCCGCGCGAAGGCAGAGATCCAAGCCCGCGAATACTGGATGAGCACTGAAGCCGGACAAGCCCGTGCTTATAACCCGACAAATCGCTACTTCGCACAGTTCACCGCCAGCGGCTATCAGCTACTGGATATTGCTGGCGGGCAAGAGCCGCTGGTTGGCGTGCAACTCGAAGGTATTGGCCGCGGTGGCGCCATCACACCGCTGTCCTTCGGCGCCAACAACACTGAGCAAGCGCGACTTCAACGTCAGGCCGACGGCGTGACTGAATGGTTCAACAACAGCAATGCAGGATTGGAGCAGGGCTGGACGTTGAGCACTCGTCCGCAAGGTCATGGTCCGCTGCAAATACAACTGCGCTTCGAGCACGCCAAGATTGCCAAGACCAGTGACGACGCCGTCAGCGTCACTAGCCAGCAGCAGCGTGAGTTGCAATACAGCGCGCTTAAGGTCCGTGACGCCAGCGGGCGCACTATCGCCGCACGTTTTGTGCAGCAAGCGCCGCAGCTGGTAGCGATCCAGCTCGATGATAGAAATGCACGCTATCCGCTAGAGATCGATCCGCTGTGGACAATGCCACCGTCGGCAGATACCACGCTGAACGGACTCGCCGCCGGTGACTCGTTCGGTTATAGCGTTGCTTCCGCCGGTGACGTCAACGGCGACGGTTTTGACGATGTCATCATCGGCGCTTATGGCCGTGGCTCATTTGCCGGTAGCGCTTATCTGTTTCTGGGCTCGGCTACTGGCCTGTCAACGACCATTTACCAAACTTTTGTCGGATCTGCCCCAGAAGACCTCTTCGGTGTCAGCGTCGCCGCGGCTGGCGATGTCAATCGTGACGGCTATGCTGATGTCCTGATTGGCGCCAGTGGCACTAATGGACTTACTGGTAGCGCTTATCTCTACTTGGGCTCGGCGACTGGCTTTATGTCTCTTGGTCAGAGTTTCAACGGTGTAGCGATGAAGGATCGTTTCGGCGAAGAAGTCGCCTCTGTCGGCGATGTCAACGGTGACGGCTATGTCGACTTCATCATCGGCGCCCCTGGCCGCAACAATTTCAACGGCAGTGCTAATCTCTATCTAGGTTCAGCCAGCGGCACGATGGTCGCTAGCAACATTTACAACGGTGAAGGTGGGTTTAGTAACTTCGGCGCTAGCGTCGCTTCAGCTGGTGACGTCAATGGTGACGGCATTTCGGATGTCATCATCGGCGCCTATGGCTACAGCAACTTCAAGGGTCGTGCCTATCTTTACTTGGGCTCGACTACTGGCTTGTCGCTCGTAGCCGATCAGACCTTTGACGGCAGTGCCGACGGCGATTTGTTTGGCGATCCCGTGGCCCCGGTTGGTGATGTTAATGACGACGGCTTTGCCGATGTGATCATTTCTGCCATTGGCAACAATAGTCGCACCGGTAGTGCATCTCTCTATCTCGGTTCAGCTGGCGGTCTGACGCTTGCTCAGACTTTTGTTGGTACGGCTCCTTTCGATGGCTTGGGCACCAATGTGGCTTCAGCCGGTGATGTCAACCACGACGGCTACGCCGATTTTTTGATTAGCGCGGTCTACGCCGGCTTTTTCGGCGCCCTCCCAGCCGATCATGTTGACCATGTTTATCTTTACCTTGGCTCGGCTGGCGTCACGCCAGCCAGTGTCGATCTCACTTTCAATGGTCTGGCAGCAGCGGACCGCTTCGGCCGTGGCCTCGCCGCCGCCGATGTCAACGGCGACAGTTTTGTCGATCTGCTGATTGGCGCGTCCGGCACCAATGCATCTGCTGGCAGCGTCAATGTTTATCTGAATCTGGCGCAAATCAATGCGCCAGCCACGCAACACTTTGTTGATCGCTTTGTTGGCACGACCAGCAGTCCGGCCAGTCTGACCATCAAAAATAGCGGCCGTATTCCGCTGAGATTAGGTTCACCGACGTTCAGTGGCAGCAACCCGGGAGACTTTATGATTAGCAGTAACAGCTGCACTTCTGATGTGGCGCCTGGTGACAGCTGCGAGATCAGCGTGACATTCACTCCCAGCGCGAAGGGGCCTCGTACAGCAAAGTTGGATCTGCCAGGCAATGTGCCAGCCAGTCCGACTGTGATTACGCTTGACGGTAACGGCACTCTCGCGAAGGGCGAGATTTCATCGGGTGGCGGGAGCTTTGATCTGCTTGGCTTGTTGCCGCTGCTGGCCTTGCTGGCACGCCGCAAGCTGTTACTGCAGAACTGGCCGATGCGTCGCCTGCTATCGCAGGGATTGATGATAATCCTGCTGGTGATCGTGACCCTGCAAGCGCCGCAAGCACAGGCGCAGAAGGCACTATCGTCGGCTACCGTCGGCGCTGCTGCGGGCATGTCGATGGCAACGATCAGTGAGTCAAAGCTAGAGCGTGAAATCAACGCCTCTGGTCTGCACAGTCAAATTTCAAATTTCAACAGGAATGACAAAAGCTTTGAGGCGTACCTGCGTTATGCCCTGACGCCCAACTTTGCACTGCGCGGGAGTCTTCTGGATCTGGGTAATTACAGGGCCACCATCGAGCTGCCGCCGGGCGAAGCCAAGGCCGTGCTGAAAGCGGCGAGTAACAAATTTCCCCTAGGCGGATTTGCAGTGGGGCTTAGTGCGGAGACTCAATGGCAGCTGACATCATCGTGGTCGATCCAGACCAGCGTCGGCGCAGTTGCTTCGATACAGCGCAAGATTAACCTGATCCTGAACCAGCAGCAGATGGCGATCCGAGGGCCGGCGGCGGGCTTGATGCTGGGCCTCGGTACGGGGTATCAGATCACTCCGAGCTGGCAGATCGGCCTCGATGCGCGGGCGTTTAATCACAATAGCTGGATCATTTCACCGCGCGCATTCGTGGCTTTTACCCTGCCGGATTAATCATCCGGATTTACAAGGCGCTGATATTGGCGTGCTGCTGTCGCAGTGCTTCCAAGTCTTGTTTCTGACGTGAGGCTTGATCGCGTGTTTGCTGCTGCACGTTTTCAGGCGCCTTGCCGAAGTTAGGATTGTTGACGCGCATTTCGGTTTTGCCGAGATCGCTTTCCAGCTTGGCGATTTGCTTGGCAAGGCGCGCGAGTTCCGCGTCCTTGTCGATCAAGCCAGCCATTGGAACCAGCAAGCTCATCTGCCCAACAAGTGCCGTCGCGCATTGCGGCGGCACTTCATTGGCTTCGAGATGACGCATCGATTCAACGCGTGCCAGAAACTGAATGCTGCTCTGCATGCGTTCAATGCGTGTGCGGTCGCTGTCGCTAGCGTTCTGTAACAGCAAGGGCAATGGTTTGCCCGGTGAGATATCCATTTCGCCACGAATCTGACGCAAGCCAAGGATGAAGCTCTTGAGCCATTCGATATCGGCTTCAGCGGCTTCGTCAATTTTCTCAGGCTGCGATTCCGGATACGGTTGCAGCATGATCGTAGGGCCAGACTTTTCTGCCAGCGGTGCAACACGTTGCCAAACTTCTTCTGTGATGAACGGCATCAGCGGATGCAGCAAGCGCAGCCATGTTTCCAGCACGCGCACGAGCGTGCGCTTGGTGCCGCGCTTTGCGAGTTCATCGTCGCCGAGCAAGGTGGGCTTGGTCAGTTCGAGATACCAATCGCAGTACTCGTTCCAGATAAATTGATAGAGCAACTGCGAGAGCAGATCGAAGCGATAAGTCTTAAACAGTTCAGCAGCTTCGGCTTCAACTTTTTGCAGGCGCGAAATGATCCAGCGGTCTGCAACCGAGAGCGTGTACTCGCCGTCGTTAAGGCCAACAGGAACTTGCAGTTCGCCTTCTTCGTTCAGTGCACCAAGATTCATCAGCGCAAATCGTGAAGCGTTCCAGATCTTGTTGGTGAAGTTGCGATAGCCTTCGGCGCGCTCGGAGTCGAAGCGAATATCGCGGCCGGGCGAGGCGAGTGCTGCGAAGGTGAAGCGCAGTGCGTCGACGCCGACTGCAGAAATGCCTTCCGGATAATCTTTGCGCGTGGCTTTCTCAATCTTCGGCGCAGTTTCAGGTTTCATCAAACCAGTGGTGCGCTTCTTGACCAGATCTTCCAGCGTAATGCCGTCGACGAGATCAAGCGGATCAAGCACATTGCCTTTCGATTTGCTCATCTTCTGGCCTTCCGCATCGCGGATCAGGCCGTGTACATAAACTTCACGGAACGGCACTTCGCCCATCAGCTTCTGACCCATCATCACCATGCGGGCGACCCAGAAGAAGATGATGTCGAAGCCAGTGACGAGCACGCTGCTTGGATAATATTTTTTCAGTTCAGCCGTATCTTGCGGCCAGCCTTGCGTAGCGAACGGCCAGATGTCGGACGAGAACCAAGTATCGAAAACGTCTTCGTCTTGTTTCAGTGAAACGCTGGCATCGAGCTTGTACTTGCTGCGCACAGCTTCTTCGCTACGCTCAACGTAGACATTGCCTTGCTCGTCATACCAAGCAGGAATGCGATGGCCCCACCAGAGCTGACGCGAGATGCACCAGTCTTGAATATTGCGTAGCCAATGGAAGTAAGTGTTGCTCCAGTTTTCTGGAACAAACTTGATGCGGCCATCTTCTACGACGTTGATTGCAGGTTCCGTAATGGCTTTGAGGCCGCCGGGTCCTGGCTTGCCGTCACGACGTGTTTCGCTTGTGAGATCAACGAACCATTGATCAGTGAGATAAGGCTCGAGCACAACGCCGGTGCGATCACCGCGTGGCACTTTGAGTTTGTGATCGTCGATCTTTTCGATCAACGATGCGGCTTCGAGATCAAGAATGATCTGCTTTCGTGCGGCAAAGCGGTCCAAGCCTTGGAGATTTTCAGGTATACCAATATCAATCGCCATATCGACGACTGCATTTACTTGAGACGTTGAAGGGTTGTTTGACTTAAGTGTTGAGTGCCAATCAGCAGCTTTATTTGAAACAATCTTTGCTTCACGCGTAAGAATATTGATTAACGGCAGCTTATGACGCTGGCCAACCTGATAGTCGTTGAAGTCATGCGCAGGCGTGATCTTGACGCAGCCGGTGCCGAATTCGCGGTCGACGTAATCGTCAGCAATGATCGGAATTTCGCGATCACACAATGGTAGCGTGACGGTTTTGCCAATCAGTGACTGATAGCGTTCGTCTGCTGGATTCACAGCAACTGCAGCGTCACCGAGCAATGTTTCAGGACGCGTCGTAGCAACGACGATGTGATCTTTGCCTTCTGCAGTCTTAGCGCCGCCAACGAGCGGATAACGGATATGCCAGAGCTTGCCGTTCTCTTCTTCCTGCACAACTTCGAGATCAGAGATCGCGGTTTGAAGAACCGGATCCCAGTTCACCAGACGCTTGCCGCGATAGATCAAACCTTCGTCGTGCAGACGAACAAAGTGTTCGATGACGGCGGTGGAGTAAGACGGATCCATCGTGAAAGCTTTGCGTGACCAGTCGACCGAGCTGCCCATGCGGCGAATCTGATTTTCAATCGTGTCACCGGAAAACTTTTTCCAGTCCCAAACTTTTTCCAGAAACTTTTCGCGACCGAGTTCAGCGCGCGTTGGTTCGCCAGCGAGCTTGAGATTGCGCTCAACCACCATCTGAGTGGCGATGCCTGCGTGATCGGTCCCCGGCTGCCACAACGTGTCATTGCCCTTCATGCGGTGATAACGCGTCAGTGCGTCCATCACGGTGTGCTGGAAGGCGTGGCCCATGTGTAGGCTGCCGGTGACGTTCGGCGGCGGGATCATGATGCTGTAAGGCTCGCCAGTGGCGGCGCCAGCACCAGCGGCAAAGCAACCGCTCTGTTCCCAGGTCTCGCGCCAACGGGCTTCAATGACGCGGGAGTCGAAAGTCTTATCCATGGTTTTTCTTGAGGTTAAAGCTAGGCGCGGGCAGGGTGTCTGCCAGCGCGAAAATGAGGGCGAATTGTAGGGTGCTTGGAGCTGGCTAGCGAGCGTCGCCCAATAGATCAAAGCAGTTCAGGCTAGCCATCCATGGCGAGACAGTAGACATGTGAAATGGCACCGGCTCGGCCATCCATGGCCGAGCGTGTCAGCGGGGCCGAATGCCGTTTAGGCATTCGTCCTATTTCCGCTGCCACCCACCTTCCGAGTTCTGTTCAAAGGTGTTCAACTCGCAGCCACGCTCTTTATAAAACTTGAAGCGCTCGCGAGACTTGGTGCGCAAAGCGGCATTGCCGTCGACAACTTCCAGAACGCGCTCAAAGTTGCTGAAGAAGGGCGGGACTTCGGCACTCAAGTTGATGAGGATATTGCGGTGCGTTGCTGGCGGCTCGATCGAGCCAAGCAGTACCAGCGGCTGCGGGTCTTCATAACTTTGGCCATGATGTTTTTCGTGGGCAATAAAGCTGCCTTGACGAAAACTCCACAGCGCGCCATCCAGGCTTTCAGCTTGGGTGGCGTCCGTTGTGTAGACAAAAACCTTGTGGCCGACGCTGGTGGCTTTGTCGCAAAGCCTGCAGGTTGCCGCGATTGAACTGTCGGCAGGGGCGCTGCCTTCAGGCAATAAGTAGAAATCGATGCGAGTCATTCTTTACTCGTGCTCGCCTTTCTTCGCGGAGTAGTTGAGCAGGTATTGAGTCAGCAATGGCACTGGGCGGCCGGTCGATTTTTTGCCTTTCCAAGCCGTGCCCGCGATATCCAGATGCGCCCACTTCATCTTGCGAGTGAAGCGGTGCAGGAATACGGCCGCGACAATTGCGCCGGCTTCGCCAGCGCCAATGGTGGCGATGTTGGCGATGTCGGCGCAGTCGCTCTTGATCTGTTCGTCGTACTCAGGCCAGATCGGCAGTTCCCACGCACGGTCACCAATCTGTTCACCTGCGGTGAGCAGTGCACGTGCGAGACCCGATTGATTGGAGAACAGGCCGCTAGCATGTGCGCCGAGCGCAACAACGCAGGCGCCAGTGAGTGTGGCCATATTGATGCACTGCGCGGGCTCGTAAAACTTTTCGGCATAGGTCAATGCGTCGGCCAAAATCAGGCGGCCTTCTGCGTCGGTGTTGAGCACTTCAATCGTGATGCCAGCCATGCTGGTGACAACATCGCCGGGTTTGCTGGCTTGGCCGTTAATCAGGTTTTCTGTGGCAGGCACGATGCCGACAACGTTGATCGGTAGCTTGAGTTCGGCAATTGCGGTGAGCGTGCCAAACACTGAGGCGCCACCGCACATGTCGAATTTCATTTCGTCCATGCGCGCTGCGGGTTTGATTGAAATACCGCCCGCATCAAAGGTCAGGCCTTTGCCGACGAGTGCAACGGGCTTCTCATCCTTGGGACCGTTGAGGTATTCCATGATGATGAGCTTGGCGGGTTGGCGGCTGCCTTTAGCAACGGATAGCAGCGAACCCATGCCAAGGGTTTCCATATCCGACTCTTCCAGAATCTTGGTGACAATCGGATATTGTTCAGCAAGCTTCACTGCCTGCTCAGCCAGATAAGTTGGGGTGCAAAGATTACCCGGCAGGTTGCCGAGATTCTTAGCCAGGCTCACGCCTTTGCTGATCGCCAGCGCTTCGCTCAGGCCTTTTTCGCCAGAGGGCAGGTCAGATCGGCGCGGCACGTCGAAGGTGTAACGCTCCAGCTTGTAGCTCGGCAGATCTTGCTTAGCTTTTTCGCCACGGCATTCGTCGAAGCGGTAATAAGCATCTTCAGTGGCCAGTACGGCTTGCTGAACATTCCACAAAAAGTCGCGGCCTTTCAGCGGCAAATGCGTCAGGTAATTAACGGCATCAATTGCGCCGGTCTGATGCAATGCCTTGGCGGAAGCTGCAATCGCTTTGCGATACACGCCTTCGTCAAAATTACGCTCTTTGCCTAAACCGACCAGCATCACGCGATCAGCAAAAGTGCCGGGGACATTGTGAAGAATGAGGGTCGAACCGAGCTTTCCGTCGATGTCGCCGCGGCGCATAACAGCGCCGATCGCGCCATCGCTGGCCTTGTCGATTGTTTCAGCGGCTTCGGTTGGCGTGCGACGGTCAAATATTCCGACGATGACACAGGCAACACGCTGCTTTTCAGGGTTTCCGCTTTTTACAAAATATTCCATGTTGACCTCAATTCAATTTAGGGCCACTAAATTGATATTAATGAAATGACAGCAAGCATTTCTTCTGGAGAATTACTCGGCCAGTGGTATGCCGGATATAAAGAATTCTGGGCTGGGATTAAGCGCACTACATTTTAGTACTAGCATCCTAAATTACTAGCTATTGATCAAAATATTTGCCTTTTGATACGGGATAAACTGGTTTGTTCAAGGTCTTAGAAGACTTTATTTGAGTGACCACCGTCTTTATAAGGTATTTATGGTCGTCTCTTAGCGTCAAATGTGTAGGTAAATTCTCTGTAAAGCGACGGTATATTTTTAATTTAATAGTTTTATTTATATTATTAATCAAAATATAACTTATAATTTATTATGAAAAGCGAGAGCGGAAGCCAAAAAACGGCATAATCCGCAAAAGCCTTAAGGAACCGCGAGACGGATGAAGTTCGGAATTCTTGATCGATATTTGCTGCGTGAAGCCGGTGGCGCTTGGCTGGCCGTAACGCTGGTTTTGATGTCGATCATGCTGGCCACGCGTTTTGCACGCTTTCTGGGCGAAGCGGCAACCGGCATCCTGCCGCGAGAACTGCTGTTTAAAGTGGTCGCGCTGTCGAGCCTGCAGTATCTGGTGATCCTGATTCCGGTTTCCTTGTTGCTGGCGATCATGCTGGCGATGGGCCGCCTTTATAAAGATAGCGAGATCGCAGCCATGAGCGGCTGCGGCGTCAGCATGAAGCAGTTGTACCGTCCCTTTATGGTGCTCGGTGTTGTGCTGACTTTATTGGCTTTGGTGCTATCGCTTTATATCGGTCCTTGGGCAGGCCGCACGGCCGAATATATTTCCAAGGACGCTGCTCGATTCATTCAATACAACCCTTTTGAGGCAGGTCGCTTCAAAGAAGTGGGCGGTGGACGTGCCGTGGTGTACACCGGCGAAATGGATGCAAAAGGTGGCCAGCTCACCACAGTATTTGCCCGTGTTCACGAAAAGGACGGCGATACGCTGGTGATTGCCAAGCATGGTCGTCAGCAAGCAAATCCGCTGACCGGCGAACGCGAAGTGACCCTGAGTGAAGGCTATCGTTATCGCGGTGAAGCTGGGCAGGCGCAATTTGATGTCATGCGCTTTGGCGAATTTACGACCTTTATTCAGCCGCCCGATTTTGTATTCGTCAGCAACAAGCGCCGCCTGTATCAAACGAGTCATTTGTGGAATTCCAAAGACCCTAAAGATATGGCCGAGCTGCAATGGCGATATGCGGCGCCACTGTCTGTATTGATTCTTGCATTGTTGGCTGTGCCGCTTTCGCACACCGCGCCACGCCAGGGACGCTATGGAAAATTGATTCTCGGCATCCTCGTATATCTGGTCTACACGCAGCTCATTGCAGTGGGGCAAGCCTGGATTGCGAAAGAACAAGTTCCTGCTGGAATTGGCTTGTGGTGGACGCATGCGCTGATGTTGGCATTGGCGCTGTGGCTGGTCGCTAAACGCTCAGGCAAATTCAAACGCACATGAACAAGATCGACCGCTACATCATCGCTCACATCTTTGGCTTCACCGCGATCGTCGGGCTGGCCTTGCTAGCGATTTACACCTTCATCGGTTTTGTTTCCAACATCGACAGCACCGGGCAGGGTAGCTTCGGCGTTTTGCAGTTGCTGATTTACACCGTGCTGCAAATGCCTAGCGGTCTGTACACGCTGCTGCCGATCATCGCCATGCTCGGTACCTTGATGGGGCTGGGTGCTTTGGCAGGTCAGAGTGAATTGACTGCGATGCGCGCTGCCGGTGTTTCGCTAATACGCATTGGTCGCGCGACGATGATGGCGGGTGTCGTGCTCGGTTTGTTGGGCTTATTTTTGGGTGATTGGGTGGCGCCAGCCGGTATTCGCGCTGCCGAAGCTTATAAAGCACGTGAACGTTCAGGAACGCAGCCGGGCTTGCATGGTCAATCGGTGTGGCTGCGTGATGGCGATAATATTTTTCACATTAAGCGTTTGATTGCTGAAAACCACATTGCAGACGTCGAGATTTTTCGCCTGACACCTGATCTGCGTTTAAGCGCGAGCATGCACGTCGAAGATGGTGTTTATCAGGATGGCGGTTGGCGTCTCACGGGTGTTCGTCAAACTGAACTCACGGCGGAGTCGACAACAACCTCAACCATTCCTTCGATGGATTGGAGCGGCACGCTTTCGCCTGAAGTGCTGCGTTTGTTTGTGCTTGAAGCGCAGAGCTTGACCATGCCGGGCTTGGTTCGCTTGATCGATTATCTCGAAGTGAATCGTCTTGATTCCGCCGAATATCGAATGGAACTTTGGCGCAAGCTGATGGCGCCCATCACTGTGATGGCGATGATGCTGTTCGCGATCCCATTTGTGCTCGGCTCGCTACGCAGCAGCGGTGCAGGGCAGCGCTTGCTGATCGGCATCTTGGTCGGCGTTGGTTTCTACGTGATCAACGAAGTCTCGGCCAACCTTGGACAGATTTATCACTGGCCTCCGTTCTTGGCGGCTGCAGTGCCGAGCATCGTGCTGTCGCTGAGTGGCGCTTACCGTTTAGCTAAAGCGCGTTAGCTGTCGTAGCAATAGGAATCTCGCTTATGCGCGCAATCATCGTCGTTGCATTATTTGCAGTGAGCACTACATGTGCAGCACAAGGTCCAGACATTCTTGCGATATACGATCAGTTCGTGACTTCGCGCGCTGCTACGGCCAAATGTGTATCTCCCCCGCCGGAATCTCTCGGTCGATTTCTTACGAACTTTAAGATGGTCTCGGGATACGCGGCGCAGGAAGTGAAGAATCGCCGGCCCAAGATGACGGTGAAGCAAGTCCAAGCGCTTATGAAAGGTCGGACGGCTGCTATCACATCAAGTGTTAATTCTTTGGTCGCAGAAAAAGGTTGTAGTAATCCTGACATTCAACAGCTGGTGCGTCGCTTTGAGGTTCAGGCCCAACCGATACCCGGAAAGCGATAGCTAATCACTGGTTCCAGTCGACATATTCGCTTTGTCGAGAATCCAGACTTGAATTAGCTGCTAGCTCGCCTTTGGAACAAAAACGACTTCGGTATCTGCAGCAATGTCATGCCAGCTGCGCTTGCGGCGATCGATTAAGCACCAGAGCATTCCCAGACCCAGCACGCTCAAAGAAAAAATGGAGATGGCGAAACGCAACATTGCGTTCGCCCAATTGACGCTGCGGCCATCTGAGCGTTGTACTTGAATGCGCCAGGCACGCATGCCCAATGTTTGTCCGCCGTGTGTCCAAAACCAGCCGTAGAACCCAAACGTGATCGCGAACATGTAGGCGCGCATGAACGTTGGCGGTAGCGCGCCTTGTGCGCCGAGCAAATGTGAAACGGCCCAGGCAGTAAACGTGGCTGAAAGCCACAGGCCGAGCAGTAGAAGAATGTCGTAAGCGGAAGCGGCCAGACGGCGCCAGAGTGGGGCCGGGGTCAGCAGTATCTCGGACATGGGCTCACAGAGGTTGATGAGCGCACCTGCCAGTCGGCAGGGCAAATTTAATGGCGCTCGTGCCGGGATTCGAAACCGCCGGAATAAGTGCCAAGCCTTGAGAGGGCCCCGCCTTTTCGCATGAAACTTTGTGGCGCTCCTACCGGGATTTGAACCCGGCGGAATAAGTGCAGGCCTTGAGAGGGCCCGTCTTTCCACAAACTTTGTGGCGCTCCTACCGGGATTCGAACCCGGGTTTAGGCCTTGAGAGGGCCCCGTCCTAGGCCTCTAGACGATAGGAGCGTGCGAGAGGGCAAAGCGGCGGGTATCATACGCAGCAGCAGTGCCAGTCACAAGGCGAGCACAACGAAAAAGTATCAGGAATTTAAGTCATTACCGAACCAACACGCATTCCGCGCGCGGAGCATTCAATCTCCCGTTCGCAGATCTCACAGGGCACGCTCAAGGTGCTCTATACCCTTAAGGATGCCGGTTACGAGGCCTATATGGTCGGCGGCGGCGTGCGCGATCTGTTGGCGGGTCTGGAGCCTAAAGACTTTGATATCGCGACCAACGCCCATCCGGATCAGGTCAAGGCGATCTTCCGTTCTTGCCGTTTAGTCGGACGTCGTTTTGTGATCTGCCATGTACGTCATGGCAACGAAATTTCTGAAGTCACCACGTTCCGCGGTCCGATCACGGACGAGCATGAGCGTGACGACACCGGCCGCATTCTCAATGACAACGAATACGGCACGCTTGAGGAAGATGCGTTCCGTCGCGACTTCACGATCAATGCGCTGTACTACGACATCCGTGATTTTTCGATTATTGATTTCGCTGATGGCTTGACGGATATGAAGCGTGGCGTGATTCGTCTGATCGGCGATCCCGAACTGCGCTATCGCGAAGATGCGGTGCGCATGCTGCGTGCGGTGCGTATTGCCAACAAAATGAACTTCAAGCTGGATGGTCCAACGGCCAAGCCGATTCCGAAACTGGCGCCACTGCTTGCGGAAATTCCGGCAGCACGTTTGTTTGATGAAGTGCTGAAGGTGATGCTGAATAAGCAGGCTGTGAATAACTTCCTGCAACTGCGTGAGCTGGGTCTGTTTGCTCAGCTGTTTCCGCAGACTGAAAAAGCGATTGAAGATGCGCGCAGTTACAACTTTGTTGTTGGCGCGTTGCTGAATACTGCTGATCGAATGAAGAACGATGCCTCAGTGAGCCCAGCGTTTTTCTACGCTGCGTTGCTGTGGCCGCCAGTGGTTGCGCGTATGCGTGATTTGATTGTGCGCCAGAACGTGCATCCGAATGTGGCGAGCGTTCAGGCCTGCGAAGAAGTGCTTGCAATGGCTGTGCAACGTATCGCGATTCCTAAGCGTTTCTCTTTGCCGATGCGCGAAATCTGGCAGATGCAGCCGCGCTTTGAAATGCGTAAAGGTGGTCGTGCAAAACGTCTGCTGACGCATCCGCGTTTCCGCGCTGCTTATGATTTTCTGTTGCTGCGCGCGCAAGCGGGCGAAGCGCCGAAAGAACTTGCAGACTGGTGGACGCAGGCGCAAGTCGGTACGCAGTTGCCGCCGGTTCGTGAAGAGGCTGTTGATAGTGCAGACGGTCCTGTCAGCACGGAAGGTGCCGCGCCTGTGCGCAAGCGCCGTCGTCGTGGCGGTCGTCGCAACAAGAAACCAACGCCTTAAGCCTGACGCGTTTTCGCGTTTGAGCATTTGCGGTCTCGTCTATGTCTATCGCCTACATTGCACTCGGTGCCAACCTTGGCCAGCCTGCGCAGCAGTTGCGTGCGGCACTGCTTGCCTTGGCGCGAGTGCCAGAGCTTGAGCTGTTGGCGCAATCGCCGTTGTATCGCACGGCTCCGTTGGGGCCTGCGGATCAACCGCATTACTGCAATGCGGTTTGCAAAGTAAAAACCAATCTCACGCCAGAAGCTTTGTTGGAACAGCTTTTAGCACTGGAGCGTGCGGCTGGTCGTTTGCGCAGCGAAGATCGTTGGGGGGCGCGTTTGTTGGACCTCGATCTATTGCATGTTGAAGGTGAGCAGCGTGATACGCCGCAACTGCAACTGCCGCATCCTGGGATTGCGCAAAGAAATTTCGTGCTTACTCCTTTAGCTGATGTTGCGCCAATGCTACTTATTCCAAATGTTGGACGCGTCGATGAATTGGCTCAGAAGCTGGGGCGCTCTGGCTTAGAGCCTTGGTCTGAATGAGTTACATCGCGATCGAAGGACCGATCGGCGTAGGTAAAACTACGTTGGCGCGCCAGCTTGCGAATGATCTAGGTGCCAGCCTGTTGCTGGAGCGGCCCGAGGACAATCCATTCCTGCCGCGTTTTTATCGCGAGCCAGCCAGCGGTGCATTGCCAGCGCAACTCACGTTTTTATTGCAACGCGCCGGTCAGGCGGAGCAACTGCAACAGCACGATCTTTTTGCCAGTGATTGCGTGGCTGATTTCCTGTTTGAAAAAGATCGCCTCTTTGCGCAACTCACGCTGGGCCATGTGGACTACGCCTTGTACATGCAGGTGTTCGAGCGTCTCGCGTGGGATGTGCCGCCGCCAGATTGCGTGATCTATCTGACTGCGCCAGTCCAAATCCTTCACGAGCGCATTGCGATTCGTGGTCGCGACTACGAATCCACGATCAGCGGCTCGTATTTGGCTGATCTGAGTGCGCTTTATGGTCAATATTTCCGCAATTACGCGGTGGCGCCAGTGATTGAGATCGATACATCTCGCTTCGATTTCGTGAATGAACCCAGTCATTACGCGGAGTTGCGTGCGGCACTGGATAAGCGTGCCCCGTATACCCAACTGCCCGCCGGGCTTTTGTTATAGTCGCGCCGCATTTCAACGAGCCCATGCGCATGGAACCCATAAAGCCCGTCAACGTTGCCGAATTGCGCCGCATGCGCGAAGCCGGCGAAAAGATCACTGCACTGACCTGCTACGACGCCAGCTTTGCTTTGCTGGAAGATCGCGCGGGCGTGGATGTCATTCTGGTGGGCGACTCGCTCGGCATGGTGATTCAAGGTGGAAACACCACGACGCCAGTGACGGTTAACGACATCGTTTACCACTCACGCTGTGTTGCACCTCACCTCAAGCGCGCATTTCTCGTTGCCGACTTGCCGTTTCTTTCTTACGCCACGCTGGAGCGCGCACTCGACGCTTCGCAGCGCATGATGCAAGAAGGCGGCGCGAAGATGGTGAAGCTGGAAGGCGGACGTGAGCAAGCCAATATCGTTGAGTACCTCGCGATTCGCGGCGTTCCGGTTTGTGCGCATTTGGGTTTGCAGCCGCAGTTCATTCACAAAGTTGGCGCATTCAAAGTACAGGGGCGTGAAGAGGCTGCTGCCGAAATCATGCTTCAGGACGCGAAGGTGCTGACCGAAGCGGGGGCTGATTTGCTGGTGCTGGAATGCGTGCCTTCGTCTCTGGGCAAGCGCATCGCCGAAGCATCCAAGGTGCCGGTCATTGGCATCGGTGCCGGCCCAGATACGCACGGACAAATTTTGGTGCTGCACGACATCCTGAACATCTCACCGATGGTCACGATTGGTCGCAAGCCGCGTTTCGTGCAGAACTTTATGGAAGGTGCGCCGGATATTGAATCCGCAGTGCGTGCCTACGTACAAGCTGTTAAAACCAGCAAATACCCCGCACCTGAGCACTGCTTCTAAGCGCTGCGTTTGATCTCATGCTGACTATCCATACCATTCCCGAACTGCGGGCACAGCTGGCTGAATGGCGTCGCGCCGGACAGCGCATTGCGTTTGTGCCGACGATGGGCAATCTGCATCGCGGGCATCTGGAATTAGCGCGTCGCGGACGTCAGATGGCGGATCGCGTGGTGTCGAGTGTTTTCGTGAACCCGCTGCAGTTTGGTCCCAACGAAGATTTCGGTCGCTATCCGCGTACGCTGGAACAGGACAAGGCCGCGCTCGCTGAAGTTGGCGCAGATTTGTTGTTTGCCCCAACGGCGCAGGAAGTTTATCCGCGTGGCATGGAAGGCTTGGCGAAAGTCAGCGTTTCCAGCGCCTCGAATATTCTTTGTGGCCATTTCCGTCCCGGACACTTTGATGGTGTTGCCACAGTCGTCAGCATTCTGTTCAATCTGGTTCAGCCAGATGCTGCGCTGTTTGGCGAAAAAGATTACCAGCAGCTTTTCATCATCCGCCGCATGGTCGCCGATCTGCATATGCCGATCGACATCATCGGTATTGCGACGGAACGCGAGCCGGATGGTTTGGCCCTGTCGTCACGCAATCAATATCTGACTGAAGAGCAACGCCAGTTGGCGCCTGAGATGTATGCGACTTTGCGCGAAGTGGCTGACAAGCTTAGGGCAGGGCGTCGTGACTTCCCAGCGCTTTGCTATACCGGTGTTAAGCGCTTGGAAGCTAGCCACTTCAGACCTCAGTATCTTGAGGTTCGCGCGCCTGATTTGAGCGAGCCAAAACGTGACAGCAAGGAGTTTGTAATCCTTGCAGCGGCCTATCTGGGCAAGACCCGCCTGATCGATAACGTCAGTTTGTCTATTTAACAGTTTAATGACGGCCCAAAATCGACTAAACTTATAACCCTTCGATCCGTGACCTTGTTCACAGACGACGGGTGTATGTCTTATTGGGCCACCCGCTTTTCTAAAGTATTGAATGTAGGGCGTATGTCTTATTGGGCAGCCCGCCGTTCCCCTAATCGGAAAAAGCCATGCAGCTCAATATGCTGAAGTGCAAACTTCATCAAGCTCGCGTTACTCACGCAGAGCTCGACTATGACGGTTCCTGCGCCATCGATTCACGCCTGCTGGACCTGGCTGGGATCGTGGAATTCGAACAGATCCAGATCTACAACATCACCAATGGCGAGCGTTTTACGACTTACGCCATTCTGGCCGAGCCGGGTTCCGGCATTATTTCGGTCAACGGTGCTGCTGCTCACAAGGCTCGCGTAGGCGACCGAGTGATCATTTGCGCTTACGCCAATTTTGAAGCGGCCGAAGCCAAGATTCACAAGCCTAAGTTGGTGTACTGCGATGCGCAAAACCGCGTCGTGCGCTCGACCAATACCATCGCGATGCAAGCTGCCTAATAAGCGTTGCGCGTGAAAAAGCTTCAAGCGTGGTTTCCCACGCTGATCTACGCAGAACGCCTGCTCGCCAAAGGTGGGCAGGCGTTCAATGCTGAACTCCTCCGAGAGTGCTACCAGATCCGGGATTACGATCAACCCGGCGTGAACTGGTCAGTCAAAAACTATCCGGGCGGCTATACCAGTTATGGCTCGATGGATCAGTTACACCGCTTCTCCTCAACCTTCGACCAACTCCGCAAAGAAATTGACCGCCATGTGCGCGTTTATTCGCGTGCGCAAGACTGGGATTTGCGTGGCGGCAAGCTGCAGATGACCGATTGCTGGGTCAATGTCATGCCGCGCGGTTGTGCGCACAGTTTTCATGTGCACCCACAAGCCATCGTTAGTGGGACCTACTACGTCAGAACGCCACGTGGATCTTCCGGGCTGAAGTTTGAAGACCCGCGCCTCACGCACATGATGGCGGCTCCAGCACGCAAGACAGCTAAGAAGCCAGAACAGCAGGCGCACATCGTTTATCCGGCCAAGGCTGGGCAAGTGATCATGTTCGAAAGCTGGCTGCGCCACGAAGTGCCCGCAAGCTTGATTGATGAAGAACGCGTCAGTATCAGCTTCAACTATCACTGGCTGTAATCGTTGTCTGATTTACGCTTAAAACTATGCCTGTGGCAGGCGAACGTTTAAGCTTTACAGATACTTATTCAAAACTCTTAAATGTCCAAGCTGACCCAGAGCCCAGCATGGCTTGCTCTGCAAGCAAAAGCTGAAGAACTCCGACCGCAACGCGTTGTGGAGTTGTTCGCGCGTGATGAAGATCGGCCGGCAAGATTTTCACGCGATGCCGTGGGTCTTCATCTGGATTTCTCAAAGCAAAAAATAGATGCCGAGACGGTTGAGCTGCTGCTGCGTTTGGTTGATCAACAACATCTGGTTGAATGGCGTCACAAATTATTTTCTGGCGAGATTGTTAATACGACAGAAGGCCGCGCTGCTGGTCATATGGCCCTGCGTGCGCCAGAAACTGCAGTGATGCCGATCAATGGCGTCAACGTTGTGCCGGTTGTTCACGCAGAGCTAGATCGCCTCAATGCATTTGCAGCGCGCGTGCGCAGTGGCCAGTGGAGTGGACACAGCGGCAAGAAAATTACCGACGTGGTGAACATTGGCATCGGCGGTTCTGATCTTGGGCCACATATGGCCTGCGTTGCCTTGGATTCATTCGCTGATGGCCCGCACGCACATTTTGTTTCGAACGTTGATGCCGCTCAGTTAACCGCGCTACTGGAAAAGTTAGATCCAGATACGACGCTGTTCATCGTTACTTCTAAAACGTTTACGACGCAGGAGACGATGGCCAATGCGCATGCCGCACGGCGTTGGTTTTTGCGGAGTGCCCCGGAGTCAGCGGTTCCTAAGCATTTTGTCGCCGTCTCGACCTCGCGTGCAGAAGTCGCGAAGTTCGGAATCCATGCCGAGAATACCTTTGGTTTCTGGGAATGGGTTGGTGGACGTTATTCGCTTTGGTCGGCGGTTGGCCTGCCGATTTTGATTGCGATTGGTCCTGAGCGTTTTCGCCAATTTCTGAATGGCGCACGCGCCATGGATGAACATTTTAGAACCGCGCCGTGGATATCAAATATGCCGGTGCTGATGGCGATGCTCGGCGTCTGGAACAATAACTTTCTGGGCTGTACCACGCAGTGCATCGCACCGTATTCACAACGATTGGTTCACATCACGGCTTGGCTACAGCAGCTTGAGATGGAATCCAATGGCAAGGGCGTTGATCGCGAAGGTCACAAGGTTGATTACGCCACCACGCCTGCGCTTTGGGGTGATGTGGGCACCAACGGCCAGCACGCATTTTTCCAGATGCTGCATCAGGGTCCAGCGATTCACGCCGTCGATTTTATTTTGCCCATTCAGGCAGAGCACGATCTGGCGGATCAGCATCAGATGCTCATCGCCAATTGCTTTGCGCAGAGCGCCGCAATGATGCGTGGCAAAACAGCGGATGAAGTTCGCGAAGAATTAATCGGCAGGGGTTTAAAGGGCGATGCACTTGAGGCGGCTATTCCGCATCGTGTTTTCACCGGTGATCGCCCCAGCAATACGTTGTTGCTCTCAACGGTTGATCCCTATCACTTAGGAGCGCTGTTGGCGCTCTACGAACATCGTACGTTTGTGCAAAGCGTAGTCTGGAACATCAATCCGTTTGATCAATGGGGCGTCGAACTAGGCAAGCAGTTGGCGCAGCACGTGCTGATGGCAATGTCTGGCAAAGACACACCTTTGGATGGCTCAACACGCAGCTTGCTCAAGCGTATTTCTTAAGCGGCTTGTGTCTGTTGTTGCAGAGCCCATTCAACATGTTCACGCACGATTTCGTCTGGAAACTCGGCACGCGTTTGTAGTGCTCTAACTACGTCGACATTTTTGGGCGCATTGCCCAAAGCGACTGCAATATTTCTTAGCCAACGGTTGTAGCCGGCGCGGCGCAATGCCATGCCTTCGGTGCGTGATAACCACTGCTCTTCACTCCAAGAAAAGAGCTCGGTGAGCTTGACACTATCAAGGCTATGTCTCGGCGCGAAATCGGGCTCGTTGGTGAGCTTGGCGTAACGATTCCACGGACAAACCAACTGGCAGTCATCGCAACCAAAAATGCGATTGCCCATCATGGGGCGCAGCTCTAGGGGAATCGCGCCGTGATGTTCAATCGTCAGGTAAGAGATACAGCGTCGCGCATCGAGTTTGTACGGGCCGATAAACGCCTGTGTCGGACAGATTTTGATGCAGGCGCTGCACTTGCCGCAGCGATTCTCTACTTGCTCTGCAGTGCTCACTGGCAAAGCAAGGTCCGTATAAATTTCGCCTAAGAAAAACCACGAGCCTGCATCTTTGTTGAGCAGCAGCGTGTTCTTTCCAATCCAACCCAAGCGTGCGTTTCGCGCTAGCGCTTTTTCCAAGGCTGGGGCGCTATCGGAGAAAACACGATAGCCGTGAGGGCCAATGGCTTCCTCGATCTTTTTGCCGAGCTTGAGCAGCCGTGCGCGCATCAAGCGGTGGTAGTCGCGGCCCAAGGCATAACGCGAGATGTATGCGCGCTCGCCATCCTTGAGTACGCGGTCAGCGGCCTCCGCATGGGGACGATAATCGAGGCGTGCGGAAATGACGCTGACGGTTCCGGGACGTAGCTGGGCAGGGTGCTCGCGCAGGTCCAAATTGCGCTGCATGAACTCCATCCCACCATGCATGCCCTGATCCAGCCAATGACGTAGATGATCTAGGTCCTCTCCCAGTTGGAGCTCGGCGATCCCGGCATCCGCAAAGCCGAGTTCGCGCGCCCATCGCTGAATGCTGACAGGTAGATCATCAAAAATGGGGGTGGAACCGGTCACGGTATGAATTGCTGCTCTTATACTGTTGCTATGAACACAAAATCCCGCAAATTGTATTCCGCCACGCAAATTCGTGAGTTGGATAGTGCCGCCATGGAAGGCGGAATAGCTGGACATATTCTGATGCAGCGAGCCGGGCATGCGTCCTGGCTTACGCTGCAACGATTTCGCCCCAATGCCAAGCGAATCGATGTTCTCTGCGGCTCCGGCAATAACGGCGGCGATGGTTACGAAATTGCGCGCCTAGCCAATGCTGTCGGACGCAACGTTCGCGTGTGGCAAGTGGGCCCGGCGCCCACAACGGGTGATGCGCTGACGGCACGCGCGTCATGGTTGAAAGCTGGCGGCACGGTGCAGTCCTTGCAATCAGACAGTTTGCTTGGGGCCGAAGTGATCGTTGATGCCTTGCTGGGCATCGGCGTAAAGCGAGAATTAACCGGTGACGTGGCGACTGCGGTAACCACAATTAATCAGGCGCGCGAGCATGGTGCTTGGGTGCTAGCCATTGATGTGCCGTCCGGATTGGATGCAGGCACTGGCCGTGTTTATGGCACCGCTGTACGCGCCAACATGACGATCACGTTTATCGGAAACAAGGTCGGGCTTTACACCGGTGCTGGCGTTGATTGCGCCGGCGAGATTGTGTTGGACACGCTAAATATTCCGCCGCAGACCTATGACGCAACGGAGTCGTTGGCGACGCTGCAAGACGGCAGCGATCTTGTGACATGGCTGCCTAAACGTGCGCGTAATAGCCACAAGGGCACGCATGGCCATGTGCTGGTTATTGGTGGTGATAGCGGCATGTCAGGCGCGGCTTTATTGGCGGGTCAGGCCGCGTTGCGTTCTGGCGCGGGCCTAGTCAGCTTGGCAACGCGCGGCTCCCACGCTTTGGTGTTGACGCCCGCGCAGCCAGAATTGATGTGTCGCCGCGTTGAGAATGTTGATGAATTAACGCCGCTGATGAACCAAGCCAGCGTGATTGCGATTGGACCTGGTCTGGGTCAAGAAGCGTGGGGCCGCGCTTTATTTGCGCGTGCATTGCTTTCGCAGTTGCCATTAGTTGTTGATGCGGATGCGTTAAACCTGCTGGCCAGCACATCGTTTAAGCGTGAGAACTGGGTGCTGACGCCGCACCCGGGTGAAGCTGCGCGAATGCTGGGCGTTACAACCGAAGAAATTCAGAATGACCGACCTGCCGCAGTAGAAGCATTGAAAGCGCGCTATGGCGGCACCGTTGTGTTAAAGGGCGCGGGAACCCTGATTCAGGGACACAGACTTTCCCTCTGTCCATACGGCAATCCCGGCATGGCCGTCGCAGGTATGGGAGATGTGCTGACCGGAATGATTGCCGCGTTTATTGCCCAAGGCCAAGCGCTGGGGCAGGCGGCGAATACGGGCGTTTTAGCACACGCCTTGGCCGGTGACCGTGCGGCGGTTCAAGGCATGCGCGGTCTTTTGCCGACTGATTTGCTCTCCGAGCTGCGCACGGTTGTGAATCCATGACGTTGGATCTTCCCGATGCCTCAGCGACTGAGGCCTTAGGAGCAGCGATTGCTCGAGCCTTACAGAGCACAAGTACCGGATTGGTCATTTTTTTGTACGGCGACCTCGGGGCGGGCAAAACCACCCTTGCGCGGCAACTGCTCCGAGAGTTGGGCGTTACTGGCACAATACGCAGCCCTACGTACACGCTTATGGAGCTGTATAGCCCAGAGGGACGTGAGCTTTTGCATATGGATCTTTATCGGCTTCACGATCCAGCAGAACTTCATAACCTTGGATTGACCGATTACCCGCCGTCGCAGACCTTGTGGCTGGTGGAGTGGCCGGAAAGGGGGGGTGATTTGCTACCTTCTGCGGATATTTCCATCACGCTGAGCGTGGCGGAACTGTCTCGCAAAGCTGATGTGTTGGGGCTTTCCGAGGCTGGTCGGCAGCTGGTTTCTAAGCTTAGTTAAACGCTATATCGAGTAAACGACTTTAAAGATATTCGCTATCTATCTTGTTTACATAGAAAAAAGTACTTGCATTGCATAATTTGTCACGCTAATCTTCATTACACAACGCAAACGAAATGCGGCCATGCGCAGATTTTTGATTCTGATCGCTTTGCTTAGCACCTCGCATCTAGCGAGTGCTGCGGAGTTGCGCGACCTGCGTTTATGGGACAGCCCTGAAAGCACACGCCTGGTTTTTGATCTAAGCGACGAAGTGCAGCACAAGGTTTTCACGCTCAACAATCCTGATCGCGTTGTCATCGACATCACCAGCGTCGACAAGAAAAGCGCTACCGATTTCATCAATAAAGCTGCGCTGAAAGGCGTCGTCACTAAAATGCGTTACGGCGCAAGAGATGATGGTGCTACGCGCGTTGTGCTGGAAGTTTCCAAGCCTGTAAATCCCAAGAGTTTCAGCATTCAGCCGAATGGCGCTTATGGCCATCGACTCGTTGTCGACCTGATTGATGTTGTGCCTGCGACGAGTGCGGTTGTGCCGACTCCAGCGCCACAGCCGATTGCGCCAGCAGCTCCGGCCAAAATTATTCCTGCGCCACCGCCTCCAGTTGTTGTTGTGCCACAAGCTCAGGCTCAAGCGGCCGTGATGACCAAGCCCGGCATTCGTTTGACCGAAAAACCTATCGTCATTGCGGTTGATGCTGGCCACGGTGGTGAAGATCCGGGCGCTATTGGTCCGACAGGCGTGCAAGAAAAAGAAGTTTCATTGGCGATTGCGCGTCGCTTGGTTCGCTTGATCAATGAGCAGCCCGGCATGAAGGCCGTGATGACGCGTGATGGCGACTATTACGTTGGTCTGCGTGAACGCGTACAGCGCGCACGCAAAGTGCAGGCAGATTTGTTTGTCTCTGTTCACTGCAATGCGCTGCATCGTCCAGACATGCATGGCACCGCGGTTTACGTGTTGTCACCACGCGGCGCGACGAGCGAGCATGCGCGTTGGTTGGCTAATCAAGAAAACTCTGCCGACCTTGTTGGTGGTATCGAAATTCAAGACAAGGATCACGATCTGGCGGCAGTGCTGATCGATCTGTCGCAGAGCGCGACGATGGAGGCCAGCTTTGATTTGGGCAGCCGCATGCTCAGTTCTTTGGGCCAAATTAACAATCTGCAAAAAGACCAAGTTCAGCAGGCTGGATTTGCTGTGCTCAAGGCTCCAGATATTCCTTCGGTCTTGGTTGAAACTGCGTTCATCACCAACCCTGAAGAAGAAAGGCAGTTGGCCAGCCCTGACTATCAACAGCAGATGGCTGAGTCGATGCTTAGTGGCATCAAGGGTTACTTTCAAAGCTATCGTCCACAGCAACAAGTTGTAGTGAATGAGCCTTCAACGAAGTCGGAACCCACCGTGCGCAAAGCTAAGCCGCGCATCGTCGAAGTAAAACTGAAGCGTAAGACCAGCAAGAAATCATCTATTCGTTCTGGCTCGGCACGCTCGTAATAAAACGCGGTTAAACCCTCTTTGACTTCGCCATAGCTGGCGTTTTTATGGCAATGGATGGCCTGTACCCCACGGCGCAGGATGCGCAGGAATGGGGTTGCTGATGCTGCAACACAATCTGGAAAAGGCATGCGCCGTACGGGTGATCTCGTTTAAGCTTTGCGCCTTCAACGAGCTCGTCCCGCATGGCCATCCGCATTCTTCCTGACCAACTCATCAACCAGATCAAAGCTGGTGAGGTTGTTGAGCGCCCGTCTGCGGTGGTTAAAGAGCTCGTCGAAAACAGCCTGGACGCGGGTGCTACTCGCGTTGAGATTGAAGTGGAGCAGGGTGGCTTAAACCTGATCCGCATTCGAGATAACGGCTCAGGCATTCCGCGCGAAGAACTCCCCGTCGCCTTGCAGCGACACGCTACTAGCAAGATCCAGAATATGGATGATCTTGAGCGCGTGGGAAGCCTTGGGTTTCGCGGTGAAGCACTGCCCAGCATTCTCTCGGTATCACGGCTGACGCTCACTTCACGCGTCGCTGATGCCTCGCATGGTTGGCAGGTTTCAGGCGCGGGCGCGTATGAAAACGAAGAGCCCAAGCCTGCAGCGCATGCAGTTGGCACCACCGTTGAAGCCTGCGATTTGTTCTACAACACGCCAGCACGCCGCAAATTCATGAAGGCGGAGTCGACTGAATTCCGCCACATCAGCCAGTTCATCAACCGCATTGCGCTGTGTCGTTTCGATGCAGGATTTACGCTCAAGCATAACCAGCGTCGTACATTGGATTTGGCGCCAGCCGATTCTGAGCCAGAGCGCGAAGCGCGTGTAGCACAAATCTGCGGTGATGATTTTGTGCGTAACGCCATTCGTATCGATGAGCAGCGCATGGGTTTATCGCTGCAAGGTTGGGTCGGATTGCCGAGCTTTGCGCGAACGCAGGCTGATCTTCAATACCTATACGTTAACGGTCGCGCAGTGCGCGACAAATTGCTAGGCCATGCACTGCGTCGAGCGTTTGCAGACGCGATGCACTCCACGCATTACCCGGCGTTTGTGCTGTATCTGGAATTGGATCCAGTTGGTGTCGACGTCAACGTGCACCCGCAGAAAACTGAAGTGCGCTTTCGTGAATCGGCGCGCGTGCATGATTTTCTTTTTGGTGCGGTTCATCAGCTGTTGCGTAGACAGCGCCCAGAGCCTGAGCAACATCATCACGCACACTTTGCAGAATCTGCGACGAACATGTCTGTGCAGCAGCCAATGCGTTACGCAACGCCCAGCTATTCGTCACCAAGCTATTCATCTTCGGGCTATTCATCACAAAACTTTTCGGCGCGTGAATCGGCGAGCTCTGTTGAAAGTTTGTGGGCTGCTTCGAATGCGACCACGCCTTCCTTGCAAGAGTCCGCAGCCGAATATCCGCTAGGCCATGCCTTGGCGCAGCTGCACGGCGTTTATATCCTCGCGCAAAACAACACCGGTTTGATTTTGGTGGACGCACACGCTGCACACGAACGCGTGCTGTATGAACAGTTCAAGCAGCAACTCACGCACGGCGGCATTCCATCGCAGGCCTTGCTGGTGCCTGAGCAAATCAGTCTTGATGAAGAAGCCGCTGATGCGCTCGAATCGCGTCACGAAGAATTGCGTCGTTACGGATTGGAACTAGATCGCGCGGGTCCGGCTTCAATCATTGTGCGTGCAGTGCCGCCGTTGCTGGCTGGCCAAGACATCGCAACGTTGTTACGTGAACTGTCCTCTGACGAAGATCGCCGAACCAACACAACACATCTGGGCGAAGTCCTCGATGCACAGCACCGCATCATGGCGGACATGGCTTGCAAGGCGGCGATCAAAGCCAATCGTCGTCTGACCTTGCCGGAAATGGATGGCCTTCTGCGCGATATGGAGCGCACGGAGTTGTCGGGTCAATGCAATCACGGTCGCCCGACTTGGGTACAGGTTGATATGGCTGAGCTCGACAGACTTTTCCTTCGTGGCCGCTAAAAGCGAAATCCCAGTCGTTTTCCTAATGGGGCCGACGGCCTCAGGGAAAACAGGACTCTCATTAACGCTGGCCGAACATCTGCCAGTCGAAATCATCAGCGTCGACTCCGCGCAGGTCTATCGCGGCATGGATATCGGCTCGGCCAAACCCGATGCGGCGACATTGGCCCGAGTGCCGCATCATCTGATTGATCTGCTGGATCCATCCGAAGCCTATTCGGCCGCACGATTCCGGGACGACGCTTTGCTGTTGATCGCAGCGATCCGTGAGCGAGGCAATATTCCGCTGCTCGTAGGCGGCACCATGCTCTATTACCGAGCCTTGCAGTACGGGCTGAGCGATCTGCCAGCGGCTGATCCGGCGCTGCGCACACGGATTGAGGCGAGGGCGTCCGCAGACGGTTGGCCGGCTTTGCATGCTGAATTAACCGTAAAAGATCCCGTGACTGCAGCCCGCCTGCACCCGAATGACCAGCAACGCATCCAGCGCGCGCTGGAGATTATTGAGCTGAGCGGCCGTTCACCGACAGAATTTTATGCACAGGCCAAAACCGAGGGCCTTGCTGGAAAACTGATCAAAATTGGCCTCAATCCGGCATCGCGTGAGGAATTGCACGAGCGAATTGCGCTGCGCTTCCACCAAATGATGCGCGAAGGTTTCCTTGAAGAAGTGGCCCGACTGAAGGCTCGCGGAGACCTGAATGTTGAACTTCCTTCAATTAGAGCAGTCGGTTACCGGCAGCTTTGGGAACATTTAGAGGGGCGGGATAGCCTTGAAAATGCGACCGAGCGAGGCATCGCAGCCACCCGTCAGTTCGCTAAAAGACAAATAACCTGGCTGCGCTCAGAAACGGCGGTGCAGTGGCTGGATCCTGCATCGGATAATTTATTAAACGATGCCTTGCAATTGCTGAAATGACAGCCATATAAAACGGCTGATACACTTTCAGCCTCGGGGATCACCGCGGCGACATGCCCGCGATACGTAAAATAAGGATTACAACAATGTCCAAAGGTCACACATTACAAGAACCGTTCCTCAATGCCCTTCGTAAGGAGCGCATTCCTGTATCCATTTACTTGGTCAACGGCATCAAGCTGCAGGGACAAATTGAATCTTTCGACTCATTTGTGGTTCTGCTGAAAAATAGCGTCAGCCAGATGGTCTACAAGCACGCCATTTCAACGGTTGTGCCTGCACGTGCTGTGCGCGTGTATGACGCCGAAGGCGCTGAGCTGGGCGCTGAAGACGCCCACGCCGAAACACCTCCTGCAGGCAATTAATCTGGCCCGGTACCGCAAACTGAAGGTTTTCCTGAAGGCAGCGGTGAACCGTACCCACGATGTTTGAGCGGCCGAAGTCTGGCCAGAAGGCCGTTCTTGTTCATCTGGAATTCCCGTCGACCGATTTCGATAGTGATCGGCGGGAGTTCGAAGAACTCGCCCGTTCCGCGGGCGTAGAAATCCTGAGTGTCATTGGCGGTTCACGCCAAACCCCTGATCCCGGCTTGTTTATTGGCAGCGGCAAGGCTGAAGAAGTCGCTGCGGCTGTAGCCGAGCATCGCGCTGAACTTGTGATTTTCAATCACGACTTATCCTCCAGCCAAGAACGTAACGTCGAAAAACTGGTGAAATGCCGCGTGCAGGGTCGCGTTGGCCTGATCCTGAATATTTTCGCTCAGCGTGCGCGCTCGCATGAAGGCAAGTTGCAGGTTGAGCTGGCACTGCTGCAGCACAACGCAAGTCGTCTTGTGCGCGGTTGGACGCACTTGGACCGTCAGCGTGGCGGTGGTACTGGTCTGCGTGGCGCGGGTGAAGCGCAGCTGGAAATGGACCGTCGACTTTCTAAAGAACGCATTGCCACACTCAAGCGCCATCTGGAAATCGTGCGCTCACGCCGCAATCAAAATCGCTTGGCCCGCGTTAAATCCAATATTCCTACGGTTTCGATTGTCGGCTATACCAACGCAGGCAAATCGACGCTGTTCAATACCCTGACTGGCGATTCGATTTTTGCCTCAAACAAATTGTTCGCCACGCTAGATACAACAGTGCGCAAACTTGTATTGGACGGCGGAGAGCCGGCGTTGCTCGCCGATACCGTTGGATTTATCCGAGATTTGCCGCACGACCTCGTCGCCGCTTTTCGCGCCACGCTGGAAGAAGCCCGCGAAGCAGAACTGCTGCTGCACGTTATCGATAGCGCTGATCCTGAGCGCATGACCCGCATTCAGCAGGTCAACGAGGTCTTGCTAGAGATTGAGGCAGAGCGGGTGCCGCAGTTAGAGGTTTTCAACAAGATTGATCTGCGTGAAGACGAGCAGCCGCGGATCGAGCGGGATGAACAGGGTCGCCCAGTGCGGGTGTTCGTCTCGGCCAAGGACAACCTGGGCATGGATCTGCTGCGTTTAGCGGTCGCGGAACTTCTTCGACATGATCTTGCCGAATACGAACTCGTTTTGCCGCCTTCTGCAGCAAAACTTCGTGCGCAGTTGTTTGAACATCACGCGGTTAAGTCAGAAACTTTGGATGAAGAGGGTAATTTTCATCTCAAGGTTTCTATGCCGGGGGAGCGCCTGCGCGGTTTATGTGTCGCGTCCGGGGTAAAACCGCCTGAAACCTTGAATATCATTGAGGAATGGGCGTTATCCCCTTAAAATTAACAATTCGATTGGTTAGCCCCCTGTATAGTCGCGCCTACGCCGTAAATCAGTACGCTTTTTCGCATTCTGGCGACCCAACACAACCCTTAGAAGGTTTTATGAAATTCGGAGTAAGCAATGGCTTGGAATGAGCCTGGCCCCGGCCGTGACCCGTGGAATCAGGGACCCAAAGACAACAAGGGCCCACCAGATCTGGAAGAAATGCTGAAGCGTTTGAAACAGCGTTTTACCGGCAACAAAACACCCGGCGGATCAGGTAAAGGTGGTCTTCCATTGCCGTCCGGCTTGGTCGGCTTGTTATTTGTTGCCCTTGGGTTGATTTGGATTGCGTCTGGCATCTATGTGGTCGATGAGCAAGAGCGCGCTGTAGAGCTGCGCTTTGGTAGCAAAGTCGGCACTACTGGCCCAGGCATGCACATGCATCTGCCATGGCCGATTGAAAGAGAAGAAATCGTCAACGTTACTGGCGTGCGCTCGGTTACCGATCGCGCTGTGATGCTGACCAAGGACGAGAACATCGTCGACGTGGAACTCTCCGTTCAGTACACGGTTTCTTCGGCTGAAGATTATTTGTTCAACGTTGATGATCCCGACATGACGCTGCGCCAAGCCACCAAGGCTGCGGTGCGCGAAGTGGTGGGGCAGAGTGCAATGGACTTCATCCTGACCGACGGTCGCGACGAAGTGGCATCACGCACCAAGCAACTGCTCCAGCAACGTCTCAGCGAATACAAAACCGGCCTCAGCGTTACCGAAGTCAACTTGCAGCAAGCTCAGCCACCTGAACTCGTGCAGGCTGCTTTTGCTGACGCAATCAAAGCGCGTGAAGATCAGCAGCGTTTGAAGAACGAAGCTGAAGCTTATGCCAACGATCGTCTGCCACGTGCACGTGGTGCTGCTGCTCGTCAGATGGCAGAAGCCACTGCTTATCGCGATCAAGTAATCGCTAAAGCGCAGGGTGATGCTTCACGTTTTAGTCAGTTGGTTGCTGAATATCGCAAGGCACCTAAAGTGACTCGCGAGCGTTTGTATCTCGACAGCATGAATAGCGTGTTGACCAACAGCAGCAAGGTATTGATCGACGTCAGCAAGTCTGGCTCGATGATCTATCTGCCTTTGGATCAGATCATGAAGAACCAGCCTTCGATGCCGGATGCGCAGAACAACAGCGTGCCGAACACAGCAAGCGTGATGCCATCGGCACAACCCGATAGCGGCGCCTCACCGATGCTGCCTAATAACGACGCTCCGCGTGCGCGCGACAGGGGCCGCGAATGAAAAACTCACCACTATTTTGGTTTGCCATTGTCTTCGGCGTTTTCCTGACGGTTAACAGCACCTTCTTTGTCGTCGATCAGCGCGAACGCGCGATCGTGAAACAGATGGGTGAGTTGTTGCCTGTCGAATACTTTCCTGGCCTGCACGCAAAGATTCCGTTTTTCCAAGACGTAGAAAAGTTTGATGGCCGCATCCTGACAATGGATAACCAGGTCGAAAACTTTTTGACGGTTGAGAAGAAGAACGTTGAAGTCGACTTCTTTGTGAAGTGGCGCATCGCCAATCTCACGACTTACTACCAAGCAACTGGTGGTTCGAGCGCGTCGGCAATGGATCGTTTGGCAGGCATTGTGAATACCAGCCTGCGTGGCGAATTCGGTTCGCGCACGATTCAGCAAGCGATCTCTGGTGAGCGTGATGCAATCATGCGCACCTTGAGCAAATCGATTTCCAGCAAGGTTAAAAATCTTGGCATTGAAGTAGTTGATGTGCGCGTTAAGAGCATCAACCTGCCTAAGGAAGTGAGCGGCTCGGTTTACGAGCGTATGCGTGCAGAACGTACGCGTGTTGCTTCAGACCTGCGCGCACGTGGTGCGGAAGAAGCTGAAAAGATTCGTGCAGAAGCGGATCGCTCAGCTCAAACCACCATCGCCGATTCTTATCGTGATGCTGAAAAGATTCGCGGTCTGGGCGATGCCAAGGCTTCCGAAACCTACGCCAAGGCTTATGGCCAAGACGCGGAGTTCTACAGCTTCTATCGCAGCCTCAATATTTATCGCGATGCATTCAGCAGCAAGAAAGATGTTCTGGTGCTGGAGCCTAAGGGTCAATTTTTCCGCCACTTCAATGGCACAGGAAAATAGGCTCGAATGAATTCGCTTTCCAACTGATCGTCTGAATATGTCGACCAAACGCTGGATGCTGCCTGACGGCATGGAAGAATCTCTGCCGCCATTTTCGTGGCAGCTCGAAGATCTGCGCCGCAAGCTGCTCGATCATTATCGTGCTGCTGGTTACGAGCTAATTCTGCCGCCGTTGCTTGAACATCTGGATACGTTGCTGACGGGTGCTGCGCAGGATTTGGAGCGTCAGACTTTCAAGCTGACGGATCCAGCGAGCGGTCGCTTGCTGGGTATTCGTGCAGACATCACGCCGCAAGCTGCGCGTATCGCAGCGCGTCGCTATGCCGATGTGCCTTTGGTTCGCCTCTGCTACCTCGGCACGGTGTTGCGTACACAGCCAGATAGCCTTGGTGGCACGCGTTCGCCGCGCCAAGTTGGTTGTGAAATCTTTGGCGAAGAGAATCTCAGCGCAGATCTCGAAATCCTCAGCATGATGCTGAAGACGCTAGAGCTTGCTGGCGTTGCTGATGTGCATCTGGATCTAGGTCATGTCGGCGTCTATCGCGCGATTGCTGCGCGCTTGAAGCTGGATGAAGAAGAAGAGTCTGCGCTGTTCGATATTTTGCAGCGCAAGTCGCTGCCAGACTTCGCCGAATTCGCTAAAGCACGTCGCATGCAGCCGCGCGTTGCCAAATTGCTCAGCGAGCTGATTCAGCTCAACGGCGACATCAGCGTGATTGCGCGTGCACGTGAAGTGCTGGCATCTGCTGGCGATGAAGTGATGCAGGCTTTGGATGTGCTGGAGCAATCCGCCACCGAATTGCAACGTAAATTCAAGAAACTGCCAATTCATATCGATTTGGCAGAACTGCGTGGTTACCGCTATCAAACCGGCATGGTCTATGCCGCATTTGTACCGGGCCATGGTCGTGAACTTGCACGTGGTGGACGCTATGACGGCGTCGGCCATGAGTTTGGCGTGGCGCGTCCTGCCACGGGATTTTCTGCAGACATTAACGAGTTGCTGCGCCTTGGCGCTGCAACGAACGCTGCTCCTGCTAAGAAGGCTGTCGCTAAGAAAGCCAAGAAAGTTGTCAGCAAGAAAAAGCGTTAAACCATTTCGCTGTATTTGTTTTGAATTGAAGAGAGAAACATGGGTAAAACCGTAGTTGTCATCGGCGCTCAATGGGGTGACGAAGGGAAGGGGAAGGTCGTCGATCTGTTGACCGACCGTGCGCAGGCTGTCGTTCGCTTTCAAGGCGGCCACAACGCAGGCCACACGCTGGTTATCAACGGCATTAAGACTGCGCTCAACCTGATCCCCTCCGGCATCATGCGCCCGGGCGTTGCTTGCCTTATCGGCAACGGCGTCGTGCTCTCTTTGCCTGACCTGATCAAAGAAATTGAAAAGGTTGAGGCCACCGGCGCAACCGTTCGCAATCGCCTGCGTGTTTCAGAAGCAACGCCACTGGTGTTGCCTGTGCACGTCAAGCTCGATCAAGCGCGCGAAATCGCTCGCGGCGAAGCCAAGATCGGCACCACCGGCAAGGGCATTGGCCCTGCTTACGAAGACAAGGTTGCACGCCGCGCGATTCGCGTGGGCGATCTGTACCACCGTGAAATTCTGGCCGCCAAACTTGGCGAGCTGCTGGCGTATCACAACTTTGTTTTGAAGAATTACTACAAGGTTGATCCAGTTGATTTCCAAGAAACCCTCGACGCACTGCTCGGCTACGCCGAAGTGATTCGTCCGATGGTTGCCGACGTCACCGAAGAGCTGCGCCAGCATTTGAAGCGTGGCGACAACGTGTTGTTCGAAGGCGCACAAGGCGCGCTGCTCGACATCGACCACGGCACCTATCCGTACGTGACTTCCAGCAACACCACCGCTGGTGGCGCTGCAACGGGTACGGGCGTAGGCCCTCGTGAACTGAACTACGTGCTCGGTATCGTTAAGGCTTACGCAACTCGCGTCGGCAGTGGTCCGTTCCCAACGGAGCAGGACAACGATCTCGGCCAGCACATCCGTGATAAGGGCCAAGAATACGGCACCGTCACCAAGCGTCCACGTCGCTGCGGTTGGTTTGATGCGGTGGCTGCTCGTCGCTCGATCTTCAACAACAGCGTTAGCGGTCTCTGCGTGACCAAACTCGACGTGCTCGATGAGCTCGACGTGATCCGCATTTGCACCGGTTACAAGGTCAACGGCGTTGAAGTTGAAGTTCCACCGATTGGCGCTGAAGGCTACGCCAAGGTTGAAGCGATCTATGAAGAACTGCCGGGCTGGAAGTGCAACACGTATGGTGTAAGCCGCTATGAGGACCTGCCTGAAAAGGCGCGTACCTACCTCAAGCGCATGGAAGAAGTGACGGGCACCCCGGTGGCCATCATTTCGACCGGCCCCGACCGTGACCACACCATGGTCCTGCACAACCCGTTTGATTGAGAACAGGTTGATTCAAAGCTTCATATTGGATTGTCACCCCCGCGTCCCACGCGGGGTATCTCTCCCCCTAACGATAGTCCCCTTGTTTCAAGGGGGCGATGACCTCGTGCAAGCGAAGTCATGGGGGTTGTGGGAAACTATCTGTGCCATCGGCACCAAACAAAAAAAGCCCAGCGTGGGCTGGGCTTTATTTGTTTGGTGCCGAGAAGAGGACTCGAACCTCCACGGTTTTACCCGCTAGTACCTGAAACTAGTGCGTCTACCAATTCCGCCATCTCGGCAATGGGCGCGCATTCTGTCCACTGCTCATATCTTTGTCAATGAAAAACTCCAAAACAAACAATAAAAATTCCAAACATTCTTCGGCTGACTGGCGTCAGCAGGATTCCGAGTTCCAGAACGAAAAAGGCCGCTATGAGGACCCGATCCCAAGCCGCGTACTGATTCTGGAAACACTCAACGAAAAGGGCAGTCCACAAACATTGGACGACCTTATCGGTCACTTCAAACTAGGCAAGCTGACCCAGCAAGAAGCGTTGTCACGTCGTCTCGTTGCCATGCAGCGCGAAGGCCAAGCCATGCAGAACCGCAAGGGTGCATGGGGCGCGGTCACGCGTATGAATCTGGTTGCCGGCGTGGTGCAAGCGCATCGCGATGGTTTCGGATTCTTGATTCCTGATGAAGGCGGGCAAGACGTGTTTCTGCCACCACGTCAGATGCGTTCGCTGATGAACGGCGACCGTGTGTTGGTGCGAATTTCTGGCACCGATTTCAAAGGTCGTCCTGAAGGCTCTGTTGCAGAAGTTCTTGAGCGCGGCACACGCACCGTCGTCGGTCGTCTGCACTTAGATCAAGGCATCAGCTATGTGATTCCGGATAACCCACGCGTGCAGCAAGACGTGTTGATTCCACCTGACCAACGCATGGATGCCAAGAAGGGTCAGATGGTGGTTGCTGAAATCACTGCGCCGCCCGGCACACGTACCTTGCCAGTCGGCAAGATCATCGAAATTCTCGGCGAACACATGGCGCCGGGCATGGAAATTGAGGCTGCGATTCGTGCCCACAATCTGCCATTCGAATGGCCGCATGCTGTTGAAGCAGAAGCCGAAGCAATTCCAAGCACCGTACAGCCTGAGCAGATCAAAGATCGCGAAGATATTCGCAAGTTGCCGCTGGTCACGATTGACGGCGCTGATGCACGCGACTTCGATGACGCGGTGTATTGCCGCCCAGAGAAAAAAGGCTGGACGCTGTGGGTTGCAATCGCAGACGTTTCTGCTTACGTGACACCCGGCGCGCCATTGGATGTGGAAGGCGCCAAGCGTGGTAACTCGGTGTATTTCCCGCAGCGCGTGATTCCGATGCTGCCGGAAAAACTCTCCAACGGTCTGTGCTCGCTCAATCCCGATGTGGATCGCTTGTGCATGGTCTGCGAGATGCGCGTGTTGCCGAATGGCGAGATCGACAAAGCTAAATTCTACGAAGGCGTGATGCGTTCACAAGCGCGTCTGATTTACGAAGACGTCGCTAATATTCTGGACAATCCTCAAGGTGAATTGGCGCAGAAGCGCGCCAACTTGGTGCCGCATTTGCAGGCCTTGAGCAATGTGTTCGATGCATTGTTCGCTGCACGCGAAAAGCGCGGCGCGATTGATTTTGAAAGCACCGAAACTCGCATCATCTTTGGTAGCGAGCGCAAGATCGACAAGATCATTCCGGTTAAACGTAACCGCGCGCATCGCCTGATTGAAGAATGCATGATCGCGGCCAATGTTGAGTCGGCCAAGTTTGTCGAGAAGGCCAAGCTGCCGGTGCTGTATCGCATTCACGACAATCCAGATCCGACCAAGGTTCTGGCACTGCGTGAATTCCTCGCGACACGTGGTCTCAAACTAACCGGTGGCGAAAAGCCACAGGCAATGGATTACGCGAAGGTGTTGGTGCAGGCTCGTAAACGCGAAGACGCTGCTCTGATTCAAACGGTGTTGCTGCGCTCACTGATGCAGGCCCAGTACAAGCCTGAGAACAGTGGCCACTTTGGTTTGGCGCTGACGCATTACTCGCACTTCACATCGCCAATTCGTCGTTATCCTGATTTGCTGTTGCACCGTGCGATTAAACACGCGCTGCGTATCAGCAAGAGCGGCGGTTTGTTTAAGCGAAAATCAAAAGAAGCCTTCACGTACACCGCAGAACAGATGGGCCAGATGGGCGCACATTGCTCAATGACTGAGCGCCGTGCTGATGATGCAACGCGTGACGTTTCGACTTGGCTCAAGTGCGAGTTCATGCGTGATCGCGTTGGCGAAGAATTTGGTGGTCTGATTACTTCGGTCGCTAACTTCGGTTTGTTCGTTGAACTCGAAGGCTTGTACGTTGATGGCTTGGTTCATGTGTCTTCGCTCAAATCCGATTACTACCAGCACGATGCCAAGCAGCATCGCTTGGTGGGCGGCAAGGGCGGGCAGGTCTATGCACTCGGTGGCCGTGTACGCGTGAAGGTTGTCCGTGTGAATCTGGACGAACGCAAGATTGATCTGGAACTGGTTGATGGTGGTGCGGCTGGCAAGCCAGCGAATTCAACCAAGCCCGCTGCTCCGGCGAAATCAGGTAGGCGTGGTGGCGGTAAGTCAGAGAAATCTGGCAAGCAATCACCGCCTCCTGCACCCGCTGAAGGCGATGCGGCTCCGACCAAGAAAAAGAGGCGCCGTCGTCGGTGAGTAAGAAGCTTGCCTATCTGGTACCTGCGCTATTGGCGCTGAGCGCCTGTGCGCATCAAGGCGCTGTGGCGCCCGTTGTGCCGCAAGCTCAGCCAGAAGCGCACGCGATTCCGAATTACGTCGGCGCTAAAGTTGAGTCGCTGTCGGCGGCCTCAACCGCCGAATATATGTCGCGTGAATTTAAGGCGTTGACGAAAGCGCTGGCTGAACACACTGCCACGGATTGGCAGTCGACTCAGCTCAGCGATGGTTCAATTCGTCTGCAAATTCCAAGCAAGTTTGCGTTCGACACCAACAGTGCCGAGTTGCGTCCGGTGGCTTTGGATGTATGCGCCAAGCTTGCGCGTATTGCGCAGGAGTACAACAAAACGGTGCTTCATATTGTGGTCAGTGGCCGCGATGCGAAGCCCATTGAGTTCAGCCAAAGCTTGTCTGATCGCCGCGCCGCTGCACTCGCTGCGTATATGAGCGAGCAGGGGTTGGATGAAACCCGTTTGCGCGATGAAGGCGCGACATCAGACAAAAACGGCGCTTTGATCTTTTTGATTAAGCCCGTTGTTGCTGGTGCCGAGCCACAGGCTTGGGCATCACCGTCTTAACGCGCTGACCGATAAGATTTAAGCTATGCACTATGGCTGCAGTTTTCTGCAGCCATTTTTCTTCTGTGATTGAGTAAAGGCGAGCGAATAGTGGCGAATTACACGGTGATTGGCGGGTTTCATGCGGTGCTGGCAGCGCTGGAAGATGGCGAGGACAAGCCGTTTGAAATTTGGCTGTCCGACACGCGTCAGGACGAGCGCGCCCGTAAAGTAACGGCGCTGGCCAAGCAGCTAGAGGTTCCGGTTTATACCCGCGGTCGTTCAGATCTCGATCTGCGTGCGCCTGAATTGCGCCATCAAGGCGTGTTGGCGATGCTGCCTGAGCGCAAGTTTCAAGGCGAAGATGCTTTGGAAGTGCCAGCCACACCCGAGCGCATGCTTTTGGTTCTTGATGGCGTGCAAGACCCGCACAACCTCGGCGCCTGCCTCCGTACGGCTGAAGCCGCCGGCGTCGATGCCGTGATCATTCCGCGTGACCGTTCGGCCACGTTGACTGCCGTGACCCGCAAATCCGCCGCCGGCTCCGCCGAGCGCGTGCCGGTGATCGCCGTGACCAACCTTGCGCGTACGCTCGAGCGCCTCAAAGAACTGGGCTACTGGCTCACCGGTTTGGCCGGCGAAAGTACGGAAAGCATCTACGACGTCGATTTCACCGGCCCTGTGGTTCTGGTGATGGGTGCAGAGGGCGAGGGCATGCGCCGCCTGACCAAGGAAGCCTGTGACCGTTTGGTCCGAATTCCGATGCAGGGCAAGGCCGAAAGCCTCAATGTTTCAGTCGCCTCAGCGGTTTGCCTTTACGAGGCCGTGCGCCAGCGCAGCCATAAACGCAAAAAATAGGCCTAAAACAGCTTTTTACGTTGCAACAATCGGCTGATTCCATTACTATTCGCGCCCCTTTATGCGTCGCATAGAGGGTTTTTATTACTTGCTCCACCTTTAAGGGGAGCTGTGCCGCAAGGCATATCCACAAGGAAATTGCATGAGACATTATGAAATTGTCGTCATGGTGCATCCGGACCAGAGTGAACAGGTCCCTGCCATGCTCGAACGCTACAAAGCCATGATCGAAGGAGACGGTGGCAAAATCCATCGTCTTGAAGATTGGGGCCGTCGTCAGCTCGCTTACCCTATCGCCAAGGCTCACAAGGCTCACTACGTTCTGTTGAACGTTGAGTGCTCGGACAAGGCGCTGGCTGAAATGGAAAACGCTTTCCGTTTCAACGACGCTGTTATCCGCAAGCTGATTGTGCGCAAAGACGACGCCGTCGCCGTGCAGTCACCGCTGTTCAAGAATCCGGAAGACGAAAAGCCTAAGGGCGAATACCGTGCGCGTGGCGATGCCCCCGCTTCCGATGAATCCGACGAGCCAGAATTGGCCGCCGACGAAGCAGGAGTCTAAGACCCATGGCCGCTTATTTCCGTCGCAAGAAAACTTGCAAGTTCAGCAGCGAACACGCAGCTGAAATCGACTACAAAGACCTCGCTACTCTCAAGCAGTACATCGTTGAGAACGGCAAGATCGTGCCTAGCCGCATCACCGGCACCAAGTCGCGCTACCAGCGTCAGCTGGCTGTTGCGATCAAGCGCGCGCGTTTCCTCGCGCTGCTGCCGTACACCGATAAGCACGAGTAAGGAGAGACAATATGAACGTTATCCTGCTCGAAAGAGTTAAGAAGCTTGGCGATCTGGGCGACACCGTTAAGGTTAAGCCTGGCTACGGCCGTAACTACCTGCTCCCGCAGGGCAAAGCATTGCCAGCAACCGAAGCAAACCGTCAGGTTTTCGAAGCTCGCAAAGCTGATCTGATCAAGAAGGCTGGCGATAGCCTCAACGCTGCTAAGGCACGCGCTGAGAAGATCGGTGGCAAGAAGGTTGTGATCAAGGCTCGCTCGGCTGAAGAAGGCAAGCTCTACGGTTCCGTAGGTCCTGCTGACATCGTTCGCGCTGCTGCTGCTCAGGGCATCGAGATCGAGAAGAGCGAAATCGACCTGATTTCTGGCGCTATCCGCCAGACCGGCAGCTACGACATTGCTGTGCGTCTGCACACCGAAGTCGAAACCTCGCTGACCATCGTGGTTGAGGACGAGAAAGCCTAAATTCTGGCTTGCTCTGAGTTACACTCAACGGCCCGCACTTTGCAGTGTGGGCCGTTTTATTTTGAAGCGTAAAAATACGGGAATCCTGTGAGCCCATCGCCCAAACTACCGCCGCATTCAATCGAAGCCGAACAGTCTGTACTCGGCGGTTTGATGCTGGATAACCGGACTTGGAACGACCTTGCGGATCGCATCAACGAAGAAGATTTTTATCGCGCCGATCACCAGCTGATCTTCCGCGCGATCGCCGAACTCTGCGGCACAAACAAACCTTGCGACTTCATCACGCTCTGCGAGCACTTGCGCCATCAAGGCAAGCTTGAAGATGCGGGCGGTGTGCCGTATCTCGGCACGCTCGCCAACGACACGCCTAGCGCCGCCAACGTTATGGCTTACGCAGAAATCGTGCGTGAGCGTTCGGTGCTGCGCACGCTGATTGCAGCGGGCGGCGATATCGCTGAATTGGGTTTCCGCCCAGATGGTCGCGGTCATTCAGAACTGATCGACGTCGCAGAACAAAAAGTATTTGCCATCCGCAACAAGTCTGCGCATGCCTCAGGCGGTTACGAAATGATGCCGCGCTTGATGGATATGGTGGAAGAACGCATTGAAAGAATGCGCACCAATCCGGGCTCACTCGCCGGTTTGCCAACCGGCTTTGATGATCTCGACAGACTCACCACCGGCTTTCATGCAGGCGATCTAGTGATCATCGCAGGACGTCCGTCGATGGGTAAAACCAGCTTCGCGATGAACATTGCAGAGCACGTTGCGCTGATTGAGAAAAAAGGCGTGGCTGTGTTCAGTATGGAAATGCCCGCCGACCAGCTGGCACTGCGTGTGCTGTCATCGTTTGCGCGCATCGATATGGGCAAGCTGCGTAGCGGCGAACTCGAAGATCGCGACTGGGATCGCCTGACATCAGAAGGTGGGCGAGTGCGCGAAGCACCGCTCTATATCGATGCTACCGGCGCACTGTCACCGCTAGAACTTCGTGCACGCGCGCGACGCATGAAACAGCGTCATGACATTCAACTCATCATTGTGGATTACATTCAGTTGATGCAGGTGCCAGGCACCAAAGAAAACCGTACCAACGAAATTTCAGAAATTTCTCGTGGCCTGAAAGCGCTGGCCAAAGAACTGGAGATTCCAGTCATCGCACTGTCGCAGTTGAATCGCGGCGTAGAACAGCGCGACAACAAACGTCCACGTATGTCGGACTTGCGTGAATCCGGCGGTATTGAGCAGGACGCCGACATCGTCGCCTTGCTTTATCGCGACGAGGTTTACAACAAAGAATCGCCTGAAAAAGGCACGGCAGAAATCATCATCGTCAAACAGCGTAACGGACCGTTGGATACCGTGAAGGCGGCGTTCCTCGGCAAGTTCACGCGCTTTGAAAATCTGGCCAAAGGCTACGGCGACTACAGCGGCTCATGATTCCAAGAGTCATTGCTACGATTGATCTCGCGGCGATTCAGCACAACCTCGCACAGGTTCGTCGCTACGCACCGCAGTCGCGCGTTATGGCGGCGATTAAGGCACAAGCCTACGGGCATGGTGCAGTGCCGGTTGCGCGCGCGCTGGAAAGCACAGGCGTTGATGCGTTTGCTGTCGCGTGTCTGGAAGAAGCAATTCAATTACGCCAGGCACACATCAAGACTCCCATTGTCTTGCTCGAAGGTATTCTCTCCGCTGAAGAAGCTGTGCTCGCTGCGGATGAGCAATTCCAGATTGCTGTGCATGACCATTGGCAGCTAAGCCTGCTGGAAGCGCTGCCCGAAAGTGCTGAAGTTTCGATTTGGTTCAAGCTCGATAGCGGCATGCATCGCTTGGGCTTTCCGCTAAACGAGACTGCGAGTCTTGTTGAAATTCTTAAGCGTCGTCCACGCTGGCGCTTCATGGGTTGGATGACGCATCTGGCTTGCGCGGATGAGTTGAACAATCCGGCCACGCAGCAGCAGATCGAAAAATTTAATGCCGCACTAAAAGGTTTGCCAGGAGCGCGTTCAATCGCCAACTCTGCAGGCATCTTGGCGTGGCCCGAAACGCACGGCGATTGGGTCCGTCCGGGCCTGATGATTTATGGCGCTTCACCTTTGCCAGATCGCAGCGCAGCTGATCTTGGACTCAGAGCGGCGATGACGCTGGAGAGTCGCCTGATTGCGATTCGTGAATACGATGCGGGCGAGGGTATCGGTTACGGACAAACCTATCGCTGCCCCGAGCGCATGTCGATTGGTGTGGTTGCAGTTGGTTATGCCGACGGCGTGCCAAGAATCCTGCCGAATGGCACGCCGGTTCTCGTTAATGACACGCTAGTTCCGATGGCAGGACGCGTCTCGATGGATATGATCACCATCGATCTGCGCACAGTGCCCAATGCCAAGATTGGCGACACCGTGCGTTTATGGGGCGAGGGATTGCCTGCTGAAGTGATCGCGGCCCATGCGGGTACTTTGGCTTATGAACTGTTTTGTGGACTGACACAGCGTGTGCAGTTTGTTTACAAGCATTTCTGAAACTTCCGAACATGTCGCTCCTGCGCATCCTGCGCCCGCGACATACCGTCCATCCATGGACATAAAAAAAGGCCCTCGAAGGGCCTTTTTTATTCGCTCATTAAAGCTTAAGCCAAGATGAAATTCATCTGAGTGCCAGCCAGTTCAATCATGTCTTGGTGATTTAGCTTGAACGCTTGGCTATCAATTTCTTTGCCATTAACCAGCGGGCGTTTGGTTTGAGCGCCGCCGACGTGGACGATGTAGTAACCGTCTGCACGGCGAGTAATTGCAGCGACTTGAACACCCGGACGGCCGACGGTCGTGAGCGCTTTGGTCAATTCCAATTCTTTGCCAGCATTCGCGCCGTTGGCGACCTTGAGTTTGCCAATCAGTGGCTTTGTTGCATCGATCTTCTGAGAGTCGAAAGCTGAGGAGAATTGGCCGGGCTTCAGAACCATGGTCCTTTGGAAGTCCTCTTCAGCCACCTTCGTGCCTTCATACTTCATCGTGTTGCGGCCGATGGAAATGACGTCGCCATCCATCAGCGGATGCTTGGCAATTTGCTTGGTATTAACTTGCGTGCCGTTGGTGCTGTCCAGATCTTCCAAGAAAGAATCTTGCAGGATGGTAATGATCACAGCGTGATGACCAGAGACGGCTTTGTCATTCAAGCTAATGTCATTGTCGGGATGACGGCCAATGCTGACGCGCTCCTTGTCGAGCAGGATTTCCTGCGTGCTGCCATTGCCGTCCGTGACGATCAACTTGCCCATATATCCTCTTAGAACCATTCCATGAGTCGTTCGTACCAGCGTCTGCTACGCATCAGCGAGGCATCTACGCGGGCCAAAGCAACCGTTACATTGTCCTTTCCACCATTTTCCAAGGCTAATCGAACGAGCTCTTTGGCGGCTCGCTCAACATTAGCAGCATACTTGTTTAGTGTTAAGGCGATAACTTCGTCACTGATCATATCGTTCAGGCCATCAGAGCAAAGGAGCAAGATGTCTCCCACCTCCAATGTGTCTTCGATCAGATCAACGGTGACCACATCTTCTACGCCCAGCGCGCGCGTCACAATATTTTTGCGAACCAGGTTCATTGCCTCATCGCGCGTGTAGTGCCCACGCGCGATCAATTCTTCAAGCAAGGAATGGTCGCGTGTGACTTGCTCTAGGCGACCATCGCGGAAACGGTATAGCCGTGAATCGCCAACATAGGCGATCGACAGAATGTCTTGATGCAAGATGCAGGCAACAACGGTGGTGCCCATGCCAGCGCACTGCGGCTGGCTCTGCGAGACCTGAAAGATCGTCGAGTGTGCGGCTTCAACAGCACGCTTGAGCATCAGCGCTTCAACGCTGTACCCAGTCTCATGATCAATCACGCCATGTTTGAGATCTTTCCACTCTTTGCGTGCGGTCTCCAGCACGGTGTTGGTTGCAATGCCGCTCGCGATTTCGCCGGCGTTGTAACCACCCATGCCGTCGGCAAGCACCAGCAAACCCAACTCCACGGATTCAGCAACCGCGTCTTCGTTGTTGTTACGTACACGACCTGTATCAGTCAGCAGCGCAGTCGATATTTTATTTTTAAGCGCCATACAAAACTCAGGAAAGAGTGCTCAAAACCGCACGCAGATCGCGCGCCATTTCGTTGCCATTGCTGTAACGCGCTTCTGCAGTTTTCTGCAATGCACGATTAATCACTGCATCTATTTGCGGTGGCAAATCCGAGCGAACAGTGCACACATTGGTGTGCTGCTCGTTGGCGATCTTGAACATCAACGTTGCCATTGAATCTGCCTTGAAAGGCAGCGAGCCTGTCAGCAACTGAAACAGCGTAACGCCGAGAGAAAACAAGTCAGAACGGCCATCGACTTTTTTGCCTGACAACTGCTCAGGCGACATGTAAGACGGCGTGCCTAGCACCATGCCAGTTTTGGTTTTGCTGGAATCCGCTAGGCGCGCAATGCCAAAGTCCATCAGCTTGATCACTTTGGTTTCTGCGAGCAGCATCATGTTTGCAGGTTTAACGTCGCGATGTACAACGCCATTTTTGTGTGCGTAATCGAGCGCATCTGCTGCGTCTGCAACGTATCGCAGAACTTCGCTAGGGCTCAGCAAATCACTGGGCTTGATGTGCTTGGTGAGATCAGAGCCTCTGACGAATTCCATGGCGATATAAGCCAAGTCATGCTCTTCACCAGCATCAAAAATTTGAACGATATTTGGGTGGGATAAACGGCCAGCTGTTTCTGCCTCGCGGAAAAAGCGCTGCTTAACTTCAAGCAATTCGCCAGCTTCAAATTCCTGCGCGAGTGCCATCGTTTTAATAGCGACGGTGCGGCCGATCTTGGGATCACGTCCCAAGTAGACGACGCCCATTGCGCCTTTGCCCAATTCTTTTTCGACTTGGTAGCGGCCGAGCATGGGCTTTTCTGTGCCTATGGCTGTTTTCGCGGCGACAGGACTGGCTGTCGCACTCATGGAACCAACGCCAAGAATTTCGGTTTCTGCGAGTCGTTTTGCGCGACTCAGTTTCTGTTGTACGTCGCGGTACTCTTTATTGGTTTGCGTAATGTGCAAGTAAACCGATTCTGCTTTTTTGAATTCGCGCTTACGCTCAAATTCCAAAGCGAGGTTGTAGAGCAAATCCAACAAGCGACTATCGACCGGCTGTATGCGGCGGAATTTTTCAAAAGCCTGATCCAACTGGCCTTGGCCTTGCAGCGCGAGTGCCTGCATCTTGTTGGAATCAGGACCCTCAGGCGCGGTGCTCGCCGCTGGCGAACTCCGCACGGTTGGAATTAGCTTCTCGATGCCGTCAATCCCGCCGAACTGCTTCTTGAAAGCGTAGACAGCCGCGGCCCCCAGCGCTAACGCCGGAAGAAATAACCTCAGCCAGATGGAATGTCCTGAAAGAAGTATGAATTGTGCGATCAATAGATCAGCGACAACGATCGCCACTGCTCCGGCGATAAACCCCTCGAACCACTCCTTGGTCCATTTTTTTTCTTTTACCACTGAAGCGCCTCAAGCATTTTGTGCTGCTAAGCTGATACTAACTTTTTTACGCTCACTAAAAAACGCACCCGCACCCGATGGCTAAAATTAAAACTCAATATGTCTGCCAAAGCTGCGGTTCCGCGAGTAGCAAATGGGCCGGACAGTGTAGCGATTGTGGGGCCTGGAACACTCTAGTCGAGACGGCCGCCATCTCAACCAAGCACCGTCCGTCCAGCGCAGCCGCTGGTCAGGTGCAGCGCCTCGATCAAATCAGTATCGCAGATGAACCGCGTACCGCCTCTGGACTATCCGAAATGGACCGCGTGCTAGGCGGCGGTATTGTCCCTGGTGCAGTAATCCTTATTGGCGGCGATCCCGGTATAGGAAAATCCACATTGTTGCTGCAGGTGCTTGCCGCAGTGGAGGGCAAGCTCAAGACGCTCTACATCACGGGTGAAGAGTCGCTGCAACAGGTTCATATGCGCGCCAAGCGCTTGGATCTGCCGCGGATGGACCTGCCCGTGGTCACGGAAACCAGCGTGGAGCAGATTATTGCGCTGATGGCCGCAGAGAAACCCGGCTTTGTCGTGGTCGACTCCATCCAAACGCTGAACACTGACACGCTGGATTCTGCCCCCGGATCTGTCTCACAGCTGCGTGAATGCGCGGCGCAGCTTGTTCGTTACGCCAAAAGCAGCCAGACCGCGATTGTGCTGGTCGGCCATGTGACCAAAGAAGGCGCCATTGCCGGGCCACGCGTGCTTGAGCACATGGTCGATACGGTTCTGTATTTCGAGCACGACGCAGGCAGCCGTTATCGCATTGTGCGTGCCGTTAAAAACCGCTTTGGCGCGGTCAACGAGCTGGGCGTGTTTGCGATGACGGATGGCGGCCTAAAGGAAGTCAGCAATCCTTCTGCGCTGTTTCTGTCGCGACATGAGCAACCGGTGCCGGGCAGTGTGATCACGGTGACGCGTCAGGGCAGTCGACCACTATTGGTTGAAGTGCAGGCGCTCGTTGATCAGTCTCAACTTGGCAATCCACGTCGCGTGACGCTGGGGTTGGAAGGCAATCGCATGAACATGCTGTTGGCAGTGCTGCATCGCCACGGCGGCATTACCTTTGGAGATCAGGACGTTTTTGCCAACGTGGTCGGCGGCATGCGCATTCAAGAAACCGCTGCGGATCTGCCGCTATTGATGGCAGCGCTGTCCAGCTTGCGTGGACGACCGGTGCCGAACGACATGGTGGTCTTCGGTGAAGTTGGCTTGGCTGGAGAAATCAGGCCGGTGCAGGGCGGGGAAGAGCGCTTAATCGAAGCGGCAAAACACGGCTTTAAGCGCGCCATCATCCCTGAAGGCAATCGCCTACGGAAAAACGTGAAACTAGATATTGAAGTGACGCCAGTCGCGCGTCTGGAACAGGCGCTGCAATTCGTTTAGTACGCTGCTTAGTGAATCGCTCGAACCTTTTTGGCTTTGGGCGCAGAAGCTATTAAGGTCGGCGGACGAATGCGTGCTGACTTCACCGCGTTGGCGCGAGTTTCCGTGATCTCAATGTCATAGCCAGCGATATCCAAGCGTCGTCCCGGCTGCGGGATGTTCTCAAGCTTTTCGAGCACCAATCCATTGAGCGTTTTCGGGCCGTCGACAGGCAGCTTCCAACCCAGCCTGCGATTGAGACTGCGAATGGTGGCAAAGCCAGTGACGCGGAAGCTGCCGTCGGGATCCGCGTAGACATTCTTCATGCTCGTTGCGGGATCAGACGTGAACTCGCCAACCACTTCTTCAAGAATGTCCTCAAGCGTGACCAAGCCCTGGATGTCGCCGTATTCGTCGACGACAAAGCCAATGCGGCGCTTCTGGTTTTGGAAATTCAGCAGCTGTTGATTCAGTGGCGTGCCTTCTGGAATGAAGTAAGGCTCGCGAACCAGCGTCAGTAGTGATTCGGTATCCAGCTTATCTTCAGCAGCGAGGCGAACCACGCGACGCAGATGAACGACGCCTTTAAGGTCGTCAATCGATCCATCAAACACCGGCAAACGCGTGTGCTGGCTGCTGATGATCTCTTCGCGGACAACGTCCCAAGGCTCTGAAATGTCGATGCCAATGATTTCATTGCGCGGCACCATGATGTCTTCGACGGTGGCTTTTTCGAGATCCAGAATCGAAAGCAACATGCGTTGGTGGCGCTGCGGGATCAAGGCGCCAGCTTCGGCAACGACCGAGCGCAACTCCTCTACGCTAAGACTGTGTTCGGCCGCATCTTCTGGCGACACGCCCAGTAGGCGCAGTACGCCATTGCTCATGAGGTTAGTCATCCATACCAGCGGGAACAGAATCCACTGCAGGACGATATAAATGTAAGACGAGGGGATGGCTACGCGCTCAGGATAAAGAGCGCTAAGCGTTTTTGGCGCGATTTCACCGAAGATAAGGATAAATAGCGTCAGAACACCAGTTGTTGCCGCAATCCAGCTCTCGCCCCAAAGGCGCAGAGTGATAAAGGTAGTGATCGCGGAAGACGCTGAGTGAACTGCGATATTGCCCAGCAGGATCATGCCGATCAGGCGATCCGGGCGCTTGAGCAGCTTTTCAGCAAATTGCGCGCCGCGGTGACCATGCTTGGCCAGATGGCGCAAACGGTAGCGGTTGATCGACATCAACGCTGTCTCTGACCCAGCGAAAAACGCCGAGAGCAGAATCAGGACAACCAGTAGGGCTATGAAAAAATTTAGAGGTATTTCGTTCAAGAGAGCGCGGTCTCGCAAGGCCGTGTCGACACATAACTACGGAAAGCAAAGCGGCTCTGTCAAGCCGTCCTACTTTAAGAATGTTTCCTAAGTCCAGTGTTTTCCTAAGAATTCTTCAAGAATTATCTTGGATCCGAAGTAGGCCAAGATCAGCACACCATAACCCGATAGCGCCCAGCGGATTGCTGTGCGGCCGCGCCAGCCATAGCGCCAGCGACCCCAAAGCAGGGTGCCAAAAATCATCCAGGCGGTTAGCGACAGAATCGTTTTGTGTGCGAGATGCTGAGCGAGCCAGTCGCGAATAAACGAAAGTCCGGAGAGCAGCGTAAGGCTCAGCAGGAAGAAGCCCACGCCAATCAGCTGGAACAGTAAGCGTTCCATGGTCTGCAGCGGCGGCAACCCCAGCATGATGCGACCGCGTTTGGGGTCATGTAGCAGTTGATCCTGCAAGGCCAGCGCACCGGCCTGAACTGCTGCCAACGTTAATACGCCAGCACTGAACAAAGACAACACAATATGAGTGCGGATCGTCCAGTCGCTAATCACGACGCCAGTGACATCGGTGGGCCATATCGCAGCCCAAACGGCCCAGAAGCCAGCGAACGGATAAATCACCAAGCCGAGACCACGTAGGGGTTCTTTCCAGCAGAAGGCCCACAGCAAAATGGCGGACTGCCAGGTAAACAGCGAGACCGCCTCGTTGATGCCGATCGTGATCGACCCACCGTGGAAGATCTGATGGGCCAAGGCTGCTGCATGCAGAGTGATGGCGCCGGCGGCAAGCCAGCGGTCTGCACGTGAGTTATCGCTACGCCAGATAACGGCGGCGGCCAAAACGGCCAGAATCGCGGCTAGAACAGCAAGTATTAAGGGCATACGGAATTATGTTGGTTAGCCCCCCGAGCATAGCGTGAAAATAGTTCGGAGAGGGCCTTTGCCGCAGGTTCTCACGGCTATAATGCTTCAATGACTCCTGATCTTGTCTCGCTAGTCCAGAAAATTGCCATCTGGGCTATACCGGTATTGTTCGCCATTACTCTGCACGAAGTCGCTCACGGCTGGGCCGCGCGCGCCTTGGGCGATCGCACGGCAGAAATGCTGGGACGTATGAGCCTCAATCCGATCAAGCATATTGATCCGATGGGCACGCTGCTTGTTCCCGCAATTATGTTGATGCTGGGTGGATTTCTATTTGGATGGGCAAAGCCTGTGCCGATTGGCATTCGCAATCTGCGTAATCCACGCCGAGATTTTGCGCTGGTGGCGCTTGCTGGGCCGATGTCGAATTTGGTCATGGCAATTGGCTGGGGAATACTCGCAAAGATTGCGATCAGCATGAATCCGCAAGAAGGTGTGTGGCTGGGCGTGCTGCTGATGGCCCGCGCAGGCATCATCATTAATCTGGTGTTGATGGTTCTGAACCTGCTGCCTTTCCCGCCGTTGGACGGCGGGCGCGTTCTTGCAGGTTTGCTGCCGGAGCCGCAGGCGCGTGTATTGGATCGCATCGAGCCTTACGGTCTTGTCATTCTGATCGTGCTGATGGTGACCGGAATACTGAGCAAAATCATGATCTGGCCGCTGATGTTGAGCGGCGATGCGCTGTCGACCGTTTTGGGTCTGCAGGGATTACCTCTTTTTAATTAACGAATGACTCTCTCCAATAACAAACCCGTTGTGCTCTCAGGCATTCAGCCGTCTGGTCGTCTTACGATCGGCAACTATCTGGGTGCGCTGAAGAACTGGGTCACGCTCAACGAGCAGTTCGACTGCTACTACATGCTGGTTGATTTGCACGCGATCACTGTGCGTCAAGATCCTGCGGTGTTGCGCGAGCGTTGCTACGAATTTTTGTCGCTCTACATTGCTTGCGGACTTGATCCGCGCAAGAACGTTCTCTTCGTGCAATCACATGTGCCAGCGCACGCGCGTCTGTCGTGGATCCTCAACTGCTACACGCAGATGGGCGAGCTCAATCGCATGACACAGTTCAAGGACAAGAGCGCCAAGCACGTCGATAACATCAACGCAGGCTTGTACGGATACCCCGTGTTGATGGCTGCAGATATCCTGCTTTATCAGGCCAAGAAAGTGCCGGTGGGCGACGACCAGAAACAACATCTGGAACTGACGCGCGATGTCGCGCAGCGCTTCAACAATGTCTACGGCCCAATCTTCACCGTGCCTGAGCCGATGATTCCGCCCGTTGGCGCGCGCATCATGGGTTTGCAGACACCGGAATCGAAGATGAGCAAGTCTGACGATGCCGAAACCAATGCCATCTATCTGCTCGATGATCCTGATGTCATCACGCGCAAAGTTAAACGAGCCGTAACCGACCTCGGCAATGAAGTACGTTTTGATATTGCCGAAAAACCTGGCGTGTCCAACTTGATGTCGATTCTGTCCGCCACTACTGGCGATAGCTTTGACAAGATTGTTGAGCAATACAACGGTCAGGGTTACGGCAAGTTCAAAGGCGCTGTTGCTGAGGCCGTGGTTGAATGTCTCAAGCCTGTACAAGCCAAGTACCGCGATGTGCGTGATGATCGCTCAGGTCTTCAAAGCATTCTTCGCGAAGGTGCACGTAAAGCCGCAGCGCGCGCAGATGCCACGCTGGCGCGCGTGCATGAAGCATTAGGCTTCATCCCCGAGTAAGCCATGACTGAAATCGTCGAAGCAACCGAAAGCAGTGCCGAAGTTGTAGATGCATCGCGTCTGCCGAAAGTGCACGGGCAAACGCTCGATAAAATGCCGGAAGATCTCTATATCCCACCCGATGCCTTGGAAGTTTTCCTCGATGCATTTGAAGGGCCGTTGGATCTTTTGTTGTATTTAATCCGTCGCCAGAATCTCAACATTCTCGACATCCCAGTACTCAAAATTACGCAACAGTACATTCAGTACATTGGCCTGATGCATGAACTGCGTTTGGAGCTGGCCGCTGAATATTTAGTGATGGCTGCGCTGCTAGCAGAAATCAAATCGCGCATGTTGTTGCCGCGTCCGCCGCCAGATGAAGAAGATCAAGGCGATCCGCGCATGGAACTGGTGCGTCGTCTGCAGGAATACGAGCGCTTCAAGACTGCATCAGAATCGATCGAAGTGATGCCACGCGTTGGCCGCGATTTGTTTATTGCGCAAGCGCGACCAGAAGTCATTCCCGTTTCTGCGCAGCTGCCACAGCCTTCGTTGCGCGAACTGGTGATGGCCTTCCGCGATGTGATGCAACGCGCGGAATTGTTTACTCGACACCAAGTGAGTCGCGAGCCCTTGTCGGTGCGCGAACGTATGTCGCACATTCTTTCGAAGCTGAATGGCGGCGCAAAGCAGTTCATGGATCTGATCGATCCTGAAGAAGGCAAGGCAGGCGTGGTGGTTTGCTTGCTCGCAATCTTGGAACTGGCGCGCTCAGCTTTGATTCATATCAAACCGCAAGAAAACGCCTTTGAGCCGCTGTTCATCGAAGTCGGCAAGGCTAAGGCAGAAGAAGTGGAGAACAGCAGTGACTGGGACTGAAATAGAAATGATGGAAGCCGTTGCTGAGTCAGCGCCGGACGAAAGCCGTTACGACAAGCTGATTAAAATCTTGGAAGCACTGCTGCTCGCTTCAGAACAGCCACTGTCGATTGAACAGCTGCATCGCTTGCTGGCCGCTGATCTTGGCGTCGGCAAAAAAGATATCCGTGAAGCGCTCGATAAATTGGGCACATCACTTGAGTCGCGCGCTGCAGAACTGCAGGAAGTTGCCAGCGGTTTCCGCATTCAAGTTCGCCGCGAATACGCCGAGTGGGTCAGCCGTCTGTGGCAGGAAAAACCACCGAAGCTTTCACGCGCATTACTCGAAACGCTGGCGCTGGTTTGCTATCGCCAGCCGATTACGCGTGGCGAGATTGAAGAAGTGCGTGGCGTTGCCATGTCGCCGAACATTATCCGTACATTGTTGGAGCGTGGCTGGATTCGCGAAGTCGGTCAGAAAGAAGTACCGGGGCGTCCGTCGCTCTTTGGCACCACCTCGCAGTTTCTGGATGATTTCAATCTGACAACTTTGGACGACATGCCGTCCTTGCCAGAGATTAAAGACGTTGCTGCTCTGGACGCTGCACTCGTGAAGCTTGGCGAAATTCCAGCGCCCACCGAAGTCGCTGAAGGTTCTGAGTCTGAGCTTGAATCTGAACTGGTCGTCGAAGCCGAAGCAACAGAAGCAGAAGCTGTCACTGAATCAGAAGTTGAAGCAGACGAAGTTGCATCAGAAGTAGAACCTGAAGCCGCCGTTGAAACAGAAGCAACCGAGCCAGCAGCGCCTGCTGATGAATCCAACGAAGTGAAAGTAAATTGAGCGAGCGTATACAAAAAGTATTGGCTACTGCAGGTGTCGCGTCGCGACGCCATATTGAGCAGTGGATTCAGGAAGGCCGCATTACGGTGAATGGCCAGCCTGCAACGGTGGGTCAAAAGATTGACCACACTGATCGCGTTAAAGTCGATGGCAAGCCCGTTCGTCTGGCGAAAAAAGAAGAATCCGTTCGTGTGCTGCTGTATCGCAAGCGAGTGGGCGAGTTGGTTACGCGTGATGATCCAGATGGTCGTCGCACGGTGTTTCGCAAATTGCCAGAACTCGAAAGCGGTCGTTGGATTGCCGTGGGTCGTCTCGATATCAATACCTCTGGCTTGTTGCTGCTCACCAATCATGGTGAGTTGGCGCGTCGCCTGACGCATCCCAGCTTCGAAATCACTCGCGAATATGCGGTGCGCGTTCTGGGCGAAATGAACGAAGAAATTGCTGAACGTCTCGTCAACGGCGTTGAGCTGGAAGATGGCCCTGCGCATTTCGATTCACTCGAAGCGGGCGCTAACGAAGACGGCGAGGGTGCCAATCAGTGGTACCGCGTCGTTCTGCGCGAAGGTCGTAATCGCGAAGTTCGTCGCTTGTTTGAATCGCAAGGTTTGCAAGTGAGCCGTCTGATTCGCGTGAGCTACGGCCCGATTGAATTGGGTCGCGGCATCAAGACTGGTGGCTGTCGCGAAGCTGAGCCGCTTGAGCTCAAAGCATTGCTGGCTGCCGTGGGATTGGAAGAACTATTGCCGAAAAAACCTCAGCGCCGCAGAGAACGCGACGACGACGATTATTAGTCGAAGATAAAAAAGAGCCCGCAAAATGCGGGCTCTTTTTTTAGAACGCGTGGCCTGATTTACCGCGACTATCTGGCCCAAGTAGCCAAAGCAGCGCTGGCACGGCAGTTTCCGGCGCAGGAATTTTATCCATCAGTTCGCCGGGATAACCCTTAACGCGAATCTGCGTGCGGAGTGCGCCAGGATCATAGGTGTTGATACGCAGGCCTGGTTCCAACTCGGTTTCTTGCGCCCACGTTTTCGCCATGGCTTCGACTGCTGTCTTGGCGATGCCATAAATGCCGTGGAAAGCCTTGGCGTTGCGGCCAGAAGAATCTGAAACAAAAACCACCGATGCATCGCTGCTCTTACGCATCAGCGGCAAGCACAAGCGTGTCAGCGTATACGCGGCGGTGAGATTGACCTGCAAGCCTTCAACCCACTCGCGCGGATCCATATCTTCCAGCGCGGCAAATGCTTTGAAGTGAGCAGCGCTATGAACGATGCCATCGAGCTTGCCGAATTCACGCTCAAGCGTCTCAGCCAATTCTTCGTAGTTGGCCCAAGTGGCGCCGACAAGATTCATCGGATAAATGGCTGGTGTCGCGCCACCACCTTTCAAAATCTCGTCATAAACTTTTTCAAGCTTAGGAACCGTGCGGCCTAGCAAAATGACGGTTGCACCCAAGCCAGCGCAAGCCAATGCAGTAGCGCGGCCGAGACCGTCGCCAGCGCCTGTAACGAGGATGATGCGATCTTTCAGCAGGCCAAATTTTGGGGTGTAATCGTGGGGCAGGGCAGCAGACATTTTTAAATAGTTCGTGACAGGTAATTGAGCGCCAGCATGACTGCTCACGTTCGTGTTTAGAGAAAGATGGCGATCAGTATGCCGCGTTGCAGCTGCTATGCCAACGCAGGATGCAACTCATAGACATTGCTTACGGACTCGATTTCATTGCCGCGTGTTGCCAGACCTTCCGCATAGTCCGCGCCAGCGCTGCGGGCCAAATTCAGTAAATCAGGACTATCTACGCCGCAGGCGGTGACTTTGATATTAAGTCCTTCAAACATTTTGACTGTGGAAATCAGAACATGGTGTGCGGTGTCTTGATTGCTCGCTAGCTTGAGTAGAGCGGGGACTAACTGCACTTCATTGACTGGGAAATAAAGCACGCAAGCAGGTGAAGCGCCCGGCCCACCAATGCCGACCAAACAAATTCGTACGCCGTTATTACGCAAAATCTGTAATTGCTCGATGGCAGCAGCATCGGTTTGCAAAGCAGATTCCCGCAGTTCCAACGTCAGCGCTCCGTCGGGAAGGTCGTGCGCGCGCAGGAGTCCGGTGACCGTCTTGGCCAGCGGAAAATCTTTATAAGCCGCATCACCCAAGCGCAGGCTCATCATCATTGATGGACTCACGCTTTGTCGCTCTGCTGCTAGGCGTTCGAAAGCTTCTCGTAATTGCCAGAGCGTCAACGAATGAATCAGGCTCGGGCGACCCGGTAAATTTAAAAATTCATCTTGCTCAATCGAACCACGTCGAGGATGTGTCCAGCGGCAAATCATGCGGAGTCGCGGTGACTCGCCATCACGCAGTGATTTCTGCAAAACATAATCTGCAGATAAGCCATCGCAATCCAAGGCCGCATGTAGTTCAGCAATGAGTCGCGGTATTTCGCTGCGCGCGTTTTCCAGCTCTGGTCTGTAAGCGAGACACTCCAAGCCAGCGGCGCTCGCTGCGTACTTGGCAGTTTCAGCATGACGGATCAGGCTTGCGGAATCGCTGCCATGCTCAGGATAAACGGCGATGCCAATGCTGCTGCGCAGACTCATCGGCTGGCGTCGAATCTGTAAGGGCATATCCAGCGATGATTGGACCCGCGCTGCAATCGCCAAAGCTTCTGCCTCGCTCTCAACGCTACGAATCAATAGCGCAAAATCGTCATAACCGAAATGACCAATTACGCTGCCTTCCGCCAATGTTGTGCTCAAGCGTTGCGCGACTTGATCAATAAACTCGCGTGCTGCGTCGTCACCATGTGCAAGCGCTACTTCGTGATATTGCTGTGTATCAATAACGAGTACTGCGCAACGACCTTGATGTGCGGCGCGTCGTGAAATCACGCGTGACAGCTTTGCGGCAAAGCTCCACTGGTTGGGTAGATCGGTCAGCTGCTTGTGATGACCTTTACGTTCCAGTTCGTATTCGAGTTTGGTGTTCTGTTCGCGCAGCTCGCGAGTTTCATCAGCGAGCATCGCGCCGGCTTGGTAGGACATCACCGTACCGATGTATTGCCCCCAAGCTAAGAATAGAAAAGGCATCACATCCAACAACCAGATTGCAGGGTTGTTTAATTGGATCGCCTGCAAAGTTTCGAGACTGAGCGTCCCGAACTGCATATAGCTGCTGAACACCATGGCAAGACATAAGGCGGCAAGTGCAATGCTCAATCCAGTCCAGGCATGACGATTGGCACGTGCGCGCAAAAATATCGCCGTCTTATTGAGCTGGTTAAAGCTGGTGAATTGCGCTGCCTGATCCATGGCGGAATGACTCGGAAATCGTAGGGCGACTATAGCGCCATGCCGAGTAAGTGAGCGAGTTCAGCCGGCTTACGGGCAATCGCGTCGGCCTGCCAGCCTTCAATGGGGCCGTTCTCGCCCAGATAGCCCCAGTCCGCCGCCACGCTGCGCATGCCTGCCGCTTTGGCCGCATCGATATCGCGCTTATCGTCGCCCACATAAATGCAATCTGAAACGCTCAAGCCCACTTGCGCGCAGGCCAGCAGAATGGAATCCGGTGCTGGCTTGGCCTTAGGTACATCGTCACCGCTGACGGCGCAGGCGGCGCGCGCAGCAAGATTCATTTCAACCATCAAAGGCTGGGTGAGCCAAGCTGGCTTGTTCGTGACCACGCCCCAACGAATGCCATTGCGTTCAAATCCTGCGAGCAGTTCTGCCATGCCATCAAACAGCACAGATAATTTGCTCAGGTTTGCGCGGTAGTACTCGAGAAAATAATCGCGACGAGCAGGAAAGTCTGCATGATCAGGCGCAATGCCCAATGCAACCTTGAGCAAACCACGAGCGCCTGCAGATGCAACGGGACGATAGATCAACAGAGGAAGCGGTTCGAGACCTTGCTGAATACGGACTGCATTGGCGGCGGCACCCAGATCAGGCGCGGTATCTACCAGCGTGCCGTCGAGATCGAACAGCACGCATTTAACTTTTAAGCTCATGCCGGCTTCCGGCAATGCATCAAGTAATTCACATCGACGTCGTCAGCGAGTGATGCAGTTTTTAGTAATGGGTTGTAGCGAATGCCTTTCATGGCGACGACTTCAAGGCCTGCTTCGCGAGCCCATTGCGCGAGCTCTGATGGACGAATGAATTTGGCGTAGTCATGCGTGCCGCGAGGAATTAGATTCATCACATATTCCGCGCCGAGAATTGTCAGTGCGTAGGCTTTCGGATTGCGATTGATCGTCGAGAACACCACGGTGCCGCCGGGCACGGTGAGTTGTGCGCAGGCTTTGATGGTTTGCGCGGGAGCAGGGACGTGCTCGAGCATTTCGAGACAGCACACCAGATCAAAACTTTCAGGCTGCTGACGTGCGAGTTCTTCTGCGGGAATATTTTGGTAATTGGCTTTGATGCCAGATTCCAAGCCATGCAGCTTGGCCACTTCTAGCGACGCTTCAGCCAAGTCGATGCCCGTGGCATCAGCGCCTTTGGCAACGAGTGCTTCGGTGAGAATGCCGCCACCGCAGCCGACGTCCAAAGCCTTTTTGCCTTTGAGTCCACCAGCGCACTGTTCGATGTAGCGAACGCGAGGAGGGTTGATGCTATGCAGCGGGCCCATCTCGCCGCGCGGGTCCCACCAGGTCGCAGCCATTTTTTCGAAGCGAGAAATCTCTCCGGGGTCAACATTCACATTGCTGCTCATTTCTTAATCCTTTGTTGCCACTCACGTGCTTTTTGCACAGCGGCTTTTTCATCAACAGTCAGCAAGAGGCCATCGCGCATCAGTGCTCGGCCTGCGACATAAACATCGGTGACTTGATCGCGATTCGCGGCGTAGACCAAATGCGACAACACGTTGTAAACCGGCTGTGTGCCAGCGCGATCCAGATTTACGGCGATGAAATCTGCCGACTTACCTTTTGCCAGTGAGCCGAATTCCTGTTCCCAGCCGAGCGCCTTGGCGCCTGCGAGCGTTGCCATGTGCAAAGCTTGTGGCGCGGACAAAGCCAGTGGATCGCCTGACACGCCTTTAGCTAGCAACGCGCCGGTACGTAATTCGCCAAACAAATCGAGATCGTTATTGCTGGCCGCGCCGTCGGTGCCGATCGCAACGTTGACGCCAGCCTTCAACAATTTATCGACAGGGCAAAAGCCGCTGGCGAGTTTGAGATTGGATTCTGGGCAGTGTGCAATCGACACGCCGAACTGTGCGGCTTCAGCAATTTCTTCATCGTTCAGCTGCGTCATATGCACAGCGATAAAATCAGGGCCGAGCAGATCCAATTCTTTCAGTCGTTGCCATGGGCGTTTGCCGTTGGCTTCAACCGCGCTAGCAACTTCGAATGCAGTCTCGTGCACATGCATATGAATGCCGATGCCAAGCTCGTTCGCATATTTACGAACGGTGCGCAGCGGCGCATCCGATACGGTGTAAGGCGCGTGCGGTGCGAAGACTGCGCGTAGCAGCGGATTGCCCTTAAATGAATCGTGTACTTCCAGGCCTTTGTGAATGTACTCGTCTGAGTTCTGCGCCCAAGCGGAAGGAAAGTCCAACACCACCATGCCGATGGCCGCGCGTAAGCCAACGCTGTCGGCTACCGCGGCGGAAGCATCGGGGAAGAAATACATATCGTTGACGCAGGTTGTGCCGCCGCGAATCATTTCCGCCGCAGCGAGACGCAGACCGTCTTCGCAAAACTGGCGGCTCATGTGCGCGCCTTCAGTAGGCCAGATGTGGTTCTGCAACCAATCCATCAGCGGCAGATCGTCGGCAATGCCGCGCATCAGCGTCATCGCGCTATGCGCATGCGCATTGACGAGGCCAGGCATCACGGCGTGATCCGCGAGCGTCAGCGTTTCGCGCGCTTCAAAGCTGCGGCGCGCTTCGTCGGCAGGCAGTACGGCAACAATGCGGCCAGCGTCGATCGCCAGCGCGTGCTCTTCGAGCACGACACCTGCGGGTTCAACCGGAACGAGCCAGCGCGGGAAGACAAGCAGATCAATCTGCATAGATTCACAATCGGGAGGTTAGAATTAGCGGAACGATTTTACCTGAGCCTTGAGCCCGACATGAGCAACGCTGTTAATCCGATTATTTGGGATCGCAACCGTCTACGACTTCTAGACCAGCGCCTGCTGCCAGCAGAAGTGGTCTATCTCGATTGCCTGACGGCTAAAGACGTTGCTGAAGCAATTCATGGCATGGCGGTGCGTGGCGCGCCGGCAATCGGCATTGCGGCGGCTTATGGCTTGGTGCTGTCCGTACAGAAAGAGCATGACTCTTTTGCCCGCGCCTCCGAAGTTCTGGCCGCCTCGCGTCCCACGGCCGTCAATCTGCGTTGGGCGCTGGAGCGCATGCGCGGCATTTGGCTGCGTACGCCAACCGTTGAGGCTTTGGAAAAGGAAGCCATCGCCATTCACGACGAAGATCTCGCGCAGAATCTGAAGATGGGTGAACTGGGCGCTGACCTGCTGCCATCGAACGCTTCTGTCATCACCCATTGCAACACTGGCGCGCTGGCTACAGGCGGCCACGGCACCGCGTTGGGCGTGATCCGCAGCGGCTATGCGCGCAATCGCATCACCCGCGTTTACAACACAGAAACCCGTCCCTGGCTGCAAGGGGCGCGTCTGACGGCTTGGGAACTACAGCAGGAGGGCATCCCTGCGCAACTGCTCGCCGACGGCGCTGCCGCGCATTTGATGAGCCGCGAGAAGATCGACTGGGTCATTGTCGGCGCCGACCGTATCGCCGCCAATGGCGACACCGCCAACAAGATCGGCACCTACATGCTGGCTGTAGCCGCCAAGCGTCACGGCGTGAAGTTCATGGTGGTGGCACCGAGTGGCACCTTCGATCTGCGTTGCCGCACGGGCGCTGAAATTCCTATCGAAGAGCGCACAGCCAAGGAGCTCACCGAGTTCCGTGGGCAGATGATTGCGCCTGTTGGCTACGACGCTTTCAATCCGGTTTTTGACGTCACGCCCGCTGAGTTGATTGACGCCATCGTCTGCGAGCGTGGCGTCATCCTCAATCCGGATGCGGACAAGCTCAACGCGCTGTTGGGTTAAGCGCCCAGATTGTCATTCCGAACGCTGTGAGGAATCTTGCTGTTTTGCGCCAGTGCAATAGCAGCAAGATTCCTCGGTTCCCTCGGAATGACAGGTTCTATTTTGGGGCATCAATTTCCCGCCCTTAAAAAACGGTCAAACGTCAAGCTTTTGGCCCTATAAATCGCCCTTGAATCAGGCCCTATTTTTAGGGCTCGATATGTTACAATTTCGCTAATAAAAACAGCCCCATTTCAGACGATGTTCTGAGCTGCTTTTTTGATCGTTTTTCTAACTAGAAATTGGGCGCATAAAATAGGCGCCCTTGGCCGAGCACATGACCGAATTCGCTAAAGAAATTCTCTCCGTCAATCTCGAAGATGAGATGAAGCGTTCATACCTCGATTACGCCATGAGCGTCATCGTCGGTCGTGCACTTCCAGACGCACGCGACGGCTTAAAGCCTGTTCATCGCCGCTCTTTGTTCGCGATGAAAGAGCAGAACAACGATTACAACAAGCCTTACAAAAAATCAGCGCGTATCGTCGGTGACGTGATGGGTAAATACCATCCGCACGGTGACACCGCTATTTACGACACCATCGTTCGTATGGCGCAGCCGTTTTCGCTGCGTTATCTGTTGGTGGATGGTCAAGGTAACTTCGGTTCGGTGGACGGCGATAACCCAGCCGCCATGCGTTACACCGAAATCCGCATGACTCGCATCGCGCATGAATTGATGGCCGATATCGACAAAGAAACCGTCGACTTCATTCCCAACTACGACGGCTCTGAACAAGAACCGTCAGTGCTGCCCACCAAAATTCCGAACCTGCTCGTCAATGGCAGTTCCGGTATCGCCGTCGGTATGGCCACCAACATTCCGCCGCACAATCTTTCTGAAGTGATTGATGGTTGCGTTGCGGTCATCGACAACCCAGAGATTGATCTGGCTGCGTTGATGAAACTGATTCCGGCACCAGATTTCCCAACCGCTGGCTTGATTCTCGACGCGCACGGCATGGTGGATGCCTACGCTACGGGCCGTGGTCGTATCGTGCTGCGCGCACGCACGCACTTCGAAGATGTGGCTGGCTCGCAAGACAAGCAGGCGATCATCGTTACCGAATTGCCTTACCAGGTGAACAAGGCACGCTTGCTTGAAAAGATCGCTGATCTGGTCAAGGAAAAACGCGTTGAAGGCATCACCGAACTGCGCGATGAGTCCGACAAAGACGGCATGCGCATGGTCATCGAAACGCGCCGCGGCGAGAACGTCGATGTCGTGCTGAACAACCTGTTCCAGCAGACGCAGTTGCAGACCGTATTCAGTCTCAATATGGTCGCTATCGATAACGGCCAGCCACGCACCTTGGCGCTGAAAGAACTGCTCGAAATTTTTGTTCGTCACCGTCGCGAAGTCGTTACGCGTCGCACGCGTTACCTGCTGCGCAAAGCACGCGAGCGCGCGCACGTGTTGGAAGGCTTGTCGATTGCACTGGCCAACATTGACGAAGTGATTGCACTGATCAAAGCCAGCCCGAACGCTGCCGAAGCCAAGAAAGGCTTGATGGCGCAGTTGTGGGTTGCTGGCCCGGTTGTCGCAATGCTGGAACGCACAGGCGCGGGTTCATCGCGCCCTGCGGATCTCGGCATTGAGTATGGACTGGTCGAAGGCGGCTACCGTCTCTCGGAAGCTCAAGCTCAAGCCATTCTCGAACTGCGTCTGCATCGCCTCACCGGCCTTGAGCAGGACAAGATTCACGAAGAGTTCAAGGAACTGCTCGAAGCGATTGCCGACTACCTCGACATTCTTGGTTCCGAAGCGCGTTTGCTCTCAGTCATTCGTGGCGAACTGCTCGAAATCAAAGAACAGTACGGCGATGCGCGCCGCACCGAAATCACCGGCGCTGCACTGAACATCGCACGCGAAGATCTGATCCCACCGCAGGATATGGTGGTGACGCTCTCGCACGAAGGTTATGTAAAAGCCGTTGCACTCGACGAATACCAGGCGCAGAAGCGCGGTGGCCGCGGCAAGCTCGCTGCTGCAACCAAGGAAGAAGATTTCGTCGATCGCCTGTGGGTCACGCACTCGCATGACACGCTGCTGTGCTTCTCCAGCCAGGGCAAGGCTTACAAGCTGCGCGTGTTTGAACTGCCGTCCGGTTCACGCGGCTCGCGCGGTCGTCCCTTCGTTAACTTGCTGCCACTCGAAGCCAACGAAAAGATCAACGCGGTATTGCCGATCAAGGGCTTTGCAGAAGCCGACTTTGCTGGCCAGTTCATCTTCATGGCCACGCGCCGCGGTACGGTCAAGAAGACGCCGCTGGAAGCCTTCGCCAATATTCGCAGCAACGGTTTGATTGCGGTTGATCTGCGTATCGATGACGAACTCGTCGACGTCGCGCTGACCAATGGCAGCAACGACATCATCCTGCTCTCCGACGCAGGTCGCGCCATGCGCTTCCCTGAAACCGCCGTTCGCTCGATGGGTCGCGGCGCCACCGGTGTTCGCGGTATGCGTCTGATCAAAACCTTCGCCGCAAGCGAAGAAGAAGGTGCCGAAGAAGTCGTCGAAGTGGTGGACGATGCAGATGATGCAGTCGACACCGCAGGCGAGGGCGCTCGCGTCATCGCGCTGATCATCCCGAGCAAGGGCGATATCCTCACCGTCTCCGAATATGGCTTCGGCAAACGTACGCCAGTCGATCAGTTCCCACGCAAAGGCCGCGGTGGCCAGGGCGTGATTGGTCAGCAGCTCAACGACAAGACCGGCCGCTTGATTGGCGCGCTGGTGGTCGACGACAGCCACGACATCATGCTGATCTCCGAATCCGGCAACCTGATCCGCACCCGTGCTTCAGAAGTCCGCGTTGCCGGCCGTAACACGCAGGGCGTTCGCATCATGCGTCCGATTGATGGTGACCGTTTGGTTGGTCTGGACCGCATTGAGTCTGAAGATGACCCGGTTGTGGTTGGTGATGCTCCGGCGGTAGACGCTGCTGACGCTGGCTCAGAACCCACTGCAGAGTAAGCTTTAAACCAAGGCGCAAGGGCTAAAACCTTGCGCCTTTTGTTTGGATCATGCAAACTAACATAACCTGTTATGTTGTGACTTAAGCCATGAATTTCTCAGTGCATTTTGATGACGCAACGGTGGAGCGCCTGAACAAGGCAGTCGATCGCGTGGATCTGACGCGCAACCGAATCATTGTTAAAGCTGTGCAGGAATGGCTGGAACGCAACGAAGAGAAGGATTGGCCGGAAGCGCTTAAAAACCATTTCCGCAATCCTGCGCCGGATCAGTCGGCGAATGACTCGCTGGAAGCCAAAGCCTGGCGTTCCGAGTCGGCTACTGAAGGCGTTCGCTGGTGAAGTATTTGCTGGACAGCAATATCGTCGTCGCCGCTATTAAAGGACGGCTGCCGGTTGCGGTTCGTTTGTCATCCATGCGGCCGGGCGATATCGCAGTGCCGATCATCGCGAAGATGGAAGCCGAAATGGCTTTGCGCGCTGACACGAGAGCGCAAAATCGTTACGGCAAGCTGTTGAGAGAATTTTTTGCCAATGTCCGAGTTCTGGACTTTGGTGCGGCAGAAGCGCAGCACGCCATCACGCTGGGCGGTTATCAGCGTCAGGGTGGCGGCGCGCCGATGGATAACTACAACCTGCTGGTAGCGGCTACGGCCTTGGCTCATCAACTGGTTTTGGTCACCGACGACACCTTGGCGTTTGCCGATGTGCCGGGTTTGGATGTTGAGAATTGGCTGCGAGCAGCAGTCTGATTATTTACTTTAAGTTAGTCATATAAGGAACTGAAATGTCGAGACTATTCAACTTCAGCGCTGGCCCAGCTACTTTGCCAGAAGCCGTCCTCAAACAGGTTCAAGCCGAGATGCTGGACTGGAACGGCACCGGCATGTCGGTGATGGAAATGTCGCATCGCGACAAGCCATTCATGTCGATTGCTCAGGCAGCTGAGAAGGATCTTCGCGAGCTGTTGAATATCCCAGCGAACTACAAAGTTCTGTTCCTGCAGGGCGGCGCTACCGCGCAGTTCACCTACATTCCGATGAACCTGCTCGGCAGCAAAACCGGCGCGGATTACATCGTGACTGGCGACTGGGGCAAGAAGGCTGCGAAAGAAGCGGCCAAGTACCTCAAGGTCAACATCGCTGCCACCAGCGAAGCAGACAAGTTCACCAAGGTTCCTGATCGCGCGACCTGGAAGCTGGACCCTAACGCCGCTTACGTTCACTACACGCCGAACGAAACCATCCATGGCGTTGAGTTTGCTGACATCCCAGAAACCAACGGCGTTCCGCTGGTTGCCGACTTCTCGTCGACGATCCTGTCGCGCCCAATCGACGTCAGCAAGTTCGGCCTGATTTACGCTGGCGCGCAGAAGAACATTGGTCCTTCGGGCCTCACCATCGTCATCGTTCGCGAAGACCTGATCGGCCACGCTCAGGCGCTGACGCCGGGCATCTTTGATTACAAGCAAATGGCTGAAAACGAGTCGATGCTCAACACGCCGCCATGCTTCGGCTGGTACGTGGCAGGCCTCGTGTTCAAGTATTTGCTCGCTCAGGGCGGCCTCAAGGCTGTTGCCGAGCGCAACGAGCGCAAAGCAAAAGCACTGTACGACTACATCGACAGCGAGCCGTTCTACAGCAACCCAGTCGCCAAGGCTGATCGTTCATGGATGAACGTGCCGTTCGTGCTCAAGAACGCTGAGTTGGATGCTGACTTCCTCAAGGGCGCAGTTGCAGCCAAGCTCTCTGGCCTCAAAGGTCACCGCGCCGTCGGCGGCATGCGCGCCAGCATTTACAACGCGATGTCGGAAGAAGGCGTGCAGGCGCTGATCACCTACATGAAGGAATTCGCCAAAGCACACGGTTAATCCGCGGCTAAGCCCCATCAAAAACGCCACTGCACATGCGGTGGCGGATTTTTAAAAGTTCAGGAGTTTTAAGCATGTTCAAGATTCAGACCCTCAACAATATTTCAGTGTTCGGCCTCGAACGCCTGCCACGTGAGCGCTACGAAGTCGCTACCGAAATCCAGAATCCAGACGCCGTGCTGGTTCGTTCGGCTGACATGCACAAGATCGAAATCAATCCTTCGATCAAGGCCATTGGCCGTGCAGGCGCAGGCACCAACAACATCCCGGTTGCCAAGATGTCGCAGCGCGGCGTGCCGGTTTTCAATGCTCCGGGCGCTAACGCTAACGCCGTGAAGGAACTGGTGCTGTCCGGCATGCTGCTGGCCGCACGTAACATTCCGCAGGCGCTGGATTTCGTGAAGAAGCTGGACGGCGACGACCATGCCATGCATAAGGCGGTTGAAGACGGCAAAAAGAAATTCGTTGGTTTTGAACTGCCACGCCGTTCGTTGGGCGTGATTGGTCTGGGCGCCATCGGCGTCAAGGTTGCCAACGCTGCGGTTGAACTCGGCATGGACGTCCACGGCTTTGATCCGGCGATGACCGTGAACAACGCTTGGCAGTTGGACTCACGCGTGAAGCAGGCGCTGTCGGTTGACGATCTCGTCTCCAAGTCGCAGTTCATCTCGGTTCACGTGCCTTTGCTCGATGCGACCCGCGGCCTTATCAATGCTGACCGCCTCAAGCTGATGAAGAAGCAGGGCGTGATCCTGAACTTTGCCCGCGCTGAAATCGTCGACGAAGCCGCTGTGGTTGAAGCGCTCAACGCTGGCACGCTGCACGCTTACGCCTGCGACTTCCCAAGCAACGCGCTCAAGGGCAACCCGCGCGTCATCGCCACGCCGCATCTCGGCGCGTCGACTGGCGAAGCTGAAGATAACTGCGCTGTGATGGTCGCTGACCAGATTCGTGACTTCCTTGAGGTTGGCAACGTCCGCAACTCGGTCAACTTCCCAGAAGCCGTTCTGGCACTCGCACCAGGCGCAACCCGTCTGTGTATCGTCAACGCCAACGTGCCAAACATGGTCGGTCAGATCACGACCGCTCTGGCCAAGAACAACCTCAACATCTCCGACCTGCTCAACAAGTCACGTGGCGACATCGCTTACACCTTGGTGGACGTCGATGCCGCAATTCCAGAGTCTGTGGCTCAGGAAATTGCTGCGATTCAGGGTGTGTTGGCGGTACGTGTGATCCCAGCCAAGTAAGGCTTTAGACACAGAGGGGCAGGGAGTGCGTAAAATGCGCGCCCTTGCCCCTTTTTTATTGAATCGCCCGGCATGACACCAAACGAACTTGCCAAAGCACGTGAGCAGATCGACGGACTGGATGAACAAATCCAGTCCCTGATCTCGCAGCGCGCGCGCGTCGCGCAGAATGTTGCGCACATCAAACAACGCATGGGCGATACAGGCGATCACTATCGTCCGTCCCGCGAAGTGGAAGTGCTGCGTCGCGCGATGGAGCGCAACAGCGGCCCGCTGACCGACGAATCGATTGCGCGCCTGATGCGCGAAATCATGTCGGCCTGCTTGTCGTTGGAATCGCCGCTGACGATTTCTTATCTCGGCCCCGAAGGCACTTACACGCAAGCTGCTGTGCTCAAGCACTTTGGCGATTCCGTTAAAGCGCGCCCGACGGCAGCCATTGATGAAATTTTCCGTGACGTTGAAAGCGGCGCGGCGGACTACGGCGTTGTGCCGGTCGAGAATTCGATTGGCGGCGTGGTCAGTCACACACTCGATGCGCTGGCTCATACCAAGCTGCGTATTTGCGGTGAAGTGACGCTGCCGATTCATCATCACTTGTTATCGAAAGATGCAGATCTTTCGAAGATCACCAAGGTTTATTCGCATGCGCAGTCATTCGCGCAGTGCCGCAAGTGGCTGGATGCACGTTTGCCAAAGGCTGATCGCGAAACCGTTGCGAGTAACGCGGCCGCCGCACAGCTCGCACAGGATCAAGGTGCAGGCGTTGCTGCAATTGCGAGTCTGCAAGCGGGTCAGTTGTATGAACTGAATATTCTCGCCAGTAACATCGAAGACGATCCAAGCAACACCACACGCTTCCTCGTGATTGGCAAACAGGATCCGACGCCCACGGGCGAAGACATTACTTCGATAGTGCTATCGGCACATCGCAACCAACCGGGTGCGCTGTTCAAACTGCTGCAACCGTTTGCCGATGCCAAGCTCGATCTGACGCGTATTGAATCGCGTCCGATGAAAGGCTCGCCGGTAAATGACTACTTCTTCTTCGTCGATTTTGTTGGACATACCAGCAACGAACTGGTGAAAAAAGCGCTCGATGACGTGCGCTCCAACGCGGCGTTTTTCAAAATTCTGGGTTCATACCCGCTGGCGGTAATGTAATGACTCAAGCAATTCACAAGAAGGCGATTTCTGGCGTCCTCAGCCTCGAGGCCTATACGCCGGGCATGCCGATTGAAGAGCTGCAACGCAAACTCGGCGTTGCGGAAGCAGTGAAACTTTCGTCCAACGAAAACCCGTTGGGCATGAGCCCGATTGCGCGTAAGGCTGTTGCTGACGCGATCATGGGCACTGATCTGGCGCGTTATCCGGATGGCAGCGGTTTTCGCCTGAAGAAAAAACTCGCTGAGATGCACAAGATCGCCGCCGATTGCATCACGCTGGGCAACGGCTCCAACGACATCATTGAACTGCTCGGCCGCGTTTATCTTGGTCCGGGTCGCAAGGCGATGTTCTCGGCGCATGCGTTTGCGGTGTACTCAATCATTGCGCAGTCACAAGACGCAGAAATGATTGTTGTGCCTGCACGTCCGATGACCGATGCGATGCCACTCGGTCACGATCTGAATGCGTTCGCTGCAAAGCTGGCGCCTGATGTCTCATTGATCTTCATCGCTAATCCGAACAACCCGACAGGCACTTGGCTGGAGCCAGGCGAGATCGAAGCGTTCCTGAACAAGGTTCCGGCTGATGTGATCGTTGCGCTTGATGAAGCGTATTACGAGTACATGGATCCGAAGCTGAGCGGTAACTCGCGCGCGCTGTTGGACAAGTTTCCGAATCTCGTTGTGTTCCGCACCTTCTCCAAGGCTTATGGCCTTGCGGGTCTGCGTGCGGGTTATGCGCTGTCCAGTCCAGAAATGGCGGACCTGCTGAATCGTGTGCGTCAGCCTTTCAACAACAACAGCCTTGCATTGCTTGCGGCTGAAGTTGCGATTGAAGATCAGGCGCACGTTGCAAAGTCGGTTGAACTGAACACGCGTGAAGTGGCACGCCTCAGCAAAGAACTGAAAGCGCTTGGTCTGACCGTGCTGCCAACACAAGCCAACTTCATTGCGATTGGTTTTGGCCGCGATGCCAAGCCTGTGCATCAGGGTTTGCTGGAGCGCGGCGTGATTGTTCGTCCAGTGGCTTCATACGAGATGCCAGAGTTTCTGCGCGTGAGCATTGGCACTGAGCGCGAAAATGATCGCTTCCTCGACGCACTGAAAGACATCCTAAAAGCGTGATTCAACAACTCGCCATCGTAGGTCTCGGTTTAATTGGCGGCTCGCTCGCTCGTTCACTGCGCGCGGCTGGTTTTGTTGGAAAGATCAGTGCTTATGATCCAGATCCTGTTCAAGGCGAGACCGCGCTTAAGTTAGGCGTGATTGACCGCGTTGCGACTTCTGCTGTCGATGCCGTGTCGAATGCTGACCTCGTTGTTTTGTCGGTGCCTGTATTGCATACCGAAGAAGCAATGCGCTCGCTGGTACCGGGTTTGAAGCCAGGCACGATTGTTACGGATGTCGGCAGCACCAAGCAGTCTGTATTGCGTGACGTCGCTAATGCTTGCGGGGGAGAAGTGCCTGCATGGTTTGTTGCAGGTCACCCAATTGCAGGCACCGAAAAAAGCGGTGTGGCGAATTCTCAGCCGGCATTGTTTAAAGGACATCGCGTCATTCTGACGCCGCACACCAAGCAAGACCTTGCTGCCAAAGCGCAGGTTCTGGCGATGTGGGAAGCCTGTGGCGCGCGCGTTGTTGAGATGGAGCCTGCGCGTCACGACGCGATCTTCGCAGCGACTTCGCATCTGCCGCACCTCTTGGCATTCAGCTTTGTCGACATGCTGGATCGTCTCGACCACAAGCACGAAATTTTCCCGAACGCTGGCGGCGGCTTCCGTGATTTCACGCGCATCGCTTCCAGCTCGCCACGCATGTGGCACGACATTATTAAAGCCAACAAGGAATGCGTCAGCGAATTGTTGGGCAAGCAAATTGAAGATTTGCAGCAGCTACAGACTTTGATCGCGGCAGATCGCTGGGATGAAGTCAGCCACATTTTTGAACGTGCACGCGCAGCTCGCGAGCACTACCTGACGCAGATTGAATGACAGAGTTTCTTGACCTTGCGCCAATTCGCGCAGCGCGCGGTGAAATGCGTCTGCCGGGTTCAAAGAGCGTATCAATTCGCGCACTCTTGTTGGCCGCGCTTTCTGACGGCGAAACACATCTAACCGGCCTGCTTGATTCCGACGACACGCGTGTAATGCGCGAAGCGCTCAAGGCTTGCGGCGTGTCGCTGGTTGATGAGGGTTCAAACAGTTGGCGAGTGCAGGGTGCGCTGCAGTTTCCGCGTACCGACGCCGAGATTTATGTCGGCAATTCCGGACTGTCCATTCGCACACTAGTCGCTGTGCTGGCGTTTATGAATGGTCGCTATCGTCTATCTGGCGTGCCGCGCATGCATGAGCGGCCGATTGGTGATCTGGTCGATGCACTACGTCCTCTCGGCGCGTCTATTTCTTATGAAGCGCACGAAGGTTTTCCACCGCTATTAGTTGAGCCTGCAAAGTCGCGCTCGCTGCAGCCGGTGCGTGTGCGCGGTGATGCTTCGAGTCAGTTTCTCACCGGCATCCTGCAGTCCGCGCCGCTGCTCGCACGCGAGCGCGAGTTGGTGATTGAGGTTGAAGGCGAGCTGATCTCCAAGCCTTATATCGAATTGAGTCTGACGCTGATGAAGCGCTTTGGCGTTGACGTTCAGCGCTCGACCACTGCAGCAGGTTCGCCGCGTTACACGATTGCTGCAGGTGCGCGTTATCGCGCGCCTGGCAGCTTTGCAGTCGAAGGTGATGCCTCGTCGGCTTCGTATTTCCTTGCGCTGGGCGCGCTAGCAGGCGGACCTATTCGCGTGCATGGCATGGGTAGCAGCAGCCTTCAAGGTGACGTGCGCTTTGCAGAAGTGATGAGCGCAATGGGCGCAACCGTCACGCAGGGTGAGGATTGGACCGAAGTGCAGTCGTCGGGTTTGGCTGCAGGCTTCAAGCCAAAAGCTATTGACGCTGATTTCAATCACATCCCCGATGCAGCGATGACCATTGCAGTCGTCGCTCTGTTCGCTGATGGCCCCAGCGTGCTGCGCAATATCGGCAGCTGGCGCGTGAAAGAAACCGATCGCATCGCTGCGATGGCTGCAGAATTGACTAAGCTCGGCGCGACTGTCGAAGCGGGCGCAGATTTCCTGCGCATCGAGCCGCCAAAAGTATTGCGCTCAGCCGCCATCGATACCTATGACGATCACCGCATGGCGATGAGCTTCTCTCTCGCCAGCTGCGGCAGCGTGCCGGTGCGGATTAACGATCCAGGCTGTGTCGCCAAGACTTTCCCTGACTATTTCACGCAGCTGGCTGCGCTGAGTTCAAATTGAGGGTGTGTTGGCGCTTATTTCACGTCAGCGCTGCCCCCTCAAAAATTGCCAGGCTAGGCGCGACGGAGGAAGTTTAGTGAGCCTAAATGACGGAGGAGCAACGACGCATGGCAATTTTTGAGGCGGCAGCCCGAAGGGGCGGGAGCCATTGGACGCATGGCGGCGTCATCGGTCGCTTACATAGAGTCACTATGCAGCGCTCCCTCTTTCTTGCCCTGCACCCAATGGCTCTCCGCCGCTGGCGCGAAATAAGCGCCAACACACCCTTACCCAAGGTGATGATGTGACTTCTCTGGCCCATGTCGTTGCCGTCGACGGCCCCAGCGGCGTTGGAAAAGGCATGGTCACGCGCGCGCTGACCGCGCGTTTGCCGGGCTGGCATTTGCTGGATAGCGGCGCGCTGTACCGTTTGCTGGCTTTGGCCGCTCACCAAACTGGGATTGAGTTGACCGATGCCAAAGCTTTGGCCGCATTAGCACCTAATCTAGATATTAAGTTCTCAGAAACAGAAGAAAAACAGGAACTTATTATTCTCAATAATCAGGACGTCACCCGTTTGGTGCGCACTGAAACCACCGGCGGTATGGCTTCAAAAATCGCTTCAATTCCAGAGGTGAGGGTGGCTTTGCTGGAACGCCAGCACGCGTTTCGCCAAAACCCGGGATTGATTGCAGATGGCCGTGATATCGGTACCGTGATCTTTCCGGACGCCGTTTTAAAGATATTTCTCGACGCCAGCCCAGATGAGCGAGCACGGCGTCGTCTCAATCAGTTGAGGGAAGCAGGCATCAGTGCTACCCTAGACGACCTTCGTACTGAAATTTTTCAGCGCGATGAGAGGGATCGGAGTCGTGCTGTTGCGCCTCTGGTACCCGCAAGTGACGCTGTGACGATAGATACAACCTCAATGCCGCCGGCTGAAGTATTGGCCAAGGTAGATGAACTGTTGAAATCCCGCGGTTTGATCTGAAGGACTGAAAAGGATTTCGGTCTCTAATTTACTAAACAGGCCCGCCAAAAAGGATTAGGCGGATGTTCAACTTAACGAGTATCAAAATGAGCGAGAGTTTTGCAGAACTATTTGAGGCCAGCCTTAAAGGTGGTCAATCAATGCAGTCGGGCACCATCGTCAACGCGATCGTGCTGGCAGTTAACACCGACGTAGTCATCGTCGATGCTGGCCTGAAGTCAGAAGGCGTCATCGATATTAAAGAATTCATGGTTGACGGCGAACTGAAAATTGCCGTTGGCGACCAGGTTGAAGTGGCTCTCGAAACCGTTGAAGACGGCTTCGGCGAAACCAAATTCAGCAAGGAAAAAGCAGAGCGCATCAAAACTTGGGAACGTCTGGCCAAAGCCACCGAACTCAAAGAAACCGTCATCGGTATCATCACCGGCAAGGTCAAGGGCGGCTTCACCGTCGACATTGGCACCGTGCGTGCGTTCCTCCCCGGTTCGCTGGTCGATGTCCGTCCGGTTCGCGACACCTCATACCTCGAAGGCAAGCCTCTCGAGTTCAAGGTCATCAAGCTCGACAAGCTGCGTAACAACGTCGTTGTTTCGCGTCGCGAAGTGCTCGAAGCCGAATACAGCGCAGAGCGTGACAGCCTCCTCCAGAACCTGCAGGAAGGCGTTGTTCTCCGCGGCGTGGTCAAGAACCTCGTCGAATACGGCGCGTTCGTGGACCTCGGCGGTATCGACGGTCTCTTGCACATCACCGACATGACTTGGAAGCGCGTCAAGGATCCAGCAGAAGTCGTGCAGGTTGGCGCTGAAATCGAAGTTAAAGTTCTCAAGTACGACCGCGAACGCCGCCGCGTTTCGCTCGGCTTGAAGCAGCTCGGTGCCGATCCTTGGATGGACATCGAACGTCGTTACCCTGAGAAGACCCGCCTGTTCGGCAAGGTCACCAACATCACCGACTACGGCTCGTTTGTTGAAATCGAACCAGGCGTTGAAGGTCTGGTGCACGTTTCCGAAATGGATTGGACCAACAAGAACGTTAACCCGGCGAAGGTTGTTTCCGTCGGTGACGAAGTTGAAGTCATGATCCTCGACATCGACGGCGAACGCCGCCGTATCTCGCTGGGCATGAAACAGTGCCGTCCTAATCCGTGGGAAGAGTTCGCTCAGAACCACCAGAAGGGCGACAAGGTTCACGGCGCCATCAAGTCGATCACCGACTTCGGCATCTTCATCGGCCTGGACGGCGGTATCGACGGCCTCGTGCATTTGTCCGACCTCGACTGGAACGACGATGGCAGCAACGCCGTTCGCAAGTACCAGAAGGGCATGGAACTCGATGCAGTAGTTCTCGCTATCGACGGCGCACGCGAGCGCATTTCGCTCGGCGTGAAGCAGGTTCAGCAGGATCCGCTGTCGCAGTTCATCGCTGACAACACCAAGGGCAATATCGTTAAGGGCATCGTCAAGACGGTTGACGTCAAGGGCGCTCAGATCGACCTCGGTAACGGCGTTGAAGGCTACATCAAGGCTAACGACCTCTCACGCGATCGCGTGGAAGACGCTACCAAGGTGTTGAGCGTTGGCGGCGAGCTGGAAGCGCGCTTCATCGGCGTGGACCGCAAGAACCGCATCGTTACCCTCTCGGTACGTGAGAAGGAAATCCAGGAAGAGCAGGAAGTCGTCACGGAATACAGCAACCGTAACGCCTCAACCGGCAAGACCAGCTTGGGTGACATTCTCAAGGATCAGCTCGGAAACTAAGTTTTCCGTCTATCCTCCTGCAAACATTGGGGAAATTAAGAAGGCCGCGCTTGCGCGGCCTTCTTTTTTTCTCTATTGTCTACAGACACCAAGAAGAATGATTTTCCTAGCGTTTTGGAAACCACATGACCAAGTCCGAACTGATTGAACGCCTCGCCAGCAAACAAACCCATCTGATGCAGAAAGATGTCGAGCTCGCGGTAAAGCTCGTGCTGGATCAAATCAGCAACGCATTGGCACGCAAGGATCGCGTCGAAATTCGTGGCTTTGGCAGCTTTGCGCTGCATCACCGTCCGGCACGTGTTGGGCGCAATCCCAAGACCGGTGAACCGGTACATATTCCACCCAAGAGCGTGCCGCACTTTAAGCCTGGCAAAGAGATGCGTGAACGCGTCAATGCCAACGCTCAGGCCCGCGCTGCTGAAGGAAAGGTACTTTAACAAAGTAACCTATGTATAAGACTTTATTGCTTATTGTTCTTGTTGTTGTGCTGTGTCTTGGCGCAACTGTGGGCTTTTTCAATGCCCAAACTGTCGAGTTTTATTATCTATTCGGCTCAGCGCATTTGCCGCTGATCGCACTCGTTATTTTTGTCTTTGGCTTTGCTGTCGTGATAACGCTAGCGCTGACCATGACACGCATTTTTGGACTCAAGCGTGAGATTCGTCGCCTACATCGCCAGCTGCGTGATTCGCAGACTGAGCTGAGAAACCTGCGCGATCTTCCACTCAATCAAGAGCAGAAGTGATCGCTATTTATGGTTGATAGCCTGCTCGCATGGCTGTTACTCCCTTTGGGCGTTGTGCTGGGTTGGGCGCTGGCCAAGCGCATGCCGCAGCCAGAACAGCAGTCTCTGAGCACGGAACAACTGGGCGGTCTGCTTTCACATCTTGCTGGCGATGATCCTGATCAAGCAATTGCAGCGCTGACACAGGCTGTTGAGATTGATCAGTCGACCGCAGAACTCCATCTGACGCTAGGCAATCTGTTCCGCAAACGTGGCGAAATGGATCGCGCGATGCGCGTGCACGAAACGCTACTTGCGCGTCCGGCGCTGAATCCACAACTGCAAAACCAAGTGCGTTTTGAGTTGGCGCAGGATTATCTGAAAGCCGGATTGATGGATCGCGCTGAGCAGATGTTTCAAGATTTAGCAGCGCAAGGTTTATTTGTTACTGCTGCGCTGGAACAGCTTGTTGCCGTCTACGAACAAGGTCGCGACTGGAAACAAGCGATGCAAGCGGCGCGTCAGCTTGAAGCGGCGAAAGGCGAATCCAAACGTGCTGTGATTGCGCAGTACTACTGCGAAATGGCCGATGAAGCACGTCGCGCCAAGAACAATGCAGAAGCGCTGAAGCTGGTTCGTAAAGCTTTGGACACTGATAAAGACTGCGTACGTGGCAGCCTCTTGCTCGGCACGCTGAGCGAAGCAGAAGGCGATTTTGATCTCGCTGCAAAATCTTATCGTCGTGCGTTTGATCAAGATGCGCGCTATTTGCCTGAGATGCTGATCCCGCTACAACGCGTCAGTGAAAAATTAGGCGCAATGGATGATTTCGTTACCTTCCTCGCCGACGCCAAGCAGGTCAGCACGAGCAGTCTGCCGCTGGTGGTGGAAGCGAAGATGATGCGTCAGGAAGGCATCGATTCGATGAGTCATCTATCGACGAGCCTCGAAACCCGTCCGACGCGTGCCGTGCTGGTGGAGTTTCTTGATGTGCTCGAAAAGCGCCCGGAAGTCATCGCCGCAGGCCTCGACAAACCCGCTGCGAGCCTTCGTCAGGCCTTACTAAAACTCATCGAAACCAGCTCACGCTATCAGTGCAGCAACTGCGGCTTTAACCCGCGTCAGCTGTTCTGGCACTGCCCAAGCTGCAAACAATGGGGCCAGATTGCCCCCGTCGACGATGGTTTAGGCCCCAAAGCCTAGGTACCACGCGGGCGCTCATTGCCCACAAGACTTTGCCTTATAGCGACTTTGTGGCACTTTGAGTGCTCCAAGGAGACCTGTCTTGCCAAAGACTGCATTCGTCACCGGCGCAACTGGCTGTGTTGGCCTCAACCTGATCGAGGAACTCCTCGCGCAAGGTTGGCGGGTCACGGCGATGCATCGCGCGGGCTCAGATCTCTCTCAACTGCAACGCCATTCGGTACGCGGCGTTAGGGGAGATGTCACGGATGCCAGCAGCCTGGAAAAGATTATTCCTCGCAATGTTGATTGCGTTTTCCACGTTGCCGGCAATACCAGTCTGTGGTCGCGCTCGCATGCAGAGCAGTTGAGCGTCAATGTTGAAGGCACACGCAACGTTGTGAACGCTTCAGTCGAGGCAGGTGCGCGTCGGTTTGTATTGACCTCCAGCATCGTCGCGTATGGATCGCATGGCGGCACGATTAGTGAAGACACGCCAACGCGCGGCACAGCTGCACGCATCAATTACATTCGTAGCAAAGCATTAGCAGAGCGCGAAGTGCGACACGCGCTGCATAAAGGGTTGCCTGCGGTCATCATCAATCCTTCAAACATTCTCGGTGCCTACGACACTAAGAACTGGGGACGTATGTTCCGTCTCGTTAAAGAAAGACGATTACCGGTTGTGCCTTCAGGTGGTGGTAGTTTTTGTCATGTGCGCGAAGTGGCACGCGCACATATCGCGGCAGCAGAACGAGGACGCATTGGCGCTAACTATCTGCTCGGCGGCGCGGAGACGAGTTATCTCGGACTCGTGAAGGAAATTTCACGCATGCTAGGGGTTAAGCGTTACCCGAAGGTGTTGCCGAAGAGCATGTTGCACAGCTATGCGTTTCTCGAAGAAATGCTGGCGCCGGTTTTTGGCAGAGAGCCCGACGTGACACGCGATGCGGTTGAGTTGCTCTCGCAAAATATTTATTGCGATACGCGTCGCGCAGTACGCGAGCTCGGCTACAAACCGCAGCCGATGGAAACCATGTTGAAAGACAGTATGAACTGGATGCTAGAGCAGGGATTGCTCACGCGAGCATCGCTCAACTAGTTAGTGGAACGCCAAGGTCTTGGCGGGTCTCCACGTTGCAGGCAATGAGTTGCGAATTTCCTGACGCTTCGCCACTAGTCGTGCGCGGTCTTGTGGGTTCAACTTTTCCCAACGCAGTCCTGCATCAATCTGCGCGATGGCATTGCCTGCGTCGCCACGCAGGAACATATACGTCGCCATCTGATACGACGCTTCCGCAATGTTTCCATTCTCACGCGCAGCCTGCGAAAGCAGGTTATAGGTCATCATGCGTTTGCCCAGAGTCTGATCGCGCGAGATCAACAACTGTCTGGCTTGTTCAGGACGCCCGGCAGTAATTAGCGCATCGGCGTAAGCAAAAATTGCAGGCGCGTAATGCGGATACATGCTCAAGGTGTTGGAGAGAGTCGCTAGACCCGTGTCCTGCTTATTCAAGGCCAACTCGAGTCGACCTTTGAGCAAATTAATATTTACCTGCTTAGGTAATTGCTCCAGCGCAGGCTTGAGCGCTGTCAGTGCGTCGGCATTACGGCCGAGCCCAGACAACGACATCGCATAGCCATAGTTGTTAGCAGGCGTATTGCGGCCAGCAGCAAGCTCGCCGGAAAAATAATCCACGGCATCGCTAGGCAAGTCGGCAGCAAATACGCGTGTGCGTGCTTGGATAATCGGAAAGTCTGGAGAATCTTTGTAATTTGATTTGGGCAACGCCGCTGCACGCGAACGCGCTTCGGCCATACGCGAAGTGTTGAGCGGATGTGTCAACAAAAGTTCTGGCACCTGACTGCCGTACAAACGCGTTTGCTGTTCAAGACGACCGAAGAAAGTCGCCATGCCATTCGGATCAAAACCTGCAGCCGCCATGGTTTGAATGCCGACGCGATCAGCTTCTTGCTCGTGTGCGCGGGTGTAGTTGACCGAACGTTGCTGGTTGATGGCCTGTCCTGCGCCAATGCCCGCAATAATCAAATCAGGATTGGCAACCGAACCTGCAAGAATCGCAGCCAGCACGGCGGCCCACGTCAGAATATTCGCGGCCTTGGTGTCTTCTTCTGCGCGAGCGATGTGGCGCTGCGTAACGTGCGCCATTTCGTGGCCCAACACGCCAGCAATTTCGCTCTCGTTCGCAGCAGCCAACAAGATGCCTGCGTTAAAACCAATGAATCCACCAGGCAGCGCAAATGCGTTGATGCGGTCATCCGCAACAATGAAAAACGTTAGCGGTGGCGGTTGTGTCGCGCTATACGCAGCGAGTTTGAAACCAATCGTGTTGACGTAGTCATCCAGCTCAGGATCGTCGACCGTGTAGTTGTAGCTGTACAACTCGGCCATGACTTCTTTGCCGAGAATTCTTTCCTGCGCCGGTGACATTGAGTTGTCAGCAGGCTCGCCCATCTGCGGCAGATCAATATCCCTGATCTGCGCATAAAGCGGCGTCACCGCTAGGGAGACGCAGAGGAAAAGGCAGGTCAGGATTCGAGTCATGGTTCGTGTCGTTAGCTGTCGTTTAGAACGCAAAGACAGCACTAAGTTCTAGCGGCCGATGGCTTGACCCATGCGAACGGTCGCGCCAGGTTGCGCGATGCCGTCCCACTGCACGGCGCCTGGCGCGGTGAGCAGAATCACCGTAGAACCCATATTGAAACGACCCATTTCTTCGCCACGTTCCAGCGAAATCGGCAGATCCGTCATGAAGTTGCCGCCTTCCGTTTCGCGCTTATGCGGTGGGCTGATTTGTCCGGCCCAGACGGTTTCCATGCTACCGACAAACAGAGCGCCGACCAGCACCATGGCCACAGGGCCGATGTCGGTATCAAAGATCGCAACAACACGCTCATTGCGTGCAAACACGCCAGGTAGGGCGCGAGCCGTCGCTGGGTTCACGCTAAACAAACGGCCCGGCACATAACGCCAATGACGCAGACGACCATTCACCGGCATGTGAATGCGGTGATAGTTGTTAGGGGCCAGATAAATCGTATTGAACTGGCCGCCCATGAATTCACGTGCAGTAAGGGCATCGCCGCCCAGCAGTTCCACCACCGAGTAGTCGTGACCCTTGGCTTGGAAGATGCGGCCTTCCTTGATCGTGCCGAGCTGGCTGATGGTGCCATCTACCGGACTCAGAAATGCGGGAGCTTCTGCGAGAGGGCGTGCGCCCGGCTTGAGTGAACGAGTGAAGAAATCATTGAACGAGCGATAGTCTTCCGGACGTCCACGTTCAGCCTCGGTAAGGCTGATGTTGTAGCTGCGCATCAAAATACGGATGAATAAATTCTTGAACCAACGCACCTCGAGGCGCGTCAGCAAAAACATCAGCCATGACAAAAAGCGCGTCGGCAGACGCAACTGCACGGCAGCAAACAGAAGATCGCCACGGCTGGCGTCGGTGTTATTTTCAGGATTCATTTAGATCACTGCACCCATTGCTGCTTCCCCATAAACATTTGAAATCATTGTCATAATCGTTTTTATCAGCTTAATGTGAAAAATCTGTAGCTCAGCAGACGCGCGGCTCGGCGTTTACGGCGCATCTTGGACTAAAAAATCGGCCTTCAGGCGTTTCTTGCCACCGCAGGAGAAGGACAGCTGGAGTGTATCGCCAGCTTTGAGCAAACGCTTTGGCTCAAATAACATCAGGTGCATGCCGCCACGCTCAAAGCGCGCTTCGCCTTTCGGGACCACATCAACCGTCTCAACTAGCTGCATTTTGGAAATGCCGCCTTCGAGCAAGGTCTTGTGAATCTCGATAGCCGCAAAATCCTTGCTGGCTACATCGCGGATGGTGCGTTTCTGCGTGCCGACATTTTTAACCGTGGCGTAGCCGGCCATGACAGTCGCGCCCGGCGGCGCGGTGCGCACCCAAGCGTCACTGATCTGCAAACCGCTACAAGTCGCCCATGCCGGGGTGACGGTCAGCGCCGCGAGAATCAGTAGGAGTCGCTTCATTGCTTACCCTTCATCACCGCAACAAGATCGGCGCTCATCACATCCAACTGATGTGGCGGCGTGAAGTAAGCCGCGATGCGGCCTTGCGGGTCCACCAGAATCAAAGCGGCCGTGTGATCCATCGTGTAGGTCTTGCCATCCTTGCTCGGCACTTTGCTGTAAGCGATGCCTAAAAGCTGCGCAAAACGAGCCAATTCAGGTTCCTTCGCAGTCACGCCGATGAACTCTGGATTGAAATAATGCACGTAGCTGGCAAGGCGCTCAGGCGTGTCGCGCTCGGGGTCGACTGAGACAAACGCCACGTCCAGCTTTTGGCCTTCAGCGCTGAGTTTGGTCGTCAGCGTTTTGAGGAAAGCGAGCGTCGTTGGGCAAACGTCGGGGCAGGTGATAAAGCCAGGGAAGAACAGCGTCCAGTGTCCATGCAGCGAAGCCAGCGTGTAAGGCTGGCCGTTATCGCGAGTCAAAGCGAATTCGGGCAATTGGCGAGGCTGTTGCAGCAAAGTGCCAGATTTAATCTCGATCGTAGGTGGGCGCAGCAAAAAGCTGGCTGCAGCCAGACCCAGAACAGCGGCTGCCACGGCGACCGCGACAGTAAGAATTCTTGAGGACACAGGCACTCCGAAGGTTCGCGTTGCTGCTGGGCTGCGTATAATTGCTGCCCAACGATTATCCCATACTGCATCTGCCCCATGGCCACCCAAAACGATACTTCGGTGCTAAGCACTGTGCGAGATTTTGTTCGTTGGGGCGCCAGCGAGTTCAAGCGTGCTGACCTGCACTTTGGGCACGGTACTGACAACGCCCTAGACGAGGCGTTCCATCTCGTATTGCAGGCACTGCATCTGCCTAACGACGTCCCAGCGATTTATCTGGAAACCACCATCACCGCCTCAGAACGTGCGGCGGTGCTGAAGTTGCTGCGCGCTCGTGTAAAGACGCGTAAACCGGCGGCTTATCTGATTGGCGAGATCGACTTCTGCGGCCTCAGCTTTGAGGTGAACGAAGACGTGTTGATTCCGCGTTCGCCCATTGGCGAGCTGATCGACAAGCAGTTTCAGCCTTGGCTGCAAGGCGAGCCTTCACGCATTTTGGATTTGTGCGCTGGCAGCGGCTGCATTGGCATTGCCTGCGCGTTTGCGTTTCCAGACGCTACGGTCGATCTCGGCGAGATCTCGCCTGGCGCAATGGCGGTCAGCAAACGCAATATTGCGCGCCATCACATCGGCGAGCGCGTCACTGCGATCAAGAGCGATTTGTTCAAGTCGCTCAACGGGCCTTACGACTTGATCGTGAGCAACCCGCCGTACGTGCCGACCAAGGAATGGAAAGCACTGGCTGCAGAGTTCCAGCACGAACCAAAGATGGCTTTAGAAGCGGGCGCCGATGGCATGAACATCGTTGCGCGTATCCTCAAAGAAGCGGCGGCACAACTCATGCCCGGCGGCTTGCTGGTTTGCGAAGTGGGCGGCAGTGTCGAAGAATTTGAAAGTCGCTGGCCTCATTTGCCGGTCACTTGGGTTGATTTCGAACGCGGTGGTGACGGCGTGTTTGTAATCACTCGCGAAGAATTAATTAAGAGTCTCTGAAATGTCAGGTAATACATTCGGAAAATTATTTTGCGTCACCAGCTTCGGCGAAAGCCACGGCGCGGCCATCGGCTGCGTGGTTGATGGCTGTCCGCCAGGTTTAACGCTGAGCGAAGCAGATATTCAGCCTGAGCTGGATCGTCGCAAGCCGGGTACATCGAAGTACGTGACGCAGCGTAAGGAAGCCGATCAGGTTGAGATTCTGTCGGGTGTGTTTGAAGGAAAAACCACCGGCACGCCGATTGCGCTGTTGATTCGCAACACCGATCAACGTTCTTACGACTACGAAAAGATCAAACAAGTGTTTCGCCCCAATCACGCGGATTACGCTTATGTGCAGAAGTACGGCGTGCGCGACCATCGTGGTGGCGGACGCTCCAGCGCACGCGAGACTGCAGTACGTGTTGCAGCTGGCGCGATTGCACGCAAGTTTTTGCATGAGCGTTTAGGCATCGAGATTCGCGGCTGCGTTGAGCAGATCGGCGAGATTCACTGCGAGCGTAAAGATTGGAGCGCGGTGAATAGCAATCCGTTTTTCTGTGCAGATCCAGCCAAGGTTCCAGCGCTTGAAGAAATGATCGACACACTGCGCAGCGACGGCGATTCGGTCGGCGCACTGCTGTACGTCGAAGCACGCAATGTTCCGCCGGGTTTGGGCGAACCAGTATTTGATCGCCTCGATGCGGATCTCGCACACGCACTGATGTCGATCAACGCTGTGAAAGGCGTTGAGATCGGCGACGGTATGGCCGTAGCGAAGATGAAAGGCACAGCGCATCGTGACGAGATGACGCCGCAGGGTTTCCTCGGCAATCACTCAGGTGGTATCGCAGGTGGCATCACCACTGGCCAAACGGTTTATGCGCGTTATGCAATCAAGCCAACGTCCAGCATCACCACACCGGGCAAGAGCATCGACGAAACTGGCGCTGCAACTGACATGCGCACCACAGGTCGTCATGATCCTTGCGTAGGTTTACGCGCAACGCCGATTGGCGAAGCGATGATGGCGCTGGTGTTGATGGATCACTTTCTCCGACAGCGTGCTCAGAACGCTGACGTGAATCCCGCCACTCCGAAAATTCCGGGCGAGCTCCCGTAATGTCCGCGCTGACTGCAGGCGCGATGCGCTTGCAGCCGCGCCTCGCTAGCTTCTACCTCTTCTATTACGCGACTGTCGGCGCGTTCATGCCGTATTGGTCGCCGTATTTGGCTGCGCGTGGCTTTAGTCCAGTGCAGATGGGTATCGCCTACGCACTGATGGGTTTGATGCGCACCGTAGTGCCGCTCGCTTGGGGCTGGTACACCGATCATTACGGCGGCCGCATGAAGCTGATTCGCATCGCAAGCCTTGCTGCGCTGACGCTGTTCCTCATTATTCCGTTCATGCCCAGCGTGCTTTGGATTGGCGCAGTGATGATGGGCTACACCGTTTTCTGGCACGCCTTATTGCCGCAGTTTGAAGCGGTGACGCTCAGCCATTTGTCTGCACGTGGCGGCGATTACAGTCGTGTGCGTTTGTGGGGATCGGTTGGGTTCATCATCACAGTGCTGGGCTTGGGCGTGCTGCTGGATCGCACCGGCATTCTTTGGTTGCCGTGGCTGGTTGGCATCTTCTGGCTAGGCATGGCGCTATCGACGTGGACGGTGCCTGAGCCGCCACCGATTCATCTCGACCAAACTGAGCGTCCATCCATTTGGACAGCGCTAAAAAATCCTGTGGCACTCGCCTTGTTGTTCGCGTGCTTCTGCTCGCAACTCAGCTATGCGCCTTACTACAACTTCTTCACCTTGTTTCTAGAACGGCACAACTACGCACACAGCTACATCGGCTTGCTGTGGGCATTGGGCGTTGTTGCTGAGATCGGTATGTTCATGGTCGCCGCTCGCTTCATCGGTAATTTGGGCGCACGCAAAGTGATGTTGATTGCATTGGCTGCAACGGTGCTGCGTTGGGCGGCAACCGCAGGTGCAGTTGATTCAATCGGGGTATTGCTAATTGCACAGATGGCGCACGCGCTGAGTTTTGGCGCGTATCACGCGGTGGCGATGCATTACGTGCAGCGTCTGTTTCCGGGTGCGCTACAAGGGCGAGGGCAGGCCGTCTACAACGCAGTGGCCTACGGCGCGGGTGGTTCTATCGGCAGCATCGCCTCGGGATATTTGTGGGAAGGCTTGTCGCCAGAAGCTGTGTTCTATTCAGCCGCAGTGGTTGCGCTGTTTGGTTTCTGGGTGGCTTACCGAAAACTGCCTGATCTCTAAAGGTCGATGATGTCGACTTTCGGCATCGCAATCCCGCAGGCGTTCTGCTCAAACCAATGCTCGTAGTTGAGCACTTGGCCGGACTGACGCACGCGCTCAATCTGATCCAGATCGATATCGGCATAGATCCACTGCGCTTGATTCATCGTGCCTTGCGCGATGACGCCGTCATCCGGAAATCCATAATCCGGTGGGCCGTAAAGCGCAGCGCTACCGACATTGATATCTACCGCCGCAGACCAAGGCGCTGTGCCCACCAATGGCGATTGCAGCACGACGCACTGATTCTCTAATGCACGCGCCTGAGCGCCAACACGCACGCGGTGATAACCGGCGTTGGTATCTGTGCAGCTCGGCACCAGCAATAGTTGTGCGCCAGCTTCACATTGCGCGCGAGCGAGCAGCGGGAACTCGCAGTCGTAGCAAATGTTGATCGCAATCACGCCGAGCTTGGTTCGAAAAATGCGTAAGCCATCGCCGCTTGTCACGTTCCAGCTTTCACGCTCGAAGCGCGTCATGATCTGCTTGTCTTGATAGCTGCTGCGACCATCGGGTGCGCAGAACCAAGCGCGATTGACGACGCGACCATCCTCGCACTGCCAAGGAAAACTGCCCGCAACAATGTAAACACCATATTGCTGAGCTAGCGCAACGTGCAGCGCCAAATAATCATCACGCAGCGATTGCATCGCCTGCACTTGCTTGTTCAGATCAGCGCGCGTTTCTGTATCGAATAACGCGGCGAGAGACATTGCAGCGTATTCGGGAAACAGTAAGAGCTGCGCGCCGTTCTTGGCAGCATCTGCAACCCATGCACGAATTTGATCGGCGTAGACATTCCAGTTCTGAGGTTCAGAAACAGGGAATTGCGCAGAGGCGAGACGGATGCTGCTCATGCTAATTCTCGCGTCCAAAAGATCATCGGCTTTTCGCTGGAGCTTGTCTCGCCAATATCAGGCCAGCTTAGCGTCGTACGCAAATTGGTTTGCTTTTGATAAGCACGCTTGAGCCAGAACGCATCGTTGGGCACGTAATCGCTGGGGCGTCGCGAGTCATCATCGCTGCGCTGCACCGCGCAGAACGCACAGGTCGATAAACCCAAGGTGCGCGCATGCGCTTCACGCAGCTCAAAAAACTTTAGGCCGATGCCTTGTCCGCGATATGCACGTAGCAGGACCGACTCACCAAAATAATCGATACGCGATAAATCCATGCAGGCATCCAAAAATGGTTGCTGCATATCGAGCGGCGCATCAGCCAGCGGTTGAACGGTTGAAGCGCCTACACACTGGTCGCCATCCCAAACCAGAATCGCCAAGCTGCGGGGACATTGCAGATAGGTCTGCAAATAGCGCGTCTCATACTCTCGCGTGCCTTCGTAGAGATAAGGCCAGTCGCGGAACACGGTTATGCGCAGCGCGGCTAGCGCGTCGATATGACGTTCAATCTCGGCGCCGTGTAGCTGTTCAAAACGCAGCGTCACTTTGCTGAACCTTGCGGTGTAAACGCGTAAGGAAATTGCGGCAGATCATCGTTGATCGGCCACCAGCTGCATTGGGAAGCGACGTGAAAATGCGCAGCGAGTTCGACTGTCACTTGCTCATCAATCAAACCTGCGCGAATGCGCAAAACGCCGGGAACAAGAACATTCTTGCTGTAAATCGGCGAGCCACAGCCAATGCAAAACACGCGCTGCTTGCCGGGTGAGGATTCAAATTCCTTCAGCAACTCAGCGCCACTCAACAACACGAAATCTGTTTCATTGACCGGTGTGTTGGTCACAAACGGCGTGCCCTGCGCTTTGCGGCATTTGCTGCAGTGACAGATTTGAATCGGCTGCAAAGGCGCATCAATGCGATACGTCACGCCACCGCATAGACAGCTGCCCGTATGCGCTGAACTGCTCATAGACCCTCAGGCGCCAACTTGGCGCAGCCAATCTTGCAAGTTGTAGTAGTTGCTGACGCGCGCAACCTTGCCATCGCGAATATCAAAGAACGCGCCGCCGGGCAGGCGGTAGGTTTGGCCGGTCGCTTCTGGCAGACCTTCATCGGTCTTCAGATAAGTGCCGAGCACCACATATTCGGCAGCGGCGCGGCGGCCATCTTCCGAAACTGAGATCACGATATCGACGATTTGTTCGCGATAACTGGCGTTCATGCGATCAATAAATGCGCGAAATGCGGTAATGCTGGTTTCGCGGCCGCCCTGATTAATGTCGTGCGCAACGTCATCCGTTAGCAGTCCAAAAAAGGTATTCCAATCGCCTGCATTAAAGGCGTTGTAGTAGCGTCGAATCAGGTCAAAAGTGGCTGCGGGCATTTTTCCGATCTCAAAATTTTGTCTATGTAAAGTTTACTTTGTTGCGGCTTGGTATCGCATGTACACCGCATCTGAGGTTATCTTTATAGGGATGCAATTACTCGAAAAACTTATCAGCGTCTTTACCGAGCACGACTATCTCGCCGTGTTTTTGGTCTTATTGATCTGCGGAATGGGTGTCCCGATCCCTGAGGACATCACGCTCGTGGCCGGCGGCGTGACCTCTGGTTTGGGCTATTCCAATGTCCATGTCATGGTCGGCGTCGGCATGGCGGGCGTTCTGCTGGGCGACATGATGATGTTTATGATCGGCCGTCATTACGGCGAAAGTGCGCTGCGCTGGCGCTGGGTCGCGTTTCTGGTGACCCCACAGCGGCAGGAGTTGGTTCAGATCAAGTTCGAACGTTATGGCAATTGGCTGTTGTTTATTGCGCGCTTTTTGCCGGGTCTGCGTTCGCCAATCTTCATCATTGCTGGCTGGAGCCGCCGAGTTTCGCTATTTAAGTTCTTGCTGCTGGACGGCAGTGCAGCACTATTGAGCGTGCCATTTTGGGTTTATCTCGGTTACTACGGCGCAAATAATCACGACAAACTGCTGGCCTGGGTCCATCGCGGCCAATCAGGTTTGTGGGTCGGCCTCGTGTTGCTGATCGTCGTTGTGCTGTTCTGGATTTGGCGCAATCGTCGTGATGCACAGCTTTTAGCCGCAAGACAAGCTAATGCCACGGCAAAAAATCCTGAGTCGCGCGGCTAATCTTGTAACTGTTTTAGCAAGGCTCGCGCGCCGCCAGAAAGCGTGCGGCGCTCATGCCACACCACGCCCAGATCTCGTTGCATCGACAGGTCTGTGACGTTCACCGCGCAGATCGTGCTATCGAGCATTGAGCGCGGCAGTACGCTCCAGCCCAAGCCGATATTCACCAGCATCTTCAGCGTTTCGAGATAGTTGGTGGCCAAGCGGATGCGCGGCTCAACGCCGTGCTTTTGCAGCGCGGCTTTAACGATGCGATGGGTGTAAGTCGCCTCGTCGGGCAGCACGGCGGGATGATCTGCAAGTTCGGTCAAAGCAACATGCTTTTTCTTCGCGAGAGGATGTTCCGGTGCCACCACGACGGTGAGCGGATCCGGCCAGATCAGGCGCATCTCCAAGCTGGGTAGTGACTGCGTTGGCAGCGTCACGATGCCAATCTCCAACTTTCCGGCCAATACCGATTGGCAGGCGACCTCTGAATCCATGAAGTGAATGTCGAGATCCACACTCGGGTACAGGCGTGTGAACTCGCGCAGCACAGGCGGCAGACGGTGCAGGCCGATGTGGTGACTGGTGCCAATCGACAAGCGTCCGCTGACTTGATCGGACAAATGCGATAAAGCGCGGCGGCCGTCCTCAACGTCGTGCAGAACCCGGCGGGCATAGGGCAGGAGCGTCCGACCCGCGTCGGTGAGGGTAATGCTGCGACCGACGCGGTCGAACAGGGACTTATCGAGCTGCTCCTCCAGAACCGCAATGCGTTTGCTGATCGCAGGTTGCGACAGGTGCAAGGTCTCGCCAGCGCGAGAAAATGATCCAGATTCAGCCACTTCCACGAAAGCAGCCAGTGCTTGGGTATCCATTCATCACCTCTGAAGCTATCCATTCCCAAACTATTCTAATTTGGAATGAAGTATATAAAAACGATTCATTGGAGTTATGGATTGTACAGGCCTAAGATGCGCGCCGTACTGAAGCCCTTGGCTACACGGCCTCGAGATAGGAAAGAGACAAATGAACGCTAAAACGCTCTACGACAAATTGTGGGATGCCCATATCGTCCGTGATAACGGCGACGGCTCCGCGCTGATTTATATCGACCGCCATTTGGTGCACGAAGTCACCAGCCCGCAGGCTTTTGATGGCTTGCGCATCAACAACCGCAAGCCCTGGCGCATCGACGCCAACCTCGCGGTGGCTGATCACAACGTGCCGACCACGGATCGCTCGCAGGGCATCGCAGATCCGATCTCGCGCACGCAGGTCGACGCACTCGACAGCAACTGCGCCGAGTTTGGCATTACCGAATTCCGCATGAATGACTTGCGTCAGGGCATCGTCCACGTCATCGGTCCTGAGCAGGGCGCAACCTTGCCGGGCATGACCGTGGTTTGCGGCGACTCGCACACCTCCACGCATGGCGCGTTCGGCGCTTTGGCGTTCGGCATCGGCACCTCCGAAGTTGAGCATGCATTGGCCACACAGACTTTGGTCTTGAAGAAGTCCAAGAACATGCGCATTACCGTGCGTGGCAATGTGGGTCCGGGCATCACAGCTAAGGACATCGTGCTCGCCATCATTGGTGAAATCGGCACCGCAGGCGGCACCGGTTACACCGTTGAGTTCGCAGGTGAAGCGATTGCTGCTTTGTCGATGGAAGGCCGCATGACGGTCTGCAATATGGCAATCGAAGGCGGCGCTCGCGCTGGCATCGTTGCTGTGGATCAGACCACGATCGATTACGTACAGGGTCGTCCGTTCTCGCCTACAGGCGAGAATCTCGACAAGGCGATTGCTTGGTGGAAAACCTTGCACACCGATGCAGGCGCAAAATTTGATCGCGAAGTTGTGATCGAAGCATCCGGCATTCAGCCGCAAGTAACCTGGGGCACGTCGCCTGAGATGGTGTTGCCAATTGACGCTCGCGTGCCAGACCCTTCGAAAGAAGGCGATGCAGTGAAGCGCTCCGGCATGGAAAAGGCTTTGGCGTATATGGGCCTCACCGCGAACACGCCAATCGAGCAAATCAAGATCGACAAGGTCTTCATCGGTTCTTGCACCAACTCGCGCATTGAAGATTTGCGTGCAGCAGCAAGCGTGGTCAAAGGCAAAAAGCGCGCAGCGAATGTCACCTTGGCTTTGGTTGTACCGGGCTCAGGCTTGGTGAAGAGACAAGCAGAAGCCGAAGGCTTGGACAAGATTTTTCTCGACGCAGGTTTTGAGTGGCGCGAACCCGGTTGCTCGATGTGCTTGGCGATGAACGCCGATCGCTTGGAGCCAGGTGAGCGTTGCGCTTCAACCAGTAATCGTAATTTTGAAGGCCGACAGGGTTCGGGTGGTCGTACGCATTTGGTGTCGCCAGCAATGGCAGCCGCTGCGGGCGTTGCCGGTCACTTTGTCGATATCCGGAGTTTCCAATGAGAGCTTTTACCACCGTCACCGCAACGGTCGCGCCTTTGGATCGTCCCAATGTGGACACCGACGCGATCATTCCTAAGCAATATTTGAAGTCGATCAAGCGCACGGGCTTCGGCCAGTATTTGTTTGATGATTGGCGCTACTTGGATCAGGGCGATCTGGATATTCCGGTGGCCTCACGCCGTCCCAATCCTGAGTTCGTGCTCAACCAAGATGCTTATCGTGGTGCACAGGTTCTGGTGTCGCGTGAAAACTTTGGCTGCGGCTCATCACGTGAACATGCGGTGTGGGCCTTGGAAGACTACGGCTTCCGTGCCGTTATCGCGCCGAGCTACGCCGACATCTTCTTCAATAACAGTTTCAAGAATGGCTTTTTGCCGATCATTCTCAAAGCAGATGAAGTACAGAAGATTTTCGAAGTCGTAGCTAAAGACGCTGCAAGTGAAGTCACCGTTGATTTGCCTGCTCAGCAAGTAAAATTGCCGAGTGGCGAAGTGTTCAATTTTGAGATCGACGAATTCCGTAAGGATTGCTTGGTGCGTGGTCTCGATGAAATTGGCCTCACCCTTCAGAACGCTGATTCAATTCGCGCCTATGAAGCACAGCGCAAAGCTTCTGCACCTTGGTTGTTCAATTAACTCTTATCTAAAAAAATACAAAGGTCTTTGTAATGTCGATCAAGAAAATTTTGATTCTGCCGGGTGACGGCATTGGCCCTGAGATCATGGCGGAAGCCGTGAAGGTGCTTGAGTTGCTCAAGTCCGAAGGCGAACAGCTGGAGTGGTCGTTCGGCCATCTAGGCGGCGCTGCGTATGACGCTGAAGGCCATCCGTATCCGGAATCAACGCAGAAAGCTGCACGCGCCGCTGATGCGATTCTGATGGGTGCTGTTGGCGGCCCCAAGTACGATGCACTGCCACGTGCTGTTCGTCCTGAGCAAGGCATTCTCGGCATCCGCAAGGATCTCGGCCTGTTCGCAAATCTGCGTCCGGCACTGGCATATGAAGAACTCGCTGCGGCGTCTTCGTTCAAACCAGAAATTATTGCTGGCCTCGACATTCTGATTCTGCGCGAACTGACCGGCGATATTTATTTCGGTGCACCACGCGGCCGTCGCACCAATGCAGAAGGTCATGCCGAAGGCTTCGACACCATGCATTACAGCGCGCCAGAAGTTGAGCGCATTGCACGCGTCGCATTTGAAGCGGCACGCAAGCGCAGCAAGCGCGTGTGCAGCGTCGATAAAGAAAACGTTCTGGAAACTTCACGTCTCTGGCGTGAAGTGATGATCAATGTCTCCAAGGATTATCCGGATGTTGAGCTGACGCATATGTACGTCGACAACGCCGCGATGCAGTTGGTGAAATATCCAAAGCAGTTCGACGTGATGGTCACTGGCAACATCTTCGGCGACATCCTGTCGGATGAAGCGTCGATGCTGGCGGGTTCGATTGGCATGTTGCCTTCGGCTTCGCTCGACGTGAACAACAAAGGTTTGTACGAGCCGAGCCACGGCAGTGCGCCAGACATCATGGGTCAGAACAAGGCCAATCCACTCGCGACGATTCTGTCGATGGCGATGATGTTCAAGTACACCTTCAATCACAATGACCTGTCTGATCGTATTGATGCAGCAGTCAAGAAAGTATTGAAGCAGGGACATCGCACCGGTGATATCGCACAGAAAGGCGAGAAGATCATTGGCACGAAAGAAATGGGCGACGCTTTGGTTGCTGCGCTCAAGAAATAACAACGCTGTCATTCCCGCGAAGGCGGGAATCTAGTTTTGCTTTCTCTTGATGAGAGCGCAGAAAACTGGGTCCCGTCGGAGACATGCTCCGACATGCGGGGACGACGAGTCCATTACTTATAAATGGACCTCTTTGATTAACAGTTGTAGCTGTGGAGATTTTTGATATGTCTAAGAAGTTAGGACTCGTCGGTTGGCGCGGCATGGTCGGTTCGGTCCTCATGCAGCGCATGCAAGAAGAAAATGATTTCGCCTTGGTGGAATCGCATTTCTTCACCACTTCAAACGTTGGTGGCAACGGCCCGAAGATTGGCGGCAAGGACACGCCTGCGCTCAAAGATGCGAGCAGTATTGAAGCGCTTGCTGCGATGGACATCATCATCACCTGCCAAGGCGGCGACTACACCAACGACGTTTTCCCGAAGCTGCGCGCTGCGGGTTGGAACGGTTATTGGATCGACGCTGCTAGCGCACTGCGCATGAAGGACGACGCTGTGATTATTCTCGATCCGGTCAACATGCCTGTGATTAAGGATGCACTCGCTAAGGGCGTGAAGAATTACGTCGGCGGCAACTGCACCGTCTCCTTGATGCTGCTCGCCGTTGGCGCGCTCTACAAGGCAGATTTGGTTGAGTGGATGTCGGCCATGACCTATCAGGCTGCATCGGGCGCAGGCGCGCAGAACATGCGCGAGCTGCTGTCGCAGATGGGTGTACTTGAGCGTGCGGTTGCGAGCGAACTCGCAAATCCGTCTTCAGCAATTCTCGACATTGACCGCAAGGTTGCTGAGAGCCAGCGCTCGGGTGATTTCCCAGTCGCTAACTTTGGCGTGCCTCTCGCAGGCTCGCTGATTCCGTACATCGATAAGCAGCTTGAGAACGGCCAGTCGAAGGAAGAATGGAAGGGCCAGGCTGAGACCAACAAGATTCTCGGTCGCGAAGCAGATCCGATTCCTGTGGATGGTCTGTGCGTGCGTATCGGCGCAATGCGCTGCCACTCGCAAGCACTCACCATCAAGCTCAAGCGCGATGTGCCGCTGGCTGAGATCGAAGAGTTGATCCGCAACGATAACGAGTGGGTACGTCTGGTGCCGAACACTCGCGAAGATTCGATGAAGAGCCTGACGCCAGTAGCTGTGACCGGCACGCTCAACGTTGCCGTCGGTCGTCTGCGCAAACTCAATATGGGTCCGCAGTACCTCGGCGCGTTCACGGTTGGTGATCAACTGTTGTGGGGCGCTGCTGAGCCTTTACGTCGTATGTTGCGCATCTTGTTACAAGGCTAATTAGTGACCCAAATCTTTGATGTCGCTGTAATCGGTGCCACCAGCCTTGTTGGCGAAGCGGTTCTGGAAATTCTTGATGAACGAGAATTTCCTGTTGGTAATTTTTTTGCTGTGGGCGAGGGATCGCAAGTCGGCAAAACCGTTTCACTGGGCGCACAGGATGCCGATGTTGAAGACTTGGCCAGCTTTGATTTCAGCAAAGTTCGTTTAGCGTTTTTTGCATCAACTGCTGCAGCCGCCACGGCCCATGTGCCGCGTGCGGTTGCAGCGGGCTGTATCGTAATTGATGGAAGTTCTGAATTCCGTCGCGATGCTGATGTGCCGCTTGTAGTGCCTGAGATCAATCCCGAAGCCATCGCTCAGCACAAAGGCATCATTGCCAGCCCGAGCTGCGCGACGATTCAATTGACGTTGGCCCTCAAACCAATCCGCGATATCGCAGGCATCGAGCGCATCAATGTCGTGTCTTGCCAGTCGGTTTCTGGAACGGGCAGGGAAGGTGTAGAGGAACTGGCCAAGCAAACGGCTGATCTTCTGAACTTCCGCGAAGCACAGACCAAGGTCTATCCCAAGCAGATCGCGTTCAATCTGATTCCTCAGATCGGCGGGTTTCTTGATGATGGTCAGACACAAGAAGAAGCCAATATCGTCTTTGAGACTCAGAAGATCTTTGCTGATCCCTCAATTCAGGTGAACGCCACGGCGATTCGAGTGCCTGTTTTGTACGGCCACTCGGCCACGATGAATCTGCAAACCAAGCAAAAAATCAGCGCGGACAAAGCGCGCGAATGTTTGGCTGAGGCAGCTGGCATAACTGTCATAGACGATCAGCAAAATGGCGGTTATCCGACACCTGCCAGCGATATCAGCGGAAAAGACGATGTTTTTGTCGGCCGAATACGCGAAGATATCTCTAGTTCACTGGGCCTGAATCTGTGGGTAGTTACGGACAACATTCGTAAGGGATCTGCGCTGAACATTGTTCAGATTGCGGAACTCTTGGTTCGTAACTATTTATAGTGTATAAAAGGGCTTACGAGCGTTAATTAACGCAATAAGTGAATATAAAACTAGGGGGCGTCGACAATGCGCTCAGTGTCTGGAGATAACATGCTGCGTAAGCTTGCTCTGATTGTGGCAATCAGCCCTGCCATTTGGCTTTCGGCAGCACATGCCTTGGGTCTTGGTGAAATTGATGTAAATTCTCATTTGAATCAGCGCTTTAGCGCTGTTATTCCACTGACCTCTGTGACCTCCGAGGAAGCAGAGAACCTGCTGGTCCGACTTGCAGATAGCGACGATTTCAGCAAAGCAGGCATCGAACGCGCTGATTATCTGAGTACGTTGACCTTTCAAGTTGTAGCCGACGCGAAGAATCCACGCATCGTCATAAACAGCAAGCAGCTGGCCCGCGAACCATTTTTGAGCTTCTTGCTCGATGTTCGCAGCAGCACCGGCCGTGTACTGCGCGAATACACCGTTTTGTTGGATCCGCCAGCCTATGGCGAAGCCGCACCCGTTGCAGCGCCTGCGCCAAAAACCAGCGATTTCTATCAAACCGCTGAAGAGTCTGCTCAAACAAAACCACAAGCTGTCGCACCCGCTGCGCCAACACCAGCAGCTGCTCCGCATGTGGCACCACCTAAAGCAGCGCCAGCGCCCGCGGTAGTTGCTCCGGCTGCGCCAATTGCAGAAGCGGCCCCAGCTGCCAACGCACCTACGAGCTACGGCCCAGTAAAACCTCAAGAAACGTTCTGGAGCATCGCTACCAAGCTGCGTCCAAATGCTTCGGTCAGCATGGATCAAATGCTGTGGGCTCTGTACAGCAACAACAAACAAGCTTTCGAAGGCAAAGGCATCAGTGGCCTGCGTAAAGGCTCGATTCTGAAAGTGCCTTCACTCAGTGCAATCACGGCAGTGAGCTCGACGGTTGCCAAAGGACATCTGCAAGATTTGCAGGCTCCTCGCGTTGTAGTGCCGGCCAAGCCGAAGGTTACTGCTGAGCCAGCTGCCACAGTCGTCGAGCCCACAGTTACCGCGCCTGTCGCGCCTGCGCCGAAGCCTGTTGTAAAAGCCCCTGCAGCGGCCGAAAAAAAAACTCCTGAAGTTGTAACTCCGCCACCGGCACCCGTTGCCAAGGTCACGCCGCCGCCAGCACCTGTAGTTGTTGCGCCGCCAGCTGTTGCAACGCCGCCACCAGCGCCAGCTGCTGTAGCACCTGCAGCTCCTGAAGCCCCTGCTACGCCTGCAGCAGATGCCGCAACGCAAGTAGAACCCACATCCGAAACCACGCCTGCAGCGGTTCCCGTAGAGCAACAGCCTGTACCGGTTGAAAAGCCTGCTGCGCCAGCTAAACCAGTTGAAGCTTCAGATGATTGGATGGTGCCCGCGCTTGCTGGCATGTTCGTTCTGATTCTGGGCTTGCTCGGCTTCCGTCATTGGCAGAAGAAGCAGGGCGAGAAATCCGCTCCAGCGCCAGTGCTCACATCGAAAGCTTCAACCAATCTGCAATTCTGGAAAAAAGCTGCAGAAGGCGGCTCATCAGCACCAGCGCCAACAAAAGCGCTACTGGTTCCTCCGCCATTGCCATCATCCAAGCCTGCTGAGAAAAAAGCCGAAGCTGCTTTCAATAAGCCTGCTCCAGCGCCGCAGCCCGCTGCGAAGAACCCGCTGTGGGACGATGAAATCCCGACTGCGACGACTGAACAACCCAGCTTTGACGCTACGGAAACTTTCGGCCGAACCATTCAGGCGACAGGCTCTGTAGAAGAGTACAACGCGACCAACAAGTTTGAATCGGAAACCGTCAAGATTGATTTAGACGCCAACGATCCAGTCTCCGAAGCTGAGTTCCATCTGGCTTACGGCCTCTATGACGAAGCTGCGCTGCTGCTTGAAAATGCGGCCGAGAAAAATCCTGGCCGCTCTGATATTCGTATCAAGCTCGCCGAGACTTATTTCCGCGCCAGCAAGCCGCATGAGTTTGATGACATCGCACAGTCGCTTAAGCCGCAGCTTGATTCGGTTGAGTGGCAGAAAATTGCAATCATGGGTAGCCAGTTGCTGCCGGATAGCCCGCTGTACAGAGGCGCTGTCGGCGAAGCTGCGTTGGATAATGACGTTGATCTGACTTTTGATGAGCCAGCTGATTTCTCTGACCCCTCAGCAACGAAAGTGTTCTCGTCGACGATGTCTTCCAGCGCTGCCAGCTCCAACTCCCGCGCAAATTCCACCGTTCTGGATTTCAAGCTCGAAGATCTCGAAGCGCCAGTCACGCCTGCAGCCAAGCCGACAGTCGCATCTGCATCTGCCGCAGCGTCCACCGGCAACACGCTCGAATTCAGCTTGTCTGATTTTGATCTGAGCAAACCAGAACCTAAGGCCGCTGCAACTGCGCCAGCAGCAGAACCAGCGTCACACGCCGATGAAGCGCTGGAGTTTGATCTGGGTAGCTTTGATTCCGCACCTGCCAAGCACGAAGCTGAAGCTTCTGCCGCCATATCAGAAGACATCAATCTTGATGACTTTGATCTTGGCGAATTGGCTGACGATAGCCATGCGATTTCTGCTGGTGACGAAGCGGGCACCAAGCTCGATCTCGCGCGCGCTTATGTCGACATGGGCGACAACGAGATGGCACGCAGCTTGTTGAATGAAGTATTGGCGCAAGGAAGCGACGAACAAAAAGCGGATGCACAGGCGCTCATTCAGCGTCTGGCTTAATTCGTGTTTCTAGCGGTCTGACGGTGGAGTTGCGATGAGCCGTTGGGCCGCTGGCGTTGAATATATCGGTACTGCTTATAGCGGCTGGCAGGCGCAGAAGCGCGTACACGGTGTGCAAGCAGAGATCGAAAAATCGCTCTCAAAAATCGCTAATCATCCGCTGCGCGTAGTGTGCGCAGGGCGTACTGATACTGGCGTTCACGCCTACCAGCAAGTCATTCACTTTGATACCGACTCCGTGCGTACGCCTTACGCTTGGTTGCTCGGCACCAACTCAACACTCCCAAATGATGTCAGCCTGCGTTGGGTTCAACCCGTCGCCGATCATTTCGATGCGCGCTACTCGGCGCTCGTTCGCCACTATCGCTATGTGATTCACACGCATAGCGCACGTTCGGCACTGCTACACAATCGCGTCGCATGGTGGCCGCAACAGCTGGATGCAGAAGCCATGCACGAAGCGGCTCAAGCCTTGGTTGGCCGACATGATTTTTCAGCATTTCGTGGCTCTCAATGCCAAGCCAATACGCCGACCCGCACGATTCGCCACATCCGGGTTCACCGCAGTGGCGAATTTGTGATCATCGATATCTGCGCCAACGCCTTTTTGCACCATATGGTCCGCAATATCGCAGGCACCTTGAGCCATGTGGGGCTGGGCAAACAGCCTGTGGTGTGGGTTGCGGAGGTTCTGGCCGGCCGCGATCGTAAGAAAGCAGCGGTTAATGCACCCCCGGGCGGTTTATACTTCGTAGGTCCCGAATATCCAGCGGAATTCGCGCTACCTGAGCCACCGAGGCCCTGGTTTCCGGGCTAAAGCCCGTCAATGAAATCAAATACTCTTAAATTACGTACACGAATCAAATTCTGCGGTTTTACGCGCGCTCAGGATGCTGAGCTTGCCGTATCACTGGGAGTTGATGCCCTAGGCTTTGTTCTGGTTCCCGGAACCCCTCGATTCATTAAGCCTGAAGCCGCATATTCGATTCGTCGCAACTTGCCGCCGCTGGTAAGCACCGTAGCGCTATTTCGCAATGCAGAACCTGCCTTTGTCCGTGAAGCGCTAGACGCCCTGAAGCCAAGCATTGCGCAGTTTCATGGCGATGAAGATGTGGCTTATTGCGAAAGCTTCGGCATCCCATATTTCAAGGCTGTCCCAATGGCAGATCCACAGGATCTGACCAAGCTCGCGACGATCTATGCCAGCGCTACGGCGCTGCTGCTGGATGGTCATGACGCCAAAACCATGGGCGGCAGCGGCTTAACCTTCGATTGGGGTTTGGTACGCGCTTTCGACAAGCCTCTGATCCTCGCTGGCGGACTCAAGCACGCAAACGTTGCTGATGGTATTGCTCAGTTGCATCCCTATGCCGTGGACGTTTCCAGTGGAATCGAAGCCAGCCCAGGCATCAAAGATTTTGAGAAAATGCGCGCCTTCGCAAGAGCTGTTCGGCACGCCGACCAAGAGCTGAATAAATGATGAGTTACGAGTATCCCGATGCAGGCGGCCATTACGGCCCTTATGGCGGACAGTTTGTCGCCGAGACTTTGATGGAACCGCTGCGCGAATTAGAAGCGGCTTACACCAAGCTCAAAAACGATCCAGCATTTCTTGCTGAACTGGATCGCGATCTGACGCATTACGTCGGTCGTCCGTCGCCGCTGTATCACGCTGAGCGTCTCACCAAGGCTTGGGGCGGAGCGCAGGTCTGGCTCAAACGCGAAGACTTGAACCACACCGGCGCGCATAAGGTGAACAACACCATCGGCCAAGCGCTGTTGGCAAAACACCTAGGCAAAACTCGCATTATTGCGGAAACCGGCGCAGGCCAGCATGGCGTTGCGTCTGCAACGATTGCTGCGCGTCTCGGTTTGGAATGCGTGGTGTACATGGGCGCAGAAGATGTGCAGCGTCAGTCACCAAACGTCTATCGCATGAAATTGCTTGGCGCAAAAGTGGTGCCTGTGCACAGTGGCACCAAGACGCTGAAAGATGCGATGAACGAAGCGCTGCGTGACTGGGTCACCAACGTCGACAACACTTTCTATGTGATCGGCACCGTTGCAGGTCCGCATCCGTATCCAATGCTCGTGCGCGATTTCCAATCGATCATCGGTCGCGAAGTGATTGAGCAAGCGCCGAAGCAAATTGGTCGTCAGCCTGATGCATTAGTTGCTTGCGTTGGCGGCGGTTCCAACGCGATTGGCTTGTTCTATCCCTACATCGGCGAACCCGCCGTGAAAATGTACGGAGTTGAAGCAGCGGGGCGTGGTCTCAACACGCCAGATCATGCCGCACCACTCACCGCGGGCAAACCAGGCGTATTGCACGGCAATCGCACTTACATCATGGCTGATGAAAACGGCCAGATTCTGCCGACGCATTCGATTTCTGCAGGTCTCGATTATCCGGGCGTTGGCCCTGAGCATTCATGGCTCAAAGACAGCGGCCGCGTGACTTATGTTGCGGCTGATGACGACGAAGCGCTGGCCTCGTTCCACGAACTCACGCGACTGGAAGGCATCATTCCTGCGCTTGAGTCTTCGCATGCACTCGCTTACGCCAAGAAGCTCGCGGCAACGATGGGCAAAGAGCAAAGCATCGTTGTGAACCTCTCGGGTCGTGGCGATAAAGATATTTTCACGATTGCCAAGTTGGAAGGAATCTCGTTGCTATGAGCCGCCTGTTAGAAACTTTTAACGCGCTCAAAACGCAAAATCGCAAAGCGCTGATCCCGTTCATCACCGCAGGCGATCCGCATCCTCAGTACACCGTTGGCTTTATGCATGCCTTGGTAAAAGCGGGCGCAGACGTTCTTGAACTCGGCATTCCGTTCTCAGATCCAATGGCTGACGGCCCAACGATTCAGCTCGCTTGCGAACGCGCACTCGTGCACAACACCAGCCTCTGGCAGGTGATGGACATGGTCGCTGAGTTCCGCAAAACCGACGCTAAAACGCCGGTCGTGCTGATGGGCTATCTCAATCCGATTGAAATGCGCGGCGTTGAAGCTTTTGCCAAGAAAGCGCAGGCAACAGGTGTGGACGGCGTGCTGATCGTGGATCTCGCGGTTGAAGAGTCATCGGCGTATCTACCGACGCTGCGTCAGCATGGTTTGGACTGCATCTTCTTGCTGGCCCCAACCAGCCCAGAGGCGCGCATTGCGGCGATTGCCAAGGAAGCCAGCGGTTATCTGTACTACGTCTCGCTCAAGGGCGTGACCGGCGCTGCGACGCTGGATATCGACAGCGTGACCGCCAAATTGGCCGAAATCCGTAAGCACACCCAGTTGCCCGTGGCCGTAGGCTTCGGCATTCGCGATGCCGCCAGCGCTGCCGCAGTCGGCAAGGTCGCCGATGGCGTCGTTGTGGGTAGTGCCTTGGTCTCAGAAATCGAAAAAAACCAGGCCAATCCGGGCGTTCTGGCGGGATTATTGGCTGATAAGCTGGCTCCGATGCGCGCAGCGCTCGATCAGTTAAAATAAATTCATAAAACTTGCGACTTTCTCTAAGTAGATTTGAAGGGGTAGGGGATTGGAAGAAGAGATGAGTTGGCTAGAAAAAATATCAGGTTCAAAACTCCTGAGCGCCGGTGCTCGTAAACGCAACGTGCCAGAAGGATTGTGGACCAAGTGCGAGAGCTGTCAGTCGGTGCTGTATCGCGCCGAATTGGAACGCACGCTAGAGGTTTGCCCTAAATGCGGCGCACATCGCACGATCAGTGCACGTCAGCGTCTTGATCATTTCCTCGATGCAGAACCACGCATCGAACTCGGCAATGAACTGGGCCCGACCGATCCACTGAAATTCCGCGATAGCCGTAAGTACACCGAGCGAATCAAGGAAGCACAGGCCGACACCGACGAGCGCGATGCGCTGGTTGTGATGCGCGGCCAGTTGAATGGCCTGCCATTGGTCGTTACCGCTTTCGAGTTCAGCTTCATGGGCGGCTCGATGGGTAGCGTTGTCGGCGAAAAATTCGTGCGTGGCGTTAACGCTGCGCTTGAGCACGGCACGCCGTTAGTGCTGTTCGCAGCCAGCGGCGGTGCACGTATGCAAGAGTCGTTGTTCTCGCTGTTGCAGATGGCGAAGACCAGCGCAGCTTTGGCGAAACTTGCTGAGCGTGGCTTGCCGTTTATCTCGGTGATGACGCATCCAACGATGGGTGGCGTGTCGGCTTCGCTTGCGATGTTGGGCGACATCAACATCGCTGAGCCCAAGGCCCTGATCGGCTTTGCGGGTCCACGCGTGATCGAACAAACCGTGCGTCAGAAATTGCCAGAAGGTTTTCAGCGCGCTGAATTCCTGTTGGAGCACGGCCACATCGACATGATCATCGATCGTCGTGAGATGCGTGAAAAGCTGTATCGCATCTTGTCGATGATGACGCACTTCGCGCCGACGATTACGGCACAGAATTGATTTCGATAGCACCCGCGCTAAAACGTATTGGCGCGGGTGTTTTGAAATTTCTGGACGCGTCTTAACTCTCATGCGCCCTCAAACAAACTGGACACTTGCCGACTGGCTACAGTGGCAGGAAAGCCTCAATCCACGTTCTATTGAACTCGGTCTTGATCGTGTGCGTCTAGTTGCGCAGCGACTTGATCTGCCCAGCCAAAAGATTCGCACGCTGACGATTGCGGGTACTAACGGTAAAGGCTCCAGCGCAACATTGGCTGCGTTGATTCTTAGCGAAGCTGGATATCGCACAGGTCTCTACACCTCACCACATTTGCTGCGTTACAACGAGCGCATCGCCATCAATGGCGTGCCCGTTAGTGACGACGCACTCTGTCGCGCTTTCATGGCGATTGATGAGGTGAGAGGCGAGACGCTGCTCACCTATTTTGAATTCGGCACACTCGCGGCGTTGTGGTTATTTCGTGAAGCGAATGTTGATGTGCAGGTTCTAGAAATTGGCTTGGGCGGTCGTTTGGATGCGGCCAATCTGGTTGATGCCGATGTCGCGCTCATCACTAATATTGGTCTTGATCACACCGACTGGCTCGGCCCTGATCGTGAAAGCATTGCACGCGAAAAAGCAGGGGTCATGCGGGCAGGGCGCCCAGTCATTTGCGTAGATAGTGACGCACCTGCCGCAATTGCCGAAATCGCGCAGACACTCAAATCTCCCTTGCTGCAGATCGATCGCGACTTTGATTTTTCTGTAGGCGAACAGGGCTGGAATTGGCACGGACCGAGTGGCGAATTGCAGCAGCTGCCATTCCCGGCACTGCGCGGTGCCATGCAGCTGCGTAACGCCAGCGGCACCATCGCGGCTCTCAAAAGCCTGCCCTTGGATATTCCCGAAGACGCAATCCGTCGCGCCCTGCCTAAGCTACAGCTGGCCGGGCGTTATCAACGCATCGGCAATGTCATACTGGATGTGGGGCACAACGCAGAAGCGGCAACGGTTTTGGCTGATAATCTGCTCCGCGACAAAGCAGACGGACGCATTCTGCTGGTCTTGGGCATGTTGTCTGACAAGCCTATTGAAGCCGTTGGCAATGCATTAGCCCGGTGCACGCAAAAAGTTTTTCTTGGCACCTTGCCTAGCCCGCGTGGTCTTAGCGCGACAGAACTCGCGCAACGTTTGCAGGGTAGTGGCCTGGAGTGTCAGATTTGCGCAGATATTCCCGCAGCCTATGCGCAGGCACAGCAAGCAGCACAAGCAGGAGATTGGGTGGTGGTAACTGGTTCGTTCTTAAGTGTGGCCGCAGTGGCAGAGATGCTCCATGGATGAGGCACTCAAGCGCCGTTTAATTGGTGCGCTGATCTTGATCTTGGCTGTCTTCGTCATCAGCCTGCTGTTGCCGCGTCCGGGTGTTGTTCACACCGATGAGAACAACCAACGCGTCACTTTGGATCTGACCGGCAATACGCCTGAGCCTGTTGCGGCTGCGCCCACACCCGTTCCACCTGTTATTGCTGCCACGCCAACACCAGTTGATAGCGGCACTGACAACAACGCAGACAACGCCAACACCGCACCAGAAATTGAAGAGCCGCCATTGCCTGCAGCTACACCTTCAGCACCGGCCGTAACTCAGAATGCACCGACGGTTGAACCTGCCAAACCTGCAGCGATTAAACCCGTAACAACGCCTGAGAAGACAGAAGTCGCGGTGGTCGAGAGCCCACGCGAACTCAAGCTTGAAGAAAGCCTGAAAACGAAACCGACGCCAACACCGGAAAAGCCTAAAGCGAAGCCTGTTGAGAAAGCGCCAGTAAAAGTTGTCGTCAAAGCGCCTGAGCCCGTAACACCCAAGGTTGTTCCTAAGCCAGCGGCGACGGTTGCAGCTAAGCCTGAAACGGCAGCAGCAGCCAAATCACGTTGGTACGTGCAGCTCGGCGCATTCAGCGATATCGAAAAGGCGCATCAGTTGCTCGACAAACTCAAGACCAAAGGCCTTAAAGGCATCATTTCGCCGCTGGATTCTGAGAAAGGCACGCTCTATCGCGCTCGCCTTGGTGCCTATCCCACGCAGGACCAAGCCAAGCAGGCGCAAGCTAGTGCCGCCAAACTGGGCTATACCGGCTCAGTGATCGGAGATTAGGCTCAAATTCCGTTGCTGCGAACGCATCGAAATGGAACTGATCACGTCGCACGCATGCTAAAATCCGCGTCGTCATTGACTACGGTAGAGCCAAATGATCTGGGTGGATTGGTGCATTGTTGCTGTTTTCCTGATTTCCATTCTGATTGGCCTCCTTCGCGGCTTCGCGCGTGAGATTCTCAACGTTCTAACTTGGGTGCTGGCCTTTGGTCTGGCCTGGCTGTTTGGCGACATGATGGCCGGTCTCTTAACCGGACATATCTCCAGCCCCGAAATCCGCGCCGTCTGTGCTTATGCCGTGCTGTTTATCGCGGGCTTGCTGATTGGCGCCATCCTCACGTATCTGCTCACCGAATGGATTCGCGGCAGCTTTCTCGATGGTATTGATCGCACCTTGGGCGCCACCATCGGTTTCCTGCGCGCCTTGTTCCTCACCTGCGTATTCCTCGTCATTGCCGGCACCATGGGTGCCAAGCAGGATCGCTGGTGGACGCAATCCGCATTCATTCCGCATATTGAATGGCTGGCGGAAGACCTCAAATTAATCATCCCTGAGCGCTGGCTGGAGCGGATCAAACCGACTCCCGAAAGCGCACCGACTATTCAGAAGCACTAGAGAACGCATCATGTGTGGAATTGCAGGCATCGTTTCCCAGAGCGCAAACGTCAATCAGGAATTGTTTGACGCGCTGACCATGCTTCAACATCGTGGTCAGGATGCCGCAGGCATCATCACCAATGATGAAGATCGTCTTTATCTGCGCAAAGAAAATGGTCTGGTGCGCGATGTGTTCAACAAAGATGAACACATGCAGCAGCTCCGCGGCCCAATGGGCGTTGGGCATGTGCGTTATCCGACCGCTGGTTGCTCAACGTCTGCCGAAGCGCAGCCGTTTTACACCAACATGCCATTCGGCATTTCGCTTTCGCACAACGGCAACCTGACCAATGCCGAAGAGCTGAAGCAAGAACTGTTTCTGCAAGATCGTCGCCACCTCAACACGGAGTCTGATTCCGAGGTGTTGCTGAACGTTTTTGCACATGAACTGATGCAGCGCAACGCGCTACGTCTGTCGCCAGAAGATATCTTTGCCGCTGTCTCCGGCGTGCATCATCGTTGCCGCGGCGCATACGCTTGCGTTGCAATGATCACCGGCTACGGCGTTGTTGGCTTCCGCGATCCGTTCGGCATTCGTCCAGTGGTTTACGGTTTCCGCGAAACCGCCAACGGCCGCGATTACATGATTGCTTCGGAATCCGTTGCGCTCAACGCGCTCGGCTACGAAATGCTCGGCGACATCTTGCCAGGCGAAGCGGTCTACATCACGCATGATGGCAAGCTGCACAAGCGTCAGTGCGCCGCCAACCCAATCTACTCGCCATGCATTTTTGAGCACGTCTATCTGGCTCGTCCAGACTCCGTGATCGACAACATCTACGTCTACAAAGCGCGTCTGCGCATGGGCATCAAGCTCGCAGAAAAAATCCTGCGCGAATGGCCAGATCACGATATCGACGTCGTCATTCCAATCCCAGATACCAGCCGCGTAGCTGGCGCTGAACTCGCCGCACGTTTGGGGGTGAACTATCGCGAAGGCTTCATTAAGAATCGCTACATAGGTCGTACCTTCATCATGCCCGGGCAGGCACAGCGCAAGAAGTCCGTGCGCCAGAAACTCAATCCGGTCGGCATCGAGTTCAAAGGCAAGAACGTGCTGCTGGTGGATGACTCCATCGTTCGCGGCACCACCAGCCAAGAAATCATTCAGATGGCACGCGACTCCGGCGCCAGAAAGGTTTACTTCGCTTCTGCATCGCCACCTGTGCGTTATCCCAACGTCTACGGCATCGACATGCCAACGACCGTTGAACTCGTCGCTCACGGGCGCAGCAATGAACAGCTCGAACAGCTGCTGGGTGCTGATCGTTTGATCTATCAGGATCTGCCAGATCTGATTGAAGCCGTGCGTCAAGGCAACAAGAACATCACGCGCTTTGACACCTCGGTGTTCACTGGCGAATACGTCACGCAAGACATCAGCAGCGAGTACCTGAGCCAGCTGGAACTGTTCCGCTCAGATGCTGCCAAACAGAAACGCACTCGCAGTGCGCAAACTGTTATCGAACTCAAGAACGCTTAAAACCAAATACAAAAAATTATTCGGAGCAACGTCATGTTTAAGTCGATCCTTACTGCTGTATTGATGCTCAGCGTTACCTCGGTTTGGGCTGCCGCTCCGGCTGCTGCTGCCACTGGCGGCGGTGCCAGCGCCAAAACCGTTGAGAAACTCCTTGAGATCACTCACGCCGATAACACTGCCAAGCTGCTGCAAGCGCAGATTCAGGGCTCATTGGCACAGCAGATTCAGCAGCTGAATCTGGGCGCTGCGGATAAGCCGATCATCGACAAGTATTCAAAAGAGCTGAACACCACCATCATGCCGGAACTCTCTTGGGCCAAGCTCAAGCCAGATATGGTGCAGGCTTATTCGACGACGTTTACTGAAGAAGAAGTGGGCGATCTGATCAAGTTCTACACCTCCAAGACCGGCCAGTCGTACCTCAAGAAGGCGCCAGATCTGAGCAAGCTGACGATGGGCTCAACCCAAGCACGCCTGCGTGCACTGGTGCCTAAGCTGCAAGACATTTCGCGCCGCTTGGAAGCAGAACTGAAAGCCAACCAGAAAGCGAAGGCCGCACCTGCACCCAAGAAGTGAGTAAAATCGTGATTGCAGCGTAGGCTGCAATCACGATTTGAGGCTCACAATGAAGTACGGCATCACCACACGCATTCTGCATTCGGACCACGTCACGGGCGTCGAGCACGGCGCTGTGCACAAGCCCATGCACACGTCTGCGGCCTATACGCAGGGCTCCGCACGCGATCTGGCGGCCGTATTCAAGGGCGACCAATCCGGCTACGTCTATGCACGTCAGGGCAACCCGACGGGCGCTGCGCTGGAAGCCAAAATCAATCTACTCGAAGAAGCACGCGCCACCGCCTGCTTCTCTACCGGCATGGCTGCGATTGCAGCGGCGTTGGTATCGCTGCTGCGTAGCGGCGACCACATCGTCAGCAGCGCGTTCCTGTTCGGCAATACCAACAGCCTGTTCCAGACGCTGCAAGCCATGGGCGTGGAAGTCAGCTTTGTTGATTCGACTGACGTTAAGCAGGTTGCTGCTGCTGTGCGCCCAACTACGCGCATCGTGTTTGTCGAAACCATCGCCAATCCACGCACACAGATTTCAGACCTCGCCGGCATTGGCGCGCTGTGCGCTGAAAAACAGTTGCTCTATGTCGTCGACAACACGCTAACGACGCCAGTGTTGCTGCGTGGCCGCGACGTACAGGCCGGCCTTGTCGTGCATGCACTGACCAAAGGCATTGGTGGCCATGGCAACTCCATGGGCGGTTCGGTCAGCGACACAGGTCTGTTCGACTGGTCGAAATATTCCAACATTTTGCCTGCCTACAAAAAGGGTGATGCCGCGAACTGGGGCATTCTGCAAATCCGCAAGAAAGGTCTGCGTGACTTTGGCGCAACGCTGCGCGCTGAAGATGCACATCGAATTGCCGTGGGTGCAGAAACTTTAGTTCTGCGCTTGGCTCGTGCCTGCGACAACGCATTGCAACTCGCACAGTGGCTGGAGAAGCAGCCGCAGATTGCACGCGTCTATTACCCGGGCTTGAAGAGTCACCCACAGCATCAGCGCGCTGCTGATCTGTTTAAAGGTAGTTTCGGTACACTGCTGAGCTTTGAGTTGCGTGATGGTTTTGATTGCTTCGATTTTCTCGACGCACTCAAACTCGTCATCGTTTCCAGCCATCTGTCCGACACACGCACGCTCGCGATTCCGGTTGCTCACACCATCTATTGGGAGATGGGCGCAGAGCGTCGCAAAGAGATGGGCATCGTCGACGGACTCGTGCGCTTGTCCGTAGGCATCGAAGACTTAACGGATTTGCAGTTCGACTTCACGCAGGCGTTGGGCCAGTTCAAGGCCTAAGAGATTCGCGTGTCACTCCAAGCAATGCCGACTGTCTTTTCCGCACTGACCGAGCCAGACCCTGAGCGCAAATGCGCTCAGGTGGCTGCGCTCGTGTTGCCACTGCGCTTTGATGCGAATGAAGACATCCAACGCATTCCCGGAAGGCCTGCGCTGCCAACGCTCGTGCCGCCAAACAAAGTGCCATATCGTGGCCTTGGCACGCCTGAAGGCCGTGCAGCGCTGATTCACGCAGTCGCTCACATCGAATTCAACGCCGTGAATCTGGCGCTCGATGCCTGCTGGCGATTTCGCTATCAGCCAGACGATTACTACCGTGATTGGCTGTCGGTAGCGCAAGACGAAGCACGACACTTCCTGATGCTCAGCGGCCGTCTCAAGGAATTGGGTTATGCCTACGGCGATTTCGTAGCGCACAACGGCCTGTGGGAAATGGCAGAAAAAACAGCCAATGATGTGTTGGTGCGGATGGCAGTCGTGCCACGTGTACTCGAAGCACGCGGTCTTGATGTCACGCCCGGAATCATCCACCGCTTCACCGAACTTCGCGATGTTGAAACCGTGCGGATTCTCGGCATCATTCTGGAAGAAGAAGTACGCCACGTTGAAATTGGCACACGCTGGTACCGGCATTTCTGCACGCTGAAAGGCGTCGATCCGGATTCAACCTTCCGCGCCATCCTCGCAGAGCACCGCATGCGAATTCGATTGCCTTTGAACACTGAAGCACGTGCTCGTGCTGGGTTCAATGATCAGGAATTATTGGACGCGTATTAAAAGCTAGAGTGGCAACGCAATCCGCTTCAAGCCTGACTCACTGATTTCCAGATACTCCTTCCGCGTCGGCGTCCAATCCGCCAGCACAATGCGCTCATTCCCCCAAGCATCACGATGATCCGCAGGCCTGTGTGTATGGCCGTGGATGATGCGTTTGACGTTATGGTGCTTGAACGCGGCTGCAATGGCTGCGTCGTTTACGTCCATGATCTCTAAGCTCTTGGCGGCTTTGTTGTTGGCGCTCTGGCTGCGCAGATCGCCAGCAATACGTTCACGCCAGTTGCGTGGCATCAAGCGGAACAAACCTTGGACGAATGAATTGCGTGAGATGCGGCGCCATTTTTGGTAGCCAACATCGTCGGTGCAAAAAACATCACCGTGAGAGAGCAGGGTGGTGATCCCTGACACTTTGATTGCGCAGGGATCACGAAGAATTTGTGCGCCGGTGATTTGGGCAAAGTGTTTGCCAACCAGAAAATCGCGGTTGCCAGCCATGAAGTAGACATCGACACCGGCAGCGGTGAGCGCTGCGATGCGACTGACTTCACGTGCATAAACTTGTAAACCGACGTCGTCGCCGATCCAGTATTCGAATAAATCGCCGAGGATAAAAACTTGCTGCGCTTTGCGCGCAGGGCCCTCGAGAAATTCTACAAATGCCTCGCGCAGCCGTGATGGCTGCGCGGGCAGGTGTAGATCAGAAAGTAGTAGCGTGGTCATGCGGCACGTATGCGCTGCGCGACACGATTACGTGCGACTACTTTTTTGGAGCTTCAATGATAGTGACGTGCGTGATGACGATCGGCGTCACTGGCACATCGCGACCAAATGGAGCGATGTTGCCGGTTTTGACTTCAGCGATTTTGTCGACGACGTCCATGCCTTCGGTGACCTGACCAAACACGGCGTAGCCCCAACCATCAAAGCTTGGAAAGTCGAGGTTGGAGTTGTCAGCGTGGTTGATGAAGAACTGCGACGAAGCAGAGTGCGGGTCGCTGGTGCGTGCCATCGCGATGCTGCCACGAACGTTCTTGAGACCGTTCTTGGCTTCGTTCTCAATCGGCTTCTGCGTTGCGCGCTGGTTGTACTTTTCGTCGTAACCGCCGCCCTGAATCATGAAGCCACGGATCACGCGGTGAAAGGTCAAACCATCAAAGTGCTTGGCCTTCACGTATGAAACAAAGTTGGCAACCGTCTTCGGTGCCTTGTCTGCATTGAGTTCCAGCGTGATATTGCCCTGGCTGGTTTCCATCAATACGCGTACAGGTTCTGCTGCGTTTGCGAGCGTCATGTTCAGTCCTAAAATTAGTGAAAGTAAGATTTTTTTCATAGCAGTTCTCATTGATTACGCTGCTTCTTCAAGTGTTGACGCTTGCTCAACTGCAGCCAGCGCCTCCTCAATAACTTCGATACCACCGCCAGCGCGGAAAGCGCGCTCGCTGATCACGCGACGATAAGCGCGACCACCGGCTTGACCACGGAACAGGCCGAGGATGTGTTTGGTGATGTGTGCCAGCGGAACGCCAGCGGCCAGCTCGCGTTCAACGTAGGGAATGAAGCTGCGCAGCAACGCGGCGCGGTCCATGTTGAAAGCTTCGCCACCAAATAAATGTTCGTCGACTTCCGACAGCATCCACGGATTTTCGTACGGTTCGCGGCCGAGCATGACGCCATCAACGTACTTCAAATGCTCTTGGCATTCGGCGATGGTTTTAATGCCGCCGTTGATCACGATGTTGAGATGCGGAAAATCTTGCTTGAGGCGATAGACCACTTCATAACGCAGTGGCGGAATCTCGCGATTCTCTTTTGGCGACAAACCGTTCAGCCAAGCCTTGCGCGCGTGGATGATGAAGGTCTCGCAACCGGCGTCAGCGACCGTCTCAACAAAATTACGCAGGAAACTGTATTCCTCAGTGTTGTCGAGACCGATGCGATTCTTCACCGTGACCGGCAAATCCGTCGCCTTGGTCATCATCATCACGCATTCGGCAACCAGATCTGGTTTGCGCATCAAACAGGCGCCGAAGCGGCCGTCGATCACGCGATCAGACGGGCAGCCACAATTCAGATTGATTTCGTCGTAACCAAAGCGAGCGCCAATTTCGGCGCTGCGTGCCAGATCATCCGGATCGCAGCCGCCAAGCTGCAGAGCCACAGGATGCTCGCCTTTGTTGAAACGCATCAGACGTTGGCGATCACCTTTGATGACTGCGCCGGTCGTGACCATCTCGGTGTAGAGACGGGCATTGGACGACAGCAGTCGATGAAATGACCGGCAATAGCGGTCAGTCCAATCCATCATAGGTGCGACGCAGAATTTATGAGTATTATCAATCACTTATATACTTTATTGGCGTACTGCCAATCCAATCGAACGTAGGTGCAATAGAAAATACATTAATATTTTCAATTACTTAAATAAAATGTTAACGCAATATCAGTCCAATCGATCATAAACTCTACATAAAACATATAAATAACTGATTTTATTAAAATAATAAGACTTAATTAACCGCAGCCAGCTATTTTAATCTCAGACATTTTATAGGGATTTCCTTGGAAATCTCGGGTATTTCGGATTATCGGTGTTACAGAAGTGCAACAAAATTCGGCGTAACACCGCACTCATTGGCAGCTTCAAATAGTCGAGCGAATACGTGCTAATTCTATCAAGCGGGCGCCAACAAGGTTTTGTCCGGCCTTCTTTGTCATGTACTGGCTCAAGTGAACCAAGGGCTAAAGCAGCGGGCCAATGTTAGGATCGCGATATGACAACAGCAGATCAAGATCCAAGCGAGCTGATAAGACAGCTAAAAGAGTCCTTCCAGCAGATTAAGCTTGGTGGGGGCTTTGTAGGTAAAACCAGTCGCGTTGCTCTAGCCTTAGTAGCTATATGGACAGTCGTTATTTTCAGGCTTTCAGATAACTATATTCTTGATGCAATCATAATTTTTGCGGCAGGAATAATTACTGCTTTCTCGTTCTGGTGGATTAACAAAACAGAAGCATTTGTACAAAACAATCCAAGCATTGCCCTTTTAGAAGGTGCACAGTTCCTTGAATATCAAAAATTTGAGGCACAAATGAAGGGGGTTTTAAGCTCCCCGCAAACAAAACCCATCGTGGATCCTTCCTTGCCCGCAATATCTAGCTCGGCTTTAGAAAATGATGATTCCAAATGAATAAACTGTTTCATATTGGAATTAATTTTTACGGACGCAACCCGAAGCATGCGGAGTTATCAGCTGCTTTCGATAAAGCCCTTAGTTGGGTTCGTTATGCTCCAAACTGCTGGGTAGTTTTGAGTTCATCTGATGGCTATGCTTGGTTTCACAGGCTAAAGCCCTTGCTACACGATGATGACTCAATTTTAATCTGCGAAATACCCATGCAAGGAGAGAGGACGGGGTTTTTGCCAAAACTTGTTTGGGACTGGCTAGAAAAACAAACTGGGTCAAAGACCATACTGGACGTATTGCCAAGACCAGCACTCACTGATCAACATGATTTGAACCAAAACGTTTAATGCGTTGGTTATCGACCGCCAACTGATGGCACTCATAACGGGCTAGGTGATAACCTTTTGTTGCAGCTGCGGCTTGGCGCTGCCAAGACTCTTGGGCACGGTCACCAACTGTGGCGGCGTGAGCACGAGTACGGCGGTTTCTGCCAGATAGGCGCAGTCAGGCAGGGTCGCGACCTTAGCGGTGAATCTTAGACTGCAGCCAACAGGCCAATGGATTGGGGAAGCCATACATAGGGAGTCGCAGACGATCTGTGTCGCCATTACGGCAGTGAATCCCCAGCTTGTGCGGGCAAGCGCGATAAACGGCTGATTTGTCCCGACTCACAGGACGAATCCTTGTAGATCACCCAATCCCAAAGCGCGACAACGCACCGACGCTCATGCGGCCCATTCCTACTATCATCGTCAATGCCGACACCTACCGCAGGTATGGCCCATGGCGACTAAGATCATTGCTGCGTTTGAGTTCGCTCGGCGTCAGCTGAGTGAGAGTTTCGCTTGGGTAACGGGATGCAAGCTCAGCACGGTTGCGGTGCTTGCGATTATTGCGGCCAATACACAAGGCTGCGCCACTCTGCCGGACGCTAAACACGACATGGCAACGACGCCGACACAAAAGGTTGAGTTCGAAGATACGCGTGGCCCAGTCTCGGCTGCGAAAGGTGAGGCCATCCTCGAACATATCGAAGACAAGCACGGTGACTCCGAGGCGCTGCAAAACCATCTGGCCTACGAGCAGGCGGTAAATGCCAATAGCCCACTGGTTCTGGGCAACAAGCTGAAGCTGCTACAAAACGGACCTGCGACCTACGAGTCGATGATGGCGGCAATCCGTGGTGCCAAAGACAACATCAACCTTGAAACTTTCATCTTTGATGACGACAAGGTTGGTCGGCTGTTCTCTGATCTGTTGTTGAAGAAGCAGGCTGAAGGCGTGCAGGTCAACATCATCTACGACAGCATCGGCGGCCTGTCGACACCGCAAGAGTTTTTTGATCGCTTGCGTGAGGGTGGAATCAATGTGCTGGAGTTCAATCCAGTCAATCCACTGTCGGGTAAGCAGAAGTCATGGCTGATCAACAATCGTGACCATCGCAAGCAGCTGATCGTTGATGGCCGCATTGCTTTTACTGGCGGCATCAACATCAGTGACACTTATTCGAGCGCACCCTCAGGCAAGTTGCGCAGGAAGAAACATAAAGAAAACCAACCGAAAGCCGGCTGGCGCGATACGCATATTCGTATTGAAGGACCGGTGGTCGCCGAGTTTCAGAAAATGTTTCTGGAAACTTGGGCGCGGCAAAATGGTGAGCCGCTGGCGGCCAGACATTATTTGCCCGAGATAAAAGACAAGGGCGACGAGATCGTTCGTGCGATTGGCAGCACGCCAGGCGATTCTCCAAACCTTATTTTCTTAACGCTGATTTCAGCGATCACGCATGCAGAACGCAAAGTACATCTAACCATCGCTTATTTTGCACCTGACCCGCAGTTGCTTAAGGCGCTGACTGATGCAGCGCAGCGTGGCGTTGACGTGAAACTGGTATTGCCGAGTTTTTCCGACTCATGGCCCATCTTTAATTTGGGCCGATCCTATTATTCGAAGCTGTTGCGTGGTGGTGTCAAAATTTACGAGCGCCACGGCTCGGTCATGCATGCCAAGACGGCTTGCATTGATGGCGTCTGGTCCACCATCGGATCAACCAATCTGGACTGGCGCAGCTTTTTGCATAACGACGAAATTAATGCCGTCATTCTCAGTAGCAATTTCGCCAAGCAAATGGACACCATGTTCGCCGAGGACTTGAAAGAGTCCGAGGAAATCGTGCTCAGTAAATGGAAACACCGCTCCTGGTTTTCGCGCTTGAAAGAGCGGACAGCGCGAATCGGTGCGTATTGGCTATGAGTGAGAATTCCGTTGGACGAGAGGGCAGCGCTGACACCGTGCGCCTTTTGTCGCTCAACATCCAAGTTGGTCTTAATTCTTCTCGCTACTGGCATTACCTTACGCATGCTTGGCGGCATGTTCTGCCTACGCGTAGTGCTCAGCTCAATCTGGATCGCATCGCCAAGCTCGTGTCGCGCTATGACATCGTGGCGTTACAAGAAGCAGACGCGGGCAGTTTGCGTACCTCGCAACTGAATCAAGTGGCACATCTTGCAGAACGCGCAGGCTTCCCCTATTGGCATTCCGCGGTGACGCGTGATCTACGTCCATTTGCTCAGCATTGCTTAGGTTGCTTATCGCGCTGGCCTTTGGAGAACGTGAAATATCACGCACTGCCGGGCTGGTTGCCGGGACGTGGTGCACTCGAAGTGGAAGTGCAACCTGAAGGTCGCGAACCACTGCGCCTATTCATTGTTCATCTCGCACTTGGGCGTCGTGTGCGTAAGCAACAACTGCATTTCATCTCGACGTTAATTCATGATCGCATCGACACCATCGTACTCGGCGATCTCAATTGCGATGAAAGCGAACTGACAATTCACGATGGCTTGCGCAACGCTGGCTTACGCGGCGTACACAAAAATCATACGTTCCCAAGCTGGCGACCATCGCGCGCTTTGGATCACATCTTGGTGACCCCGACAGTAGAGGTGCTCACTGCAACAGTTCTTGAAGAGCGACTCTCAGATCATTTGCCAGTGGCCACCGAGATTCGACTGCGTCTAGAAACAGATGATCGCAAAGCCGCACGTAGCAATAATGCATAGCTGCAAATAAACGAATGGCCCCATTGCGGGGCCATTCATCGATACAAATTTACGACTGATTTTTACTGCTTAGGATCTGTTGCGTACTTGGTGATCTTGGCCTGTACCTTGGCCTGTTCAAGTGTCGCATCAGCCTGCTTCTTGCAAAGCGTGCGGGCATCGCCAGCCAGCGCTTCGCAACGTTCAATGGTCACCTTGTGTGCGGCTTCGGCTTCTGCGATCGCGAGATCGAGATTGCCCTTGGCAGCTTCATGGCCATATTCAGCATCAGCTTTGTTTACATCCTTCTGAGCGTCGTTCAGGTTCTCGACCACATTGGCGCGTTCCTTCTCGACATCCTTCGCGCCTTCTACAGCGGCCTTGGTTACGTCTTCTTGGTTTTTAGCTGGGGTATCTGGGCCTCCGCATGCGCTGAGACCGAGACTCAGAACACCAGCTGAAATGATGACAACGATGTGTTTGTTTAATCCGTACATGTTTAATCTCCGTGATATTTCTGGCAACTGAAATATGCGCGATCGAGTGCAAGACTTCGGTGCGCTAACACACCGATGCGATTTTCATTCGTCGCTACCATCATTTCCGTGATCTCTATATCGACACTGCCATTGATTGGCACGCGAGTTCTAAGAGTGAGATGAAAGTGAAATTCAACGTCCTAATGCGAGTGGTCTTGTTGTGTGCGGTTGTCAGCACGCCTCTCGCGCTGGCGCAGGACGCCACTTCGCTAAAAGCGCGTCACGCCGCGTTGCGTGAGCAGCTGACCAATAATCCTTTCAAACGCCCGCTCTATCTTGAGTCGAGTCAAACCTCTGGCGGACTCAAAGGCGAAACTTACGCCGTGATCGAACAACCTTATGCCGTGGTCAGTCCTGCGCTGAAAGACATCAATCATTGGTGTGACATTCTGATCCTGCATCAGAACGTGAAGAGTTGCAGTGCGGGTTCGTCGAAGTCAGCCGACATGCTTCAACTCAGCGTTGGGCGGAAATTTGATCAACCACTCGACGATGCTTTTCCGATTGATTTTCATTACAAGGTTGTGACGAATCAGTCTGACTACCAGCAACTGTTGCTGACAGCTGATGAAGGCCCGATGGGCACCAGCCGTTACCGAATTCAGCTCGAAGTGGTGGCACTGGATGCCCAGCGCAGCTTCCTGCATCTGTCGTATTCGTATCGCTACGGCATGGCGGCGCGCGTAGCAATGCAGGGCTATCTGACAACAACCGGACGCAACAAATTGGGCTTCAGCATTGTTTCGCGCAAAGCCAATGGTGAGCCGGTCTACATGCGCGGCGTACGCGGGGTGGTCGAGCGAAACACGATGCGCTACTTCTTGGCGATTGAGGCGTATCTCGGCGCACTGTCGGCGCCAGCGTCAGAACAGCTTGAGAAGCGTCTCAACGCTTGGTACGCCGGAGTTGAACGTTATCCGCAACAACTACATGAACTCGAGCGCGGCGAGTATCTGGACATGAAGCACAAAGAAATCCAGCGTCAGCAGACCCTGCAGTCGGCCACCAGTGCCAAATAAGCCCCAATTCATCTCGTATGACGGGGCAACAACCCGTCAATCTCTGTAAGCCGTTAATATTCGCGCTACAGAAATTATTAAAAACGACTAGCCCCAGCGATGGATCCTCAAAACCCGCGTATCGAACCCGATCTGACTGCACCTGCAGCAGCGCCGCAATTGACTGCGTCCAAAGCAACACCGCCTTCCGAGAAAATGACTAAAAAACGCACGTCGCTGTTTGGCTTGTTGCTCAAGCTATCGCTGATTCTGATTGCACTGGTTCTGCTGCCGATCGTGTTGTTCAAATGGGTTCCGCTGCCAACGACGGCCTTCATGCTGCAAAGTGAGGTCAAGCCGGTTGAATACACTTGGGTGCCTGCTAAAAACATCGCCAAGTTTGCAGGCCAAGCAGTTATTTCAGCCGAAGATCAAAAGTTTTATACGCACAATGGCTTTGATATCGAAGCCATGGAAAAAGCCTACGCACACAACAAAAAATCCAAGCGTAAACGCGGTGCATCGACGATCAGTCAGCAGACCGCGAAGAATCTATTTTTATGGTCCGGCGGTGGTTACTTCCGCAAAGGCATCGAAGCAGGCGTCACGGTGTTGATCGAAAACATCTGGGGCAAACAGCGCATTCTTGAGGTGTATCTCAACGTCGCAGAATTTGGTCCCGGGCTCTACGGCGTAGAAGCCGCGTCACAAAAATATTTTCATAAATCCGCTGCGCAACTCACGCCTACAGAAGCCGCAAGATTGGCTGCAGTGCTGCCGAATCCCAAACGCTGGAAAGTGAACTCACCCGGCGCGTATGTGCAGAAACGTGTGCGCTGGATTGTGGGGCAGATGGGCTACGGCTCACGTGGCACGCCGAGCGAAGAACCAGAACCGCCGAGCACGGGGCCTGAGAGTGGCGGACAGCTTAATGACATCGATGCGCCCCTCAGCACAGAAGCGCCTATCGTAACGACTGAGCCAGAAGCACCGATTGAAGCAGAACCGAGCGGAGCGCCTATGCCCGTGCCTGTTCCTGTGGCTCCCGAAGCAGGCACTGCACCAGCGCCCGAGGCCGCTACACCTTAGTCGCGATTAAAAGCGCTCGAGGAAAGTTTCAATCAGTGGCGTAACTAACGCAGCATGCGTCAGGTTCGCTGCGTGCCCAGCACCTGGAATCACTTTGAGTGTGCCTTGAGGCAGCAGACGCGCCATCTTTTCGGCATGCGCCAAGGGAATCGCGTTGTCAGTGTCGCCATGAATCACCAGCGCAGGTACTTTGATTTGCGAGAGTGAATCCGTGAGATCGTCTCGCGTCACCAGCGTGTTAAAAATCTGCAGCAGATTGGCAGGCGTTACTTTCTTCCACTTGGCTTTCCATAACGATGCATCGGCGTATCCCGCGCCGAGGATGATGTGCTCCAGCGTCGCCGCGGTTTGATCATCCAAGCCATTCGTAACCCAGTTGTTAATCAGCTGGGTGTAATGGGGAAGGGTGACTGGATTCTCTGGAAGCGCTTGCGTGTCGATCAAAATCAGGCCCGCAACAAACTGCGGATAACGCAGCGCTGCACGCAGCGACAGATAACCACCTTGCGACATCCCTGCAAAAACGGCGCGCGGAATTGAAAGCTGTTGCAACAATCCAACGAGATCAGCCGCTGAGTCGTAATACGAGAACGGAGCAGCCGCGTCGCCCGTATTGCCATGACCGCGTTCATCCCAAGTAATCACGCGATACTTTTTCGACAGCGCAGTCACCTGCGCGTCGAACATCGTGCGATCCATCAGCAAGCCATGCGAAAACACCACAACCTTGCCATTACCGCCAGTGTCTTCGTAATAAAGCGTCTGACCGCCGGTTTGTAGTGTGGGCATTGCGATGCTCCTGCGTTAGAGACTGAGTAGCCCGGGTGAAACCCGGGAAGTCTCATCTAATAAGAAGATCCCGGGTTGCACCCGGGCTACAAATCAAAGACCGCCGCAACCAATCAAACCACCATCCACCGTCAGCGTTGTGCCGGTGACGTAGCTGGCGGCATCAGAAACCAAATACAAAATGGCCGGTGCAATTTCTTCTGGCTGTGCGACGCGTGCGAGTGGAATCTGCTGAAGCGCAACGTTGAGAATTTGTTCGTTCTTGGTCAGTGCCGATGCGAATTTGGTCTCCGTTAAACCCGGCAGCACGGCATTAACGCGAACTTTCCATGGCGCACATTCCTTGGCAAATGCCTGCGTCATGTTGATGACGGCGGCTTTGCTGATGGAGTAGATGCCTTGGAACATGCCAGGCTTCACGCCGTTGATCGATGCAATATTAACGATAGCGCCGCCGCCATTCTTCTTCATCAGCTTGCTGGCCAGCGCTGCAAGTTCAAAGTAACCCTTGATGTTCACCTGTAGGGTTTTTTCGACCATGCTCATATCGGTATCCGAGATGTGGCCGAAGTAAGGATTGGTAGCAGCGTTATTGACCAGAATATCGAGGCGGCCAAGGCCTGCTTCAATTTCGCCAATCAAACGATGCAACGCAGCAGATTCACCTTGGTGCGCCGCAATCGCCGTAGCTTTGCCACCGCTAGCGATAATCTCAGCTGCAACCTTGTCGAGATCCTCTTGCTTACGGCTTGAGATCACGACGTGCGCGCCTTGTTGTGCGAGCAGACGCGCAGTGGCTGCGCCAATACCGCGTGAAGCGCCGGTGATTAATGCAACGCGACCGGTCAGGTCAAAAAGTTGAGTGGACATGAAAAAAACTCCTAACGAAAAGTAATCAGTTCTTTTTGCTCAGTCAGTTCAAGATGAGCAATGTTATTGAAGCTCAGCAGCGAAAGATCAGAGCGACCTTTGTGAAAGCTGTGCACTGAGCCGTTGTAGATGCGCCAGTTCTGGCGAAAGGTGGTGACGTCATCCAACCCTAGCGCTGTGCGTAGCGCAACAGAGATCACGCCACCTGAAGTAAACACCACAACACGCTTATGGCCTTGGGCTGCGATTTGATTCAAACCATTCACGCAGCGATCAAAGAATTCACGCCAAGATTCAAACGGCGAATGCTCGTGCGGCGCATCCTCCAACCATTTGGTAATCGCCAAACCAAAAACTGTCTGGAACAGTTTTGGATTCTTATAGAGATCGCCCATTTGCTGGGCCAACTCCGGTGTTTCTTTTCCTATCTGCGGAAGATAAGCACGCAGAATCGGTTCGAAGGCGTATTCGCTAAAGTACGACAGCGTTTGTATGGGCAGATCGCTGCGCTGCATTGCAGCGAGCGTCGCGCGTGCGGTGTCCTGCTGGCGCGCCATGTCGCCGGCATAAACTGCATCGAATGAGAATTTGAGCTGCGACCAATACTCGCCGAGCACTTGGCCTTGTCGCTGGCCTAAGGCTGAAAGTTGATCGTAGTTTTGATGACCAAAAGAAGCCTGGCCGTGACGGACTAAATAGATCGTCGTCACGGCCAAGTGTGATGCGTTGCGAAGCTTACTTAACCTGAACCGGACCGCCGAGCTTGCTGCCGAACTTGCGGCCCTTGCTGTCGGTCAAGCCTGAAGCAATCGAAACTTTGTAGGTGCCAGCGGCATCAACTGGGAACACCACCATGCGGCGGTTGTTTTCGCCCAATTCCCAATTGCCCGAAATCGCTTTGCCAGCCTTGTTGGTGACTTTGATGTTGGCGTTAACGGTATCGGCCTGGAAGAACGCGCCGTTGAACATCAACACGACGGCTTTTTTGTAAGACGCTGGACCGGCATAGACCAATGAAAGCTTGTCGGCTTTCTCAGCTGGCCACCAGGTTGAAGAACCTGTGCTAGGTGATTTGCTGGCCGACTTCTTCTTAGGCTTTGGAGCCGGGGCAGGAGCAGGTGCTGGCTCTGGAGCCGGTGCAGCTTCTGCGACAGGTTCAGAGTAAGTCTCTGCAACTGGCTGTTCAGCTGACGCGGTATCAACTGGAGCAGATTGATCAGCTGCGGCTGGAGCGGCAGCAACAGCGCCTGCTGGAACCAATGGAGCAACGCTACCATCGCCAGATGCAGTTGCCGCAGCAGTGGCATCTACGCTGCCAGCAGGCTGCACGGCGGTATCAACCGGCTGTACTGCAGCAACATCGGCGGCACCTTCTGCAGCTGGGGCTGGGGCGGCAGCGGCTTCGCCTTCCGCATGCGCTTCGGGATTGTCGACAGAGGCGCCAAACACCTGATCAGGCGAGGTGACATCAGCCACCTTTGGCGTTTCGTGCTTATAAGGCTTGACCACGTTCAGAACGACATAAGTACCGACGCTCAATACTGTTGCCAAGCCTGCAAGTGCAAGAAACCGTTTGTTCATGTGTGCTCCCGATCTACGCCTAAGTGTTTAGTTATAAAAATTTAAGTGATGCTGCCACCCGCCGCTCTCCTCTGAAGAGCGCCGAAATTTAAACCGGCATATTGATGCCTAGCGGGTGGATTCGGGGACTATCCGACACCCCGGTCACGCAGTCAATACACGTGCCGGGTAGTCATGGAGTTGACTGTAACGACAGCCCGCAACGCATTTGCAGCCTAGAGAGTGCTGTAAGGGCCTGCGATAATGTGTGCAATCACTTTTCCTTTCTTTTTTGTTTATTTTTTGGAGCGGGCACATGTCGGATCGTTATCTGGAACTGTCTCACACCCCATTTGGTAAGGCCTTGGCCAGCTTGCTCGGCCTGCCTCAGCCACCGCGTCTGAAGCGCGCATCCGGCCCTTGGGCGCAGCAGCCTTTGATTGGCGTTCCTGCATTGGTTGGTGCAACGACCAATGCTCAGTTTGTAGCGCCATTGCTGAAGGCACTGACAGAAGCGGGCGCCACGCTGCGTATTCAGCCAGAACATGTTGGCCTGCCACTGATCAAAGCAGCTGCTCAGAAACTCGGCGTGACGCTGGCGGGCAATCCGGCCAAGGGTTCGGGCGATGCTCCAAGCGCACTTTATGTCGTCGACGCTTCTGGTCTGGCCAATCCGGCTCAGATCCGCGAGCTGTATGACTTCTTGCAGCCTGTCACTGGCGGAATTCCAGCCAATGGCCGTGTGCTGATTCTGTCACGCGCACCTTCCGAAGCTGGCGATGCTGCACACGTTGCCAGCGCCACCGCGCTGCGTGGTTTCATCCGCGCGCTCGGCAAAGAAGTCGGCAAGAAAGGCATCACCGCCAACTTGCTGGAAGTTCAGACCGGCGCTGAAGACTGGCTGGCTGGTCCGCTGCGTTTCTTCCTGAGCGAACACTCAGCATTTATCAGCGGTCAGGTTCTGCCGGTAGGCGCTGGCCCACGCGAAGAACCGATTGCATTGTCTGGCTCGCTGCAAGGCAAAGTGGCTTTGGTCACCGGTGCTGCACGCGGCATCGGCGCTTCGATTGCCGAAACACTGGCACGCGAAGGCGCAACGATTATCGGCATGGATCATCCTTCTGCTGAAGGTGGTCTGGCTGAAACGATGGCTCGCATCGGCGGCGTAGGTTTGGCTCTTGACGTTACCGCCAAAGACGCGGCTCAGCGCATCGCTGAAGAAGCCAACAAGAAATTTGGTGGCCTTGATATCGTTGTTCACAACGCGGGCGTGACACGCGACAAGATGCTTCGCAATATGGCGCCGCACCTGTGGGATATGGTGCTGGACATCAACTTCGGCGCGATCCTGCGCATCAACGAAGGCCTGCTCAAAGACGGCCTCAAAGATGGCGCACGCATGGTCTGCATCTCGTCCATCGGCGGCATCAGCGGCAACGCGGGTCAAACCAACTACGCTGCGACCAAGGCCGGCATCATTGGCTACGCCTCATCAATGGCATCAACCATGGCTCGCCATGGTGGCGCGATCAACGCTGTGGCTCCAGGCTTCATCGAAACCGCAATGACGGCGCAGATGCCGGTTGGTCCACGTGAAGTCGGCCGTCGTCTCAGCTCGCTGGGTCAGGGCGGCATGCCGATCGACATCGCCGAAGCAGTGACTTTCTTTGCTTCACACGCTGCGGGCGGCATCAACGGCCAGACTTTGCGTGTTTGCGGCCAGAATTTCATGGGCGCTTAAGCCCACAATCTGTCATCCTGTGCGTCGCGCAACGGTACTTGTTCCGGCGCACAGGACGATAGGGCCTCACGGACGACTTTGAGGCCACCCGCAATACCCAGATTCATTGATTTGAATGTGAAGAAATAGATTTAATTATTATATGATTCAATTAAATATCACATTCTTGGCAGCGATTTCAGTTTCACAGGGAGCAATCTAATGGCTCTCGAACACATCGCTGAATCCGTTTTACCTACCCAATTCGGCGAATTCCGCATCAGCGTCTATAACGCCGCGGATGGCAAAGAGCATGTCGTGCTCTCCATGGGCGACCTGAAAGGCGAACCACCCCTGATCCGCATTCACTCCGAATGCCTCACCGGTGACGCACTGTTCTCGCTGCGCTGCGACTGCGGCGCACAGCTTGAAGCGGCATTAGAAAAAATTTCGGACGAAGGTCGAGGCGCTGTGCTGTATCTGCGTCAGGAAGGACGCGGCATTGGTCTTGGCAACAAGATTCGAGCCTATGCCTTGCAGGATCGCGGCGCTGATACCGTCGAAGCGAATCATCAGCTCGGCTTTCCAGCCGATGCGCGTGAATACAGCTTGGCTATTGAACTGCTCAAGTGTCTGGATTTGTGCCACATCAAATTGATGACCAACAATCCACGCAAGTTTGATGCGCTTAAAGCGGCGGGCATTGAAGTGGTTGAGCGCGTTGCATTGGAATCGGGCCGTAATCCGCACAACGCAAAATACCTCGACGCCAAACGCGCCAAATTAGGCCACTGGTTAACGCTTCCGTAAATGAGTGACACGGTGAACACCACGCCGCCGCAACCTCAGCGTGGGATTCTGCGCGAGATGGGTTCGCTTACCGTTTCCACTTATAAAGTCTCACGCAGCTTCGTGCCGCTTCTGCGCACGCTCGCGCATGAAAATGATGTGACCCGCGAAGAGTTATCAGCGGCCATCGATGAAACGTACAACACGCTCTACAAGCATCCTTTGATGCATCAGACCGGGCGTGTCACCAGTTATCTGCGCAAGCGTCGCCTGATTCCGAACGAGCAATCGACCGAAGAACTGATTCGCTTCGTCGTTGAGCAAGTGGTTGCGCGCTCACCGATGCCAGTGCCTGATGCACTCGTTCAAGAGTTTTGGCAGTTCTTTAACGAGTTGTTCTCTTCACCCGAACTGAAAGGTCTTGGCGAGTTGACGCTCGACATGTCACGCCTCGTACTTAAAACCTACGAGCCGCAGCTGGTTGAGATCATCAACATTCTCAAAGCGGGTCGTCGCTTCAATCAATGGCAACTGAATGAGCTGCTGCGTCGCGCTGCGACGGTGCGTCACGATGCTGTGATTGTGCAGCGTCAGATCAAAGCGCTGCGCTACATCAAGCCATTCTTTCAAACCGACGCAAAAGATTTCAAAGGGCAGGCACAGATCGTTGCGCAGATGGTGCGTGAGTTCGGTCCGTTCTTTATCAAGATGGCGCAGGTTGCGGCTGCCAATGCTGATTTCCTGCCTGAAGAAATCGCACGTGAATTAGCGGTATTTCACGAAGACGTGCCGCCGATGACTGAAGAAGAAGTCAACGCGGCGTTCATCGAGTGCTACGGTAAGTTGCCGCATAAGTTGTATCTGGATTTTGATGCAGCACGACCAGTGAAGTCTGGTTCGATTGGCTCGGTTTACTTCGCTAAAAAACCTTTTATCGAAGACGGCAAAGAAGTGCTGCGTCCCGTCGTGATCAAGGTCGGTCGCCAGAACATTGATCGTGAATTCGCGATTGGGAAACTCGTACTCGGCCTTGCGATTATGTCTTCGCAATACTGGGCTCCTCACTCCAAGCTCGCGCCGTTCTTGCGTGCAATGCAGGAGCAGGTTGATGAGTTTGTTGCGGGCTTTATGGAAGAGCTCGACTTTGAGCAAGAAGCCAAAAACCATTTGCGCTTCTATCAACGCAGCCTCAGCAGCAAGGCTTATCGCGTGCCGGTTCTGCATGCCAGCTCACGTCGCATTCTTGAAATGGAATATCTCAGCGATGCTGACAGTCTGACTCGCGCTCTGCGCAAAATGCCACGCAGTCAGCGTCGCCAATTCCAATTCCAGATTGCGGATCGTTTGCTCTACACCGTTCTGCATCACGTCTTGGTGCATCGCGAAATGCATGGCGATTTGCATCCCGGCAACATCATGGTCGGTTCAGACGGCGCATTGCATCTGATCGATTGGGGCAATGTCGTTTCACTTGATGGCAAGTGGAGCGCCGTTTGGGATTACCTCGCAGGCGCCATTCTCGCCGACACCGAACTCCTCGCCGATGCGCTAATCCGCGTCAGTACGCAGCCAGAAGCCAACAGCGCGCGCCGTGCAGAAATCAAAGCTGCGCTGGATGAAACGCTGGCCAAGAAAGATGTGCGTCCGCTGACACGCCGTAATTTCATTGGCGAACTACGTCGCGGTGGTACCGCGGGATTACATCAGCGCGGACAGAGCGTTTTGCATTTGATGTCCAACACGCAGCAGGTCGGTCTGGTTTTACGTCGTGACTATTTGCATCTGTCGCGTGCGCTATTCGCAGCGGCCGGCAGCTTTGGTTCGCTCTACGAAGAAACCCCGAAAAAATATCTGGCACGCGACATCGCTTTAAGCCTTGTCCGCATGCCTGTCACGGCGACACAAAATCGCCTGCATCATGAAGTCGGCAACCTGCGCTCACGTATCGCGCGCTACTTGCCATTGCCGCGCTCAGTTCGCGAGCGCCTCGCCATCCAGCATCAACCAGCCGCTAATGCTCTATAACCTCGCTCGCAGTGCGCTATTCCGTTTAGACGCCGAACACGCGCATGAGCTCACGCTCGCAACCTTCAAGAATTTCCCGCGACTGGCGACAGCGCCATTTGCCTGCCAAACCTCGGCAAAGCCCGTCGAATTGATGGGACTCAAGTTCCCCAATCGCGTGGGACTCGCAGCGGGTCTCGACAAGAACGGTGAGTGCATTGAAGCTTGGGCACGACTCGGCTTTGGCTTTATCGAGGTCGGCACGGTGACGCCACGTGCACAGCCGGGCAATCCAAAGCCCCGCATGTTCCGCCTGCCGCAGCATCAGGCGATCATCAATCGCCTTGGCTTCAACAATAAAGGCGTCGACTATCTGTTGGCGCAGATTGAACGCACCGACTACAAAGGCATTCTCGGCATCAACATCGGTAAGAATTTTGATACGCCGATTGAAAATGCCGCTGACGACTATTTGATCTGTCTGCGTAAGGCTCACGCCGCCGCCAGCTACATCACCGTCAACATTTCTTCGCCGAACACCAAGAACCTGCGTGATCTACAGGACGAAGAGCGCCTCAATGATCTGCTGCGTCAAATACGCGATGAGCGCGTGAAGCTCGCGCAAGAGCAGGGCGTTCGCAAACCCTTGCTGGTGAAGATCGCGCCGGACATTTCCGGCACTCAAATTGAACATATCGCCCAAGCCGCTAAACAGTTCGATATCGATGGCCTGATCGCCACCAATACCACCGTCACACGGCCGCAACTTGGCGACGAGATACTTGCTAAAGAGCAGGGTGGATTGTCTGGGGCGCCGTTACGCGAGCTAGCCAATGAAACCCTGCGCAAATTGCGCACAGCAGTGGGTCCAGACTTCACGCTGGTGGGCGTAGGCGGCATTGTGAGCGGGGACGACGCACTGGCTAAAAGACAGGCTGGAGCCGATCTGGTGCAGGTTTACACAGGGTTTATCTACCAAGGCCCGTCCCTGATCGGGGACTGTGCGAAAAAAGTATAAGTTAAGCTAAATTTCTAACTTGGCACTAGTGTGTAAATCCAGTAGATTCCGCTTGCACTTAAAACAAAAATCTTCATACATCAATATCAGGGATATAAAAATGTACAAGAAACTATGGGGCATAGCGGTACTCGGCGCTGCGTTTAGCGCACCGGCATTCGCAGTGACCACGGATGGCTACGAAATCCCGTACGTCGCTGCTCAATACGCACGTGAATTTGGTGATAGCGCTCGCGATTCCGAAGACGGCAACGGCTACCAGCTGACTTTCGGTTGGCCTCTTGCAGATTCCAGCCTCGCCATTGAAGGTTTCTTCTATGACGTTGGCCGCAATCGCAACATCGACGGCAACAAAGACTACCAAACGATCGTTGGCGCTGACCTCGTAAAAGATCTTGGCCTGTTTACCTGGAACGGTAACTACACCAAGTATCTGCCTAGCTTTAAGCCTTTCGGCTTGGTTGGCCTTGAAGCCGCTTATGAAGACGTTCGTGGCCAGCAGGACTGGCACCCGGCTGCCAACATCGGCGCTGGCTTGCTCTTCCCACTGCCTTGGTACGGCGCTGCAATCCGTACGGAAGGTCGCGCTCAGGTTCAGGTTAACGACAAGTCGGTAGCAAACGAAGATGTTCTGATCGACTACCGTTTCACCATCGGTATCCAGATCCCGCTCACCCCGTTCTTCAAAGATCGCGTTACGCCAGCTGCTTCGGCCTGCGGCGTACAAGTGGTTGACCTCAACGGCGCAGCTCGCACCGATTGCGGCACCGCTGACTCCGACAAAGACGGCGTTCTGGACGCAGCTGACAAGTGCCCAGGCACGGCTCAGGGCTTGCCAGTTGGCCCAGATGGTTGCCCAGCAGCTATCGGCCAGGCTGTACCGGCTCCGGCTAACCCGCTCAACCTCAAGGGCGTGAACTTTGAAAATGACTCAGCCACACTGACCTCAGCATCGCATGCGATTCTGGACGGTGCTGCTGCAACGCTGAACGCTCAGCCAAACGACAATGCTGAAATCGCCGGTTACACCGACGCTAACGGCCAGCCAGAGTACAACCTGACCCTGTCGAAGCAGCGCGCTGAATCGGTACGTCAGTACCTGATCAGCAAAGGCGTTGATGCAGCTCGCTTGACCGCTAACGGTTACGGCGAAGCCAACCCAGTTGCTGGCAACGACACCGACGCAGGCCGCGAAGCCAACCGTCGCGTTGAGCTGAAGCTGCAAGTTAAGTAATAAGTAGTCAGTACAAAAAAGCCCGTGTCGAGATAACTCGACATGGGCTTTTCTATGCGCGTTAGAAACGCGGCGATCCGGTTTACAATTGCATCATCGTGAACACTTCTGAAATCGCCTCTCCCTGCATCAATATCTGCGAGCTAGACACAGCGAACATTTGCGTTGGCTGCGGTCGTTCGCTTAATGAAATTGGCGAGTGGTCAGTTGTCGATGGCTCTCGCAAACAAGCTATCTGTGACGCTGCTGCTCAGCGTCTCAAAATGATGGAAGCCCATGGAAAACATTCAGCTCAGTGACTTTGGCCATGTTGTACGGATTCCGACGCGTTGGTCGGATCTCGATGCGCTTGGCCATGTGAATAACACCAAGTTCTTCACCTTCGATGAAGACGTGCGCTTGTCTTACTTCAAAGAGCAAATGGACAAGCCAAGCTTCTGGAAAGAGCAGGGCATCATCCTTGCCAATATCAGTGCCGACTTCATTTCACAGCTACATCACCCGGCTGATTTGCAGGCAGGTTTCCGCGTGATTTCGATTGGTCGCTCAAGCCTCAAAACACTGGCGGGCATTTTTAATGGCGACAAGCTGGTTGCCGTGACACGCGGCACGATTGTGTGGTTTGACTACGTTAATCAGAAATCGATGGCGGTGCCGGAAGATGTACGTCAGTGGATCCGTGCGCGCGAAAAGATTGCGCCGGCGGAAGGCTAGAGTTTCAAATCTCTGAATTCAGCAGCCGGTGGCGACTCTTGCCACCAAGTATCAAATTCACGTTTCTGATCTCGCGCCAGCAAAGGCGCGTGCGCGTAGTAACGCGCTTCTAATTGGTCCGGCGAATCACGCAGTAACAACGCGGATTCATCGATGATCAAAAACTCTTTCCGGAGCAGTTGTCGCTCAGACAACAATTCTCGAAATTCGATGCGGCTGGATAAACGTCTACCCAATTCAATCAATCGATGCCCCGTACGCATTGCTGCTGACGGCGTATGCACGAGCACACGCAGTCTTGCGCGTTGATGACTGAGGAGAAAGGTTTGCAGCGGCGAAATAAAATCTTCGCTGCTATACGTGCGTCGATCGAGGCCCTGACTAAACAGGGTGATGTCCATTTTTGCAGACGCAACTAAAGCTGACGCTCGAAGCAGAAACTCGGCTTGGCCGCTGACGACCTCTATCTCGGGTTTCTGCGGTTCGAGCGCCATTTAGATCACCGTTAAACAGCCTTGGCTTGTTGCGTCGCGTTGCCGGTGTAGCTGGCAGGCGTCATCTGCATCAGACGTTCTTTTTCAGCGGCTGGCAGATCAAGCGTCTGCACAAACTCACGAATTTCTTCGCGACCAATTTTCTTGCCGCGCGTGAGGCGCTTGAGTTGTTCGTACGGCTCAGGCAAGCCGTAACGACGCATCACGGTTTGAATCGCTTCACCGAGAACTTCCCAGTTGCCGTCGAGATCCTGGCTCATGCGCCATGCATCGCCTTCGAGTTTACCGATGCCTTTCTGCAGTGCCTGATATGAAATCAAGCTGTGCGCTGCGCCAACGCCGAGGTTACGTAGAACGGTGGAGTCGGTGAGGTCGCGCTGCCAGCGTGAGATTGGCAGCTTCTCAGCGAGATGCTGAAGGATCGCGTTCGCAATGCCGAGGTTGCCTTCGGCATTTTCAAAATCAATTGGATTCACTTTGTGCGGCATCGTTGAACTTCCGACTTCGCCAGCAACCGTGCGCTGCTTGAAGTAGCCAACCGAGATGTAGCTCCAGATATCACGTGAGAAGCCAATCAGAATCGTGTTGATGCGAGCCAGCGCATTGAAGTATTCAGCGATGTAGTCGTGTGGCTCGATCTGCGTTGTTGCCGGGCTGCGTTCAACGCCGAGGCTATGAATGAACTGACCGGCGAAGCCAACCCAATCCACATCCGGATAAGCCGCCATGTGAGCGTTGTAGTTGCCAACAGCGCCGTTGATCTTGCCGAGCAAAGGCACGGCAGCGAGCTGATCACGCTGACGACGCAGACGCTGCACGAATACGGCCATTTCCTTGCCCATGGTCGTTGGCGTTGCTGGTTGGCCGTGCGTACGCGCCAGCATCGGCTGTTCGGCATATGCGCGCGACAGACCCGTGATGGCGAGAATCAGTTTGTCGATCACCGGCAGCAGCACCTTCTCGCGTGCATCTTTGAGCATCAATGCGTGCGAGAGGTTGTTGATGTCTTCGGAGGTGCAGGCGAAGTGGAGGAACTCTTTGATTGCCGAGAGTTCAGCGTTGTTGCTGAACTTTTCTTTGAGGTAGTACTCAACTGCTTTTACGTCGTGATTGGTGGTGTCTTCAATCGCTTTGACGCGTTGGGCTTCGGTGATGTCGAAACCGTCGGCGAGTTTGTTCAGTTTTTCGATGGAAGCGGCCGAGAGTGGCTTCACTTCAGGAATGCCCTCATGAGCGGCCAGTGCGGCGATCCAGCGAATTTCGACCAGCACGCGATAGCGCATCAAGCCGTACTCGCTGAAGATTTCGCGCAGAGCGACAGTCTTTTCGGCGTAGCGGCCGTCAATAGGGGAAATGGCGGAAAGCGAGGTCAGGTTCATTAGAAGGTACGAAAGAATGAAAGGGCGCCATCTGCGGCGTTTTGACAAGGCGCGTATTCTAAACGAAACACCGTACTGAACGGCTTTTAAGAGCCGCTTCACCCTGAGCTGGAGTGCATCTTGGCCAAGAAAACCTTCCGCGTAGAGTCTGATTCCATGGGCAATCTACAAGTGCCTGCCGATGCGCTGTGGGGCGCACAGACTCAAAGAGCGGTGGAAAACTTCCCGATCTCGGGCCTGCGCATGCCACGCGGCTTCATCCGCGCACTGGGCTTGATCAAGGCCACTGCGGCTGAGGTTAATGCGGGATTGGGCGAGTTGCCAAAATCAGTGGCCGCGGCCATTGCCGAGGCTTCATCTGAAGTGGAGCAGGGCAAGCACGACACTCAGTTTCCGATTGATGTGTTCCAGACCGGCTCTGGCACCTCTAGCAATATGAACGCCAACGAGGTGATTGCGCATCTGGCATCTAAGCGTCTCGGCAAGCCGGTACATCCCAACGATCACGTCAATTGCGGACAGTCGTCGAACGACACCATTCCCACCGCCATTCACGTTTCTGCCGCGCTCGCACTTCACGAACAATTGCTGCCTGCACTGACACATCTGGCCAAGATCACTGAGAAGAAAGCCAAGTCCTTAAGCAAAATCACTAAGACCGGCCGTACGCATTTAATGGATGCGATGCCGCTGCGCTTTGATCAAGAATTGGGAGGCTGGGCCGCGCAGATTCGTAATGGCATTGATCGCATCAATGCAACGCTGCCACGCGTGCAAGCGTTGGCACAAGGCGGAACAGCTGTGGGCACAGGCATCAATGCGCATCCACAGTTCGGTAAAAAATTTGCAGCGGCGCTGAGCAAACACACCAGCATCAAATTCAAAGCTGCGCCAGATTATTTTGAAGCGCTGTCTTCGCAAGATGCTGCGGTAGAACTATCAGGACAACTGAAGACAGTTGCGGTGTCGCTAACCAAAATCGCCAACGATCTGCGTTGGATGAATAGCGGTCCGCTCGCAGGCCTTGGCGAGATTGAACTCAAAGCGCTTCAGCCCGGCTCATCCATCATGCCGGGCAAAGTGAATCCGGTGATTCCGGAAGCCACCGCGATGGTCGCCGCACAGGTGATTGGCAACGATGCCACCATCACCATCGCCGGACAGAGCGGCAATTTTCAGCTCAATGTGATGCTGCCGGTCGTGGCCTATAACCTGCTGCAGAGCATCGAACTGCTCGCCAATGTTTCACGCTTGTTGGCTGACGAAGCTATTGCCAGCTTCACTGTGCAACAAGCTCACATCGACGCCACGATCGCGAAGAATCCCATCCTCATCACCGCACTCAACGCCGTCATTGGTTATGAGAAAGGCGCGGCGATTGCCAAGAAGGCCTATAACGAACGGCGCCCGGTGCTGGATGTTGCGCGTGAAGAGACCGGCATGAGCGAAGCCGAACTGCGCAAACTGCTGGATCCTGCACGCTTGACTCGTGGGGGAATTCAGGGTGGGTGAGCGGGCTCGCTTCGCGAGCATTGCTCGCGGAGCCCGCGAACGCCCGGCCAAGGATGGCCGGGCCGGGCTCTCAAGTGGAGATGCTGCTGCGCCATGGACGGCAGAGTTAGCCCACTAAGTGGCGAGCCCCTGAAATTCGGTCGGAATCGGTGCGCACGGCGCACCCTACGTTAGAATACGCACCCTCAAATCCCGCCAGCCACCGCAAGCACATGACCACGATCCGCCAAGAAGACTTCATCCAATCCGTAGCCGACGCTTTCCAGTACATCAGCTACTACCATCCATTGGACTATGTGAAGGCTTTGGGCGAGGCGTATGAGCGTGAAGAGAATCCGGCGGCCAAGGATGCGATTGCGCAGATCCTGACCAACTCGCGCATGAGCGCTGAGGGCAAGCGTCCTATTTGTCAGGACACCGGCATCGCCACCGTCTTTCTCAAAGTCGGCATGCACGTGAGATGGGACGCGACGCTCAACGTCACCGACATGATCAACGAAGGCGTCAAACGCGCCTACAACCACCCAGACAACAAGCTGCGCGCATCGGTACTCGCCGATCCTGCAGGCAAGCGCATCAACACCAAAGACAATACGCCGGCCGTGATTCACTACGAGATCGTTGATGGCGATCATCTGGAAGTGATCTGTGCGGCAAAGGGCGGTGGTTCTGAAGCCAAATCGAAGATGGCGATGCTTAACCCGAGTGACTCCGTCGTCGATTGGATCATCAAGACCATCCCCAGCATGGGCGCTGGCTGGTGCCCGCCGGGCATCCTCGGCGTCGGCATTGGCGGCACGCCTGAGAAGGCGATGCTGCTCGCCAAAGAATCACTGATGGCACCGGTTGATATTCACGAACTGAAAGCTCGTGGCGCCAAGACTCGCGCTGAAGAACTGCGCCTGGAACTGTTCGAGAAGGTCAACGCACTCGGCATTGGCGCACAGGGCCTCGGCGGTCTCACAACGGTTGTCGATGTGAAAGTACTCGACTACCCAACGCACGCTGCCAACCTGCCGGTTGCGATGATCCCGAACTGCGCCGCAACGCGTCACGTTCACTTTCATCTCGATGGTTCAGGCCCAGCCGTATTGCCGACACCAAGACTCGAAGACTGGCCAAAGGTGACTTGGAAGGCGAACCTCGAAACCTCCAAGCGCGTTGACCTCAACACGCTGACGAAGGAAGAAGTCGCCAGCTGGAAACCGGGTCAGACGCTGCTGCTAAACGGCAAAATGCTTACGGGTCGCGACGCTGCACACAAGCGCATCGCCGACATGCTCGCCAAGGGCGAGAAGCTGCCGGTCGATTTCACCAACCGTGCGATCTACTACGTCGGCCCGGTCGATCCAGTACGTGATGAAGTCGTTGGACCTGCAGGCCCAACCACCGCAACGCGCATGGATAAGTTCACCGAGATGATGCTGGCGCAAACTGGCTTGATCACGATGATCGGCAAGTCCGAGCGCGGCCCAACCGCCATTGAGTCGATCAAGAAGCACAAGAGCGCTTACTTGATGGCCGTTGGTGGCGCTGCCTACTTGGTTGCCAAGGCGATCCGCAGCGCCAAGGTCGTTGGCTTTGAAGATCTCGGCATGGAAGCGATCTACGAATTTGAAGTGCAGGACATGCCAGTCACTGTCGCCGTCGACAGTCAGGGCACTTCTGTCCATGAAACCGGTCCTAAGCTCTGGCAGGCCAAGATCGGCAAGATTCCGGTTGTTACGGCGTAATCAAAAAGAGCATTACAAAAATGAAAATGAGCTTCCGCTTACTCAGCTTCCTCGGCTTTCTGGCCTGCGTGGGCTGCATGGCATTTGCTTTGTATCTCGAACACGGCCTGCACCTTGAGCCATGCCCGATGTGCATTTTCCAACGCGTTGCGATGATCGTGACTGGCATTTTCTTTTTGCTCGGCGCCATTCATGGTCCGAAAGCTTGGGGTCGCTGGATTTACTCAGGCCTCGCGTTGAGCTCTGCACTCGCGGGCGCTTTGATTGCGGCACGTCATGTTTGGTTGCAGTCGCTGCCTCCAGATCAAGTGCCTGCTTGCGGCCCAACCTTGGCCTACTTGCGCGAAATGTTTCCGCTGAGTGAAGTTGTTGCCATGGTGCTGAAAGGCGATGGCGCCTGCGCCAAAATTGTCGGCGAATGGCTGGGCATTTCGCTGCCAGGCTGGACCATGATTGGCTTCATCGCGCTGTTTGGATATGCGCTATCTGCGCCGATCCTCGCCAAAGCTTTCGAAAAGAAAACTTAAAAATTCCAACTCAATTAATAAGAGAATTGAAGATGAGCACTGCTACTACCGATATTTCTGACGCCCATCCCGAACTGCCTGTTTGCGAGCCACTGTTTAGCGATTTTGGCGGCAAAGAAAAATTTCACGGCCCAATTCGCACCCTGAAAATTTTTGAAGACAACGCACTCGTGCGTAGCACGCTGGAGACAGCAGGCAAGGGCGCTGTACTCGTCGTTGATGGCGGCGGCTCTGTGCGTTGCGCACTCGTCGGCGGCAACCTCGGCGTGCTTGCAGTGAAGAACAACTGGGCGGGCATCGTGGTTTACGGTTGCGTGCGTGACTCCGAAGAACTCTCGCAGCAAAACGTTGGCATCAAAGCCATTGCGGCCCACCCGCGTAAGAGCGAAAAAGGGCTGCACAGCGGCCACGTCGACAAGGTTGTGAACTTTGCTGGCGTTACTTTCAAACCCGGCGCATGGCTTTATGCAGACGCTGACGGCATCGTCGTTTCTGACAAGCCCGTTCACAAATAAATCGCTTTTAAGTTTTCACTCGACAACGGCCGCTGTGCTGATGCGCAGCGGCCGTTTTCTATTCTGAGATTTGATCATGCAAGACCTGAGCACAGGCTCTCTGCGTCGCCATTTGACCAGCATGACTTTGTTCATGCTAGTCGGCATGGTGATGCAAACGCTGTACAGCCTGATCGATCTTTACTGGGTCGGGTCTCTAGGCAAAGAAGCCGTGGCCGCTGTCAGTGTTGGCGGCAACCTCATGCTGCTCAGTATTGCGCTGTTGCAGATGTTAGGCGTCGGTACCGTAGCGCTGATTTCGCATGCTACTGGCCGCAAGGACACTGTCGCAGTTCAGCAAATTTTCAATCAGGCCTTGGTTCTGTCTTGGGTTATTGGCCTGCTATTTTTTGGTGTGTGTTTTCTCGGCAGTGATTTCTATGTGCGTAGCTTAAGCAGCGATCCGCTAAGCGAAAAATTAACGCATGAATTTCTGCGCTGGTTTATTCCAGCGATCGCATTGCAATTCACCATGGTGAGCGTGGGCTCAGCGCTACGCGGCATCGGCAATATGCGGCCGGGAATGATTGCGCAGACCGGCACCGTGTTGCTCAACATCATTCTCGCTCCAGTACTGATCTTTGGCTGGGGCAGTGGACATCCGCTCGGGGTAGAAGGTGCTGCGCTATCGACATTCTTGGCAAGCGCCATCGGTGTTGTCGGCTTCGTGTTTTATCTGCGGCGCGGCAAGACCTATCTCAAATTTGATCCACCGCAATGGCGCCGTCCGGACTTCGCTCTGTGGCGCAGATTGCTAGGGATTGGCCTGCCTTCCGGCATGGAATTTGTGCTGCTAACGATCTACATGGTGGTGATCTTTGCAGTCATCAAACCCTTTGGCGCTGAAGCGCAGGCTGGGTTTGGTATCGGCATGCGCTTGATGCAATCCGGCTTGCTGCCCGCAATGGCCATCAGCTTTGCCGTATCCGCCATCGTTGGGCAGAACTATGGCGCCGGCCGACATGATCGCGTCAAAGAGTGCTTTCGCATTGCTGCAATCATTGCGTGTAGCTACATGGCTTTATTGATGGCGCTGGCGCATATCGCGCCGCAGGTTTTAGTGGGCGCCTTCTCGCATGATGCAGCGGTCATCGCCTTTGGTACCGACTATCTGCGCATCGTGTCTTGGAATTTCTTGGCGATGGGCATCGTGATGGTGGCGTCCGGTCTATTTCAGGGGCTGGGCAATACCTGGCCTTCGCTGATCAGTTCAGCCTCTCGGTTGGTGATCATGATCCCTGCGGTGTTGTGGCTGTCGCAGCGTCCAGAGTTCAAGATCAATCAGGTCTGGGTTGTCTCGGTAGTCGCGGTGATTGTCCAGATGCTGCTGTCTCTAACGCTTTTGCGGCTTGAAATCCGCCGCAAATTACGGTTGCTGCGTGGTTTTGCCGGGAACAGCTAGCTATAATTGCCGCCCAAAATTTAACCGCATCATCCCATCTTCACGGAGCACAGCATGAGCTTGCCAAAAGGTATTGAGATCACTGGCGAATTAACGCCAGCCATCAAAAAGATTCTGACCCCAGAGGCGCTCAAGTTCGTCGCCAAGCTGGTCCGCAAGCACGCTCCGGCCCGCGAAAAACTGCTGGCACTGCGCGAAACGCGTCAGGCCCTGATCGACTCCGGCAAGAAGCCTGGCTTCCTCAAGGAAACCAAAAAGATTCGTGACGGCAAGTGGAAGATCGCTGGCATTCCTGCTGACCTGCAGGATCGTCGCGTGGAAATCACTGGCCCAGTTGATCGCAAGATGGTGATCAACGCGCTGAACTCCGGCGCCAAGTGCTTCATGGCGGATTTTGAAGACTCCGCCAGCCCGACTTGGGATCTGATGATGACTGGCCAGATCAACCTGGCTGACGCGGTTCGTCGCAAGATCAGCTACACCAACGAAGCGGGCAAGGAATACAAGCTCAACAAAGACGTCGCGACCCTGATCGTGCGTCCACGTGGCTGGCACCTTGAAGAAAAGCACATCCTGATTGACGGCAAGCCAGCGCCTGGCGGCATCGTCGACTTCGCGCTGTACTTCTTCCACAACGCCAAGGAAGCGATCAAGCGCGGCACCGGCCCTTACTTCTACCTGCCGAAGATGCAGTCGCATCTCGAAGCACGCCTGTGGAACGCGATCTTCGTTGACGCACAGAAAGAACTGAAAGTGCCGCAGAAGACGATCAAGGTCACCGTGCTGATCGAAACCCTGTGGGCTGCGTTCGAGATGGACGAAATCCTCTATGAACTGCGCAACCACATCGTCGCGCTGAACTGCGGCCGTTGGGACTACATCTTCTCCTGCATCAAGACCCTCAACGCCCACGGCGATTGGGTTGTGCCTGATCGTCAGCAGGTCGGCATGGATAAGCACTTCCTCGACAGCTATTCCAAGCTGCTCTGCGAAACCACCCACAAGCGCGGCGCGTTCGCGATGGGCGGTATGGCTGCATTCATTCCAACCAAAGACGCGGTCAAGAACGAAGAAATCTTCGCCAAGGTTCGCGCTGACAAACTGCGCGAAGTGCGCAACGGTCACGACGGCACTTGGGTGGCTCACCCGGGTCTCGTTCCTATCGCCATGGCCATCTTTGATGAACACATGCCGACCCCGAACCAGCTGAAGAAGCAGTTCAACTACAAGATCAAAGCTTCAGACCTGCTGACCAAGCCTGAAGGCCAGATCACAGAAGGCGGCCTGCGCAACAACATCAATGTCGGCATCGGTTACATGGAAGCCTGGATCCGCGGCGTTGGCTGCGTTCCGCTCCATAACCTGATGGAAGACGCTGCAACGGCCGAAATCAGCCGTACGCAGGTTTGGCAGTGGCTCAAGTACGGCGCCACGCTGGCCGACGGCCGCCAGGTGACCCGCGAGCTGGTGCTGAAAATCGTTGACGAAGAAGTGGGGGCTTACAAGCAGCAGCTCGGCGAAGAAAAGTTCTACGCTGGCCGCTTTGTTGAAGCCGCAGGCATCGTTGCCCGCATGTCGACCGCGGCAAAGTGCGAAGCTTTCTTGACGTTGCCCGGTTATCGCTACCTCGACTAAGTCGAGACTCGATAAAAATGATCGATTGGAGCAGGGCGCGAAAGCGCCCTGTTTCATTTGTGTATTAATAACTGTTAGTTAGACGCTACTTCTAATGTGCGTCCCATTTCAGACGAGAACAAAAAATCAGGCCGAAATGCCAATCGGGTAGGGTCATAGCCACCATAAATCGGCATGATTTCCTCGAAATTTTTATCTAATCTGAATAAAGGTTGTGCACTGCAAAAAAAGTGCAGTTATAATCCGCGCCGCAATTTTCCGGACGTAAGTCCGACCTGTTTTTCCACATGACCTCATAGAGGATGTTATGGCCACTCGTGACGAACAAATCAAAGCCCTAGAGTTAGATTGGGCAACCAACCCCCGCTGGAAACTCGTAAAGCGCGGCTATTCCGCTGCTGACGTCGTCCGCCTGCGCGGCAACGTTCAGATCGAGCACACCCTCGCCAAGCAGGGCGCTGAAAAGCTCTGGGCCAAGGTCAACGGCGGCGCCAAGAAAGGCTACGTCAACGCTTTCGGCGCTATCTCTGCCGGTCAGGCGATGCAGCAGGCCAAGGCTGGCCTCGAAGCGGTTTACCTCTCGGGCTGGCAGGTTGCAGCTGACGGCAACACCAGCGAAACCATGTACCCGGATCAGTCGCTGTACGCGTATGACTCCGTGCCGACGATGGTTCGCCGCATCAACAACACCTTCAAGCGCGCTGACGAAATTCAGTGGGCACGTGGCATCGAAGCCGGTCACAAAGATCACGTTGACTACTTCCTGCCAATCGTTGCTGACGCAGAAGCCGGTTTCGGCGGCGTTCTGAACGCTTTCGAACTGATGAAGAACATGATTCAGTCGGGCGCTGCTGGCGTTCACTTTGAAGACCAGCTGGCTGCCGTTAAGAAGTGCGGCCACATGGGCGGCAAGGTTCTGGTTCCTACGCAGGAAGCGATCGAGAAACTGATCTCGGCTCGTTTTGCTGCTGACGTTATGGGCGTGTCCACGATCGTTCTGGCTCGTACCGACGCAGAAGCTGCAAACCTCATCACCAGCGACCACGACGCTAACGACAAGCCGTTCCTCACGGGCGAGCGCACGCAGGAAGGTTTCTACCGCGTGAAGAATGGCCTCGAACAGGCAATCAGCCGCGGCGTTGCATACGCTCCGTACGCTGACCTCGTCTGGTGCGAAACGGGCGTGCCAGATATCGGCTTTGCTCGCGAATTCGCACAGGCTGTACACGCTGCATGCCCAGGCAAGCTGCTGTCGTACAACTGCTCACCTTCTTTCAACTGGAAGAAGAACCTCAACGACACGCAGATCGCGTCGTTCCAGGAAGACCTGTCGGCACTCGGCTACAAGTATCAGTTCATCACCTTGGCTGGTATCCACATCAACTGGTTCAACACCTTCCAATTTGCTCACGCTTACGCCCGCGGCGAAGGCATGAAGCACTACACGCAGATGGTGCAGGAACCAGAATTTGCTGCACGCGACAAGGGTTACACCTTCGTTTCGCACCAGCAGGAAGTGGGCGCTGGCTACTTCGACGACGTCACCACCGTAATCCAGGGCGGCTCGTCCTCGGTTAAGGCGCTGACCGGTTCGACCGAAGAAGAACAGTTCCACTAAGAACTGGCTGCATGCTTCACAAGAAAGGGTCGCCTCGTGCGGCCCTTTCTTTTTTTATACGTTGCCTGCATTGCATCTCTGGCGTAACTTCCCGTTACACAAAAAAAATAAAACAGGTGCACAAATGAAATCTCTCAAGACCTTCATGATCAGCGTCATCGTTTTTGTCGTCCTGCTGGTCGGCGTCGGCTTCACGCTACCGAATAGTGCTCACATCGAACGTTCAGTTGTTGTGAAGGCGAAACCAGACGTAGTGTTTCCACTGATCAATAATCTGCACGGATTCATGCGCTGGTCACCTTGGGGCAAGTTGGATCCGCACATGACGCTGACCTACGGCGGCCCTGAAGAAGGCGTTGGCGCGCGACTGAGCTGGAGCGGAAACGCATCAGTTGGCACTGGCAGCCAGGAAATCATTGAAAGCGTTCTCAACCAACGTGTGAAAACCACGCTGCAATTCGGCGGCTATCAACACGCTTCAACCGCAACCTTCACGCTAACGCCACAAGGCGAGGGCACCAAAGTGGCGTGGGCCTACGACACCGCCATGGGCAACGACATCATCAGCCGCTACTTTGGCATGGCGTTGGATGGCTGGATTGGGAACGAGTACGAACGTGGATTGGCGACGTTGGCAAAACTGGCAGAAAGTGAACCAGAAGCAAACACAACGCCGTGATTCTTGCCGCACGATAAATAGCACGATAAATAATTTGCGTAGACCACTTTATTAGCTAGCGCAATCCTCTTTGCCAGAGGATGCCGCTTGAGTAGTCATCTCCCGATAATCGAGGCAAGCCTGTCGACAGAGTCAGGCGCACTTTACGGGAGAATCATCATGCTCAAAAAAATACTGCTCGCTGTTTCTAGTCTCGCCATCCTCGCTGCAGCAAGTGCTGCAAACGCAGGAGGCCCGCCGGTTTATTCTGTCTATCCAGCTACAGCAACCATAAAAGTTAAAGGAACCGAATATCTCCAGGCGGGGGCATCCAAGATTGTTTCTGGTAGCGCCAATAATCAAAAGTTGATTCGATTGGCGATGGGTAACGACATCAACACGCCTTTTCCAAACGAAAAAAATCTTGTTCTTGGGTATGTGCCTTATGGCCCGTTCTATTCATGCGAAGCCCAGTTAGTCGTTTGGAATAAACTTACAAACACAGCTGTTGGTGTGCTTGGTTTTGTAAATAGCTGTCATGGGACTTCGTTTCAAACTTCAAAACCTGCATCTTTAAAAAGCGGCACAAGAACCGACCTTGAAACAACTTACGTGCGCCTTGAAAACACGTCGGATAACTGCAGCTCATTGAATCAGAGCCTACTATCCGGCGACATATATGCTCAGGGGCTTTTAACTCGCAAAGTATTAACGGGCGGTACGGACACTGGGACAAGCTTTAAATTTACCCGCTTTGTCGGAGACGCTTATGATCGTTCTGATGACACAGCTCTAACCGTGGTTGATGGCTCAATCAGCGTTAATTTCACAAAGAAGTTAGGCACGACAAGTCAGGAGCTTTACGAAGAATGCGATGAATAAAAAGTTTCTGCGCATTGTAAAAAGCCGGCCATAAGGTCGGCTTTTTTATAAGACAAAGCTAAATTGCGAATCGCGGCCTAAAGATCAAGTCGCGCTAAGCTTTTTCTCCACCTTGCGCAATCCTCTCTGCCAGAGGATGCCGCTTGAGCATTCATCTCCCGATAATCAAGGTCAGCCTGTCGACAGAGTCAGGCGCACCTTACGGGAGAATCACCATGCTTAAAAAAGTACTAGTCGCTGTTTCTAGTCTCGCCATCCTTGCCGCAGCAAGCGCTGCCAACGCAGGAGGCCCTTCACCTGTTCCTGTATATCCAGCGACTGGCACAGTAAAAATTAAGGGAACCGAACAAATCGCTTCCAGCGCATATAAGATTTTCTCGGTCACAGTAACGAATCAAAAATTGATTCGTTTGATGATGGGCAACGACGTCAATACGCCGTTGCTAAATGAGAAGAATCTTGTTCTTGGCTATATTGGCGATACGAGGTATTGCAGCGGCCAAAATTATGTTGTCTGGAATAAATCCACCTCTCAAATTGTCGGCTTGGTTGCAGCGATTAATGCCTGCAATGGGAATGCTCAGGCTGTTTATCCTGCGAATGGCAAAAGTGGCGCTCATACTTATTTGAGCACTACTGAACTTTATTTTCCAACGACAGAGGACAACTGCAGCTCGTTAAACAAGAGCCATATCTACGGCACGGCATCTGCGCTACAGACTAAATCCGCAAAAATGAATGTAGCTCGTGAAATTACTTTCACGGGCTCGAAAATTACGCGATTGGTTGGAGACGTTACAGATTTTGTAGAAGATGCTGGGCTAACAATTGTTGACGGTACGTTCTCTGTTAACTACACGAAGCAGCTAGGCACTAGCAATCAGAATCTCTCTGGCCTCTGCGAATAACGAAGACTTCCTCGTTTTATAAAAAAGCCGGCCCTTAAAGGCCGGCTTTTTGTCCATGCTGGATTAGTAATAAAAACAAATATGATGGCGATCTTGCTGGCTCTTAATCCAGCTCGCAAACAAGGAAACAAATACTTGTGTCTACTTCAATGCGCGCAGTAATCATCGGCACTGGATTGGGTCTTTGCTTTGGACTTGGGGCTGGATATTGGCTAGGCCAAAATTCTGTCGCCAGTGAAGCGACAACAACGGCCAGCACCTTTGAAGCATCTGCGATTAATTCATCAGCACGAACAAACATTCAAGCGACAACAGCAACTTCTGTCACACCGAGTACGGCTGACACAGGGCCGACAGGCTTGCGTCTGGTCGGAACGATTGTTGATGCGAACCGCAAAAAGTCCAAAGGCTGGCTGCAAGAAATCACAACAGAAGCGACTCAAGCCTTTGCTGAAGGCGATTCAATCACTGGCGGCTATCTGATCGAAGCAATCGGCGCTGACATGCTGACTGCCAGCAAAGATGGTCATCAGTATGTGATTCGTCGCAGCTCAACTCCATCTGCTGCCTCAACAGCTAACAGCGCGCCGGATACAGGTTATTCCCGTTCAGCTGAACGGGAGGCGGCGAGAACAGGGCGTGACTTCGTTGAGCGCCCATCAGCTGTTCGGGGTCGCAATCCACAAGAGCAAACCCTCAAAAGCGGCAGCCACAGGGAACAAGGCGTGCGGCCGATGAGTGCCAAAGGTCTTGCTGGGTGGAAGGACGCCGATCAGAGCGAAAACGCCAGCGACGATGCGGAGCCTGAAGAGCCTGCTGCTAAGGACTCGGAATAAGGCTTTTTAGCCTGTTTGCGCAGTAAAAATGTAGGGATGTATCGCTCATTTTGCAAAAGATTCATTTAGCGCACCCCAGCAGCGTCATTAGGCCTTAATATGTCGCTAGCTAGGAGCTTTTCATGATTAAAATTATGCTGGTTGACGATCACCGTTTGGTACGAGCAGGACTCAAGCGAGTTCTCTCCGAAGTGCCAGACATTGAGATCGTTGCGGAAGCCAGCACAGGCGAAGAAGCACTCGAACTTTCTCGCACGCTGATTCCAGATATCGTCCTGATGGACATCAATATGCCGGGCATTGGTGGCTTAGAAACCACGCGCCGCCTCAAGCAGCGCCTGCCGGATATCAAGATTATTGTCGTGTCGATGCACCTTGAAGAGCCGTACCCCAGCCGCCTGTTGGCCGCTGGCGCCAACGGCTATATCAGCAAGGACTCGGCTGCAGATGAAGTGGTTGCCGCGATCCGTCGTGTTTCGATGGGCGGACATTACGTCGCTGCCGACGTCGCCGGAAACCTGGCTGCCAGCTTGGTCAAGGGCAGCAATGGCGGTTCGCCGTTTGAGCAGCTCTCGCAGCGCGAAACGCAGGTGATGCTGATGGTCACCAAAGGTTATTCGACGCAAGACATTTCAGATCGCCTGCACCTGTCGCCTAAAACGGTCAGCACCTATCGTTATCGCTTGTTTGAAAAGCTGGGCGTCACCAACGACGTTGAGCTGACCCGCATGGCGATGCGTTATGGCCTGCTGGATGAAAAGGCCGAAGCGCTGAGCTAAAACCAGTCGTCCGCGCTTGCATTAATCGCAGCGCGGACACCTCGAATCAACATGAACTCTTCAATAGAACTGTTTGATTCAAAAACGTTTTTATCTCAATTAACCTCGCAACCCGGGGTTTACCGGATGTTTGGCAGCGAGGGTGAGCTGCTTTACGTCGGCAAAGCAAAAAATCTCAAGAAGCGCGTCTCAAGTTACTTCTTGCGCGCCAGCGGCAGCCCCCGCACCGAGATGATGGTCGACCTGATCCGCAAGATCGAGATCACCGTCACCAATACCGAAGATCAAGCGCTGATTCTGGAAGCGACGCTGATCAAGGAACTGCATCCACGCTTTAACGTGATGCTGCGGGATGACAAGAGTTATCCCTATCTCAAAATCAGCGCTCACGAATATCCACGCATCTCGTTTTATCGCGGACCTCAGAAAGGGCCGGATCAATACTTTGGGCCGTTCCCCAGCGCACAGACGGTGCGTTACACGCTCGATACTTTGCAGCGCCTGTTTCGTCTGAGACCGTGCAACGACACTTTCTTTGCACATCGTGATCGGCCGTGTCTGCAGTATCAGATCAAACGTTGCTCGGGCCCTTGCACGGAAATGATTTCGCAAAAGGACTACGCGAGCGATGTACGCAACGCCACGCGACTGTTGCAGGGCCGCGCTGATGAACTCGCCACAGAACTTGGCACGCAAATGGAGCGCGAGGCCGAAGCGCTGGAATTTGAACGTGCGGCACGCTTGCGTGACCAGATTGGCGCCCTCAAGCGTGTGCAGGAGGCGAGGGCAATCAGTGGTGGTACGCGCGATATGGATGTCATCGTCGTCGCGCCACATGCTTCGGCCAGTTGCGTTACGGTGGTGAGCGTGCGCGATGGCCTCAATCTAGGTCATCACAGCTATTTCCCGCGCCACCCACACAATATTGAACCCGCGGTGCTAATAGAAGAATTCATCGGCCAGTACTACCTTGGCAGGCCGATTCCCAAAGATATTCTGTTGAGCGATGAGCCTGAGAATATGGATTGGATTGAGCACACATTGACGACGCAGGCTCAACACAAAGTATCGATCAGCAAACCTGCACGTGGCACGCGCGTGCGCTTGCTGGAAATGACACAGCAAACCGCCTCACAAGCGCTGTCGACGCGTTTAGTGGAGTCGGCGAGCATGGACTCCAGGCTGTTGGAACTACGCAATGCGCTCGATCTGGCAGAACCACCGCAGCGCATGGAGTGCTTCGACATCTCGCACACCGGCGGCGAAAAAGCCGTTGCGTCTTGCGTGGTGTTCAATCACGAAGGGCCACTGAAATCGGCTTATCGAAAATTCAACATCGATGGCATCACGCCCGGCGATGACTACGCTGCGATCAGACAAGCTGTGCTGCGGCGCTATACAAGAGTCAAATCTGGTGAAGTGCAAATTCCAGACGTGTTGTTTATCGATGGCGGACAAGGCCAGCTGAAGTCTGCGATGGACGCTCTGGAAGAAGTCGGCATCGACAATCTGCGCGTCGTCGCGATTGCCAAAGGCCCAACACGCAAACCTGGATTGGAAGAATTGTTGATGCCAGAACAGGATCAGCCTTTGCGACTGCCGCCTGATTCTCCGGCGCTACATCTGATTCAACGCATCCGCGATGAAGCGCATCGCTTTGCGATCACCGGTCATCGCGGCCGCCGTGATAAAGCTCGCGTGACATCGGGCCTGGAAACAATCGAGGGCCTTGGGCCCGCACGCCGTCGCGCGTTGCTCAAAACGCTAGGTGGTTTGCCGCAGGTTAAACGTGCAGTGGTTGACGAGTTGGCCAAAGTTGAAGGCATCAATCGCACGCTGGCTGAGCGCATCTACGCCCACTTCCATTAATTACTGATAAAGTCTCCAGCAATGAATTCTGTGCGACAGGAACTATGCGGCTGACCTTGCCTTTGTGGCTTACGATCTTGCGAGTAGCAGTCATTCCTGTCGTGCTCGCATTGTTCTATTTGCCGATTCCCTATGCGCGCCAAATCGCCACTGTGCTTTATGCAGCGGCGTGTATCACCGATTGGTTTGACGGATGGCTCGCGCGCCGCTGGGGACAAACCAGCAAGTTTGGTGCGTTTCTAGATCCCGTCGCAGACAAACTTCTGGTCGCCGTGTGTCTCGTGATGTTGTTGCACGCCCAAAGCAATGCAAACCCTTTGTTCTCCGTGCTGGTGGCTATCATCATTGGTCGCGAGATCACGATCTCGGCGCTGCGTGAATGGATGGCTGAGTTGGGCAGCCGTGCCAATGTTGCGGTAAGTTGGATCGGCAAGCTCAAGACTGCCTTTCAAATGACTGCAATCGGCATGATGATCTGGGAGATCCCAACCTTCGGGCTGCCATGGTTTGATATGGGTTTTGCACTACTTTTTGTGGCTGCAGCGCTAACAATATGGTCAATGGTCATTTATCTCAAAGCTGCGTGGCCAATGATGAAAGAAAGTGCTTGACTTAAAGTTTGCCGACACTAGAATACGCACCTCGCAACGCGGGAATAGCTCAGTTGGTAGAGCGCAACCTTGCCAAGGTTGAGGTCGCGAGTTCGAATCTCGTTTCCCGCTCCAAGTTTTAATAGAAAACCTCGTTGCCACGAGGTTTTTTAGTTAAAGAGCCAGTAAACTGTGGCTCTAGTTGTTAGCAAATGGCTGCGTGGCAGAACGGTCATGCAGGGGACTGCAAATCCCCGTACGTCGGTTCGACTCCGGCCGTAGCCTCCACTTGCTAGCATTCATTGATCAAGCGACCGTGGCGAAACTGGTAGACGCAGGAGACTTAAAATCTCCCGGCGCAAGCTGTGCCGGTTCGATTCCGGCCGGTCGCACCAATTTTTGAAGCTGCAAATAGAGCAGGGCGCAGGCGTCCTCGCCATTGGCCTCAAAATACACACAACTTAAAAGCCTCTGTCCTGAAAATGGCCAGAGGCTTTGTTTTGCCCGCGTTTTAACAATCTGCGGATTTTTGGGCGCACAAAACAAAAGAGCCACTCGAAAGTGGCTCTTTTGATCAAACGTTTAAAGACTAATTAGCGATCGCGGAACTGCGACTCGATACGCTCGTCCTGACCCTTAACGTCTACGCAAACCGTAGCCGTAGGACGCGCCAGCAGACGCGGAATGCCGATGGCATCGCCAGTCTTCTCGCAGTAGCCATACTCTCTGTCAGCAATGCGGCGCAGAGCGTCGTCAACCTTGTGAAGCAGCAGCGATTCACGCTCACGCAGACGAAGATCCAACCAATGTTCTTCTTCAGCCGTTGCACGGTCTGCCGGATCAGCAAACACTTCGCGCTGGTGCAGACGCTCTTTAACGTCCAACTCGCGCTCCAGAACTTCATTACGCATCTGCAGGAGACGATGGCGGAAGAATTCCAGCTGGCTATCGCTCATGTAATCGCGGTCATGCGATTTACGAATCTGATCTTCAGTCAGCACGCCTTTCGGCGACACGTAATTCGATGGCAATTTGCCGACGAATTTTGGCTTCGCTTTAACTGGAACTGCCGCTTCAGGTCTCACCACGGCTTTCAGCGTAGGAACTGGAGCAGGCTTGGCAACCTCTGCCTTAACAACTGGCGCAGCAACCGGCTTTTTAGCTGGCACTGGAGCAGGCTGCTTTTTAGCGACGACAGGCACAGCCGCTTTTTTGACTGGCTTAGGCTCAGGCTTCTTGGTCGTCAGCGCGCTCTTCAACTTGGCTGCAGCAGCCTTAATTGAGAAGCCAGCGGACGATTTTGCTGCTGGCTTGGACGGCTTAGCGGCCGGCTTCTTAGCCACAACTGGCTTCTTGGCAGGGCTCGCAGCCTTGGCTTTCGCCACAGGCTTCTTAGCAACTACTTTCTTGGCAGCAACTGGCTTTTTCACCGGCTTTGCTTTCGCTACAGGCTTCTTAGCCGCAACCGGCTTGGCCACTTTCTTAGCGCTACTTTTCTTTGCCTTCATCCGAACTCTATCCAAGGGGACTAAAAATTAAGCCGCGGTTTATAACATCTTCACAGCTTATTCGTCAATTTGTCACTACTTAATCGTGCCTTATCGGTGTTTCTATTATTTAACATAATATACATTATGAAGTTTATATACGATTCCACCATTAACTTTTTCTAAGCGACAAACCGAATAAAAATCAATTGTTGGCTTGCCCAATAAAGAGTCCAATGGCGTCGTACAAAACGCACAAGGAAATGGAGCACTGACATGGAATTGTTTACGACTACCGCTGAAATCTTGGTTCTGTCGCTGATTAGCGCAACCTTCATCGCGATGGCTACGACGTCCATTCTTGACTCAGTTGTCGACCAGAAACTGCTAGCCGCGCGTTTTAAATCAATTATCAATTAATTCAAGCGAGTAATCAGAAACCGCTTAACCGATCTCCTCCAGATCCCCCCACGGGATCTACTATTCAGGCCGCCTTTTGGTGGCCTTTTTTTTGGCCGCTATTGGGCCTTCTGATGAGCTAATTGGGGGATTTGCGGCTGTCGCAACGTAGGTTGAAGCGCTCCGCTCGCTATCTTTACGGGCCTCTTCCAACAGCCAGTTGCGGAAAGCACTGACTTCAGGCCGGTGGATTGCTGATCGCGAAGTGACCACGAAATAGGATTTGGTGATCGGGAGCTCAATTGGAAAGAGGATTCGAACCTTTCCTTCCGCAAGTTCCTGGCTGGCCAGCATCGGCATTGCCAGCGTGACCCCCAAACCATCCGCAGCCGCTTCTAGCGCCAAGGTCGAGTGATCCAGCTGCAGGCCACGGCGCGGATCAACCATGGTGGCGCCAGCGTGCTTGAGCCATTTTGCCCATCCTGATTGCTCACGATCCGACAGGCTACTGTCGCCATGAAGCAAGGTGCGGTGGCGCAGATCGTCTGGCGTGAGTAATCGCGGCGACGCCTCGATCAAGCGCGGATGACACATCGGCACGACATAGACCGAGAACAAGGGATCTACATACTCGCCCGGTGGCGGCCCATTACTAAAATGAATCTCGATGTCCGGGCTTTGCGACGGCGTTGTATGGGAATCGCCATCATGGTTGTAGTCAGAGGCATCAATAATTTGCCGACTCGCCAAAATTCGAACATCAACGCCCGGATGTTTAGAAAGAAAACTTTCGAGCCTCGGCACCATCCATCGTGATGCCAAAGTTGAGGTAACGGAGATCGTGAGTCTTGGCGACTGTCCAAAATCGCGTAACTCACGGACCGCTTGTGAGACCGTCTCAAACCCTTGCTGTAATCGAGGCAAAGCCGCTTCCGCTGGTGGCGTCAGTTCAATGCCATGGCTAAGTCGAACAAATAAAGCGATACCCAGCTGATCTTCCAGTGCTTTGATCTGGTGAGTCACCGCTGCAGGCGTTACAAACAACTCATCCGCAGCTTTGCGAAAGCTGCGCAGACGAGCAACCGCCTCGAACATGCGCAGCGAATTGAATGAGGGGTTTCTAGGCGACGCCACGAGGATTAATCATTTAGAGCTAGGTGAGCCGCTATTCAATCACTGTAGACGTTGAAAGATCAAACTACCGTTCGTTCCGCCAAATCCAAATGAGTTCGAAACCACGATACCCACGGCATCGTTTCTTGCTGTTCCGGGCACATAGTCCAGATCACAGCCCTTGCCAGGATTTTCGAGATTGATCGTTGGCGGGATAACCTGATCGCGAATAGACAGCACAGCGAAGATCGCTTCAATACCGCCGGCGGCGCCCAGCAAATGACCCGTCACTGATTTAGTTGAGCTCACCGCAACTTTCATCGCGTGATCGCCGAAAGCTGTCTTGATTGCTTTGGTTTCTGCCAAATCACCGGCAGGCGTCGAAGTGCCATGTGCATTGATGTAGTCAACCTGATCTGGATTAATGCCGGCATCTTTCAATGCATTCTGCATGCAGCGTGCTGCGCCATTGCCATCATCTGGCGGCAAGGTGATGTGATACGCATCACCAGACATGCCAAAGCCAATCAGCTCAGCATAGATACGCGCGTTGCGCTTCTTGGCGTGCTCATATTCTTCAATGACCAACACCCCTGCACCGTCGCCCAGCACAAAGCCATCACGATCCTTATCCCAAGGACGGCTGGCTTTTTGAGGATCGTCGTTGCGAGTTGAAAGCGCCCTCGCCTGACAGAATCCGGCCATGCCTGCGGGAGTCGATGCGCATTCGGCACCGCCGACAATAAATACATCCGCATCGCCAGCCTGAATCAAACGTGCGCCCAACCCGATCGAGTGCGTCGCAGTCGTACATGCGCTCACAGCCGCGAGATTAGGACCAGTAATTTCTAGTTCAATCGAAATGTATCCGGAGATCATGTTGATGATTGATGCCGGAATAAAGAATGGCGAAACACGGCGCGGGCCACTGGCCTGCAACGTCGCGCATTCTTCTTCAATTGTTCCCAAGCCACCGATGCCTGATCCAACGCAGATTCCAATGCGATCGCGATTTGAATTCGTGATGTCGAGACCTGAATCAGTCACCGCCTGCTTTGCAGCAGCAACGCCGTACTGAATGAACGGATCGGTCTTCTTGATTTCCTTCGGGCCCAGATAATCGGCCGCATTAAAGTCTGCGACCAATCCGGCAAAACGCGTCGTGTACGTCGACGTGTCAAATTTCTTGATGAAGTTGATACCGGATTTTCCCGACACCACATTCAACCAAGCGGATTCAATAGTTGATCCAACCGGGGACACAATCCCCATTCCAGTAACAACAACGCGACGACGATTCATGTTTGGACTTCTTCAGACAGAAATTAATAAAGGTAAAACTCAACGCTTGGCTTATGCGGCAGCCTTCGCTGCATGTGCTTTGAGATAAGCGAGCACATCGTTATACGTGCGAATTCCTTCAGCTTCTTCGTCTGGAATATCAACTTCAAACGCCTCTTCAAGCGCCATCACCAACTCAACGGTATCCAGAGAATCGGCGCCAAGGTCTTCTACAAATCGAGCGCCTGGAACGATGCTCTCGATGCTGATGCTGAGTTGCTCAGCAATAATTGCTTTTACTTTGTCTTCAAAACTGCTCATAACATTCTCCAAATAATTAATGCTGGCGCTAGCCAGCGGCGTTTACGCAACTTTTTCCAACACAGCAGAGGCCCACGAGAGCCCTACTCCAAATCCAGAAATCGCTACACAGCGATCAGACTCCAAAAGGTTTTCAGCCAGAACAATCGGAATCGAAGAACTGACGGTATTGCCGTAGTTCTGTGCATAGAAGGCGGTCTTGTCTTCAACCTTCAAGCGTTCAGCGATGTTTTCAACGACGACTCGGCTGCCCTGATGCAACACAAAGCGATCAATCTGTTCCAAAGCAATTCCATTTGCAGCAGCCACGCGCTGCAAACTGCCGGGAACTTGGCTCATCGAAAAACCAAGAACTGCGCGTCCGTCCATCACCAGCGTTCCATCTTCTGATTTACGAATGGACTGTCCCAAACGGCCGGCTGTTCCGAAGTCAAACTTTCCAATTTTCCAAACAGGCGATTCAGTCATCAATGTGACCGTCGCGGCATCTCCAAAGAGAAGCGCAGTTGAGCGATCGCTCTCGCTGACAATTTTGGAATATGGATCTGCGGTAAATAAAAGGCCGCAGCGCAGGCCGTTGTCCTGCATGAATGATTTGATGATGGATAGTCCGTAGACATATCCAGAGCAACCCAGCGAGACATCGAATGAAGCGCAGTTCTCCGATATACCTAATCGATCCTGAACAATCGCAGAGGTCTGTGGAAGTCCTTGGCCATCAGGGTTCTGCGTAACGACAATGACGCAGTCGACGTCAGTCGGGCGGACACGCCCTGAGGCAAATAATTTTTCGGCGGCAGCGACACAAAGATCAGCCGTGTCCTGATCGGATGCCTTGCGCGAAGTCTTTATGACCCCTACTCGATCCTGCAGTGTTTTTAGCGGGATACCGAGTGCATCAATACGAGGTTCTGTGGGAATACGCTGCTCGGGAATCTCAGCATAAATAGCGGAGATACCAATCATTGCGAAGTCATCATCCTGATCATTTCAACGCACTAGCGGTGTAGCTCGGTGCGCCGTAAAACGCCACACGTATCAAGCTTTATATTTTTGAATAAATCCACGATATCAACTATCGGACACTGTGTCCAGTCATAATGTCGTAGACAGCCTGTATTCCATGATTCATTGTTACAAAAATAGAACCCCACTCAGCTATGACCTCGATCACTCGCCGACGCCGCTCTAAAGGTCCAGACACACGCGCTGCTGTGGAAGATGCGATTACTGATGCGATGACCCGGCTTTTAACTTCGGGGCACACTTTTACGTCAGTGAGCGTTGAAGATCTCGCAAAAGAATCCGGTATCGCGCGCTCGACGTTTTATATGCATTTCCGAGACAAGGGCGAACTGGTCAGACGACTAATGAAGCGCGTCACGCAGGAGTTAGTCGGCGCGACAAATGTATGGTTTGAGCATGAGCATCCCGAGCAGCGGGTCGTCCTGCATCAAGCGCTTAAAAGCATTTCTCAGGTCTACATTAAATATCAGGCCATCATGCTTGCGGTGTCCGAGACCTCCGCTTACGACCCGGACGTCGCCGCGATGTTCAAGGAAACGATGATGCACTTGATGGCCAATATGCGCGCCGTCTTGAAAGGCGGCCAGAAAGCAGGATGGGCCAATGCTGATGCTAGCCCTGAAGTTGCGGATGCACTGACCTGGATGGTTGAACGTTGCTGCTTACAGTTGCTTACCGTGCAAAAGCCCGCTCAGCGTGAACGCATGATCGAAGCGCTGACACACGTCATGTCTCGCGCGCTCTATGCCTGATTCAGCGGCAAAGCCAATTCTGCGGATTGGCGCGATCACCCTTCCCTAAATACACCGCCCGCGCAGGCAGCGCACACAGCGGCTCGCTACGCGTAACGCGTCCGCTTTCATCGCGACGCGTTGCAATGATTGCGTCCGGTGCTATGCCCTGCTCCACCCACTTCTCGAGAGCGGTAAGAGGATCGTAGTCACCAGTGTCGTATCCCGGCAGTCGCGGGCCATCACCATTGCCGCAATGTCCCATGCCCGGAACCATGAACATTCTCACCGTGTTCGGCGCTTGCGTTCCAAGGCTTGCTTGAGTCTTGCGCCAATAGTCGATCGTGAAAGCAGGTGGCACTGCGACATCTGCAGTGCCTTGTGTGATCAATAGCTTGCCGCCACTGGCCTTGAATGCACGGAGATCACTGGAAGGCGACATCTCTGCAGAAAATTTCTTCAGACGTGGAAGATCGCGCGCAGGATCAAAGTTTTTTGCGTTGTAATCGGAATCGAAAGCAGGCGTCGCCAACACGTCACGCATCAGCAGCGTTGACCCATATTTGAGCGGGAGCAGAACTGAATCTATCGGCAGGCCTCCTGACATGAAGGGCCAGATCGCACGCAGAATTAAAGGCACGCCGCCACGCCCAGTCCAGAACACTTCTGAACCAAACGGCACACCACCTAAGTTTTCATAATCTGCCGAGCCCGACGGGCCGCCATACCACGCGCGCAATACGCTCACATCGGCTGCGCTCAGACAATCAGGGCTGTCTGCAACAGCGCATTGCAAAACTGCAGGATCAAATTTGCAGTTCTGCGGATCACTCACCACACCATCAGCATCGCCACAGGCTTTAGCAACTGCACGTTGCACGAGCGGCATTTTTTTAGCGTTGAAGATGCTCTTGCCATCGGCAGCAGTGTCCGACAGCAATGTATTAGTCCAAACCATCAGCATTGATAAAACATTCTGCGCGGGTGCTTCTGCAAGAATGCCGTCGAAATCATCCGGAAAGCGCGCAGCTTCCATCAAGCCTTGGCGTCCGCCGTTGGAGCAACCATTGAAATACGCACGCTTCACGTTGAAGCCGTAATAGGCCTGCGTAATCTGGCGTCCGGCAACTGCAACATTATGAATTGCACGCCAAGCATGATCGGTGCGAGCCTCTTGATCATCGCGCGCCCATTTGGTTCCAGCTGGAGTCCATGACTGATGACCCGCGTCAGTCACGATGGTGGCATAGCCACGCGAGATACCGTCCTTGTAGGCAGGATCTTGGGTACGGAGCGTTCCACAAAACGAGCCACAGCCCGCCATGTAGTACTTGCCGTTCCAACGCGATGTCGGCAATCGCAACTCAAAGCCTGCGCGTCCGACAAAACCAGTGACGCGACAATATTCAGGCTGGCCCGCTTCAGGCGACAGCACTTTCACCGACTTAATCTTCAAGTCAGGAATAACGAGATTTTCAAGGACTTCGCAACGCGTTTTAGCATCCGCGTCATTCTTTGCATTTGCCGTCGGCGCAAAGACTGACAGGCCAATAACAATGAACGAAAACTTCAGCAGCGCATTCTTCACGTGAGACTCCTTAACCGACGTGAAGATTATGCAGGAAGCGAACTCACTGCCCCTCCCATGAAGGAAGGGCATAACAAGTTTGCTTACAAACGCTCGCTGTTAGCGGCCGACGATAGACCGCGCAATCACTTCTTTCATGATTTCTGAAGTTCCGCCGTAGATACGCTGAACGCGTGCGTCGCAAAAGAAACGTGAGATCGGATACTCAGTCATATAGCCGTAGCCACCGAACAGTTGCAGGCAGCGGTCAGCCACTTTGAACTGATTCTCTGTGGCAGCGAGTTTGCACATTGCGGCAGTCGGAACATCCAACTTACCTTCGACATACAGCCGCTCACACTGACGCACGAAAGCTTTGGTCATCTCGATGTCAGTCTTCATCTGAGCCAATTCAAATCGAATGTGCTGCAGGCTCGAAATCGGCTTACCGAAAGCTTTGCGGTTTTGCGTATAGTCGATGGTGATTTCCAGCGCGCCTTCGGCGGCCCCAATGGCGCCGATCGACAAGGTCAATCGCTCGCGTGGAAGTTCATCAATCAGATGGCCGAAACCTCGGCCGATACTGCCGAGAACTGCGGTCGCAGGCACGCGCACATCGCTATAAAAAAGCTCTGAAGTGTCGCCGCAGTGCTGTCCGATCTTTTCCAGATTCTGACCACGAGCAAAACCAGGCGTCGTCGCATCAACCAGGAATAACGTCGTGCCCTTGGCACCGGCAGCCGGATCAGTCTTAGCGAAGGTCACAATGACATCAGCATGCTGGCCGTTGGTAATGAAAGTCTTCGAACCATTGATGACAAAGTCATCGCCATCGCGAACGGCATTCATCTTAACGCCCTGCAAATCAGAGCCTGCACCCGGCTCGCTCATCGCAATAGCACCTACAAACTCGCCCGATACAAACTTGGGAAGGTAATACTGTTTCTGAGCTTCGGTCCCGAGGTGATTCACATACTGCGTGACAATGTCCGAATGCACGGCAAGGTTTGCTGCAAGCGCACCAAAGCCCATGCGGCCTACTTCTTCCAGAACGACGCCGGAGAATTCAAATGGCGCGCCTGCACCGCCGTATTCAACAGGAATGTCGACACACAACAGTCCAGCCTCACCGAATTGATTCCACAAACTGCGTGGCGTAATTCCGGCTTTCTCCCACTTTGGATAATGAGGAGCAACTTGATCCGCCAGAAAGCGCTTAACGCTATCGCGAAAGAGTTCGAGTTCAGAGTTGATGTCAGACATTGAAATTTATTCCTACAATTTATTGCCACATAAAAAGATATCGCTCAAAACAAAGCGGCCGCTGGATTACAGCGGCCGCCGAGATTTGTAGGGCAGAACCTCTGCTATTTAGCTAGAGCCTTCTTTCTGTCGATTTCGGTTGTAACAAACTTCACCCAGTTTTTTGCAGACTCCGCCGTGCTCGGATTCTTAGCCGCAGCAGCAAACACGTCTCGCGCCTGCTCAAGCTTCCCTGAGTTATAGAGTGCGTTACCGAGCTGCACTTGGATCTCAGCTGGCTTAGTGATGTTCTTAGCCTTCAGCGCTGAGCGCAGTGCCTCTGCTGCTTCAGGCCATTTGTCGATCTGGAAATAAGCCTGTGCCAAATAAACAAAGTGCTTCGATTCACCCGTCAGCTCGGTCAGCTTCGTCAGCACCGGAATCTGACGCTCGTATTCCTTCGCCATCACCAGCGCTTGAGCGTAAAGCTGCAACGTCTCGGCATTGATCTTGATGACCTTGGCTTTCATGCCGCGAGCAATCAACTGCGCCGCTGGATACGGAATGTCCTGCACCATGTACAGACGCGCCAAGTTCAAGAAGTCGCTTTCGTTCTTCAGCAACTCTGCGCGATAAGCACCGTGCAAGATGTACATCTGCTCTTGCTGACGCTCCAGCAAACCATTCATGCCAGCCAGCTGTTGCCAGTACGATCCATTTTCTGGGTACAGCGAGATCAGAATCTCAAGCACCTTGGCCGATTTGACGTACTGCTTCTCTTCGTAGAACACCGCGCGCAAGAGTGCGAGCCAGTTTTCTTTCGGCACGATGTTCTGCGTGCGTGCGATCTGAAGTGCTTGCAGCAGATTTACTTCGGTCTGCTTGTAGTTCTTCTTCTGGTAATACGCTTGGGCCATCAGCACATAGCCGTCAGCCTGTGGCGTCGTCATGACCGCCATCCATTTCTTAACAACTGAAATAGCCTTGTCGTATTCCTCAGTGATGAAGTAGAGCTGGGCTAGCGTGTGCAGGCCGCCATCTCTCAAGGCATCTGGCAGATTCTTCTGCTGCAATACATTGATGTAAGCGTTGATCGCGCTCTTGGTGTCGCCCTTGGTGTAGAACGTCGCGCCATACATATTCCACAGCGTGGCTTTTTCGTAGTCGTTGAGCTTTTCGTAGCCCGCCTTCATCGAATCCAGCGCAGTGATCGCGCCGTTGTAGTCTTTGGCTTCAAACGCTTTCTGCGCGACGTCCATCTTTTTATAGACTTCGGCGCGAATCACCTGCGTTTGTTTTGTAGGTGGTTTGACCGGTGGTGGCTTTTTGTCAGCCGCGAAGGTTTGCGTTGCCAGCGCTACGCACAGTACCGCTGCTATCGAGCGAAGGATGCGCATGGCTACTTCTTTTCCATCTTGAATGAGATCAAGTGCTGAACATGGGGCACGGAGACCGGCTTGCCATTCTCAACACGCGGCTTGTATTTGAATTTCAGAACAGCACGCTTGGCGGCTTCGTTGAAGACGTTTGGTGGCTGGGCTTCGATGACGACGG
>NZ_QANS01000006.1 GCF_003052265.1 Stenotrophobium rhamnosiphilum
AATTCCTGACGATGCTCAAACATGAAGGCGTACTTCACCCGGACATCTTGGCAAAGTACGCGGCGGCTTTTTTTAGGATGTCGCGCTCTTCTTCGACTCGCTTCAACTCCGCTTTCAGTCGCAGGTTCTCGCGTTCCAGATCCGCGCCAGCTTGAACCTGCGGCTGGCCTCGCGTTACCCCTTTTTTCTGGAGCCAGGTGTAGAAGGTTTTCTTAGTAACGCCCAACCGCCCTGCAACCTCGGTGATGCTGTAACCACGCTCTGTGACCTGCTTAATTGCTTCGGCCTTGAACTCGGCTGTGTATCTCTTTCCAGACATGGACTCTCCTCTCCAATTTCATATTTACCCTATCAGGTGTCTATGAAAGCGGGGGAAGTCCANTATCAGGTGTCTATGAAAGCGGGGGAAGTCCAAAAACGGCCCAGCAAGCTAGCACCAAGCCGAATGCCGTTGATGCGGCTCCCACAATAAAAGCGTCTGAACCCTCGTAATGTTCTTTTCTGGCGCGGCGTGCAAATGACACGCGGCGAGTTTTAATTGCGAGCACTCCGTTAGCCGTCATGGACAAGCCAAAAAGGACGATGCCGATTCTAGTAGCAGAAATGGAAAGCGTCGTGCCTAAGATAACGAAGAGGCCAGCCAGAATGGCCAGTGCGATGGCCAGCCACTTAAGCAATGAATCAGAGTTTTTCATGCTGCCCGACGCCTAAGTTAAGCGGAGGGCGAAGCCCGTCCGCTTGAATGCCTTGTTAGCTGCCATTCAATCTACCGCCTCCACGGTGCCAAACAGCTTCAGGTACAACGCTGAAGAGAACAGCACTAAACCGATCAACGTTACAAAGACAGCCACCCCCAATAGCCCACTAAACGTAACCTTGCTGGCGATCGGAGCGCCAGCCGCAAACTTTAGGAGCACCGCAAACACGGCAAAAACTAAGCCCATGACCACGAACGCGACAGAGCCCGACTTGGAAGTGAAGTAAGAAACCTTTGAGCAATGCCCACACCGGAACTCATCAGGTAACAGTCGGGTGATCGATATGAGTTTCATGAGCGGATGCTCTGTGGCTTTGCAGTAAGGACAAGTGAGCATGGCAGCTAACTAAAATTGGACCGCTTAATAGCGGTAATTAATTGCTGCATTTCGGCGGTTTTCCTAGGATGAATCATTCGCAAGGCACTAATTTCTTCAGGCTGTTTTGTACTGTTGCCGGATTAGCCCGCAAATACAATTACCCATTTGGCTATGAGCGGGCATGTCCGCTTCCGAGGAGGTGAATCACGAAGCCTGACCGGCGGGTATGGGCTGATATGTGCCACTAGTGGACATCGAAAGTATTTTTATTTGTATACGAACCTAAGTGGATATCGCGGGACAGTGAAATCGCCACAGTCCACTGGTTTCATTTTTACCTTTGAAACAATATTTACAACTTTCGCTAGCGCTTCATCACTTTTGAGTGAAGAAGATAAAACTTTCACGTCTTCAAAGTCTCCCGAGCCTTTTATGACGAGACTTATCATCACTAATTTGATGCTTGCTTCGTTTGACTCGCGATCTGTTGCATCCGTAAGCATTGATCTTGCAGTCTCGAAGCCTTCGTTAATCTCTTTATTGCGCCTGCAAGCGCTTCTATCGTCATGAACGACACCGTTTTTATCCGTCCAGTACGAGTAGCCGTTACTATCTGTCCAAGCCGAACGATTGTTGGCTGCACACGCCACGGCTAGCATGCAAACAGTAATAGCGGCAAAGGTTTTTTTCACTGCAGTTCTTTCATTTTTCGGTATTTCAGTTTTGCAGACGCACGACTACATCGCAAATGGCTGCTTTGGGCTGAGTCTACCCGGCGAGTTCGTGCCAGAAACAGACATTCAACGTTTGTGATTTATCAAATTACGTTCACCACCATCAGAGTCAGATCCGAATAGGCGAGATGTTTCATTTCCTGTATGAGGCTCGACATTGTTCATAGCTTTTTTTATCGATATTGCTCATGAACGTAATGCTTCTTAAGGTGCATATCTCATATTGAATCTTTTCGGGGACATTTGCGGCCTGATTGTTGAACGTTATCGGCTTTGCTCCACCAGGAAGTGCATAGACTTCTTTCAGAATCTCATCCAGGACAGGAAGTTCTGATTTTGAGCTGGAACCACCTTCAAGACACATGAAGCCGCTACGCGAATAGAGTTCAGACAATCGATCTTGAGGAGTTCCAGAAAATTTTCGAACACGAAACTGTTCCCCTATAGGTGCAGCAAACGCGAGGTCATAGCCCGGTTTATATGCCTGCCATTCACGTTTTGCCGAGCTTCCGTTCAGGCTCAAAAAGAAGCCGGTCCAAGACGGAATGTAGAACGAACCATCTTCGCGTGTCTTGCTTACCGCGACGTGTAGGCAATTGGGACTTGAATCTACCAAACTTGCAATATTGCCACTCCATTGAACGGTTATATATGCGTCTGTAATCGGTGCGCCAGTTTCATCATCGATAAGAATTCCGCTGATTGAATCTTCATGTAAATAACATCCCGAAAGAATCAGCAATAATGTAATCGCAAGGCACTTGCTTAAGTGGCTTCTCATTTGACGTCTCCATTTTTGATCGCCGGCAGCAATGTGCCACAAGCGGTCATTGATGGCTGGCTGCTATTTGGTTCACAGCTAAGCTCTGTTTGCTGCCCATTAGGCGCGCAAGCAAATCGTATGCGAAGAAAACCCGCCATGTAGGCGGGCTTCTCCTAAAACTTCAATCGCTCACGCGTATCGACGCTTGCGCCACAATCCCAACAGCATCAACGGCAACAGCGTCCATAGCTCCAAGGCACCACCACCGCTGCGACTACTTGGACTAGCAAGAGCAGTGCGCGTGATTGCAATGCCGGCGGGACCGCCTCCCACCCCGATGGCTGACGTGCCAGCCTTGATCGCATTGGTCGCCGTGTCGATCACCGAGACAGTGTTGCCGAGGAAGTTGGTGACATAAACGGTAGTGCCGTTTGGCGTGATTGCAATGCCGCTGGGACCGTCTCCCACTCCGATGGCTGACGTGCCAGCCTTGATCGCATTGGTCGCCGTGTCGATCACCGAAACATTCTTGTCGAAGTGGTTGACAACATATGCGGTGCTGCCGTCAGGCGTGATTGCAATGCGGCCGGGACCGTCTCCCACTCCGATGGCTGACGTGCCAGCCTTGATCGCATTGGTCGCCGTGTCGATCACCGAGACAGTGTTGCCAATAAAGTTGGCGACATAAACAGTGGTGCCGTTTGGCGTGATTGCAATGCCGTCGGGATTCGCTCCCACCCCAATGGGTGTCGTGCCTACCTTGATCGCATTGGTCGCCGTGTCGATCACCGAAACAGTGCCGCCGTTGAAGTCGGTAACAAAGGCAGTGGTGCCGTTTGGCGTGATCGCAATGGCAATGGGGCGCCCTCCCACCACGATGGGTGTCGTACCGACCTTGATCGCATTGGTCGCCGTGTCGATCACCGAGACAGTATGGTCTGTGCCGTTGGCGACATAAGCGGTGCTGCCGTCGGGCGTGATTGCAATGGCGCTGGGGCGCGTTCCCACCACGATGGGTGTCGTACCGACCTTGATCGCATTGGTCGCCGTGTCGATCACTGAAACAGTACCGTCTGTGTCGTTGGCGACATAAGCGGTCCTGTCGTCGGGCGTGATTGCAATGGCGACGGGGAGCGTTCCCACCACGATGGGTGTCGTACCGACCTTGATCGCATTGGTCGCCGTGTCGATCACTGAAACAGTGTTGTCATATTGGTTGACGACATAGGCGTTGTTGGCCCAGACCGGTGCACAGAAAATAGAAAGCACTAGGCAACTAAGTTTAGTCCTATATAGCCATTTATTCATGAATCCCAACCCCCTATTTGATGGATTACATTCAACTGCAATACAAACACGTTTATAGAATTTTTACTCTGCTATAAATCTTTACAGAGATATCCTTTTTAGACCCAACCGATGCACTGTGCTTACCCTCGCCCTCGGCCACTTTTGTCGCAATCAATTTCGCAATGGGATGCCATTGCCTCAACGAGTCACAAAGCATTTAAACAGTTTACTTACGCGACCTTTCCATAAAATTCATTGCGTACCAATGCGGCTGTAATCTGAGATAAAGCCGCGATTGGCGCGGTTAATGACTGTTTTTCAGTCGCTCAATTTGAAATGCGATTCGAGAACGCGTCAGGTCGTTGCAGCAAATGTCACCGTGGTCAGTCCACACTAAACAGGGATGAGGATGTATCTAAACTTGTAACTTTTTCTGAAATTCATTTAGCACGCTCCTAATGTGATCAATTTTTATATCCTCGAGTCGTTCGCGGCGCCCCATCAGCCCTGATAGGGATTGCGTAAAGCCCTTGAAAAGGCTACTAATATAGTAATGCCCGCATAAAACCGGGCCACTGAAAAATCGAGGGATAACGGGTCCAGCAACACCCCCGGTTTCAGGGGAGCGCAATGACGAACAGCTGTTGGCAGACAAGGCTACTCACCAATGAGCTGAGCCACACGTCCAGCCTCTCCAACTGACCACTCCGCCACCGGCTTTACGGACCACCGATGTCAAATTTCAGAGCAACTGCCCGTGCCTCTGCACGGTTGAAACAATTAGCAACGCTAGACATCAGTGGCCCACAACTGGTGCCGCTTGTTATGAATGAGCTGCATGGGCTGTTCTCGTTCAACGTCGGCATTTACGACCACACGACAGCCGATGGTGANCGTTACCCGTGTTGGTAACCGTGTGCGGGAAGTAAACCGTAGTACCCGGTGCCGAGTTCACAGTCTGAGGTGCCGTCAGGCTAATACCAGCAACCTGAGCAACGGTGGTTTCAACCAGGTTTGAAGTGGTTGAACGAGTAATACCAGCGTCGTCCTGATAGGTGGCGCTGGCTTGGTTGCCAATCGTCGTCCCTGCAGGCGGCGCAGCCGCGTACGCAAACCCGGCCATTGTTAGCAGTGCTAACCAGAGCCAGATTCGAGCAGTAAACTGCCCCAACGCGCCGCGCGAAGGCGGTGCACTATTTCTGTAGCTATTCATAAAAATTTCACCCTATTTAAAGATGCCCCGAGCGGGCCAAAAATCCGGTTTGTCCCCGGAGCCAAAAAAATCAGCGCGGCAACTCCTGCACGCGCACGCGATACACAAAACGCTGCTCACCACCTGCAACAAGGGAAGACAAATTTATCCACAAGGAATATGCGGTGGGTCACACTTCCAGCGATCCCAAAAACCAGTCTCGAACTCAACTGGCGAGCAGCCAAACTCCTCGCAAGTACGAATGCGCAAATTTGAGGGAATTTAGAAGGGATGCTTTGCTGCTCTGAGGAGCGCGCTTGTCCTTTTCGGACCTTTTAACAGCGGCAGGACCTAAGCGCTGCAAAACCAACGGGCATAAAAAAACGGGCGCATTAAGCGCCCGTCAGGTGTACCACTATCTCTTTTTAGCTTTAGCTAATGTGCTTGCTGACCAATTTGGTCATTTCAAACATGTTAACGCTGGCCTTGCCGCCAAAGATTTTCTTCAGCTTTTCGTCAGCATTGATCTGACGCTTGTTCTTTTGATCTTGCAGGCCGAACTTCTTGATGTAGGCCCAAAGATTCTTGGTGATCTGGCCACGCGGAATCGCCTTGTTGCCTACAACTTCAGCCAAGGTCGCGCTGGGGGTCACTGGCTTCATCAACGCTGCGCTAGGCTTACGCTTAGCTTTCTTCGCTGCTGGCTTCTTAGCTGCAACTTTCTTAGGGGCGGCTTTCTTAGGAGCTGCCTTCTTTGCTGCTGGCTTCTTAGCCGCAGGCTTCTTCTTTGCTACAACCTTCTTTGCTACTGCCTTCTTAGCTGCAGGCTTTTTGGCCGCAGGCTTCTTCTTTGCTTTTGCCATGTTACGTACTCCGTTTAAAGAAAACGCCCGGGTGGTATCCCCGGGCGGTTAATCAAGCGTCATTTACTTCTTCTTTGCTGCTTTTTTGACGGCTTTCTTAGCAACTTTTTTGACGGCCTTCTTAGCAACTTTCTTGACGGCCTTCTTTGCGACTTTCTTTACGGCTTTCTTAGCAACTTTCTTAGCCGGGGCTTTCTTTGCAGCTTTTTTCTTAGCAACCATTGTGAATCTCCGCTTGTGATGGAGGCTAGAATTTACCCGACATTAATAAGGAATTTCAAACATGACGCTTTAAGCCTGTTTTACGAGGCTTTAAAACTTCATCTGAAAATTGCCCTTGATGTAGCTCATAAAAAACCCACGTATCCACAGCTTGTTCAGAATGCGAAAAATTATTTTCCCTAGGGAAATACGTGTTTTTAAGCTCGCAATTACACAAATTGAAACAAACAAAAACGCCGCGTTATGTGCTAGCGCGGCGTTAATTTTTGTCGCTTTTTGGGCTAAAAATCGGCTGAAATTCGATGCGCAAAATTTTCTTGGTTTTGGAAATTTTGCGCAGACTTCGCCCCATTTTTAATGCGCACCCTCCGCACCCTTGCTTCCAAATGGTGGTTTTGTCAGCCATAAAATTGGAATGATGACGATGAAAAGCACGCCATAAAATCTGAACATATCGTTAGCTGCCATCGTCATCGCTTGCTTCATCGTGACGCTTTCGACATAGCTCATCATGTTGCCCGCAGTGATGCCCATCGACTGCAAATGCGATTGATATTGCTCCCACCCAGCAGACTGCGTATTCACATGCTCAGCTAATACAGTGTGGTGATACCTGCCGCGGTCTTCCCACATCCAAGTACTGACTGCAGTGGAAATGCTGCCGCCAATCGTGCGTACGAAACCCGATAGACCTGATGCAGCTGCAATCTCGTGCGGCCTGAGGTCCGACATGATGACTTGGCTAATCGGCACGAAGAAGAACGCGATACCCACTCCCTGGAAGAATCGCGGCATCGCGTACTGCACGAAGCTCGCCTGATCTGTGCGCGTTGCCGCCCAGAACGATGAGATTGCGAATATTGAAAAGGAGAACGTGAGGGCGTAACGCAAATCCACGCGATTGATGTTCTTGCCAACAATCGGCGCAAGTATCACTGGAAGAATACCGACGACCGCCGTCGCCAAACCTGCATTTGAAGACGTGTACCCAATCGTGGTTTGCAACCAAAGCGGGAAAATCACGCTGATGCCGAAGAAGCCAAAGATGCCCAAGCCCATTCCAATGAGACCAAATCGGAAATTGCGGTGCTTGAACAAACTTAGATCCACCACCGGGTGCTTCTCAGTGAGCTCCCATGCGATCAGGAAGGTCAGCGCAATCACAGCTGTCACGCCCAAGGCCACGATGACTGGTGAGCTGAACCAGTCGAGATCATTACCGTTGTCCAACATGAACTGCAGGCTGCCGACGCCTAGAAACAGCAGACACAGTCCCACAGCATCAATCGGCATCTTAACGATGGTCGATTCGCGTTTGCGCATGAACGACCAAGTGACGACCGCAGCGAAGATGCCAATCGGCACGTTGATATAGAAAATCCACGGCCACGAAAAATTATCGGTGAGCCAACCGCCCATGATCGGCCCGAATACCGGCGCAACGATGACCGTAACGCCCCAGATGGCTAAACCCATCCCGCGCTTTTCCGGCGGATAGTTGGACATTATTAAAGACTGCGACAGCGGCACCATTGGCCCCGATACCAAGCCCTGCATCAGTCGGAAGAACACCAACATGTGCATCGATGTGGCTAAACCGCAAAGCATCGAGAAGATGACAAACATCAGCACTGAAACCGTAAACGTACGGACTTCGCCATAGCGTTTAGCGATCCAGCCCGTCAGTGGCTGCATCACCGCTGCTGCCAGCGAGTAAGAACTGATCGCCCAAGTTCCTTCTGTTGGGCTTACGCCCAAGCTACCTGCGATATTGGGCACCGACACATTGACGATGGTGGTGTCGAGCACTTCCATGAACACGGACAGCGCGATACCCACCGTCAGTAAAACCAACGGCGCGCCTTTCAGCGGAACAGGAGCAGTTTGTGCAGCGGTGCTCACTACAATCTCAGCGCTTGTTGCCAGAAGGCATGTTGGCGCGAATCACAGCGTCGGCTTCTGCTTCTGCTTTTTCCAGATCCTGCACATAGACTTCCGTGCTCGCTACTGCCTGCGCTGCCGATGCAACCGCAAGCACAGAACCAGAACGATCACTGGTATCGACTTTCACTGTCGTCGACAAACCAATGCGTAGCGGATATTTCTGCAATTGCTGCTCATCTAATGTGATGCGCACAGGCACACGCTGAACGACTTTGATCCAGTTACCTGAAGCGTTCTGTGGTGGCAGCAACGCAAACGCGCTGCCCGTACCTGCGCCAAGCCCTGCAACCTTGCCTTGGAATTTAACGCTGCTGCCATAAGCATCCGCATCAACCTCAACGGGCTGCCCAATACGCAGATGTTTCAGCTGCACTTCTTTAAAGTTCGCATCGATCCACAAATTATGTAGCGGGATCACACTCATCAAAGCCTGGCCTGGCTGCACATGCTGGCCAACTTGCACCGCACGCTGAGCCACATAGCCCGTCACCGGCGACACAATCGCAGCGCGCTGTGCGCCGATCCATGCATCGCGGAAGACAGCTTTGGCCTGCAACACGGATGGATTTTCGGCTAACGAGGTGCCATCAACCAAAGCGTGTGCACCAGCGCTTTGGCGCTTAACCATATCGAGCGCGGCATTGGCATTTTTTACAGCCTCCCGCGCGTGTGCGACTTCTTCAGGTGAGATCGCACGTGCAGCGAGCAAGGGCTCGCGACGCGCCAAATCTGCTTGCGCGCGATCCAGATCAAGCTGACGACTCGTCAGCGCGGCATCGTTCTGCCCGGCTACCTCCACCAACTGACGCGCCTGACGCACAGCTTGCCCCAATGCACTCTTGGCTTTCGCAAATGACACCTGTGCATCGGTAGGATCGAGCTTCACCAACACCTGCCCGGCTTTCACCATCTGCGTGTCATCAGCAAAAACCGCAATCACCGTACCCGGCACCTGCGTAGAAATCGAAACCTGATTGCCTGCGACGTAAGCATCGTCGGTGGTCTCGCGCTTGGAGAACACAAACAACCAAAGCAGCAACCAGATGATGCCAATCGTGAGAAAGATCGTGCCAATGATCAGCAGTACGCGTTGGCGCTTGCCATTGCTTGGTTCAGCAGCATTGGCGGCAGATTCGTTGGCGGTATGAATGTTGTTACGCATGGGAATATTCCGGACTAATTCAGTTTGTTTGTTCAGGCTTTGTCGAAGGGACGTAACCGCCGCCTAGCGCTTTAGCCATTGCGATGTCTGCAGAGATCGCTTGTGTGTTGAGGACCAACATCGCGTCGAGCTGCTGCTGATACGTCACATCAACTTGCAGCGGCACACGCAAATCCGTGAGCCCTTGTTTCTCGCGCGCCAGCGCGCTGTCGAACTGCGCCTTGGCTGCGACCAACTGCGTGTTGCGCTCTTGGCGCAGCGCATTGATCTGCTGCGCGGTGAGCGCTTGCGTCGCGAGATCGCGTGCGGCATCCAGCAAGGTTGTGTTGTACGAGGCCACCGCTGAGTCGAGCTGCGCCTGGCTGATGCCATAACGCGCACGGATCAATCCGCCATCAAAAATCGGAAGATGCAGCGCTGGACCAAAATTGAACACGCTGCTTGATGCACGCATCAGCTTGCTCATGTCGATCGCAGAAAGACCGGCCAAAGCATTAATCGTGATATCTGGAAAGAACTCCGCGCGCGCTTGATCAACACTGCGTGCGGCGGACTCCACTTGCCAACGGCTGGCGATGATGTCGGGACGACGTGCGATCAGATCGATGCTGACATTGGCGGGCAGTTGCGCATCAACAATCGGCAGCGGTTTTGACTGCAATGCCGGCAACTGCTCAGGCGAGACGCCGACGAGTGCTGCGAGTGCTACACGACGCAACTTGGCAGAGCCTTCCAACTGCACGATCTGCTCACGTGCCAATGCAACATCAGAATCCGCTTGAGACAAATGATCCTGCGGATCGATGCCACTCTTAACGCGCAGTTCGCTCAATTCACGAATCTTCACCGCGCCGCGTGTTACGACCTGCGCCACTTCAAGGCGCGCTTGATCGGACTGCAAACCGAAATAAGCGTCTGCAACGGCCGTCGTCAGTGCTAGCCCAGCTGCTGCGTTCTCTGCTTCTGCCGCGTGCATTTGATCGACGACCGATTCAATCTGCGCATGCTGCTTGCCCCACCAATCAAAGGTGTAGCTGAATTTCAAACCGAGGTCGGCCTGCGAGTACCAATTGAACCCAAGGAACTGCGGCGGGATCAAACCACTGTCGCTGATGCGCTGACGCGTCCACGTTGCATTGGCATCTGCACGCACGCCTGCTGCTGCACTCGCAGCACGCACGGTTTGCACAGCACTGTCAAAACGCGTTTGTGCCGCAGCGAGTGTTGGCGAACCTTTCAAAGCCAGATCAATCAGTGCATCCAATTGCGGATCGTTGTAACGCTTCCACCACTGCGCATCGGGCCACTTGCCGTTCGCAGGCGTGTTGACGCCCGCCATAGGCACTTCCTTATTAAGCTTCGGCGGCTGCGGTTTGCCCGGCAGGCCCGCGCAAGCAGCGAGCATCGCGCTAGCGGCTGTAGCCACCAGCAGCTTTTTGTTGATCATGATTTTCCTCCGCGTGCGCTCGCTTCCAGCGAGGCCGCGATTTTCTTAAGCCCTTCAGTCATCGTCTCCTTCTCATCGACAGACAAGATCGAGAGAAACGACGAGAGCTTGGGATGAAACTGCGGCAACAAGCGCTTCACCAGCGCCTCACCGTCCTGAGTGATAGCGAGCACGATGCGCCGACGATCGACATCACTCGCATAACGCGTGACCCAACCGCGCTCAACTAAAGAGTCGACAATGCGCGTCATATTGGTACGGCTCTGCGTCGCGAACTGACTCAAGTCACTCGGATGCGCCTGGCCTTCCGGACTGCAGAACAACTGCATCAGCGTGCGGAAGTCGGTCTCGTTGAGACCATGCGGCCGCAACATGCCGTCAAAGCGCGCAGACATATCCGCGGCGACGTTATGAATCAATCGCACGAGACGAATATCGTCCTTCGGCGCACCGGGAATGATGGCGCTGACGCGCCTCACTGCGGAGTCGATCTGCTCAACAACCGCGCAGGTCGTAGATGGGGAATCGGGTTTGGACATGGTTTACAAACTAATAATTCACTAATGAACTATTAGCTTAACAACTGACATGCACCCAATCAACGATAAAAAAAGTGTAAATGCCTAGGGAAACTGGACTTATAAAGACCGTATAAAGATGACCTCCGGGCTCCGGAAGTTTTGTTTTTTAATATTTTCTATTTATTATATTTATTAATTAAATAAAACACTATGCGGGCAGCACTCGGAAAGCCGGTTACGCCTTCGGCTAACCCGCTCTACGGTTTATTTTAGGTAAGTTTCCCAGCCGTACTGCGGATCACCAATCACAACGAACCCGGGATTGAGCAGGCTGTCTTTCTGGTTGTAACGCAGCGGCGTTAATTCCGGCAGACGCAAAATCTTTCCGCCAGCTTCGTCGACCACACAGTGACCGGCAGCTGTGTCCCACTCAGACGTCGGGCCTGTGCGCGGATACAAATCGGCATCGCCTGCTGCAACCAAACAAATCTTCAACGCGCTACCGCGACTCACTGCTTCATGCGCGGGCAATTTCTCGAGCAAAGCGTCTAACGCCGCATCTCGATTGTTGCGCGTAATCACAAAGTACGGCACCGCTGGAACTGGCGAACGAATATGGATACGACGCTCAACACCTGCATTTAATTCAAACGCACCCGCACCGCGCGCAGCGTAGTAACTAATGTTGAACACCGGCACATGCACCACACCGATGATCGCTTCACCATCTTCAACTAATGCAATGTTGACGGTGAAGTCGTCGTTGCGCTTCACAAACTCGCGCGTGCCGTCGAGTGGATCGACCAACCAATAGCGCTTCCAGCTTTTGCGAACTTCATAAGGAATGTTCGCCGCTTCTTCAGATAGCACTGGAATATCTGGCGTGAGTTTTTCCAACGCGGCGCTGATGTACTTATGCGCAGCGAGGTCAGCTTGTGTCAGCGGTGAATCATCACTCTTCTGCGTCACCGTGAAACTAGTGCGGTAGAAACCCATGATGATCTCACCCGCCTCTTGCGAGATGGCGACAATTTTCTTGGCGAGGTCCAAATTCATTAAACGCGACCCGTCACCGGAATCAACGCGCCGGTGATTGCGCGCGCTTCATCTGAAAGCAGAAACACAATCACATCGGCGAGCGCTTCTGGCGCAACCCAACGACTGAAATCTGCGTCAGGCATATCCGCGCGGTTTTGCGGTGTGTCGATGACGCTGGGCAATACCGCATTCACGGTGATGCCGCGGTCTTTCACTTCTTCCGACAACGCTTCAGTCAAACGCGCGACGCCAGCCTTTGACGCCGCATAAGGCCCCATACCTGCGCCTGCTTTAGCCGATGCTGCAGCGCCGATGTTGACGATGCGGCCGCCGCCAACTGCACTGAGCAAATGTGGCAATGCAGCTTTCGATGTCGCGGCCGCGGTCTTGAGATTGATCGTGTGCAGAAAATCCCAAGTATCGAGACTGCCTTGCTCCAGCGTCTCCCAACGAAAAGTGCCTGCGATATTTACTAGCGCGTTTAGCCCGCCGAACGCGCTCACAATTTTGGCAACAGCACCTTGCGCCTCCTCAAACGATGCGAGGTTCACACCGCCAAGCAATAGCGCACCTTCTGGCGTTCCACTTGCGGGCGCTGGCGCGCGATCAATCAGCGCAACTTTTGCACCATGTGCAATTGCGACTTGAGCTACGGCGAGACCGAGATTGCCGAAGCCACCGGTGATCACGACTACTTTGCTTTTGAGTTTCATTGATCCTTGCCCTTTATTACTTCCGTAGGAGCGCCTCTTAGGCGCGATGGGTCAATCGCCAATCGCGCCTAAGAGGCGCTCCTACAAGACATACATTGAATAAGCCCCATCGTACATTTGATTGCCGATAGATTGAGCGGGCTATAGACGGCAGCCCCAAAACAAAACCCCCGGATGTCGCCATCCGAGGGTTATAGATTTCACCGCGCGCCACTCAACAACTTTACTTCGGCACGAAAGCCTCGGCTCCTGCGCATCCTGCGCCCGCCGAGGTACCGTACATCCTGTACATATTAACCGAGCGAGACCACGCTATTCAGCAACATGCGAACCAGCATCGTCTGACGCGTCACGCCGGTCTTGCAGAAGATCGAGCGCAGATGCGTACGTGCAGTGTTGCGCATCACGTTGAGCTGTTCTGCTGCTTCATCGAGCGTGAGGCCATCGGCCAGCAACAGCGCGAGTGCAGCTTCCATACGCGTGAGGCCGAACAGACGACGCACGACTTCTTGCGAAGGCTGAGCACCGCTGGATTCTGCATCACGCAGGAAGATTGCCGCAGCAGGACGCTGCTTGCTCTCTGACCATTTACCGATTGGAACTGCGCGAACCACGATACCGATCTTGGCGCGGCCAGAAGGACGCGTCACCGACATCGCTTCAACAACTGCTGGACCCGTGCCCGTCGCGCCGCCCGTCAGTGCCTGACGCAGCATGCGTTGCAGTTCGCGATTTTCTTGATTGCTCGACAGTGCAATGCCACTGCCGCTGCGGCTGATGCCGTCTTTCTCACCGAGAATGCGTTGTGCTTCCTGGTTGAGTTCCAGAATCGAACCGTCCTGGCCAAAGCTGATCATGCCGAGCAGCATGCGATTGATTGCACCAGCAAACAGCTGACGATCGCATTCCAGATAATCGAGTCGTGCATGCAAACGCAGTGAGCGTTTCAGATGCGGCAACAAGAAACGACACAGCGCTTTGTCTTCTGGTGAGAACGTTGCAGCGTCATTAGGACGCGTCAAACGCAGGCGGCACTCAATGCCTTCCTTGGTGTAAATGTCCGCACCCATCAGATGGCGGATGTTCAGTGGGCGCAGATAGTCCTGATACATCGGACTCTTCAACCACTGTTGTTTGCCGATCAGTTCTTCGGCAGTGATGACTTCGCCTTCTGGCAAGCGCACGAAAGGATCGAGCGCGAAGAAATGAGTTTCGTAAGACTCTGTGGCCTGCTGATTCACCTTGCCGGTGTTAATCATCACGCCCTGTGATTCGGAGGAAGGCGGACGCAGCATCAAAGTGACATGCGACGCTTCGAGCACATCACGCATCTGCTGAAGCGCGGTGGACCACGGTGGCGATTCCATCGGGCCTTCGTAAATCGCGCCGAGCAAACGGTCGAGCTTTTCGTAACCAACGTGCTTGCCCGCATCTTGCATCGACAAAATATCGTCGGCAGTTTCTTCCGTCACTGCTGCGGTACGGCCTTTTTCAGATTTCGCTAGTGTCAACATTCGCTATGTCCTCGAGCACATTACAAGCCGCTTATTTACTGCAGTCCTTGCAGCTAATGAATCCGACTCACTTCGCCGATCATAGTCGAATAAGCTTATGCAGCCACGATCGGGGCGACAGTAAAATCGACTCCAGCCCTTGGCGTCTCATCCAAACGGATGATCATTCAATGAGGCGGGCTCGCCATGATTCGGGCCCAATGGCCTGAAAGCCGCTGTTTTCACGGCAAATGCGGCCTTTATTACCCCGAACCGGACCCAAATCATGCCCACCGAACAAACCATGCGTCAGGCCATGCAGGCCTATATCGACCTCTTTAATGTGAGCGACTCCGCTGGCATCGCTGAGCTGTATGCCGAAGACGCCACCGTCGAAGACCCGGTCGGCACCGAGCTGAAAGCGGGCAAGCCCGCAATTGCTGCCTTCTACAAAATGGCGGTTGCCACCGGCGCCAAGCTGAAACTGGCCGCACCGATCCGCGCTTCGCACGGCAATTCTGCTGCGATGGCGTTTGAAGTTGAGCTGAACATGCCCGAAGGCCGCGCGGTGATTCGCGTGATCGACGTGATGACGTTCAATGACGCCGGCAAGTTCACCTCCATGCGCGCTTATTGGGGCAAGGAAGACATGGTGGTGCTGTCGTAAATTCACCTGTGGGGCGCGCAATGCGCCCTACTTGTTCATCTGCCGCAGGGAAAACAGGTTTTCCCGCTACCCCCTCCTAATGGCGGGGGATAGCGGCAGTTCATTCAAACGGGTGATGTAAGGCTTCTGGCGAATTCTCAAACTGACGCCATCGTGTGACGCGCGCGTCTGGCGCGCCGTCCACCTCTTAAAAAGCGTATTTGGAGCAGTACCATGGCAACAGCGAAGGAATACGGACTCGGCGAATTCACCTTCCCGCGCGGCTGGTTCATGATCGGCGAATCCGCCAAGATCTCGGACAAACCGCAGGGCGTGAAATTCTTCGGCCAAGAGTTGGCGCTCTATCGCGGCAAGCAGAGCGGCAAAGTCATCTTGCTCGACGCCTACTGCCCACACATGGGCACGCACCTCGCTCGCAACAGCACCTCTTACGTCGCGCAGGATGGCTCGGTTGAAGGCGATTCAATTCGCTGCCCCTACCACGCTTGGCGCTTTGGCCCAGATGGCCGTTGCAATCACATTCCTTATTCAACCGGCCCGATTCCACCCGCCGCAAAAGTGCGTGCATGGAAAGTGGAAGAACACATGGGCGCCGTGTTTGTTTGGCACGACCCAGAAGGCGGCGAGCCCGACTACGCAGTGCCGGTGATTGCGGAAATGAGCGACCCTTCGTGGGTGCCTATCGCATTTGATGATCTGGGCATCGTCAATTGCCACACGCAAGAAATCGTCGACAACATCACCGACGTCGCTCACTTCGGCCCAGTGCATGGTTCGATCACCAAGTACTTCGAGAACGAGTTCAAAGGCCACGTTGCAACGCAGCGCATGGGCGGCGGACATCGCACGCTGACGACCGCTGACGGCCCGATGCTGGAAACCGAAGCGGTCTACACCGGCCCAAGCATCCTGATCACCAAGATGACCGGCACACACGATTCCTACATCTTCATCGCGCACACGCCCGTTGAAGATGGCAGCGCGTATGTTTGGCACGGACTGATGGTGAAATCACCAACCGGCCAAGCCAAATACAATGAACAGGACGTTGAGATTGCGCGTCAGTACCAGTCGATGGCACTCGCCGCATTCGCGCAGGATTTTGAAGTGTGGAAGCACAAGAAGCCTTGCTTCAAGGGTCTGTTTGTTCAGGGCGATGGCCCATTCATCAAGCAGCGCGCTTGGTATCGCCAGTTCTACAACCCGCGTTCGCAGCGTGATGAAATTTTGAAGAGCGTTGATGGCATTCATCTCGCTCGTGGATTTGAAGGCAAGCCTGCTCAGGCTGCCTAACGAGTACTTGTCATCGCGAGGGATCTTGCCTTAGTTCTTCAACTGCAAGATTCCTCACTACGTTCGGAATGACAATAAAAAGCTAACAATAAAAAAGCCCGCTATGCGGGCTTTTTTATTGCAGCAGAAAACTTTAACCAGGCTGTTTCGTACCAACCTTAGCCAGCATGTGCGCCGTGATGTTCGGCGTTTCGGTGACTGGCGTCACGATCTCGTAAATGCGCTCATACGTCGCACGCTTGATCAGCCACTTGCCGTTCTGCTTCACGTAAGTATCGCGATACAGCGCGGTGCCGTCGGTGATGATCTTGTGCTTGAGATCAAGGAACCAATCCTTCAGATACCAAACGCCGGTCGCTTCGGTAGCCGACAGCAAATCAATTTCCGGATGATTGACGTGATGCATCGCGATGGCTTCAGCGTGGAAGGCATAACGTAGCGCGTCCAGAATTTTGTCGCGGCCTTCGGTTTCAAAACGGTAGCTGCCGCCGACGTAGCAAACGCTGGCGTCTTCGGTAAACAGTTCTTTCAGGCCATCGATATTGGCCGTATCGATGCAACGGCAATAGGCGTACTTGAGACGACGGATCAGTTCCAGATCTTCTAACTGCTGCAATGACAATGACATCACTCTCTCCTTAAGTATTGATATGCGGACGGCTTAAATGCCGAAGCCGCCCGAAACATTGATCTGCTGACCGGTGACATAACCATTGGTTGCGAGGAACACTGCAGCGCTACCGATTTCTTCTGGCTTGCCCCAACGCTTGAGCGGCAGCAGCTTCTGCGTTTCTTCAATCCACTTAGCGTCGAACACACCGCGCTGCAAGAGTTCGAGGAACATGCCTGCTTCGATCACGCCAACCAGAATGCTGTTAGCGCGAATGTTGTTGCGACCTTCTTCTTTTGCGATGCCTTTGCACAGCGCTTCGTTAGCGGCCTTAGGTACTACCGACAAACCATCTTTCGGTGGGAACCATGCGTGGCCTGCAGAACCGAGGTGCACATACGAACCGCCACCCTGCTCACGCAGATGCGGCAGCGTTGATTGAACAGCATTGAAGAAGCCATGCACTTCGATATCGATCGACTGCTTCCACAGCGCAGGCGTTGCATCGCCGAGCAGTACCTGCTCAACCACAGGGCCAGCAGCCCACACCACCGTGTGAATGCGGCCGTGTGCCGCAACCGCTTCTGCAATAGCCGCCTTGAGCTGCGCAGGATCAGTCACGTCTGCAGCGTGCACCGTTGCTTTGCGACCGAGCGCACTGATCTCACCAGCAACGCGATCTGCAACTTCTTTTTTCTTGCGATAAACGATGGCGACATCCGTGCCAGACTGACCAAAGAACTTCGCTACGCCTTGCCCGATACCGCCGCTGCCGCCAAACACCAGCACCGCGCCTTTCGGAAATTTGTTCAGCTCCATTACGCGCTCCACCGTCTATTTATTGTGAGCGGCGATTATTTGTAGCTGGCGCGTTTGCGGCCTCATCCGATGAGACGACAGTTCAATGTTGCGGCGCGACTACTCCGTATGACGGTGGTTTAGCTGCGACAGCTAGATCAGGCTGAGGCAAGGAATAAGAGCTTTGTCATCCCGAACGCAGTGAGGGATCTCGCCGTGAGAATTAACAGCAGGATTCCTCACTGCGTTCGGAATGACAAAGTGAGTGTTATTAATGCCTATAAACCTATAAGTAAATAAATAATCACAATACTATGACCAACGAAACCGCCGAATACTCACTCTCCCGCCCCTGCCGCAAAGTGCCGCAATGGGATATCGAAACCGATATCGCCATCATCGGCTTTGGCGCTTCAGGCGCATCCGCTGCGATTGAAGCGGCGAGTGCTGGCGCGAAGGTGACGCTGTTCGAAGCAACTTCTGGCAACGGCGGTACATCCGCATTGTCTGGCGGCGAAATTTATCTCGGCGGCAACGGCGGCACGCCGATTCAAAACGCTGCAGGCTTTAGCGACGACACCGAAGCGCTCTATCAATACCTGTTGATGGCCGGCGGCCCCAATGCAGACGCCGCGAAAGTGCGACTCTACGCCGACAACAGCCTAAAGCATTACGAGTGGCTGCTCGCACAAGGCGTCGAATACAAGAATTCATTTATTCCACAACGCATCGTTGAACCCGATACCGATGATTGTTTGATCTGGAGCGGCAGTGAAGAAGCATGGCCGTTCTCAGAACAAGCCAAGCCCTGCCCGCGCGGCCACACGCCGAAGTTCATGGGCATGGGTGCTGGTCGTTACCTGATGGACAAACTCGCCGCACGCGTCACTGCGCTCGGCGTAGACGTGCGTTACGACTCGCGCGCAGTTGCGCTCATCACCGACGAATCGAGCCGCGTCATTGGCATCGTCATTCGCAATGCAGGCAAGGATTCCTACGTACGTGCACGCAAAGGCGTTGCGCTGTGCGCAGGCGGCTTCGTGATGAATCGCGAGATGGTGAAGAAAAACGCGCCGTGGATGCTGCAATCGAATCATCCGATTGGCACCGTCGATGACGGCTCCGGCATCACCATGGGACAAAGCGTTGGCGGCGCTGCGATCAACATGAGCGAAGGCTTTGTAACGCTGCCTTGGTATCCACCAGAGTCGCTGATCAAAGGTATCTTCATCAACGAACGTGGCCAGCGTTACATCAACGAAGACTGCTATCACGGCCGCACCGCCCATCACGGAATGCAGCAACGCTCCACACGTTTGTTTTCACTACAAGACAGCGAGACCTACGGCGAACCCTTATTTGGTCAGTTCGCAAAGATCGGCATTGCAGGCACCGGCGACACATGGGAAGAAGTCGAGAAAGAATTGGAGCTGCCCGCAGGTAGCCTCACGACGACGGTCGAGCTCTACAACCGCTTCGCCGCAGAAGGCAGCGATCTGCTATTCCACAAAGCCAAGAAGTGGCTCAAGCCTTTGAACAAGCCACCGTTCGTTGCACTGGATTGCCGCATCGACGTTTGCTTCTACCCAACCTTCACACTCGGCGGCCTCGACACCTTGCCAACCGGCGAAGTACTCAACGCAGATCGCAAACCGATCGCAGGTCTCTACGCTGCGGGCCGTACCGCCTGTGGCTTGCCACGTTGGGGCGAAGGCTATAGCTCTGGCATGTCGCTGGCGGATGCCACCTTCTTTGGTCGACAACTGGGCTCAAGAGTCGTGTCTGTTGCTTAAATAGCCTTGCACCGATTCAAGAGCGCAATGTCATGCCCGCGCAGGCGGGCACGACGGTCTGCGTAGAGTTTCCTTAAGATGCGACATGCGCGGAGACAAAACCTCTGCGCACTTCGCTCGCATCCTCAGGAGACTCATCGATGATTGTTCGTCCACTCCAGCATTGGCTACGCATGCTGTTCGTGTGGCGTGGCTCGGTGCTGGGACGCATCTTGCCGCAACTCGCAGTGGTGATCCTGTGGTCAATAGCCGTCGCCTTGGCGCAAGGCACAGTGCTCGGCTTCAAGATCGATCTGACGATTGCACCCTTTACGCTGCTCGGCATCGCCCTCGCGATCTTTCTAGGCTTTAGCAACAGCGTCAGCTACGACCGCTACTGGGAAGCACGAAAACTTTGGGGCGCACTGCTGAACGACTCGCGCTCGCTAACGCGACAGATCATGAGTCTCGCTGATGTCGACGCCACCGTTCAGCGGCGCTTTGCCTACGGCGCAATCGCTTTTGTTCACGCACTGAAACACCAACTGCGTAATACCTCCGCCGAGGCCGATCTTGCGCGCTGCCTGCCGCCGGAATGGCAGGCACGAGTTCAATCTGCACAATTCAAACCTGCAGTGATTTTAGTTCTGCTGGCTGATGTTGTTCGCGAGCTACGCCAGAATGGGCAACTGTCACCGATGTTGGTGCCAGCGATTGATCGCCACCTCAGCCAACTCAACGAAGCACTTGGCGGCTGCGAGCGGATCGCTGGCACGCCGATTCCCTTTGCCTACTCCGTCATCCTTCATCGCACAGCGTATCTATACAGCTTCCTACTGCCGTTTGGACTGGTGCATTCCATTGGCCTGCTGACACCGCTGATCGTCGCCTTTATCTCTTACACCTTCTTTGCGCTGGAAGCGCTGGCAGAAGAAATACAAGAACCTTTCGGCACCGAACCCAACGATCTGGCACTCAAAGCCATGTCCGTCATGATCGAAAGCACCGTGCGCGAAATGCTCGGTGAAACTGATCTGCCGGAAGCCGTTGCAGCAAAGAACTACATCCTCAGCTAAAGCCGCTGGAGTAGACTGCGCGCATCCGCCACTTACCTGCGTACTAATATGTCCACCGAAAAATTCACACTCGACGGCGAATACATCGAAGTCAATCTCTTGCTCAAACTCGTTGGCGTCTGCGATAGCGGCGGCGCGGGCAAGATGCTGGTCGCTAATGGCGAAGTTTCTGTTGATGGTGTTGCCGAAACTCGCAAGACCGCAAAAATTCGCGCCGGCCAGAAAGTCACTTGCGGCGATACCGAAATTCTTGTGGTTGCCGATCCCAAAGGCGGTGTCGACGGCCGAGTCAGATGAACATCGCTGAATTCAAGCCTGGCGTCTATCGCCACTACAAAGGCAACTACTACCTCGCGCTGGGCTTAGCACGCGAAGACGAAACCAACGAGACCGTTGTCGTTTATACACGCCTGTATCCGCGTGAAGGTTTGCCGATGAGTACGCGCAAGCTCAGCGTATGGAATGAAACGGTGCGCGTAGAGCCTGACGGCGCGTTGATGGCGCGCTTTGATTATGTCGGGCATGAGACGCCGAATATTTAGAGCGTTTTATTTTCGCTCTTGCGCGGCCAATTATTGATTTCTGTACTTGGGGAGAGAATCCCGTTCCTGCGCATCCATGCGCCCACGGGATACAGTACATCCTGTACATAAAAAGAACCCGCAGCCAAGGGAAGCTGCGGGCTCAAAGGGAGCGGAGGTAGGGGAACCTCCTAGAGATCAGGGGGAGAGAATCTCGTGAAACCCAATCTACTCTTTCAAGCTGACTGTTAACTGAACAAATAGCAGAATGATCTTCTTAAAAAAGTTCAATTAAATTTAATGCCCGCTGCGCTGTGCCGCATCGGGTGCAAACATATCAGCAGTGATATCGCCAACGTTCAAACGCCAACCTGCTTTAGATTGATTGACCATACGGTCTGCCAAATAAACATCTGCGTTGAGATCGTGATACAGCGCGATACCGGCTTGATATCCCTGAATCGCTGGCGACCAGAAATGATTCACCATGCTGGCGCGCCATAGCTGACCGCGTGCGTCGTAGTTATCGACCCAGATTGCGTGCCAGCTATCTTCATCAAGATAGAAGCGGCGCTTGGCGTAAGCGTGACGGAAACCTTTTTTCACCGTTGCTTCCAACACCCACACGCGATGCAACTCATAGCGCATGTATTCCGGATTGAGTGAATTGACCGTCAGCAACTCGTTGTACTTGAGCGCAGGATCATTCATCTTGAATGTGTTGTACGGAATATAAATTTCCTGCTTGCCGACCAGCTTCCAGTCGTAACGTTCAGGCGAGCCGTTGAACAAACGATCGTCATCTACCGTACGGAAACCACCCGCACCTTGTGGCGTATCAAAACCAAATTCAGGTGCCTGACGTACACGACGCGTGCCTGGGCTATAGAACCAAGTCTGACGATCCAATGAATTGTCGTTCGGCGTCCAGCCGGTGTAGATCGAACCCTTGTCGCGTTCAGGCAACAGCGTCAGCACGTTGAAGTAGCTGTTGATCTTGTCCTGATTGCTGCCGCGATGATTGGGATCATTCCACGGCGACAGAATGCGGTAGTAAACGCGGCCAAATGTTTTGCTGCCATTGGCGTAGATCACAGCCTGATCTTGCGTGGCTTCTTCAGTCCATGCGCGATGTGGATACTGCATATTCCACTGCGCTTCGATGCCCGCTTTAGGAAATGGAAACGGCGTAGCGCCCGTGGTGCCGGTGATGCCCAGACCATTGCTCACCACTTCAGCAGTGGTGGCATTTTTCTTTGCTGCATCACAGACCCAATCCGGATAACGGAAATCGCGATGACTCTGATAAACCGGAATGCGATAAGTTTTTGGATAACGTTTCAGCAGCGCTTTCTGTCCTTCGGTTAAACGCGCTGCGTACTGCTCAACATTCTGTTCGGTGATTGTGAACAGTGGTTTCTCCGCAGCGTAAGGGCCCGGATCATAACCACCGCCCTTGGATGCATCAGACCAAGCGCCCTGCCACTTTCCTGAGAAAGCGGGGATTGAGCCGTCGGCATTACCCGCACGCTCAGCGCCGATACACGTGAGCTTGTCGCTACCGAGTTGCGCGGCTTCTTCAGCGGTTGTTTTTGCAAAAGCAGATTGCGTGAGCAAGCTGCTAATCACTGCACAAGACAATAGGATGTGTTTCATCGTCATGGTGTTCTCCTGACGTTTAGAAGCTGTACTTGAGATTGATCGCGGCATAGTCACGATCCGCGTAAGGACGCTTGGCGAGATCGCCAGATCCGAGGAATGCGCTGTAACCCACACCTAGCTGGAAATTCTGCAGATAGGTGAAATTGGCAAACAGACTGGCACGTTGATCGTGCTCGCCATACAGACTGCCGAATGAACCCGACATCGCTGGCGTGCCTTTAGCAATCACGGCATACGTCACCGGCACGGCTAAATCCCAACGTGGAAATACATTGCGATAGTTCAACGTTGCGCTGGTCGACACAGCCCATGAGTTAACGTCACTCACTAACGCTGCCTTGCCGCCATCAACGCCGTTAACGTGTACATAACCTGCTTCGCCAACGAGATTAATTTCTTGCGACAAAGCATTCGGGCTCACGGTGTAGATTGCAGACATCAGGGCCTGAGTCATACGGCCACGCGTTGCCACTGGGCCGCCAACACTGCTCACCAACATATCTACGCCACTGCGATAGCTGACTTCACCTGCGACATTGGCTCCGCCAAGTCCGGTCGAGAAACTTGCACCGGCCATGTGAATGCCTTCGAAGTAATCAACGTGATAAGCCGTTGGCACAAACACGCCAGGTGCAACTTCTGCAATATCAAAACTGACACCCGCAGGATTGGTGCTGTGATAACGCAGCCAGTAAAGACCAACGCTTGTCGCGTCCGTCGCTTGATACTTAAGACCGACGCCGTACTGACCATGATCGGTCGGCTGATTGTCCGCGCCGCGTGGAATATCAAATCCGACTGCTGCATGAATCATTTCTGCGCCCGGGCCTACAACATCACTCGTCGACAGAAAGCTGCCAACAGGTTGCAGCTCTGTTGCTTCATACCGCAGTTTGTAATGTGCCATCAGACTCAAGCCATTGTTGAATCCAAGTTGCATCGCAATCTGCTCAACGGGTAACAGAATCGTTTTAAGTTCTGCACCGGGCACGCTAGATTTCGTGGCGTCTGCAGGACCTTGTGCGCTGGCGATGCCAGAGAAGAACAAACTCTCGCCCCAAGCAACAACTTGGCGGCCTACGCGCACATTCAGATGTGCCGCTTTGCCAAGATTGAAATCTGTATATGCGTAAGCATCCAACAAACGCATACGCTGTCCGTTGTACTTGCGCGTCAAGCTAGTGAACTCGTCGTTGTCGCCGCTCTTGTTGACCGTTGCTGCGGAGTCATTGTCATTGCGACCGCGGTAAACGTTGTCGTAAAACGCATCACCACGCAGAACCGCGCCATAGTTTTTAGCGCTCAGTGAAAACTCTCCGAGCGCGCTGATGCGATTGTTGACCAAGCTGCCAGATTTAAAATTGCGATCACCATCATCGCCATTCACAGTCGTGGGCAAACCCGTCGCCGGATCTATCGGCCCATTCGCGAGGCTGTCGGATGGACTCTCTGTACGCATCGCCAAGGCATAGCCCAGCGTCATCGTGTACTGAGCATTGATTCCGCTAGTGCCCAAATCAAAAGAACCTGCCAAAGCTGCGCCGCTAAATCCGGCACTAGCACAAAGCAGTGCTACAGCGACTCGTCGCGTAGCGGGATTGGTATGTTGTAGGTAGTGCATGAGGTCTCCTCCTCTGAACAGTGCGGATTGATGGTAGGAGTCGCGCACTGCAACAAACCTCGTCCGAATTGAGATGCATAAAGCGATGAGGAAACTTGCGGGGCAAACGCTCAGCATTCACGGCGTAATCATCCGTGGAGTCCCTGTTATGGCCCTTCATTCACTGTTTTACCCAGCACAGTCGCTTGAGACGGAGCTGCAGTTCTTTCAGCAAGGACTAGGCCTTGCCGCACGCTTCCGTGACGGACAGCGCTACGCCGCACTTGATGCGGGCGGCCTGACGATCGGTATAGCTGCGGAGGATGAACGGATCTGCACGCAAGCCGCTGCGGTATTTCGCGTCGCAGACATTGAGCAATCACTTGCATTGCTGATGGCCGCAGGTGCGACCTTGTTAAGACCTCTTGAACGCGGGCCACACGAGTGGCGCGCCGTTGTTGCCAGCCCAGCCGGGCACCACCTAATTCTTTCATCCAAACTCTGAGGGCCGTGATATGAACGCGATCTCAAATATTGATCCCCGCGAATTCCGCAACGCGCTAGGCGCTTTTGCCACTGGTGTCACCATCATCACCACACGCGCTGAAGACGGCACGCCGATTGGCATTACAGCCAATAGCTTCAACTCAGTGTCGTTGGATCCGCCGATGGTCCTATGGAGCCTGGCCAAAACCTCGCAAAGTCTTTCGGCATTTGAGACTGCGAAACACTGGGCCGTTCACATCCTCTCTGAAGAGCAAGAAGAGCTCTCGAATCGCTTTGCACGTCGCGGCGCGGACAAGTTTGCAGGCGTCGACAGCAGCGAAGGCATCGCAAGATTGCCGCTGCTACCCGATTGCGCGACACGCCTTCAGTGCATGACCACCGCAGTTTACGAAGGCGGCGATCACTGGATCTTTGTCGGTCAGGTGTTGGACTTTGATCGTAACGATCTTCCACCTCTGGCCTTTCATGCAGGCGGTTACGCCGTCGTTACGCGTAAGGCCTGCGCTGCACAACAAATCGCACGCGCTGCTTAAAACAAATACGGCGCGGATAATCCGCGCCGCATTTTCAAACCCGTATCTTCAAATCGCTAAATCGCCCAAGGCAACAGCGGCGTACTACGCGACAAAATTCCTTCCGTACGCGCACGCAATGCATCGTCGAGCGCCTCCGGCTGAGGAATCAGCCAGAAACGATTGTCCGCAATACCTGCGAACGCTCGCTCAGCCAACTCTTCTGGCGAGATGCCGTACTGCTCCGTCATCTGCACCAGTTGCGTCACAAACCCACGGGTTGCATCACCGGCTTCCGGCCCACAAGGATCACGGAAGATGCCGGTCTTCACAGGACCTGGCGCGAGTAAGGACACACTGATTGGCGCGCCAATAAATTCCATTTCCGCACGCAGAGATTCCGTTAACGCGACCACTGCAAACTTTGCCGCCGAGTAAGGCGCCATCAAGGGGCTCGCAAGAAAACCTCCGACAGAAGAGGTGTTGACGATGCGTGCGGGTTTTCCCGCCGCCAGCATGCGCGGTACAAAACTACGAATGCCGTGCAACACACCAAACAGATTGATATCGATAACACGACGCCAACGCTGAGGATCAATCTCCCAGCTATTGCCCGCCGCCATCACGCCGGCGTTGTTGAACAAGAAATCGACTTGGCCATATTCCGCATAAGCACGTATTGCCAATTGCTCAACGGATTCAGCGTTGGAAACATCCGTCACAACAGCCAGCGCATTCACTTCTTGCGCTAGCGCCTGCAACGATTCAGCACTGACATCGGCCAGCACCAAGCGCATGCCCAATGCATGCGCTTTACGTGCGAGGCCCGAACCGATACCGCTAGCCGCACCGGTGATGACCGCAACCTGTCCATGGAAATTACTGTGCGTAGGCATAGAAATCCTGAATCGCTGTGCCGTTATCAACAACGATATGAATGTCGGCATTGGCAGCATCTGCATCGACAAAAGCGACGCCGTTGTAATTGCCAGTGATCGGTCCGCATTGCTCAAAGCGCAGTTTCACTCTGGCTGCTGGCTGACCAACAGCACTATTTAGTTTTCCACTAACCTGACATCCGCTAGCACTCGCAACAATATTGCCGGTGGGCTGCAAGATGAAAGTGACAACGGCGTCGTTGAGCGAAGTGCGTAGCGTGGTGGCAGTCGACGGCAATGTTGGTGCGGTCGCTGCGTCAGCCTCGTTGAGCTGCACTGCAAGTATTGGGCTTTCAGTTGTCTCAGGCACACGACCCCAGCGTGCATTGCTTGAGCTGCGGCGATACACCACCGTCGACGCAGCATTGCTATCGTTACCCAGCATCAGATAAGCCTTGCCATCTGCGCCGATCAGCGCCAGACCATTGCTGGCGGTGTCGCCAGAAACCACAACGTGGCGCGCTCCACTACCAAAGTCAGGCAGCTCAAATGTCTTCGCGTCGTTATGGCCACTACACGCGGCCAGCAGCAAGCTCGCCAGCGTAATGAAGATAATTAATCTCATGGCACACTCCTCAAGGTTGGTTGAAGAGTGTGTTGAGACGAATCTTGATTGTGTCTTCGTTGCTACGGCGAGCTTGCGGCACACCTTCTACCACGCTGACTGCAATTGCACCCGTCACAACCACATTGCGCTCAGAGCTTGCAGCCGTGTCGTTCGGCACCACGACACCAGCGGGCGGCGTGATCGAGTTATTCACGAATGAGATGCCTGGAAACGGCACGCCTGCTCCGTAGCCCACAGCTACAGGACTGTTTGACAAGCTTTCGTAGAACACCGGCTGATAATCCGTAGCAACGCCCAAGCGCGAAAACTTGAATGCTGGCGTGACGCCATCTACAAGCACCGGAATGTTGACGTTAAGACCAACACCTAGAGGCAACAAACGTCCGTCACTTCCTTTCTGCGCATCCAGTCGATTGACGAGCTGCATCACAATGTCGGCAACGCGATATTCAACAGCGCCATCAGTTAATGCCGTGTATGAGCGTCCTGTTGTACCGCTATAGCTGACAGCAATTGCCGGAACACCGCGATTGATTGCATAAAGCGCGTTGTTGAATGTGCCAGATGAGTTATTGATCGCACCCAAGTTAGCGCCTTCATTCGGACCAGAGATCACCAAATCCGGCTGACCACCCCAACGCTTTGCGGCTACAACATCCAAGCCATACAACATTGCCATCACCGGCGTGCCATCAACGTAGAACACGTCCGCATCGCTAGGACTTACGCCCGCACCCGCAGCGCCTGCTTTCACCGTCGCAAAGCGCGTGTCTTTCGTCAGCGGCGTTACTGGCGCCAGAAAATTCATCGCGCCGCCTTTACCGCTGTTGTTCTGCGTGGGGCCAGACAACACAACGTCATGACCTGCTGCTTTTAAACGTTGATACAGCGCATGGATATTCGCGGTCTCAAAGCCATCATCGTTCGACAGCACAATATTCAGCGCCCAGCTTTGCTGCGGCAACATCACCATCAGGCTCATAGCTACAAGCCCTAATATTCGACGGATGGCGGGAACGGTTACACCTGACATATGAATCATCGCTTGCTCTCCTCTGTAGTTTTAGTTTTTGACGCTGGGTAAATCAGGCCCGCTGCGCAACGCGCACCGTGGCTTCATTGCGGAAATGTGGAATCACGTACTTGCCGATGTTCTTCAGCGTTTCCAGCTGCGCCCACTGCGGCACCGTGCCCATCTGGCAGATGAACAGAATCTCGTCGGCACCAGAATCAATCAGACGCTGCACATAGCCGATGCAATCTTCGACGGTGCCGTAAGCGTGGTTCGGATTCATCAGCATCATGTTCGGATCGCTGAAATCGAAAGCGATCTTCTCTGACGCAAAGTTCGTCCGGATCACGTCCTTGCCTTCCGCATCTTGCGAAGTGACGTTGTCATCCCACTTGCTTGGATCAGGCTTGGGGCCCGCGCCATACCAATGGCCGAGCGACTCCATGAAGTAACGCTGACCTTTGATGCCGATCTTGCGTGCCTGCAAACCATCTTCGAGCACAATCGTTGGGCACAGCGCGGCGAGATGTTGCGTAGGGCGGAAGCCGACTTGATCTTCCGCACGGCGCGTCGCCCAAGCCTGGCGATAAACCGAATTCTTCTTCGCCACATCTTCTGGACCACCAAAGCCGAGGACTAACGCGCCCATGCCGCGTTCACCTGCACGCGTCAGCGTGTCGGTGTTGGTGCAAGCCAGATACATCGGCGGATGCGGATCCTGATAAGGCTTCGGATGAATCGGGCGACGTGGAATTTTGATGTAAGTGCCGTCGTGTTCGATCTCGTCCTGCGTCATGATCTTGGGGATCAGATACATCGCTTCATCGATCTGCGGATACAAAGTATTCAGGTCGTAGCCGAAGGTGCCTGCTTCTTGCTGCGTGCCGCCTTTGCCCACGCCGAAGTGCACGCGACCATGCGACAACAAATCCAGCGTCGCGATGCGCTCTGCCACTTTCACCGGATGATTCATCGCAGGCGGCAAACACACCACGCCATGGCCCAGATGAATGCGACTGGTCTTGCCAGCCAAGAACGCCAACACTGTTTCTGGCGCGCTCATATGTGCGTAGTTGGTTAAGGCGGTGTGCTCGACGCACCAGATCACGTCGAAACCCATCTGCTCAGCCAGTACGGCTTGCTCAACGATTTCGTCGAAGATTCTGCGGTCGCCTTCGCGTGAAGCATCGGTGGTCTGTGCTTCGTAGATCAGTGAAAATTTCATGTCTTTACCCTCACTCTGTGTTCATGGAATCCGGCACCGGCATGGTTTGCCGGGCATGGACCAGAGTTTGGTGAGGCCGGAGGGGCTCAGCCTCGTCCAAGGCCATATCTTCAAACGGACGATCCCGCGGCCGAATTGCGAGCCGACAATCGGGTCCATGCCCCTGCAGCCCCATGGACCGTTTCATGACGCTAGACCCTCAAGTTCAGACCATCGTTGACGCTTACTCGGCGATGCCTAAAGTCGATTTATCCGCGATTCCTGCTGCAATCTTTCGTGCGGCGATGAATACGCCGTCGCAGTTCGCGCCCGGCGATGAAGTGGCGCAAATCGAGGATCGTGAAATTGCAGGCCCCGGTGGCCCACTGCGTATTCGCATTTACAGACCGAAGACATCGGGTCGATTGCCAGTGACGCTGTACTTCCATGGCGGGGGCTTCGTGATCTGCAGTCTCGATACGCACGACAATATTTGTCGCTGCATTGCGCAGCGCGCAGAAACTTTGGTGGTGTCGGTGGACTACCGTCTCGCGCCAGAAGCGAAATTCCCTGCCGCAGTGGAAGACGCCTGCGCAGCACTGCGTTGGGTGCACACGCACGCTGCAGATATCGATGGCGACGCAACACGTCTTGCCGTTGCTGGTGACAGTGCGGGCGGAAATCTTGCCGCCGTCACCGCGCAGTGGGCGCAGCAGCAAGACATTCCACTACGTCAACAACTCTTGCTGTATCCCGTCACCGACTGCGCTTGCAGCAGCACGAGCTATCGCGAATTCGGTGAAGGCTATGTGTTGACGGCTGACATGATGCGCTGGTTCATCGGCCACTACTTGCCGAATGAACAGGCGGCCGATGATCCGCGCGCTTCGCCGCTACGTCAGACTGATCTGACAGACATTGCGCCCGCCACCATCTTTACTGCTGCGTGCGATCCGCTGCGCGATGAAGGCGAGGCTTATGCCGCTGCACTGAATAAAGCCGGTGTTGCAGTGAACTTGCAGCGCTGGCCCGGACAAATTCACGGCTTCATCAGCATGTTGGGCGCAATCACGGCAGCAGATGATGCATTGACCGAAGCCGCGCTCGTACTCAGAACAGCGTTTCGCAAAACAGGCGCGTCACCTGCAAACCGGACAGCGCAAACCATTCATCAGTCCGGACGAAGCCCGGCCTAAAGCTTGTACTAGACTCGAATACGCAGGCACTGGTCGTTTGTAGATTACCCAGTCAAAAGCGTGCAAGGAGGCACCATGGTCCATCTCATCAAAACGCAAAGCAGCTCCGCGAAATCGCGAATGGGCCCGGCGTCTTTGAATCCGGATTTACCCGCTGTTGCAGGCTTGGGCAGCTTTGAAAAACTCAATGGTTTCTTCAATGCAATTTACGACGGCCCGACTGAAGATCCACCTTGGCATTCTGCACTCAATCTCTTGTGCGAAACACTGCACGCCAAACACGTCACGCTGATTCTCAAACCGCCTTCGCCCGTGTCCACCGGCATTCTCGTCAATACGGATGCCGTTGCTCACGATGCGACGGAGGCTTACCAGAATCATTTCTTCACGCTCGATCCTTTTGTGGGTTTGCCAGAAGGCCAAGTCGTAACGCCTGAAGAATTGGTGGGCGACAAAGTCTGGAAGCAAAGCACGCTGTATCGCGAATACCTGAAGCCACTCGATGTGAAATTTCTGATTGGCGCAGATATTCAAACCGCTGATGGCATTGAGTGTCGCTTCCGCGTTTCGCGTGGCGGGGATATTCCATTTTCCGCCGATGACATCGCACTGTGTCGCTTGCTGCTGCCGCATATGCGTCGTGCATTGCAATTGCACTCACGTCTCGATGGCTTGGAAACAGAACGCCAACTCTTTGCAGGCGCGGTCAATAGCATGCAACTCGGGACGATCAGTCTTGCGCATAACGGCGCAGTGATTGATCTCAATCCAGAAGCGCGTCGCATTCTTGCCGAGAAAGATGGCATTCAAATCAGCAATAACGTGCTGTGCACCGACAACCGGCGCGAAGGCCATGAACTGCAACGTCTGATCAAAGAAGCGCTTTCAGGCAGCGCGGGCAAGAAAGGTCCGGGCCTGGTTGAGGCACTGGCACTCACGCGCCCTTCTGGCCGCTCTAGCCTTGGCATTTTGGTGAAAGAAATTCCGCCAAGCCCTTGGACGGTGAATCGTCAGCGCGCTGCCGCTGTTATTTTTATTCGTGATCCCGAAGCCAGCGTCGCAGAAACATCGCAGAAGATTGTGCAGCAGTTATTCGGCCTCACGCGCATCGAAGCGGCGATGGCCTTGTCACTCGCCAACGGCAGCACGATCGAAGAGACCGCTGAAAATCTTGGCCTTAAGAAAAACACCGCGCGCACTTATTTGCGCTTCATCTTCAATAAAACTGGCGTCACGCGTCAGACGATGCTGGTGCGAAAGCTGCTCGGCAGCGTTGCATCGCTAGGCTAGTTTCTGCAAACAATTTAATTCAGGTCCCTATGAAAGAACTTACGAACAAGGTCGCCCTCATTACTGGCGCCACGGGCGGCATCGGCCGTGCAGCGGCTTCTCGCTTTGCTGAAGAAGGCGCCAAGTTGGTGTTGGCAGATTTGAATGAAGACGCTGGCGAATCACTCGCCAAAGAAATTCGTGAACTCGGAACCGATGCGATCTTTGTGCGCACGGACGTCGCGAAACCTCACGATCACGAAAGATTGGTTGCAGCGGCGATGATCAACTACGGTCGACTCGACGCTGCCTTCAATAACGCCGGCATCTCTGATGGCCCCATTCCTCCGGGCTTCATCGACTATCCGCTGGAACTGTGGGATCGCTTGATCGCAGTCAATCTCTCAGGCGTGTTCTACGCGATGCGCGCACAGATTCCAGCGATGCTTAAACACGGCGGCGGCAGCATTGTGAACACAGGCTCGATCGCGAGCCAGATTGGTTTCGCTGGCGTGCCCGGCTACGTTGCTGCGAAGCACGGTGTATTTGGCCTAAGCAAAGTTGCGGCGATTGAGTACGGCAGCAAAGGTATCCGCTGCAATGTGCTTGCACCCGGCATCATCGAGACGCCAATGACGCAGGCCATTCTTCAGAATAAACAAGCGCACGATATGACTACGGGCGGAATTCCTGCGGGACGCGTGGGGCGCCCGGAAGAAATTGCTGACATGGCACTGTGGCTCTGCTCAGCGCGATCCAGTTATGCCAACGGCGCCTGCTTTACCGTTGATGGCGGCTATCTGGCTCAGTAAAAATCAGAACGTCAGCACGATGCGTTGAGCCGTCTTGCTGGTCCAAGCGGATTCAACTTCACGCATCGGCATCGCTACGGCATCGACCTTGAGTTTTGCAGGACCGATGGCGCGCAGGAGTTCGCCAACGACCTTCACCAAATCAGCATGCGACACACTGCCAAGGCCACTGCCCATCAACTCCAATCCAGAGCTGCGCAAACCACCAGCCGCCATTGGAATCGATAGACCTGCCATGGAGCCGATGTTGACGAAACGAATTCGTCGCGCCGCTTCGCCACTGCCATGTCCGGCGACTGCGTTGATGAAACTCTCGGCAGGCATGCCCCACAGGTAATCCAGCACCACACCAACGCCCGGCGCGTGGATCTGCTCACGAAATATTGGAGTCAGCGCTTCAGGGGTTTGATCGAGTCCAATGAATTCATCGGCGCCCAGCGCACGCAATTCAGCTTCGACTGCACGGTTTCGCGCCGCGGCAACAACACGGCCTGCGCCAAGATGCTTGGCCACCTGAATCGCAAGACGACCCGATGCACCCGCCGCACCGAGGATCAACACAGATTCCCCACGCTTCATATGCGCGCGATGTGTCAGCGCTGCCCACGAAGACATTCCTGGATTGGCAATCGCAGCAGCGGTGACGTCATCAACTTCTGCCGGGACTTCGGCAACCTGCGCTGCTTTCACCGCCACCGTTTCAGCCATTGCGCCAATCGGCCCACGCGGAAACGCAAAGTAAACACGGCGGCCATCGGCGAGCAAACCAACGCCATCTACACCTGGCACCATGGGTAAGATTTTGCCGCTGCTGTAATGCTTGCCGGAAGCCTGCACGCGCACCAGTTGACTCAGCGCTGCCGCGCGAGTGGAGACCAGCACTTCACCATCGAGCGCTACTGGCGCTGCGATTTCACCAAATTTTGGGGGCTGGGCAAAGTTATCAACTAGAGCGGCTTGCATAAACGTTCTCGCAACAATCAGAACGCCGATGGTAAACCACCCCAATGCACCTGCATCCGTCTTTACGGAAAATTTAGTTCTTGCTGATTGTGCGAAAGCCCAGATGCGATGCAGGCAAATCGGATTCTTGTGGCTGACGCGACGAAGCACGTGCACGCACGCAGTAATCTGCCGAGCAGAGATACGAACCGCCTTTAATCACTCGCAGCGCCGCAGTACCACGCGCTGGAATCGCGGTGAGTTGATCACTCAAATTCGCGGTCTCACCACGGCGTTCGCTGTAGACATCTGAAGTCCATTCCCAAACGTTGCCAACCATGTCGTGCAGACCATAAGGATTGGCTGCAAAACATCCGGCGGGCGCGCGCCCTGGAAAGCCGTCTTCGTCGTTGTTCGAAAATGGGAAGAGGCCTTGCCAGAAATTGGCTAAAGGATTTCCCTTTGCATCACGCAGAGAATGATCAGACTGCTCATTGCTGCGACCGCCCTTGGCGGCGTATTCCCACTGCGCTTCTGTCGGCAACTCGCGACCGAGCCAATGCGCGTAAGCCAGTGCATCGGCGTAACTCACGTCAACAACGGGCTCGTGCTCGTGGCCCGCGATATCGCTGTCCGCGCCTTCGGGATGACGCCAGTTGGCTTCCTTGATCAGATGCCACCAACTGCCTTCTGCAACTTTTCCATCCGTAACTTCTGGCGTCTTAAAAATTGCAGAGCCGCCGGACTTTTCGGCGTCGGTGACATAGTTGGTCGCAGCAACAAACGCAGCGAACTGCGCATTCGTTACTTCCGTGCGATCAATCCAGAACGAATCAATCCGCGTGAATTGCAGTGGACGCTCATCGGCATAACCGCGTTCGCTGCCGAGTTGAAACTCGCCACCGTTAATCTTGACCATGCCCGCGTGCTTGGCCTTGCCCCACGCCAAGGGCAAGCCTTTGTAGGCCTCGCAATTAGCACGCGTGCCAAGCGCAACCTGAGACTTAATTGCAGAGACATCCTTCAGCGAATTCACCGCCGCAAAGGCAACTCCAAGAACAACGACCGCGAGTAAGCCAACGCGAACGGTAGGTCCGTGAATCTTCATGGCTGGATAAATTTCAAGAGGTACTGTTGCAATTGTGAAGACGTCAGTTGTGCTTCCAGCTGCTGCACGATTGGCAGCGGCAATGCGGGCAACTGTGGCGGCAATAAAGGCGCGACATAAGCAACGCGTTGTGCGTAGGCATCCCACTCTGCGGTTAGCTCAGCAACAATCTCCGGATGCTGCGCGGCGACATCAACATTCTCGCCACGATCCGTATCCATGTTGTAGAGCTGCCAGTTGTGATTGAGGAACTCGGCAGCCGACGGCAGCATGTAGTTGCGAATCTGCGTCATCTTCCATGAGCCTTTACGCACGACGCGGATGTCGTTGACTTCGTCAGCGATGACTTCATCCGGCCCATGAACCGCACCAGCTTTTCCTTGCAGCAATGGTTTCAGCGAAGTGCCTTCAAGCTGCGCGATGGCCTTGCCCTGATACTGCGCGCCAGGCGCTGCGACATCGGTATACGCGAGGATGGTGGGCACCACATCACGCAGCGTTGCAAACTCTCCGCTCCTCGGCTCGCCACCCGATTGCTTGGGCACACGCATGATCGTTGGCACGGCGGTGCCGCCTTCTGCGGTAAAGCTCTTGAACAAACGGAACGGCGCAGTGCCGACTTCTGCCCAACGCGTGCTGCGGAACAGGAATGAGCTGCGCTTGCCGTAATTGGCCAGAGAATTATCAATGCTCAACACGCTCGCAGGATTGCTCAGATCGGTGTACGGAATAAATCCGTAACCCATGCCATCGGCGCCGTTATCCGACGTGAAGATCACCAGCGTGTTGTCGTACTGACCAGTCTTCTTGAGATATTTGATGACGCGCCCGACGTTGTCATCGAGATTGACCAACATGCCTGCGTACACTTCCATCAAGCGTGCTTCGCTCTGCTTGTCAGACGCCGACAGTGAATCCCATGACGGATTGGTCAGAACGCCGGGCTGACCGAAACGAATCATTGTCGTTTCGCTGCCAGGATTCGGATTGAAATCCTGCGGGATGATGCCGAGTGATTTCATGCGCGTGATACGCGCATCGCGGACCACCTGATAGCCAGCGTCGTATTTTCCCTTGTAAAGATCGAGATACTTGTCCGGCGCCTGCAATGGAAAGTGCACCGCTTGGAAAGCTAGATAAGCGAAGAACGGCTTGCCGTCGCGACGATCTTTTTCAAAGAAGCTGAGCAGCTTGTCGACGAAATAATCGCTGGAGAAGAAATCATCCGGAATCTCTGCTTCCTTGCCGTTTTCGAGATAGGCCTTTGCTGAAGATTCTGGGTTGGCGCTGGTGGCTTTGAAGTTGCTGCCAAACGCAGCGCTGTAATCCATCGCAAACGATTGCTCGAAACCAACTGCGTTCGGACCGTCACCGCCGAGATGCCACTTGCCACTCATATAGGTGTGATAACCGGCATCGCGCAAAATCTGGGCAACCGTCGGCGCGCCATCGTTGAGCACGCCTTGGTACTGTTCGTTGCCCGGATAAAAATAACTGGTGTCCGACATCGCGCCGACGCCGATCAAGTGATGATCAACGCCCGTCAGCAATTCCGAACGTGAAGTTGCGCAGAGTGGCGTCGCATGGAAATTGGTCAGCACGCGACCTTCGCTCATCAACGCATCGATGTTCGGCGTCTGAATTTCGCTACCGAATCCACTGAGATCTGCGTAACCGAGATCATCAGCCAAAATCACCAAAACGTTAGGCTTGCCTTTGGCAGCATTACTCGCATCGACGCCATTGGAGCGACTGCAACCTGCCGCTACAACGCTTGCCGACATAGCCAAGATCATTGCCCAGCGTCCAGCAATCGCAAGCGTTGCGGATTGGTTTTTCGACTTCATCGCACATCCCCTTCGCACTATTTCTACAACCGCTCACTATAAGCAGTCGTTATTAATTTTGACGTTCTATTCTTAGATGAATTGAGCCGTGGCTCACGGCTTGTTAACCGTCGATGCATCCAGAAACGCAGGGCGCTCACCACCGCCGTGCAACACAATGTTGATGCCCGAAACATAAGCAGCGCCCGGCGAGCTGAGCCACACGCAGGCGTTGCCGATGTCGATTGGATTGGCGAGGCGCTGCATCGGAATCGTTTTTGCCACAGCAGCAACACCTGCTGCATCGCCGTAGTGCAGATCCGCTTGTTCGGTCAGCACAGGGCCCGGGCTGACTGCACTCACGCGAACTTTAGGTGCCCACTCCACACCTAGCGATTGCACCAAGCTCAGCACTGCCGCTTTAGATGCGCCATAAGCCGCAGTGCCGGGCGAAGGACGCAATGCCGATACGCTGCCAATAAAAATGATGCTGCCGCCTTCGGCCTGCGCTTGCATCAGCGCATTGGCTTTCTGTGCAAAGTGAAATGGCGCGAGCAGATTCAGTGCGAAGATTTTTTCGTGAAAACGTGGCGAGGCTTTATCCGCCATCGCAAATGGCGAACCGCCGGCGTTGTTGACCAACACATCGAGACGACCAAAGCGCTCGGCAATTCCGGCGAACAAGGCATCGACAGCAGTGGTATCGCGCACATCGGTGGCAATGAACTCGGCTTTGTTGTCGCCAACGGCAGGGAGTTCGGCGGGCTGTTCACGACCACAAACCAGAACTTTGGCGCCAGTGGCCAGAAAAGCTTCGCTAATACCGCGGCCAACGCCTTTGGCGCCGCCGGTGATGAGGATGACGTGTTGTTTCGACATGGAAAATGACTCGATTTTCTCCCTCGCCCCGCTTGCGGGGAGAGGGCTAGGGTGAGGGGAGCTAACTATTTGCTGATGATGACATTAAGTCATTGACTGAGCTCAATCACTCATTCAATCGGACGATGCCCCAAAACAGCCATTTACTCCATGATTCACTGCGGATTTCTCCCTGCCGCACTGACTCCTAAAGCCGGATTCCACCGACCATGTCGAACAAGCCTGTTCCCGAAGGAAAATACGTCAGCCTGCCCAACGGCTACCGCATCCATTATCTGGATGAAGGAACCGGCCCGGTCGTGGTGTTTTTGCATGGCTCCGGCACCGGCGCTTCCGGTTACAGCAATTTCAAAGGCAACTACAAGGAACTGGCGCAGGCCGGTTACCGCGTGATCCTGCCGGACTTGATCGGCTTTGGTTACTCGGACAAGCCGGACAACGTCGAATATCCGCTGGCCTTCTTCGTCGAGTGCCTGAAGCAGGCGCTGGATGCGATTGGCGTCAGCAAATACACCGTGATCGGCAACTCACTCGGCGGCGCGGTTGCGCTGGGCTTTGCACTGGCCCATCCAGAGAACGTTGAGAAACTCGTGCTGATGGCGCCGGGTGGCGTCAGCGACATGCCGGATTATCAAGCGATGCCAGGCATGGCGGCGCTGTTTGCACATCTGGGCACGGGCAAGCCGTTTACGCATGAAACGATGAAGGCATTCTTCATCAAAGCTTTCGTGGTTGATCCTGCCGTCGTCGATGACCAACTAGTTACCGAGCGCTTGGAAATGGCGAAGCTGCAGAACCCGCAGGTGATGAAGACCCTGCAGGTCCCGAACATCACTGCGCGTCTCGGCGAGATCAAAGCACCGACACTGACGCTGTGGGGCATCAACGAAAACATGATGCCGGAGAACGGCATTCTGCGATTGGCCAAGGGCATTCCCAATAATCGCGTCGTGCTGATACCCAACTGCGGTCACTGGGTGATGATGGAACATCGTGATTTGTTCAATCGCACCGTTATTGATTTCTTGAAGAACAACTAAGCCATGGCACTTTCCGAAACCCGCATCCACGCCCTCGGCGACGAACTGTTCGCCGCCCTGCGCGCACGCAGCGTGATTGAACCGCTGACCAATCGCGAAGCCGACATCACGATTGAAGACGCTTACAACATCTCGCTGCGCTTTCTTGAGCGTCGCAAAGCTGAAGGCGAGCGTATCGTCGGTAAAAAAATTGGCGTCACCAGCAAAGCCGTGCAAGACATGCTCGGCGTGCATCAGCCGGACTTTGGCTTTCTCACGCACACGATGGAAGTTGCCGATGGCAGCAGCGTGTCATTGAAGAAAGCGGGCTTGATCCAGCCACGTGCTGAAGGCGAAATCGCTTTCGTGCTTCGCAAAGATTTGCGTGGCCCCGGCATCACTGAAGAACAAGTGCTCGATGCAACCGACTTCGTCGTGCCTTGCTTCGAAATCGTCGACAGCCGCGTGCGCGACTGGAAGATCAAGATTCAGGACACCGTTGCAGACAACGCTTCTTGCGGCGTTTATGTACTCGGCCGTGATCGCGTCAAGCCACACGATCTCGATTTAGCTGCGGTGAAGATGGACATCCGCAAGAACGGCGAACACGTTGCCAGCGGTCTCGGCTCTGCAGTGCAAGGACATCCAGCAACGGCTGTTGCGTGGCTTGCTAACACGCTTGGGAAATACGGCATTCCTTTTCTCGCTGGCGAAGTCATTCTCTCCGGCTCACTCGCACCGCTGCTTCCTGCGTTGCCGGGCGACCGCTTTGAAATGACTTTGCACGGTATTGGTAACGCTTCGATTTCTTTCGAAGCTTGATTCACTGATTCAGAGATCTCATGAAAAAAATTAAGTGCGCCATCATCGGGCCCGGCAACATCGGCACCGATCTGATTTACAAACTCAAGCGCAGCCCAGTGCTGGAGCCAGTGTGGATGGTCGGCATCGACCCCACCTCCGAAGGTCTCGTCCGTGCTCGCGACATGGGCCTCAAGACCACGTCCGAAGGCGTCGATGGTTTGCTGCCACACGTGCTGGCTGACGAAGTGCAGATCGCCTTCGATGCGACCAGCGCTTACGTTCACAAGTCGAACTCGGACAAACTCAACGCGCTCGGCGTGTTGATGGTTGATCTCACGCCTGCTGCCATTGGCGGCCTCTGCGTGCCGCCGGTGAATTTGGAGACGCACGCCAAGGCACAGGCGATGAACGTCAACATGATTTCTTGCGCCGGTCAGGCAACGATCCCGATGGTCAATGCAGTTTCACGCATTCAGTCGGTCGGTTACGCCGAAATTATTGCGACGGTGTCTTCGAAGTCGATTGGCCCCGGTACACGTGCCAATCTCGACGAATTTACTTACACGACTTCAAACGCAGTCTGCGCCGTCGGCGGCGCACGCACCGGCAAGGCGCTGGTCATCATCAACCCTGCTGATCCTCCGATGATCATGCGCAACACCATTTACTGCCTGACCGACGAAGAGCCGGATCAGGAACGCATCCGTGCATCGGTGCTGGAGATGGTGAAAGAAGTGCAGAAGTATGTGCCGGGCTATCGCTTGGTCAACGGCCCCGTGTTCGACGGCAAGAAAGTCGCGACGTTCATGGAAGTTGCAGGCCTCGGCGATTACCTGCCGACCTACGCAGGCAATCTCGACATCATGACCGCTGCAGCTGCACGCACCGCTGAAATGTTTGCAACAGAAATTCTGGCTGGCCGTTATCAGCTCAAGCCAGTGAAGGAGGCCGCGTAATGAGCGAGCTTAAGAATGTGAAGGGCCGCAAGGTCCTCGTACACGACATGGCGCTGCGCGATGGCATGCACGCCAAGCGCGAGCAGATTTCCACCGCGCAGATGATCGAAGTTGCGACCAAACTCGATGACGCTGGCGTGCCACTGATTCAAGTTGCACATGGCGGCGGTCTTGGCGGCAACTCGCTGCAGCACGGCTTTGCCATGCACAGCAACGAAGAATATTGGGATGCAGTAATTCCCAAGATGAAGCAGGCCAAGGTTTCGGTGCTGCTGATTCCAGGCCTCGGCACGATGAAGGAATTGCAGAGCGCGTATGACCATGGCGTTCGCAGCGTTCATGTTGCTACGCATTGCACGGAAGCTGACACCAGCCCGCAGCACATCGCCTACGCACGCAAGCTCGGCATGGACACGACGGGCTTCCTGATGATGGCCCACCTCAACGATCCCAAAGGTCTCGCCACGCAAGGCAAGCTGATGGAATCCTACGGCGCGCAAACCATCTACATCACCGACTCCGCTGGTTATATGTTGCCTAGCGATGTCGTCGCACGCGTACGCGCGCTGCGTGAAGTGCTGAATCCAGAAACCGAAATCGGCTTCCACGGCCATCACAATCTTGGCATGGGCATCGCCAACTCCATTGCAGCGATTGAAGAAGGCGCAAGCCGTATCGATGCTTCAGTCGGCGGCCTCGGCGCTGGAGCAGGCAACACGCCACTCGAAGTGTTCGTCGCCGTTTGCGATCGCATGGGCATCGAAACCAACTGCGATCTGTTCAAACTGATGGACCTCACGCAGGACGTCATCTTCCCAATGATGGATCACATCGTGCGCGTCGATCGCTCCTCGCTGACGCTGGGCTTCGCCGGTGTTTACTCCACGTTCTTGCTGCACGCAGACCGCGCTGGCAAGAAGTACGGCCTGCCTACGCGTGACATCCTCGTCGAACTCGGTCGCAAGAAAATGATCGGTGGTCAGGAAGACATGATTGAAGACACCGCGCTGACGATGGCTAAAGAGCGTGGCTTGCTGAAAGCCTAAAGCTTTAAGTTGTTATTGTTTTACGGAAACGCCGCTCATTGAGCGGCGTTTCTCGTAGTGCATCTACATTGACGGCTCAGCACTTAAGCATAGACTGCTGGCAGAACGTTAAAACAAACTCACTGCAGCACTTGCTGTAAACCCGCACCCTTCTACAGCGGGACATCGACCGTCCACTCAAATGCATATCGCATTTGAGAACGCTGTTTATGGAGACCACTCATGAGCAAGACATATCAAGGCAGCTGCTTTTGCGGCGCTGTGCAATTCACGGTCACTGGCGCGCCCGAAGGCATGGGCTACTGCCACTGCGAATCGTGTAGAAGTTGGTCCGCAGGCCCGGTAAACGCCTTCACGCTTTGGAAGCCTGAAGCGGTAAAAATTACCAAGGGTGCTGACAACATCGGCAGCTACAACAAGACCGAGAACAGCTATCGCAAATGGTGCAAAACCTGCGGCGGCCACATCTTTACCGAACATCCAGGCATGGGTCTTACGGATGTTTACGCCGCTGTGATTCCAGATTTCCCCTATGCAGCTGGCGTGCATGTGAACTATCAAGAAACTCGATTGCACATCAAAGACGGCTTGCCGAAGTTGAAGGATTTCCCCAAAGAACTAGGTGGCTCCGGAGTAGCAATAGCAGAATAATCACAGGTCCCTTTAATCTCCAATCAATCAATGTAGGATGCTCTGCGCATCAAATTTTTTGGAGATTAAAGATGACCACTGATTTATGGATGCTGGTTGCAACCGCGTTGCTGTGTTTATCAAATCCCGTTGTGTATGCCATTGGTCGCTTTTCAGTGCCCGGCGGCTATTCATGGTCCGTAGGCAATCGCGATAAAACGTTGAGTATTCCTGCGTGGACTGCACGTGCAGAGCAAGCGCATCGAAACATGATTGAGAACATCGCCGCGTTTGCGATTTTGGTTTTGGTGGCGCACGTGTCTGGTAAAGCCAATGAAACGACTGCGCTCGGCGCAACGATTTTCTTCTGGGCTCGCGTGGCTTATCTGGCGATTTACACCGCGGGCGTTCCTTATCTTCGTAGTGCTGCTTGGTTTACGGCCTGGGTCGGTGGCGCGATGATTTTGGTGCAGCTATTTAATTAACCCGTGGGCCGTCACTCGTAGGGTGGGTAGAGCGCAGCGAAACCCACCGTTGTTCGCGCATCAAAGACGGTGGGTTTCGCTGCGCTCTACCCACCCTACAATAATGCGGCGGCCAACTTTCCGAGTGTGCGCAAGGCCTGTTCCAACGCAGGCGTCCACGACACCGCGCAGTTCAAGCGAATGTGATGGTGATAACGGCCATCCGCTGAATACAAAATCCCCGGACTGATCGCGATACCTTGCTGCGCCGCACGCCGGAACATCTCCATCGCATCAATCTGCTTGGGCAATTCGATCCACAGAACAAAGCCGCCTTGCGGTCGCGCCACGCTGGTGCCGACAGGAAACTCGCGCAGCACTGCATCAGAGATACGCGCTACCGAACGTGCAAGTTCTGATCTCAGCTTTCGCAGATGACGTTCGTAGCCGCCCGTTTCGAGATAGCGACTGACGATAAGCTGCGGTAATGATGCGGTGGCGCAAGACGTGGTGAATTTTCTTCGGCTCAATTCGCGGTGATGACGTCGGCTGAGCACCCAACCCACGCGCAGGCCTGGCGACAAAGTTTTGCTGAAAGATCCGCAATGCAGAACGCGATCATCTTCATCGAAAGCTTTGAACGGAGTCGCGCGAACGCCAGAGAATCCAATCTCGCCATAGATGTCATCTTCAATCAGCGGAATCTCTGCAGCATTGAGCAGACTCACCACTTCACGCTTGGCTGCGTCCGGCATCACGCTGCCTGTTGGATTATTGAAGTTCTGTACGAATAGCGCGGCGCTGATGCGATGTCGTTGGATCGCGCGACGCACGTCATCGGGATCAATCCCGTGCACGGGATCATTCGGCAGCTCGACCACGCGCAGGCCGCATTCTTCAGCGATTTGCAGCAGGCAGTAATAGGTCGGCGATTCCATCAGCAAGGTATCGCCGGGTCGCGTCAGCATGCGAATACAAAGATGAATCGCTTCGAGCGCGCCAGTGGTAATCACCACATCGTCTGCAACTGCAGGCACGCCGCAAGCGCTGAGTCGTCCTGCGATTTGCTGACGCAGTCGTTCAAGCCCGGGTGACATCATGTAAGACAGCGACTGTTCGGGCTGCTCTTTAATCAGATTGCGCGCGATGCGATTCAGCGCCGCGACCGGCATCAACTCCGGTGCCGTCGTCGCGTGACTAAGCTGCAACAGACCTGGCTGCGAAACGGTGTCGAGCACGGATGACACCAAATCGGCAGAGATCAGACTCGGCTGTAATTGCGGCGAAGAGTGAATGGTTTGCGGCAAGGTGCGCACAGCGGCGGGTACCGCGCGAACGAAATATCCCGAGCGCGGCCGTGATTCAACCAAACCCAGCAGTTCCAGATGTTCATAGGCGCGAAGAACGGTGGTGACGCTGTAACCACTTTGCGCACCCAGCTCACGTACAGAAGGAACGCGGTCACCCGGCCTCAGCTCGCCAACCGCGATTCGGGTCTGCAGGCCCTGCGCCAAAGCAACATAGCGCGCGCCCTGTGGGTCGACGGATTCTGTATCTGTATTTGACTCAAACATGGCAGAAACTCATGGCTGATACCCTGAATAAGGGGATTTAAAGCCATTCTGTACTCTATCTGTGCTTGTGTAAATTCAATTTTGTGTATCTGTTATTTATCAGAGCGATCCGCAAAATAAGCGCTCCAATGATGGAGTAAAGCCATGACCTCGCAGACCTACCAGAACCAGCCCACCCCGCTAACCGCCGACCGGCCTGCAGCGCCCGCAAGCCGTAAGCCCAGCATGCTGGAGCACGGCCAGTTCGCGGTGGTCGTGCTCAGCATTTTTGTCGGCCTCTACTACATCGCCCGCGCGTTGCTCGCGGGCTAATGTCAGTTCGCTACCAATGCGTTGGCTTGGGATTGCGCTCTTCAAAATCGCGCTGATGCCAGTAGGGATAGATCGGCCTTTGCTGACTAGCCGCGTCGAGTCTGGCGACCTGTTCTTTCGTCAGATTCCAACCGAGCGCGCCAAGATTTTGCCTGAACTGCTCTTCGTTGCGCGCGCCGATCACGATGTTGCTCACCGTCGGACGTTGCAGCAGCCAGTTGAGCGCAACCTGCGGAACCGTCTTGTTCACGTCCAGCGCGACTTGCTCAATCGCGTCGATGACTTTGTACAAATACTCGTCTTCAACAATCGGGCCGCCGGTGGCAGACAGGGCCGCACTTCACGCGGCACAATACAAATTGGTTCCAAACACCGAGCGCAACATGGCCAAGTGGTCTCCTAAAGACATTCCCTCTTTGAAAGGCAAAATCGCCATCGTGACCGGCGCCAATAGCGGTCTCGGCCTCGAAACTTCTGCCGGTCTCGCAGCAGCAGGTGCAACGGTGGTGATGGCTTGTCGCGATCCGAAGCGCGCCGAAGATGCGTTGACTGATGTGCAGCGTCGCGCACCGAAAGCAAAAGTCATCACGATGGCTTTGGATCTTGCTGACCTCGCATCGGTCCGCAAGTTTGCGGCAGCATTCAAACGCAAGTTTAAGAAGCTCGACATCCTCTGCAATAACGCAGGCGTAATGCATCTGCCGTTTCAAAAAACGCGTGATGGTTTTGAGATGCAGATGGGCACCAATCATCTTGGCCACTTTGCATTAACCGGCTTGTTGTTCGATCTGCTCGATGCAACGCCGAACTCACGCATCGTCAGCGTCGCCAGCATCGCGCACAAATTCACCAAGGGTCTTGATCTGAGTGATCTCAACTGGGAGCGTCGCAGCTACAACAAGGCCGACGCTTACGGTAAGAGCAAGCTGGCCAATCTGATGTTCCATTACGAACTTGATCGTCGCCTGCAAAAGCGCGGCAGTTCAGCAATGGCGGTTGCCGCGCATCCAGGCTATTCAGCGACGAATATTGGTTTCGGCACCAAAGAAAAAACGCCGCGATTGAAACGTCTGGCGATGAATGCGGGCAATCGATTCTTCGCGCAGCCTGCAGACATGGGCGCGCTGCCTTCGCTGTATGCGGCAACCGTTCAGCACGTGCAGCCGGGCGATTACATTGGCCCCGATGGTTGGTTCATGCAGTTTCGTGGACATCCCACTAATGTCGCTGCGCGCCCTGCGGCGCGCGATCCTAAGCAAACCGAAAAGCTGTGGGCGCTTTCCGAGAAACTTACTGGCGTGACGTTTCTTGGCCCAGTCTCTATCGCGGCAAAGAAGAAGCCTGCAGTGAAGAAGAAAGCTTTTAAGAAAGCAGCGGTCGCGAAGAAGAAACCTGCCGTGAAAAAGAAGGCTGCGGTGAAAAAGAAAGCAGTTTTGAAAAAGAAAAAAGCCCGGTAAAAGGCTTTTTTCGAAACCGCTAGTGCAACTGCTGACGAATCTCGCGTATCTCGCCGTAGTGCTTGAGCACACCTTCATAGTGACGCTCTAACAATTCGTGAATCTGCGGCGGCGTGTCTTCGCGAACAGCGCGAGCCAAACTTTCGGCAGCGATGCGCTCGTCTTCGGCAATTTCATCGAGCAACACGTCTTCGTTATGCCCTTGCGCGCTTGAACGCAGATGCAACCAAGTGCGATGCAAAGTATTGGCGAATGTGCCGAGAGCCTTCGGAGCGCCACCCAGATCTTTCACAGCATGTTGCAACTCGGTGGCCGCCTCGCCAAAAAAGCGCGAGTAAGACATCAAGGAATTTTTAAGCACCGGGTGATAAGCCTCTTCTGCCGCTGCACGTAAGCTGCTCTCGCCGTCCTTAGAAACAACAATCAGACGGTTAAGCATCGTGATGGTGTCGAGATTGTTCATGGCATTACTCCTCATTTGTGCCAAGCCGGACCGCACCTGACGCAAGCCACGAAACGCCACAACCCGCGAGTAACCTGCGGATCACGTTGCGACAGCGCAGGACGGCTGATTTGAGCCTAGCGCGATCCCCAAGGCAGTCAAAGCCGGGCTGACCAACGGTACAACCTTGACCGGCCCGGCCCATGGCCCGATCATCCCGCCCCTTGAACGACACGCCTGCCACCACCAAAACCTCAAAAGCCCAAGACTGGCGCGGCGAACTGCTGCGCGACGGCCACACCTTTTTGCGCGCGACGCAGTTGCAGCCTTTACTGGAAGCGCAAGGCAGTCTTGGCGATTGGTATGCCTTTGCCGCCAGTTGGGGCGACATGCCGGTCGACACTTACATGGCCGATGGCGGGCGCTATCGTCGTCGTCGACACGCCGTGTTTGCGATTAGCGCGGATGGCCGCATCGAACGTCAGCCGCATCAGCCGCACTATCAGAGCCGCGACTACAACACGCTCAATGGCGGCGTTGAACGCTGGTTTGAACCCGTACAAGAAAGCATCGGCGCGAGTAGCAGTCTTCATGCGATCTTGCGATTTTGCAGCGCAGTTTTTGGCGCGCTCGCACCACAAGTAAAAAGCTGGCACGTCGAGACACATCAGTTCCGCATTGAGGCACGCGCCGATATGCAGGGCTTACCAACACCAGAAGGCATGCATCGCGATGGCGTTGACTACGTGCTCGTGCTGCTCGTGCGCCGTCACAACATCGCCAGCGGCACGACAACGATTCACGCACCCGATGGCAGCAGCCTCGGCAGCTTCACGCTCACTCATGCTTTCGACGCCACGCTGATTGATGATGCGCGCGTGTTTCATGGCGTGACGGCAGTTGAACCGCTGGACGCAGCACAGCCTGCACATCGCGACGTCCTCGTCGTCACCTTCCGTCGCCAGTGAAATCGTCTCTGCCGCTGCGCGACGGCGTCGGTGCCAGCAGCGTTCAATTGCCACGCGGGCCGTGGACAACCGTGCTGGAATTTCTTGAAGCGCGCTTTCCTGAAATCAGTCTCGCCGAATGGTGGTCACGCTTTGAACGTGGCTTAGTTGTCGGCGATGATGGCGCACCGATTGCTACGAATAGCGTCTACGTTGAAGGCCTCAACGTGCACTACTACCGCGAGCTTGCAGAAGAAACGGCCATCCCTTTTCAAGCCGAAGTGCTTTATCAGGATGAGCACTTGCTCGTCGCGGACAAGCCACACTTTTTGCCGGTGATGCCTGCGGGTCGGTTCTTACAGCAAACACTGCTCGTGCGACTCAAGCGTGAATTCGGTTTGGACCATTTGGTGCCGCTGCATCGCATTGATCGCGGCACCGCAGGCGTTGTGGTTTTTTCAAAAAATCCACAAACGCGCGGCGCGTATCAAACGCTGTTTCCGCGACGCGAAGTGGAAAAGTTTTACGAGGCACTCGCGCCTGCACTGCCCGACGTGAAATTTCCGCTGACGCGTCACAGTCACATTGGCGAAGGCGAGCCGTTCTTTCGCATGTGTGAAATGGATGCCGCCGCAAACAGCGAAACGCATATCGACGTGATCGCCACGCGCGGTGCTTTAAGCCTTTATGGCTTACGGCCCATCACCGGACGCAAGCATCAACTCCGCGTACATCTGGCCGCGCTCGGCGCAGCAATCGTCAACGATGATTTTTATCCGACGCTGCGCGAAGAGGCAGAAGACGATTTCTCTCGTCCATTAAAACTGCTGGCACGCGCAATCGAATTTGATGATCCGATTACGGGCCAGCATCGCCGCTTTGAGAGTCGCAGAAGCCTTTAACCCTTGGCGTTCGTCTCAACCCAAGCCGCAAATGCATCCGCGTATTTCTTCAAGAAACTCGCGGTGCCTTCGTTATTGAGCTTGCCATCAGCGCCAAACAATTTATCGGCAGCACCGATATAAGCTTCTGGCTGCTGCAAAACGGGCATATCCAAAAACACCAGCGACTGACGCAGGTGATGGTTGGCACCAAAGCCACCGACCGCGCCAATCGACGAACTGATTACTCCGCAAGGCTTGCCACTCCAAGCGCTCTGACCATAGGGGCGTGAGCCCACATCAATTGCATTCTTCAGCGCAGCAGGCACTGAGCGGTTGTATTCCGGCGTTACGAACAACACGGCATCCGCAGCTTTCACCTGCTTGCGAAATGCAGTCCACGCTGCAGGCGGCGTGATTTCTCCGCCTTCAAGATCTTGGTTGTAAAAAGGCAGATCACCGATTTCGACGATCTCGAACTTAAGCGTTGATGGCGCAACTGCGGCCAGCGCATGCGCGATCTTGCGGTTGAAGGATTCTTTGCGAAGGCTGCCGACGATAACGGCAACGGTGCGAGTCGTGCTCATGAACATACTCCTGTGGGGGTTCGTGCTCGCTTGATATCGCGTGCACTCACCTCAGAGTAGCTCGACAGACCGCCAATACTCAACGCAGGCAACGCGCCGTTGCGTGCCCACGTTGATTCAAGCGTTAGTAACTCGCTTGAATAAGGCCATCGTCGTTGACGGCTCGTACACCATTGACGCGACGTGCCAGTTCTATCGTTCGATAGATCATGGCAACGGTTTCAACACGACCACTCAGACTCACGATGCCACGCGAAGTCGACACTTCAAGACGAGTGCCGCGGATGCGCTGATCCGCGGAAATTACAGCAGCGATCTGCTGACTGATTGCTGCATCATCAGGCTGCGCTGCCGAAACACTGGCAACCGCTACTTGAGCAGCTGGCACTGCAAACGCTGTGAGCATGAGAGTGACGCCCAGCGTGGCGGCGACACTGCGATGGATGAACTTGATCGACATAATTTGTTCTCCTGTTGAGATGAAGCCGGGAGCGCTCAACAGCGCGCCTCCGCGCGACAACACGAAGCAGTGTTGCCGTCTCATGTAGTTACGCGGCCGATGCCGCAACAGATGCCACATACATTCAGTTGAACGCACACGACGTTTATATTTGTATTGTTATGAATTTAAATTCAATATATAAAAACAATTTTCATCGATTTATTTATAGCGGCACTTTCCAGCTAGACACTGGTCTACCCTGCGTCTTGATAAAATCTTTACGTCCCACAGTTTCTCCATATCTCATCGTTCTGGAATCCCCATGAAGTCCGACGCACCAACGCGCGCGCTGTCCCCACTCCCCACTCTGATCTTTTCATCCCGCTGGTTGCAGCTGCCGTTGTATCTCGGCCTGATCATTGCGCAGGGCGTTTATGTGGTGCTGTTCGTTAAAGAACTGTCGCACCTGATTCATGGCGCGTTTGAACTCAACGAGCAGCAAGTGATGCTGATCGTTCTCGCGCTGATCGACGTAGTGATGATTTCCAACCTGCTGATGATGGTTATCGTCGGCGGTTACGAGACTTTCGTTTCGCGCCTACGCTTGGAGAATCACCCGGATCAACCCGAATGGTTGAGCCACGTGAATGCCTCCGTGTTGAAGGTAAAACTGGCGATGGCGATCATCGGCATCTCCTCCATCCATCTGCTCAAGACCTTCATCGAAGCAGGCTCACTCGGCGCGTTGCCTCCATGCGCCACCGCTGCCGCCAGAGTCGCTTGCAGCACCACCACCGAAGCTGGCGTGATGTGGCAGACCATCATTCACATGGCCTTTATTGCTTCGGCCATCGGCATTGCGTGGACGGATCGCCTGATGCTCGCGACCGCGGCACACGGCAAACCTGCTCACTAATTCCCGGTCATGCGTTAAAGAAAGCCGGCCATCAAGCCGGCTTTCGTGTTTTTCGGTGCCATTCTCTAGATGCCTACGGCGATGAGCCGCATATAATTAGCCAGATTCGGGCACCTTCATTTTAGGTTTTGCCCTGTTAAAGCGCCCTTCGGAGGGCCCGTGAAAACCATCAAGAAGTCCAACAAGCTGGCCAATGTTCTCTACGACATCCGTGGACCCATCACGGACGCCGCCAAGAAAATGGAGGACGAAGGCCAAAAGATCATCAAGCTGAACATCGGCAACTTGGCCGCGTTCGGTTTCGATGCGCCTGAAGAAATTCAGCAAGACATGATTCGCAATCTGCCGACGTCGGCAGGTTATTCCGATAGCAAAGGCGTTTTCGCAGCACGCAAAGCCGTGATGCATGAAAGCCAAAAGCAAAACATTGCGGGCGTCACGCTAGACGATATTTATCTGGGCAACGGCGCCAGCGAGTTGATCGTGATGGCGGCGAATGCGCTGCTCAACGACGGCGACGAACTGCTCGTGCCGATGCCTGACTATCCACTGTGGACCGCATCCGCCAGCCTCGCAGGCGGCAAGCCCGTGCATTATCTCTGCGATGAGAACAATGGCTGGATGCCTGATCTTGCAGACATCCGCGCCAAGGTCACGCCGAACACCAAAGGCATCGTGGTGATCAACCCCAACAATCCGACAGGCGCACTGTATTCGGATGAATTGTTGTTGGGCCTCATCGCGATTGCACGCGAACACGGCCTAGTGCTGTTGGCCGACGAGGTCTACGACAAGGTTCTGTACGACGGCGTTAAACACACCGCGATTGCGAGTCTCTCAACAGACGTACTCACGCTGACGTTCAACTCGCTGTCGAAAAGCTATCGCTCATGCGGCTATCGCGCAGGCTGGATGATTGTGTCCGGCGACAAATCCGCCGCACGCGATTACATCGAAGGCTTGAACATGCTCTCGAACATGCGCCTCTGCCCCAACGTACCGGGCCAGTGGGCTGTGCAGACCGCACTCGGCGGATATCAAAGCATCAACGATCTCGTCGGCGAAGGCGGCCGCCTGCGTCGTCAACGTGATCTGGCTTACGAACTCATCACCGCGATTCCCGGCATCAGCTGCGTCAAGCCACAAGCGGCGCTGTATATGTTCCCCAAGCTTGATCCAGAAATTTATCCGATCAAAGATGATCGCCAGTTTTTCTTGGAAGTGCTGAAAGAAACAAAAGTGATGCTGGTGCAAGGCACCGGTTTCAATTGGACCGCACCGGATCATTTCCGAATCGTGTTTCTGCCACACGAAGATGATCTGCGCGAAGCGATCGGACGTATTGCAAAGTTCTTGGAAGGTTATCGGAATCGTCACGCCAAGTAGCGTATAAAAAGCCGGCCACGTGGCCGGCTTTTTTATAGTCGCAAGCTTGCCTCGGCTTGTTAATTCGCATCAATAATCACCATCCGGCATCTCATGATCAATGTTCGCCACGCTGCGCTTCTGTTCTTCCTCACGCTTTGTGCCTGTGGCCGAAGCGAACAGTCCAGACAAGAAGAGACCCACACGCCGTCGCCGGGGACCGTTCCGTCAGAGCCGCCCGCGAGCCTCACAAAAGGCATTTGGATGAAGGGCGACTTGCACGTTCACTCGCGGCACAGCAACGATTCCACCAACAACCCGGTGGCCAAAATCGTGGCGCTAGCCGAAACCGTGGGAATGGACTATCTGTTGATTTCCGATCACGACAACCATGTCGACGGCGATGTTGCCTCACACACTTGGGCCGACCCTGAGTTTCGCTCCGACTCCGTTCTGCTGCTCTATGGCGCCGAGTGGACCACGCAACGAGGCCACGGCACCGCAATGTCGGCGCGGCCTTACGATCACAAGCGCTTCTACGATGTGCGCGATGCTCGTGATGCCAAGGTGATTGCCACCAAGAAGGCGCTGGGAATCTTCGTCGCCGCAAACCACCCAATGGCGGCTGACCACTTTGGCTTCTCCTATGATCTGGTCGACTCCATGGAAGTGTGGAGCTCGGCGATCTGGTCCAGCAATACCACCGCACTGACGGTCTGGGACGACATGCTGAAGTCCGGTCGCCGCATCGCGGCCAATGGGGGCAGCGATTCCCACCATGGCTATCCTGACTCTCCCGACGCAGAACTCGATCCCAACAACGTGCAAGCAGGCGGCAACAACGTTGGGACCCCCACGACCTGGGTATATGGCAGCTCGCACAACTCAGAAGCAGTGTTTGCCGCACTCAAGGCCGGTCGCAGCTCGGTCAGCGCCAACCCTTTCAGCCCGCGCGTGGAGTTCACCGCCGATCTCGATGGTGATGACACTCCGGACGGCATGATGGGCGACAACCTTGCTGGTCGCGGTCTGCCTGTCCGGTTCCGCGTGTTACTCGGCAACGCCAACCTGCCACTGCCCTACCAGGTGAAAGTCATCAAGGACGGCGCAGAGTTAGGCACCTATACCGCCAGCGGCTTCCCGCCAGTCGCATCGTTCACCGACACGCCTGCAGCTGGCAGTCGCAGCTACTATCGCGTGGAGGTAACGGGGACGATCACGCCCTATCCACAGGTACCGGCTTCAGCCTTGCTGAGTGGCAACATGGTGGGGCTCAGTTCGCCGATCTACTTCAACTTCGATCCATCGTTCTGATCTCAACTGACCCTCTCCCCGCAAGCAATGCCCCGACCAAAGTCGGGGCATTTTTTTGCCAGCTTGATGCGCTTGAGCAGCGCTCCCGCAACACCGCGCTGCCTGAGACGCCCAACCGCCGAATTAGCCTGAGAAAAATTTCAGGAACAACGAATAAGCGTGATAACGGCTGGATCGATCACTGCTGACGGATTCCAGCCAAAAACTTCGTTGAAGGCACGCCCGAGATGGGCAAGATCGTAAAAGCCCACTTCATGCGCGATATCGGTCAGTGGCTTGCCTTGCTTCCACAAATGAGTGGCGCGCCATACCGCGACCCAGCGCGCGTAGTGGCTTAGGTTACAACCCGTCTGCTCTTTGAAAAGATGCCGCAGACGCGAGGGCGACACATGCAAACGCTCACTCAATAATTCCAGCGTGACTTCGTTGAACGGCAGATCCTCAATCAGCGCCATCGCTTTCTCGATGCGCGGATCCAACTCGCGCGCGACGGGCTCACGTCCGCAGGCTGCGAGCACGGCTGATTTGAATAGCTGATCCACTTCTTCGCTATTGAGTGTGTCTTGCGCCGCGCGCTTGATCAGCGATTCCAGCGGAGCGAAGCGCTCGAAATCCAAAGGCAGGATTTTTCTTGATTCAAGCGTCGACTCTAGTGCGGTGTATTCCGGCGAGCCGACTGGGATATCGAAAATGACGAGGTCGCTATTCAAAGCGATGGTGCGTCGACGCAAAACATTAGGCGCAATCAAAACTGCGCGCGTTTCAATCGGGGCTTCGTCACCGGCTTCGAGACGGAGCGGCTTGTTGCAAGCGATCAGCAGAGTCGCCGAAAGCCTCCGATAAGGATTGGCGACGCGATCCATCAGGTAAGTCTGGGTCAGCAGCAAGAAACGGCGGCGGCCGTAGTAGGCCTTGAGCCCTACTGGAAATACTGATTGCCCCTCGCTCACTGCTTTAGTTCTCCTCTCCTTGGAATGCGAAGAATAGCCTTTTCATCCAAATGGAATAGCCGTTACGTCCAAGTGCATACAGATTGCGCTACGTAGAGTCGCCAGTCATCAGCAACAACGCTGAGTTTGTAAAACAAAATAAGAGGAGTTCATATGCGTCGTTTCCTTTTCGTAGCTGCGCTGGCTTTAACCACCGCCAATGCTCAAGCCGGCGTTTGCACAGATACCGTCACTGGTACCTCGCACACGCTGAGCTGCCCCTATAAATCTAAAGTTGTTACTTCGTCCTATGGCATCCCGCGCACGGTGCGCTATCAGGTTCCGGCTGGCACTCCGCCGATCGGTGGCTGGCCTGCTGTGCTGTTGTTCCAACCCAGCGTGTTCCCGATTTTCTGGAGCATTCCGGATTACACCCCAGCTGGCGCCTATCATCAGGTAGAAACGATTGCTGCGCTGCTAGACGCTGGTTACGCAGTAGTCGAGCCACCGACAAACTATTTGCGTGGCTTTCAGTACTGGGATACCAACCAGCCAGGCATGGACACGGCCCAGCCGTACACGACGACTGATGACTATGGCTTCTTGAACAAAGTCTTCAATGGCGTAGTGTCGGGTCAGTACGGGCCGATCAATGGCAGTCGCTTGTATGCCACCGGCATGTCTAGCGGCGGCTACAACACCTCACGTATGGCAGTGAGTTTTCAGGGTCGCTTCCGCGCACTAGCCGTTCAATCGGGTTCGTACGCAAGCTGCCTCGGTTTCATGTGCACGATACCGTCCACGCTGCCCGCAAATCATCCAGCAACACTGTTCCTGCACGGCAGCGACGACAACACCGTGCCGGTCAATACGATGGAGGCCTACTACAACCAGCTTCAATCACAAGGCATCGACACCAAGAAGGTGATTGCACCGGGTCTGTCGCACGAGTACCTGCCACAGGCACCGTCCGAAATTGTTGAGTGGTTTAATCATCACTAAGTGATTGCGTATCGCCCGCGCGCAGCACTCAGCTGCGCGCGGGTTCTTCATTTTTGTTTCAGGCAAACGACATTTAGATCGTTCTAGGGAGAAGAGATTTATGGACTTCAGGGCATTGCAGAGAACTGCATTTACTCAAATACTGATTTGCGCTTGTGTGCTTTCGACTGCAGTACTTTCTGCATGTGGCGAAGAATCGTCAGAAGTAACAGCTACGAATGCCGTTCCGTTTGCGCCAAAACCAGATGCTGACGAGTTTTATGCGCAGCCAAACCCGATGCCGAAACTTGCTCTCGGCACAATTCTAAAATCGCGTGCTGTCACGTTCGCTCCAGTGGGTAGCGTTCCGATGAGCAATGCCGCATGGCAGCTACAATTCATATCTCGCGACGTCAACGGAAAATCGATCGCAGCAATTGCGACCGTAGTTAAACCCACAGTCGCTGGAACTGGTCCGTCGCCTCTACTCGCGTTTCAATATGCAGAAGATAGCCTTGGCAGTCATTGCGCGCCTTCGCATACGCTAACAGGCAGCACTGCCAACTCCGTCAGTCAGCTCGAAAGTACTCAACCCTTGCTTGGCCTCGCTGCAGGTTGGACCGTGGTGTATCCCGATCACGAAGGCCCGTATTCCGCCTACGGCGCTGGCCGTCTTGCAGGACAAATTACGCTAGATAGCATCAGAGCCGCATTGAGCTTTCAACCACTCGGGCTATCTTCAAATACACAGGTTGGCATGTGGGGATATTCTGGCGGTGCTATCGCAACTGCGTGGGCAGCGTCACTTCAAAAAGCTTATGCGCCCGAAATTAATATCGTTGCCGTCGCAAGTGGCGGCACACCAGCAGATGTACTTGGCATTGCAAAAAATCTCGACGAGAGCCCTGCTACCAATGCACTTTTCTTCCCGCTGATTCTTTCCGCCATCGAAGGGATTAACCGCAGTTACCCGAATCTGGTCACGCCCATTCTTAACGATAAGGGACGCGCTGCATTCGAGTCTTTAAAGGACGGATGCGTAGGCGATACATCTGACGGATCAAGTGCTCCATCAGGTCACTTAGCGGATTACACGACCACGCCTGATCCATTAAATGCGCCGAATGTATTGGCCACGAGTCCGTTAATTACTTTGCCATTAGCTGGGAACAGCCCTATCGCCGATACATTCGTTTATCACTCAACAATAGATGAACTTATTCCTGTCGCAGGAGCAGTTGCACTCGTAAAAGCGTGGTGCGCTGCGGGCAGTCATGTGGCTTATTACCAAGGCGTTACGGGCGAACACCTGCTGTTCGAAGTTACGACAGCACCATTGGCAATCGCGTATTTAACGAGCAGATTCACTGGCACGCCAACGGTTACACCGCCGACAACGACAACCTGTAATTAAGAAAATTACCCGCGCGGGAGTGAAAGTAATTGTGACTACTAGAGTAGCAAACGGCAGTAAGCGCGCCTTAAAAGCTACATTCACCAATCCGTTTCTTATTGCTTCGATCTATTCCAGTGGTTCGCTAGATGTGCACTTGCCCATTGGGCTGACTCAATGTTTATTCCATCAATCGTAGTGCTTCGAACCCCGCTTTTTTGCGGGAATTTTCTTGAACAGGAGAGTTGACTCATGAGTGAGAAACCTACAATCGTCCTCGTACACGGCTTCTGGGGTGGTGCTGCACACTGGAGCAAGGTGATCATCGCGCTATCACACAGGGGATACACCAAGCTACGCGCTGTTGAGTTGCCACTGAGCTCACTGGCTGACGATGCCGAGAGAACGCGCAAGATGGTGGCACAGCAATCCGGGCCAGTGCTGTTAGTCGGACATTCCTACGGCGGCGCCGTGATCAGTGAAGTAGGCGATATGCCCAACGTGATTGGTCTCGTCTACATCGCGGCCTTCGCTCCAGACGCCGGCGAGAGCCCCGGCGGTATTACCCAAGGCAATCCACCGGCCGCAATCGCCAATGTTATCCCCGACAGCGACGGCTATCTCTGGATCAAGAACGATAAATATCGAGAAAGCTTCTGCCAAGATCTGGAGCCAGACGAGGCGCTAGTGATGGCGATAACGCAGAAAGCGCCATTGGCGACGACATTTGGCAACAACGTCTCAGCGCCTGCCTGGAAGAAGAAGCCTTGTTGGTATCAGATTTCCAGCGAGGATCGAATGATCAATCCTGAAAATCAGAAAATGATGTCGGCCAGAATGAACCCTCGTAAGGTTATTACGCTGACCACAGGCCACGCGTCGCTGGCTTCGAAGTCCGACGAGGTGACTGCACTAATCGTGGAGGCCGCCAGTCAAGCAAGTTAAGTCGCCGCAGCAGATTCACTGGCGCGTTGGCGTATCGACGCTAATAACGACATCCACAAAAAAGCCGGCCGCAAGCCGGCTTTTTTGTGGGCAGCGCCAGACCTAGCACTTACGAACGTGCGATCTCGGCCCCTGTTCGATTCACTCATACCAAATAATACTTAGTGTATTATCATTTTATTGGAATTTTTTAGTTGGATTCCACGCTCAGGGACATGTACGCACCCTCGATCCTGCTTGATGTAAGGCTTTTGATAAGAGGCATAAATGCGAACCTTCTTTAAAGTATTTGTCGTACTGATTCTGTGCCTGTTCGCATGGCTTGCTTGGTCTTTCAAGCAGCCGGCAAAGATTCCTGTCGTTGCAGCGGAAGCTTTGCCTGCGGACTTTATTTGGGGCGTGTCGTCTTCTGCGTATCAAAGCGAAGGCGGAGAAGTCGACAGCAACTGGAGTCGCTGGAACGCGTCTCAGCCGACGCAGGATCGTTACGGCAAGGCGATCGACTTTCGTCATCGCTATCGAGAAGACGTCGCTCTCGCACGCGACTTGGGCGTCAACACTTTCCGTCTCGGAATAAATTGGGCGCGTATCGAGCCCAACAAGGGCCAGATTGATCAAGCCGAGTTGGCGTATTACGACGATCTGATTCTTGCGATCAAGCAAGCTGGGATGAAGCCCTTAGTCACACTCGATCATTTCGTTTACCCAGGCTGGATTGCTGATCAAGGCGGCTGGGTGAATCCGCAAACCGTCAATGATTTCCTGAACTACACCAACTTAATTGTTGGCCGTTATCAAGCTGATGTGGACTTATGGATCACGTTTAACGAAGCAGCGTTCGGCGTCGGTGGCGAGAAAAATATTCGTCAGCTCAATTGGACCGATACCGGACACGTGCGCGACAACATCGCAGCCGCTCACCGGCAAGCTTACGATCTGATCCATCGTCTCGACAATCACGCGACAGTTACCTCCAACATTTACTGGATGGGTGATCGCTTTGGCAGTGGCGCAATCAACGGTCTGCTCGACTGGACATTCTTTGATTCGGTCGCGGACAAGTGTGACGTCATTGCCGTCGACTACTACGCAGCGGACATCCCGAAGGTCATGCGCGCCGGAGTGGAAACGCATTGGAACTGGCCTGTAGATCCTGCCGGCCTTTATCGCGCACTCAAGATCCTGCAAACGCGCTATCCGAACAAACCACTGCTGATTGCCGAGATTGGCATGTCCACGCAAGACGGCGCGCCACGTACCGATGGAACAAAGCGTGAAGACATGATCCGCGATACGGTGTACTGGACCCAGCGCGCAAAGGCAGACGGCGTCAACGTCATCGGTTACATGGTCTGGTCATTGACGGACAATTTCGAGTGGGGCAGCTATACGCCACGCTTCGGGCTCTACACAGTGAACGCACTCAAAGATCCCGACTTGAAGCGCATCCCGACAGCGGCAGTGCCTGCTTATAAAGAGGTGATCCGCAATCACGGTGTAGGAGCCGATTATCGTCCAGTGCTGCCGCAATAACAGCGCACAAAAAAGCCGGCTTAATCGCCGGCTTTTTATTCTCGATAGTAAAGTATCGCTAGCTAGTCAGGCACTTTGCACATCGCACGGAACAAGGTGTGATCCTGCTCAATCGCAGCGCGCAGTGCTTTATGCAAAGGCTCACGCACCAATGTCTTGGTGCCGAGATAAGCATTCATATTAAGCTTGGCCAAGCGTGCGGCGTAGGCATGAGCTTCTGCAAGAACATCCGCTTCTGGCACTACGCGGTCGATGAATCCTGCAGCGACAGCATCCGCAGGACGATAAATTTCTGAAGTCATCATCGCGCGGTTGAAATGGGCTGGCGCCAAGCGTGCGCGGCAAATTTCGACGGCAGCGCGGGGCATGACCAAACCAATGGCGACTTCGTTGGCGCCGATTTTGTAAGCACCATCAGCGCCGATCACGTAGTCGCCGCAGGCGAGAAGAAAAACGCCCATGGCTAATGCGTGACCGTTGCTCACGATGACGACGGGCTTTGGAAACGACAACAAGCGCTCGGCAATTTCAAAACCGCCTGTGAGCATTTTCACTGCGGTAAGCCCGCCTGCCATCAGAGTTTGCAGATCAAAGCCTGCGCAGAAGGTTCCTTTTCTGCCCGTCAGCACAACCACCGCTTTATCTGCACGCGCCTGATCCAAGGCCGAATTCAATTCCAACTGCATCGCAGGTGAAAGTGCATTGGCCTTGCCATCATCCATCGTGATGGTGGCAACGCCGTCCTTGAATTCATACGCAACCAATGTGTCCATGGCAAAACTCCGGAATGAAAAGATGATGCCGCGGACTATAGGGAACGCATTTTTAGGCTGTCACCATACGGGCGTATGGTGACTTTAATTTTTAGCTCGCCTAGCCTCGAATGAGCAGCCAGATGATGTCCAGCATCAGCCCAATCGTTGCGAGCCCACCGATGATGAAGAAGATCGAACGCCAAGGTTGCTTACCCTTTAGATAAACAAACGTATGCGCGAGGCGTGCGGCAACGAAGATGCTGAAAATGATTTGGGCTACACACGCGGAGCCCCCAGCCAACACAAATACCAATCCAAGAAACAGGAACGGATAGATGTTGGCTTGTGCATTGGTATGTGCGCGCAAAACGCGAGCCACTTCAGGCGGATCAGACTCGACTAACGTGCCACCAAACTTGGCGGCATCTTCTGGATTGATTGCTGTCTTAGTTTTGCCACGTGTTGCGCCGCTGAACGCCCACAGAAAAATCAGATTCGTGCTGAGTATTAAACAAGCGATGGCATAGGCGATGAATGCCGGATTGCTCTGCAAACTATTCATAGCGCTCTCCATTTAACTTGATCAAATCAATCTTAATGCCCTTTACGTGTTGCGGCTTCTGGGCTGAACATCATTTGATGCATGTCGGTGCGATTCAATCGCCACCAGTCTTTGCCCGCTTCGTTAACCAAGTAGCCGGCCTCATACGCACCTGACATCAGATCGTGATACACCGATACGCCGCGTTGCCATGCTTGTGCATCTGGTGCGTAGCGGAAATTAACGTAGGACGCGCGCCAGAGTTGTCCGCGCACGTCGTAGTTATCTGCCCACAGTGCATGCCAGGTATCTTCATCAACGTAGAGCACCCGGCGTCCATAGATGTGGCGCAAACCGGTTTTCAGTGTGGCCTCAATTACCCATACGCGATGCAATTCATAGCGCATGAAATCGGGATTGAAAGTATCGGGTGTCAGCAGTGTTTTGTACTTGACCGCTGGATCATTCACGCGAAACGCGTGGTAAGGCACCAGCATTTCTTTTTTGCCAACGAGCTTCCAGTTGTAACGCTCCGGCGAGCCGTTAAACAATGCGTCGTCATCAACCGTTCGCAAGCTAGAAGGCGGCGTCAGGTAATCAAAGTTGATATCCGGCGCTTGGCGCACACGGCGCGTGCCCGGATTGTAGGCCCACACATGCGTGCTGCCGTCTTTGAAATCGGTCGGCTGAAAGCCCACGCCAATGCTGCCTTTGTCGCGCTCTGGCAATAACACTTCGCCATAGAAATATGCGGCAACCGTGTCTTGCGTCGACATACGCTTTTTAGGGTCCGCATATGGACTCAGCGTCATATAACGTTGTTTGCCCCAAGCGATGCGGCCACTCGGAAATACGTCAGCGATATCCACCACCGCAGTTTCGTTCCACGGGCCGCTGCTAAGAATCACATTCCAGATGGCTTCGAGGCCAGTCGTAGGAAACGGAAATGCAATCGCACCGGTGGTTGCCTGCGTACCCAAACCGTCGTGCACCAACTGTGCGCTCTCTGCATTTTTCTTGACGACATCGCAGGCCCAAACGGGCATGCCGAAATCGCGATGACTCGGATAAACAGGGATGCGGAAAGTCTTGGGATATTTTTTCAGCATCGCCTTCTGCCCTTCGGTGAGCTTGCTGGCGTACTGCGTCATATTGTCGACGGTGACGGTGTAGAGCGGCTTTTCTGCTGCGTATGGGCCCGGCGTGTAAACCTTGGGATCACCCAAGCCCGGCCATGTGTCTAACCACTTTCCGGTGTACGCCGCGACACCGCTCGCAGTGCCTGCACGTTCAGCGCCGATGCAATTGAGTTTGTCGCTGTTGAGTTGAGCAATTTGATCGGGCGTTGCTTTTGCGTTTACAACACCGCTGCAAAAAACTAGCGCCAGCACTGCACTGAATTTTATTTTAAACCGCATGATTCTCACTACATTAGTTGGCAGCATTAGCCTGTAGGAGCGCCTCTTAGGCGCGATAGTTCAATCGCCCATCGCGCCTAAGAGGCGCTCCTACAAAACAGATAAAGATGAGATGACTTATTTCATCTTGAGCGCGACTTTCATCCACTCTGGCATGTTGAAGTCGTAACTCTTTTTCTCAACGCGTTCGCTGATGCGCCAGCCCTTCGGCGTGCGCACATATTTGTCGATGTACCAAAGACCGAGAAACATCGTGTCTTTGCCGCCTTCAGGATTCGGCACCACCATCGGATTGAAGCAAGCCATCTTTCCCGTGGCCGTGTCGCCCGTGATGTCGCAGGAAAAATTGCCGTTGAGGTGCATAAAGTCTGGGAACGCAGCCAAAGCCTGCCCCAGCCATTCCTTCACTTTCGGATATGAGCCATCAATGCCACCCATGGCGCGATAGTCGATGTATGCGTCCGGCGTAAACACAGCATCAAGATTATCGAGAGCGCGCTCATCAATCGCGTAGGCGTAGTCCACCGTCAGGCGTTCCAGCTCCATACGATCGGAGATTTCTTGCAGAGTCAGCATGGTAGCTTCCTCAGGCTGCGAGTTGTGGATTGCCCGCGAACAGCACCTTCGCGATGCCCTCGCTCATATCCATCGACAGCGTCGAAGTCACGATGAAGCGCGTGCTGGTGATCTTCCAATCTTTGCCGAACTTGCGGTACTCGTCTTCGTAATAACCGCCGAGCTGGGTAAAGCCTTTGGATTTTGTTTCGAGCAAGCAGTAATGCAGGCTGCAAGTAGCGCGCGCGTGATCGGCGCTGATCAGTTCAATCTGCGGATCTGCGCTGTGGTGCATCTCCACCATATTCGGATGGCAGGCGACTTCGGTGTAGAGCGCAACCAGCGTGTCGGCGTTATCAAACGTGCCGACGATGCCGTAGTCGATATGAACCTTGCCGTCTGCAAAACAGGCGCGCATCGTGGCCGGGTCTTTACGGTCACAGGCGAAGAGGTAACGGGCCTTGAGACTGCGGATCGCCTCCAGACTTTCCAAAGCGGCAATTCGCTGTTCCAGACTTGCGTTGTCCATTCTCTTCTCCTAATTAGATTTATTGCGATGCCGCAGTTCACCGTAGTGGCAGGCGGACCGAATCCTCCGTTTGGCTGAGAGAGGCATATTTACGCCGTTTTTCTAATGCAGTCAGACGATGTAATGCCCATGTAAATCATTGACCGTAAGGGGTGTTTTTAGGCGACAATCGCCTATTGACGTCTAAAGCAGGCAATCAGACCTGTTCATCTATAAAAAGCGTTCGCGAAGTACATGGGGGTAAACGATGAAATTTAAGCTGCTGTTGCCAGCAATTGCTGCTGTTATTGCGATTGGTATTTTAGGTTTCTTGCTGAAGATGACGCAGAGCGTCGATAGCAACCTGCATCGCGCTCGTCTTGAAAACATCCGCGCAGTCGACAACCTCGACATCGAATTGAACCGCATGTTCACGCAGACCCGCGCTAGCTCGCTTGCCGGCTCCGCTGCGGACCGCACCAAAATCACGCAACGTCTGGGCAAAGATCTCGACGCACTCGACAAAGGCCCAACGGCCCTGCGCGGTCTGAACAAAGATCTGGACAAGAAACTCGACCAGTTCCTCGACACCATCGAAGCCAAATTCGAATTGGGCTTCGACTTTGAAGCACGCAACACGCTGTTGAACCAGGGCTTGGTCAACAACATGGACGCCGTGCCATTCAATAGCGATGCCGTACTCGCTGCTGCGCCAGCCGCAAAGCAGGAAATGCTGAAGCCACTCATCATGCAGCTCAAAACCGAGTTGCTGACGCTCAGCGTTACGCCCGCACCAAACAACGCCGGAACCATTCGCGATTTGATTTCGCAGATGAAAGCCGGAACCGAAGCGCCGTCAGAAGCCTTCACCGCAGCGATGGAAAGCCTCAACGGCAACTGCGAAGAAATTATTCAAGACAAGACTGAAATGCTCGACAAGCTGAGCTCATTCTTGGGTCGCCCAACCGGCGCACAATTGCAGGCTGTAGAACAGGCTTACACCGCTTGGTATCAAGGCGAAGTAGCCAACGCCAACCAGTATCGCGTCATCCTCGTCGGCTACGCCGCGTTGCTGCTTTTGATTCTGGCTTGGTTGGGTATTCGTCTGCGTCGCAGCTACGGCGAACTCGACAAGGCCAACGGCAAGCTGGTGGACGCCAACGAACACTTGGAAGATCAGGTTGAAGCACGTACCAAGGATCTCTCCAGCGCTTTGAGCGATCTGCGTAACTCGCAGGCTCAGCTGATTCAATCTGAAAAAATGGCTTCGCTCGGTCAGATGGTTGCCGGCGTTGCACATGAGATCAACACGCCGCTGGGTTACGCACGCAGCAACGCGTCCATCGTGCGCACCACGCTCGCAGACATTCGCGATCTTTGCTCTGCACAAGATCGCGCACTCACGCTGATGACCTCGGCTGATGCGTCGGACGAAGAAGTCGCTAACGCATTGAGCGATGCAGACGAACGCCGTCAGCTCGTCAACCCAACTGAAGTGATGGGCGATCTCGACAATCTGCTCGAAGACACTGACCACGGTCTGGTGCAGATCGCAGATCTGGTCTCCAGCCTTAAAGACTTCTCGCGCGTCGACCGTTCACGCAATGATCAGTTCAGAGTCAACGACGGCATCGATACCGCACTCAAGATCTGCCAGAACCAACTCAAGAATCGCGTTGAAGTCATTCGTCAGTTCGGCGATCTGCCAGAGATTGAATGCTCGCCATCCAAGCTCAATCAGGTGTTCCTCAACCTGTTCACCAACGCCGCTCAGGCGATCAGCGACACCGGCAAGATCTTTGTGCACACGTCGGCGGAGCAAAACGGTGTCAGCATTCGCATCATCGACAACGGTTGTGGCATGACCGACGAAGTTCGCCAGCGCATCTTCGAACCGTTCTACACCACCAAACCGGTCGGCAAAGGCACGGGCTTGGGCCTGTCCATCGTATTCCGCATTATTGAAGAGCACGGCGGTACAATCGACGTACATTCCGTGGTCGGCAAGGGCAGCGAATTCACCATTCGCCTGCCACTGAAACAACAACGTCCGGCTGATAACGAAACAGCCCCGTCACTCGCAGCCGCTTGAACGCAGGACTTCACTCATGACCGCTAGCACCACCGCCAAAGCGCGCATCCTCTTCGTCGATGACGAGCCGCGCATTCTGACGACCATGCGTATGCTGTTTCGCAGTCAGTACGAAGTATTTTTTGCTGAGAGCGGCCAAAAAGCGCTCGACCTGCTGAAAGTTCAGGCTGTAGACGTCATCGTCAGCGATCAACGCATGCCCGGCATGACCGGTATTGAGCTGCTGCGCACCGCGCGCGATCTCAATCCGAATGCAATGCGCATCCTGCTCACCGGCTACTCCGACCTCAACGCGATTATTGGCTCGATCAACGAAGGCGAAATTTTCCGCTTCGTGAATAAGCCTTGGTCCAACGAAGATTTGTCTGTCACCGTCGCACGCGCCGTTGCTGCTGCACGCACCAGCGCCGCACTCAGCGCCGCAACCGCCGACAACATTGGTGCGCCTGCTGGTCCGCAACCTGGCGTGTTGGTACTGGACGACGATCCTTCTGTGCCAACCAAAGTGCAGAGCATCCTCGGCAGCGATTACCGCGTATTCGGCGCCACGACGATGGAAGAAGCCGTGAACCTGATGGAACGCGAGCGCATTGGCGTGGTGCTGTCTGACACGCGTGTGCAGGACCATCCTGTGATCAGCCTGATCGGCACGCTCAAACAACATCACCCAGAATTGGTGTCCGTGATCCTCACCGATCGCGCGGACGCAGGTCAGGCGATTGAACTGATCAACCAAGGCCAGATCTATCGCTTTATCACCAAACCTATTCACGACAACCAGTGCAAGATCACGGTGAACTCCGCGCTCAAGCAGCACGAACGTCTGTCGCAGAATCCTGAGCTGCACAAGCGCTACGAAGTCGAAGCGACGACCACGCCACCGCCGACAGCCACCACCGGCACTGGCAAATTCCTGGATCGCATTCGTTCACTGCGCTCATGGGTTAAGCGCGCTTAAATTTTTCGTTTTTAAAATCAACGCCGACGAGAGATCGTCGGCGTTTTTGTTTGTGCGCCACGGTGCTGTCACCAAAGCATCATGAATCTGCAATGGAACCGCCGCCGCTTCGTCATTCGTGCTCACTAGATTTCGCAGTACCCAATTTTTAGTAGGTACTTACAGTGCATAAGAACGACGAATTCACAGAAATCCCGCGCGCGATTGATCCCGCGGATCCCAAATACTTTGGCAACATTCTCAAAGCTAACCTGACGCGTCGCCAAGCTTTGCTCGGCAGCGCCAGCGCATTGGCCACGTTCACCTTGGGCGGCCTTGGCCTTACCGCTTGCTCAATCGACGACAATGGCGTCGACACCGATACTCCCACCAACGCGCCTAAGCTGGGCTTTAATGCCACTGCAAAAAGCTTGGCTGACGTCGTCACCGTGCCCCCGGGTTATAGCGCCAATGTGCTCTATGCATTGGGTGATCCGATTGCAGCAGGCGTAGCAGTTTACCTTGGCAACGGCAGCGAAACCGGTGCGTCTTACGCACAGCGCGCAGGCGATCATCACGATGGCATGCATTACTTCGGCCTCGGTAACGATGGCAAATACAGCCTGACGGAATCTGGCCGCGGCTTGTTGGTGATGAACCACGAGAACATCACGCAGAGCTATCTGCACGCAGCAGGTCCAACCTCGGTTGGCGGCGTGCGTACGGTAGAAGATGAAATCATCAAAGAGATGAACTGCCACGGCGTTAGCGTAGTAGAAGTCAGAAAAAATCCCGCAGGTAAATTCGCGGTCGTGAGCGACTCAACTTTCAATCGCCGCATCACGCCATTCACCGACATGGACTTGAACGGTCCAGTGCGCGGCAGCAAATTCGCTGTCTCGAAACTCTCGCCTGCTGCCACGAAAACTCGCGGCACAATCAACAACTGCGCCAACGGCTACACGCCTTGGGGCACGTATCTGACTTGCGAAGAAAACTGGAAGTTCTATTTCACGCGTGTCGCCGGTGACAACACCAACCCACTGCGTAGCGCCTCAGACAACGCAGCGTTCGCGCGTTACACCATCAACCCAGGTCAGGTTGATAACTTTAATTGGGCCAGCATGGCCGGTGATCAATACCAGCGTTGGAACTGCTCTGTCACCGGCAGCTCCGCCAATGGCGCAGACGATTTCCGCAACTTGCCGCAAACCTACGGCTACGTGGTTGAGATTGATCCATTCAATCCAACCTCAACGCCACGCAAGCGCACCGCGCTCGGTCGCTTCGGTCACGAAGGTTGCTGGCCTGGAAAAATTGTCGCTGGCAAACCGCTGACCTTCTACATGGGCGACGACGTTGCCGGCGAATACATCTACAAGTTTGTTTCGACCGCAAACTGGGATCCAGCAGATGCCAACAAAGGCATGACCGCTGGCGACAAGTACATGGACAGCGGCACGCTCTACGTTGCGCGTTACGACGCAGACGGCACGGGCCAGTGGCTCGAACTGACGCAGGGCAAGAACGGACTCAACGCCGACAACGCGTTGTTCCCTTTCACCTCGCAGGCTGCGGTTTGCGTTAACACGCGTCTGGCTGCTGACAGCGTTGGCGCGACCAAGATGGATCGTCCTGAGTGGGCTGCAGTCAATCCGCTCAACGGCGAAGTTTATTTCACGCTCACCAACAACAGCTCACGCGGCAACGCCAGCATGCCGCTGGATGCAGCGAATCCACGTCGCTACACCGGCACCGCTGCAGGCGGCGTTCCGGGCACCGGCGGCAACATCAACGGCCACATCATTCGTTGGCGCGAAACGGGTGATAACCCGGCAGCAACGTCGTTCACGTGGGACATCTTCTTGTTCGGTTCACGTGCCGGTTACACGAACCCAGCCGTCAACGCTTCCGAGCTCACCGCAGACAACGATCTGTCGAGCCCAGACGGTTTGTGGTTTGCGCCGAACGGCCAGCTTTGGATTCAAACCGATGACGGCGCTTACACCGACACCACCAACTGCATGATGCTCGTCGCAGCACCAGGCAAAGTCGGTGATGGCGGCGCAGCAACGCTGAACGGTCAGTCGACGTTCAAAGGTAAGAGCCTCGGCACCGATCTGCGTCGCTTCCTCGTTGGCCCTAAGCAGTGCGAACTCACGGGCATCACGATGACGCCAGATAGCAAAGCGCTGTTTGTGCAGATTCAGCATCCGGGCGAAAACGGCAACATCGCAGCACCGGGCAGCAACTGGCCCAACGTCAGCGGCGATGCAACACAGGCGGGCACTGCAGGCGCCCGCCCACGTTCAGCCACCATCATCATCACCAAGAATGATGGCGGCGTGATCGGGGTCTAATTGGCGCTAAATTAGCTTCAAATTTGATGGCTGTAGCAAGCGAACAGGCCCGCATTTGCGGGCCTGTTTTTTATTGTCCCAAGATATGGCCGCTAAAGGGCTTTTCGCTACTACAAACAGGGGAAGTAAGCCCAGCCTGCGAGACCTACTGTCAGTAGATAGAAAACGACAGTATGGAGAGGTTGGTGATGGCGGCCAAAGACGACGTAATTTCCGGCAAAGCGTGGGACGACTTTTGCGATGCGCTGAAGCACGCAGGCAATCAAATTCTGCGCCCGGAAGCACCAAGCGATGAACTGAGCCGCGCTGAAGGTTACCGCTACCTCACGCGTTTGCTGCGCATTGGTTTGGAAATGCATCTGGAATTTTCAGATCCGGATTTCCCCGGCTTCTTCCTGCCCTCGCATGAGACCGGCAAGATCGGCGCGGACAATCCAGACAATCTTTACTACTTCGCCAAAATTAACGGCGCGAACGACTATGTGATTCGCGGAACACGCGGCACGGTGTTTTATTTGTCGATTGGCACGCAGAAAGGTGGCTACGAAACCAACGGTAAGATGGAGCAGACCGGCTTCATTGATGCAGCGAACATCAAGATGGACGCTGAAGGCCGCTTCGAGTTGATCCTCAGTCAGAAAGAACAGCCCGGCAATTGGGTGCGCCTCGAACCGGGCAGCAATGCCGTCATCGTTCGCCAGACTTTCCTTGATCGCAAAACTGAGCGTCCTTCGCAGTTGAAGATCGAACGCGTTGGCAGCGATGCAGCACCGAAGCCCCTCACCGCTGAACGCTTGCAGGCCAGCCTCGGCAATGTCGCCAAGTTTGTTGAAGGCACCGCAACCGTGTTTGCCAACTGGGCGCAGAGCTATCTGCCGCACCCGAATGAAATTCCGCCTGCGAACCAAGCTGTGTGTCAGGCCGCTGGTGGTGATCCGAATATTTTCTACTACCACTCGTACTGGCAGCTCGCCGAAGACGAAGCGATGGTGGTGCACATTCCACGCATTCCGGAATGCCGTTACTGGAACCTGCAGATCAACAACTGGTGGATGGAGTCGCTCGACTACCGCTATCACCGCATCTGCCACAACCAGAACTCCACACAGCTTGATGCTGATGGCGGCGTGACGTTGGTGCTGTCGCACAAGAATCCCGGCGTTGCCAACTGGCTGGAAACTGCAGGCCACGATCGCGGCACATTGTGCTTCCGTTGGGTCGGCGCCAAAGAACACGTTCACCCGCAGACGCGCGTTGTGAAATTGAATTCGTTAATTGAGGAGAAGCGCGCATGAGCGCCGCGACACTGAACCCCGATGCACTCGAGCGCGCCGCGCTTGAACAAGCCGCAGGCCTGAAGAACTTCGGCGATCCAACATATCGCAAGGGTCTTGAAGTGCTTTGCGATTCGCTGAACACCGAAGCCAATCTCTCAGATTTTGGTCGCGGCCTGTTGGAGCACAAGATCGTCGAGATGTTGGTCAATCGCCTGCGTATCGAAGAGTTCTTCCGTCAGCATCCAGAAATTGAAAACGAAAAGATTGGCGCGCCAGTCGTTATCGTTGGCTTGCCACGCACTGGCACCACGCTGTTGCAGCGCGTGCTGTCTTGCGATCCCAACCTGTACTCGATGCACTGGTGGGAGTCGCGCTATCCGGTTCCATTTCCCGGTGAAGACATCAAGAATCCGATTGAGCGCATGGAGCGTGCACGCGGTGAAGTGAAGGTGATGGTGGACGCCATGCCTAAGCTGATGGCGATTCATCCGATGGACGCCGATCAGGCGGATGAAGAAGTGATGTTGATGGAACATTCCTTCATGTCGTCCTTCAACGCTTACGCGAATGTGCCGAGCTATATGAAGTGGCTGCACGAGAGCGACGAGACGCCGGCCTACGATTACCTCAAGCGCATTCTCAAGTTCTTGCAGTGGCAGCAGCGTCAGCGCGGCATCACTGCAACGCGTTGGGTGCTGAAAGCGCCGCATCACTTGCTGCGCATGAAACTGCTGCTCAAGGAATTCCCGGGCGCACAAGTTATCCAGACGCATCGCGATCCCGTCGACACCATTCCTTCTATCGCCAGCATGATTCACACGCTGTGGGGCATTTACGGCAGCGGCCCAGATGCATCAGCCGCTGGCCACGAATGGAATGATCTGATGGCTCGCGCTTTCCATCACACGATGGATGTCCGTGCGACCAACAACACGCCATTCCTCGATGTGCGTTTCATCGACACCGTGAAGAAACCTTTCGAAGTGGTCGACGCAATTTACGCCCACACCGGCATGACGCTCTCAGCTGAGGGCAAGCAAGCGATGGAAGTGTGGATGGAAAAAAATCGCCGCGACAAACGCGAAGCACATGAATACCACCCCGGCGATTTTGGTCTGAGCGACGAACAGCTCAAGCGTGATTTCGCGGATTACCGCAAAAAGTACATCGAAGCATAAATACGTAGGGTGCGCTGTGCGCACGCGGATCTGGCACATGGCCACCAACGCGTGCGCACAGCGCACCCTACAAAAAACAAAACATTAATCACAAGGAGAGAACACAGTGTTACTCAAAGATAAAATCGTAATCGTGTCCGGTATCGGCCCTGGCCTCGGCGTAAAGCTCGCCATTGAAGCCGCACGCGAAGGCGCTGCTGGCGTTGTTGCTGCCGCACGTAGCCAGGAAAAGCTGGATGACGCAGAAGCACGCGTCAAAGCGATCAACCCGAACTGCAAAGTTCTCAAGATCGTCACCGACATCACCGACCGCGCACAGTGCGAAGCACTCGTTGCCGCAACGATCAAACAGTTCGGCCGTATTGATGCGCTTGTTAACAGCGCCTTCGTTCACGGCGATATGGATTACGTCTCCAGCGCCAACCTCGATGCTTGGGCTGCTGTCATGAACACCAACCTGATCGGCACGCTCAAGCTGACGCAGTCAGTGTTGCCACAGATGAAATTACAAGGCGGCGGCGCCATCGTCATGATCAACACCATGGCCGCGCGTACTCCTCCTCCGCTAGGCGAAGCCGGTTATGCCGCGTCGAAGTCTGCACTCGCTAACTCTGCCAAGTACCTCGCCAAAGAAGTCGGCAAAGACAACATTCGCGTGAACAGCATTCACATGGGCTGGATGTGGGGCGCGCCGGTTGAAGGCTATTTTGTATGGCAGGCGCAGGAAACGGGCGTGCCTTTGGAAACACTCAAAGCCAAGATTTCTTCCACGATCCCATTGGGCCGCATCCCAACCGACGACGAATGCGCACGCGCTGCGTTGTTCTTGGTTTCGGATTACGCCAGTGCGGTGACGGGTGCTGCGTTGGATGCGAATGGTGGTTCGTACATGCCGTAAGGCGTGTCGCGTCTTCACACTCCCTCTCCCCATGCTTTTTATGGGGAGAGGGTCGGGGTGAGGGGCCAGACAATCTCTGCAAGAGCCCCTCACCCTGCCCTCTCCCCGCACGCGGGGAGAGGGAAAACTTAAAGAGCACATCATGGAAAAAGTCATTTATCTGGTTGAACGCGATCCCAAAGTCGATATCGACGCCTTTGGAAAAAATCTGCGCGTGTATCTCACTTCGCAACTACGCAGCATTCCATCGGTGCGTAGCTTGCAAGTGAATGTGGCGGATTCTGCGGTTGCAGCAGGCGAAGGCCTGAAGCAAACGAATAGCAATCCACCACTGGAAGCCATCGTGCAGGTTTGGATGGACAGTGCGGTTGCGCATTTGCGTGCACCTATCGACGCAGCAATCGCCGCCAACACGGCGCGCTTTGCGGCGTATCTGGTGACCGAGTCGCAGCCACTGCGCAATCACAAACATCCCGCCAAGCTTGGCGAACGCACCGAAGGCTTTGCGCAGATTGCTTTGATCCGCAAACCTCAGGCGCAGCCCTATGCCGAGTGGCTAGACGTGTGGCACAACTCGCACACGAAGGTTGCGGTGGAAACGCAGTCCAATTTTGAATACATCCAAAATGCTGTGATTCGCCCGTTAACGCCGAATGCGCCGCCATTGGATGCGGTGGTGGAAGAAGGTTTCCCGATTGCCGCCTTGAACGATCCGTATACGTTCTTTGATGCGGTGGGCGATGAGGCTAAGTTTCAGGCCAACCTCAAAGCGATGATGGATAGCGTGTTTCGCTTCATCGATATGAGCAAGATCGACGTTGCGCCGACGAGTCAGTACAAGCTTCTGTAATTTTTTGTAGGGTGGGTAGAACGCAGCGAAACCCACCGCTTGCACGCGCCAAAGAAATGGTGGGTTTCGCTACGCTCTACCCACCCTACGATGCAGCGCTTTTCTTTAAGCCTTAATTGCCTTTGTAAAACCCGTTCGGATCAAACATTTCCTTCGTGGCTTTTACATCGCCTTCGACATTGCCGAACTTGATCTGCGTCTTGGTGCCTTCCTTAAGATCACTCATCTCAAGCTGTGACAGATACCAGAACTTGCCTGACTGCGTCAGCGCATTGGCCGAAGCACTGAGCTGTTTACGAAGCGTGGTGCCTTGATAGAAATCTGCTTTCAGCGGCACACAGGTTTTCTGATCCAGCCACATGCGAACCAGCGTGTAGCTTGGGTTCTTCATTTTCTTAGTTGGCGTGAGCGTCAACACATGCGTTGGGCGCTGATCAATTTCACTTGCGGCTTCCAGCTTGCCGTCGGAACCGGTGAACGTATTTTGAATCAGCTTGGCATCGGCGTAGCTAAAGTCCGTACCGAGTAGCGAGCCATTGGCGAATGCGCCGGTGATGTGGCGCACGCGGCCGACGCCCGGCAGAAATACGAACATATCGTCTTCTGGACTGCCCACACGTTCGCGCACGAGATACGCCGCGCCAGAAACATTGGCCGGTGCCGTGATACGAATTGAGATGCGAGCCAAGCCGTTGTCACGCTTGGCGGTGAGCTTGCCGCGGATGACGCGGGAGCCCCCGGTGCGGTCGGTCGAGTTGAATTCAATTTCTTGTGCGCGGATGGTGTCCGGCACATTGGCGCGCATACAGCCATAAACTTTTTGGAACTCGGCATCGGCGGCATACGCCGGTACAGCGAGCGCGAACAATAACAACGTTGCGATTATTTTCACGACGATCTACTCCCTGCACATGACCGTATAGATTGCTGCAACGCCTGCACCAGCCCGGCCTGACCGTAGCAGTATGGATTCAGCGTATGTCAGTGCTGAGTAATCAGCAATACGATTTATGGACTAGTTTTGATGCCTAGCCCGCAGCTTGATCGCTACTTTGTCGGCAGTGCGTAGTAATCAGGACGGCCTGCCGTCCACAGCTCGCCCCAGAGCTTGCCACCACCATCTACGGTGAGCACTTCGCCGGTGATGAAGCTGCCGGAAGATGCACTGAGATAAATCACTGACTCCGCGATTTCCATCGGCGTGCCGGGACGCTTGAGCGGATTGGCGAGTGGGAATTCTTTGACCGCTTCTGGCGGATACACATCCAGACCTTCCGTTGCGGTGAGGCCAGGAGCAACGCAGTTGACGCGCACACCTAATGGGGCCCACTCAACAGCGACCGTGCGTGATGCACCGATGATGCCTGCACGTGCTGCCACGGTGTGTGCAACACCCGGCATGCCGCGTTCGATTACGACGACGATGTTGACGATGGAGCCCGGCATTTTCTGATCGCGCCAATACTGCGCAGCGCGCTGCATCATGAACCAGGTGCCGTTGAGGTTGTTGTTGATGACCGCCATCCAACCCTTAGGCGCGTAATCAATCGCGTTCTGCGGAAACTGACCGCCTGCGTTGTTGACGACGTAATCCAGACGACCAAACTTTTCGTGGATCTGCTTGTAGAGCGCATCAACAGCTTCGGGCTCGCGCACGTTTACAGTCATCGCCGTCATGTCAGCGCCTTTGCTTTGCGCAAACGCGACAACCTTTTCCAGCTTTTCCAGCGTACGGCCGCAGATCACAACCGTCGCACCCAAGCGCGCGAACAACAGCGCCGATGCACGTCCAATACCGCTGCCACCGCCCGACACCAACGCGACCTTGCCCTTGAACAAATCAGAGCGGTAAACCGTTTCTGTGTTCCAGAGGAATTCGGGATTGTTGAGTTGTACGGTGTCGGTGGTCATTAAATAAAACTCTCAACTCTAAATGTAGGGTGGGTAGAGCGCAGCGAAACCCACCATTGATCTGAATGTGCAGCGGTGGGTTTCGCTACGCTCTACCCACCCTACAATTTAATTCCGCTTACTTACGCAGCAGTTCGCCCGCAATAATCATCTTGCGAACTTCCGTCGTGCCCGCGCCGATCTCAAGCAGCTTGATCGAGCGATACAGACGATTGATTTCCGATTCCCAGATGTAGCCATAACCACCGTGCACCTGCACAGCGTGGTTGAGCACTTTGTTCATCGTTTCAGCAACAAACATCACGCCTGCTGCGGTGATCTTGTGGATGTCACCGCGACCGCCTTCGTCTTCGCTGATCGAGTTCGCTGCGCGCAGCGTCTGATAGGTGTAGAGGCGCATCGCTTCAACCCACACATACATCTCAGCGATCATCGACTGCACCATCTGGAAGTCGGCGATCGGGCGATTAAACTGCTTGCGCTGCTTGGCGTAATCAATCGCGAGCTGCAATGCGCGCTCGGCGATGCCGAGGCAGATTGGAGAGATCATCGAGCGCTCGAGATCGAGGCCGCTCATCACCACCTTCACACCGCGATCCACTTCGCCAACCAAGTTCTCAACTGGAACCTTGCAGTCTTCAAACACGAGTTCTGCAGTCTGCGAACCACGGAAGCCCATCTTGATGAGCTTCTGCGCAACCTTGAAGCCAGGGAAATCTTTTTCGACGATGAATGCCGAGATGCCCTGAGCGCCTTTCTCTTTATCGGTCTTCGCGTAAACCAGCAGCACGTCAGCGACGGGGCCGTTAGTGATGAAAATTTTGGTGCCATTCAGAATGTAATGACCGCCTTCAAGACGTGCCGTGGTGCGCATCGAACCCAGCGCATCAGAACCCGCACCCGGCTCGGTCAGACCAAGCGCGCCGACGAGCGTGCCTTTGCACAGACCAGGCAGATATTTTTTCTTCTGGTCTTCGTTGGCGTTACGCAGAATGTTGTGGAGGCAGAGGTTCTCATGCGCAACCCACGACAGTGCCAGCGCGTGGTTCCAACGGCCGAAGGCCTGAAGGATCAAACCGCTGGTGAATACGTCCATGCCCGCACCGCCGTATTGTTCTGGCGCGGTGATGCCGAAGTAACCGGTTTCACCGATCTTCGGGAAGATATCTTTCGGCCACCATTCTTCATCGTCCATCTTCTGCGCCAAGGGATACATCTCGGCTTGGGCAAAACGGTCCGCGTTATCCAGAACCTCTTGCTCATCATTAGTGAGGCCAGAAAAAATCTGCGCGACGCTTGTACGGTCGGCGTTGTGATTCGACATGGTGATATCCCGAGCGATAACGATTGAAATAGATATGGAATGGCGACGGCCCACACTTGGTGAGCCTGACTCACGCATTTTAAGCCAGAGGGGGCGGAACGCTTCGTCCGATGTGAGGAGGTGAGGCGCCGCGCTTGGCGAGCACTGCTCGCCGCGGTGCCGAACGACCGGCCAAGGATGGCCGGGCCGTGGGTACTAGATATGAGCCCAGTTGCGCCATGGACGGCTGACCGGACCAACAAACAAGCACCCCCGATAAAGTCCCTCAAACCCGGCCATCCCTATCGGCCGAATTGCGCAAAACATTAATCCTTCTCTAGTGGTCACCGGGTTAGCGGCAGCTATCGACCGCTAAGAGGTCGTTCGTTTTGACTCGTCGGCGAGAAACGGACGGCCGTCGCGTCGGGCCGCTCATGCCGTACTTGTCGCGAGAGCATGCATTCGCCCTCAGTACAGCCGACGCAGCAATCCGATGACTTACGCCGCCGCCCTCGTCCGAATCTTCTGCGCCCCAATGCTGCTGGCTTCCAGCGCGACCATCGCGGCACCCACACAATTCAGCGAGCAGCTAGCCGACTGGCATCAGGCAGCAAGCTCACCCGTCACACCGGCCGCTTCCAGCGCCGAAGCGCCACTTGAACTGGTGGCCTCGACCAACATTGGCGAAAGCATCATCCGCGAACTGGTCCTACTCAAAGGCCACGCCATGCTCGGCACGCGTTATGTCTTTGGCGCAAACGAAGCCGACGCCGTGGATTGCTCAAGCCTGATTCAGCAGCTATTCGAAAGCGCCGGCATAGAACTGCCCCGCACCACCCAAGATCTGGCCAGCATTGGCGAACCCGTTAACAGCCAGTCGCTGCAACCCGGCGATCTACTGTTTTATAGCTGGAAGAAAAACCGCCTGCATGTGGCGGTTTACGCGGGAGATGGTTTTGCGATTCATGCCTCTCCCGACAAGCGCAGTGTTGTGATGACTGAACTCAACAAGACTTGGGATCATCACTTTGTCGCCGCGCGGCGCGTGGTGCAGGAAGACAATATCTAATCCGTAAATCTGCTGTATCTCGTAGGGTGGGTAAACGAGGGCACGGATGCCCTCGGTAGAGCAATGCAGGAGCAATTGCCGAGCGCAGCGAAACCCACCGCTGGCTCACGTTAAAGAGATGGTGGGTTTCGCTGCGCTCTACCCACCCTACAAAAGAGTGAGTCGGGGCACGCGCGCGCCTTACGGCAATTCAACCCGCTTCAAGTCCGCCAACAACACCGGCAAATCCGCTCGAAATTCTTCAGCCACCGCTTCCCACCCTTTCGCCGCATCAATCAAGGGCAAGGGATCACGCATGCGATTCGCGGTGCGACTAATCGCATACTCAATGCCCGCAGGCCCGGCGTAAGAGATCAGCAACTTCGAAAACCCCTGCGCTTCAATCGCGCGGCCACCGGCGTGGAGGAACCACGGCGCGGCTTGTTCGATATCGATTGATGCTCGCAGACAGAAATCTGGCAGCGCTTCATCGCTAAATTTTTTCCAATCATTCGCCAGAATGTGATCGCAAACTAAATCCATCACGATACCTGCATAGCGCCGTCGCCCCTGTCCGAAGCGCACGCGCGCCGCAACGCTGAGTGGATGACGATCAGTTGTCGCATCGACCATGCGGTGCAGTCGAATGCCATGCGCGATGTCATCGGGATACGCCGACAAATCTGCGCCACGCGCGATATCGCCAAGGATTGCGCCGGCGAATGAAGTCTTCGTTTGTTCTGCCAGCCACAGATGCGCGAGAAAATTCACGCGGTGACTTCGTCCACCAAATTCCAGGCCAGCGCTTTTTGCGCGTCGATGCGCTTTCCCGAGAGCATCAACCAGCCTGCACGTTGTCGACCAATGCGTCGCGCAATGCTCACCGTGCCACCCGCGCCAGGGATCAAGCCAAACTTCAATTCTGGCAACTGAAAATAAGCATCTTCACTAGCAACCATGCGGCTCGCAAATGCAGGGAACTCAATGCCAGAGCCGATGCACGCGCCATGCACATTGACCGTCACGCGTGCAGCACATTGCGAGAGCAAGCGCCCCGGTAATGCGAGGCTACGTACGACATGCGCCGACGCCGGATCTGGCGCGCTGCCAAATTCCGTGAGATCGCCGCCGGTCGAAAAACATTTGCCACGACCGCTGATCTGTACGCTCTCAATGCTGTCATCCGCCAGCACCAATTGCAGCGATTCAATCAATGCATCACGCATCTCAACCGTCATGCCATTTCGATTGGAAGCGCGATTGAGTTCCAGCATCAGCGCATCACCCTCGCGCGACACGATCACAGGATCACCACTATCGCTATGCACCGCAGGCGCGGCAGCGCGATTCGCGTCCAACCATTTTTTAAATTCTGGCCCAGCCTGTAGCGTTGAATACGCCAAGGACTCGGCAACCAAAGCATCCGTCAGCGGCAAGCGCGCATTGAGGCGCAGCAGTTGCACCAACACCGTCGCCGCAATCGGGCTCTGTCGAATATTCGTAATTAAAGGTGCGGCCTCAGCCACATTGGCAACGCGCGCATCGCAAGCGCGGATCACGGCCCATTCATCGCCATCAGCCGCAATGCCAATCACCGGGCAAGCGCGTTCTTCTATCCATGCAATCAATTGCAGCGACTGCATCTCATCAATTGATCCACTCGTATCCAACAAAATGAAAGGCTGTGTCGAGAACGGTGAACTCTGGGCGGCATCTCCCGCAGCTGCGCGTCCCAGCGCATCGGACAAAGTCAAAATCTCAAAGTTGGTTGTGGTATCGGTCATATCAGTCTGATCACCCATGACATCGGGCTGATGCTTATGGCATTGCTGAGAGGATACACAAAGCATCGCCAAACCTGCAGGGCTGATGCCTAACAAAAACAGAGTGGGCCTTTTGGGCCCACTCAAGCAGCTACAGAACTACTTAGGTTTGTGGATCAAGTCATTCCTAACGTTCTGCACGCCTCCAATAGCCGCCGTTACTTGGCCTGCCTTTGCGATTTGCCATTGCGAATCGACAAAGCCAGAAAGTTGCACGGTGCCATTAAAAGTCTTTACTTCAATCGCCATTGAGTTGACGTCCTTTTCAGCAAGCAAGGCCGCTTTCACTTTGGTCGTGATCGCTGCATCGTCAACCACTTCACCAGCGGTGTGTGGATGGCCGTTGCTAGCGCAGCCACCAACAAAGAAGGCGCTACTTGCAAGCATTACCGCGATGGAAATTGTTTTTAGGTTCATAAACAGTCCTCAGAAGCGTTCGTCATGCAGGTTTGCACAAACGAATCCTGCCCAAGGCCGATCTTCCGGTCTGTTCGCTACAGCACTTTCGCGCTTTCATCACGACGCCAGAATTTCTCTCACTCAACCTTAAGTGCGACAACGCACAGAGTCGCGCAGACGTCGACGTGCATAGTTTCCCGACCCGTGTCCCGTCGAAAATTTTGAGAACAAACGATGCGAAACATCCACGCAAACCAACGGACGGTCTGCGGCATCTTCTTTACGCTGGCAGTTCTGGCATCCACTGCAAGCTTTGCGGAAGAAGATCCTAAGCTCGACAGCCCCGCCCAACAAAAAGCGCCGACCGCGTTTGCGGCTGATAAGCCGAAACCTGTTTTTGGATGGGGCACAGGCGAGGGCAAAAGTTATCTCGTGCCTGCACTGAATATCGTCGTCGAAGAATTTTTGCTGAATCAATACGACCGACACTTTCTTGATAGCGAGGTTTACGGCAGCAACTTTTCTACTGCCAAACACAACCTCACGCATCAGTGGGTGGTGGACTCCGATAAGTTCAAGATCAACCAGTTCCTTCACCCCTATCAAGGCGCCATCTATCAAAACCTGGCGCGCTCTGCGGGACTCGATTTCTGGCCATCGATGGGCTACTCGTTTCTTGGTAGCGCGCTGTGGGAGATCGCTGGCGAAACCGATCCCGCATCAATTAACGATCAGTTCACCACCGGCATCGGGGGCGCATTTTTAGGCGAGCCTTTGTTCCGCATGTCGAGCTTGTTGTTAGAGGCTGGCAAAGAGCCGGGCTTTTGGCGTGAGGTAGGCGCGGCGTTTATTTCTCCTGGCAACGGATTCACCCGCTATGCCTACGGCGATCGTTTCGACGGCGTGTTTCGCAGCAACAATCCAGCGGTTTATACGCGCATACAACTTGGTGCAACGCTGAATCAGAACGTGCACTCCAATGTAAATCTCAACACCATTCCCGGTGGCGACGCGATTGCGCAAACCTACGACAAGAACGAAGCCTCCGCCGACTTCACGATGGCCTACGGTTTGCCCGGCAAACCGGGCTATACCTACAACCGGCCGTTCGATTATTTTCACTTTCAGTTCACTGCGTCCAACAACAACGCTTTTGAAAACATCATCAGCCGCGGTCTGCTTTACGGCGCGCCTTATTCAGTCGGCGATAACTATCGCGGCGTCTGGGGTTTGTATGGCACTTACGATTACATCTCGCCACAACTCTTTCGCGTCTCCACAACCGGCGCAGGCGTAGGCACCACCGGGCAGTGGTGGATTTCAAAAGTGGTCGCTGTTCAGGGCACCGCTTTAGCGAGCGTCGGTTACGGCTCGTCAGGCGTCATTCGTGGCACAGGCGATCGCGATTATCACAACGGCATCACGCCGCAAGGTTTGGTCGCGTCACGTTTCATCTTCAGCGACCGCGCATCACTCGACCTCGAATTTCGCGACTACTACGTCAGCAAGCTCGCCGCTGGCAGCACTGGGGGTTCAGAAAACATCAAGCGTGGCGACGTTGCACTCACCGTGCGCGTCTACAACCTGCACGGCATCACCTTCAAATATGCGTGGACACAGCGTGACGCGAAATTTTCCGAACTCGCGCCCGACACGCATCAACGCGTAGGCGCCTTCAGCATCGCTTACAGCTATCTCGGTCAAACGCGCTTCGGCGCTGTCGACTGGCGCCCGCCAAGTGCTGGCGGCCCGCAATAGTCTTTAGAAATTAACCATTGATATGCGTCATTCACTTTCAACGACAACAGGTCTTCACATGCGTAAAACTAAATTTTTAGCCCCATTACTTTTGGCATGCGGCCTGTTCTCTAACAACGCCAGCGCCAACAGCGGCTCAGAATTATCAAGTGACGTCATCACCGGCGTCGTTCCTATCGGCGCGTTTGCATACGCCTATTTCACCGACGATGAAGAAGGCCAGAAACAATGGCTACGCAACACGCTCGCAAACCAATTGATCATCACCAGCGCCAGAGTCGCGTTTAATCCAAGTCTCGGAAAGCGGCCCAATGGCGGCAAATATGGCTTCCCATCCGGCCACGTTGGCTTCGTCACATCCGGTGCTTCGTTTTTACAAGAACGATACGGCTGGAAACTCGGCGTGCCCGCATACATGCTCTCAGCCTATGTCGCCGCCCAACGCGTCAGAGATGATCACCACCACTGGCGCGATGTGATTGCCTCTGGCGTTTTATCTTTTGGCATCGCCAAACTGTTTGTTACACCGCAGGGCGCTACTTACGTTGCGCCAGCGATTGGGCCGGACTTTATTGGGATGAGGTGGGAGAGGTCGTTTTAAATTTAACGGAACCAGCTTCTTTTAAAAATGCACTTAGAGGCATTCAGCCAAGACGCTCCCACAGCTTGAATACAATCTCATCGGTAATGCGGTTCTTTTCAGCCTGGGCACCTGCCCCTTGGGCGTATGGGATCCCAATAGTGTCTCTCGATATTCCTACAAAGGCCGTATCGTCAAGAAAAATAGGAATGACTTCACGGTCGACAACACGAGGCGCAAAACACTCTCGCTCGAATGTTGGCCAAATTTTTTCGCGGTAATGTTTATCTAAGAGGCAAATAACTAAGCGGGAGTCACGACCAAATATTTTTTCAAACTGAGCTGACCAAGCGCCCCCTAAAAAATTTACTTCGAAATGTTCATCGAAGAAAACATGAGTGTCGAGACTTTTAAGCTGCTCCGCTATCTCTCTAGCTAAATCTCGGTTCTCGCCTGCAAACGAAATAGCAAAGTCATATTCGACATCACGACTTACGTTTTTAAATCCACAATCCTGTCGCAACTTTCCCCAATGTAGATGCTTTAAGAAGTAGAAAAGCGCAGGATCTTCAACCGCAAAATTCTTGGTCTCCGAGTTGTAATAGAAATGCCGCCCACAAGTTGGCTTATCCCGCAAAAGAATTGGCAAGCGACTTTCTTTAATGTTGTTAATGCTTCCGCGAACATCTTCGTTAGCATTTGCAAGCTCATTCAGATCAACAATCGAACTTTCTTGTCCACCGATTTTTTGCAGAAGTTTAAAGTAAGGGTCGTTGTTTGGGCGGAACCTCACGCCTCGACAGAATTCCTTTACTGCCGGATAAAAAGCAGATGTCAGTTTCTCTACAACCCTACCTCGCAGAGTTACGAGGTCATATTCCAAATTCTTAGGCGCGTCCTGAGTTTCCAAAACATCATTCAACATACAAATCGTTTGGCATAGTTGCTGAGTTAGCCAATAGTCGCCTTTTGATTCATCAAAAATAGGCTCCCAATTCTCTATCTGCACGTTGAGCTTCTGACAACCCTCTCGAATTAAACGCTCTATGTCAGCTCGCGATCCAGCCTGAATTCTATGCACTCCCGTTCGCTTGGCTACATCTGGAACCAATTGAATCAACGCAGCTCCGACTTGATTAATTCCTATCAGAATTAACTTAGTCTTAGCGTCTGCTCCGGCTTCAGCTGAAAACTTAGCTATATTGGCAAGCGCTTCTTGAGTTTCGCTAGCTAGACGATGGAAGTCATCAACAACAAAACGACCTTGTAATTTATTTGCCGCAACTGCCTCTATCTTGTGAACATCTGTCGGAGAACGAGCAGTGAGATATTCCGCTCCCGCTCCGCCAAGCTGCTCTAGAATTTTCCTGACGCAGCTTGTTTTTCCAGTTCCGGACTGCCCCTCTACAACAACAGGCTTGCCGGGATGCCGGATATCAAGAAGTATTTCATTGAAGTTGGGCGGCTTTACAAAAGTAAACTGAGGAAGTCCTTCAGTGACAAATATTTCTTCAACCAGTTGCTTCATATGACACCCAATTTTAAGTTATCTGACATTCACATCGACCAATTCTGCCCGAATTAAAAAGACTCATCCGCTTTAATCACTTTATATATAAGAACCCACAACCGCTACTAACACCCCGCCCGAATATCCTCACAACGCTGCCGCTTCCCAGAACGATCCGGATAGTCACGCGCTGAGTGATAGCGGAAGCTGAGTTTTACTGCGCCCTCTGCATTCGCATCATCAACGAGTCGTTGATCGGCATCTGCATATCCAGGCTCGCCGCTTTTCTTGAGCCAACGATCAAACCATGCGAGTGAGTAGTAGGTGACGGATGGACGTCCCCATCCACCGACGCAGGCATTGCTTGATGTATCTGGGCACCACGATGAGGCGGGGAATGTGGGGATGAGTGAGAAATCAAAATGCGTGGTGCCTTGTATGCCGATGACGTATGTCGGCACGCCTGCGGATTGCCATTCAGCAAATGCGACTTTGTGATTTTCTACATTCGGCTGCACAAGATTTGGTGTTGGTGCAAAACCGTAGTCAGAGTTGAAACTCATCGACGGAACGCGTGGTGCGAATTTTGGCAGGCCGCCCATCGCAATCAGTTGCGTCAATGTGGTGGTGACTTCTACTGGCAATGGATAGTTGGTTGCAGGTGCGAGGCTTCCGCCGTCTGGGGTCATCAGGCTATCGAGTGCGATGGCGACTTTCACCGGATTGCTTTTATCCATTTTGCCCGGCCACGGATCAGCGCCGGGTGCGCCGTAACCTTGCACAACAGAAACACCAATCGCGCCGAGTGAGTGGCCTGCGATGCCGAGACGATTTAGATCAAGTCGCTGCCAGATCGGATTGTTCGGCGTGGTGACGGTGAGATAAGTGCCCGCGCAGGTGACGTTGTGCGGATATGGACGCGATGGCGTGGAGCGGAAGAAGTCGATGGCATCGACTTGCCCTTCCCAAAATACTTTGGGGCCAAGGTTGCTGCCTTGTTGCAACGTCGGCGTTTGCTGATCTGAACGACCTTGGCCGCGCGGGTCATACGTGAGCACGGCGTAACCGGAACGCACGAGTGCTTGCGCCAACCACCAGTACACCGTCTCCGGCGCTTGCACCGAGCCGTTGGTGATGACGATGTTGGGCAATTTGCCGCTGCTGTTTTTAGGGAGCCAGACTCGACCCGAGAGACGTGCGCAGTCGCGGTCATAGAAAACGACGGGCGTGACTTCTGCTTCGTTCTGATAAAACGATTTGCCGTCTGGGCCATCGAAATCCGCATAGCGAAACGGATCGCCTGCACATTGCGCGCCCCATGTTGCACATAGCGGCAGCAATGGCGTGTTGCCCGAAGGAAAGAGCAACCAACTGGGGTCGGCCAGAGCACGCGCCGTCCATTCTTGCGTGTTGGCTAATGACTGCTCGGTGAGGCGCTGTAAAAACCCAGGCGCCAATTCTTCTGCTGGGCCTTCCAGTGTTTTGGCGTAGTTGCTGGCCTCGCAGGTGGTCCATTCCACAGACGGGAACGCTGCGTTGTCGCAAGTTCGATCAAGGTTCTGGGGCTGCGTCGGCGTTACGCCTTTTGCAGATGCGCCTGTAGGACTCGATTGGCTACACCCCGACACCATCGCCCCGCAGGCGAGGACGGCGATCGCTACATACTTAATGTTCATGCCCGTTTTGGCCCCTGAATTTGGCCAAAGCTTACCCTGCAAAGCACTGGTATTCGCGTGAATTAATGTCGTTAACTGGGCGCTAGATTTTCTCTTCACAATTCATGGCATTACCAGATGGGGCGTGGGGCTCAAGAATGCCTAAAGTTGTTTACCGATGAGCCGAATCGCCACCGGTCGAAACGATCTACTGGATTAATGTTATTGCCTAGTTTTCGGCATATAGATTTGTCACTGTTTAGGCCGCCTGAGTGATCTTCACTAACGCGACCATCCGTGACCCAGAAAACAGCTGCGACCTCAATCACCGCCCCACGAGATGCAGGAAAGCAGCTCGCTCTGTTCCGCCCCCTCACGATTCTTGAGTGGCTGCCCGACGAGACGCTTTATAGCCTGGTAGCCCGACTTCATTACTTATCAGGGTTTCGCAGAGAATCGACTACAAGCAATGTCCTATTCGGCCATCCACGCGCAGGCCTAAGACACGATTTTCAGCACAGTGTTTCTGAATTTGAACGCCGAACGGATGGTTCGCTAGGGTCTGCAGAACAAATTCTTCTAAGCCACACCATACTGCCGTTTTTTCTTTGCTTCAGCGATCGCGAGTTCTCAAGCGATTTCATCAGATCCTTAGCTGACGGATATTGGGACTCTTCCACACTTGGAAGACCTTTCATCACCGGAAGTACACGCGGCTGCAATCCCTTAAAAGCATGCCCAGCCTGTATTAAGCACGATCAAGAAACTTACGGTGTCGCATATTGGCATCGGAGCCATCAATTTCCAGGAGTGTGGTTGTGTGCTGTGCATGACTCACTCCTTATGACGGTCCTCGCCTCAGACTCCCAATCTGCGAAGTACAAACTCAGGCTGCCCAAGATGGCTGACCTTCAGGGTTCGAGTTTTGAGACAGATTCAATAAGCATGGCGGATGGTAGGCGGACGTTCCTCCGTATCCTGCGCGACAGCATCCACCAGGCAACAGACGACTATTCGTCGCTCCAAGTCTCCTCATCATCTGTCGTAGCGCTCTTCGCAATCGGCGCACAGGAAAAAGGCTTAACAAATTCCAACGGCCGATTGCATATCAAAAGAATGGGCGAGTCGTACTTAGACTTCATATCTCCAATCGCAGGGTTAACCGAGTTCTCGGAGTTTCTAGGGCATGGCGACGTCACTGTGTCAGAACTGGCGCGCCTTCTAAGGGGTTCGCCCAGAAGAACTCATCCATTACGATACATTTTTATTTCGCTCTGGCTCTTCGGAGATTTCTCAACTTTCAGAGAACGACTGATCTCACGTACAACGCAACATTTCTAGCCACTCAGAGCAACCACATAAAGCATGATTCTTACGATTCCTAAGCCACAACCCACTGAGCACGCGACGAGTATCCTGGCCCGACTACTTCGCTTGAATGGGCTAAAGGATCTAAGGCACCTACCCGATTTTGATTTCGAAATGAAATCAACTCGCGGGGTGGCTCTGGCTCGACTGCTGGGGCTGTCCCCTCAAGACTTCGTCAGGCAACACACCATTATCCCGTTTCGCTGCGCTGTGCATTTGCCTAGAGAGCAACAACCCTCATCAGCGGCGCACAGAGAATTTTCTGATGATCTATCAAATCTATTTTCCATTAGGCCGCGTCCGCCATTTTATTGTTCGCGATGCAGGCAAGAGGATCTTGAATGGCACGGCTTCTCCTTTTGGAGAACGACCCATCAGATACCTGGCGTCACTCGATGTCAGAAACATGAATTTCCGCTGACTGCCGCTGACGTCGATCCAATGCTGGTTCTACCCGAAGAAATTCGGCTCTCGCGTATCAAATATCAATCGATCGACTTGGCCGCAGAAGCAGGATATTCGCGAGAAACAGAATATGTAGAGCTTGCTGTAGATCTTCTCGACCTAAAACGGCCAATACTTCACTCTGTTCTTATTTCAAGACTGCAGTCTCGCGCAAAGAATTTTGGGTTTACTCTAAACAGCACTCGTGGCTTCAAACATTTGGAGATCAATCGCCATTTCGATCAATTTGCGCGAGATCGACTCTACAGTCCTCGCCGAAAATCAATCATGTATCCAGGGGTTTATTGCCGATATTTTTGGCGTCCAGAGAATCTCTCAAAAAGCATGTTGAATGCACTCCTTGGAACTCATTACGGAATAGTCGCCACCTGTCTATTGGCGCTAGCCTTGTCAGAGAACGGCGATGAAGCGGCGAAGCTTTTTCGCGCCCCAAGCCCGGAGACTACCCTCATTAATTCTTGTGAATCCCTATCAAGCAATAGTGATAACGCCCTCTCGCGGATTCGCCAACGCGTCGAACAATGATTGGCACAGTTGATGTGTTGACGTATTGCCACGAAAAATCGCTATATGATTCTGCAGAAAGCGGCCATTTAGTGGCGTATCTCGACAGGCAACAATCAGCCCAAAGCGGTCACCGAGAAAATCCTGTCAGTTACGACGGGCTGTTTAGTGAGCCAATCCCGACCAGCCCAAATACCCCGTATACAAACCAACGCAGATAATGACGAAGCTAGAGAAATAGGGGGCACGTCTAGCGAAGGTCCCAAATCCACTCCAACGACGTGAAGCGTGTCGCACACTGAGTGCAGCTATCGTGCCGGATGCGACCATCGTCATGGCAAGACCGATGCTGAAGCAAAGGACCAACACAATGCCCAAGCTGTATTGCTTCAATTGGAGGCACAACAAGAGAATGGTGATGGAGGCAGGGCAAGGGATCAATCCTCCCGTTAGTCCAAACATCACGATCTGACCCGTTGTGATGTTCTTATTGGCGAAGCGGCGCTTGATGTCATTCGCGTGGGCCAATTCGTGTGCGTCTTGGTATCCCGGGGTCGACAGATCCAATCCACCATGATCATGCTCGTGAGCATGCTCTTCGAACAGCACATCAAAATCGTGCGCATGGGTTCCATGTTTGAGCGTCAGCCGAGCCGTGAACTCATGTGGTTCAGGAATCTCATCGGCAGATTCTAAGAAACCGTCTCGCTGCACAAACTGGAACGTTTGCGCTGTTCCATCCTGTCGCGTTGTTACTAAGGTGATGGAATCAGGTTCGGCAGAATGGATTGCCTTCCCGTGTTGCTTGAAGCGTATTCGGAAGCATGGCGGCACGTCTTTTTCAAAAACTTCTAAGGTAGCAACGCCGTGACCGGTATCAATGATCTTGGTTTCGTCATGGTGATGATCATGGCCAGCTGACGCTTTCTCAAGCTGCTGATCTCGATACGTACGACGAAGCATCCATAAAGCGATGCCCACAATAAGGACCGCAGAGCCCAACTGAAAATACGGCTCGGTGCTCTCGGCATTGAACTGGCCACCCAGATGCATGCCCAAAAGCGCCACCGCCCAGACCACCGCGGTATGGGACACCGTAGCGGCAAGCCCGAGCAATACAGCCTGAGCGACGGTGCCACGAACAGCGACGATAAACGCCGCCATCATGGTTTTGGAATGGCCTGGTTCCAGCCCATGCAATGCGCCCAACAGGATTGCACTGGGAATGAACAGCCAAGCGTTGCCCGCTCCCTGCTGGAGCAACTCTGAGAATGAAGTCATTGGAAGCCCTAAAGGTATTTCGAGATATCGCGCAAGTCCTGCATGGACTGTTTGGAAACAGTCTCGCCGGGCTCAAGACAGTTATCGATGTGCTGATGAATGAAAGTTTTTTTGGCCTGTGTAATCGCTTTTTCAGCAGCCTGAAGCTGCATGGCCACGTCCGTGCATGATCGGTCTTCCTCGATCATGCCCACGATGGTATTCAGTTGCCCGATTGCCCTTCGAAGGCGTTTGATGATCTCGGGGTTAGCGGCGTGTGCATTGGAATGGCTCATGCACAAATACTATACCCCCCTACCGTATACGGCAAGGGATGAAGAATCTTTAATAAGGCCACTGACTTTTGGCGAGCGCGTCGCGTTGATTCAATGACCGCAGCACGAACCCGGCCAAAGCCTTCACGAGTGAGCTAAGCATTCAGCATCGATTAAGGGTGTCTTGACGCTGTCATATATTTCCATTAATTTGGAAATATGAAATCAATAACTGCCGTAAATCGTCTCGCTGCTCTGGCGCAGGAAAGTCGCCTCGCCGTCTTCAGGTTGCTGGTTCAGAAAGGGCCAGAGGGTCTGTGCGTTAGCGATATTCAGAGTGCCTTGAAGGTTCCTTCGGCAACGCTTTCGTTTCACCTGAAAGAACTGGTGAACGCGGGACTACTCAAGTCTCGGCAGGAAGGCCGATTTATTTACTACGCGCCTGACTTCAAGGCGATGAACGACTTGCTCGGCTATCTCACTGAGAACTGCTGCGCGGGCGAACCCTGCGATGTTGAGTGCGCCCCTAAAACTGCTCGCTTGGAGAAGTAACCATGAGTCAAAAACCTTACAACGTGCTGTTCCTCTGCACGGGTAATTCAGCACGGTCGATCATTGCCGAGGCGGCGATGAACAACCTCGCTATCAGCATGAGCAAGTTCAAAGCCTACAGCGCAGGCAGCCATCCCACCGGCACGGTCCATCCGATTGCTCTGGAATTTCTGGAGCGTGGTCATATCGCGACTGAAGGATTACGCAGCAAGAGTTGGGATGAGTTCGCGCAACCTGATTCACCTTTGCTCGATTTCGTGTTTACCGTTTGCGATAACGCTGCGGGCGAGAAATGTCCTTACTGGCCGGGGCAACCCATGACGGCACACTGGGGTATTCCTGACCCTGCCGCAGTTGAAGGTACGGACGAACAGAAGCGTAAAGCCTTTGGCGAAACGTTCATGACACTGCGCCGTCGTATTGAGCTGTTTGCCAGCCTTCCGTTCGACAAGCTGAATCGCATGGCGCTTCAAGAGCGCATAACGGACATCGGCACCCAATGACATTCGCTCGACGTGTTGTTGCTGAAGGACTCGGCACCGCACTATTGCTCGCAGCTGTAGTGGGCTCAGGAATCATGGGCGAGCGTTTGGCGGGTGGAAACGTTGCTATTGCGTTGCTCGCCAATTCTATCGCCACAGGTGGTGTCTTGATGGCGCTGATTCTGACCTTTGGGCCGATCTCTGGCGCTCACTTCAATCCAGCCGTGACGTTAGCTGATGCCTCACAAGGTGGAGTCCCTTGGAATGAAGTCCCAGCGTATGTATCCGCGCAAGTGGTTGGCGCTTTTGCTGGCGTCGCTGCGGCGCACTTGATGTTCGGTGAGCCGGTGTACAGCGCGTCGCTGCATGAACGCGCTGGCTCTGCTCAAGCCTTCAGTGAATTCGTTGCGACCTTTGGATTGCTTGCGGTGATCTGGGGTTGTGCAAGATTGCGTTCGTCTGCCGTGCCCTTTGCAGTCTCGGGCTACATCGTCGGCGCCTATTGGTTTACGGCCTCGACTTCATTCGCCAACCCTGCTGTGACGCTTGCCCGAGCCGCCACAAATACCTTCGCGGGCATACGGCCTGCTGATGCGCCGTTGTTTATCCTCGCGCAGCTTGCTGGAGCCTTTGCAGCCACCGTGATCTTCCGCTGGTTGATTCCCTCTTTACCTACTACCGCTTCGAGCGTCGTTGTTCCACATGACGGCATCGAAGGAGAACAAAAATGAAAACGGTGATCTTTGCCTGCGTGCACAACGCAGGCCGCTCGCAGATGTCTGCGGCGTTCTTTAATCATCTTGCTGATCCCAAGAAAGCACGAGCCATCTCCGCCGGGACTCAGCCAGCTGCCCGAGTGCATCCAGAAGTTTTAGAAGCCATGAAGGAAGTTGGCATCGATCTCGGTAATGCCATTCCGCAAAAACTAACGGTAGAGCTTGCCGAAGGCGCAACACTACTCGTGACCATGGGCTGCGGTGACGAATGCCCATATGTGCCGGGACTCCGGCGCGATGATTGGCCACTGCAAGACCCAAAGGGACAGTCCGGCAACCGCGTACGTGAGATCAGAGACGATATTCGCAATCGCATCGTTGCATTGCTTCAAGCGGAAGGCTGGGCAATCTGAGTTTGATATGAATACCGACATCGTCATCTATCACAACCCGGACTGCGGGACCTCGCGCAACACATTGGCGATGATTCGGAATGCAGGTATCGAACCGCACGTCATTGAGTATCTGAAAACGCCGCCGTCACGAATAATGTTGATCTCGCTGATCGCTCGCATGGACATCAGCACGCGAGATCTGCTGCGCGAGAAGGGCACGCCGTATGTGGACCTCGGGCTCTCCGATCCGGCATTGAACGATGAGCAGTTGCTCGACGCGATGATGGCTCACCCCATTTTGATTAACCGCGCCATTGTGGTGTCGCCACTTGGCGTTCGCCTGTGTCGCCCTTCAGAGGTGGTATTAGACCTGCTGCCAGAATCACAGCAAAGCGCTTTTACTAAAGAAGATGGCGAACAGGTGTTGGATGCTCAAGGTCGCCGTGTTGCACCGAAAGGACACAGCGCGTGAGCCGCATTCTTCTACTGTCTGATCCGGATCACTTACCGGCACTCGATCCACAGTACGCATTTCGCCGCCCTGGGATTGGCTTGGGCCCGAATGAACCGAAGCCTCGCATCCTACTGCTCTATGGATCGTTGAGAGCTCGTTCGTTCTCACGACACGCTACTGAAGAGGCAGCGCGTCTGCTCAATTATTTTGGTGCTGAAACGCGGATTTTTGATCCTTCTGATCTTCCGTTGCCAGATCAGGTTTCTGGCGATAAACATCCTGCGGTGCAAGAACTGCGTGAGCTATCGATGTGGTCAGAAGGACACGTGTGGTGCAGCCCAGAACGACATGGCCAGATCACTGGCGTGATGAAAGCGCAGATCGATCATCTGCCGCTCAACATGGGTGGAATGCGACCCACGCAGGGACGAACGCTCGCGGTTATGCAGGTGTCTGGCGGTTCACAATCATTCAATGCGGTGAACACGCTGCGATTACTGGGACGTTGGATGCGGATGTTCACGATCCCCAATCAATCGAGTGTCGCAAAGGCATTTGAGGAATTCGATGCGGCGGGACGCATGAAGCCGTCCGCTTATTATGATCGTATTGTTGACGTGATGGAGGAGCTGGTTCGCTTCACGATACTGATGCGCCCCCATACAGAACAACTCGTCAGCCGCTATTCCGAGCGCAAAGAAAGTGGCGCAATCATCGATCCGACAGCCGATCTTTCAGCGATTGCTATTGCTCGTTAACCGAGCCCATCGACTGTCTGCAATTGGCACATAGTGCTAGGTCAATACCGTGAAGCGAGCGTCAGCTATTTGGCGACCGTGGCAAGGAGAGCGCGCACCATGCAAAGCCACATCATTTACTCAGGCCTCCAGTCTGAATCATAAAATAGGTCTTCAAATCGGCGCACAGCGTCCGGATGTCCGCTCAGAAGTGCATCAACGGCAGGTCGCGTCGGAGCAAGAGACCCAGCTGCTGCCATCTCAAAATGCTTCATGGTCAAATTGCGAGAACCGCTCGCTATTGCCACCCTATGCGCCGCAATCCAAAGCGAAATTACCAAACGACGAATGCCGGCAGTCACGGAATGAATAAACTTTTTTAACTCATCATCGATAGCTAGACGAACATCGCTCCATTGATACATCTCCAACGTCTTTAGCAACATATTAAAGTCCGGGCTTTCGAAATTCTCCGCATGCCTAAATTCTATTTGTCCTCCCGTCGTCAATCGCTGCGAAACGGCAAATCTCTTTTGCAATATTGCACTCGCGTCAGGCGTTCCCACTAGCATCAACGGCACCCCGCTCTCCTCGATTATTTCCATTAACGTCTTTAGGGTCACGTCATCTGAGAGACGCAAATCAAGCTCTTTACGACCACGCTTAGAACGCCTCTGCTCAATGGACGGAAGCTTGAATAGATTTTGCACTTCATCAATGACGAGAAGTCCAAGAAAGTGAGTCTGAACAAATCTCACCCAGTTTTGGAGTGACCCATGCAGGTCCCTATTGCTTATGGTCAGAAGCTGAAGTACTTCCGGGTCTTTAAAGGCAAACGCCGTAGCGTCAATCAATGCCGCAAGGAGACTCTTGAGGTTTCCGGAGGGCGGCATTTGAATATATAGCCAGCACAACTGCGTTAGTCCTCCAGTACAGTTTGGAAACTCCGGATGTACGTAAACCTGCGTATACCCCTCTAGCACTCTCTGAATACATTTGGTTTTGCCTAGGCCAGAGGCCCCGATCACGAATGCCGCCGGACCCGGCTCAGCAGCCAGCGGGCTAGATATCTCCGAGAAAAAACTGCGCCAAACTGTAGGATTAAAGGGATTTCTCTCCATGTATCCTTCGTGCAGCATAAGATCAATGGTTCTCGCGACAGTCAGCATATCGGCCGACGGAGCGCGAATACTCCTAATGCGTCCAAGCTCATAATTTCGCCCAATAAGAGTCTGATTTATATCTGCACTCGGCTTAGGAGGAAGGCGCTTCAGTTTCCTCAGTATTTCTGCGTCATCTGGAATACATCCCAACGCCAAATGAAGAATATTGGTGCCGTCGACGCTACAGCCCGCTCCATTCGATTGACCTTTCATGGCCGGCCTTGATCGAACATGATTTGATGAATCAAATCGTCCGTGGCCGAACGTATCACGGGCATAACGATTTCTCTTGATGAATCTCTGTCATCAATTTTAGTGCTGCTGGCAATGCGAGCCATATCGTGACGGGCTAATACAGGCGCACTCTCCTCAAACGCACGTGCCTCATGAACATTTAATGCGAATGGGGGCAGCACTTCGTTCTTCACTGCCAGCCGAGCGGCGTCGGACATTTGCATGACTTGAAATGCATAGGAGATTTTTGCCTTTAACGCCTCAGCAGCTCTCGACGGTTTACTTATGGATGTAAAGGCCAGGGCGTCATAATGTTCTAGGAACGATGATTTAGCCGGCATCGCCGAGTTCGGCGCCAGTGTGAAGTTCCGAAGTTTGTCATTGGGAAGTGTGGCCCATATTTGCTGCGGGGCACTCGGGATATGAAAAGCATTAATTTCGAAGGCACCGAAGTTTCTCGCTTGGGCCGACTGCCCGCGCATATCAATCTCGCTATTTAAAAATCGCAAACCTCCATACTCCAGTCCTGATCGGTTCACTGTCATGTCCAATGGACTCAGCAATTTTCTTACTAATATTTCTGGGTCATAAGGCGACTTAAACCCGATCCCAATCGCATGGCCGAATTTCCAGATTCCAGCTGGCGTTGGGGGCACCCCCTGGGCCCTCATTTCATCTGTACACAAATGGCTTCTGTCAGCATGCGAATTTTTGTAGTGCGCAAATAGCCGAATGTATTTCACGAATTCCCATAACGTCATCGCACTCATTTTTTTGTTGCTGCGATTTTCGTAGGCTTGCTTCCGCGCATCCATCGCGCCTGGAATTAATCCATAGGCGTCGTCTTTCTGTATTCGATTGAATACCTCTACGATTCCCTTGAGATCGGCCCTATATGGAGAATTAATCGCGAGATCGAACGACATATCTGTCGCAGTAAGCAATGCGCCTTCACTCAGATATTCGCCGCGATCAGTCAAAAGTGCCTTCGGCAGAGTTGGATAAGGGTCGAGCCCAAGATCCATAGGCATTCCCCATATATCCGTCAACTCATTGGCACCGTATACGCTGCAGAACAACGCTATCCGGGCGTTTTGCCAAGAAGGATGAGCCAAGCACACGTAAAATCCGACGATCGCCGTTGACCAAACGTCAATGATCCAATAGATAAAAGGACGGCCAACGAGCCAATGCCTATTAATCGAGCTGCGTAGATCTGTGTCCGCCCGCGTACTGTCCATCGCAAAGAGATGCCCCGGACCTGCAACACCGTCGCGCGCATAGCCGATCAGGCCTCGATGAGATCTTGCATACGCGAGCGGAGATACACGTTTTTGGAGGCGCTCTATCTTGTTTATGTGTGCATCGTAAAGAGTTCGCACCTGATCCAACGAGGGGAACGTGCCTACCTTGGGCATCACCGGTTCTATTTTTCCTTCAATGAATGTCCATTCGGAAATCCATAGCTCTGCCACGAGCTTGCTATAGGCGTCGCCAAACTTAGTGGTTTGATCTAGTAATGCGCGTAATTTTGAGATGATGATCTCGCGCTCAACTATTTTTATGGCGCGCTGCGGCGTCGTTTCGATACCCAACATTTCTCGAAGAGTTTTAATGCCCGGCTTCGACTCTGGGCTCATGTATTCACGCGGGATGCCGGGTGCCCCGCAGTCTCGAAATTGGCTTCGCAACGACGAAACATTAAATCCATAAAAGCATAGAAGCTTTAGCCAGTAATAAACCGCTTGCTTCGATACAGTGGATCGAGCCAAAGCTTTTGAAACTAGTTTTCCAAACGTATCGCCAGTCTCAAAATTAGGTTGGAGCTTGGCGGGATTACAAAAATCGCTCATTACGGACCGACGCAATTCATAGACCTTGCGCTCCGCCACCGAGAGGTCGTCATCTTCGACACCAATATTGCGATCGAAATGAATGGTGATCGCCTCCATCTCTCCGTTCTGTATTAGGTCCGTCGTCTCCTTAAAAGTGATTCGCCTTGTCACCAGGCGCACTTTCCTGAGATTTATTTCCTTTGACTGCACTTCCACGTGGCCGATTTCAATCGGAAGACGAACGAGGATCGATTCTTCTCTCTCTGTCATAGAACATACGGCGCGCCAAACTTCTGACGATTCATCTGTCTTAATTCGGTAGAGCTGATTGAAGATTAGGCTGGCCATGCCGACACCCCTGACCAGATCGGATTGAACGCTTTGAACTGTGAGAATTCAATTCGAATTAGTGGCGCACCTCTGAATAAATCTCTGGATAAGTCGACAGGTATTCGACCGCTCCATATGCTTTGCCAGAAACATTCTTGGGCCGTGCCGAGAGCAACCTTGAATTCTTTCTGGATTAGCTCCAAGCAGGGCGCAATCAACAGTTCCGATTCATTACTCAGTAGTGCTTGGGTTCTATCTAAAGCCTCCCGCGGCAACCACGGCCTGCCCGAAGTCCAAGTTGATATAGCAGTTACATTTAGTCGGACGGCGAGTGGAACATCTGACTTCACAAACAAAATCCATCGATGCTCCTCCTGCTTCCAGTACTCGCGTTCTATTTTAAATTTCTCTCCGTCTCGCTTTGATTTTGGAAGCGACTCTTTGACGGAAACGGCCAGTACATTTCGCTTTCCACTCCCGTCCCTAAACACAACAGCAAAATCAGTTGTCATCTGCCAATAACTGGATTCCCCACCTCCATATACTTTCGGATGGCGAATGTTTAACGACTCAGATATGGCCTGCGTTCCCTGAAAGAAACCATATGGAACGCCGATATCGAATTGACTCAAGAAAGGTCGGTGCGATTCCACTGATAACGGAAATTGCTCCAAGCAATCTTCCAGGTCCGGCATTTGCTGGATGAAAATCAATCCCAGCTTTTCACCGTCGCTGAGCAAGTGAGACTTGCGGTCGCTCCAAGTGTTGCCCATCAAATGCGAGCGCCCACGACTCGCTGGATCTGATCTTCTTACTTGATGAAAGGGACGATAGTCGGTTCCCGTACCAGTCCCCCTTCCATCTTCTTTCCACTTTCTGAACAACTGCGGCGTGAATCGTTTTCCTCTACCCATTACAAATCCTCCCAGGTTGGTTCCGGGCAAGCGCTAGCCTCAGCGCATAGCCGCTACTTGACGTTGGAAAGGGAGAGGAGGAAACTGCGGGTGTCGCGATTCGAAACCGACCCCGAGAATTCATCCTCACAAAAGACCCAGGCTCGCCAGCTTGGGTTTTTCGTTTTTATCCCTCGCTATTTTTGCTTCCTTGTTGCTTCATGATGCGCGCCTCAATGTTGACTTCAAATGATTTCGACATAGCTATCTCCTAATAGACGTGAGTTCAGCTGCAGTTTCTGTCTGCTGCATTTCGATAAGAACTTCCGCAACCGTATGCGTGTTGAAACGAACCTGACGTCCGAGCTTGATTCGTGCACGACGGAGTGGCCGGCACCAAGGTAGATCGATCGCAAAGCCGTTCGTAACTCGGGTTGGGGTACTTCCCAATAATTCGGCCAAGTCGCCGACGTCCATCAGGGCACCGTACTTCCCAAGCAACGTCGCTTCTAAAGGTTGACTCGACATACTTGGCCTCGTGCAGACTCAATTGGCGACAGCAAGAGTGAGTTGAAGTGATGTAATCCTGCCAGTTATCAAGTCATAAAATCAACTTATTTAGGATAAATTTCTTAAATAAATAGACGCCAAAGTAATGACCAATAAAATATTCTAAAAATTTTTAATATTGTTGTTTATCGCCTAACGATAAACATAAATTTTTCCCATACTTACATGGCATTTATTCTTCTTTAAAGTCTTTTTAACTGAAATATAAAGCGCAATAACAAGTTTTTTAATATAATTCATCCCGCGCTCATCCAAGCACGCTAGCCTTCGGCTCTTCTCTATTTCTCAGCTTCACGGCCTCCCTGGCCGTGCCCGACACATTGGAGATGCAGCATGGATATTGTTCGCCTTAACGGCACTCAAGAATTTTCGGTCGTCGGCAAAATTTGCGATCGATGCAACAGGCGCGCTTACAACGACAGCGACTTCGGCGAATTCCACGAGTTCGTTCGCATCCGGATCAACGTCGGTTATGGCGCAAAGGCTTTCCGAGATGGTGACCTTATGGAATGTGACCTTTGCGAGAAATGCGCCAAAGCGCTTCTCGGGCCATATTTGCGAACCATCGCAACGTTTGAATCTCGTTGCCAAGCAATAGCTGCGCAGACACAGTTGGCTGATGGAGAAGCGTCTAGTGGAAAAATTATTTGGAGTCTATTGGACGATCTGAGTGCGTCGAATAGTGGCGAGTCAGAGCCGCAATAACTTCGTCGATAGTGATTTTTCCTAGAGCATATAGCTCACCCTGCTCGCGCGCGAAGTCACTCGCAGGCGGCAGGCCTTCCATCATGCCGGAGCGTTCGGCGGCACGTAATGCTTCTCGGCGCGCCTCAATTTGAGCATCGGAAAGTTGGCTATCGGGTTTAATATTTAATCTCTGCATCGAGAAGGCGGCCCCAGCACACTTCTCTGCTGGTCAGCCTCCGCTTATTTTAAACGTTAGTAGTAAAAAATGAACATTAAGAAGACCTGTTACATGTGTTCGCTCCCGGCTACGTCATTGGAGCATGCACCGCCAAAATGTCTATTCCCGACCGCCCGAGACACAGAGAATGGTATCAATTTGCGGAAGAACCTAATCACAGTTCCCTCTTGTGATGAGCATAATTCAGCGAAATCTAAAGATGACGAGTATCTGCTCTACTCACTTTCTCTATCAATCACATCGAACAATACAGGCCTTAATCTGTTTCTAACTAAAGTACAGAGAGCCGCACAAAGGAAGCCTGCCTTAGCAATTGAGCTGTTCAGTACTTCCGTACCAGTCTCCTTACAAAACACTCAAACAAAGGAGATCGCAGAAGCACATGCAATTACAGTAAACGGCGCTCGCATTGATAAAGTACTAGCTCAGTGCGCAAGAGCACTTTAATTCGTTAAAACTGGCAATAAATGCTTCGGTGAAGCACAGGTAGTGACCGGCTTTTCAATCATCAAAGATAATCAAGACATAAATGATCGCGCCTTCACTGGCTTGCAATTCGCCGATGAAAAACTAGGAGATTTTGAGCGGCATGGAAAAAATCCAGAAGTATTTAACTTCAGAATAATTTCTGAAAATGACGCCGCAATAATTCTTATGGAATTCTATGGATCATCAAAAGCAATTGTTAGGCTCCGCCGCTGTCAGCAAGTGTTGTAGTCGTCTCTACTTTTCGAAATAATTCATCAGCGCAATATGACAAATTTTGGCGTGCAACCGATGGGCGAAGAACTGCAAGCGCAGCAACGGAATGTTCAGCGAATGCTCGGACGCTGTCTTTTGCGATTGCAGCAGTACGAAAAATTAATGAAGGCCATCGTAGCCTTCCACGAAATCTCAGCGTCTGGGCTGCCCCTAGTATCAAATCAGACAGAGCGAATTGCGGATACCGCCGGCAATACGCTGGGCACCCTAGTTGGCAAGCTCTTCGGGACATATGTCACAACCGATGAGACAAAAGACGTTTCTGAATCAGATGGACCAGACAACATCTTCTCGTTCAGGATGAAAATGAATTTGCGCATGTCCGTTGATGATTACGACAGGACAGAGAAAGACCTGAAGGAGCTAGTGCTGCTACGAAACAATCTGGTACACCACTTCATTGACCAATACGATCTCTGGAGCTTAGACGGATGCCGAGAGGCACAGGAAGCCTTAACAACAGCCTACAGTCGAATTGATGAGCATTATGAGCAATTGCGGGGCTGGGCCGAACACATGGACCAAGCCCGTCGATTGGCGGCAGACTTCGTTCAATCTGATGCCTTTCGCGATTTGGTGATCAATGGCATAGCGCCTGATGGCTCAGTGAATTGGCCCACATCTGGAATCGTTCGTGGATTCCTTGAGGCAGCCGCCGAGTTGGCTATCGACGGATGGACTCCCGTCGCGTCGGCTGGCTTATGGATTGCCGAAAGATATCCCGATCAACTTCCCTCCAAATACAAATGCAGCAGCTGGCGCCAGGTCGTTCACGAATCTCGCCTTTTCGATCTTGAATATCGTGAAGCCACTGGCCGCCGCGGTGCTTACTACCGGGCTAAGCAGATTCAAAGTACAAACCCAAGTATCAATGCCAAATAATATTTCCAGCCAGTAATCCCATCAGAAAGCGGTCACTCATCTTGCCCGCGCCCGACACAATTCGGCCAACGACGGTGCAGCTTGCGCTGGCCAACACACTAGCAGTACGATCTCAGCACAGCGGGATCGACGCTGGCTGTCCACCTTGGCATACCCGAATGGGACGATCTTTTTGATGTGCCTTCGCATTGACTATCCAACTGGTCGCGCGCGGCAGTGGACACCTCGCATAACGACCATTTTTGGAGATCGTCATGCCTGATACTTATTTTTTCCCCAGCAAAGCCATATCTCGCTTTAAGAAGCGGGCGAAGCTAATTCATCGCGAAACCGGAAAAACCCACAACGAAGCGCTTGAAGAGATCGCACGAGGATTTGGCCTGCCGAATTGGCACCACCTTACTTTGCATGCAGATGCGAGTCGTCACTGTGAATTGGCATTTGCCAACGACCTAATCGTCGCGTACGACCTCAAGGAAGCTGAGAACGTCGATACCGCCCTCTTCACCGAGAACCTCTATTTGTTTGGCCTCTGTAGAAAGCCACTCATTGCGCGCTTTCGCGATGGTGATGAAGACAAATGGGAACCAGAATCCGAAACTGAATACGAGCGCATGGCCGACGAATATCGACTTTTCGTCAGGACCGGAGGAACTGCGCCGGAAAAGCTTGAAGATGCTGTAGAGCTTGTGCAATCCAGCAGCTTCTTTCCTCCGGAGGTATTTTGGTGGAAAGGCACGCTCTACGAAGGACTTGGCGCTCACCCGGTGCTACCGCAGCAACCCATTCCGGAGCATTTGATGTCTGCGTTTGGAGCGCCGGCTCGCGGCGAGAAGCTAATTTCACCGCAGGTAAGCGCCTCCAAGGGTACCGGCGTAAATGGAAACGTGGCAGATTCATACTCGTACTGCATCCATTGTGAGCGGGCGTATCCAGAAGGAGCTTATCGCCAAAAGCTTAGTTGGCAGTTATGCCCGTATGCGGACTGTGATGGCGATACTGTTATTGATAACTGGGGATGGAGGCGAATTCGCAAAGAGAATCCAGGCTACCCAGAAGTACCCGAGTTGGGCGTTCAATATCCCATGCATGGACCCAATTACGTTGCGCCTAAAAATCCCAAGCAAAAAACCAAACGCAAGTCGAAATAAATGGAAAGGCCCGAGACAACCTACCGGTTGCTCGGGCCTATTCAAAAAACAAGAAAATCATTGCATCAAACCATCATCATTTTTTGACGAGTAGATTCAGTGTTGGACGCAGTATCTGTTAACGCAAGTCCTTTCAACCTAGTCGGCAAACCGCTATGTGATCGTGCAGAAGCGATTATCTAAATGTGTATTTACACAGGCGGGCGTCAGACTCGCTTTAGTCCAATTTCGATCGGATACTTTCTCGAGAAATCCGAGTCAGGCTCCGTTTGTCGCTTGGACCCTTTGAGTCAAATGACTGAGTTCGGCCAAATCGGAGCGAGCAACAATGACAGAAAGAAACATCCTCAACGAAATCGGCGGGCAAGGACTCGATCAGCTCGAACTCGAGCAACTTATATTCAACTACTATTCCCACGGCTCTGCTCAGGGGCCCGATCTAGTTAGTTACGGTCGAACGCAAGGCGAAGACGCCGTGCGTATTAGTTACAGCAAGAGAGGAAAGCTGCAGGCGATTAGCCCTGGCCCCAACTGGCAAGAGTCCGATCTTGAAGTCTTGCACCTGCGCATCGCCGAAGAACTGCGCCGGGACCATGGACAGGGAGTCAATAGAAAGATCCTCTTCTGTGCAGTTCCTGTAATTGGAACCTTTCGGTATAAGGACGTGTTTCAGATACTACCGTGTCCACCGGACGCCCCAATGCCTGGGCATCCGACAGGAGATCATCCCTTTGTCTTAGAAATTGCTTTCTCTAAAAGCAGTAGCGCTTCAATCAACAGCCTGCGTTACGGTCGTGCAGCACGTAACCTAGAACTTCTGTGCGTAATTCTTCTCCCTTGGATCAGTTCCGGAATCTCAAATCGCGTAATCAAGCGATGGGTAGTACTCCACGATGAGCCCACAAGATCTTCGAAGAATATCTACACGCAAGAAGGATACTGGATCACTCTTCCGGGCCCGACAAACGCCTTCAGCGACGTATCAAATCTCCCAGCCTTGAATCGACACCCAGACAATGATTATTACGGGTTCAGGGGAATTGCAGGCAACGAAGTGCTCGATCTGCCGGAACAGTTTGAAAACCGATTGGACGCGTACTTTTCTTTGACAGAAGAAGACCGAGACACCTTCCAATGCGCTGCTTACTGGTTTAACCACGCACGGCGAGCACAAGAAACGTCTCAATCGGCCGAGTTCTTGGCCTTGATCAATGGGCTTGAAGCACTTTTGCCTCAAGCGAGCGCACACGCCGAATGTTCAACTTGTAGAAAGCGCCTAGGCCCTTCAATTTCAGATAAATTCGTTGAGCTTATCGAAAAGTATGCTCCGTCTCCCAACGTATCTGTACAGGATAAGAAAGGCCTATATGGATTGCGATCTGCTGTAGCCCATGGGGGCAAATTACTTTACGACGATGTAAGCGGTGGTCGCGGTGGACTCTCCGGGCTACAGATGCGGCATCAAACTAGCAGCCGCAACATCCGTCACATCGCTCGAATTGTCATGCTCAATTGGCTCATTAGTCGGCATTAGGTCGCCAACTGCGGCTTTCCGTTCCCGTCGATCTGCCAGATGAAATAAGCCCCCTTTCGGAGGCTTATTTATTCCTGCATTTTGATAGCAATTTATGACAAAGCCAAACTTCAATATCATCAGTTGCAGAGAAGCATTAAGGGCAAACACCTTTACGTTTTGCTTCTAGATCATCAGGAATGGAACAGACAGGCCGATCCTTTGTTTGACGTGTGATCTCTAGATACTTTGCCGAGCAGCTCGCCATCGAGAGGTTGGCAGCATTTTTCTTGCTCGCCAGGTCTAGAGGATCCTTGGAAGCCTGTGCGTTAGCCGCATCGTATATTCCTTTATCCGTTATCGATTTTCCTAGAAGCGTAATTAATTCACCGCATCCTTTTGCAAGCGCTATGTCCGCTGCAGCTTTTTTGTCTTCATCAGAACTCTGAGCGACGGCGATGGTTGCGGGATTAAATTGCTTATCTAACGCTGTTTTAGCGTCGTCACGATGTTTATCAGCGTAGGCGGCTACTTTTTGGAGCCACTCCGATGCATGTGGCGTTTCGGTTACCGTTACCGTCAGGTTGACCGGGCCATCAAATTTAGGCACAGGCGTTTTTGATTCAACCTTTGGAACGACAATCCAGAGCCCTTGATCACCCAATCCGTCGGAAGTATTTCTAAAGCCGGGCTTGGGACTCAACCCCTCACCTGCAATGACAACTTCGAAGACGCTATCTCCAGTAGCAGAGTTTTTCTTAAGAGGAGCTAATGCTTTTACCGTAAGCGTTAAGCTTTCAATTTTTGAAGCGTCACGGTTCGCAAGTGGTTTGGGGTAATACAACGCGACCAATTGCGGTATCGCATAACCTGCTGGCGTGGAACCAAATGAAGCTCCTCCGAATTGAATCTTGGCGAATAGCGCGGGAGCCCCGAGGCTTTGGCGCTGCCACAAATCCTTAGTGAACTTATCTGGAGTGTTCGTGCATAAGTCTTTGTTCCAACCATGAGCATATTGCTTATTAGCGTCGGTCTTGCACCATTCGCCATCCTGAGCTCTGGGAGCGATGACAATTGCGAGACAACCCCGCAACTTAGCGTCCGCATACATCATTTCAGGAGCTGACCCCGTAAATGTTAATGCTTCCTTATCGTCCTTAGCTGCAGCCACTACTGCATCAGCTGTCTTGTCCACTACGAATCCAATCGCACTTACAATCAGTGAAGCGGTGTCAAAACCCTTGATAACTGGAGCTGCACTTTCTTCTGCACCTGGAGGGCATTCTTTAAAAAAGTAGGCGCGCGTGACGGGAGCTCCAGCTCCTCGTAAATCGTCGTTTGGCCGCGCATTGGTTTGAAATAGTGAGCAGCCCATTACGGAAAAGGCTGACGCAGTTATTAATAAATAATTTTTCATTGTGCTCTCCATAAGCTCGCTACATTTCCGTCTAAGCTGTCACTCGACGCATGGACATATGAACAACTGCTCCAACCTTCGGCTCCGGTTCCCGGGGCTCCGGAATGAACACCGACCCAAACTATCTCTGACTGATCACCCTGCGTTCGAGCCGAGACGATCATGGGGCTTCCACTGAATCCAAAAAAGGATTGGCATTGGTGAAAGACGCAGTCCTTCTGGATTTCCGAAATGCTGCAACTTCCGCCCAGCCATTTTTGATATCGAATACCGTCTCTCCAGTGAATTTGGCTAGAGTCGTACTTCGTAGTTGCGGTTGGTTGGCTAGCAATCTTTGCCAAATACGGAATTGGCCCAGCCAACCAAAATGACATTTTTGCTTTGGGCTCTTGATGAGTGACCCTGGGCAGCGGGGAAACTGAACTACCGACGGTGGTGACCACAACTGGCACCGTTATCGCGTCTTGAGAGATGTCGAATTCAGATTTCGTTTCGAGCTTCTCAAAGCCTTCAAACGTGATTTGTCTATGTCCGTCGAGGGTATAACCGCGCCAATCTTTGGGCTTCGTCGCTAACGCAGTAAGTTTTCCTTCGTCACGGCTAACAAAACAATGACGACTCGTGACAAGCCTCTTGTCATTAATAAGCAATCCCATGCAAAGAACACTGCCTTGATAGACCAATGCAACCGTGGCTTGCTCTGCAACGACATGATCGACTTTTGGATATTGCTCATCTTTGCTCATGCATGCATTTACAAACTTGGTCACGTCATCTCGAGTTGTTGGATCGGGAGGTCCGGGACTGTCTGCTAATGAATACGGAATCTCGTCCATCGAATCGACACACGATTGCACGGCATCATCGAGAGCTTGCTTCGCCAGCTGATCGTATAGCGACGGGGAATATAGCTCGAGCTTGAACGGCTTCCCATATTCGTTGCTTGGAACGAAGGTACCGCCCACTTTAACGCCGGGAACTTTGTGACTATGCGTGTCCTGGTCTTTGAGCACCAATTTGTATTCATGAAGAAGTGAGTCGATGTCGCCATAGCCGTAGGTTGTGAACCGCGGGTCGCCTAGCTGCTTCGAAGGCAGCTTAAAAGCTGCGCCTTGGCCCATGCCTCCAGTTTCCTGAGCGTGTGCAGTCAAAAAATATAATGCGATGACCCCAAGAAACAGATTGCGTTTTAATCGCATGTTAGTTCCCCACTCAGCAGCTGCATTTACTTTCGAGTTAGTGCTTGTGCAAGCGAATGTCGTTTGAGAGTGCCGCTACTGATACCGAAAAGACGGTATGACTAAATAGTCGTTCTCTTATTTTATTTTTTTAGCTTCCCTGAGCCAGAGTTTTACAGCCCCAAATAAATATTTGCAAATTGCAGACGTCAGTTAAGCCAAAGACCGCTCTCTGACGCGCAATGAACGACCCCATAAAAACAATTGCACGAATAAGCGGCTGATTGCGTTTCTTATTGAAAGATCAATAAATTTTCTGGCCCCGTATTCTTCAGAATGCCAAGTCCAAACGTAGACTCATCATGCGAGGTCGGGAGTAGGATGTAGGGAATATAGTCCCTTCCGCATTCGGTCCTGCAGAGATGCCCACAATCGCTTTTTCATTGGTCAGATTGGTCACACCGAAACTCAGTGATGGGGCAAGCGGCAAATCCGAACGACCCACGTTCAAATTGAAATTGAGCAAATGGTAATTGCCAATGACGTGGTTATGTCCAAGGTCATTGTAGGCCTTACCTTGATAGGAGTGCATCACCGATGCACTGGCCTTCCAAAGATCAGATGGAAGCTTGTAAGACAGCACGCTTGATGTTTGAACGCGCGGCGAGTTGGGCATGTCAGTGCCAGGGGCAATGCTATTTCCTCCGGCATCGTTGAACGTCGAGTTCGTCTTCGCAATGATGTATGACGCTGACGTTGAAAAGGACAATCCCTCGACCGGCGTCAGATAGTTGAAAGTAGCCTCAACGCCGTTGCTGCTTACAGAGCCAACATTGTCGACGTAGCCACCTAATCCGCTCTTAGTTAATTCAAAAGTTTGTGCATCTGCCCAATCTACGTGGAAAGCCGTGATGTCGAAACGAAGCGTCCTATCAAGCCAGTCCGTGCGCGTACCAATTTCATAGTTCCACAGCGTACTAGACTTGAATATCGGATGCGGCTCTCCATCGATGCCAGGGATGCTTACGGGCTGTAAGTTCACGCCGCCGAATTGGAATCCGCGAGATGCAGTTGTATAGAAATACAGATCGTCACTGGCTTGCCATGAAAGCGAAAACTTCGGGCTAAATCCGTGACCTTTCACTTCAAGATTTTTATTTACGCTTACCGACTGGTTAAATGCGGTCGTCAGCAAACCCGTGGTTGTGCCAGTTCCGTTGACTTGAGATTGATATAGACGACCACCAAAGGTAAGAGCCCAATCATCGAATAATGTCCGCGTAACCTCACCGAATAAAGCACGCTCGGTTGCGATCAGTGGATCAAACTTCTGCTCAGCCAATGACAGCCCGCGTGCAGAGAAAGCAGCTTGCGTCACATTTCCCAATAGCCCACTAAGTCCAGGAATTAATGCCGGAACATTCGTATTCGCAAAATAAATATCCGAGTCGATAGACGCACGATATTTGTTGTAGAAAACGCCGCCGAGCCAAGCCCATGGCTCACTGTCATTGGAAACTAGGCGCAATTCCTGCATATAGCCGACAGCATTAACATTTTGATATGCATGATCGAGATCGACGCCCTGCGCGGCGAGAGGCTCAGACAACGTATAACTCGCGTTGATATCCTGGACCGAAGTTTTTCCTTGACGCGAAGTCTGGGAAACCAACGTGGCCCAATCAAATGCATAACGGACATCTAAAGTAGCGACTTTAAATTCGACGGCCTTGGGGCTCGCCGTTGGCGCGTCCTTTCGAACGAATTCGGCATTCTGATTAGTAATGAAAGAGAGTTCTTGCGTAGTGCGCTTTTGCTGCATATACGACAAGTTCACGCTCAACTCTTCTGTTGGCTGCCATAGCGCGAGCGCACGACCAGTCCATTTTTTCGCGGCATCGCCATCTTTGACATATGGTCTACCAGGCGTGTCAAAGTCGATGAAGCCTGGAACCTTCTGATAGACACCGCTAACTCTAAATGCCGCAGAGTCACCAATCGGTGCATTCAGAACCAATCCAAAAGTCGGACTGGAAGAGCCATCCTTCAGTGACTGCCAATTTGCGAAAGTGCGGCCAGTCCATGTCTCCAGCTCAGGCTTATTTTGCTCATATCGAATTGCACCATTGAGCGCTGATGCGCCAAATAAAGTGCCCTGCGGTCCTTTCAAAACCGATACGTTCTTCATGTCGTACGGATCGGGATCGGCCACTGCAAAAGTGCCGTATGGATCAGTCAGTGGCACATCGTCCAGCAGCACGCCTGTAGTTTGATTCGCGCCATCGCTCGGACCTACACCACGAATGGATATTTGCTGCGCTTTATCTGCAACAGTACTTTGAAGATTAACGCCAGGCACCATTGTGATGATGTCGTCGAGCTGACGTGCGTTGAGAGTCTCGAGTGCTTTGCCGTCTAGAGCAGAAATACTCACAGGGATCGCTCGCACGGACTGCTCACGCTTTGTAGCTGTAACTACAATTTCTTCAAGTTGCGCTGATCGCTTGGCATCAGGAAGCGCAATATTAGATTCAACTTTCTCTACCGCGACTGGATCGGGTGAATACGTAGCGTTCGCGTCCGTTCCCTTATCCGCAGACGGAGTGAGCCCCGACTCCATTTCGGGATTGAATGCTGTCTGATCGGCAGCAGTCTCACTAGCTTGTGGCAAATCGACAGCCGCCGTTCCCGGGGACGGTTCCGTCGAAGCGCCTGCTGCATCTGTTGATGATCCCAGCAATGATTCGAAATCCGCATCGGCCAAGGTATTACTTGGTGGCGATGCTTCCGTGGTGGCGGCGGAAGTGTCCGCTTGTGACACAGAGGTGTGCGCAGCCTCATTGGCCGGCGGAGACTGCTGCGCGGCGGATTGGGCCGCGATGAAGGTACAGGCAACAGCAGCCGTAAATATAATTTTCCTTGGCACGCGTACATTCTCCTGCAGCTTTGACTATCCGGGATCAGCCATGAACCGGAATGCCGCTTGTAATAGATAACTTCTAACTTATTCCTCCACTATTCGGCCCGCCATACATAGAAACACCAGAAATAACGAATCAGAATGCCTTCTGATTTGCCACTTTTTTAGCTCTTACGATATCGGTGAAATAGTGGAGCTCGTCACACCCACTTTGCTGTAAAACATCTCTACGAAATTGAATCTACTTGCTCGCGCTTCAGCTACGCTTATCGCGGCTTAGCCTCGCTTCAAATCACGAATAACTTTTTGATAGCAATACTGCTTTTAAATTTAAATCCTTTAGTTTTGCCTTCGCCCCAGCAATTTTCACAAGTGAATTGACTAGACCAATTGCAGTACAGCTAATTAATTTGGATGGGCATCGGTAACCCGGCACCCCAACCCGCGGCAAGTGCACTGACATTCAATATCGGATCAGCTGCTTTCGCGCGTTGGTCGCGGATACGACAGACTTCCGGGTCAGTGGAAAATAAAGCGCTCGCAAACTCGCGGGCCTGCACAGTAATCGCAGAGGTCTTCTCTTTGCGTAATTGCGTGAATGCCTCTAAGGCACTTGGCAAATCGGCACTGGCCTTTTCCAAGCACGCGGCTAAATGCCATGCATCTTCTATCGCCTGACACGCTCCTTGCCCGGAGGTTGGAAGTGGCGCGTGAGCGGCGTCACCAACCAATAGAACGTTATCCCTGTGCCAGACAGCCAAGGGATCCAAGTCGTACACCCGAATTTTTCGAATGGCGTGAGCTTCAGTAGCGCGAATTACTTTGCTGATTGGCGCTGGCCACGAGTCGAATAATTCTGCGACAACCTCTTTGTGGTCGGCTTCAATCGCATCATGCTCAGTGGCATCAGCCTGCGCTGCGGCCCAATAGACTTTGCGTGGATTTATGCCGACAAGTCCGAATCGTTCACCGCATCCCCAATAGTCTGAAATGGCAACCTCATCGATTACTGGGGAAGAGAACTCAGCTACGCCGAGCCAATTCACAAAACCCTGATAAACCGGTGAGTTGTCGCCTGCCACATATTGCCGTGCTACCGAATCTTTGCGGCCGTCTGCCCCGATGATTAAATCCGGCGAGACGGTGTGCCCGTTATCGAAACGCACCGTGCACCTGCCATCGGCACCAAGCTGAATGGTGTGTGCGTTGTAACCATAGGCGACCTCTATCCCGAGTGAAGCAAGCCGCTTCAAAAGGATAGATTGCAGATCGCAACGCAAGATTGAATACGCTGGAGATCCCATCAACTTTTCCAGGTGCGGGATATCGATATGTCCTAGCGGATTATCTTCTTGGTCTATTCGCCGCATCTTTTTGGGCCGGCCACTAACCGCGGCGATATACGGCAACACGCCAAATGACGAAAGAATAAAGCTGGCATTCGGCCATATCACCAAGCCTGCACCCATCGTGGCCGCAAGCGGACGACGTTCGTATATCTGTATTTGATGGCCTTGCTTGACTAGCGCCAATGCGGCACTCGCACCCGCAACGCCTGCGCCAATTATCACAATGTTCATATCTGAATATTTATCTAGATCAGGATGGAATTAACTTCGCATTCACAGCAGAGCGATGTTGCGTACGTTGGATTATTTGAGGGCAGCGGCTTCACGTACTTTGATCGCCTCGTGTATCTCTGCCTGGCGCGCACGGTTGATCGGAAATCGCCAAATAAGTGGCGCTCCGCAAGCCATGCCTAGCGCCGGAAGCCATACAGCCACAAGCCGAATTGCGAATGCGCCTGTTGCAGTCTGAGAATGCGCCGCTGCATTAAAATCGAGCCAACCAAGTACAGCCAACCCAATCGCAGCTGAGATGCCTGTCATGGATTTTGCTACAAATGCCAGAATTGCCGAGTAAATTCCGGAGCGATCCTCTCCCGTGCAAAGACGCTCGTGGTCCATGATGTCGCCCATCATTGCCGGGACAGTAACTCCCACCGCAATTTGGCAAAAACACGTTATGGGATACAGCGTAACCATGAAGGGAAAACCTGCACTTCCAACAGGTGCAAAGCCCATTCCTGCGTACGCGATGGATGCGAGTATTAGTGAAACAGCCCAAACATGGTGCCGTTCATATTTCAGACAAACCCATCCCCAGAACGGCAATCCCAACAGTGTGAAAGGCACGCCTAGCAATAGAATTATTGGCAACTGCTCCGCGAGTCCCAAGTAGGAATCGGCATAAAGATACGTAACGCCAGCAGACATTCCGTTCAGAAATGTGACGGGAACAAAAGCGATTAGTAGATGTAGCAACGGACGATTATTGGTAACCGCATGCAAGGTGCCTCGCCAATCACCCACCGCACTTGATTCTGTTTTGGTTGACGGACTACCGCCTTCGGGAACTGTCGCCAAAGCATAAAGATTCAGCAGCGGCACACAGACTGCGATCAGCACTGCAGTAAAGCCGAGCGTCTGCATGGTCATCTCAGTCGTTTCAGAAAGGCCGAACGCTTTTGACAGAAATGGAACCACGTAGAAAATTAGACTTCCAAACATCATCCCCATTGAGCGCCAAAGTTGTACGCGCGCACGCTGTACGTAATCGCTTGATAAGCCCAAGGCCCAAGCGCCATAAGGTATTTCAGTTAGCTTCCATCCGACATACGTCACGATGGTCCAAATGGTGTAATAAGTAATCGTCACATTCGGAGGTGGGCGATATAGAAACCATAAGCCAACAACCGTAACTATGGTCCCAGCCACAATCCATGCCTTTCGCGTACCTGCCTTTCGGAATGTTGCGTCAGAAAGATGCCCAATGAGTGGATAAGTTATTGCATCGAACAAGCGCGAGAAAAGCATCGCACCCGCAATTGCTGTCAATGACAAGCCACCAAATTTTGCATATATGCCCTGCACGCTACTTTCAGGCGCATGCATAAATCCCAGCATTACTGCTGGCATAGAAAAAGCAAAAAGCATGCTGCGACGTAGGTTGGAATCGTTATTCAAACTGTTGTCCTCCATGCTCACGCTTGTACAACTCGACAACATGGATCGCGCTTGAATCGGGTTGCAGATAATTATTGAACGCGACGTTCATGGGCGGTCCCAGTCCAGTACAACCTTCGCTGCTATGCCGCTCTTCATGGCTTGGAAGCCATCGGCGAAATTCGTGTAATGCAAGCGGTGCGTGATGATAGGCATGAGGTCAAGGCCAGACTCAATCATGGTCGACATTTTGTACCAGGTGTCATACATCTCACGCCCGTAAACGCCCTTGATCGTAAGCATTTTGAAGATCACGGAATTCCAGTTGATGGCCACGTCATTAGGCGGAATTCCAAGCATGGCAACCTTGCCCCCGTGAGCCATGCTCTCTATAAGGCCACGGAAGGCATCGGGGTTCCCAGACATTTCTAGCCCCACGTCGAAGCCTTCTTTCATGCCGAGTTTTTTCTGCACCTGTTCGATCTTTTCTGTGCGCACATCGACGCCGCATGTTGCGCCCATCTTTACTGCAAGCTTGAGGCGCTCTGGATTGATGTCGGTAACGACGACATGACGCGCGCCTGAATGGCGGCACACCGCTGCAGCCATGATGCCAATTGGGCCCGCTCCAGCGATCAATACGTCTTCGCCTAGAAGTGGAAAGCTGAGCGCTGTGTGCGTGGCGTTTCCGAAAGGATCAAATAAAGAGGCAACGTCTAGATCGATGCCAGGCTTGTGCACCCAGACGTTGGACATCGGTAGCGCCACGTATTCGGCGAATGCACCAGATCGATTTACACCGATGCCACTCGTAAATGCGCACAGATGCCGACGGCCGGCCATGCAGTTCCGGCAGCGGCCGCAAACCACATGACCCTCTCCTGAAACAATCTGTCCAGCATGGAAGTCGTTGACGTTAGAGCCGACCTCCACGATCTCCCCGACGAACTCGTGTCCAACCACCATAGGCAAGGGAATTGTCTTCTCCGCCCACGCGTCCCAATTCCAGATATGCATGTCAGTGCCGCAGATGGCTGTGCGCTTGACCTTGATCAGTACATCGTTGATGCCCATTACAGGCTCTGGCACGTCTTCCAACCACAGACCTTCGCAAGAGTGCTTTTTGATTAAAGCTTTCATCGATATCCCTTTTCACGAAACCACAAAACTCAAGTCGAGTGTGGACATGAAGCGCACATCTGGATATCCATGAAAACACTGAAAGCGCGCCCGTCGCCGAATGTCAGTTACTCACTAGAAATGTAACCGCGAGTGAAGCCCGTCAGTGGAACTACCTAATTTCTATAGATAATTTTCATACGGCGAGCACTGCATGTAGATTTAGCCGTATGACTAAGAAAATTATACAAACGACTAATAAGCGCAAGGCCGCTCCTACACCAGCCAAGAAACGAGCTATTTCGCAACCAGATGCGCGTGAAAAACTGCTGGCAGCAACACGCCAAGTCATAGCAAAAGATGGCTTTTCAGAAGCCTCGGTCAAAGCTATTGCTCGCAAGGCAGGGGTCAATCACGGCCTTGTGCACTACCACTTCGGCGGTAAAGAGCAAATGCTTTTAGAGTCATTCGTGCAAGGCAACTATGGCCTTGAAGGCATGCGCGAACTTCGAGCCAAATGGTTGCCAAAGGATTACGTTCGCGGCGCGTGCGCTATGACGTTGCTGGAAATAAAAGAACAGCCCGATATGTTTCGAATTGGCGCGCAGCTCTCGGCGCAAAGTCTTTTACCCGGAGCTGTTCTTGGCAAGCAAGTAAGAAAATATATGAAGTCTGCAATCCAAGAACTTGCGGAGCTTCTGGCGGCTACACACAACCGGAAGCCGACGAAGCGAGATGTTGCTATTGCGCTAGTCCTCAACGGTGGCGCTAGTGCGATTGCACATTGGTCATTGCGCGATCCGACTGCGGATGCAACCGCAGCACTCAGCGTCCTGGAAGAAATAATAGAGCGCGCGCTATTACCTGAAAAGGTAAAAACACCATCGCGTAAGAAGCGCGCGTAAGCATCCACAAACTAGACTATTGATATCAATGCAATCGAATAATCTTGCTGCCTTGGCGGCAGCCTGCTGGGATTTCCATATCGGCGAATACCCGCCTCTTGCGGCTGAACACGGTGATCCGCGCGCACGACATATATTCCTGAAGGAATCCATCGCCGATCATCGCCACCGGAATCTGGTCGATCGGGAATTCATCTTAAAACTCGAAGCGATCAATCGTGAAGAGCTGCCCTCGCAAGATCGCATCACATACGATCTGTTGCACCGTGAGCTAACAGTGGTCTGCGAACAGTTCCGGCTAGAGGAATACTTACGTCCACAGATATATCCATTTGGACCTGAAGCCGTAATTGGAAGCGCGATCAGTAAGACTGTGCTGTCGGATGAGCAAGCCTTGCAAGACTATGTCATACGCTTAGCTTCAATCCCCCAGGTTTTCGAAGACTACCTCGAGCGTTTCAGACTGGGGGCATCCAGAGGCTATGTATTGCCAGCTGCCTTGCTTGAGCCTGTGTTGGCCACTGTCCGCGCTTACGTTCTCGAAGATGTCGAAGCTTGTGCTTGGTACAAACCTTTACGAAACATTCCGAAAGGGACAGTCCCAACCGCTCTGATAGAGGAAGTTTGGCAGTTAATTGCAAACGTACTCAAACCGGCCTACTTACACTACGCAGACGAGCTTGAAGCTATATATCGTCCAGCAATCCGCAACAGTGTCAGTTGTGCCGACGCCCCAATGGGACGAGAGTACTACCAACATCTAGTGTCTTATTACACGACGGCTGATGCAGATCCAGATGAAATTCATCGTACCGGACTAGCAGAAGTAGAGCGCATATCAACTGCAATACTGAAGACGGCAAATGAAGCGGGATTCGGCAACGACGTTGAGACATTTCAAAATTACTTACGCAGCGCAAAGTGTTTCTTCTCGACTGATGCCAACGCGCTCCGTGAAAGGATAGAGGTATTGTCCAAGCGTATTGATGGACGCATCCCAGAATTATTTGGACTGATTCCACGCATGACCTACGGCGTTGAATCAGTTCCTGAAGCACTAGCTGCTTATTATCCGATTGCATCTGCGCACCCCAACCCCGCTAACAATACGTCTGCAGGTAAGTTCTGGGTGACAAGCTTGGTTGAGCGTTGCCCAAGCTACCTTCATATTCCACTAGTCCTGCACGAAGGGTGGCCCGGTCATCTGATGCATATTGCACTGCTTCAGGAGATGAAGGATCTGCCCGCATTTCGGCGATACAGCATGGCTGGATATATTGCTTACATCGAAGGCTGGGCACTGTATTGCGAAGGCCTGGGCGAGGATCTAGGTTTGTACAGCGATCCATACCTCCGCTACGGAAGATTAGAGATGGAAATCCATCGTGCCGTTCGCTTGGTAGTGGACACAGGCATCCATGCGTTGGGATGGACTCGTCATGACGCTATTACCTATATGCAAAAGTACCTGACGACTAGCCCGGCAGCTATTGAGACGGAAGTGAACCGTTACATTGGCTTACCTGCGCAAGCCTTGTCGTACAAGACGGGTGAAATGAAGATACTGGAACTTCGACGTCGCGCTGAACAACGTCTTGGCTCTAAATTTTCGCTCAAGAAATTTCATGATCGCTTAGTGACTGCAGGTGCAGTGACGCTCGAGGTTCTCGAAGCGCACGTGCAAGAATGGATTGAGGGCGCAGAACACTGACTCGGCCGGGCAGCGGCAATCTCAGAAATTGTTGTCACTTGTGTTGGCAGAAAATGTCTTTATGTTTAGGCGCCCAACCCAAAGGGCGTTTAGTAGCTCTGCGCTCAGATTGCTGCCAACGGCTAGCTGCAAATACTGAGGAGATCGCCATGCATTCTGATCTTGCCGTGACTTTGCCAGCCAATGTTCGTCATTATTAACCGTCTAAATATAGATAACATTCATGTAGTTGCTCATAACAATCGATCTTTATGCATGAAATTATAGTTTTATGCATTAGAAGCGATTATCATGCCGGAACCCCGATTGATTGTGAGAAAGGAACATGCCTTTTAGAGCGGATGAAGCAGCCCGAGTTAGATACGAAGAGGTGGAGCGTTACCTCCTAATAAGAACCAGAGATACTGATGAGCCTGCAAGAGCGCAGAGCAAAGATGCTCTGCTAGATATCATCAATGAACTAGGTCCGGCTGTGGATAGTTACCCGACTTGGCACCCACTTGTTAGCAACCATGACGACCGCAATCCCGTCACGACACCTAGCGAACAATGCGGATACAACGGACTAGACCACACGAGATTCTTCGTTAACGGGTTTATTACGTGTCCATATGGGGATGGCCAAGATGTTATCGATTCCGTCGAAGCTCTTCCCTATAACAGCGCCGCAAACATCACTGCAGAGCGACTAAATGTGCAGTTCTACAATCCTGGGGCAACGCCGATTTTGGTCAAGTGCAAGTGGAATAAGCCACTTCTGCCAGGCCGGATGATTCCAATAGCTATCGCCATGCCATTGCTTTTGCAAAAGGAGATTCCATGCTGGGAATGGTCAGCGGTTGCTGAAACCTGGGAAACAATGCGCCACTACTTTCTAGGCACACCCCACGGAAGCAGATCGTCTCTTTTTGTGACGCCGGAGGATGGGCAAACGATAAAGAAGATCTGGAACGAGGTCATCAATACTGGAATGTTCGGCCCCATTAAAATTCGATGAACCAGCGATGGGGGAGTCCAATTGGCTCCGTATCTTTTAGCCAGTAAACGCTCAACTTAGTACTGAATGTGACCGGGGAAATCTGAAGTTAGTCCGGAAACTACAATCGTCTTAAGCACAGCACTCGTGCTGTTAGCTATATGATGCGCCGATATTAGATCGCTTCTAAAAGTGACAAAGGCAAACCTGAATTTGGTGCGCCAAAACAATGGGAGAACGCCTTGGGAAAGTCGTATGCAGTAGAACTCGACAACTTTGCGAATACTTACGAGTGGGCGCATAAGCAGGACGCTGCGAGTCTAGGCCGCCTAAAACATTTTCTTGCCAGATGGCATGGCGAGCATGTCAGAATTGTTGGGTCTGGAGGCTCGTACTCTGCTGCAGTAGCCGCAGCGCTTTTTAGAGAAATAGCACATCAGTCGCCTACGACCCCTTTGACTCCCATCGAGTTCGTTTCTTCGTTAAATCGTCTGGCTTCTCATAGCCTTCTGCTATCAGCTGAAGGTAAAAACAAGGACGTTCTTGCTGCAGCGCAGGCCTCCGCTCAAGCAGATATTAGTTGCGCCGCGGTAACGCTAACGGCGAGTAACCCTCTAGTCGATTTTGCTGTGAGTAATAAATCGCTGCGGACATTCTCGTATCCCATGGATTGGGGGAAAGATGGATACCTGGCCACGAATTCGCTCATTGGGACAGTTCTGATTATTTACAGAATGTTCTTCGGAGAAAAACGTTTTAGCGAGTCTCTTGCACACTTATTTAGTCAACCTCGCCTAACAAAGCGGCGTAACGAATTGGCTATTTTCCCAAGTGTAGAAGAGGCCAAGCGTCGCGGAATATTATTGATCTACTCCGCACAAGCAAAACCATTCGCTGTCGATTTTGAATCGAAGGCAGCAGAATCAGGGCTCGTCTCTGTCCAAATTACAGACTTACGTCAGTTTGCTCACGGAAGGCACCTTCAGCTCGCAGTTCGTCAGCAGCCCCCTTTCGTAATTTGCGTTTACTCGGAAACAGATTCAGCGTTAGCGCGTGAGATTACGTCTCACCTTCCTGATCGAAATTTTCACGAAATAAAGATTGATGGAATATCAGATCAGGATGTTTGCGTTGCGGGCTTGGTGGACGCGATGTATTTAATTGAGGCCTTCGCTAAAGACGCCGACTATGATCCCGGTCAGCCCGATGTGCCTGAATTTGGGCGCCGCATCCATGCCATCGACATACGAAAGGTGTCGGCTGCTCCCCAACCAGCCAAGCAGGACATACTTGAACTGGCCGCACGCAGAAAAATGGGCGGCGTAAAATCCAATCTGGTAAGTCCCCTTGTCAAAGAAGCTGCGGAAAGATATTGGGGAAAAATAACAAGAACGAAATTTAAAGCGATTGTTTTTGATTTCGATGGGACGCTGTGCCGAACCGAGAATCGATACGAGGGGATGCCAGCCTCGATCGTTGATCTGATTTGCCCACTAGTCAGCCAAGGATTGGTATTTGCCATTGCAACAGGGCGTGGAGATTCACTTAGAGACAGCCTGCTCCAGTCGTTCCCGAGCGAAATGCACAGTTCAATCGTAGTGGGTTACTACAGCGGGGCCTATATCCGGTCGCTTGATCAACCGTTTGAAAAGCCCGTTGCAAATCCAGAATTCGAAGAGCTTTGGAATTGGCTAAATTGCTCTCCATATGCTGACTTATTAAAGCCTCTAGATTCACTTGTTCGCGGAGGGCAATTTAGTTTGCGCATCCCAGACGCCCAGAGGTCTGCGCGACTTCGCTCAGCAATCGGAGCATGGCTATACGAGAAAAGAAAATCCTCTTGGCGCGTATTTTCCTCCGGTCATTCAATCGATGTTCTAGACGGCGTAACGAGCAAACGTAAAGTTGTTAGCGAAATTGCTCGGAAATATGGCCTGCAAGAAGACACTCAAATTCTGCGCCTTGGCGATAGTGGACACGAAGAAGGAAATGATTTCGAACTGCTTGATCAGGGCCTCAGCCTCAGCTGCGACAAAGTGTCCGCAAATCTCGCAGCATGCTGGAATTTTGGGCCGGCAGGGAATAAGCAAGCTGACGTGACGTCTTGGTATTTGCAGTCAATAACCAGTCAGCAAAACCTTTTTGAAATTGACGAGAGAACACTACTTCTAAAAATCTTTGAGCAGGTGCCTACAGCATGAAATCTCAGCTTGCTTTTACTTTGATTGGGCAACTGCTTAAGTGGGACGACGCAAAGTTTGCGGAGGAATTTCGCGAACTACAGCTGATGATCTCGCATAAATACGATGAATACCAAGGGTTCGAACCCGCAACTCGCTTTCACGTCGCGCTATTGAATTGGTTGAGTCAGTTTCCTGATATTGAAAAAAGATTGACCGCGTATCAGATCGTAAAGGATCGTTTGATTTTTATTAGTCAGCGCGAGATGAATCATCTCGTAAGTCTTTTTATGCCTATCGCAGAGCGTATGGCCAGAAAGAAGGTTGCTTATGAACTAGGCATACCCTTCTACGAAACCTGGTCGGATGAACAAGCGATAGGCCGATTAAAAGCTTTAGAACGAAGAACACTGTATGTCGGGTTAAGTGACGGCGCAAAAATGGATGTCTTTCGGCGCTATAACGAGGGCACTGTATCGAATGAGCAGGTCGTAGCGTTTAGTGAGATTGGCGATGACAAATGGAAGGACCTCCAGAACGAACTACAAAAAGACATGTGTCGCTCTGGGCCGCCGGATAAAAGAGATGCGACGTTTGAGATCGTGTGTCTTATCGATGATTTTTCAGGGTCTGGAGCATCTTTGATTAGATACGACGATAAAGAGCTTAAGTGGAAAGGGAAAGTTGCAAAGTTTCACAAAGCGAATAGGTTTCGAAAAGATACATTTCTTTCGGCGAATTGTCGCATCCATGTTCATCACCATCTTGCCTCTTCTAAGGCTAGTAAGCAGATTGAGGCTGATCTCAAGAAGTTTAAAGTTGATAACCCGGAGTTCGAATACACGTCTTCATTCTCATACGTGCTTCCGGACGATATCGTGATTAACGAAAATGACAGCGATAAAAAACTCGTTGCGCTTTTACAAGACTGGTACGACAAAGGGATTGAGGACGAACACACAAAATCCGATATCTGGTTCGGCTACAAACAATGCGGGCTACCTTTGATTTTAGAGCACAACACGCCAAATAATTCTCTTGCATTGCTATGGGCATCCTCCTCCAAGGACGACGCCAAGCCTTTCATGAAACCACTATTTTCGAGGCGGAAGCGCCACTCAAGCCATGGATAATCCGTTTAAGAAACGCCGAACGGAACTGATCGCCGATAAGCGCACACTACTTTCTCTCATTAGCCCTACGCCGGTTAACGAGTTCTTTCGCTCTGAAAAGTCTGAGTTACTTGAAAAGCTCACGATGGTCGTCGGCACGCCAGGCTGCGGCAAAACTACCATTGCGCAAATCGTAGAATTTGAAACGCTTGGTACGCTTTGTATTTCTCAGGGCGATCAGCTGAACGATAGCCTGATGGATGCGCTTACTTACAACGGCCTTATTTTGAATGGCGTCCCCGTGCTAATGGGCCATCGACTCGCGATGAGTACAAACTTTCGCGGGATTTGGGACTTGCCGTATTCGAATCAGACACGCTCTGCTTTGCTCAGGGCATTCGTGCAATCAAAAGCTGTTCTTGGCTGGTTTCGCCAACTTGAAGGAATGAATGTTTCACTAACTGACGTTGAAATCGTCATGGGTGGAAATGCGGATTCATTAGCGGTTATTACTGGGGCTGATAGTCCCGCTAAATTTCGGCAATACGCGAGAGACATTGAGCTTGCGATTTTCAAGATCGTTACTGCGCTCGTTCCTCCCGCTGAAGGTGCGATGGCAGCCCAGTTTTTGAATACAAGCTACGACGTTTTCGAAGCCCTGAAGTATTTCAAAATTAGAAATTGGCCAACACAAGAAGCGGATGCCTGGGTCAATCTGCGGCCGATGATCATTATTGACGACGCACACGAACTACACCCTGCGCAGTTTCTTGAATTACGCGACTGGTTGAAGACAAAGACAATTGGCGTATCACGATGGCTAATGTGTAGACCGGATGTTGTTGCCCCAGAAGATTATCGAGAGGCAATGACGCGAGAACACATGTACGAAGAAGGACTTGCGCCGGGGTCGACTAAGGGACGCGACTATCTTATTAAACTTATGGAACTTGGCTCTCGTGACGCCAGACGGTTCAAACCGATTGCGACCGACATCGCCAATCGATACATCGCCGGAATTCCAGAGTTCTCTCGCCGTTCAATTCGCGATATCCGGAACACCCTTGATGTTGGATCAGCGACACTTCCAGACGGGCAAATTAAACAGCTCAGAGAGGAAATTTCCAAGCTCGCGCGTGACTCTCGATTCTCCGACACGCTTGTCAATACGATAGGAGGGCGAATCCCTTCAAGTGCACGCGAAGACGAAAAGTTGGCCGCATTGCGCATACTACTTAATCGAGAGCGAAACAGAACACCCCAACTTGGGTTGCTTGGAGATGACACCGAGATCGGCGAGCCAGTCACCGATGAAAAAATGGCGGCGACGTCCCTCATCGACGGCGGACGAATACAGCTCATGCGTCAATTTGAGCGGCCGTATTACTACGGGATGGACAAGTTGATTGCTGCAAGCAATGTAAACATCGAACAATTTATTCGCCTGACAGGTTCATTGGTCGACGAATTGCTCGCTAGGATGATCCGTGGAAATAGCCCAACTTTGACACCAAGGAGCCAACACAAAGCACTTATCAATCAAGCGAATCAAACGATGAATGAGTGGGATTTTCCTTATAACAGCTCTGTTCGAATCCTAGTTCACAACATTGCGACGCGCTGCCAGGAAATTACTCTCAGGCCTAATGCGCCGCTAACGTTAGGCGCGAATGCAATTGGCGTTCCTCAGGACGAAATGGATCGCGTCCTGGAGCGGTCTGAGCGACTTACTCGAATATTGCATTTCGCTTTTGCATATAAAGCGCTCGTGTTTGTTCCGCAATACAAGTGCAAAGGTAAAGTGTGGTGCCTGCTTGAGCTCGGGGCGCTGCCCAGTATGGCTTATGGTTTGCGCCTAAGTCGGGGAGGATTTATTGAAGACACTCTTTCGGGGCTTCAGTCTCTTACTCCGGAGTTCTCTCAGTAATGAAACCCTTGATCACACATAAAAACGATGAATGCGCTCCGTTCTTTCAGGCTTTCATTCGCCCCGAGCGGAAAATACTTTTCATCGGGACTCTGGGCTTTAATGATCTTTGTTTAACGTTCCCTCGCTTACTCGCCCAATACCTTAACGTTGACTATCTCTTTCTTATTGAAGAGAGACCAGATGTGGCAGGAATTCTGAAGCAGTCGGCTGAACGAAATAGAGTTGAATTAACAAAAATTCTCGCAGGAAGAAAAATTTCTTTCGAGAGCATTAAAATCGTTGCTGACGATACGGCGAATGTCGCTGGTCGCAACGCAACTAAAGTCTGCGAGCCCTTAATTAAGCAAGGCTACACAGACGTATTTGTGGACGCTTCAGCAGCCTCACGCGGGGTTTGCTTTCCAGTTGTAAAGCAAGCCTACGAGAACGCCCAAGCAGATATAAAGATCAATGCACATGTCGTTATGGCTGGCCGCGCAAAGGAACCGCTAAAAGCAAAGTCGATGTCTAGCGATACCCCTCATTACATTCATGGCTTTCATGGGCGGATGGGGACCGACGAGTTACATGGCGTTATTAAACTCTGGATTCCGCAGTTGTCTGAGGGTTCCATTGCATCGCTTGAGCGAATTCACCGCGAACTTCGACCAGATGAGTCCTGCCCCATATTGCCATTTCCCGTCTCAAATCCGCGTCGAGGAGACGTCCTTCTGCGCGAATTTGAAAGACAAATCACCAGCGAGTGGGACGTCAATCTCTTAGATATAATTTATGCGCATGAAACAGACCCAACTGACGTGTGCCGCACTATTGCGCGCATTCATAAGAATCGACTTCAAGCATTTGAAAGATCTACGTTTCAACCGACGGAGACGATTTTATCGCCAGCCGGCTCCCGTATTGGTAGCGTTGGCATGGTCTTGGCCGCATTAAAACTGGACCTGCCAATAATGTATGAAGAGAGCATCGGATACAGTTCCGAGGTATCCTCTCTTCCAGATTTATCCGTTGGCCTACCTGAGCACCTCTGGCATGTTTGGATTCGGCCGTAATGAGAGAATCGATCTAGGCGATTTATTACGAATGCTATGACGATACAAGCGCCAAGAATTGCTGGAGCCGGGCTCTTCGCCGTTGATGTTCTTGTCGGCCCCGATGGTGACGTTTCGAAATGTTCTCTCGGCGGTTCGGCAGGGAATGTTTTGGCTATTCTCGGCTCGCTTGGCTGGGGCACGAGTCCCATTGGCATGCTAGGCGACGACTCAGCCGCCGACATGCTTCAAGACGAATTCTCTGCCATAGGCGCTGACCTAACGTTCATGCGGCGATCAGATGATCGGCGTACTCCTGTTGTTTACCAACATCAGTTGAGCCAGCCCGAATCGCATACGCACAGATTTAGTTTTACGTGCCCCTGCTGTGGCACTCGGCGCAAACCGCAGTGGGATCTTCGCGATCACCCAGCAACATACGACACAGAGTTACCATCTGCTTCTGTTTTCTTCCTTGATCGCCCGACAGAATCTGGCATCGCAATGGCTCAGCACTATGCTGAACTTGGCGGGCTTGTTGTATTCGAGCCCTCAGAAATTGGAAGCGATGTAGCCTTGTTTAGAAAAGCGCTGCAGTATTCGCACATCGTAAAATACGCAGATGATCGTATAAACGGCCTCGAAGACTTCGACACCAGCTCTGTGATTGTCGAAATTCAAACCCGTGGGCCTCGCGGCCTTCGCTTCAAAACTGCAAATTTGCACTTGGATTGGTTTGAGCTAGGAGCTTACGCCCTACCAACTCACAAACGTGATACCGCGGGCGCTGGCGACTGGTGCACGGCAGGCCTAATTTATAAGTTATTTAATGACGGCGTAAGCAGCAGAGATGATGTTGGGCATGAGTCACTTCTGAACGCGTTGGCGTTTGGCCAGGCATTGTCTGCATTTAACTGCATGACGGAGGGCGCGCGCGGGCTTCTAGATGCATGGCGCCCAGAGAAGATTGTGGAGCAAGCTCGAGAGCTGAGCTCTCTGCGTTTGAGCGCGATGCTTGAAAACCAAATTGCTCCATCAAGTCCTATGAGCGAGGACTTTTTAGTCCGTCTCGTTGATGATTCAATTTTTGCTCAGCGCAAATCTCATTTAAGCACTAACAATTTCCTCTGCTGCCTCTAATTTTTTGCGTGTTGTTCGCTTAGTACTTTCCACGCTTTTTTTGCTGCGGCCTTTGAGTTGTTCGGATTTTCCAATTTCGTCCCGAACTTCCATTAGTAGCTGGCCTAATTTGTTTTGGCCCTTACCGTTTACTTCGCCCCAGAGCCGGTTGACCGCATTATCAACGGTGGCAGCCTCAACCAACCTCGCGTTGCCAGTGCTGAGAAGTAAATCTTTTAGATCTTGGTGCTGAGTGAACTTGGCAAGCAAGATGCGTTTCATGCGATCAAATTTAATCTTGGACCAGTCTGGTGATACGTCCCAAACGTATAGTCCATGAGCAGCCATCGCGAGTAATGCCGGACTTGGCGCCGACATCAGCCACTTTCGAACAGCTGGTTTTCTGGCTTTGCCGGCTTGATATGCGTGTTCGGTTGTTGGAAAAACTTCGTCTTCGAAAGTTACATCTCGCTTGAAGAGATTACTGAAAGCACCGTAAGGCTTTTCGCTAGCACGGTAGAAACGGATCTCATTCATGGTGGTCTCCTGTAATTCAGCTGAGTACTTCATTGGATTGATTTCGAGTTCGCGAGGTCGCCGCGCGCTTTAGTTTTTTGCATCTTTGTTTCACGCCAGGCTTTTAAAACTGCATTGACGTCTTCGGGTGGCAACAACGCCATTAGGTTTAAGACAGACGACATTGCCGCCGGGGTGGTTGATCCACGCATCCACTCGCCTACTGCGCGCGTGCTCGCATGCGCAAGCAGCGCTAAATCTTCGTGCGTGAGACGGCGTCCGTGCACAACGGAAAGCCTAAGCTGCATATCAGTTAATGTTTTTTGTAATTTATTCACATATAACTCATTTTAACTTACATAAAATTGTAAGTTACACACATAAAGAACGCAATAGATATGCGTTCTTTATGTTTGGCAATCAATGGATGTAGAAGCGATTAAGACCGCGCTTCTTAGGAAGAAGCTGCATAGCGCCGAGCCCGATGCGTTACCACCTCTGCGACAGAGCGGCTAAGCATTGACCTAAAAGAATCCTATACGCGTCGGTTTAGTCATTTTTTCAGGGAGCCCTGCCCTGGCGCGCGTCGGTCCAAAATTGTTAACGACTTTAATTGAGTGTCAACAACTTTAATTCCGTGTAAACGACTTTAATTACGCCGAACAACTGGGTTGCGGCTCGGGCGGAACGGCCTCCCATAAATGGGTGAGGCTGACTCATTAACGCTGCAATAATCTGTTTTCCATTCTGCGGCGTCCTGTGCGTATCGGTCTTGAACCCGGTACTGAGCGGGGCTCACGCCGGCCCCTTATAAGGAGAACAACATGTCGCAAGCCGCTACTGACCCTGTCCTGCTCGAACGTCGTGGAGACGTCCTCTGGATCATCATTAACCGTGAAGAGCGCCGTAACGCGCTGAATCAGGAAGTGGTGCAGACCATCGACCGCGGCATTGCTGAGGCGGTTGCGGGCGGCGAAGTGAAGGCGATTGTGCTGACCGGCGCGGGCGACAAGGCATTTTGCGCTGGCGCGGATCTGGCCAAGGGCGCTAAGGGTTTTGCGTTTGCTGTCGATTTCTCACGACCCAAGCATTACATCGTTGATCTGTTCAAGCGCTTGCAGGAGTGCACGCTGCCCGTGATTGCTCGCGTGAATGGCCATGCGATGGCGGGCGGCTTCGGCCTGCTCTGCGCTTGCGACATGGTGATTGCGGCAGATGACATTCGCATCGGCACCACCGAGAGCAAGATCGGCATGACGCCGATGATGATCCTGCCGTACATGCTGCGCGTGTTGCCGCCGCGCAAACTACAAGAGATGTGCATCACCGGCGAACAGTTCACGGCGAAGGAAGCCTACGAGTGGGGCCTGCTGAACTATCTCGTGCCGCGTGCTGAACTCGACACCAAGCTGGACTGGCTGCTGTCGCGCATCATCGACAAATCACCCACCGCAATTCGCCTGGGCAAACAGGCTTTCAACGCGACGCGCGATATGGGTCTGCGTGAAGCGCTGGAGTACGCGCAGGCGATGGTGCCGGTGATGTCGAGCACGCAGGACGCGAAGGAAGGCATGGGTGCGTTCCAAGAGAAGCGCGCGCCTAACTTCACGGGCACCTAAGAACATTTTGTAGGAGCGCCTCTTAGGCGCGATTGACGCAGAAAGAATCGCGCCTAAGAGGCGCTCCTACGGGGAAACATTTATGAGTAAACAAGTAAGAATTGGTTGCGGCGCTGGTTTCTGGGGCGACTCAGCGGAAGGCCCGAAGCAACTCGTTGAATCCGGCGAGATCGATTATCTCGTTCTCGATTATCTGGCTGAGATCACGATGTCGCTGCTCGCCAAAGCGCGCGGCAAAGATCCAGCAGCGGGTTACGCAACAGATTTTCCTGATGTGATCGCGCGCCTCGCGCCGACCATCAAGGCCAACAAAATTCGCGTCGTTACCAATGCAGGCGGCGTTAATCCGCAGGCTTGCCGCGATGCATTGCAGGCCAAGTTGCAGGCTGCGGGCATTGAGCTGTCGATTGGCATTGTCACCGGCGACGATCTGCTCGCACGCGCTGGCGACTTCGCCAACGTAAAAGAAATGTTCACCGGCGAAAGCATTCCCGGAAAGCTCTGGAGCATGAACGCTTATCTCGGTGCGTTTCCGGTTGCGCAGGCACTCGATGCAGGCGCTGACATCGTCATCACTGGCCGCTGCGTCGACAGCGCTGTTGCACTCGGTCCATTGATTCACGAATTCGGTTGGAAGACTGACGACTACGATCAACTCGCGATGGGCAGCCTCGCTGGCCACATCGTTGAGTGCGGCGCGCAAGCGACCGGTGGCATCATCACCGACTGGGAAACCACCAGTGCCGACTGGGATCGCATGGGCTTCCCGATTGCGATCTGCGAAGCGGATGGCAGCTTTGTTGTGACCAAGCCTGCGAACACTGGCGGCAACGTCAATATCGCTGCAGTGAGCGAACAGCTGGTCTATGAAATTGGTGATCCCGCAAGTTATTTGTTGCCAGACGTGACCTGCGATTTCCGCGGCGTGACGCTGAAGCAGCTGGGCGACAACCGCGTGCAAGTGATCGGCGCCAAAGGCCGCGCACCGAGCGATCAGTACAAAGTTTCTGCGACGTATCAGGATGGCTTCCGCGCCACTGGCACGATGATGATTGGTGGTCGCAATGCCGTCGGCAAAGCTGAAGCCGTCGCCGCTGCAATCCTACGCCGCACACGCACGATGTTTGAGCAGCGCAAGTTGCCGGACTACACGCGCACCGATGTTGAAGTGCTCGGCAGTGAATCCAACTGGGGCGCCAACGCACGCCGTCGCGATACGCGCGAAGTGGTGTTGAAGCTTTCCGTGCAGAGCGCCGACAAAGGCGCGCTGGAAATTTTCTCGCGCGAATTCATTCCTGCTGCAACGGCAATGGCGCAGAGCATCACCGGCTTCTCGGGTGGTCGCCCTTCAGTCACGCCAGTCGTGCGTTTGTTCTCTTGCCTCGTACCGAAGAGCAACTTGCCAGTGCATGTGGATGCAGGCGGTAAGAATGCTGCTGCTCCGATTGCAGCGGGCGTTGCAACGCTTACGGCTGCTCCGGCAGTAGCAATCGACACCACGGCTGTCGCCAAAGAAGCGGATTCAGTTTCAGTGCCACTCGTTTCTTTGGCTTACGGCCGCAGCGGCGACAAAGGCAACAGCGCCAACATCGGTGTGATTGCACGTCGTGCAGAGTTTGTTCCGCTGTTGCGCGAACAGCTCACCGCAGAAGCCGTGAAGCAGTACATGGCGCACTTCTTCAAAGGCGAAGCACAGCGTTTTGAATTGCCGGGCCTGATGGCATTCAACTTCCTGATTGCCGATGCACTCGGTGGCGGTGGTATGGCATCTCTGCGTTATGACCCGCAGGGCAAGATGCTGTCGCAGATCCTGATGGACTTCCCGCTCTCGGTTCCGAAGTCTTGGGTTGATAAGGGATTGGTCAGCGCATGAACAGCGCCTCAACCGCCATCACCGTAGGGTGCGCTGTGCGCACGCGGTTTGGCACGTCCCTAGCGGCAAGAGAAGGTGCGCACAGCGCACCCTACGGTTCGATCATATGAGCAGCGCGCCTGCCCGCCGCCCAGCAACGCGCTTAGCGCGTGAGCAGCGTGTGGGCGACATTCTCGTCGCAGCACGTGATGTGTTCTGCGAGAAAGGTTACGAGCAGACTGCCGTTTCCGAAATCGCGGCACGCATCGGCGTCGTTGAAGGCACTGTCTACAAATACTTCGAGAGCAAGCGTGACTTGCTGCTGAAGGTTTTGGAGCACTGGTACGAAGAGATGTTCGGCGACTACGCGCGTGATCTCTCAGGCATCCAAGGCGCACGTTCACGTTTGCGCTTGCTGGTGTGGCGTCATCTGCGCTCCATCCGCGAATACCCACTGTTGTGTCGCCTGATGTTTCGCGAAGTGCGCTCGGAGCGCGACTACGTTGGCTCTGAATTGCATGAACTCAACAAGCGCTACACGCGTTTGCTGCTCGACGTGTTGGAAGACGGCGTGAAGAGCGGTGAGCTGCGTCATGACGTGCCGCTGCATCTGCTGCGCGACATGGTCTACGGCAGCATCGAGCATTACACCTGGAACTTTATTTGCGGCCGCGGCGAGTTGGATATCGACGCGACTGCGGACCAAATCACTGCACTGTTGTGTGACGGCGTCGCCGCGCACAACGGCGCAGACACGCTTAAACGTGAAACTGAAAGGCTGTCGCAGATCGCATCGCGAATCGAACGCAGCCTTCCCAAGCAGGCAAGGAAATCATGAGCAACAGAAATACCAAAGCTCCGGATGTATCGAGCTGGCCCTTTAACTCCGTACTCGTCGCCAACCGCGGCGAGATCGCTGTGCGCGTGCTGCGCACTGTGCAGAAACTCGGACTCAAAGGAATCGTGGTTTATCACGCGGCCGATCGCGGCACGTTGGCGGTGAAGATGGCGGATCAAGCCATCGAAATCACTGGCTCAACGCCTGTCGCCAGCTACCTCGATGGCGCGCAGATCATCGCTGCAGCCAAGGCCAGCGGCGCTGGCGCGATTCACCCGGGCTACGGCTTTCTCTCCGAGAACAAAGGTTTCTGCCAAGCGGTAGAAGCTGCGGGCATTCGCTTCATCGGCCCTACGCCAGAACAGATCGACCTGATGGGCGACAAGGTTCGTGCGCGTAACTATGTTGAGAAGGCTGGCTTCCCAGTCGCGCCTTCTGCGATTGAAGACAATGATCCCGCAACCTTCGTTGAGCGCTCACGCAAAGTTGGCGCGCCGTTGCTGATCAAGCCTAGCGCAGGCGGTGGCGGTAAAGGCATGCGCATCGTGCGTGACCTCGCTCTGCTCGAACAAGAAATTGAACGCGGCCGCAGTGAAGGTCAGCGTTACTTCGGCGACGGCCGCTTGTATTGCGAGCGTTATATCGAAAACCCACGCCACATCGAAGTACAGGTACTGGGCGACGGACAAGGCAATGTGGTGCACGTGTTTGAGCGCGAATGCTCAGTGCAGCGCCGCTTCCAGAAGATTGTTGAAGAAACCCCATCACCCGCACTCGACGCCGCACAGCGCGAGAAGATTTGCGAAACCGCCGCAGGCATTGCCCGCGCGATTGGTTACCGCAACGCAGGCACGGTGGAGTTCATCTTCGGCCAGCAGGGCGAGTTCTACTTCCTCGAAATGAACACGCGCTTGCAGGTTGAACATCCGGTCACCGAAGAAATCACCGGCATCGACCTCGTGCAAGAACAGCTGCGCGTTGCTGCTGGCGAGAAGCTGGGCTACGTGCAGTCAGACGTAACTTCTTCCGGCCATGCGATTGAGTTCCGCATCTATGCAGAAGACGCCGCACGCGGTTACACGCCGACCACCGGCCCTGTGCTGACGCTGCAACCGCCACAAGGCGAAGGCGTGCGTTGGGATAGCGGTGTGATTCAAGGCGGCGAAGTGACGGCTGCTTTCGATCCTATGATCGCCAAGCTGATCATCCGCGGCAAAGATCGTGATGATGCGATTGCCAAGGCTGACAAGGCACTGCGCGAAACCGTATTGCTGGGTTGCAAAACCAACACTGCATTCTTGCGTCGTCTGATTCAGCACCCAGCGTTTGTTGCCGGCGATGTGCACACCGGCTTCCTCGATGCGAATCCGCAGATTGCTGCTGAACCTGAAATGGCCAAGACCACGCTGCATGCGTTGCTCTCGGCTGCATCGCTGAGCACGCGCCCGATGCGCGACGTCGCGGATGCCGTACCCAATATGCATGCCGCCATTGGCGGTTGGAGAAATTAATGCATCACGCATTCAAGCTCGGCGACGCTGAGCACAATCTCGAAATCTCGCGCGGTGCGGACGGCTATCGTCTGCATCTGATCGACGATCAAACCGTCCCTTTTGATTTGAAGACCGGCGCTGATGGCCGCCAATGGTTAACGCTGGATGGCGTGCATCACGAAGTCGTGATCGCCACCAAAGGCGATGACGTTTTCATTCACTTTGATGGCGAGGCTTATCAGCTGCGCTATGAGCATCCGCTCAAGCGTCTAGCCGCTGCAGGCGGAGGTGCCGCCGAAGACCGCGTGATGGCGCCAATGCCGGGCAGCATCGTCAACGTCACCGTCAAAGCTGGCGACGCCGTTACCAAGGGCCAAGTGCTGTTGGTGATGGAGAGCATGAAAATGGAAACCACCATCACGGCACCACGCGATGGCGTGATCGAAGCCGTGACTTACGACAAGGGCCAGACCTTTGATCGCGATGCGCTGTTGCTCAGCCTCGTCGCGCTGGAGAAGAAGAAGTGAAACGCATCGAATCCAAAATTAATACTTCTTCGGCCGAGTTCCAGGCCAACGCCGCGCACAACCGCAAAGTGGTTGACGACTTCCGCGAGCTGCAACGCAAAGCGCGTGATGACCGTCCTCAGCGCGACATCGATCGTCTTCGCTCGCAGAACAAACTGTTGGTGCGCGAACGCCTGAAGCTGTTGCTCGACCCGGGCACGCCTTTCCTTGAGTTCTCATCGCTGGCTGCCAACGATGCTTATGATGGCGACGTACCGGGCGCAGCATGCGTCACGGGTATCGGCATCGTTTCGGGTCGTGAAGTCGTGATCAATGCGGGCGATGCTTCAGTGAAGGGCGGCGCTTGGTATCCGCTCACCGTGAAGAAGACGGTGCGCGCACTCGATATCGCTATCGAAAACCGTCTCCCAGTCGTTCACCTCTGCGATTCCGCTGGTGGCTTCTTGCCGTTGCAAGCTGATTTGTTTGCCGACAAATACATGGCAGGCCGCATCTTCCGTAACCAATGCCAACTCTCGAAGATGGGCGTGCAGCAGGTGTCTGTCGTACTCGGTCACTGCACCGCAGGCGGCGCTTACGTGCCGGGCCTGTCGGACTACAACGTCATCGTGCGCGGCACTGGCGCGATCTTCCTTGCTGGCCCTCCGTTGGTGAAAGCTGCAACGGGTGAAGACGTGTCGGTGGAAGATCTCGGTGGTTGCGACATGCACACCAGCGTCTCCGGCACCGCCGACTATCCCGCTTCGAGCGAAGAAGAAGCGATTGCGATTGCGCGCGACATCGTTGCGCAGTTCAAGCGTCCACAGAAAACGCACATCGAATGGCAGGAACCAGAAGCACCGTTCTACGATCCGTCCGAACTGTATGGCGTGATTCCGAAAGACATCAAACAACAGTTTGATATTCGCGAAGTGATTGCACGTCTCGTCGACGGCTCACGCTTCCACGAATACCAGCCGAACTATGGCAAGACACTGATCTGCGGCTACGCACATCTGTGGGGCTACAAGATCGGCATTCTCGGCAACAACGGCGTGCTGTTTAACGACAGCTCGCTGAAGGGCGCACACTTCATCGAACTGTGCAACCAGAACAAGACGCCGATCCTGTTCCTGCAGAACATCACCGGCTTCATGGTTGGCCGCGAATACGAACGCCGCGGCATCACCAAGGACGGCGCCAAGATGATCATGGCCGTGTCCTGCTCGGAAGTGCCGAAGTTCACCGTGATGTGTAACGGTTCCTTCGGCGCTGGTAACTACGGCATGAGCGGTCGCGCATTTGATTCACGCTTCTTGTTCGCCTGGCCGCAGTCACAAATTTCGGTGATGGGCGCAGAACAAGCCGCGAACACGCTGGCTGACGTGAAGGTTCGTCAGCTCGCCAAGCAAGGCAAGAAGCTGACGCAAGAAGACATCGACGCGATCCGCGATCCGGTGCTCGGCGAGTTCAAGCGCAAACAGAGCGCGTACTGGAGCACGTCGGAAATGTGGGACGACGGCATTCTCGACCCCGCGGATACCCGCAACGCCCTCGGCATTGCACTATCTGCCTCGTTGAGCGCACCCATTGGCGATCCGCGATACGGTATCTTCCGTATGTAAGCATCTTGGGCCCGCACTAGCGGGCCCAGTCTTTATCGCCACACAGAGCCAGTCATGAATTATGAATTGAAAGTTGTCCCGGTCAGCACGCGCAGCCGCATCATCATGCGATTGCTCAAGACGTTTCTGCGCCCGTGGCTCTCATGGCTGGTGCGCGGCTCGCGTGATCGCATTGCAAGATTTCAGTTGCTGACGGCTTCGAATAAATGCCGCAATACTTACGGATTGCCGATGGAGTATCGCGTGATCGGTGCGCCCGATGGCGGTATTCCGGGTCACTTTGCTGGCCTGCCGACTGACACGTACAAGAACGCGATTCTCTACATTCACGGTGGCGCGTTCATTCTTCCTGCGTCGCCTGATGTGCAACTGCGCATGATGTGCAAACTATGCCGCGATATGGATGCGGTGGGTTTTGGTGTTGACTACCGTCTCGCACCGAGCAGCAAGTTTCCGGCTGCACTGGATGATTGCGAACGTGCTTATCGCGCGCTGCTCGATCTGGGTTTTGCAGCAAATCGAATTGCGATTGTTGGCGAATCCGCTGGTGGCAATCTGACACTCGCTGTATTGCAGCGCATTCGCAAGCGCGGCTGGCCGATGCCTGCTTGCGCGATTCCAATTTCACCCGCAACCGATCTCGGCCGTTCACACGGCCTGCCTTCACGCATTACTCGCGCGAAGGGAGATGTACTCCTACCATCAAAGGCATTACATCGCGTCGACGTGTTTTATAGCGGTGATCACGATGCATCCGATCCTGAACTGTCGCCGTTGTTTGCCGACTTCCGCGGATTTCCGCCACTTTATTTCCTCGCGTCTGACGCCGAACTCCTGCGTGACGACAGCGTGCTTTGTGCAGGGCGTGCACACGAAGCTGGCGTAGACGTGAAGCTGGATATCTGGCCGACATTCCCGCACGCCTTCCCACTGTTCGCACAAATGTTTCCTGAAGTGATCGAATCACAGAAGGACATGGTGACGTTCATGAAGAAGCACATTCCTTAAGTTTTAAACGCCTGCCCGCAGATCGAAGAGCATCAACATGAGCGCATCAAAATACGCAGAGCAGTATCAACGTTCTTTGTCTGAGCCAGAAATATTCTGGGCCGAGCAAGCAGCGAAACTGCGTTGGCATAAGCCGTGGTCCAAAGTGTTGGATGACAGCAAAGCACCTTTCTATCGCTGGTTTGCAGGCGCCGAGTTCAACACCTGCTATAATGCGCTGGATCGTCATGTTGAAGAAGGTCGCGCCGATCAAGTCGCGATCACCTATGACAGCCCGCTGACCAACTCGCTAAAGAAATTCACCTACCGCGAATTGCGTGATGAAGTTGCGCTGTTTGCGGGCGCGCTGCGCGCCAACGGCGTGAAGCGTGGCGATCTCGTCGTAATCTACATGCCGATGGTTCCAGAAGCCGCCGTTGCGATGCTGGCCTGTGCGCGTATCGGCGCTGTGCACTCGGTGGTGTTCGGTGGCTTTGCTGCGCCTGAACTCGCCAAGCGCATTGATGCTGCGAAGCCTGTGTTGTTGGTATCGGCAACTTGCGGCATCGAGCCGGGCCGCGTGATCGATTATAAACCTCTACTCGATCAAGCGATCGAACTCGCTGAACACAAAGTCACTCGCACGATCATTCTGCAACGTCCACAACGCGAAGCCGCTTTGATCGCAGGTCGCGATGTTGATTGGCAAGAAGCCGTTGAAGCGGCACAGCCTGCTGACTGCGTGCCCGTTGCATCCACTGATCCGCTTTACGTTCTTTACACCTCTGGCACCACGGGCAAGCCGAAAGGCGTTGTGCGTGATCACGGTGGTCACGCGGTTGCGCTGATGTATTCGATGAAGACCGTGTTCGATACCAATCCCGGTGATGTGTTCTGGGCGGCGTCGGATGTAGGCTGGGTTGTGGGCCACTCGTACATTGTTTATGGCCCGTTGCTGCAAGGCTGCACGACCATTTTCTACGAAGGTAAACCTGTCGGCACACCAGACGCAGGTGCTTTCTGGCGCGTGATCTCGCAGCACGGCGTTAAAACTTTCTTCACTGCACCGACTGCGTTCCGCGCAATCAAGAAAGAAGATCCGGAAGGCAAGTTGATTGGCCAATACGATCTGTCGAAATTCAAAACGCTTTATCTCGCTGGCGAACGCTGCGATCCCGATACGATTTTGTGGGCGCAAGACAAACTCAAAGTGCCAGTAATTGATAACTGGTGGCAGACCGAATTGGGTTGGTCCGCAATTGCCAACTGCCAAGGCTTGGAGTTGATGCCGGTGAAGCCGGGCTCAGCCGCTGTGCCGGTGCCTGGCTTTGAATTCGCCGTGCTCGATAACGCTGGCACGCCGGTGAAGGACGACGACATCGGCAACGTTGTGATCAAACTGCCGCTGCCTCCAGGCACGCTCAGCACGATGTGGCAGAACGATCAGGGTTATCACGACAATTATTTAAGCCGCTATCCCGGCTATTACCTCACCGGCGACGCGGGCTATCGCGACACCGACGGTTATCTGTGGATCATGTCGCGCATCGACGACATCATTAACGTCGCAGGCCACCGCCTCTCAACGGGCGCGATGGAAGAAGTGTTGTCGTCGCATCCTGCGGTTGCCGAGTGTGCCGTCATTGGCGTTGCTGATGCGCTGAAGGGACAACTCCCCGTCGGCCTCGTTGTGCTGAAAGCAGGCGTAACGAAATCGTCGGAAGAAATTGTTCGCGAATTGGTCGAGCGCGTACGCGCGCAGATCGGCGCGGTTGCAGCCTTTAAACAAGCGACGGTGATTGCACGTTTGCCGAAGACACGCTCCGGCAAGGTGCTGCGTTCGACGATGCGTTCTATCGCTGACAGCCAGCCACACACGGTTCCGGCGACGATTGATGATCCGAAGTCCTTGGAAGAAATTGCTACTGCGCTTCAGGCACTGGGCTACGCTAAGTGACCTCGTAGGAGCGCCTCTTAGGCGCGATGGCCCAGCGCCAATCGCGCCTAAGAGGCGCTCCTACACTTCTCGCAGAGACAAGCGAAAAAACCACCATCAGTGCGACAATACGCACATGAAAGCGAATAACCGATCCGTCTTTATTACCGGCGGTGGCTCCGGCCTTGGGGCTGCTATTGCCCGTCATCTGGCTCGCTTAGGCTGGCGCGTTGCACTCGCTGGACGCAATCAAACGCGACTCGATGGCGCGGCCGCTGAGCTGAAAAAAATGGGCACACCCGCACAGGTGTTTGCGCTGGATGTTGCGAATGCCAGCGCAGTCGAAGCGGCGATTCGCGAGTTTCGCCCTGATGCATTGGTCTGCTGCGCAGCCATCATGGGTCGCGGCGATGTCTGGGGCGAGCTGACCCCGGGCTTGTTTGCACAGGTGATGGCGACCAATGTTTCCGGCACGTTCAACACCTGTGCTGCGGCGATGAAACTTTGGAAAGAGAACGGCATCAAAGGCGATATCGTTAACATCTCTTCGCTGGGCGGCATTCGCGGCATGCAGAAATTTTCAGGGTTTTCGGCTTACGCGGCATCCAAGCACGCAATTGTCGGGCTCACCGAAGCGCTGTCGATTGATGGCCGTACGCATGGCATTCGTGTGAATGCAGTTGCTCCGGGCACAATTAACACGGCAATGACCGAAGCACTCGGTCTTGAACCTAAGACTCAACCTGATCAGCTGGCACCGACCGTTGCCTTCTTGCTTGATCGCCAGCAGTCAGAATTAATTAGCGGCACCACGATGGAAGTACATTGCAATGACGACTAAGAAAGCGCCACTCGTTTACCTCACACGCCGCGAAACCTTCTCAGCCGCACATCGTCTTTGGGCAGACGATCTGAGTGAGCAAGAGAACCGCGATCTGTTCGGTCCCTGCGCCTACGATCATGGTCACGGCCACAACTATGTGTTGGAGGTGACGCTGCGCGGTCCGATTGATCCAAAGACCGGCATCCTGATCAACCTCAAAGAAATTCGTGATGTGGTGCATGAGTTGATTGTTGGCGACGTTGATCATCGCCACCTCAATCACGATGCCCCACTAACGCGTGGCATCAATCCCACCGCAGAAAATCTTGTTGTGTTGTTCTGGACCGTGCTGCACAAACACTTCAACGAAATGCTTTACGAAGTTCGCCTGCGCGAAACCGAAAAGAATTGGGTCACGTACTACGGCGAGTAATTGGCAGCACGATGTTTAAGAACTTTTTGGTTATCGCGCTAGCCCTTTCACTCAGCGCCTGCGTAACGCTTTACAGCAAGACCCGTGAGTGGAAAGCGCCGCGCATCGTCGGCGATTACACCGTTAGCGCAACGATGAATGTCGGGCTTCTAATCACTGATGTGACCATCTCCGTCAACGGCCGTCAGGCACTCGCCGGACAGTCATGGTTCTGGTCTGACACGCTGACACTGGAAGGCGATGTAGAGCACGTACCTATCTTGGCGCTGTGCCACATCAAAGATAAAACTTGTGATGTCACCATCGCTGGCCTGATTGGCGCGAAGCTGAAGTTTTGAGTTGACGCCTAGCTGGGCAAACTGCTCGGCTTATTTAGAAGCCTTAGCGCCCGAAGATTTTTCTGCGGCTTGTTTAGCCAATACCTCTGCACGCGCTGCTATACGTACACGTATTGCGGCACCGATGGAGTGGTAGCTGAAATTATCCTCCACCTCGATATCGTCCACAGAAATTTGAGTCCGATACTCCGGATTCATCTTGAATGTGTCCTTCCTTCGAAGAAAACAACTCCGTCCAAGAGGCACTCCGAGCTTTGTTGTAAAACGAGCGTTATAAGCCGTCTCAATCAAATATTTTTCAAATACACGCATGCTTGAACTCTCAACGATAACGTTTGAGATTTTCCCGTCAGGCTCGACCTCAATGAGCGACCAAACCCAGCCCTGAATGCCGCGTATAGCGGCCTGCCGGAGAAGAGGCGGGAGAGGTAAAGACTCTGAACCGGCCTCTCTCTGAATAATGCCAAGGTCACAAACTTCTTTGTTCTTCTTGTCGCTCATATAGAACAAACCATAGCGGGCATACCAGTCTTGTACTGGCGTGTGCGCCATATTCAAAAGTTTTTCATACGCTGCAACAGATTCCGCATTACGTCCAAGATCTCGCAACACATTTGCCTTCTCCAAAGTAATCCACGCACGATCAAAATCGTCCTGCGCTACTTCTGGCGACAACGCTTCAAGCGCAGCCAACGCCGCTTCTTGATGTCGCTTTATTGCTTCTTGCGGCAGTTTGACGGCGACATGTGTCACGCCCTTCTTGTGCCACGGTGCAACATCCAGTTCTAAAGCACGCGTCAGTTCTGGCGAAGGTTGTCGCAACGCAGTACGCGTCAGAAACAGTTCCTTATCGCTTTCATTCAGGCCATCTTCTTTCTTGACCGAACCGCTCTGAGCGCATGCGCTGAGAATTCCCACCAGTACCACGACGGCACAAAGCTTTGAGCGATTCATTCCAAGAAACCGATTGCGCATGCAAAAATCCTGAACTTGTTACGCGAGAACCGTAGTTTATGGCGGCCGATGATGAGAGTCCCTATTCCCTTATTAGACATGAATATCTAGACAAACCAAGGCCTCATCTAAACGGCTGATTGCACCTCGCCGCAACCGCGCCCACACTGGCTCAACAAATATTGGGGGATATCGCCATGCGTATTCATCTAGCTGTGCTGTGTGGTTTGAGTTTGTTGTTATCCGCTTGCGGCACTTCGTCGTCACCCGATGGCGCTGCACGAACTGGTGCAAAAGACGAATTCCCCAACGAACCTGAATTGAGCGTATCGCAAGAAGTGCTCGACGCGGCCTTGCATTGCACAGATTTCACGAATCCCGACAAACCCGCAGTGTTGCTGGTGCACGGCACGTTCACGGCTGGGCAAGAACAGTACGAGTGGAACTATCTGCCATTGCTGTCGGCGCGTGGCTTTGATGTTTGCGCGGTGACTTATCCAGACCGCGGTCTTGGTGATCAACAGATTTCAGCCGAGTACGTCGTCAACGCATTGCGCCGTATGCACGCGAGAACGCATCGCAAGGTGGCGATGATTGGTCACAGCCAGGGCGCTTCGATGCCACGCTGGGCGATCAAGTGGTGGCCTTCAGCACGCAATGCTATCGACGATTTTATTTTGCAAGCTGGCCCAAGCCATGGAACCGTGCTCGCTTCACCTGCAACACTGGCGCAGGATCTGGGCCTCGGGACATTGCCAGTGGGTTTTCTACCTGCAGGTTTCTACCAATTTGCGCCTGCTTCGCTGTTCATCAACGCGATCAATGCCGATGACGAAACGCCGGGCGATATCGATTACACCAGTATCTACACGCTCACCGACGAACTGGTGCAGCCCGCGATCCCAGTGCCCACGGCTGCGTTGGAATTCGGGCAGAACAATCCGCATGTGACCAATCTGCTGATTCAGGATCTCTGCCCCTTGCAGATCACCGACCACGTCACCATCGGCACCACTGATGTCGTCGCCTTTAAATTGGCACTCGATGCGATCACACATCCTGGCCCCGCAGACGTGCAACGCGCGGGCGGCGCAGCGATGTGCACCAACATCCCGATCATTCTCGATCCGGCGATCGCCAGTGCTGGCGTCAACGCGCTGCTGGCCATTTTGCAAAGCGACGTCGCCGCAGGCGTGCCGAACCCGCACCTGACCAACGCCGAACCGCCGCTCAAACCCTACGCACAGTGAGCACAAAGCCTTGCCCCTACGTGCATTGACCGTAGGGACAAGGCTCTACTGCATGCGGCCGATGTTGTAAGGTTCGGTTTCGGGCATTTTTACCCTATTGGAACCCCCTCTCCGACCTGCGTAAGCAGAAGCCCCTATGGCTTAGGGAGCGCGGACTTTAGCTATTACTCAGGATCAGCAATGAGCGACACAGCAGCATCTACTTTTGTCATCGTCGGCGCAGGCCAGGCTGGCGCAGAAACCGCAATTGAACTTCGCAAGCTCGGCCACACCGGCCGCGTCGTGTTGGTGGGTGAAGAAACGCACCCTCCGTACAAGCGCCCACCGCTGTCCAAGGGCTTCCTTGCTGGCAGCGTGACGCAGGAGCAGCTGTATGTGATGCCGCTCGCTGGCCTTGAAAAGAACAACATCGAATTCCGCAGCGGCACACGCGTGGACAAGATTGATCGCGCCGCCAAGACGATTCACTTTGCTGATGGCAGCTCGCTAGCTTATGACAAGCTCGCACTCACCACCGGCGGCCGTCCACGTTTGCTGTCGATGCCAAATGCCGACAAGGCCAATGTGTTTCCGGTTCGTTCGATCAACGACATCGAAGCGATGCGCCCACTGAGCGTTGAGGGCAAACGCGCCGTCATCATCGGCGGCGGCTTCATCGGTTTGGAAGCAGCGGCTGTTGCGATCAAACTTGGCCTCAAGGTCACCGTGCTTGAAGGCTTGCCACGAATTCTGGCTCGCGTCACGTCGCCAGAAGTGTCGACATTCTTCGAACGCATTCACCGCGAAGCCGGTGTTGATATGCGCACCGGCGTGCAGATTGTTTCACTGGATGGTGATGGCGCCATCACTCACGTCACGCTTGGCGACGGCAGCAAGATTGATGCGGACTTCGTCATCGCCGGCATTGGTCTGATCGCCAACACCGAACTCGCAGAAGCCGCAGGCCTCGCCGTCGACAACGGCATTGTCGTCGATGAGTTCTCGCGTACGTCTGACGAAAACATTTACGCCGCTGGTGATTGCAGCAATCACCCAAGTCCATTCCTCGGTCGTCGCGTACGTCTTGAATCCGTGCAAAACGCGATGGAACAAGGCCGCAACGTTGCACGCAACATGATGGGCAAGAACGAGGCCTACAACATGGTGCCTTGGTTCTGGTCCGATCAGTACGACTGCAAATTGCAGATGGTCGGCATCTCCACTGGCTACGACAAACTCGTATTGCGTGGCGATCCAACGACAGCACGCAGCTTCGCCGCGTTCTATCTCAAAGACGGCAAAGTCATTGCCGCTGATGCGGTTAGCAAAGCGCCTGAATTCATGTTTGCGAAGAAACTGGTAGCGATGGCCGCAGTGATCGATCCAGCGAAACTCGCTGACGAAAGCATTCCGATGAAAGACATCGTTCCAGCCGGATAAATAAATGTACTTACCCGGTTATCGCAAAATCGTAGTGCCGCAGGACCTCAGCGAAGTCACACGCATTGATCATGATGCTGAAGTAGATCCGGATAGCGTTGGCGTTCGCGCGGGCGGCATTGATCGCATCTGGACGTCGGTCGAAAATCTTTATCGCACGGGCCTGCAACCGGCGATCACGATTGTTGTTCGTCGCAAAGGTCAGATCGTGATGAAGCGCGCGATTGGCAACCTGCGCGGCAACGGCCCTGGCGAACGTGTTGATCGCCAAGTGCTGGAGCCAGATGCGCCGATCTGTTTGTTCTCTGCATCCAAAGCCATCACCGCACTGCTGATTCATAAGCTGGCCGAAGAAGGCAAACTGCATCTTGATGATCGTGTCTGCGAATACATTCCAGAATTCGCCGCACACGGCAAAGATCGCGTCACCATCCGCCAGTTGCTCGCGCATCGCGCAGGCATTCCGCAATTGCCACTGAGGCATGCGGACCCCAGCTTGCTGCGACATTGGGATGCGATGGTGTCGATGCTCAGCATGGCGCCACCGTTTGATCCACGCTTCGAGAAGCAGGCTTATCACGCGCTCACCGGAGGTTTCATCGTCGGTGAACTCGTGCGTCGCATCGGCAAGATTGAATTACCCGAAGCGTTGCAGAAGTGGATTGCAGAACCACTGAAACTTAAATCAGTGAGCTTTGGCCTGCCGCCAGAGCGTCGCGCAGAAGCGCCGCTCAACTATCTCACTGGCCCCAAACCCGTATGGCCGATCACCAGCATTTCCGAGCGGGTGTTGGGCGTAGATTTTGAACGCGCAGTGACTGCATCGAACGACGATGCGTTTCTCTCTGCGATTGTGCCTGCAGGCAATATGTATGCCTCAGCGGATGATGCGAGCCGCATCTTCCAGATGCTGCTCAATGGCGGTGAGTTGGACGGCCAACGCGTGTTGCGTCCAGAAACCGTTACCGAGGCGATTAAGCCTGTTGGCCGCATTCAATTCGACGGCATGCTCGGCATTCCCATTCGTTTCTCGCCGGCATTCATGCTCGGCGAAAATCCAGTTGGACTCTGGGGCCCAAACTGTCGTGAAGCTTTCGGTCACATCGGTTTCATGACTGTGCTGTGCTGGGCCGATCCACGCCGCGATATCTCTGTGGCGATTCTGAATAACGGCAAATCGGTGGCACCTTCTGCGCTGTTGCAAGTGGTCAAAATCGTTGGCTCTATCACGCGCGCCTGCGGCCCGGTTTAAGCCGTGCAGCAACAAAAAATGCTTCGCCTTTACGGCAAATAGCCGGCAATAAATCGACCGGCTTTTTGGCGTACAACAAATCCTAAGGTATTAATTTTTAAGACAATCATTCAGCCCCTATAGGCCGTCGTCTACGTAGATTGCACGGTCTTATGAACCAACATCGACGCCGTATGTACCTCATAAAAATAAAGGTCTACACTGGCATCAGCGGTCACTACCTCCAGTGATCGCATTCCTTGGGGGAATACCATGTTGAAAAAAATACTATTAGCAGGGACATCGTTGCTGCTCGCATTCGCAGCGAGCACAGCAACTGCAGGCTCATCGTCATATCCCGTCTTTCCGGTCACGGGTTCGATCAAAGTCGCGGGCTCAGAGTTGGTAAACCCGCAGAATCAAAATGGCGGCTCAAAAATCTTTAAAGATACCGGCGATGCCAAAACACTGATCGCCCTCGCCTTGGGTCGCGACCCTGATGTAAAACATGCAGACGCTAAAAATTATGTTCTCGGACTTGTCGACAGCGGAAACTGCAGTGCTGAACTTGTGGCTTGGGACAAAAGAGAAGGCGGTTCAGTCGCAGCAGAGATCGCGCTTCTTTCTGTCACCAACTGCGAAGGCGATACTATTGCGAGCGAGCCTGCCAGCGGCAAGAACGGCACTTACAAGGAACTGTTCACACTACACGTTCAGTTCATCGGCGCGGGCTCGAATAGCTGCGGCACGCTTGATACCAGCAAGATCTCTGGACAAGGCTTTGCTCTTGGCGAATACGTTGAGAAGATTACTAACAATGGCGAGGACTACACTTCTGTATCGCTGAATGCGACTGGCATCGTTGGAAATCTGGAAACGGATGACGAGGAGCCTTTGGTCATCACTGACGGCAGCTTCAAGGCCAACTTGGCACCAACCAAAAAGTTAGGCACGACCAGCAACACCTCTCTCGTTTTACTTTGCGACTAATCGTCGATTTATAAAAAAAGCCGGCCGAAAGGCCGGCTTTTCTTTTTGCGCTGGATGCCGGGCATACTGGCTCAACACGATTCATCACAGACTTAAAGAGAGACGCCGATGCTTGAGTCACCTCGTACTGCATTGCTCTGGCTAGTCGCGGGCTTGGCTGCCGGCACCTTGGGTGGATACTTTTGGGGAGCTGATGCTCAACCCACCCCGACAACAACAGGGCAAGAATCCTCCGCAGCAAACGTCGATCACATCGACCAGAAGCAAACTGTTGGCAACGAAACAAGTATTGCTGCAGCAATGCTAAACCCAACTGGTTTACGCCTAGTCGGCACGGTGGTGCAGCCAGAGCGCAGCAAATCCAAAGCTTGGTTGCTACAAGTGGGCACAGACACCACACAAAGCTACGCAGAAGGTGATGCACTGCCCGGCGGCTACCAATTGATTTCGATTGGAACAGAAGATTTGCAGGTCAGCAAAGACGGATATAAATTTTCCATCCACCGGGCCTCGTCTTCATCAGGCGAAAATACAAGCGCGCCCTGCCAAGCACTTGCACAGAACACACACAGCGGCATTACGCCTCCGAAAGCACAAAGCCATTCTGATCAGATCAAACGTAGTAGTGGCATTGCTGGCAAACGTCAGAGCGCTACAACTCAGAACTCTGCCGGCCAGAACGCTGCAGAACATCACGAAGAAAAAGTCCGCAAGACATTCAAGGGCTGGAGCAGCAAGACGGTCTTGGAAGGAGATGCAACGATTGATGCCAGAGATACATCGCCGGAATCGGCGACTGATAAGGACGATGCTTCTGATACAGCGCCTTGATAGAGCCCCACATCAATAATAAAAAGCCCGGCATTGCCGGGCTTTTTATTTCTGCGACTTTTGCTTACCCCGCTTTAGCTCGCGACTTTTTCTTTGCAGGTTCTGCACTCGCTTTAGGCGCTACAGGCGCAGGCCCACCAATGCCGACCGACTTCTCCAATTCAACCAACGCCTCCTGCGTATAAACTGCAAGACGCTGCAAACTTGGAATGGCTTCGCGGCAGCCGAGGAATCCGACGGCGACGCGATCTTTATAGCCGACGAGTGTGATGTTAAGCGCGTAGCCGTCGAACAGGAACGACACCGGATACATGGCTTCCAGCTCTGCGCCCATCAGGTACAGCGAATCCTTCGACAACACAACGTTCGAAATCACGAAGTTAAACATCGGCGGAATTTTTGGCAGCGTGCCGGTCATCTGTCCGAGCACGAATGGTGCGAGGCCCAGCAGCGCGAGTTGCGACAACGCAGCCGGTGGCATTTCCATCAACTCATCTTTGCTGCGCGTGGTGACGCGACTAATGCGTGCAACACGGTCGCTTGCCTCAGGCATTTCGGTGCCAACGGGCACAACAAATCCGGCGACGGCATTGCCGCCTTGATCAGGTGCGCGCATCAAGGCAACGGGCACTGAAGCCAGCAATGATTTTTCTGGCAACGCATTCTGTTCTTCGAGATAGCGACGAATCGCACCGCCACAGATCGCGAGCAGCACATCGTTGGCGCTGGAATTGCTCGCCTTTGCAACTGCTTTGATGCGGTTGAGATCAAGAATCTGCGTGCCAAGACGACGCTGCTGTGACACCGCAACATTGAACAAGCTGCGTGGCGTGGTGAGTGCTGCGCGCGTGCCGCTGTCTTCTCCGCGCGTCATTTTGTTGAGGCCGCGAATCAAATCACGCACGCCGCGTGCTTGTTCAGCGGCCACAGCTGCGGGACGCTGGAAACGTTGCAGCAATGTTTCGTTTTTAACTTCGACGGATTGCTCTGGCTTCATCGCCATGATCCACGGACCAATGCCGCTCTTGTCGTTGGGATCGCGTGACAGCCATTTCTGCACCATTTTCATCGCGCCCATGCCATCAATGGCGCAGTGGTGAGCTTTGAAATAAAGCGCGAAGCGGCGATTCTCCAAGCCTTCGATCAAATGGCATTCCCACAACGGGCGCGACAAATCGAGTGGATGCGAGTGCATGCGTGCAACCAACACGCCGAGTTCGCGTTCGCCGCCAGGAAATGGCAGCGCCGAATGGCGCATGTGATATTCCATGTCGACTTTGGTTTCGACCCAAGCCGGAGCGAAACGCGACAAGCGCGTGCGCGCGAGTCTGCAGTTGAACGGTGTCGGCATGAAGGGTTTGGAGCGCATCTGCTCCATCAGCTTGCGCACAAAATCTGGTGGCGCGTCATCCGGCAGTTTGAAAGTCATCATGGCGCCAACATGCATCGGCGTGCGTTTGGACTCCATGCGCAGAAATGCAGCGTCCAACGGGCTCAGGTAGTTCATTACTCTCCATCCATTTTTGTTTTGATTATCGTAATCGCGCATCCATTTAGCGCGCCGGGCTTCGATGGCCTCGTGACTACGTTGCCTGAATTCTAAATTGACTGCCAGCGGCGATGCATATGGAGCATCAAATCACATGCACATCGAACTACTCATTCGCATGCGATACAGCGTGCAACATATTTTTATATATTACTTTCATTTAATTATTAGTTGAATAAATTAAAACAATTTTATCTTGCCATTAAATGCAAATCGCGGCTCGAAAATCTCACGCCAAAAAATGCTCTCGCAACGAAGCATTTACGTCGCACATCATCACCCTTCTTGCCCTCTCTTGCTCTAGCGCTTGCTTCACTAATCAATTTGGGTGAGGCTTGGGCAAGGGCCGACCTCTAAGGTACGGTTGCAGCAATTTAAAACTATTACTGGGGAGAATGGATCAATGGCGATACGTCAGGAGAACAGCGGGCGTCAATTCCGCTGGACCAAGCGCGCAACAGGACTGGCTCTTGCAAGCCTTGCAGGACTGAGCAGCAATGCAAACGCTGGCTCGTTCGATTTCTTGGGCATCGATGGCACATGGTCACTGCAAGGCGCCTACGCCCTTGCCGTGCGTACCGAGAACCCCAGCGACGGCATCATCAATTCGCCTCCAGCCGCATCGATCCCTTTGCCCACGTACTTGAAGGTTCCCGAGTCGAATAACTACGACGACGGCGATCGCAGCTTCAAGCGATGGACCCCGGTGAATAACCGCGTCAGCGCGCTCGGTGAAATCCATCTCACCATGGACGAATACGACTTGGTCGTACGTGGCGATGCTTTCTACGACAACGTTTATCGCCGAGCAAACGACAACACGTCGCCTGACACGATCAACAAGTTTGGCCCCAATGGCGAGCAAGGCGGCCCGAACTCCGACTACAACCACTTCACCAAAGACGCCCGTAAATTTGACGGCATGCGCGGTCGCCTGCTCGACGCCTACGTCTCGGCGAACTGGCAGTTGGGCGATGAGTCCGCATTGAACGTTCGCGCTGGCCGCCACATTGCTGCTTGGGGCGAGAGTCTGTTCTTTAACGGTATCGCGCTGACACAATCGCCTGCCGACGCAACCAAAGCCACCGTGCCTGGCGCCGACGTTAAGAGCATCCTGTTGCCTGTCAACCAGATCTCGATGCAGCTCTCGGCGACCAACAAGCTGACCTTCCTCGGCCAATACAAGCTGGAATACAAGCCGACCGAATTGAACCCCGTCGGTGAATTCTTCTCGGTTGCCGACGTCGTCGGCCCGGGCCGTGAGTTCATCTACGGCATTTACAACCCGCTTTACCTCCCGGCGTATTCCAACGTCAATCTAGTTGGAAGTACACAACCAAACGGGCAAGCTGATACGGCCGCGTTGGTGCAACTGATTGATGGCTTCCTCAAGCAAAATGGCGCGCTTCCTACTAACAATCAGCTAACACCAGCATTGGAAACTGCGGTCAACGCCATCACGCAGACGGTCACCAACCTTGGTCTACCGCCAATCAACGTGCCGCTTGGCATATCGTCAGCGCTGTTGCCAACAAGCGTGATGCCGAAGTACGTCAATCCGTATTATGACGGCGAACTTCGTCCGAGCCGCTACGGTCAATACAGCGTCGGCATGAAGTACGCATTTACGCCTAGCACCACAGGCGGAATCTACTATCTGCGCTACCACGACACGACTCCGTCGCCCGTGCAGATCTACAGCACCGACAAGCCTGGTGAAAGCCCAGTGCTGTTGGCACTTCCAGGCGCCGCGCCGATCACCACGAATACCCTCGGCATCATTGTGCCGTACAAGTACAAGATCAAATATTTCGACGGCATCAAGATGCTTGCAACCAGCCTCTCGACCGAAATGTTCGGTGCCAACATTGGCGCGGAATTGATTTATCGCGATGGCGTGCCTTTGCTGGTCAACGTTGACGGCGGCATCACCGGCCCGATTCCAACACCTTCACGCGGCCGCATCGGCCAGTTCGATATCAACGCGCTCTACATCTTCGGCAATACCGACTGGTACGACTCAATCACCCTCGTGGCAGATATCGGCGGCAATAAGGTATTCAGTGTTGACGGCGTCCAAAGCGTCTCCAACCCTGACCACCCAACCAGCACCGAGTTGAAGTACGACTCTTCGACCTGGGGCTATAGCTTCCTGTGGTTCATCGACCGCAAGAACGTGTTCGACGGTTGGGATCTGCAGGTTCCGATGACCTTTGCTGGCATCGTTCGCGGTCACGGTTCGTTCCTGTCAGGCATGGGCGCATTGATGGGTCCGAACGATCGTCGCGCCAGCGTTGGCGTGAACTTCACCCGCTTGCAGGCTCTGCAGTTGGGCATCAGCTATAGCGCTTACCTTGGTAGCCCGGACTTCACCGATCGTCCTTATCAGGATCGCGATAATCTCGGCATCACCGTTAAATACAGCTTCTGACCTAAATACGCCGGCGGCGACATTGCTCGCCGCCGGCAGGATTCTTGTTGATCCGGCACACTAAGCCGTGAACCTCAAGGTAATGCAGCGATTCGAGTGTGCCGGATCAACAACAAAACATTGTTCTTTTTTGTTGAGGCGGCCGGACACTCCTTGAAAATTCGCGCAGGATTTAAAGACTCTTCCGGATTCGCTTAACAACTTAATGCCGCCTCAACAATGACCGATACCACCACCGCCTTTGATCCCACTGAGTTCCGCAAGGCGCTAGGTGCATTCGCCACCGGCGTAACCATCATCACCACCCGCACGGCTGATGGCACACCGCTTGGCCTTACTGCTAACAGCTTCAACTCTGTCTCACTGAATCCACCGCTCGTGCTGTGGAGTCTGGCGAATACCTCAGGAAATCTAGAAGCGTTTAAAGCGGCACCGAATTGGGCCGTGCACGTTCTAGCTTCAGATCAGGAAGCACTCTCCGGTCGCTTTGCCCGTCGCGGCGAAGACAAATTTGCTGGCATCGATGTCGATACCGGCGCAGGCGGCATTCCATTGCTGCGCGGCTGCACTGCACGCTTCCAATGCAAAACCGCATTCCAGTACGAAGGCGGAGACCACATCATCTTCGTCGGCGAAGTCGTTGCGTTTGATCGCGCTGACAGCTCACCACTGGTGTTTCACGGCGGCAAATATGCACACGCTGCACATCGCGATGCTGGCGCCAAACCACGTAACCCGTACTTGGCAGGCGGCTTCAGCGAAGATTTTCTCGGCTATTTACTCGGCCGCAGTCACTTCCAATTCTTTGGCCAGATCCGCCCGCTGCTCGCAGCGCAAAATCTGACTGACGAAGAGTTCTACATTCTCTCGGCACTGACGCTGAAAGAAGTCGTCACCGCTGACCAGATGCATGAAGGCATGTCCAACGTCATCGACGAGAACGGCAGCACCGCAATCGAAGCACTGGTTTTGCGTGGCCTCGTTCGCAATGTGTTCGACATCAACGGCAAATCCGCGTATCAGCTCACCGCTGATGGCAGCGCCTGTGCGCTGAGCCTCATCACCGCTGCGAAGTCTATTGAATCGCAGTTGCTGGCAAAGCTTGGTGACGGCGAAGCTGCCGTTCTCAAGTCGCTACTGAATCGCCTGCTGAATTCGATTGATCCCAACGCGAACTCGCTCTGGCATCAGTCTGGTATTTAAGCTTTAAGTATTTAAAGAGGCGCTGCACGGAAATGTGCAGCGCCTTTTTTATTGCCCGTAATTCCGAACGCCGCGTGCGCACAGCGCACCCTATACATCGCTTTTTCGAATGTGCCGCCGAGAACCAATCATTCGCACATATGCGGAGGTCGACACTTTTTCTCTCATGCAAAAATTAGCTAGTCGCCGTATCAGGCCTATTCGTCATCACAGCACAAGTGGATTGAGGTGCTTTCTTTGGTTACTTTCTTTGCACCAGCAAAGAAAGTAACCCGCACCACAGTGCGGAACACGCCATCTCAATCAGAACAGGCAGTAGCCCGCGAAGCGCGTAAAAAGCTTACCCCTCACCCTCGATCCCTCTCCCCATAAAAAGCATGGAGAGAGGGAAGACAAGAAGAGCGGGAATGACAAACAAAAACAAAAGGCGCTGCACATTACGTGCAGCGCCTTTTTACTCCACCAAAGAACGACTATTTGCCTTTGAGCTTAGCCGTAATCTTAATAATGCCGTTGATCAAATTGATCACGCCATTAGGCACTTTGATTTCCTTACCCAACATCTGCGCAATCATGCCTTTGTACTTCTCTGAGTACGGAGGGAACATGATGTTCGGATCACCTGCCGGGTACTGATCTTCCACGACGCCACGCGTGTTCGAACATTCCAAGAAGGTGTAACGACCACCGATGCGGCCGATACCACTGGCGTTAACGCCGCCAAACGGGAAGTGCGCGTTGGTGCCCGACTGAACCAAGTTGTGATTCACAACCGTGCTGCCTGAGGTGGTGCGTGCGAGGAAGAAATCAATCGCTGCGCGATCTTTTGCGAAGATGTACGAGCCCAGTGGCTTCGGACGACGACGGATCGTGGTGATCGCCTGCTCGCGCTGGCTGAAAGGCACGATGCAAATGATTGGCCCAAAAATTTCCTCGGTCATGATACGCATGTCTTCGGTCACGCCGCTGAGAATCGTCGGCGAGATGAACAGATCTGCTGCATCAAACTCACCACCATGCTCAAGCTTGGCGCCCTTGGCGACTGCGTCATCGAACAGCGCTTTGATGCGCTCGAAGTGACGGATGTTGACGATGCGTGGAACGTCGGCCGATTTGTTGTAGCCCTTGCCGTCCGGGTTGTACATCGACGTCATCGACTTGCCGAGTTCGCTGATGAACTCTTTGACGACGCTGTCGTGCACCAGTGCGTAATCCGGTGCGAGACAAACCTGACCGGCGTTGGCGACACGGCCCCAAGCGATCTTGCGACCGGCTTCGGCGATATCCGCAGTCTGATCAACGATGACTGGATTCTTGCCGCCCATCTCCAGCGTTACCGTTGCGAAGTGTTCCGCAGCAGCGCGCATGATGATGCGGCCAACACCATGACCGCCGACATAGAAGATGTGATTGAACGGCAGCTTCAGCAGTTCGGCCGAAACTTCGGCGCCGCCGTTGAGCACAACAAATTCGTCATCCTTCAAAACTTTTTCGACGATGTCGGCAATCACCTGTGCCGAATGCGGCGCGAGTTCCGAAGGCTTGAGCACGAAAGTGCAACCGGCCGCCATGGCGCCGAAGGCCAACACGAAGGCTTCAGCAATTGGCGCATTCCACGTTGAAACGTGCAGCACCATGCCTTTGGGTTCGTAGCGAACGTAGCTCTTCTTGCCGAGCGTCATCAGCGTTCCCTGGATCGGCTGATCAGCCATCCATGATTCGAGATGACGTGCGATGAACTCAGCTTCGCCCTTGACCATCAACAGCTGTGCGTCGAGGTCGGTCGGGTTGAGGCGCAGTTCTTTGTAACCGGCTTCGAGAATCGCCGGACGCGCATCCATAATCGCCTTCAGCAAGGCGCGAATTTTGTCGGCGCGCTGCGCGGCAGTGGTCAGCGCAAGTTCATGCGATTTGATTTTCTGGCGATCAAACAACTCGCCATAGATATTTGCTTCCTTGAGGACGGCATTCATGTTCATGGATCCTTAGGCTTTGTACTTGGGGATTTTAAAGGTCATGCGGATCATGCTTTCCAGCTGGCTGTCGGACAACAAGCGGCGCATCAGGCCCATGGGCTTCACGTCTTTGCCGAGGTATTCCATCGGCTTCCACTTTTTCTTGGCAAGAATTTCCAGCGTGCCTTCGAGTGCTTGTTCTGGCGTGCTGCCAGTTTTTTCCAGCATGTCGGGCAACACTTTCATCATCACGTCGCCAAGGAACGGCTCATAAATCTTGCGTACCGCCTCAGGCTGTTCGCCCCAGGTTTTTTTAGTGTTCTCATGCGCGTTAGCCGACATCGCGGTGAGCACGCCACCAGGAATGATCGAAGTAACCTGAATGCCCAAAGGACCCAGTTCGTGACGCAGCGTCAGCGTCATGCCGTGAATCGCGTGCTTGGTCATGTTGTAGACGCCAGCGCCGACTGGGTTGGCGAGAATCGCGCCCGAGCTGTAGTTGGCAATACGTGCGCCTGCGCCTGCTTTGCGAACCATCGGCAAGAAAGCCTGAATCACGCGCAACTGACCAAACAGATTGATCTGGAACAGACGCTCGGCCTGTGCGAGGTTGGCGCCTTCAAGAACGCCGACAGCAATGTTGGCAACACCAGCAACGTTCATCAACAGATCAATGCCGCCACCGTTGAGCGCCTGCGCCACAACTTCTGCGCTCTTGTTGACGGACTCGGTGTTCGAAACGTCTTGATCAACGACCACAACGTTGCCGCCGGTCTTCAGATCAGTCGGCGCGCCAGGCAGCACGCCAGCGAATACGCGCCAGCCCTGCGATGACAGCGACTTAACCAACAGGTTGGCTTGGCCAACATTGGCGCCGGTGATGAATGCCGTTTTCATTGCAAATTCCCCATGTATTTTTCTGAGTCTGTGTCGACTCTGGTTTCATAAACTACGTGCCCGGCATAAGCCGGGCACGGAGACATCATTCAAACAATGCAGCGCGGATTAGTGACCGCCGCGTGCCGCTGCATCCGGGCTGAACAGAGCCGGAGTAATTTTCGTGCTGTTCAGATCCCACCACTTGTTGCCAGCCTCGTTGGTCAGGTAGCCAGCTTCGTATGCGTTGGCAGTCAGATCGTTATAGATCGACGCGCCGCGGTGATACGACAGCGACTGCTGCGAGTAGTGATAGGTGATCGTGGTCGTGCGCCACAGCTGACCACGTGCGTCGTAGTTGTCAGCAGCCAGCGTGAGCCAGGTGTCTTCGTCGATGTACAGCGTGCGCTTCTTGTAGATGTGGCGAACGCCAGACTTGAGCGTGCCTTCCAACACCCAGACGCGATGCATTTCATAACGCAGGTAGTCAGGGTTAACGTTGTTTGGCTTGATCAGATCTTTGTACTTAACTGCAGGATCGTTGACCTTGAAGTTGTTGTACGGAACATAGAGTTCTTTCTTGCCGACCAGCTTCCAGGTGTAACGCTCTGGCGAACCGTTGAAGCCGTAGTCGTCATCCACCGTACGCAGACCTGCTGGTGGAACCGGGTAGTCAAAGCCAACTTCTGGCGCCTGACGTACGCGACGGATGCCCGGCTGATACTGCCAAGACTGCGTGGAGTCTTTGGTGAAATCGTTAGGCTGGAAACCAACAGCTACGAAGCCCTTATCGCGCTCTGGCAGATAGTAGGCGGTGTAGAAGTAAGCGTTGATCTTGTCCTGATACGAGCCGCGTTTTTTCGGATCGTTAGCCAATGCCATCGTCATGAAGTGCTGTTTGCCCCAAGCGATGTTGCCGCTGGCGTAAACGTCGGCGATATCAACAACGCCGTTTTCGTTCCATGCGCGATAAGGATCAATTGCGTTCCAGATCGCTTCCAGACCGGTCGTCGGGAATGGGAATGGAATGCCGCCGGTGGTGCCAGTAACGCCGAGTCCGTCATGTACAACTTCGGATTCTGCGCCGTTCTTTTTAACAACACCGCAAACCCAATCCGGCACGCGGAAATCGCGGCGGCTAGGATAGACGTTCATGTAGAACGTGGTGGGATACTTCTTCAGCATGGCCTTCTGGCCATCGGTCAGCTTCGCAGCGTACTGCGCAGCATTGGCGGAAGTGATTTTAAGAATTGGCTTTTCATCGGCGTAAGGGCCGGGCTCGAAGCCAGACTTGCCCTTCATGCCAGGCCAGGATTCCAGCCACTTGCCGGTGTACTCAGCCACGCCTGATGCAGTGCCTGCTTTTTCTGCGCCAATGCAGGTGTACTTGGGGCCGCCTAATTCAGCAACCTTATCCGCAGGCGCTTTAGCCTGAACAGAGAAAGGCAGCGCACCAACAAATAAACATGACGCTAGAACAACCTTGAGCTTCATTGCGATCTCCTCACGACATCGGACGTTCGTTGTTTCTGGTCTCAAACGGACCTTTATTCGGGAAGACTCGTAAGTCTTCCCATGGCTTTCCCGCCAACCGCTTTCGCACGATAGCGAAGCCCAGATTTGTTGCACAGCAAACCGGGCCGAAAACGGCAGCACTCCATGGTAAAGCAGAGGGAGCCCGGTGCCTCGTCCAAACCGATTATATGTACAGGAAATACGGCGCCTCCGCGGACCAAGAATGGGGTTCTTTCCCCAAACATTGACCTCAGAAAAGCCGCCGTCGTTCCCTGTGCTACCGCTTAATCCAAATACTTTACTCAGCGTAAACCTCAAAGGACTCCTTAGGCGAACCGCACTCTGGGCAGGTCCATTCTTCAGGCAGGTCCGCAAAGGTAGTCCCCGCCGCAATCCCTGCCGCTGGGATGCCAACAGCTTCGTCATAGATGTAGCCACAGATAACGCAGATCCACTTTTGCATTGTTCTACTTTCCCTATCTAGGTAATTTAAAGCCTCCGGCCCGCCATCCATGGCAGGCCTTTGGCTCCGCCACGAACCGAAGCTCGTGTTGATGCGGAACTATTGCTGCATCATTCCTTTGACACAGCACTTCAAACTTCTATACGGCTGCTTATGCTTTTGTAGGAGCGCCTTTTAGGCGCGATAGCTCCATCGCGCCTAAGAGGCGCTCCTACATTAATGCGCAGCTTTCACATTCGTCTTCACGCGCAACTTATTAATGCGCCGCGCGTTGTGGTGGGTGTATTCGTAATCGATATCTCCAGTGCCGTTAACCAATTCGGCATTAGGAAATCGTTTAATAAATTCTTTGAGCATGAGCATGCCCTGCACGCGCACCAGATACGTGCCGATGCAGAAATGCGCGCCCGCGCCAAACACGAGGTTGCCGTCCATGCGGCGCGTGATGTCGAGCTTGGTGGGCTCTGGCCATTTCACCGGGTCATGCCACGCGGCGCTGATGTTGACGCCGATCGCTTGGCCTTTCTTGATGAATTGACCTTCGAACTCGGTGTCGTCCGTCGCAAAACGGAAGAAAGGCATCTTGCCGAACGAGCCATAGCGCAACAATTCGATCAGCGCGTTTTCCATCAACTCTGGTTTTTGCTTGAGCAATTCAAATTGATCTGGATTGGTCAGCAAGCCGTGAATCAAGAAGGTGTGCAGATCGGTGGCGGTATCTGAGCCTGCGGTGATCAGTGCAAACAACACTGAAAGAATTTCGTGATCGTCGAGCTTCTCGCCGTTGTCGTTAGCGCCAACCAAACTGCCCAGAAAATCTTCGCCCGGATTCTCGCGTGCACGGCGCTCATGAATCAGGTCTTTGAAATACGCAAAGCCGGGCAGCGTTCCTTGCACGGAGGCTTCACGCTCTTTGGCCGATAAATTGATACGCGTCGCTTTGATGATGTTGACGGCAAAGTCGTGAAAGAAGTCTTCTTTGTCCGTCGGCACTCCAACCATGCGCGCAATCGAGCGCACGGGAATTTTGCTGGCGAGCGCTTCGTAAACATCAAACTCTTGCACGTTGCCAATATCGTTAAAGCAATTCTCGACGAGGTCATGAATCTTGGCGTCGATCTTCATCATCACCGGCCTGGCAAATGCAGGCATCGTGAGCTTGCGCAGACGCAAATGCTCTTTGTTAGTGACGGCAAAAAAACCTTTCTCGAAAGAAAGATCAAAGTCGTTTTTATCCGCCTCTGCCTTCGACGGCGGTGCAAACTCCCAAGCGCGGAAGTTGGGCGTGAAGCGATTGTCCTTCAGCACTTTGTCGCAAAGCTCGTGCGTGTTGACCAACCACATCTGCAAATCTTTATGCCAAGCGATGGGGTAATCGCGCATCAGCGTTTGCCACGCCGGATCAGGATCGCGAATGAAATCTTTTGAATACGGATTAAAGACCAGCCCATTGATCTCGACACGACCGGCAACTGCGGATGCTGTGCTCATGTGCGTCTCCTTCGCTTGATCGCGTCTTAAACAGCAGCGCGGTTGTTCAATAACTTTACGTGCGCAGTTCGCGCAGGCAGTTGTTCGCCGCGCGCGGCCGCAATGCCGGTGAGCAATGCGTACAGCGAAGGCAACCAAGGAATCGGATCAATATTGAGCGTTGCCGGTAGCACGCGGCGAATTTGTGTCAGCTCGGCTTCATCACGCTCTGCGAGTGTGCGACGCATAGATTCACTCCAAGGCTTGCCTGCGGCCTTGCTAGCTTTGAGACCAATCGCACCGGCGGCCGCGCCGATGCTGATCATGCCGATGGTGTGAAACAGCTGCACACCTTCCAGCTCGCTAAATCCATGCTGACAAATAGCGCTGAGAAATGGCTCCAGCACATCCACTTCTGCATGCGGGCCGAGCTCGCCTTTCAGCAGTTGATTGATCAGCTGCGGCTCTGAGACAAACGCTGCGTACAAACTCTCGGCATAACGCACAGCAAGATCAGACCAATGCGCGTTAGCAGCGGTGGGCAGTTGCCGTTGAAGCGTGAGTTGAAAAGCCGCGAGTCGCAGCAACTCATCGCGATTATTCACATGGCGATAAAGCGTGGCCTGCGCCACACCGAGTTGATCCGCAATTTGTTTGAGCGTGACTTTTTCGAGGCCGATTTCCAGCGCCGCGGCGACAATCGCTTGCACCGTCACACTCGGTGGACGCCCCACGCGCGACGCGCCCGCTTTTGCGGGTCCGGCGGCTGCGTTATTTGCGTCTGCGCTCATGACGGCCTCATCGTAAAGACTGCTGATTAGAGTTTTGCAAAACCATTCTCGTAACTCTTACTCCAGTCAGACGAGCCCGGCAATAGCCCTATGAAATTGCACCCGAATTCGCCTTGTTCCAACGCAGCTGACGGTCATGCATGGCCAAGAACAGCGCAATGCCAAAGGCATAGCTGGTCAACAGGCTCATCACGAAATACATCCATGAGTGGCGCAGGCCACTGCGGCGGCCTTCGATAATCGTCCACATCGGGAACAGAATCAGATTGGCGATGATCAGGTCCTGACCGCCAGAAGCGGAGGCCGGATTCACGAACAGCAGCTTGGTCCAATGCCACCAGCCGATTTCTGCGGCGTACTCACGGAAATAGGCGAAGTTGAAATACCAGCCAATCACCAAGGCTGCGAGCGCGATGACGTAATAAATTACTTCGAGCCCACTGGTGCCAACACTAGCTCCGGCGCTGCGATACAAATGCGCATTGCAGACGTAAATGAGTGCGACGCTGAGCAGGCCAATGGCCATGTAAAACAGTTCTAAACCTGTGAACGGCATGCTGACTCCCCCTTGTTATGGTTTGACACATCAAGCAGCGGTGAAACGTCTATGCGTTTCTAATCGCTGCTTACCGATGATAAGCGTCTTTGAACGAGGGAGCCTGTGCGCGATCAGTCGCGATTACGAAACGCCCTAATCCAAAAACTCACGCCCACTAAACCGAAGAACCAAGACCACAGCGGAATGCCCGCGGCGAGCACTGGGCGATAACCATCGAGCCCAAACATCAGCGTCGCGCTGATCACACAGGCACCACCGGCGACGGCGTAGATGCTGCGTCGATTCGCGCGGCGTACTTCTTCTTGCAGATCGAGCAGCATGCGGCGATTGCTACCACCGCCCAAACCATTGCCACGCTCAATCTGACGCAGTGCGTGATGCGCGAGTTGCGGCAATGTGTCTGCGAGTGCAGGGAATCCAGCGCGCGCTTTTTCAAGCATCGCAGCAGGTCCAAGACGATTGCGCATCCACTCTTCCATGATTGGCTTGGCGGTTTTCCACAGATCAAGTTCGTCATAAAGCTGACGGCCAAGGCCTTCAATATTGAGTAGCGTTTTTTGCAACAAGACCAACTGCGGCTGCACTTGGTAATTGAAGCGGCGCGCGACCTGGAACAGGCGCAGCAGGAAGAAGCCAAAAGAAATATCTTTGAGCGGACGCTGGAAGATCGGCTCGCAAATCGTGCGGATCGCTGCTTCGAATTCTTCAACGCGAGTGCCTTCTGGCAACCACTCACTCTCGACGTGCAGCTCTGCAACGCGGCGATAGTCGCGATTGAAGAAGGCGAGGAAGTTTTCTGCGAGATAACGCTGATCGCTCGGCGTGAGCATGCCGACGATGCCGAAGTCGACAGCCAGATAACTCGGCTTCTTCACATCGGTTGCGTCAACAAAGATGTTGCCGGGATGCATATCCGCGTGGAAAAAATTATCACGGAAAGTTTGCTTGAAGAAAATTTCAACGCCGCGTTCAGCCAGCACTTTGAAATCCACACCCATCGCGCGCAGGCGATCGAGTTCACGAATAGAAATGCCGTAGATACGCTCCATCACCATCACGTTGGGGCGCGTGTAATCCCACAACACAACCGGGTGATAGATCAGCTCAGAACCGAGCCAGTTACGACGCAGCAACGAAGCATTCGCGCCTTCGCGCATCAAATCGAGTTCGTCGAAAATAACTTTTTCGTACTCGGCAACAATCGCACGCGGGCGAATGCGGCGTGCGTCTTCCGAGAATTTTTCAGCGAGATCAGCAAGCGTGTGCAACAACTGCATGTCGCTGCGGATTACATGCTCAATGCCGGGGCGCAGAACTTTGACGACAACTGCGAGGCCCGGATCGTTAGGGCCTTGCGGCTTCAGGCGCGCAGCGTGAACTTGAGCAACAGAGGCCGACGCCATCGGCACCGTCTCGAACTCTTCAAACATTTCGCTGATCGGCTTGCCGAGCGATTGCTCGATGATCACGCGTGCTTCTTCGCCGGGGAACGGCGGCACTTGATCTTGCAGCTTGGCCAGCTCGTTCGCGATGTCGGCAGGAATAACATCCGGACGCGTTGATAGCGCCTGACCGAGTTTTACGAATACCGGGCCAAGTTCCGTCAGCGCCAAACGCAAACGCTCGCCACGCGGGCGATCATGTTTGCCCGGCTCACGGCCGAAGAATTCCATCAGGCCGTATTTGCGAACGGTGCGATGAATTTGCCAGACGCGGCGCATGCGCCCAATCGAGAGCTTCGAATCTGCGCTCATGAACCCTGCTCCAACTTGTCGATGCGCGCTTCAAAACGATCAACGCGTTCACGCAGAAGATCGACGTTGTCCATCCATTCTGCTGCGTCGCTCCCGCGTGCGAGATCGCGCGTTTCTTCGCGCAGATATTCCGCCGTGTCCAAGCTCAACGTGCTGGCGGTGTTACGCCCCCAGCCCATAAATTTTTGCAGGCCTTGATGGAGGCGATGTGCTGCGCTGCCACCAAAGAATTTGGCCAACAGTTCTTCTGGATCAAAACCTACTTTTGCGAGCAGCTTGTTAAAGCGCACCAGCAGTTCGGCATCGCCATCCACATCAATGCCCGAAGGAATGCCGCCTGCACCACCAGCGGTTTTCCAAGCAAGGCGCAGCAAGGTTGTCGGTTGGCCACTGACCGTGACGTCTGCTTCGGTTTCGATATCTGACAACACGCGCACACCGCCACCGTGGAATTCGATATGGAAAGTCCAACCCATGCCGAGTGCACGCAACGCGATACTGCGACCAGAGAGAGCGCCGCATTCTGCGAGCACTTCAGGCTCTAGCGAGAGATAACGATTCAGCGCCACTTCAAGCGTGGCGCAAAGCAGCGCAGGTGCACTCACAGTTTGAATCCGCGATGCACAGCGACGATGCCACCCGTGAGGTTATAAACCTGCACACGCGATAAGCCCGCGCCTTCCATCATGCCCTTCAGCGTTTGCTGATCAGGGTGCATGCGAATGGATTCTGCGAGGTAGCGATACGAGTCCGCATCGTTAGCGACAAGCTTGCCCATCAGCGGCAGAAACTTGAAGGAATATTGATCATAGAGTTTTGCCAACGGCGCGCTGAGTGGCTTGGAGAATTCCAGCACCAGCAAACGACCACCGGGCTTGAGGCAATGCGTCATCGAACGCAGCGCGGCATCTTTGTCGGTGACGTTACGCAGACCAAAACCAATCGTGATGAGATCGAAGGTGTCATCAGGGAACGGTACTTTCTCAGCATTGAGTTGAGTCACCGGCACATTGACGATGCCCTTGTCGGCCAAACGCGAACGACCTTCGCCGAGCATGGCGGCGTTGATGTCGGACAGCACCACCAAGCCTTTCGGGCCTGCGGCTTTGCTGAACTCGCGTGCGAGGTCGCCGGTGCCGCCCGCAACGTCGAGCACTTTCTCGCCGGGACGCACAGCGGCCAGATCGATCGCAAAGCGTTTCCAGATGCGATGAATGCCCATCGACATGACGTCGTTCATCACATCGTATTTGGCGGCGACCGAGGTGAAGACTCCGGCGACGCGCTTCTGCTTGTCGCTGACGGGGACTTCTTCGAAGCCGAAATGGGTGTAACCAGATTTGTTATCGCGCGACATGGGAGCCTTCCTGCTGATACCGCACATTGTAAGGCCTGCGGGCAATAAACGGCCGGTGCGAACCAATGGGCTGGCGCGGTAGTCTATGGCTCAAGGCAAGCCCGCCTTGCCATCCCCTCCGGACCTTATGACCGCCATGCGCTGCATCGGCACCGCTTCCCTCTTTGCTGGCCTGCTGGCAATGACGGCCTGCGCTGGCGCGCCACACCATGCCGACCCTTTGGCGGTAGCAGGCAGCCTGCTTGCCGTTTTCAAGAAGGCCGACAGCAATGGAGACGAGCAACTTACCCGTGAAGAGATGAGCGCCGGCCTACCGCAGTACGCCGAGCATTTCGACGAGATCGATACCGATCACAACGGCTTCGTGAACTACGCGGAACTCAAGTCCTATTTGCAGTGGGTCCGCCTTGGAAAAGAAGACGCCGCCGAGCAGCAACGCATGCATCGAGGCCGACGCTAAAACACTCGCCTTACGAGGTAGTGGCAAGACACAATAGCCACAGCCCCAAGGGAGTTTTCATGAACAACCCATCGCAGAATCGCGCCGCTTGGCTGCTCATGCTGTCTGCAGCCGCCATCTTGATGATCACGATGGGTGCCCGACAGTCGATGGGGCTGTTCATCGCGCCGATTAACGAGGCCACCGGGCTTGGCATCGTCTCCATCAGTTTCGCATTGGCGATTGGCCAGTTTGTTTGGGGCGCGGTGCAGCCAATCTTTGGTGCAATTGCGGATAAACACGGCGCCGGTCCTGTGCTCGTATTCGGCACCTTCTTGCTGGCCGCGGGCCTGGCGCTAACGCCATTCGCAGACTCGCAATGGTCTTTGCTCGCAACGTTAGGGCTACTTTCCGCCGCAGGCGCAGGTGCAGGCAGCTTCTCGATTTTGATTGGCGCCACAGCGAGCCAACTGCCGCCGGAGCGGCGCTCTTTTGCCAGCGGCTTTATCAATGCAGGCGGCTCCGCAGGACAGTTTGTTTTCGCCCCACTTGCGCAAGCGCTGATCCACAGCTTTGGCTGGATTGCAGCGATGCTGACATTGGCGGCATCTAGCCTACTGACCTTGCCCTTGATTGCAGGCTTGCGACGCAAGCCGATCGCTCCGACGGCTGTGGCGGTCGCCAGTCCTGTCACGCCAACCAGTGATAGCGAAAAAACACTGCGCGAACAATTACGCGAAGCAATGCGCAATCGCAGCTACATCCTTTTGCATCTCGGCTTTTTCACCTGCGGTTTTCACATCGCATTTTTGGTGACGCACCTGCCCGGCGAAGTTGCGCTGTGTAGTTTGCCCGCGAGTGTTTCAGCAACATCATTGGCATTGATTGGGCTGTTCAACATCGCAGGCAGCCTGACCGCGGGCGCGCTCGGCAATCGCTATCGAATGAAATACGTACTTGGCGCGATGTACGCCAGCCGCGTTGTCATCATCGGCCTGTATTTGATCTCGCCTCGCACGGCGCTCACGTTCTATCTATTCGCAGCAGGTTTGGGATTTAGCTGGCTGGCGACCGTACCGCCAACGGCTGGTCTGGTCGCAAAATTATTCGGCACGCGCTACCTCGGCACCTTGTTTGGCTTAACGCTGCTGTCGCATCAGATCGGCGGTTTCTTCGGCGCATGGCTGGGTGGCATTACCATTTCACGCTTCGGCGATTATCACTGGATGTGGTACGCCGACATCGTGCTCGCAGCAGTCGCTGCGTTGCTGTGTCTGCCGATTCGTGAAGCACGGGTTCCGCAGCGCGCAGCATTGGCGTAATGCCCTGCTGAATTTAAGACCGCGGATTTTCCGTGTCGAACTGACGCTCGGCTCTGAGCAGATGCGTGATCAGCACATGCGAAATCAAATTGACACCGACGCCGCCCAGCACGATCGGAAAGACATAAAGCGCAACCGACACTTCTGAAACGAAGATGGCATCGTCAGCGAGTGAGGCGCTCAATCTGGCCAGCGTTTCCAGACTCTTCATCAGATAAACATCGATGCCGGCAAGCGCGACTAGCAACAAACCAAAAAATAAAACTGTGGGACGCGAGATAGCGCGTTTTTTCAACAAGCCGACATAAATCAAAATTGGCGCCAGCAGTGAAAAAATCACCAAGAGCCAGAACTTCACTTCAACAAAAATAGTTTCGCCCATGGCCTTGGTTTCATTTATTTAAGCAGCGGCGTGTATTTCTTCGGCAGTGCAGCCAGCTTGGTGATACTGAGGTCGCGCGACATGCCGACTTCATCAAGGCGCGCCAAATAACGCGCCCAGTTTTTTTCCTGATCTTCACCAAGACGCTCAAACACGTCCCAGGAGTACAAGCCGGTGTCGTGTCCATCGTCAAAACGCAGACGCACCGCGTACTGCCCAACCGGATCAATCGCACTGACATTCACCGTGCGCTTGCCACCAACCAACATCGGCTCAATCAAGCCGTGACCCTGCAACTCCGCGCTAGGTGAAAACACCCGCAGATATTCGCAAGGCAATTGATAACGACGGCCGTCAGCGTAGCCAATCTCCAGCACACGGCTACTGCGATGCAACTTGATCAGATTGGGCGCTGGCGATTTCATTCGCTGGCGAGTGTCGGGTAGTCGGTGTAGCCCTCACCATCTGGCTTGTAGATCGTCTTGAAGTTCACTGCATTCAACGGCGCGTTGAGCGCAAAGCGCTTTGGCAAGTCAGGGTTGGCGAGGAAGGCGCGACCGAAGGCGACTGCATCTGCGTCGCCACTCTCAATCTTCGTCAACGCATCTTCGCGCGTGTAGCCGTTGTTAGCGATGTAAGCGCCGCCAAAACGTTTGCGTGCGCCAGCAAAGTCGAAACCGACCAGCGAATGCTCAATCTGTGTATTGCCTTCAACAAAATGAATGAACGCGATTTTGCGTTTGGCTAGTTCATCAACGAGCGTTCCGTAAACCGCTTCGGTGTTGGAATCGAGTGGGCAATTATTTGAGAGCGTGATCGGCGAGAGACGAATGCCGACGCGATCAGCGCCGAATACTTCGATGGCCGCATCAACGGCTTCCAGCGTGAAACGAATACGGTTGGCGATGCTGCCGCCGTATTCATCGGTGCGCAGATTGGTGGAATCGCGCATGAACTGTTCGAGCAGATATCCGTTGGCGCCGTGAATTTCCACGCCATCAAAACCAGCGTTCTTGGCGGTCTGCGCAGCATGACGATAATCAGCGACGATGCCGGGGATCTCACTCGTCTCCAATGCGCGCGGCGTCACTTGCACCTGCTTGCCGTTTTGCGTGGTGACGTTGAGGCCAGCATTGATTGCAGAAGGTGCAACAGGCAACGCGCCGTCGATCTGTAAATCAGGATGCGAAATACGGCCCACGTGCCAAAGCTGCGCAACGATCTTTCCGCCCGCGGCATGCACGGCATTGGTTACCAGCTTCCAGCCTTCTTCCTGCGCCTTGCTATAGATGCCGGGCGCGCCCATATAGCCTTTTCCTTGCGGAGAAATATGGGTGGCTTCGCTGACGATCAAGCCAGCGCTCGCACGCTGTGCGTAGTACTCAGCGTTGAGCGCTTGTGGCGCGTCGGTGCCGGGAATCGAACGGCAGCGCGTCAACGGCGCCATGAAAACGCGGTTGGCGCATTCAATTGCGCCAACTTTGACCGGCGTGAATATCGCCGCGGTGTGAGTTCCTTCTGCCATGACCTGCCCCAATTAAATAATAAATTTGATTTATAGAATATAACGGCTGAGATCTTCATCCGCAGCAAGCTTTTCGAGCTTACCGTTGACGTAGCTCGCATCAATGGTGAGTGTCGTGCCCGATTTGTCTGGCGCATCGTAGGCAATCTCTTCCATCAAACGCTCCATTACCGTGTGCAAACGACGTGCGCCGATATTTTCGGTTTGTTCGTTCACCTGCCATGCAATCTCGGCAACGCGGCGCAGGCCATCGTCGGTGTAGTGCACCGTAACGCCTTCTGTATTCATCAAGGCCTTGTACTGTTCCTGCAACGAGAAATCAGGCTCGCTGAGAATGCGCACAAAGTCTTCCGCCTTCAGGGCTTCAAGTTCCACGCGAATTGGCAATCGACCTTGCAGCTCTGGAATCAGATCAGAAGGCTTGCACATGTGGAATGCGCCGCTGGCGATAAATAGAATGTGATCGGTCTTGATCGCGCCGTGCTTGGTGGTCACGGTGCAGCCTTCAATCAAGGGCAACAAATCGCGCTGTACGCCTTCGCGTGAAACATCGGCGCCGACGTATTCGCTACGCTTGCAGACCTTGTCGATTTCATCGAGGAAGACAATGCCGTTTTCTTCGACGTTATGCAGCGCATCGGTCTTGATCGCTTCTTCATCGATCATCTTCGCGGCTTCTTCATCAATCGCCTGCTTCAGCGCATCACGTACTTTCATTTTCTTGGTGCGCGTCTGGCCATTGCCCATATTGCTGAACATGGACTGCAACTGACTGGCCATTTCCTCCATGCCCGGAGGCGCCATCAGCGAAACGCTAGGCGCAGCGGCAGTCAGCTTGATTTCGATTTCGGTGTCGTCGAGCTGACCTTCGCGCAGACGCTTACGAAACACTTGGCGCGCGGCGCTGTTTTCAGTCGCACGCTGCGTTGAAGCTTCACCAAAATCTTTAGGCGGCGGCAGCAACACATCGAGGATGCGATCTTCGGCCGCAACTTCTGCTTTGCTACGTTGACGGCGCATGGCTTGCTCACGCGCTTGCTTGATCGCTGCGTCGACGAGATCACGAATGATGCTGTCGACATCTTTGCCGACATACCCCACTTCGGTGAATTTGGTCGCTTCAACTTTTACGAATGGGGCGTTGGCGAGTTTCGCCAAACGACGTGCGATTTCAGTTTTGCCGACGCCGGTCGGCCCGATCATCAAAATATTCTTCGGATGAATTTCAGAACGCAGCGCGCCCTTCACCTGCTGGCGGCGCCAGCGATTACGCAAGGCAATCGCAACCGCACGCTTGGCGGCTTGCTGGCCAACGATGTGTTTGTCTAACTCTTGAACAATTTCACGCGGCGTCATCATCGACGCCGCCGTTTCTACAGGTTCGGTCATGGGATCTCTCAAGCGCCGATCGTTTCGATCGTGAGGTTGTGATTGGTGTAGATGCAGATATCGGCGGCGACATGCAGAGATTTTTCGACGATGTCTTTCGCAGACATTTCGGTGTTCTCTACTAGCGCGCGTGCGGCGGCGGTGGCGAATGAACCGCCGGAACCAATTGCGATCACGCCGTGCTCTTCTGGCTCCATGACATCGCCGTTGCCGGAGATCATCAGCGTGGCTTCTTTGTCTGCAACGAGAAGGAGCGCTTCGAGACGACGCAGTGCGCGGTCGCTGCGCCAATCCTTAGCCATTTCAACAGCAGCGCGCGTGAGTTGGCCGCCGTGTTTTTCAAGCTTGCCTTCAAAGCGTTCGAATAGTGTGAACGCGTCAGCAGTGCCGCCAGCGAACCCGGCCATGACCGTGCCGTTGTAGAGGCGGCGCACTTTGCGTGCATTGCCTTTGACGCGCGTGTTGCCCATCGAGACTTGGCCGTCGCCGCCAAGACAAACCTGATTGCCGCGTCGCACGCACAGAATGGTGGTGCCGTCGAATTGTTTCATTGCTGCATCCGTTCGGAGAATGCAGAGAACTTGGGGATGGTGGCTAAGGTTTCAAGTCAGATCGCAGATAGCAAAAAGGCACGACTTTCGTCGTGCCTTCTTGTGAACTTTACAAAGGCGCTGGAGCTTAAGTCTTCAGCGCATCTTTCACACCGCCCGAAGGTGGTGTGAAAAACCTTACTTTGCTGGTTCAGCAGCTGGCGCAGCAGCTGGAGCTTCAGCAGCAGCTGGAGCAGCAGCTTCTGGAGCTGGAGCAGCAGCAGCGTCAGCAGCTGGCTGAGCAGCTGGAGCTTCAGCAACTGGAGCAGCGGCTTCAGCAGCTGGAGCAGCTTCTTCTTTCTTGCCGCAGGCGGCGAGGGCAACAGCGGCAGCGAGGCCGAGAGCGATCACGAGGTTACGATTCATTACAAAACTCCCATGGGATAAAGGATCCAAAATTGTCTTATCGGCACATTTATAATAATAAAGAGCCGATAAACGAGGGCATTATGCTGATTTTTGTGCCCTGCACAAGCGGTGTGACAATTTGTCATACGTTTAGTCACTTTTGCGCTTTGCCCTTGGGTGAGCTTGGTCGTAAACCTTGGCGAGGTGTTTCCAGTCCAAATGGGTGTAAATCTGGGTGGTGCTGAGGTTGGCGTGACCCAGCAATTCCTGCACGCTGCGTAGGTCACCGCTACTTTCCAGCAAGTGCGTGGCGAATGAGTGGCGCAGACGGTGCGGATGCAAATTCACCCCCAAACCGCGTCGGGCCGCCCAGCGTTTAAGCGCCACGCCGATGCTGGCCCGCGCAAAACGTGCCCCGTTTCTCCCGACAAAAAGTGCTGATTCGCCCACTGCTGCGCGTTTGGCGCGCAATTCCAGCCAAGCGTCTATCGCTTTGCGTGCAGGCTTTCCAACCAGCACCACGCGTTCTTTTTGGCCTTTACCAAGGACTGTGATCTCGGTCTGCCCAGCACTCAGCGCACTCGCATTGAGACCATGCAGTTCCGCCAAACGCAGGCCGCAGGAATAAAACAGTTCGACGATTGCGCTATCGCGAATATCGTCATCGCCCTGCACAGGTTGATTCAACGCGCCATTGAGTTCGTCAGCCGTAATCACGCCAGGCAATTTGCGGCGGAACTTGGGCGCACGCACGCCCACCGCCGGATTAGCGCTCATGCGCTCGCGGCGAATTTGGTATTTGAAGAAACCGCGCAACATCGACAGATAGCGATGCAGCGACACCGGCTGATGCTCTTCGCGATGTAGCGCTGCGATAAAGCCACGCACAGTGTGCGCGTCGATGTTGTTAAAGCCGTTGATTCGCGCCTTGGCGCAGTACTCTCGGAATAACTTCAAATCGCGCTGCGCGCTTTCGATGGTGTTCGGCGAGTAATGCTTTTCCTGCTTTAGATAGTCGCAGTACTCAGTGATGAGCGGCGCGAGAAAACTTTCTTGCTCGCTCGTCACGTCGGCCTAGATACGCGCGCGCACCGCAGCAGAAATCAGCTCGGCGGTCAGATCAAGAAACAACTTGCCCTGTCGTGGCTGAAAGCGTTCTGGATCTTTGCTGCCCAAGGCCAGCATGCCGAGATTCTTTTCTTTTTCGAGCGGAACAATCGCTGCCGACTGCGGCATGTTTTCAGCTTTTGCGAATAGCAGCTTGGCGCGCGCTTCGCTGATCGGCCCGCACTCGGTGAGGCGCGTGCGGAAAAAATTCTCGTAGGCCTTGGCAATTTTGCCTTCGGTTTCGATGACGGTAATGCCATCGATGTCGTGACGCTTAAACGCAGTTGGGCTCAAACCAACGAACACTTCGTCGACGCCAAAATCTTCGCGCATGCACTGGCGCAAGCCAGCGATCACCGCAGCGAGCGATGGCGCACGAATCAAAGTCCGCGCCAGCTTGTGCACATGGTCCGAACGCTTTTCGTTGTCACGCGCTGCATCCAGCAAACGCTCAAGTCGATCTTCAAGGCGCTGATTCTTGGCGCGCAAGATATCAACCTGACGTTCAATCAAAGACACCGCAGAACCGCTGGAATGCTTGATCTCAATCGTTTCCAGCAAGTCTGGAAAGCGTGAGAGAAAATCTGGGTGAGCTTTCAGAAAAGACACGACCTGCCCATCAACCAAAAGCGGCGCTTCGATTTTCTCGCTCTTCTTATTTTTTAATTCGGCCACTCAATTTCCCCCGAAAATACTGTTTCGGCTGGCCCGGTCATCCACACAGGCTGCCCCTCCCCTTGCCACTCAATCTTCAGCGCTCCGCCGCGCACTCGCACGTCGACGCTCTCGGCCAGCTTGCCCCACAAGCGACCGGCCACTACCGCGGCGCATGCGCCGCTGCCGCAGGCCAGCGTTTCGCCAGCACCGCGTTCATATACACGCAACGATACCTGTCCGGCATCGTGAATCTGTAGGAAACCGACGTTCACGCTTTCAGGAAATGCCCGATTGCGCTGAACCGCTTGCCCAATTTCAGAAACGGCCGCGCTGTCCACATCGGCAACTTCAATCACCGCGTGCGGGTTGCCCATGTTGACGGTGCCAAATTCGACTTCCGTGCCATTATCCAAACACAGCTCATAAAGCGTCGAGCGCGGACTCGCGTTAAATGGAATTTCAAGCGGCTCCAAACGCGGCACGCCCATATTCACACGCACCAGTCCGCCTTCAACGCGGCGCAATTCCAACACGCTGCTGATGGTGCGAACGCGGATGCTGTCCTTGCCGCTAAGGCCATTGTCATGAACAAAGCGCGCAAAGCAGCGCGAGCCGTTGCCGCACTGGCCAGACTCGGAACCGTCGGAGTTATAGATGCGGTAATCGAAGTCGACATCCGGAGTGGACGCCGGCTCAATCACCAAAACCTGGTCACAGCCGACGCCGAAATGGCGATCCGTCAGTCGCGCGAGCAGCTCCGGTGTCGGCAGGAACGGCGTGCGGGTGGCGTCGATCACGACAAAATCGTTACCGGCACCGTGCATTTTAGTGAACGAAAGCTTCATTCCCGCATTCTAATAGACCCGAACCCCCTAGGCATCGATTTTCACCGCCCTCCTCTCACAAACCCCGGTACAATCGCCCGCAATGCGCTTAAAGAGCCTCAAAACATCGCTATTGATCCTCGCTCTGGCCCTCGGCCAGTGGCTGGTCGTGGCGCATGCCTTGGAGCATCCAGCGCTGGCGCAGGATCAAGCCTGCCAAATCTGCTTACACGCACAGGGCCTGGACTCTGGCGCCGTACAGCTGACGCTGCCGAGTCTGGTGCTGCCGGTACAGCACGAAAAACCCGTTGCACTTCCGTCGACGCCGATTGTGCGCGTCGCAGCCGCCGCTCCTCCTATCCGCGGTCCGCCTCAAATCCTTAGCTAATCACATCACGACTGGCGGCCGCTTTTGCGCGGCTGCTTCATGGTTTTTGATTGACGAGGATTTATGTTTAAACCCACTTTAGTAGCACTGGGCGTGGCCGCCATGCTGAGCGCACCCGCTTACGCAGCAGATAACTCAACACCACCTAGCAGCAAAGATTTAGAACAAATCCGTCAGGAAATGCAGCAGCTCAAACAGAGCTACGAGCAACGCCTGCAAAGTCTGGAACAGCGACTGCAAGCCGCAGAAGCCGCTCCGCCACCTGCACCCGTGGCCGATGCAACGCCGCCAGCTGCAGCCAGCGCGCAAAGCGGCAACGCGTTTAATCCCAAGATCAGCCTGATCATGAACGGCACTTACGCGCACTTCAGCAACAACACGCCTGCGGTGGTGCCGGGTTATTTGCTGGGCGATGAAACCGGATTCACCGAAGCCGGTTTGTCGCTGGGCGAAACCGAGTTGGCGATTGAAGCCAATGTCGATGACAAATTCCATGGTTGGGCCGCGTTGTCGGTTGCTCCGGAAGGCGGCATTGGCGTTGAAGAGGCTTACATCAACACGCTGGCATTGCCTGCCGGCTTTGCAGTGAAGATGGGCCGCTTCTTCTCCGACATCGGCTACCAGAATCATCAACACGCCCACGCCTGGGATTTTGTTGATGCACCGTTGGTGTATCGCACCATGCTCGGCAATCAACTCGGCGATGACGGCGTACAAGTGCGTTGGATTGCGCCAACCGATCTGCTGCTTGAACTCGGCTCTGAGCTGACACGCGGAGATGCCTTCCCCTCCGGCGGCGACAATCGCAGCAACATCAAAGCGTGGACTGCATTCGCGCACTTGGGCGGCGACGCAGGCGAAGGCGGTTCATGGCGCGTTGGTTTGTCGCATCTGCGCGGCAATGCTGAAAATCGTGCAGACAGCGCAGACATCACCACCAACTTCACCGGCCGCAGCAATCTCACGATTCTCGATACGGTTTACAAATGGGCGCCGCAAGGCAATCCATCCGTCACCAACTTCGTTGCGCAAGCAGAGTTCTTCTATCGCAAGGAAAACGGCTCATTGGTTTATGACCCGGATGGCAGCGCTAACAGCAGCAACTACAACGGCAATCAGCGCGGCTTCTACGTGCAAGGTGTTTATCAGTTCATGCCACGTTGGCGCGCAGGCGTGCGTTACGACTGGTTGAGCGCAGACAACACGCTGGACAATCCTGTCGCAGGTACGTCACTCGAAACTATGGCCGACAACAGTGGCCACCCGCAGCGCTATAGCGCGATGGTGGATTTCTCCAACAGCGAGTTCAGTCGTTTCCGCTTGCAGTTCAGCCGCGATCAATCGCGTCCGAATCAAGACGTGGATAACCAAGTCTTCCTGCAATACATCTTCAGCCTGGGCTCACACCCAGCGCATCAGTTTTAAGGAGCGGCCATGAAAAAAATATTCGCATTGAGTATTGCCTTGATGGCATCCAGCTTTACGCTGCCTGCGCAAGCGGCACTGAAAGTTTTTGCCTGCGAGCCTGAGTGGGCCGCGCTGAGCAAGGAACTGGGCGGTGCAAATGTCGACGTTTATGCAGCGACTACTGCGCTGCAAGACGTGCACAAAATCCAACCGCGCCCAAGCTTGATTGCCAAGTATCGACAGGCTGATCTCGTTGTCTGCACCGGTGCAGAGTTGGAAGTGGGCTGGTTGCCGCCGTTGGCAGAAAAGGGCAACAACCCCAAGGTAAATCCGGGCACACCGGGTTACTTTGAGGCCAGTCGCTTCATCAGCATGATGGAAGTTCCAAGCCGCTTGGATCGGAGCGATGGCGATGTCCACGCTTACGGCAATCCACATGTGCAAACCGCGCCCGACAGCATTGCTGCTGTCGCAAAAGGTTTGGCAGATAAGTTTGCCGAAGTCGACGCTGCACACGCTGCCGACTACAAGTCGCGCTATCAGCAGTTCAATACCAAATGGACTGCAGCGATGCAGAAGTGGGCGATCAAGGGCAAGCCGCTGAACGGTACTGCCGTCGTCAGTTCGCACAAAGGTTGGTCGTATATGTATCGCTGGCTCGGCATGCAGGAAGTCGCAACACTGGAACCCAAACCCGGCATTCCTCCCAGCGCTGCACATCTTGAAGACGTGTTAGCCACGCTCAAAGCCAAGCCAGCAAAGATGGTGGTGTTTGCGGCGTATCAGGATCGACGCCCGGCAGATTGGCTCTCGGAGCACGCCAATATTCCAGCGGTTGAATTGCCCTTCAGCGTTGGTGGCGTTGCAGGCACCGATGATTTATTTGGCTTGTTTGACGTGACATTGGATCGCCTACTCGCTGCACTTCAAGGAAAGAAATAATCATGAGCCTCGCCGACTTTCATTTCGACTGGTCCTTACTCGGCCCACCGCTGCTAGCTGGTTTGCTGGTGGTCTCGACGCACGTCCTGTTGGGACGCAAAGTTCTTGAGCGAGGCATCATCTTTATTGACCTCACTATCGCGCAGGTCGCGGCGCTCGGCGTGATCATCGCCGGTGCCGCGGGCCTCGCACCTGACGAAGGCGGCGACTGGCGTTCGCAAGTTGCCGCTGGCATTGCGGCGCTGTTGGCCGCTGCATTACTCACATGGACCGAGCGTCATTTTCGCAAGCTACAAGAAGCGCTGATCGGCAGCTTGTATGTGCTGTCGGCCTGCGTTGCAATTCTGGTTCTCACCGGCAACCCGCATGGCGCTGAACACATGCAGGAGCTGCTCGCCGGACAAATTCTCTGGACCAATATGGCGCAGCTGTGGCCCGTGGCCCTGCTATACGCCGTCGTATTGGCCGTTTGGTTTCTGTGGGCACAATCACGCCCAGCGGCGTTCTACTTTTTATTTGCAGCTGTTGTTACCGCATCAGTGCAGTTGGTCGGCGTGTATTTGGTATTCGCAACGCTGATCTTGCCTGCACTTGCCACGCATGGCCTGAGCAATCGCAAAGGTCTGGCCGTGGGCTACGCCGTTGGTGGGGGTGGTTACGCACTGGGCCTGTGGCTGTCGGTGCCTTTCGATTTCCCGGCAGGTCCCTTCATCGTCGTCACACTCGCATCTTTAGTGTTACTCACTGCGACAGTCAGGCGCTTCCTTCGCTAAGCTAGGGCACACTCCTGTCCAAAGCAGAGTAGAGCAGAGCAATGGAAAAGATTACGCACTCAGGCGGCTGTCATTGTGGCGCTGTGAAGTTTGAAGTGCGCGCACCTGCGCGCGTTACTGTGCAGCGCTGCAACTGCTCGATGTGCTCACGCACCGGCTTTGAACATCTGATTGTCGCGGCGGCTGATTTCAAGTTGCTCAGCGGCCGCAATCAAATCAGCACTTACACCTTCAACACCGGCGTCGCCAAGCATCTGTTCTGCAAAATCTGCGGCATCAAATCGTTTTATGTGCCACGCTCGAATCCAGATGGCTTTTCGGTCAGCCTGCGTTGCATTGATGCGGGCACTATCGAACACGTCACTTACGAAGATTTCGACGGGCAGAATTGGGAGCAGGCGGGCCACACGCTGGCCCATCTAAGTCAGTAAGCGTTGATCGCCGATAAAGTTCTGATAACAAACTGACAAGGGCGCGCTTTGACCGCCTACGTAAGCCGTGTTAGAAACTCGACAAAATTAGAAGGGGGTAGGCTGTGAAAGTTCTCGGTGCAGATATCGGTTTTGGTTACACCAAAGCCACGGATGGTCGCCAGTTTCAGGTTTTTAAATCTGTCGTGGGCGAAGCCACTGAGGTGCAGTTCACCGATGTACTGCTGCCCGGCGCCTCGCAACATCCCCGACACATTGAATACGGCGGTCAGGGCTACTTTGTTGGCGAACTCGCCGAAACCCAGAGCCGCGGCCGCGGTTTCACGCTCGATCAGAACCAGTTCCTGATTCAGTACGCCAAAACGCTCGCACTAACTGCATTGGCACCTTACGCCGATGACGGCGACCCAGTGCGTCTCGTCACCGGGCTGCCAATCAATTTTTTCCGCCGCTACAAAGACAGTCTGACGACGCTGCTGCAAGCCCGTCACCAGATCACCTTGATCATGCCCAATGGCGAGCGCAAAGATAAAAACCTGCTGATTGATCGCGTGCGCGTCATTCCGCAGCCTTTCGGCAGCATGTTTAATCTGATGCTCAATGATTTCGGCAAACCATCGAGCCAGCGTTTTCTCACTGAGAAGATCGGCATCATCGACATCGGCTTCCGCACCGCCGACTACACCATCAGCGAAAAAACCAAATTCTCCGAACGCGGCAGCCTCAGCAGCGACTCCGGCATCTCCGCCGCTTACACCGCCATTGCCCATCTGCTGCAAGAAAAAAGCGGCGTGACGATTGAGTTGTATCGCCTGTATGAAGCCGTGACTCGCGGCAATATCAAAATCAAAGGCAAGCGCTACGACCTCACCGGCTATGTGCAACAGGCATTCCAACAGCTCGCAGTGCGCATCTCCACCGAAGTAAATCGCCTTTGGGCCGATGACTGGGATATCGACGCGATTGTGATCACCGGCGGCGGCGGCGCTGCACTAGCTCCGCTTTTGGCGCCATTACTTGAAGGTGAAGTGTTGCCGATGCCGGCTGATGTGGATGCGCGGCTCAATAACGTGAGTGGCTATTGGAAGTATGGGCAGCATCTTTGGCCGGCTGCTTAAATCGCGTTGGATTCCTATGCGGAATACCTGTATGGCCGCCGCTTTATTTTTGGCTGTAGCGCCATACGCATACGGCAACACAAACTGCGGCACCTTAGATAAACAAGCCCGGCAATCAGGCACTCTTATTCTGGGCGCTGAGTCTGGTCGTATTGCTGTGGGAAAAGGGCGCGCGCAATTTTATTCCGCACCAAGCAAAGGATGCAAAGAAGCTGGAATATTTGTTGTGCCGGGCAACACGTTGAATGCCTATGTAGAACATGGCGGGTTTACATCAGTAATGTTTATCAACCCAAAAAATAACTCCGAGGCCACTGGCTGGGTTGAATCAATTCGCCTTAAGGAAACGGGCTATGGAATTGCGCCATCGCAATAAACTATCTGTACCTAAAAAGGCGCTCAGGTCGAAACATCATTACGCCTGCTACACAGAATTGCCACAATGCAGATTCGCCGGCACTGCCACATCCATCATCTTCGGATCTGGCAGATCTAAGTTATTCATAATCTCGACATATTCCGCCGCAGTTTTTCCATGCAAGCGTGGATTCCAACGTTTTTCTTCGCCGATGCTTGAAGCGGTCCAGCCGCGATAATCGTGGGCGGGATAGACCAGCGTTTCGTCGGGTAGTCTGAATAACGTGTTGACGATGGAGCTCCAGGAATCCTGCGCGCTGCCGTTTTGAAAATCGGTACGGCCGGTGCCGCGAATCAAAAGCACATCACCGGTAAACACGCGATCATCCATCGCGAGACTATAGGACTCATCGGTGTGGCCCGGTGTGTACAAAGCCTGCAGCACCAAGCCATCAACGCGCAGGCGCTCACCGTCGTGAAAGCGTGCCGTCACACACTCCGCACGACTCTGCTCGCCCATTAATGTGGCGCAGGCGGTCGCGTCGCGCAGTGAACCGAGTGCGGTCACATGATCGGCGTGAGTGTGCGTATCCAATGCGATGACCAGACGCAGACCCAGCTCTTCAACCAGTTTCAGATATTGATCGGTGTTCTCTTTCACTGGATCAATCAACAGCGCCTCTCCACCTGTGCGCGAAGCGAGCAGGTAGGTGTAGGTACTCGAAGTCTGATCAAACAGCTGCCGAAAAATCATCGCAATCTCCTAAACACTCATGGCATGCACGCCCATGCCAACTGCAATCGCGAGCATCAATACTGCAAAACCTTGCTGCAAACGCGGCCCAGCGATGCGTGGGGCCAGCGCGTGTCCACCCGACATGCCAAGCAATGCGCCGAAGACAAAAGGCAGTGCCACCATCAATGGCAACTCTCGACCCTGCAACAAGGCACCACCGACGGTTCCGAAGCTGGTCAGTGCTATCGCCATCAGCGAAGTGGCAACCGCAGAATGCATCGACAGCTCAGTTGCCACACGCAGCGACGGCACAATCACAAAGCCGCCACCAACGCCAAGCAGTCCTGATAAAAATCCTGACACCGCACCAATCATCGCAATGACTAATGCGCTAACACGTGTCCAGACAATGCGCCCTGTCGAAGGATGCAGCCGACAAATCGGCCCATGCGCATGTTCACCATCACCTTCAACTGCTGCACGCACCACGGCTGAATCTTCTGGTGAACGCCAAGCCTGAATCAACATGCGCAAGGCAACCAGCGCTAATACGACCGCGAAAATTAGAGACAGTTTCGATTGCGGCAATACCGTTGCCGCGTGCAGACCCAATTGCGCAGCGAGCACACCGGCTACAGCCATCAAGATGGCGGCGCGATATCGAACATAACTTTTACGCCAAGCCAAATAACTGCCCAACGCCGAAGCGGCGGCAACTGCGAGTAGCGCAACTGGCACGGCCTGCGTCATAGGCCACGCAAGCGCTGCCATTAATAAAGGCACCGCTAAAATCGAGCCGCCCGCGCCGGTGAGGCCCAGCACCAGTCCGACCGCAATGCCCAGTAGCAGACTCATCCCTTACTCCGTCCACATAGCAATAGAGCCATTATCCGACTTTCAAAGTCTCATGCCGCAAGTCATGCTTGCTTCATTGGTCTCAGCATAGAATTCATTTATCTCGACAGGCAGGTTTCCCATGGACGCAAAAGTCATCGCCGCCGCGCAAGCCGCTTTCCCCGCCAGCAACAGCATCACGCTCGGCGCTGTCGTTCATAAGAACGAGTGCAATCCCGAACCTACCGTCGGCATTCCATTATCGATGATGAATCGACATGGTTTGATTGCTGGAGCCACCGGCACCGGCAAAACAAAAACGCTGCAACTAATTGCCGAGCAACTCTCTAACGCAGGCGTGCCCGTATTTCTGGCTGACGTAAAAGGCGATGTCTCCGGCATTGCAGCTGCGGGCGACGTCAGCGACCGCACCACGCAGCGCGCTAAAGAAACGGGCTACAACTGGCGCGGCTCTGCATCACCGGTGGAGTTTCTCTCGCTCTCCGGCAAGCGCGGCGCACAGTTGCGTGCGACGGTGTCGTCATTCGGCCCGTTGCTGCTCTCTAAAATTCTCGGCCTCAATGACACGCAGACCAGCGTACTAACGCTGGTGTTTAAATACTGCGACGACAAAGGTCTGCTGTTGTTGGATTTCTCCGACCTGCGCGCGGTGCTGCAATACCTGTCAGAAGACGGTGCGGCTGAACTCAAAGATTACGGTTCTATCTCGAAGCAAAGCGTGTCGGTGCTCCTGCGTCAGATGGTGACGCTGGAAATGGCAGGCGCCGCACAGTTCTTCGGCGAACCAGAATTCGATCTCAACGATTTGATTCAGTACGAACGCGATGGCCGCGGTCTCGTCAGCGTGCTGGAACTCTCAGACGTTCAAGACAAGCCCGTACTGTTCAGCACTTTCATGTTGTGGATGCTGGCAACGCTCTACAACCATTTGCCAGAAGTCGGCGACATCGAAAAACCCAAACTCGTATTCTTCTTTGACGAAGCGCATCTGCTGTTCAAAGATGCCAGCGATGCCTTGCTAGACGAAGTTGAGAAAGTCGTACGCCTGATTCGCTCCAAAGGCGTTGGCATTTTCTTCGTCACCCAGAATCCGCGCGACGTTCCGCAAACTGTTTTGGGTCAGCTCGGCCATAAAGTACAGCACGCACTCCGCGCATTCACGCCAGATGACGAAGCTGCACTCAAATCAGCTTCGCGCACTTTCCCAAAAACCGAGTTCTACGACGTTCAGGAAACTCTCACCACGCTCGGCATCGGCGAAGCACTCGTCACCGTTCTCACCGCCAAGGGCGTTCCAACGCCACCGTTTGCGACGCGCATTGTGCCGCCAGCAACACGCATGGGACCGCTGACTGAAGCTGAACTCGGCCAACGTTGCAGCACGCCACAAGTAAAGAAATACGCCGTCGCGATTGATCGCGAATCCGCACGCGAGAAACTGATGGCACGCGCCACCGGCGAACAAGCAGAAACTAGTGAAGAAGCAGCGCCTGCCAGGAAGACAAAAGCTGCACCTGCTGCCAAAGAAGAACCGAGTGCTTGGGATAGCTTCATTGGCTCGCCTGTTGTGAAGCAGGCGGCACGCCAAGCGGCGCGCACGGCAACGAGTGCGATTACGCGTGGATTGATGCAGTCACTGATGAAAAGCTTGAAATAGCATCCCCTAGACAGAAGGTATGAACTCCAAAATCAGTAAAAATCCGTCTGTGCAGCAAGGCCTGCTCATTGCAGGAATAACTTTTTTAGTTTTCCTTTTATTCATTATTCTTAATAGGCCGACTGATCAATACGATGTTCTGAATGGAACTGTCGAAACAGTTAGGGTGGACGTAACTAGACTTACCGGCACCCGCTTCACTTGTCGTATCGCCATGGAGGGCGGCGTGCTTTTTGAATCTCGTTGTAACGATAAACCGGGCGCACGAGTTAAGGTTTATCGCTATCGCCGACATTTATCTGGAGCTTACCTCTACGAACTTCAGTAGCAGAATTTCTCTGCAAGGAAAGAGACATTCCCATGAAAATGGGCCGCTCTCGCGGCCCATTTTTGTTTACATCGACTAAGGCTTAAGCAACACGTGCTCGGCGATCTTCCATTTCTGGTCGATCGGCTTCACCTTGATCCGCGTAATTGCCAGCAAGATATTCCTTAGTGAAGTCATCCGTCATGATGACGTCGAAGCGAACTTCGTCATAAGTCGCCGCTTGCTTGGCTTCTTCTGCCGTCATCAGTTTCTTCTTAACAGCATCCGCCAGCTTGTCAGCAATGTGCTCGCCGTTGATTTCGCCGTGATTGGCCAGCTTGTAGAACTTAAGGTAGGCAGGTTCGGTGACTTGCGCCACATCCCAAGCGTGTTCCATGCGACCGATGGCGTCTTCTTTGCCGCCGTTCTTGAACACGAGCCAGGACACGCGATCACGCACGTCGGTTTGCTCCAGCAGAAGATCTGCAATCTTCGCACTCAGCTCATCGCTCACTGGACGGAAGTGATTGCCGATTGGGAACACTACCGCACGCATGACGACACGTGCCCATGCGACAGGGAAGTTTTCGATGAACTCTTCAAACGCTTTGCCGGCTTCAAACAACGCGGTGTCCAGCGCCCAAGTGGCGTGTGCCAGTTCGGCTTCTGACTTATTGCCCTCTTCATAGAACTTAAGAACAGCAGAAGCGATGTAGAGCTGTGAGAGCACATCGCCCAAGCGTGCAGATAAACGTTCTTTGAATTTGAGCTTGCCGCCGAGAACACCCATCGTGAGATCGGCAACAAAAGCCAGCGCCGCAGACATTCGCTCAAGATCGCGGAAGTACGGCGACATCTTTCCACTCACGGGGCTACGTGCAATGCGTGCGCCGGTCAGGCCCAGCGTCAATGCGCGAACGGCGCGATTGATGGAGAAGCCAAGGTGACCGAAGAGCAACTTATCGAATGCAACCAGATCATCTTTGCGCGCAGCTTCCATTTCTGGAAAAACATACTCGTGACAACGAATAGCGCCCTGACCAAAGATCATTAAATTACGCGTGAGAATATTTGCGCCTTCAACGGTGATGGCGACTGGCGTGGTCCTGTAAGCCGTTGCCATGAAATTACGCGGGCCTTGTTGAATACCACGCCCTGCCATGACGTCCATGCCGTCATTCACGACTTTACGCATCAACTCAGTCATGTGGTATTTCGCAATCGCGGTCACGACTGATGGCGCGCAGTGATCGACTGCTGATGCCGTCAGAATTCGCATCGCTTCCAGCGTGTAGGCATAGCCCGCAATGCGGCCAGTGGCTTCTTGCACACCTTCGAACTTGCCGATGGACACTTTGAACTGGCGGCGCATGCGTGCGTAAACACCCGTCATGCGATACGCAGTTTGACCTGCGGCAGTCGCGAGTGCTGGCAATGAAATACCACGGCCTGCAGACAAGCACTCCACCAACATGCGCCAGCCTTTGCCTGCCATCTCAGGGCCACCGATGATCCAATCTACTGGAATGAAAATATCGCGGCCTTGAATGGTGCCGTTCATGAATGCGGCGCCGGGATAGTGACGACGGCCGATCTCCATGCCTTTGTGCTTGGCCGGAACCAGCGCACAGGTAATGCCGTAGTCGCTCTTTTCCTTATCGCCGAGCAAGCCATCTGGATCGGTCAACTTGAAGGCCAGACCCACAACCGTCGCGATTGGTGCGAGCGTGATGTAGCGCTTGGAGAAAGTGAGCTTGAGGCCGAGCACTTGCTTGCCTTCATGCTCGCCCATGCAAACCACCCCGCTATCCGGCATTGCGGTTGCATCAGAACCGACTTCAGGTCCTGTCAGACCAAAGCAAGGAATCTCGCTGCCATCCACCAAACCCGGCAACCATTTTTTCTTCTGCGCGTCAGTGCCGTAATGCATCAACAGCTCGCCAGGGCCGAGTGAGTTCGGCACCATCACCGTCACTGCCATGGTGATGGATTTTGTTGCGAGTTTGGTCACGACTGCAGATTGTGCGTTTGCGGAAAAACCTAAGCCGCCGTATTCCTTCTTGATCAGCATCGACAAGAATTTTTTCTTGCGAATGTACGTCCACACTTCTGGCGGCAGATCTTTGTGCTCAAACTCGATCTTCCAGTCATCGCACATCTTGCAAAGTTCTTCGCACTCGTTATCGAGGAAGGACTGCTCTTCTTTCGTCAGTGCGGTGTATTTGAAATCGAGCAACTTGCTCCAGTTGGGGCGGCCACGAAACATTTCGGCTTCCCACCAGACATCGCCCGCTTCGAGCGCTTCGCGTTCGGTGTCTGACATTTCTGGCAGCACTTTCTTGAACACGCCGAATATCGGACCTGTCAGCACAGCGCGGCGCAGTGGTTTGATATTGAGGATCGCTGCAATCACGACATAGATCGCACCGCTAACGGCGAAAGCCGTAGCACCAATCGAGCCCGTCAATTGCAGTGCAATCAGCAGAGCGCCGAATGCGGCCGTCCAAATAATCAGCGGCGTGCCGATAAAAGCCATCAGCCAAAACGCTACAACAGCAATAGCAACAACAGTTACGGTAGACATGAAAACCTCCGGAACGAACTACGGTTTTACTTTGCGACGCATTTGCACGACGCGCGATGGGGGAACACTGTCATCGACAACTTCTCTCGGAATAAGTGTCGTGATCATTAATCGAAGATATTCATTGAACTCGTCGCCCTGCGGCATGGCATCAGGCGTATCACGACGAATCTGCAAGTTGCCCATGAACGTGGCGTAAGCAAATCGCGCCCAGTGACGTGCGCGAGCTTCGCTGAAACCCAGATCGCGATAGCAGTCGCGCAAGTAAGTCATGCGACTTTCAGACACGCGACGAACGTATTCGCTGATCACCGGATGATCTTCACCCGAAGCGATTGCAAGATAGAGACGGCCTGCGCGATAACTCGCATTGGCCTGTTTAAAAACAGTAACGATGCGCTCGTAAGGATCTTGCGTTGGCTCGATGCGCGCGAGGATGTCGACCGTCTCGCTTTTCTCCCACAGCGCCAACGCCGCGCGAATTAATTCGCCGCGATTATTGAAGTGCCAATAGAAGCTGCCTTTGGTGACTTTGAGCTTGCGCGCCAGCGGCTCAACAGCAACGGCGTCGAGCCCACCGGCGGCGATCGCCTCCAGTGCGGCATTGGCCCAAGCCTCGGCAGTAAGGCTTTGGCGGGCTTCTGTTTGGGTAGCGGTTTGATTCATGGGTGTCGCGGCTCCATACGCTTGCGTACTGGGCCCGACTCTAACAATACGTTTCCGTATGGATCAATACGGCAGCGTATTGGACGATCGCGAAGACACTGTTTTTAAAGAATTTATAGTCTGACTAACGGCAGATTTGGCTTGGCGCGACAACGCACATAGGCGCAAATTTTCTGCCTAGTCAAAGCGGTTGAAGTTCAGGATTAGTTCTTTTATAACTATTAATTTAGATATATTTAATTTTTTATAACATTGCGCGAGTAGTAAAAATGAAGAGTCAGATCAAGCCTCGCAAGCTCCCGGCTATAGTTGAACCAGCCTTACATCATAAAAATTAACCAAGGGAAAACTCATGCGTCTTTACCGCCACAGCGCCCTGTTGCTGTTCGCTCTGCTCGCCGCTTGCAGCAGAAGCTCTGACTCACAAAACACTGGCAGCGTCGGTGATGCCAAGTACAAAGCCGAGATCACGCGTACCACGCTCGGTATTCCGCATATCAAGGCCGCCAACTTCGGAGGCATGGGTTACGGCTATGGCTACGCGTTTGCGGAAGACAATCTCTGCGTGATGTATGACGACTTCCTCACCATTCGCGGTGAGCGCTCCAAATACATCGGCCCGGATGGCAGCTACAGCATCCGCGCGGCGAGCACGACCACTGACAATCTCTCCAGCGATTTCTTCTGGAAATTGATGGCGACAGACGCCGTCGTCGAAAACCTGCGCGTCAAGGCTCTTCCGGAACTGCGTGAGGCAACCAGTGGATTTGCAGCGGGCTTCAATCGCTACATCCGTGAAATTAACGCAGGCAAACATCCGGGTCGTCATGCGGCCTGCCGCAGCGAACCGTATATGCGCGAGATTACCGACGCGGATATGTATCGCCGCTATTTCCGCCTTTCTGTAATCGCCAGCTCGACGGTATTCTCAGCTGGCATTGGTTCTGCACAACCACCATCTCTGACGAATCCTGCCGGCCCCGTGCTCAGCACACCAGATTTGCTAGAAGCCTTTGGTCAAACGCCTGATGCCTTGGCGTTCTTCAAATCAGATCGTCCTTTCGGCAGCAATATGTACGGCATTGGCAAAGACGGTTCTGCCACCGGCGTGCCGATGATCTTCGGCAATCCGCACTTCCCTTGGAGCGGCACAGAGCGTCTCTACATCGCGCACGCCACGATCCCTGGCCAACTCGACATCATGGGCGCCAGTTTGTACGGCGTGCCTGCAGTGCTGATCGGCTTTAACGACAAGCTCGCGTGGAGCCACACGGTTTCGACTGCGTATCGTTTTTCGCTGTATCAGCTGATCATCAATCCGTTGAATCCGACGCAGTACATGTACGACGGCGCGTTCCGCGACATGACACCGGTGCCGCTCACCGTCGAAGTGAAGCAGACCGATGGCAGCGTCAAACCGCTTGAGCGCACGCTCTATCGCACGCATTACGGCCCGATGGTTGGGCTCAAACTGAACTTGGCTGGCCAGAGCGTCAACGCGCTGCCTTGGACTAATGCAGTCGGCTTTACGATGCGTGATGCGAATGCAGAGAACGATCGCCTGATCAATCAATTCGCCAAGTGGGATCAAGCGAAATCGCTGACTGAGTTCAAGCAACTGCAGAAAGATATTCTCGGCGTGCCATGGGTCAACACTGTTGCAGGTGGCCCCGGTGAAAAAGTTTATTACGCCGACATCACCGTCGTCCCACATGTGACCAACGCACAGCGCGCGACCTGCGATGCCATCCCGTTGTCGGCCGTGTTCAATCAACTCGTGCCTGGCGTGCCGCTGCTGGACGGCTCACGCAGCACCTGCGAATGGGGCACGGATGCTGACGCACCTGCACCGGGCATCTTCGGTGCGAGGAATCTGCCGAGCATCGAGCGCGATGATTACGTCACCAACTGCAATGACAGCTACTGGCTAGTTAACGCCAAAGCGAAAATCGAAGGCTACAGCACGATCATCGGGCCTGAGCGCACTGCACGTTCGCTGCGTACGCGTCTGTGCTTGCTGCAAGCAGAACGTCGCATCGCAGGCACCGATGGTCGCGCAGGCAAGAAATTTACTTTCGATCAGCTGAAAGAAATCACACTGTCGAGTCAGCTTCATTCTGTAGAGCTGGCACGCAGCACGGTACTCAACACGCTGTGCCCCATTGGATTTGCACTGGGCAGCGCGGGTCCGGTCAACATCGCTGAAGCATGCGCTGTGCTGACGGCTTGGGATGGCCGCGCCAATCTGGATTCACGCGGCGCACATCTCTGGCGCGAGTTCTGGACGCGCGTGATTTCTGCTCCTGGTGGCTTACCGGTGAATCCTTTGGCTTCTGCAATCTGGACGCAGCCGTTCTCGGCATCAGATCCGGTCAACACACCAAACGGATTGAATGTGTTGTTGCCGACAGTCGAACTCGCATTGGCTGATGCGGTAACTGCGGTGAAGGCCGCTGGCTTTGCACTCGATGCACCATTCGGCGAAGTTCAACACTCGGGCGTCAACGGTGCGGATATTCCAATCTTTGGCGGCACGGGTGCCGAAGGTGCGTTCACAGTTGTTTCTCCAGCCGTGAAGAACATCACCAAGACCGGGTATGACATCGTCTACGGCAACAGCTACATCCAAGCTGTGACCTGGGATAAGAAAGGCGTGATCGCGGAAGGTTTCATCACCTACTCGCAATCGACCGATCCAGCCAATCCGCACTTCAACGATTTCACCAAGGAATACTCAGCCAAGCGCTGGCACAAATTCCCGTTCAAAGCTGCGGATGTGAAGGCAGACAAGATCAGCCAGATCACTATCAGCGAATAAGATCTCACCGCTGTTCGTCACACGATGCCGCGCCAGAATTGAGTTCTGGCGCGGCATTCTTGACTCTGGACCTTACTCTAGGGTTTAGGATATGCATGGTCTAGAGGAATTCACCATGCCCGGAATCACCATTGGCAAGCTCGCTGAGCAAGCCGCCGTCGCAATCGACACTGTGCGTTATTACGAACGCTCAGGTCTGTTGCCCGAGCCTGCACGTCGCGAATCCGGCTATCGCGAATATCCACCAGAGACGGTGAAACGTCTGCGTTTTATCCGACGCGCAAAAGCACTTGGATTTTCTTTGCCGGAAATTGGCGAGCTGTTGGCGCTGTCAGCGCCACGCGCCGACGTGCGCAAAGTTAAACATGCTGCACAAGAAAAATTGAAATTGCTCGACGAGAAAATTGCAGAACTCACACGCATGCGTGCCGGCCTGCAACAACTGGTTAAACATTGCCCCGGTCATGGCAGTGCTGATGATTGCCCCATCTTGAATGCATTGAATGAGAACGTTGGATCATGAATACCGAAACACATAAAGATTCAGCAGCGCCTTGCTGCCATTCAGAGCCTCAAGAAGTGCAGGTGCCACAGGCGAGTCTCAATCATCGCCCGCACCAAGGACATAGTCAGGGCAGCAGTTGGAGTGCGGCAGCGAGAGTTACGGTTCACTGCTTAACGGGTTGTGCCATTGGCGAATTTATTGGCTTGGCGATCGGCGTCAGCTTGGGCCTTCCGGTTCATGTCACCATCACACTCGCTGTTGTGCTGTCATTCATCAGCGGCTTCGCGCTCACGATTTATCCGATGATGCGACGCGGCGTTGATTTTTCAACCGCGTTTAAAACGATATGGCTAGGTGAAGTGATCTCGATCAGTGTCATGGAACTGATGATGAACCTGATCGATTACCACATGGGCGGCATGCGCGCGGCTCACATCTTTGTAGCGCAATACTGGGAAGCTTTTGGCGCGGCATTGGTGGCGGGCTACTTCGCCGCACTGCCTGTGAACAAATGGATGTTGTCTCGCAATATGAAGAACTGTCACTAGAGCACGCGCAATGACGACACAAAACGAACGCTACATTCCTGCACTGGGCTATCACTGGCTGACTTCGCTGTATGACCCGGTGGTGCAACTCACCACACGAGAGTCGACTTTCAAACCTGCGCTGATCGCGCAAGCCAATCTACAAGCAGGCGAACGTGTGCTTGATCTGGCTTGCGGCACGGCAACACTGACGCTGCTCGCCAAACGCGCACAGCCTGCTGCAGAAGTTCATGGCGTTGACGGTGACAGCAATATCTTGAAGATCGCCGCCGACAAAGCACAGCGCGAAGGTTTGACGATACAACTGCAGCAAGGCCTCGCCAACGCGCTGCCTTACGCTGATTCACACTTTGATCGCGCGATGAGCAGTCTGTTCTTCCATCACCTCACGCGCGAAACCAAGCGTGCCGCGTTCGCAGAATTGCATCGCGTGCTCAAACCCAACGGTGAGCTGCACGTCGCCGACTGGGGGCAGGCGCACAATTCTTTGATGCGCGTTGCGTTCTTCGGCATTCAATTGCTGGATGGGTTCGTCACAACTGCAGATAACGTCCGTGGCTTACTGCCGACGCTGATGCTTGAAGCAGGCTTTGTCGATGTGTGCGAAACAGAACGTTACTCCACCGTGTTCGGCACCATGTCGCTCTATCGCGCGCGCAAATCGGCTTAAGACAAACGCCAAGATTCTGGGCTCGCTTCGGGCTGCTTCAGAATCTTGGCCTTGACCCAACGTGTGACCGCCATCGCGGCGACCATCAACATTGAGCCAATAACGCAGCAGGCCACTATTAGCTCCGTGGTGAAATCAGAACATTAAGCGTGCGATCCAACTGCACATGAATCGACGCATGTCCGCGTGCATCAGCAATGATATTCGCTTCTACTGCACCTCTGGCCTGATACGTTTGGTTAGGCCGCAATTGCGACAACTCAAGGCGATGCTTGCCGCCGCCTCTGCCGGGCGATAACTGCAAATCTAGCGCACGGCCATCGCTGACAGCCTTCGCAACCAGCACATGCGGGTATTCGGCACTCTCCAGCATCGGCCCTTCTTTCCAAGGCTTAGGCATACCGACATCCACCAAGTCATGGAAGGCATTGGCGCGCAGCGTACGCGCCGCATGAATCACTGCGTGCGCACTGGTTGATCCGCCTTTGTAATGACGCACGCCGCCGATGACTTCGCTTGGATATTCCGAATCCATGCGTTGTAGAAGCAGGTCAGCCACTTCGTCGTCGCCCATCTCACGTGCGGATGCAGCGACGAGTCCATACGTAGTTAGCATGCTGCGCCGATAGTTACCGAAGTCGATCTTGTCCCAACCATTGGTCAGCAACTCAATCTTGCCTTGGCCAACCTTGATCAAATCGTTGCGAACAATTTCCCAACTGCGGCAAGCCAGCTCAGGCAACACAGGATGGATAAACAAAGCAGTGACCGCATCAGCCATCGTCGCGGTGAGCGCGGGAATCGTCATGCCGGTGTGGTAATCACGAATCGCCGTGATGCGCCCATTGATGGTGACGAACTCGCGCTCAAGACTTTCCTGATAGCGCTCGCGAATTTCTTCCCAATAGCTGGTGCCGTAAACACGGTCGTGACACTTCAGCGATAGCGCTCCGAAGTTATTGCAGATCGGATAAATCCAACGCGGCTCGCAAGGAAACAGGCAGAAATCTGAAGCCGCCATATTCTTGCGAAGAATGTTGCAGATATCGCTGAAGCTGGATTCGTAAACCGCACCACTCGGATGCTTCAGACTGATGGAGCCCGGTTTATTGAATTGCTCGTCACCTGTATTGCAGAGATTGATACCGAGCATGCCGCCGTACCAACCGTAATACATGATGTTGTCGCGCGCGAAGGGATCGGGGTTGCTGCGGAAGTTGCCCCACATATTCTCCATCTGCCAGTAACTCCAGCAGCGGTGATCCATCATCTTGAGGCTGAGATTGGTTTGCGCCTGCGCGGAGTACCCGCGGAACGCTGGCGTATGCGTATATGTGTGCATGCCCAGCATGTAAGACATATTGCAGATCTGATAACGCTTGGCGGCTTCGCGAAATTCGTCGATGCGATCAAAACCGTTGAACTCGTCGACAGGTTGCAGCGCGCGGTCGAGCATGAAGCGCCATAACTGCAAATCGGTTTCTGACACGGCGGTGACTTTCGGCAGGCCTGAACTTTGATCCAGCGAAGTGACTGTCGTCGTGCGTGTACTCAGGTATTGATTGATGCGTGTGCGCTCGCTCTGCATGAACGCTACTTTGCGGCGGCTTTGCAGCGACAGCAAAACCGCCCCAATCACGATAGCCGCAGGCACGTAGAAGCGTGCGTCGTGCCACTGATTGGCAACGGCCAGCACGCCATCGCGGCAATAGACGCTGAAGGCAACGTCCGACAACACGTGCCAACGCGTCATCAACGCAGCGCCGTAAGCCGGGCCCAGCCACGTCAGCACCGGCGCGATGATATTGCCGGTCGCAACCCATAGAAAAAGTCCGACAAGAAAAAGAACAATCGATCCGACAAACAAACCCACATGCAGCGCGATCTGCGTTGCCGAACCTGTTGCGTGATACAGAAAACCTGCGCCTGGAAACATCAGACCCAAGCCGAATGTTGCCCAATACGCACTGGCCGTCCACGCCAGTGCAACACCGAATGCAAAGACCAGCGCATAGATCAAAGCAGTCCGGCGCCAGCGATAAAGCGTTGCGGGGCCAGCAGCGGTTTTATCCAAAGGAATTTGCAACACCGGCACGCCTTGCGTGCGATAGCCATAGTCTGGCGTGGCAGCACCATCACTCATGTTGCGCTCCCTTTGTAACCGACTTGATTGATATTGACGTTCTTGCCGTAAGCGCGGCCGAAGAAATCGGACATGTGTCGCTCACGCGGATCGGGCAAAACTCTCTTGAGCAAGAAATAAACTTTGACTGCTGTATTCGCCGTCCATGTTTGTAGCGCGCTGGGCTCTGGCATTTGCAGACGTTGACGCATCAATGGATCAATCAGCGCGTAAAAAATACCGATGCCGAATTTCTTCAGCGGCTTGGGCATCCAGTAATCCGCCCATTCATCAGCCAGCGCTTGGGCAATGGCCGTGCATTCCATCGACGGTTTAAACGTGCGCGCTTCAAACGCCAGCATCCATTCCATAAATGCTTCTTGAGTTTGTGGAATATTTTTAATCTGCATCAGCTCGCCCAAGCTGCACCAGAAACGGTACTGCGCTTCGCACTCTTTATCGGTGAGGCCTTTGTCGCCCATGAAGCGTTCCGACACGCGACGCGGCAAACAGGCCAGCGTTGAAAGCGTGTAGAGAAACATATCGTTGTTGATCGGAAAGTTGCCGTGAATCTTCACGAGGCGATCCGTGATCAGCCGCGTCGCCGGACCATCACCGTGTCGATACATCTCACCGAAGTAGGTGAGTGAATCGAAATTACGTTTGCGTGTGTCGCGCAAGATGGGCCCGCGTCCATCGCGATATAGAATCTTCGCCATCTCTGGCAAGCCGACGTTATAAACAAACGCGACCGAGAACAGCGCGTGCAAAAAGATTGGCTCGCCGTAACGCACCACAAATGACAGATGCGCGATGCGATGCGCATCGCTTGCAACATCAAGCTGCGCAATCTCGTCCCGTGCCCATGTTCTGCTTGGTCGGCTCATAGCCCATTACCCTGCGTGATCCTGACCCACACAGTAATGCGAATGATTATTCGCGTACAATTCGCGTTAGAGACAGGAGCAGGGCATGCGCAGAAATCCGCGACAGGAACGATCCAAGGCGATGGTCACCAGCTTGATTGACGCAACCGCCTTGGCAATTGCAGAGCACGGGATTTCTGGTGCAAATACAGTCCTTATCGCAGAGAAAGCGGGCGTCAGTGTCGGCTCGCTCTATCAATATTTTGATAGCAAGGAAGACCTTTTTGAGGGTGTTCTGGAGCAGATGAACAGCGGGCTTCTGGCGATTGTGAATGCCCAGATCGAGCAGCTACCCAATAAAGACATTCGCGTTTTCATCCATGATTTACTGGATCAGGTCTGGCAGTTTTTAGAGGCTAACGACCAGCGTTACCTGCATATCGTGAAGTACTGGGCGCAGTTGGATTTTGTGCGCTTCATGAATGAACTGCAGAACCGCATGACCACGGCCTTCGCCATTTACATCATGCATCACCCGACCAACGCGCCAGTGTCGGAGTTGCCAACCAAGATTTATGTGCTGATCAACAGCGTGCTGTTCACGATTGTGCGACACGTGAGTGACCCCGCGCCGCACATCAGTCGCGAAAAGATCATTGAAGTATTTGCGCAGCTCGCCGAGCAAGTGCTCGGCGCGCCTGCGTCTGTGCCGATTACGCGCCTGAAAGTTTAACCAGCGTACGACCCTGAATTTTGCCTGCGATAAATTCATCGCAAACCGCAGGCAAATCTTCCAAGCTCACTTCGCGCGAGATCAGTTTGTCGAGATGGCGCGGTTTCCAGATCGTCGATAGATGCTGCCAAATATCTTCGCGCCAAGCACGTGGGCATTCGACGGAGTGAATGCCGAGCAGCGACACACCGCGCAGAATAAATGGCATCACCGTGGTGTTGAGTTCGTGCGACTGTGCCAAGCCAATGCTGGCGATGTTGCCCCAAGGCTTGGTAGTGCGCGTGAGCCATGTGAGCGTTTCGCCGCCGAGGTTATCGACAGCGCCGCCCCAGGTTGCAGACTCCAGCGGCTTCTTGCCCATATCGAGGGAGTGACGCGAGATCACTTCGTCGGCACCCAGTGCTTTCAAATAATCATCCGCTGCACCGGCCTTGCCGGTGATGGCATGAACGGTGAAACCCACACGCTTGAACAGATCAATCGCAATGGAGCCGACGCCGCCTGTTGGACCTGTAACTGCAATCGGGCCCATGTTTGCTGATTGGTGATTTTCCAGCATGCGGCGCAATGCGAGAGCGGCAGTGAAACCTGCAGTGCCAATCGCCATGGCTTCTTTCATGCTCAAGCCCATTGGCAACGGAATGATGCTATTGCCATCAACACGAGCGACTTCGCTGAAACCGCCATCAAACACCTCACCGATATTGCAGCCGGTGATCAGAACCTTGTCGCCCGCCTTGTAGCGCGCGTCTTCGCTGCTTTCGACAATGCCGGCCATATCGATGCCAGCGACCTTCGGAAAACCCTTCATGATGCGGCCTTTGCCGCTAACGGCCAGCGCATCCTTGTAGTTGATACCGGACCACGCCACGCGCACCACCACGCTGCCGGGGTTGAGATCGTCCAGCGTCAGCGTCTCCAAACGCGCTTGGGTGGCTTTCTCAACTTGGTGGATTCGCATCGCTTTAAAGGTGGACATAAGGGCCTGTTAGTCTTTATTTGGCGTCAGCGGCGGAGAGCCGTTTGGCGCAGAGCAAGGAAGAGGGAGCGCCGCATAGTAACTCTATGCAAGCGACCGATGACACCGCTATGCGTCAAACGGCTCCCGCCCCTTCGGGCTGCCGCCTCAAAAATTGCCATGCGTCGTTGCTCCTCCGTCATTTAGACTCACTAAACCTCCTCCGTCGCGCCTAGCCTGGCAATTTTTGAGGGGACAGCGCTGACGCTAAATAAAGGCTAACAGGCCCTCATCTTCCGGCAGAATATCGAGACGCCAATTCTAGAGCATTCGACTGATGGCCCAGTTCACTAAAAATCCCCCGCTAAATGAATCCGATCTGCCGCCCGCGCCGCGCACGCTGCTGGAGCATTGGTTAGCGGATGCCGTCGCTTTGCCGATGCAAGAACCGACCGCGATGACGTTGGCGACTGTGGGCGCTGATGGCGCTCCGTCTGCGCGCATCGTGCTGTTCAAAGGCTTTCACGAAGACGGCCTGACCTTCTACACCAACTACGAAAGCCACAAGGGCATCGATCTGGCCGCCAACGCCAAAGTCGCGCTGGTGTTCTGGTGGGACAAGCTCGAACGCCAGGTGCGCATTGAAGGACACGCGCAAAAACTGCCGGAAGCGGTTTCGCGCAATTATTTCTATCAGCGCATCCGCGACTCGCAGCTGGGCGCAATCACTTCGCAGCAAAGCCGCGTCGTAGCCACGCGCGAAGAACTCGATGCGCGCCTCGATGCTAACGAACAGCGCTATCGCGAGGCTGAAGTGCCCTTTCCCCCCTTCTGGGGTGGTTACAACGTGACACCGACGCTAGTAGAGTTTTGGCAAGGACGACACGGACGTCTGCATGATCGGCTGCAGTACCGCAGCAAGAACGGCAGTTGGATTGTTGAGCGTCTGGAACCTTAAACATTGCTGTAGGAGCGCCTCGGCAATTGCTCCTGCATTGCTCTACCGAGGGCATCCATGCCCTCGTCTTAGGCGCGATTGGCGATGGTGCAATCGCGCCTAGTGAGAGCATGTCTCTCACGCGCTCCTACAAAAGAATTTCATTAGCAGAGGTAGTCATCATGAACTCGCCCTTTAACTACAACGGCAAAACCGTCTTCGTCTCTGGCGGCACCAGCGGTATCAATCTTGGTATCGCACACGCGTTTGCACGCGCAGGCGCCAAAGTTTCCGTGATTTCGCGCAAGCAGGACAAGGTTGATGCGGCGGTCGCTGAACTGAAGAAAAACGGTGGCGAAGCGATTGGCTTTTCTGCAGACGTTCGCAATTACGCTTCTGTTGAAGCAGCACTCAAAAGTACGCACGCCAAGTTTGGCGAGATTGATGTGCTGATCTCTGGCGCCGCTGGAAACTTTCCAGCACCTGCGCTGGGCATTTCACCGAACGGATTTAAATCCGTCGTCGATATCGATTTGATCGGCAGCTTTCACGTGCTGCGCGCTGCGCATGCGTTTCTGAAAAAACCCGGCGGCAGCATCATCCAAATTTCTGCGCCGCAGGCTTACACCACGATGGAATTTCAGATGCACGTTTGCGCCGCCAAAGCCGGCGTCGACATGCTGACGCGCGTTGGTGCGTTGGAGTGGGGCCCGTTGGGCGTGCGCGTTAACTCTGTCGTGCCCGGCCCAATCGAAGGTACTGAAGGCATGGCGCGTCTGGCACCAACACCGGAAACGCAGGAAGCCGTTAGGGCCAGCGTGCCGATGGGACGTTATGGCAGCAAACAGGATATTGCCGATGCTTGCTTGTGGCTGGCGAGTCCGATGGCGAGCTATGTCACTGGCGTGGTGTTGCCAGTCGATGGTGGCTGGTCGCTCGGCGGCATCGCAGTTTCGAGTCACGAAACCAAGAAGCTGCTCACCGCAAAATAATTCCAACCCTTAGATGAGCAAACGCCGGCTTTCGCCGGCGTTTTTATTTTGGTCTGGATCAGGCGACCAAAACGTCCTCGGCCTGCAGGCCTTTCTGGCCTTGCACAACACTGAACTCAACCTGTTGTCCTTCTTGCAAGGTGCGGTATCCGTCACCCTTGATTGCACGGAAGTGTACGAATACGTCGTCGCCAGCGGCACGTTGAATAAAACCGAAGCCCTTAGCGTTGTCGAACCACTTCACGGTGCCCGTCTCGCGATTAGCCATAAGTTGAAAACCTTTCTATCTAACGACGGCCGCAGCCGCCACATAACCAACGGTGGCGCTTTTATAAGCCCCTGCCGCGTCCCCTGAGCTCGTACGCTCAAGACCAACTCTACCGATATTTTTATTTTTGTGCGAATTGAAAAATACCGCGCTGCAACAAGGCCCGCGAGCCACTTATTCACAGAAATATTTATCTAGCTTGCGTATGATCCAGCCACTACAGCGGAGACCTTTTCATGCGTAATTTTGCCCTCATTTTTATCGTCAGCTTATTGGTGATCAGCTGCGCGACCTCGCCACTCGGCCGCCGCCAGTTGATGACGGTTTCAGCTGGTCAAATGGATGAAATGGGCGTGGCCTCGTTCACCGAGCTCAAGCAGAAAACGCCAGTCACCAAGAACGCCAAGACTTCGGCTTATGTCACCTGCATCTCCCGCGCCATCACCGCCGAACTCAACGACGGCCGCGTTTGGGAAGTACAGGTTTTTGAAGATGATCAGGTCAACGCCTTTGCACTGCCCGGCGCCAAAGTCGGCGTCTACACCGGCCTGCTCAAAGTCGCTAAAACGCAGGATCAACTCGCCGCCGTTATCGGCCACGAAGTTGCACACGTACTCGCCAACCACTCCGGCGAGCGCGTCTCTCAGCAAATGGCTGCACAAGGGCTGTCACAAATTGGCGGCGCAGTCACCGGCGTAGACCCACAACTGTTCGGCATCGCCAGCAATGTGTTCTACACAATGCCTGGCTCACGCGCACAAGAAAGCGAAGCCGATTTGCTCGGACTTGATCTGATGGCCCGCGCCGGCTTCGATCCGCGCCAAGCCGTAACACTGTGGCAGAACATGATGACTGCTGGCGGGCAGAAGCCACCAGAAATGCTGTCGACGCATCCTTCCGATTCAACGCGTATTGATCAGCTACAGGCGCGTATGCCTAAAGATTTGCCGGTATATGAAGCGGCGCGTGCTGGGGGCAAGAAGCCTAAGTGTGGGTAGGCTGAGGATTTATTCTTGTTAGGTTCTTATGACCGTCGGTCTTAACGTAGACAACATCGTGACGGAGGTCGGTGCGCCGTCCTTCTTCCACGCGTTCTTCTCTACGATTTCAGTTCGGTTAGAACCTAACGGCTGGGGTTCACGATTCCCAGTGTTATTAAAAAGTCTTTACGCAGGGCGACTTCCCGCAACGCAGATTGAATCTGGCATCGTGGAGCTTCGACTTGCACGTAAAGAGCTGAAGAAATTTCGTCCAGAAGACATTGTCTGGGACATCGAAAATCGAAACGCTCGACCACCTTGGGGTAGCAGCATTAGTCCTGCTGTCACGGACCCTTCCAACTACTTTGTAACAAGCCACGGCAATGACTTATTCCAAGTATTGGAAGAAGTTCTCGACTTTGCAGCGAGCGAAAAAAAAGATGTGCTGGTGGAGTAACCCGAGCAAGCGTAGGGCGGGAGCATCCCGCCTTCAGCGAAGCTGAACGTGAAAGGCGGGATGCTCCCGCCCTACGTACGACACGATGGCTTTAGGCCGATCCAAGATAGTGACAAGCCGCCGCAGTGCCATTCGCCAGCAAACGCACATGCGGTGCCTGACGGCTGCAATGTTCATCTGCCATTGGGCAACGCGTTGCAAACACACAACCCGGTGGTGGATTGGTAGGGCTGGGGATTTCGCCTTCTAGCATCTGCCGATCGCGCTGATCTTCTGGTGACAAATCTGTCGATGGCGCCGAAGCGAGTAAAGCTTTGGTGTAAGGATGCGATGGCGACGCAAACAGGATCTCGCGATCGGCCTGCTCCATCATGCGGCCCATATACATCACCAACACGCGGTGACTGATGTGGCGCACAACAGCGAGATCGTGCGCGATGAAGATCAGCGCCAAACCATATTCACGCTGCAGATCTTTCAGCAGATTGATGATCTGCGCTTGCACGGAAACATCGAGTGCAGAAACCGGCTCATCGCAGATCAGCAACTTGGGCTGCACGATCAAGGCGCGTGCAATACCGATGCGTTGGCACTGGCCGCCGGAAAATTCGTGCGGATAGCGATTGAGATGCAGGCGTGAGAGACCCACGCGCTCCAGCATCGCAACGACTTTGCCTTCGCGATCTGCCGTACTGATTTCCGGATACAAAGTCTTGAGCGGTTCACCAACAATGCGGCCAACCGTCATGCGTGGGTTGAGGCTGGCGAGCGGATCTTGAAACACGATCTGGATATCGCGACGCAGAGGCCGCCACGATTTCTTGTCGAGCTTGGTGATGTTGCGACCATCAAAAGTGACGGCGCCTGCATCCACGGTCTGCATGCCAACCAGCGCACGCGCCAGCGTTGATTTGCCAGAACCAGATTCGCCGACGATGCCCAAGGTTTCGCCAGCACGCAGATTAAAGTTGAGTTCATCTACTGCACGCAGACGCCCGCGCGCGCTCCACGGCCAGCGCCCGCGAACGGGGTACTGAACGCCGAGGCGGCGGACTTCCAATAAAGGCTTTGCGTTTTCCACGCGATGAGTAACGGTGTTATTCAAGAATTTCTACAACCTGCGACGTCGCGTCGAAAAATAATTTGATCATTCCAACAAGCTGCGCAACATCCACGCAGTCTTTTCATGCACCTGCATGCGCTGGGTCAAAAGATCAGCGGTCGGCTCATCGCTCGCCTTGTCGGCAGCAGGGAAAATGCTGCGTGCGGTTTTGGCGCAGGCTTCGTGGCCTTTCACCAACAGACGCACCATTTCCATCGCCTCAGGTACGCCAGCGGTTTCTTCAATTGAAGACAGCGCGGCGTACTGCTTGTAAGTACCAGGAGCTGGGTGGCCCAGCGCACGAATGCGTTCGGCAACCAAATCAACTGCCAGTGCCGACTCGTTGTAATGCGTTTCGAACATCAGGTGCAGGGTGTTGAACATCGGCCCTGTCACGTTCCAATGAAAGTTGTGCGTCTTCAGATACAGCGTGTATTCGTCGGCCAACAGGCGCGACAAACCATCTGCAATCCCTTTGCGTTGTTCTTTAGTGATACCAATTTCAATCTTGGCAGAAGCCTTTGCCTTACCCATGTCGGTCTCCTAATCAATTTGTACGGAGTTTACGCAGCGAATCCTTGCGCGGGAAATTGAATCTTACGAACGGTACGATAGCGATAGTCGAATGTCTGGCCTACGCTTTTGGCGTCACCAGTTTGTTCTTACGGTAATAACTGAAAATATCGTTGAGATTGCGTTTGGGTTTCCAATCGAAAGTCTCGCGGAACAATTTGCCGTCGATGATCACCGGATACTTGAAGTAGTTGATCAAGTACGGCGGGAAGAAAGCATTCCAGTTCAGGATCGTGCTGATGAGCTTCGGCAATACCGGCGGAATTGAAGCAAGTGGCAAACGCTTGCAACCACATTGCTGCACGGCTTCCTGATACGCAACCCAGTCATCTGGCGCGACGTTGTAAATGCCCGGCTTGTTCTTTTCAAAGGCCGCAAACATGGCATCGGCCATGTCATCGACATGTAGAAACTGCATCAAGGGCGAGAAGCCCATCAATACCGGCGCAAGCGGACGCGACAGCAGCAGCGACATACTGTTACGCACGCCGGGGCCAAGCACATTGCATGGACGCAGAATCGTCATATTGAGTTCGGGATAACGCCACATGTGAATCTTGGCGAGTGACTCCAACTCAACGGTATCGACCAAATCTGCGGTCACGTCAGACGCTTTCAACGGCGATTCTTCGTCCAGCAACGCCGGGTTGTAAGGGCTGGCGCCGTAAACATAGAACGTTGAATGCACCAACACCTGACCGACTTTGTATTTACGGCACAGATCAAACAGATGTTTGCTGCCGAGTACATTGGCGTTGTAACGATTCTGGCGCGTGGATTCGTGCGCGAAGATACGGCCGATGTGCAGCACCGCATCAATCTTGTGATTGCGGAACACATCTTCAAAACCACGCTTGAACATCTCGACCTTGTAGCTCGGGATATCCGCATCGGTTTCTACTTTCTGACGAAAGTCGACAGCCACCACATGGTACTTGCCGTGCAAACGTGAAATGACACGCTTGGCTAGCGAGCCGGCGGCGCCGGTCACCAGGACGGTTTTTTTCTCAGCCATTTTTATTTCTCTCTCCGTGAGCCATTTTTTTAATAAAGCGACGTGCGCTCTTTGAGGCCCTTCTCGATCAGTTTACGAATTTCATCTTTGACCTGCTCAACACGCTCGGTCACTTGCTCCTCATTATTGAGGTCGCCTTCGAACATCATCGGCTCGCCAAAATTGAGGTGTACGCGTGCTGGCAATGGCAGCGGCACTGCGACTGGCGCATATGGAATGCCGAGCAACTTGGCCAGCGGTTTGATATTGGCAATCGCTGGCATGGTTTCTTCGCAGCCGACGACGCCGCAAGGAATGATCGGCGTGTTGTGCGCCATCGCCAAATGCATAAAACCGTTGCCGAAGCGTTGTAGCTGGTAACGCTTTTTATAGAGCTTGCCGGAACCGCGCACGCCTTCTGGAAAAACGATGATGGCTTCGTCGTTCTCCAACATGCGTTCGCAATTCAGCGGATCACCAATCACTGCGCCAAAACCATTGAGCAGATTGCCCAGCCAAGGAACGGTCGGGAAAAAACGCTCAATCATCGCGCGTGGTGCGCGAGGGCCGTGTTCGTTGGTGGCGATGGCATAGCCAATCAACACGCCATCCATCGGCAACTGGCCGCTATGGTTGGGGATGATCAGCACGCGGCCGGTCTTCGGAATATTTTCCAGACCCGAAGCCGTCACGCGGAAGTATTTGTCGTACAGAAGTTTGGTAACGCCCATGCCGACCTTGGCCATGTTTTCGTTATAGCCCCAAGGGTCATAACCAAAACTGCCGACTGGCTTTGCGGTTTTGGCCACAGCCTCGTCGATTTCAGGCGTGATCAAGCGCTTCAGCACTTCTTCTTTCAGACTGAAATTTTTTAAGAAATCCAGATTCATTTGATTGCCGGGCGCTGCCCGATCTCCCCAAAATTTTGCTTGACCACGTTAGTCCAAATCGCCGGCACAATGAAGGGCCGCCGCGTCATTTTTCCTCTGTCGGATGGGTCTGCTGCATCTGCCAAAGCCGCGCATAAGCGCCGCCAGCAGCCAGCAAGGACTCATGCGTACCGCGCTCCTGTATCCGCCCCTGATCGAGCAGGATGATCTCGTCGGCATCGGTAATCGTCGATAAGCGATGCGCGATCACCAGCGTCGTGCGGCGCTGTGCGACTTCGCGCAGCGCACCAAGAATGGCCTGTTCCGAACCCGAATCCAGCGACGAGGTCGCTTCATCAAAAATCATGATCGCCGGGTTCTTCAACAAAGCACGGGCGATGGCGACACGCTGCTTTTCACCGCCCGAGAGCTTGAGACCGCGCTCGCCGACAGCCGTCTCATAACCATCCGGCAGTTGGCGGATAAAGGCATCGAGGTGAGCCAGACGCGCCGCATGCTCGACTTCTTCGCGGCTGGCATCAGGCCGACCGTACTGAATGTTGTAGAAGATGGTGTCGTTAAATAACACCGTGTCCTGTGGCACCACGCCGATATGCGCACGCAGGGAATCCTGCGAAAGCTGACGAATATCGACGCCATCGACACGCACGCTACCGCCTTGTGCGTCGTAAAAACGGAACAGCAAACGCGCCAGCGTCGACTTGCCCGCGCCGCTGGGCCCCACCACGGCAAGCTTTCGCCCGGCGGGAATTTCGAAGCTGACATCGTTGAGGATGCGGCGCTTTTCGCCATAGCCAAACTGCACATGATCAAAGCTAACGCTAGCAGCCTTCGTGGTGAGTGTCTGTGCGGTAGGCGCGTCACTGATGCTGGCGTTCTTCTCCAGCAGGCCGAACATCTTCGCCATGTCCGTCAGCGAACGACGGATTTCACGATATACAAAGCCGAGGAAATTCAGCGGCACAAACAACTGCACCATATAGGCGTTGACCGCGACGAAATCGCCCAAAGTCATATGGCCATCGACGATGCGCTGCGCGGCCAGAATCATCATCCAGGTGAGGCTGCCCGCAACAATTAATGACTGACCGGCGTTGAGCGCTGAGAGCGACAAGCGGTTCTGCATCAACGCCACTTCCCAATCGGCCAGCGCGCGGTCGTATTGCGCCGCTTCGTGCTTCTCGTTGCCGAAGTACTTCACGGTTTCGTAGTTGAGCAGGCTGTCGATGGCGCGCGTGTTGGCGCGTGAGTCCAAGGTGTTGGCAGCGCGCACGTACTTGTTGCGCCATTCGGTGATCACGACGGAAAAGGCGATATACAAAATCACCGAAACGACGGTGATGATGGCGAAGTCTGCGCCGTAGTTGAACAGCAGAATCGCTGCGACCAGACCAATTTCCAACAGCGTCGGCAAAATGTTGAACAGCATGAATCGCAGCAAAGAGTTGATGCCGGAAACGCCACGCTCAATGTCACGCGACAAACCGCCGGTGCGACGCGTGAGGTGAAAATCCAGATCCAGCCGATGCAAATGCTCAAACACATTGAGCGCCGCGCGACGCATGGCGCGCTCGGCAACGCGGCCGAACACCAGATCGCGCAACTCGCCAAACATCACGTTAGCAAAACGCAGCGCGCCGTAGGTCAGCAATAAAGCGATGGGCACGACGACCAAGGCGTTTTGGGTCGGGGTGAGGTCATCGACCAGATGCTTCATCACCATGGGCAGGAATACGCCGGTGAGTTTGGCGATAACCAAGCACAACATCGCCACAAAAACACGCAGCGGGAATTCCGTCAGATAAGGCGCAAGCGTGCGAATCACCCGCCAGTCGGAGGGCTCGGATGCATTGACTTCAGGCGCACGGGAAGGTCGCACGAGGCATTCGGGGAAAAGGGTGGATCGCTATTGTCGCCGCAATCGGCTGATGTGTGCACCCAAGTCCGCGTGACAGCACCATCGCTGCCGACTCGGTCCGCACTTCAGCTGGCATGAATATTGTTTTAAATAAGCTTTTATAGAAATCATTATTTAATCAATTAAAACGATATTGGCACCAATTGCCTCTCTCACAGGTCTCATGGGCCTAGCTCATGGCTTGTTGGCATCAGGCATGCGGTAAAATTGCGGCCACAATGAAGTGATAAAAGCCGGGCATCTGCACCCCTGCCGCGGCACCCGGGGCTTATGCGTCACCCTCCGTCCCGGGCCAATCCGGCCAACGGTCGGCAATACCTTGAAGGAGAGATGGTTTGAGCGGTCCGCTAACAAGCATTTTTTACTGGCTGGCGTGGTTACTGTTCCGCCCGCTGAATTCGTTGATCCAGTACAAGATCACGCGCGCCGACCTGCGCGCCGAGTTGAAGCTCGACCCGACCAAGCCGGTCGTATTCATTCTGCCGACGCGCTCATGGACCGATCTGTTCGTGCTCGACCGCATCTGCAAAGATCTGGCGCTGCCGCGTCCTAGCCGCACGGGTCTGAATTTTCCAACCCCTGATCATGCTGGCGTGGTTTATCTGCCAGCCGTGCTCGAAACGCGTATTCATCCAACTGAGCTGACGCGCTTGCTGGAGACCGCCGCCGCAACCAAGACCTACGACGCACAGCTGATCCCGATCACGCTGTTCTGGGGCCGCGACCCCGGCAAAGAAACCAGTCTGTTCAAACTGGCGTTCTTCGATAGCCCGCAGGCGAGCGCGATTCGCAAACTCTTCATCATCATCGCCAACGGCCGCAATGTTTTCGCCAACTTTGGTTTGCCGCTGCAGTTCCGCGAATACGTTGATAAAGAAAAAGACGCTACGACGGCGATTCGCAAGCTGACGCGCGTGATGCATTTCCATTTTCTGCGTGCGCGTACCGCGGCGCTGGGGCCGACACTGCTGCGTCGCGGTGTTGTGGTCAGCACGCTGCTGCAAAGCAAAACCGTTCAATTGGCGTTGCAAGCGAGCGCGAACGACAGCAAAAAGAATTACACGCCAGAACAAGCGCTGCGTTATGCGCGCAAGTGCGCTTTAGAAATCTGCGCGGATTATTCGACGGTCAGCTTGACGTTCATCGAACGCTTCCTCGGCACTTTCGTGTGGAATCGCGTTTTTAAAGGCATCGACGTTCAAGGCTTGGAGAAAATGCGTCAGCTCGCAACGACGCATGAAATTGTCTACATGCCTTGCCACCGCTCGCACGCAGACTATCTGTTGGTGTCGTACTCGCTGTATCACGCTGGCTTGGTGCCGCCGCATATCGCGGCTGGTATCAATCTCAATATTCCGGTTGTCGGCGCGCTGCTGCGTCGCTGTGGTGCGTTCTTCATGCGTCGCAGTTTTTCCGGCGACAAAATTTATACCGCCGTGTTTCGCGCCTATGTTGAATCGCTGATTCAGCGCGGCTATCCGATTGAGTTTTTCCCGGAAGGCGGCCGTAGTCGCACGGGTCGTTTGCTGGCGCCGAAAACCGGCTTGCTGAGCATGGTGGTTGAAGCGGGCTTGAGACAGCGCACGCGCAAGGTTGCGCTGGTGCCGGTGTTCATCGGTTACGACAAAGCGTGGGAACTCAACAGCTATTCGAAAGAATTGCGTGGCGCAGCCAAGCAGAAAGAATCCGTGCAGGGCCTGCTCAAGGCCAGCAAGATTCTTGGCAAATCTTTCGGCAAGGCCTACATCAATTTTGGCCAGCATTTAGAGCTGCAAGATTACGCCGACACGCATCTGCCGAGCTGGCGCGAGCAAGTTAAAAACAGTGACGGCCCAATCATGGGCTTCAAGCCTTTTATTGCGCAGTTGGCTGCAGAACACATGCGCCGCATCAACGACGCCGCTGTCGCCAATCCTGTGAGTCTGGCTGCTGTGGCGCTGCTGTCTTCACCGCAACGCGCGGTGAGTGAAGAAGAATTGGTTGAACAAATCGGTCACTTGATCTGGCTGTTGAAAGGTCAGAACTACAGCCCGCTGCAATACATCCCAGAAAGCGCGCCGCGCGCGGTGGTGGATTGGTCTGCGCCGATCGCACGCATCCGTCGCGCGCCTCATCCGTGGGGCGACTTGATGGCACTGGCAGATCGCGACGCGGTGTTGCTCACGTACAACCGCAACAACATTCAGCATTTGTTTGCGCTGCCTTCATTGGTCGCCAATTTCTTCCGCACGCGCGGCATGTTGCCGGAAGAAGCGGCGGTGATGGGTTGCCGCGCTTTGTATCCATTCTTGCGCACGGAATTCTTTCTGCGCTGGGACATGCAGGAATGTGAAACCGCGACGCGCGAGTGCATCGAGGTCATGGTCAAACTCGGCCTGCTGACGCGCACCATCGGCGGCGACCTGCGTCGTCCGGATGTCGCCAGCCCGGCGTTCTCAACACTGGCCATGCTCGGCCGCGTGATGAGCGAAACGCTGGAACGCTATTGCATGACCGCCCTGCTGCTGGCTGAAGAAAGCAAAAGCGATCTGCCGCTGCAGCGTGACAAGTTTGAAGAAGACTGCCGCCTATTGGCCGAACGCATGGCGATTCTGACCGGCCGCGACGCCCCTGAATTCTTCGATAAAGCCCTGTTCCGCGGCCACATGAACACCCTCATCGAAGTCGGCCTAGTCGTTGAAACAGATGCCAAAACCCTGCGGGTGGATGCCAAGATCGAACGCGTTGCCGAACGATCCATGGAACTACTTTCGGACGAGGCGCGTCAAACGCTTCTGCAGCTACTTTCTCGTCGCCGAACCCCTGTCGTGACAGCGCCAGACGCTTCGGTATAATCGAAAACGGTAGGGGCCTTGCGCCCCGTTTTTTTTCCATAACAGAATATTAGGAATCTCCATGTCGAAGTCTTATCGTTTGCTGGTAGCGATTGCTGCCATCAGTTTGATTGCAGCCTGCGCCAAAAATGGCGACAAGGACGCAAAGCCGGCCGATGCTTCTGGCCTCACCACTGACGCCCAGAAGTTCGGTTACGCCATCGGCGTTGACCTCGGCAAGTCACTGCAGCCAGTCAAGCAGTACGTTGACGTGGCTTCTCTGAAGCAGGGTCTGGATGACATCAGCAGCGGCGGCACGTCGAAGCTCGACGACGCAGCTCGCGAAGAAATCAAGAACACCGTTGCTAAGAAGATGCAGGAAGAACAGCTCGCTCAGCGCGCTGATCAGTCCAAGAAAAATCAGGAAGAAGGCGACAAGTTCCTTGCTGAAAACGGCAAGAAGGCTGGCGTAAAAACCACCAAGAGCGGCCTGCAGTACGAAGTGCTGACCGAAGGTAAAGGCAAGCACCCAACTGATAAGGACAGCGTCACCGTTCACTACAAAGGCACGCTGCTGAATGGCGAAACCTTTGATAGCTCCTACGATCGTGGCCAGCCAGTAACGTTCCCTCTCGGCAACGTGATCCCAGGTTGGACCGAAGGCGTGCAGCTGATGACGGTAGGTTCCAAGTACAAGTTCTACATCCCAGCAGCTCTGGCCTACGGCGAGCGCGGCGCTGGCGTGAAGATTGGTCCTAACTCGACGCTGACCTTCGAAGTTGAACTGCTCGGAATTGGCGAAGAAGCGCCTGCTGCTAAGTAATTAGCGATTTACGCTAGTTGTAAAAAAGCCGCCAGAGAAATCTGGCGGCTTTTTTTATGTACGTGAATATTCGCGCTGAAATTTAGGAGCGCCTCTTAGGCGCGATTGGCCCCCGTAACCAATCACGCCTAAGACGAGGGCATGGATGCCCGAGGTAGAACAACGCAGGAGCAGTTGTCGAGGCGCTCCTACAAAAAGCAGACAGCCAAGCAAAAGGCCGCTGATTTCTCAGCGGCCTTTTTTTAACATCCTTACGAACGCTTATTTCTTCAAAGCGCCATGCACGCTAGGCGTGTACAGGTCGCTGGTCTGCGAACCAAAGAACTTTGCGAGAGCGTGAATTTCTTCTTTGCTCAAGCCAGCAGCCTGACCATTCATGATCGGGTTCTTACGCGCGCCGCTCTTGTACTCGGTGAGGGCGTGTTCAAGATAGTTGGTGTACTGACCAGCAAGCACTGGGTTTGCTTCAATCTTGCTGTGGCCGTTTTCGCCGTGGCAAGCAAAGCAGGCAGCAGCCTTTTCTGGCTGTGCAACTGGGCTGGCAGCAAAAGTCGCGGTGGAGACGAGGCCCAGCAGGGCAATCGTTGCAATATGTTTCATGGAGGTCACCTTACTTATGGGCCGCGGAGTGTTCGAGATACGAGGCAATATCCTCGATATCCTGATCGCTCAAGCTGGCAGCCTGTGCCTGCATGGTTTTGTGAGGGCGATTGCCACTGCGGTATTCCTTCAGCGCAGCAACAATGTAGTCACGATGCTGTCCGCCAATCTTGGGAACGCGGTATCGCGGATAAGCGTTGTCATACTGCGGGATGCCGTGGCAACCCATGCAGGTGTTCGCTTTAATGCGGCCAGCCTCAACGTTGCCTTCGGCAAACGCAGGCAGACTCAGCGTGAGGGCGGCAGCAATGGCGCCCACGCGGACAAACTTCATCATGTGAAACTCCCCAAACGGAACATCAACAAAGAATTTAGCCACAATATGTTCCGTGAATTGAGCACTCGGGTCAACGGAAATTCGTAACAGAAGCGAATGCATGCTGCGTTATAGTGCGAATCGACAAGGCAGAACGCGTACTTTATCGATGTTGATTATTGTTGTTTAAATTAATTTTAATTATATAAATTTAAACATATTCACTACGCCACGCACTCGATTGTGAGTGACGGCACCAACCCGAAAACAACATGCCCGACCGCATCGAGCGCGCCACAAAAAATTCTGATTTTTGCCTGCGCAATTTGGAGCGCTGCCAGTGAGTTTGCGCTCGAATCGCGCAACCGCCGTCCAAGGCTTGGAAGTCGCCGCAGTTGATCTGGGCTCCAACAGCTTTCACATGATGGTGGCGCGCGCCAATGGCTCTGAGCTGCAGGTGATCGATCGTCTGCGCGAACCGGTTCGTCTCGCGGCGGGACTCGATGCCGACAAACGTCTGCATCCGGAAGTTCAAGCCCGCGCACTCGCTTGTCTGCAACGCTTCGGCCAGCGACTGCGCGGCATCCCGCAGCAACAAGTGCGCGTGGTCGGCACTAACACCATGCGCCGCATGCGTCGCAGCGAAGACTTTCTCGCCGCTGCTGAAATGGCGCTGGGCCACGAAATCGAAATCATCGCTGGCGCAGAAGAAGCACGCTTGGTTTACGGCGGCGTTACTCACGGCATGGGTCGCGCAAAAGGGCGTCGACTGGTGGTGGATATCGGCGGCGGCAGCACCGAGGTCATCATCGGCCGCGGACCCAATCCGGAGTTGATGGAATCTGTCTCGCTGGGCTGCGTCACGCATCATCAATTGTTCTTTGAAGACGGCGACATCACCCGCGCACAGTTCCGCAAAGCACGCCTCGCAGCACGCGTTCAGCTGGAGTTCTTAGAGCGCCGCTATCGCAAAGCCGGTTGGGATGTTGCCATCGGCGCCTCCGGCACCGTGCGTGGCGTTTGGCGCGTGATGATGGCCAATGGCTGGTGCGAGAACCAGATCACGCGCGAAGGCTTGGAAAAAGTGATTGAGCTGGTGCTGTCACGCGGCCACGTCAACAAAATTGATTTCCCCTCGCTGCGTGAAGATCGTCGCCCGGTATTCGCAGGCGGACTTGCAGCACTGGCCGGCGTGTTCGACGCGCTCGATCTGCAGAAGATGGAAACCTCTGAGCGCGCGCTGCGCGAAGGTTTGATTTATGACCTGCTCGGACGCCTCTCCAATCACGATGTCCGCGATGAATCCGTTAATACGATGGCCGAGCGTTACGCGGTGGATCTCAATCACGCGCAAGCTGTCGAACGCACGGCGCTGAAAATTCTCGATCAGGTCGGCAAGAGCTGGAATCTGGAACCCAAATTCTCCGCCATGTTTCTTGGCTGGGCCGCGCGCCTGCACGAGATTGGCTTGGTGATTTCGCATTCCTCGTATCACAAGCATGGCGAATACATCATCAAGCATTGCGATCTGCAGGGCTTCTCGCAGACCGATCAAAAACTGCTGGCGACGCTGGTGCGCGCACATCGCAGCAAATTATCGCCGCTGACTTTCGACGATCTACCGAGCATGTGGGTGGAACCGATGCGCCGCCTGACGATGATCCTGCGCCTCGCGGTTTTGCTACATCGTTCACGCGAGCCGGATCTACGTCCTCCGGTAAAACTCAGCGCCAATCGCCGCGCGCTGGACATGACCTTTACCCAAAAAACCTGGCTGACGCGGCATCCGCTGACACAGGCCGACTTGGAACGCGAAGCGGAATACCTCAAAGTCGTCGGCATGAGATTGAAGGTCCAGTAATGCGCGTGATCAGCTGCCTCCTGCTGTTATTGCTAGCCACGACGGCAATGGCAGGAGGCAAGCTGTACCGATACGTGGACCCTAACGGGATGGTGCACTTCACCGATCAGCCACCAACCCGAGGCGCCAAGCCGATGGTGCTTGATGGCAGCCGTCCGGCCGTCTCCAAGAAAAAGTGGGATGACGCCGCCTCCATCGAGATCGTCCGCAACGCCACACGCTTTGCCGTGCACTGGACGTTGCCAACGCCGGGACAAACTTTCAAAGAGGTTGATTCCAACTTTTTGGTCGTGGTTAGCGTCATGCCAGGCCTCGCCAAAGGCTTCGGCATTCACTTTTATGTCGACGGCAAAGCGCAAAGCACCAAACCGATACCTGACATCAAAGCTACATTGCACGGAATTGGTGCGGGCAAGCACGAGCTAGTTGCGGCTCTAATTAGCCATGAAGGCAAAGAGTTAGCACGGTCCAAGCCGATCAATATCGAGGTCAAGGCGACGCTGGCCAAGAAGTAACGCACCATTTTGGTGCTTGCATGCCTGATTTGGGGTAGCCTTGAGCCAAATTTTATGGCCCGCTTCTTGCGACCCGCAGCCCATGCTTACCTCAACCCGCCGCCGCACACGCCCCGATGCCGTCCTAGACGGCATGACGACGGCTGTTATCTGTCTCGATCAAAGTCTGCGAGTCACTGCACTGAACTCTGCCTGCGAAAGCCTGTTCGGCATCAGCCGCCGCCACGCTCTGGACGCGCCACTCACTGAAGGCATCCCGCATTTCGGCAGCCATGAACCGCGACTGCGCAAAGCGCTGGACGCCGGCGCCGGCTTCATCGACCGCGAACTCACCCTGCAACGCGTCGGTGAACAAGCCATCACCGTTGACTGCACCGTCACCCCGATTCTGGTCGATGGCAAGCACGGCCTATTAATGGAAGTTCTGCCGCTGGATCGCCACCTGCGCATCTCGCGCGACGAACTTCTGTTGGCACAACACCAAGCCAGCCGCGAACTGATTCGCGGTCTTGCACACGAAATCAAAAATCCGCTCGGCGGTATCCGCGGCGCGGCGCAATTGCTGGAGCGCGAGTTTCCAGATTCCGAACATCGCGAATACACCCGCGTGATCATTCGCGAAGTCGACCGCCTGCAAAATTTGGTCAACCGCATGCTCGGCCCCAATCGCGTGCCGCAGAAAGCGCTGCTCAATATTCACGAAGTGCTGGAGCACGTGCGTCAGCTGGTGCAGGCGGAAGGGCCGGATGAAGTGCACTTTCTGCGTGACTACGACCCGTCGATTCCCGACATCGTGGTTGATCGCGAGCAGATGATTCAGTCCGTTCTCAACATCGTGCGCAACGCCTTACAAGCCATCGGTAGCACCGGCAATATCACTCTGCGCACGCGCACCAAGCGCCAACTCACGATTGGCGGCGCGCGTCACAAGCTGGTGATTCAGATCGATGTAGAAGACGACGGCCCGGGTATTCCGGCCCCGATGATGGAAAAAATCTTCTATCCGATGATCACCACGCGCCCGGAAGGCACCGGACTTGGCCTGCCTATTGCTCAGTATCTAATCCATAGCCACGGCGGCCTCATTGAATGTCGCTCGCGGCCCGGCTGCACCGTGTTTTCGATTTATCTACCTCTGGAATTGCAATGAGCCTTACTGTCTGGGTTGTAGATGACGACGAGTCGATCCGCTGGGTACTCGACAAATCGCTCGCGCGCGAAGGCATGAAAGTCAAAACCTTTCCGGGTGCGGCTGAACTGCTCGATGCATTGGACAGCGGCACGCCAGACGTGTTGCTCTCCGACATCCGCATGCCCGGACTGAACGGCCTCGACTTGATGGAGCGCGTACGCGCCGCCAAGCCAGAGTTGCCCGTGATCATCATGACCGCGCACTCCGATCTCGATGCCGCGGTCGCTGCCTACAAAGGCGGCGCTTTTGAATATCTGCCCAAGCCTTTTGACGTAGACAATGTTGCCGCACTAGTCCGCCGCGCTGCGCAGAAGCAAGTTAAGAACGATGTCCTGAATGTCGACATGAACGGCGCCGCCATTATTGGCGAAGCCCCGGCGATGCAGGACGTATTCCGCGCCATTGGTCGTCTCTCGCAGTCACAGATCACGGTGCTGATCACCGGCGAATCCGGCACCGGCAAAGAACTGGTTGCACGCGCACTGCACGTCAACAGCCCACGCGCACAAAAACCTTTCCTCGCGATTAACACCGCGGCGATTCCAAAAGATTTGATGGAAAGCGAATTCTTCGGTCACGAACGCGGCGCGTTCACCGGCGCAGCAACACAACGCAAAGGTCGCTTTGAACAAGCCGACGGCGGCACACTTTTCCTAGACGAAATCGGCGACATGCCGGCCGACCTGCAAACGCGTTTGCTGCGCGTGCTGCAAGACGGACAGTTCTATCGCGTCGGTGGTGTCTCGCCAATCAAAGTCGATGTGCGTGTGGTTGCCGCCACTCACCAAGCACTCGAACATTTAGTGAAAGACGGCCGCTTCCGCGAAGATCTTTATCACCGCATCAACGTCATCCGCGTGCGCGTTCCACCACTGCGTGAACGTCGCGAAGATATTCCAATCCTGATGCGCCACTTCCTTGCGCGCGCAGCGCTGGAAATGAAAACAGAACCCAAGCGCCTGCAACCAGAAGTGCTCGCGCTACTGCAGAATTTCGATTGGCCCGGCAACGTCCGCCAAATGGAAAACACCTGCCGCTGGCTCACCGTAATGGCGCCAGGGCAAGACATTCATCTGCAAGATTTACCGCCGGAATTGCAGACGCAGAGTTCGAGTGGCGCTGTAGCGTCTGCGGGTGTTGCGTCACCACTTAGCGAAACGGCGCCGTCCATTGCAGCAGCACCGAGTACGGCTTCAGTAACTACGACGACGGCAACGCAGTGGGATCAGTTGCTTTCGCAGTGGGCGACGCATGAGCTTGGTGCGGGCACGGATGATTTGCTTGGCATTGCTACGCCGACGTTTGAACGGATCATGATTGAGGCGGCGTTGAAGGCTTGTGATGGGCAGCGTCAGGAAGCGGCGCGCAGACTTGGATGGGGACGCAACACGCTCACACGTAAGATCAAAGAACTTGGCATGCCGGATTGATTCGGCGGTTTATGCGCGCTGCGCGGGCTAAGGCCTACTCTGCTTGATATGGCGTGTTTCGCACGGCGTGCGAGTTACTTTCTTTGCTTGTGCAAAGAAAGTAACCAAAGAAAACACACCCTGCGTACGCGTCGGAACAAAAAGACGTTCCGATTCCCTGTGCTTCTCGTCT
>NZ_QANS01000001.1 GCF_003052265.1 Stenotrophobium rhamnosiphilum
GTGGTGATGGCGCGGGGAGCTGTTCATGACGATCCTAAAAGACAGACGTCAGTTGTAGTAGCTCTGCGCTCGGAGCGATATCACATAAATTGGTGAGTGCTACACCAACGGCAGCGTCAGGCGCACACGGGTTCCAGGTTGCAACGGTAATTCCTGTGCGATTACCCGTCGGTCGGCTTCGTAATTCACCTCGCCGGAAGCGGGCATTCCCATTCATAGCCAAATGGGTAATTGTATTTGCGATCCAATCTGGCAACAGTACAACCTCAGCCTGAAGAAATCAGTGCCTTACGAATGATTCGTCCGAAGAAAACCGCCGAAATGCAGCAATTAATTACCGCAATTAGGCGGTCCAATTTTAGTGGGGCGGCATGAAAAATTCTGATTCATTGCTTAAGTGGATGGCCATCGCACTGCCAATTCTGGCTGGCTTCTTTGTTATCTTAGGTACAACGCTTTCTATTTCTGCTACTAGAGTCGGCATCGTCCTTTTTGGCTTGTCCATGACGGCCAACGGAGCACTCGTAATTAAAACTCGCCGCGTGTCATTTGCACGCCGCGCCAGAAAAGAACATTACGAGGGTTCAGACGCTTTTATTGTGGGAGCAGCATCAACGGCATTTGGCATGGTGATAGCCTGCTGGGCCTTGTTCTCATGGGTGCACTGATAATACTGCCTAACAAGCTGCCCCAGTCGACGCCCCTGCTTCGCGGGGCCGAGTTTGAGTTTTGTCGTTAGGCGCCATGAACGATTCCGAAACAGCACAGCCCTCGCGGCGACAACGCATCATCGCTCTGTGGTTATCGCCAGAGTTAATTCGCTGAGTATCAAAATGATCGCGCTGGGAGGCTTTCTTTTTTCTACTACTCAACGGCTGGCCCAACTGGTTAGCAGCAAAGTACGCGGGCGATTCGGTAGCGCAGAAATGCACCCAACTTTCAATCATCTGGCTTGTGCCAATGTTGGGCGCAGTTGCCTCTGTTCTGGTCATCCGCGCTGACGAAGCATCAGTTCCTACCTTCGAGGAGCAAGCCAAAAGTGGCATCAACAAGCATGACAGTGACACAGCGCCATAAACTGCTGCTCAACCGGCGTTTAATGACTGCTTTAGGGCGACGAGCTTTGCGTTGTGACTGGCGACTGTTGACACTGATCAGCCAATCAGAAAGATCCAACATGCGTATTTTAGAATGAGGCAAACACTGCGATGAGTATCAAGATTTCCCCACTGCACGCCAACGATCGAGAAGCTTGGGAGACACTGGCGCGTGCATACAAGGCGTTCTATCAAACCGAGACAGCGCACGCTGAATACGATCAAGCATGGCAACGACTTCTGGCGCACGAGGGGGTCTTTGGATTAGCAGCAAGGCTAGACGATAAAATCGTCGGCATCTCGCATCACCTATTCCATGCCAGCGCCTGGGCGAACACAGTCTGTTACCTGCAAGACATGTATACCGCCCCTGAAGTTAGGGGGCGTGGTGTTGGCAGAGCATTGATTTCTGCCGTTGCTGATCACGCAAGAAAGTTCGGAGCTGTTCGTTATTACTGGCACTAAGCGGACATGCGAGGCGGTACATTTTGAGGTGCCATGATTGGCATGTTTTGGGTGGCCGTCAGCGAACTGCCCTAAGCGCACTTTCGCGACCAAGTTTAATATTGGCGCTCCATCAGTCAGAAACTCCGATGAATTCGCAATTGCCATCCGACCTGTATATCAGGCCAATGTCCGAGCAGGATGTAGATAGGCTCTTGGAAATGGAGAGCGACCCTTCTGTTATGCAATTTACGAGCGGAAGAATCACCCCGACGCTAGAACGTCGCCAAGATGTGATTCACTACTTGCAACAAGCTCGGACCGATACCGGACATTGGGCTGTTGAGAAGAAAGGCAATTTTATTGGTTGGGTAAGCTTGACCAATTGGAAACCAGATGGACGACACCAAATTGCGTACCGCTTTTGCGCGAGTGAATGGGGGAACGGATACGCAACGACAGCGGCATCCGCGCTTGTGGACTATGCTTTCACAACCTTAAATATTTCTGCTCTGGTTGCTGTTGTCTGGCCAGATAATCTAGCGTCGGCAGCTGTCCTTCGTAAATTAAATTTCAAGTATGAAAAGGACGCACTGAATCAGGAAGTGATTGTTCACCTGTATTCGCGGCTTCGATAATGTCCGCTCTCGGCACTGACCAGCCCAAAACTGAGATTTGTGCTGACCTAAAGCGTCTGTAAAACTCGGGAATATCCAGGAGGAAGTGACGTGAGTCCTTCGCGCAAGCTATGAATATTGTTCAATACGGAATAATCCTGTTTGTCGAGAAGTATGAAGAGTGAGTGACTTTCTATCGAGATTTAGTGTCGCTTGAGGTCGCCTATACAAAACACTCACTGACCTGCTTTCACTTCGGTTCGGCGTATCTATTGGTTGAGCAAAGTGACGGAAACTCACGTCAAGAAAATGGGCACAATAAGAATCCAACTGTTCTTCGCTTCGATGTCACGAACTTAGAGGCCGCAGCGACGGAACTCGAAAGCAAAGGCGTCTCGGTGGAAAGACAGTTATTCGATTGGGGACACATTGGCGTGTTCTCTGATCCCGATGGGAATCGTTGCGAACTGAAATTCGCGCCTTAACAATTCGTTGCTCGAATCTACGCTGAATGTCCGCAATTGGCACAACCCCGCCCATGGCGGAAGTTTCGGGATTTTGCATCCGCGCCCCAAAGCCGTCAGTCAGACAACAGCCTGTTCCTTGCTTTCCAGTGTCGAGGCCGGTTGCCTAGATGAACCGGCAAAAAGAGAGCGAGACACTTATGGCCAACCCGACTACCATGTCAGAAGGCGTAAAGAAGGAACCAAGCGATCAAGGTTGCCAAACACGCCGGTCCACTCCCCGGAGCGCTGCGTGAAGAACCAAGTCCGTCGAATCGGCACTGTTGCGTTGTTACTGCAGCTTGTCGTACTGCTTATGCTCTCCCCTTCCGCTTCGGCTCAAAAGCTGTCGCCGGAGCTGGAGGCACTCCGTGGAGAATCGTATCGGCTCTTTCAGAGTGCCAGACAGTACGACGCGGGACTCTCCTCCCTGCGGGAACTACATAGCCGCACGGAAGAGGCCTATGGCCAAGATTCGTCGGAGGTGGCTCGCGTTCTCTCCGACTTTGGCTTCTTCTACCTGTACTACCTAGGTGACTCCGCACGTGCAGAGTCGTTCTATAAGAGATCGCTAACCCTTTATGAGAAGCAGCCACAGGGGCAGCAGCAGGAATATTCGATGTGTAATGATCTCTTGGAAATAGGCAAATTCACTTATAGCCGCACCGAGTATGAGTCTGCAGTCCCACTCTTTGAACGTGCGTTGCGTTGCATGGAGATTGATCAGGGAAAGAGAAGCTGGACAACGTTCAACGTTCTGGATCACCTCGGTGACGCCTATCGCATCCTGCACACGCACCCCGGCATGGTCGCCAAGGCGGATCAGCTATTCGAATATTTGATGCCAGTGCTGGAGAGCATCTATGGCCCGAATGACATCCAGGTGGCAACGCTGCTGAGGAAGCAAGCAGCGTCATATGTGAAGCGCAAGGAATGGCTCGTGGCAGCCGGCATGCGATCGCAAGCAATGGCAATTGTCGAGACCCACGAGAATCAACCCGACCCAGATTCCAAATGGCTGAAGCTCAAGGCAAACCTGCTTCAAGACCAGGTGTCCGCGCACCGCGAGTCGAACGGCTATGTGACGGACATGATTGCGCTGGAATACCAGGCCCGCCTAGTCGCGGTAGATGAGAAGTTGTATGGCGCGAATGGTTCGAGAACCAACTCCGATCGGAAATTCCTGGATGACTGGCGCAGCCGTTCCTTCTATGAGCCCAAGATGAGGGACGGGGGATCACCCTGGATTTATGACGACGTCGATCACGGTGAATGCGTCGATGTGGTAGGAGTTCCGCCGACAAGATTTAACGAAATGGCCTACGGGCTCTACAAGCTGATCAACAACTGCAGCTATGCGGTCAAGTTGTTGGTATGTCTCCACACCGACCGTGCTGACAAAAAGCCGAGCCCGGACTTCGACCGGCATCAGGATGGGGTTCCCTGTCCCGGCTTCGGTTGGGGCGGAACGACGCTGAAGGCGAAGGAGACAAAGAGCGAACGCACCTGGTACGAGTATCGCAATATCAAGTGGAAGGTCAGGGCTTGCCGCGAGGGCTGGGACTTTGCCACAGAAGACGGCGAACCTCTGCCGTTCAGGAGCCTGATTGACGACAACTACACCTGTCGCAGGATCAGGTCGGATGACGAGCCTTCGTCCCCCCGCAGTAACACTGCGCCCTCCCAAGCGGCGGAGTCTCCCAGAGCGACATTCGAGTGCGAAATGGAGCCCGGCGATTTTTGGCGAGCAAAAGGGGGCTACGAAATCGCGGGGTGGAATCCAGTTACAGGAAAAGCCAGTTGTTGGAGCGACTCCGCGGGGAGCGTCCGCGACACCTCGCCTGCGAATGGATCGAAACGTAAGTGCGGCAAGATATGTACCGCAAACTAGGTCTTGCTGCGCGGCAGTTGAGTCGGGCTGCAGCTCCCAAAGAGGCCATTCGCGAGCTTCCGCTCATGGCACATACAGGACATCACTGCAGAACTAACCCGATATCTCTCTTTCAGTTCTCAAAGCGTGTTCTGAATTTTCCAGCCTAACGAACGATTGGCTTTAATCCGTTCCAATAAAGAGTAGAGAAGAGTTCGACGACCCGCGATCTGGGAGTGTCCGGATTCTTGCGCCACCACTTTGCCAACTGCTCGCCGCCACCAGAGAGTACATGCGCACAGGCGACGATCATTTCATCATCCACGCCAGGCTTCACATCGTTTTTTAGAAAACCGACAATAAGCATGGTGGTGATATTTCTAAGGCGATCCGCTTCCACGACTGCGGGCCCTGCTACTGCTGCGCCACCCCCGAATAGCACATCCCACGACGCACTACTGTGCTCAACGAAACTGAAATATGCATCCATGCCAGCAGTGAGTCGCTCGGATGGAGTTTTTGCTGCCGTTACTGCATTGATCATCCCAGCCGCGAGCTTCTCACGAGCCTTTCGAAGGCAAGCGAGATAGATGCCGTCTTTAGATTTAAAGTAGTTGTAGACCATAGGCCGAGTCACTTTTGCTGCGGCGGCAATATTTTCGACAGAAGTGCCTTGATAGCCTTGCTGACCGAAAAGGTGTTCAGCAATGTTGAGCAGCTGCTCCTCCCGAAATGCGCGAGGAACGCGGCCGTGACGATGACCTTTGACGGCGTTGACAGCTCTTACGGCCATTAGAAAATGCCTCTAAATTGACAGCAAGAAAAATTGTATATTACAGTCCTGTAACTTACATAGTTGTAAGTCATAAATATTTACTACAGCTACGACTGTAGTGTGAGGAGATTCCATGAAACAAATAGCGGCCATTGGTCTGGCTTTTGGCTTCGCTGTTTCGTTGTCTGGTTGCAGCCGTAGTGCTTCACCAGCCGCAGACAACAGTACTAGCCCTAGCTCTTCATGGAGCACGCTCGGTACGCGTGCTGAGCCAGCCGCAGCGGCAACATCGATCACCTCGAATGCTGATGCCAAATGGGTGGACTACAACCCGCCGGCTACCTATCCCAATATGAACACCACGTTGAGCACGATCACAATGGCGGACGGCACTCAGCTATCCGCTGCGGTGACGCTGCCAGCAGACGCCAGCGGTAAGAGCGTGACGCAAGCGCTCCCGACTATTGTGACGTTGACTGGCTACAACAAAAACTCACCTGGCAACGATGCCATCAACAGCTACGCGATCACGCATGGGTACGCTCAGGTTGTCGTCGACGTGCGTGGCACTGGCGGTTCGCAGGGTCAATGGGAAGCTTTCGGCGCGACCGAACAAGGAGATGATCGTCCGATTCTCGACTGGGTGGTGGCGCAACCATTTTGCAATGGTCGCATCGGTCTCTATGGCGGGTCATTGCTGGCGATCAATGCCGCACTGGCTGCAGCCAAGAACCATCCAGCGGTGAAGGCGGCGTTCTTGATCGTGCCGATGGCGGATGGTTATCGCGATATCGTCTTCACAGGCGGCCAAACCAATTTAGGCTTCATTCCACTATGGCTAGGCTTGGTCACTGCCGATAGCGTTCTGAATCCTGAAGTGCTTCAGAATCCTGCAAGCGGCATTCCGCTAGAGCTCACTCAGCTACTCAGTGCACTCACTAACTTCCAGGTGCCCTTGCTGCTCAAAGCAATTGTTGGCGACTCCGACACAGTTTATGACGGTGCTTTCTGGCAAATCCGTTCGCCGATTGAGCAGGCCAACAACATCCATGTGCCAACCTTCATCGTTGGTGGATTGCAAGACATTTTCCAGCGTGGAGAACCGCTGCTCTATGAAACCATTAAACGTAATGCGCCAGCGAAGTTGCTGATCGGCCCATGGACACACATAGCGACTGGCAATGGCCTGCCCGTAGATGGCGTGCCCGTGCTTGATCACATCACGTTGCAGTGGTTCGACAAATATCTGCGTGGGCAAGACAGCGGCGCTGAGCAACTGCCCAATGTCACTCAATACGTTTACGGTCTCGGCCACTACGTTAGCACCACCGATTGGCCGAATCCGCAGGCCAGCGTGCAACGACTCTACATGCGCGGAGACAAGAGCCTGCGCGCGGAGCAACCTGCGCAGGGCGAGGCTAGTAACGTCACTTTGCAAGTGCCACTCAATGGCGTTTGCTCGGCCAGCGCTGCACAGTGGACCGCTGGTGCGCTCGGCGCTGTACCTTTGCCCTGCATTACTGACGACGGTCTCGCCGAAGCGTTGGATGTTCACTACGAAACCGCGCCGTTGACGAATGACCTGTATCTGAACGGCCCCATTGCTGTTGATCTCTGGGTTTCGACAACCGGCAGCGACGGTGGCGTTGCAGTACGCGTCGACGATGTGAGCGGTAACACCGTCTCACCGCTCACCAATGGCCTGCAGACTTTGTCGATGAGCGCAGTCGACACTACGCGCTCGCGTACACTCGACGAGCAGATTATCCAGCCTTGGCACACGTTTACTCAGGCCGCGCAGCTGACGGTTACACCGGGTGCACCGATGAAGATTTCGGTAGAAGTATTTCCGACCAGTGCGTTGATTAAGACCGGGCACAAGTTGCGTATCTCTGTCGGGCCCAGCGATTTTCCGCACGGTCTGCCACCACTGCCGAGTCTTGTAGGCGGCGTGATTGGTGCACTAACGATTTATAGCGATGCACAACATGTGTCGAGTGTATTACTGCCAGTCGTACCGACATCAACACTGCCCTAAGTTGAAAGGGCAAAACAAAAAGCCCGCGTGAGCGGGCTTTTTGTTGGCTGAGCAAGATACTCAACTTGGCGCTCTCTGCTGCTCATGCGGGCTGCGGTTGTAGAAGACCTCAATGTAATCGAACAGATCAGCTCTAGGTGATTGGTTGGAACGCAGCAAGATGGTGATCCCAACGTGGCAATGGGCGGTTATGACTGCGCCCTAAAGGTTATGGGGCCTGACGGCTCGAGAGGCTTGAGATGCGAACGCCGCAGCAATCGTTCAATCGCAGGCGGCGAGTTGGTTGAGCGCGGAATTTTCCACCGATGTTAGCGCACAGCGTGTGCCGCCCGGCGTGTACATCATCGGCACGCACAGGTTGCAAGCCGTGCACCCCGAGCGCGTCTTCTTGCCTGCTTCAAAACCGCGTAAAAGATCCGGCTGATGAATCAATGCTCGGCCCATGACTATCGCTTCGAAGCCATCGCGCATCGCTTCTTCAATCCCAGCGATCGATTTCACGCCACCGAGATAGGCTAACGGTGTGTCGACTACAGCTCGGATGCGGCGAGCCGCTTCAAGCAGATATAGATCGTGGAATTCGATCTTTGGCTGTTGCCACTGCAACACCTGAGTAGCAGCTCGCATCATGAAAGACTGTGTTGCGCCTGCGACACCTTTGGGAATCTGACTGCCGAAGATCGCCCATGGCGCTTCTACGTTTGCGCCCGCACTGAGCACAATCAGATGCGCCCCGTGTGCCGATAAACTTTTAGCGGCGACGACGGCATCCTCCACCGTGCCTCCACCTTTGTAGCCTTCGAACATACTGATCTTGCAGATCACCGGCATGGTCTTGCCAACCGCATCGAGGACAGCGTTCAGTACTTCTGCAGGGAACCGCACTCGCGCTTCTGCACTGCCGCCGAAGGTATCTTTACGCCGGTTGTATTTTGGTGAGAGGAACTGGCTGAGCAAATAGCCGTGGCCCATGTGCAGCTCAATTGCATCAAAACCGGATTGCTGCGCAACGAGTGCCGCCGAAACAAATTCTTGCTTAATGCGCGCCATGTCATCGCGAGTCATCGCATTCTTAAACCATCGACCATTGAGTACGCCGGCAGCATTGAAGCCGCTCGATGCGCTCATCGGATAACGCGTAGACAACTGCGGCAGAAAATTGAACGCGCCGCCGTGCGTGATCTGAGCGCTTGCTGCTGCGCCTTCACGATGCACAGCATCCGTGAGCACACGCAGATGTTTGACAGTTTCTGCATTGAGCGTGATTTGATCTGGGAACGTACGACCATCAGCACTCACCGAACAGTAAGCCACCGTCGTCATGCCTACGCCACCTGCCGCCATCGAGCGATGATGCTGGACCAGCGCCTTTGTCGGCACCCCCCGGGGCGCCATCCCCTCATTAGTGGCAGATTTAATGACGCGATTGCGTAGACGGATCGGCCCAAGTGCCCAAGGCATCAGCGCTCGACTAAACTCAGATGACTGCGTTGAATTCAATATGTCCATTGGATACCTGTGAGTGCTTCGGTACGCGCCCATAAATCTGCACCCAACTGCGAGTTCAATGCTGCTGGACCCGGCTTAACGACACCCGGAATACCGAAACTTTCGAACAATAGTTTTGGCCCGATGAATGCGCCGCGCGGAATATCAGCAGACGTGGCGGCGACGACAATGGCAGACGCACCGTTCTCCGGTGTTTGACCAAAATTTTCCTGCCCCCAACCTAATGACTTCGACGAAAAGCGTTGCCACCAATTGTCTCTGTCAGAGATTTTGCGATTGCGGCCTAGTTGCGTACGGCACACACCAGGATGCGCGGCATAACTGCTGATGCTGCTACCTACTGCTTCTAACTTACGTTGCAACTCCAGTGCGAATAACAAGTTCGATAGTTTGGCCTGTTGGTACGCCTTGATCGGCATGTAACCCATGCTGAAATTCAAATCATCTGGATTCATCTTCGCTGTGCGCTGAACTAAGCTCGTGACGCTGACCACTCGCGCTGCGGACGCTGCCTTGAGTAAAGGCCACAAAGCATGGGTGAGACGAAAGTGACCGAGATGCGCAATGGCAAACGTCAGCTCATGTCCTTCCTCTGTCAGCGTCTTAAGCGAAGGAGGATAAATGCCCGCATTGTTAACCAGTACATCTAATGGCTCGCCGCATGCGAGTAAACGCTGCGCCACGGACTGGATGCTTTTTGCATCCGACAAATCCACCTGCTCAAATCTCAGCGTGGATGAGCCAAGTGCTTGCAATTGCTCCAGCGCCTTCTGTGCAGCTTGTTCGTTGATGTCTGCGATCGTGATTTTCGCGCCAAGTTTCACGAAACGCATCGCCGCACCCAGCCCTAGGCCACTAGCACCACCTGTGATCAGTACATGTTTGTTCTTGAGACTGTGGGGCATAAAATCAGAGTGCTTATTTTGCATTTATATAAGTGTACGATACGTTTCGTACACTTATGAATCACTCAAATGGATGAGACGATTGAGTAATCAGGAATGAGGTCTTTGAGCGTCAGAGACCTTTTTTGCTGCCTACACCGGTAGTCACCAGACGAACCAGCTTGCGAATCCAGACTTTAGTAAGTGGCTCCAGCAGAAAGTACATGCGCGTCACGACCGCCCCTTGGATGACGTCTAGCGTCAGCTCAATATCCGCTGCTTGGTCAATCTCGCCCCGTTTAATCGCACGCTGAAGAATCAGCCGAAGCGGTGCGCGGCGCCGGTCATTCAATACCATCAGCGCCGACGCCAACGTAGGATTACTCGCACACTCCGCCGCCAACATAGGGATCACCCCCTTCAACGGCGAGTTTTGCATGGCACGCGAAACCTGCGCGAACTGTTCTAGCAACTCTGCTTCCAGACTGGACCGCTCTGGGGGCTCCGCGATAGGCAACTGACTAATCACAGCCAGTATCAACTGCTCTTTAGTTTTCCATCGTCGATAAATCGTGGACTTGCTGGCCTTGGCTACCGCTGCAACGCGATCAATCGTCACTCCGGCATAGCCGCTTTCCGACAATATTTTCAAAGTGGCTTTGAGAATCGCCTTCTCGGAGGCGAGGCTACGCGGCCTTTGGATCACAGCACTGGAAGACGCCATACACCTACCGACATTGAAAGCGCAGAGTGAAGCTGTAAGCAAACGACTGATCGCGCACTGACACCAGTCTCCATCTCATTTTAAACACAGTCGTAGTCATCGGTGTTTAGTTATTGCTCCTTGGCAACAGCCCGCTACATGGATTCTTTGCAGTGCCATTTCACGAACAAATTTCGAGTCTCGCTTATGCTCTACGTGAAAGTGAAAACCTTCCGCCTCCATCAATCTTCTCCTCTTTTGCGTGAGCGTAAACTGCAAACTGGAATTGCCCCGTTAACGCAGACGTCCAGATGTCTGCAGAATCAACGCGACGCTGAATGACCGTATTTACAGACCTAACTAATAAGCGCGATTTCATGATTAAAGTAAGTGTGATGTACCCAAAGCTCCTTCAACATCTCGGCTTCAAAGCATTGGCCTCAACCAGGGCAGGGTTTGCGTTCTCTCAAGGGCGAAGCGACCCCAGCGTGCAGACACAAGAAATGCTCGGACACTTGTCTGAGCTGGCGCAGTCCACCGATCTGCCCATTAGCGCAGATCTCAAAAGCGGATTCGGCCACACGCCTGAAGATGCTGCGAGAACCATCCTTGAGGCTGCCAACACAGGCATCGTTGGTGGCTCTATCGAAGATGCATCGGGTGACGACGCTGATCCCATCTACGACATCGGATTGGCCGTTGAGCGGATTCAAAGCGCCGTCGCTGCCGCCAAGTCTCTGGATTTCAAATTCATGCTGACGGCCCGTGCTGAAAACTATTTCTATGGGCGTGCGGATATCAAAGACACCATCAGGCGCCTACAGGCTTATCAGGAAGCTGGCGCAGACGTGCTGTTTGCTCCGGGGATTCAATCAAGGGACGACATCAAGGCTATCTTGCAGTCCATAGACCGGCCATTGAACGTGATGATGGGCTTGCAAGGCGTTCGGCTCACAGTGGCCGAGTTGCAGGAGCTTGGGGTTGTTCGCATCAGTCTGGGTGGATCACTGGCCAGAGCGGCTTATGGCGCACTGGTGCGTGCGGCTAAAGAGGTTCAGATCGCTGGTACGTTCAGCTATACGAGTGAGGCCATCTCTGGCAAAGAGCTGAACAGCATCTTCTCGTAGCGAATTCTTAAGTGCCTAAAGTAGGGCGGGTTCGCAAAGCGCGGAACCCGCCATCACCATATTCCGCGTTAAGAGTTTGAAGGGGTGTCGCTTGCGCTGGTCGTGTCGGCTGGCGCAGGTGCATCGACAACTGCTGGCGCAACGGCGGCGACTGCTGCTACGGCTGCAACTGCAGCTTTCTTAGCTTTCTTCACGACTTTCTTGACGAGCTTCTTCACCACTTTCGCGGCTGGAGCTTTCTTCGCTGCAACTTTCTTTACGATCTTCTTTGCAGCCTTCTTAACGGCTTTCTTTGCGACTTTTTTCGCGGTCTTCTTGGCAACTTTCTTAGGCGCTTTCTTGGCAGAAGCCTTCTTTGCTGGCTTCTTCGCAACTTTCTTAGCTGCCTTCTTGGCTACTTTCTTTGCCGCCTTCTTCACTGCTTTTTTGGCGACTGGTTTCACAACTTTCTTGCTAACTTTTTTGGCCGCTTTTTTGGCGACTTTCTTAGCTGCTTTCTTTTTTCCTGCCATGTCGAAACTCCGATAGTGATGCAGGAAATAGGGCCTGCGGCTTTGAGTAGATCAAAGAGAGCGCAAGTTGGCAATTAAATTTTTAAGAAGATCTAAATTTGTTCTTCGATCAACTATCGAAATTTCGTGTGCAGATTTGGTGCGAAGCGGCCGCGCTGTTTACTTCATGAAGGGCAAAGGGTTCGATGCCAACGTGCGTGCCAGGCCCGGCATGAAGCGCTTCAGGTAATAACCCGCCCAAGCTTCTGGCGACACCGGCACTACCGCGCGGTTGTGTTGCACGGCTTTGAGAATGGCGTCGGCTACTTTCTCTGGGCCGTAGTTACGTTTCTTGTAGAAGGCCACGGCGCCCGATTGCCACTTGGCGGCTTCGCCTTCGGAGACGGTGGTGGCGACGATGTTGGTGTTGACGATGCCCGGGCAGATCGCGCTCACGCCAATGCCCTTGCTCTTCATATCCATCCGCAGCGCCTCGCTAAAGCCCAGCACGGCGTACTTGGACGCGGCGTAGATCGGCAGGTCTGGCGCTGAGAAATAGCCCGCCATCGACGCTGTATTCACGACATGACCGTGGCCGCGTTCCACCATCGCAGGCAGAAACAACTTGCAGCCCAGCATCACGCCACGCACGTTAACGGCATGCACCTTGTCCCAGGTCTCGATGCTGGTTTCGAGAAAGCGCCCAGAAGCGCCAATGCCCGCGTTGTTCACCAGCACATCCAGCGCGCCGTGCTTGGCGTGCACCTTCTTCGCCAGCGCCGTCATCGCCACCTGATCGCTCACGTCCGCAACATGGGTTTCGCACTCGCCACCCTTGGCGGTGATGAGTTGAGCCGTTTCCTTGAGGCTGGCTTTGCCGAGATCAACCGCAATCACGTAAGCGCCTTCCTTAACAAACGCCAACGCCGTGGCGCGACCAATGCCGCTACCGGCGCCAGTGACGAGAACTTTCTGTTGAGCGAAGCGAGCCATACGTTTCTCCGATGTATTTGTACCCGTAGGAGCGCCTCTTAGGCGCGATTGGTGCATGAACCATCGCGCCTAAGAGGCGCTCCTACAAAAGCGATGTGCGCGTAGGGTGCGCCGTGCGCACCGCTTTTTTATTGGCCGAGCGGCCACGTAGAGTGGCCGAAAAGTAGGGGAGTTAGACGTGAGATGAAGCCGGTGCGCACGGCGCACCCTACAACCGAGTTACGAATTTACGTAGGGTGGGTAGAGCGAATGCGAAACCCACCGTCTTCGCTGCACGAACAATGGTGGGTTTCGCTGCGCTCTACCCACCCTACGGTACGGCGGCTTTAAGCCGTCGGCACCTTCTTCCAATCCGCCAAAAACTGCGCCAGCCCACTATCCGTAAGCGGATGTTTCACCAACATCTTGTAAACCGACAACGGCAACGTGCCCACATGCGCACCAGCCTTAAGCGATTCCAGCACATGCTGCGGATGACGCAGGCTGGCGGCCAGCACTTCGGTCTTGAAATCGTAGGTGCGGTAGATCTGCACGATGTCGCGGATCAGCTGCATGCCGTCCATGCCAATGTCATCGAGACGGCCAACAAAGGGCGACACATACGTCGCACCAGCTTTGGCTGCCAGCAGCGCCTGCAAAGGCGAGAAGCACAGCGTCACGTTGACCTTATGGCCAGCCGACGTCAGCGCCTTGGTGGCCTTGAGGCCTTCGGTGGTCAGCGGGCACTTCACGACGATGTTCGGATGAACCGCCGAAAACTTCTTGCCCTCCGCAATCATGCCCTCGGCATCCAGACTGATCGTCTCCACGCTGATCGGCCCGTCGATGATTTTCACGATCTCTGCCACCACCTCATCCAGCTTGCGGCCGGTCTTGGCAATTAGCGAAGGATTCGTGGTCACGCCATCCACAAGCCCAGAGGCAGCAGCTTCGCGTAGTTCGTTGGTATCGGCGGTGTCGAGGAAGATTTTCATTGGGAACGATTGAGTGGATTTAGTCTGGGCAGCGTTTTACCACATTAAAGTAGGGCGGGAGAATCCCGCCTTCCGCGACGCGACTGGCGGGATGCTCCCGCCCTACGTACCGCATTCGTCGCGGCAACGCTTTCGGTAAAATGCCGCGCGCTTGCCCTCACTGCACAGTTACGAATCTGATGAGCTTCCTTTACCGCGATATTCCCCTGCGTTACAGCGTCGATCTGGCACGGCTGCCGGCAGAGTTGCAGGGTGTGTTTGTTGAGCTGGACGCCGACGACAGCACCCGTGCGTGGATTGATGCCGTCCATGCCAAGCCCAATCCACGCAGCAAGATTCTGCTGCGCAATTTGGCGATGTTGTTCGTCAACCTCTACGACGCCAACGGCTTGACCAACAGCTTTCAAGATCGCCTGCTGAGCACCGCGCAATGGCAGCGATTGTTGGGTGAGGGTGGGGCGCGTTTGCTCGATGTGGGTGCTGGCGATGGCGAAGTCACACGCCAACTCGCGCCATTGTTTTCCGACATCGTCACTACCGAAGTATCCAAGCCGATGGTGCGCCGACTCCGCGGCAAGGGCTATCGCAGTCACCACTGCGATATTGCGTTTGCAGACATCGACGACCCGGGTGGCTTTGATGTCGTAGCGCTGCAAAACGTCATCGACCGCACAACACATCCATTACGGTTGATTGAAAGCGCGTTCAACCTGCTTGGCGAAGAAGGTCGCGTTGTCATAGCAACACCATTGCCACTCCAGCCCGAGGTCTATGCCGGCTCGCGCAGACTCATGCCGGAGGAATTGTTGCCGGTCGATACGCCAGATTTCGAATCCGCTGTCACTGCTCTATACGAACAAGTCCTCGCCCCACGCGGCTACCGCGTCACCGCATTCACCCGCGCACCGTATCTCTGCAGCGGCACCGCAAAGGCGCCAGTGGATGTGTTGGATGATGCAATTTTTGTGTTGGCGCAGTGGTGAATTGAAGTTAGTGCGTAATCTGCTGTGAGCGAGAGGCGGGTCTAGCTCGCCCTAAGTGCTAAGGCAGCTTGGCCTCAGTAGACGTTTGATTGGTTGCCATTTCAAGAAAGCGAATATATGTCTCAAGCTGCCATCGAATTGATATAGACCATAGGCCAATGAAATACAGAACAAGGATTAGTAGGCCGAGGAATATTCCTCCTGCATGTACGTCAACGAGTCCCGTCAGCGTTACGTCTCTGAATTGCAGGTAAAGCGCTACAACAACTGGCAGAAACCCTAATCTCTCAACGCCTCCCAGCAAGAAGCCAGAGCGCTTTGTTAAGGGCTCCAGCCTTTTTCGAGAAAACTGAAGCTTTTCCACTAGCTCGTTTTCAGGGTAAGCCTTCAACCAAGCAACGATCTGATTGAAGCCTTGAGATTCTTGGTCTAACTGCGCGGCAAAGATGGGTCTTCTGTTCCACATCTCCTTCAATTCTTTGCCAGACCCTGCAATTATTGCCAGTAGCCCGCCAGAAATTTCTATCGCTAATCCAGCTATTGCAAATCCTGCCGCGATTTTTGACGGCAAGTAAATCGTAGAAATCGCAGCTGTCAGTGCGCCGACGAGAAGTATCAAGATGCCAATTTTCTCGCTCTTGTTCGCGAGTGGCCTGTAATCGTTTGGAAGGCAAGATGCGATTCTTTGATCAAACGCCGAGAAGCTCAATATTTGCGGCGCTTCTACACCTGAATCTTCTTGAGCTATGGCGGCAGGTTTCATCTAAGTCTCTTCGGTAAATTGGAGTCTGGTTCCTTTAGTTTAAGGGCGGATCTAAATGTCGCTGCATTGGAGTTTACTCAAATCGAGCTGTGCGCTCCCTTTCTTCAGCCTCTTCGCGTTTCGCCTCTAACTTAATTCTCTTCTCCAATGACGCTCTCGCTGCAGCTAAGAAAGGTCTTAGCTCTTCGGTGTGAGTCATCGAGTGCTTGAATATCAGCTGTTTTGATCAGGAAAAGCGGGTGCATGATTGACTATCCAGTGTTGCCGTAAATCCAAGAACGACCGATTTAATTAAGTGCTCTGGATTTGATTAGATTATTTTGATTGTCAGAGCAAAAACTAAAAAGCCCGGGCAAATCTAAGAATTGCCCGGGCTTTTGTCGGTACATCTGAAGAATAACTTTTAGGAATTTCGCTGAAGCTTCATTCCTATGGATAAATCAATCCCAACTCAACGCACCACCCGTCTGATACTCGGTGACGCGTGTTTCGAAGAAGTTCTTCTCCTTCTTCAAGTCCATCACTTCGCTCATCCATGGGAACGGATTCTCTGCGCCCGGGTAGAGCTGCTTGAGGCCGATCTGTGAGCAGCGGCGGTTGGCGATGAACTTCAGGTACTCATTGAACTGGCTGGCGTTGAGGCCGAGCACGCCGCGCGGCATGGTGTCGTGGGCGTAGCGGATTTCCAGTTCGGTGGCTTCGGCAATCATGTCCAGCATTTCTTGCTGGAACTGCGCCGTCCACAGGTGTGGGTTTTCAACCTTGATCTGGTTGATGACGTCGATGCCGAAGTTCATGTGCATGGATTCATCGCGCATGATGTATTCGATCTGCTCAGCAACGCCGACCATCTTGTTGCGCTTCTTGAAGCTGAGGAGCTGTACGAAGCCAACGTAGAAGAACAGACCTTCGAACACGACGTAGAAGGCGATGAGGTCGCGCAGCAGGCGCTGGTCCATTTCCGGCGTGCCGGTATGGAAGTCAGGGTCTGCGAGTGACTGGGTGTATGGAATGCTCCATGCAGCCTTGTCGTGGATCGACGGGATTTCGCGGTACATGTTGAACACTTCGGCTTCATCGAGGCCGAGTGATTCAATGCAGTACTGGTAGGCGTGCGTGTGGATCGCTTCTTCAAACGCTTGGCGCAGCAGGTACTGACGGCACTCAGGGTTGGTGAGGTGCTTGTACACGGCGAGCACGAGGTTGTTGGCAACCAGTGAGTCGGCGGTGCTGAAGAAACCGAGGCTGCGCTTGATGATGGTGCGCTCGTCGTCGGTGAGGCCGTTAGGATCCTGCCAGAGCGCGATGTCGGCGCTCATGTTGATCTCTTGCGGCATCCAGTGGTTGTTACAAGCAGCGAGGTACTTTTCCCATGCCCATTTGTATTTAAACGGAACGAGCTGGTTAAGGTCTGCGCGGCAGTTGATGATCTTTTTGTCGTCAACCTGAATGCGGCGTGCGCCCATGGTGACTTCCTCAAGACCGGTGGCGCCAGCAGCAGCGACAACAGCGCCGTGTGCAGCAACCGGCGCAGGGCCGCCTGCAATTTGCAGGGCCGGTGCGGGGGTGCTTGGTTTTACATCATCCCAATCGAGACTCATGTGTATCTCCAGATTCTTTTAACTGGACCGCAATTCAATGCGATCGTTTTTATTTCTGTAAGAGGGTTTACCCCTCTCCCATCCCCTCTCCCGCAAGGGGAGAGGGGATGGGTGGTTTTTACTGACAGGCTTCGCATTCAGGATCGAGGATCGAGCACACCTTGGCGCTACCAACATCGGTAGATGCGGTCGCAGTGATCTGCGACGTTGCTGCCATTGCGCTCATGCTGTTGCCGCCTTCGCTCACCTTGTTGAGACGGCCGTCGGCCATCGTCGATTTCTCGGTGTGCGTAGCGCCCATGGTGCGCAGGTAGTAGGTGGTCTTGAGGCCGGAGAGCCAGGCGTGCTTGTAGAGCTCGTCCAGTTTCTTGCCTGAAGGCTGTGCCATGTAGAGGTTGAGCGACTGGGCTTGGTCAATCCATTTCTGGCGACGGCTGCCGGCATCGATCAAACGCTTGGCGTCGATTTCGAATGCGCACTTGTAGATCTCTTTGATCTCGTTAGGCACGCGGTCAATCTTCTGCACGCTGCCATCGAAGTACTTGAGGTCATGCGCCATCACTTCGTCCCACAGGCCGAGCTTCTTCAGATCGTTAACGAGATATTCGTTAACTACGGTGAAGTCGCCGGAGAGGTTCGATTTGACGTAGAGGTTCTGATACGTCGGTTCGATCGACTGCGACACGCCGGTGATGTTGGCGATGGTGGCGGTTGGTGCAATCGCCATCGTGTTGGAGTTGCGGATACCGGTGGTCATGATGCGAACGCGCAGTGCGTCCCAATCAAATGCGCCGGAGATCGAACGATCCTGATTCAAATACTGGCCACGGTTCTTGGCGAGGATCTGGATCGAGTCGTGAGGCAGGATGCCCTTGTCCCACAGCGAGCCCTTAAAGCTGTTGTAGGAGCCGCGTTCAACAGCGAGGTCAGCCGAAGCTTTGATCGCGTAGTAGCTGACCGCTTCCATCGAGTAGTCGGCGAACTGAATAGCTGCGTCGCTCTCGTAGGCGAGGTGCAGTTTATACAGCGCGTCGTTGAAGCCCATGATGCCGAGGCCAACAGGACGGTGACGCAGGTTGGAATTACGAGCAGCCGGTACGGAGTAGTAGTTGTACTCAATGACGTTGTCGAGCATGCGCATGGCGGTGTTGATGGTGCGCTCAAGCTTTTCGGTATCGAGTTTGCCATCAACGATGTGCGCAGGAATGTTGACGCTGCCGAGGTTGCAGACAGCGATTTCCTGATCAGCCTTGGTGTTGAGCGTGATCTCGGTGCAGAGGTTGGAGCTGTGCACAACACCGACGTGCTGCTGTGGCGAACGCAGGTTGCAAGGATCTTTAAACGTGACCCAAGGGTGGCCGGTTTCGAACAGCATGCTCAGCATCTTGCGCCACAGGTGGAGTGCCTGGATGCGCTTGAAGTTTTTGATTTCGCCGCGATCAGCTTTGGCTTCGTAAGCGTTGTAACGCTCTTCGAATGCGAGGCCAACGAGGTCGTGCAGTTCTGGCGTTTCTTCTGGCGAGAACAGCGTCCACTGGCCGTCTTCCATGACGCGCTTCATGAACAAATCTGGAACCCAGTTAGCGGTGTTCATGTCGTGCGTACGGCGACGGTCATCGCCCGTGTTCTTACGCAGTTCGAGGAACTCTTCGATATCGCGGTGCCAGGTTTCGAGGTAAGCGCAGACAGCGCCTTTGCGCTTGCCGCCTTGGTTCACAGCAACAGCGGTGTCGTTGCAAACCTTGAGGAACGGAACAACGCCTTGGCTCTTGCCGTTGGTGCCTTTGATCCAGCCGCCCATGCCACGCACTGGGGTCCAGTCGTTGCCGAGGCCGCCAGCAAACTTGGAGAGCATGGCGTTGTCGTGGATCGCGCCGAAGATGCCGTGCAGGTCATCTGGAACGGTGGTGAGGTAGCAGCTCGACAGCTGCGGACGCAGCGTGCCGGAGTTGAACAGCGTTGGCGTGCTCGACATGAAGTCGAACGACGACATCAACGTGTAGAACTCAATGGCGCGGCCTTCGCGGTCGATTTCATTGATGGCAAGACCCATCGCAACGCGCATGAAGAATGCCTGTGGCAGTTCAAAGCGGGTCTTGTTGGAGTGCAGGAAGTAACGGTCGTACAGCGTCTGCAGGCCGAGGTAGTCGAACTTGGCGTCGCGATCTGGGAGCAGGGCTTTGCCGAGGCGTTCGAGATCGTAAAGCGCGAGTTTGGGGTCGAGCAGTTCGAGTTCAACAGCGCGGTGAATGTACGCGCGGAAGTACTCAGGGTACTGGCCCTTCATGTCTTCAAACGTCGGACGGGTTTCAGCCTGATTGAGGAACTTCAACGCTTCGTGACGCAGGCCATCGAGCAACAGGCGAGCTGACACGTAGGTGTAGTTGGGCTCTTTCTCAATGCGGGCGCGAGCGGACAGCGTCACAGCCTGTGAGAGTTCGCCTTCTGGAATGCCGTCATACAAGTCACGCAGAGCAGACTGCACGATTTCGCCGACATCAACGCCGGTGAGACCAGCGCAAGCTTCGGTAACGACGCGGTTCATGCGCACTTCATTGAGTGGGCTGGTCGTGCCGTCATCCAGCGTGACCTTGAGGCGCGTTGCAGCAGCGGCCTGTGGCTTGGTTGCGGCTTCAGCAGCGCGTTCTTTGGAACGGCTGTCGCGGTAGATCACGTAGTCGCGTGCGACTTTGTGTTCGCCAGCGCGCATCAGTGCCAGTTCAACCTGGTCCTGAATGTCTTCAATGTGCAGCGTGCCGCCGCCAGAGATATGACGGGTCAGGCCTTGCACGACCTGTTGGGTCAGTGCTTCAACTTTTTCGCGAACAGCGGAGCTTGCTGCAGCGGTGCCGCCTTCAACAGCGAGGAAAGCCTTGGTCAGCGCGATGTTGATCTTGCTGGCGTCAAAGCTAGTGACCTTGCCGTTACGACGAATAACGCGCAGACCGCCTGGTGCGGTGGCGGCTAATTCTGCGGTTTGGGTTTCGCCTTGCAGAGGAGCGCGGCGGGTTTCAGAAGCGGTGGTGTTTTGTGTATGCATTTTTATTTGATCCCCCCACGAGATCTGTATGTATTTGTACTTAAAAAATAACGATGCCGACCTTATGTGGAAGCTGGGTCGGCATTGCGCATAGAACAGCAGCGCAGTGACGTAACAGTAATGCCGCATTTGGGGATCGTCAACAACATCTTGTGTCTTTACATATGCCAGACCACTACATTCTGTGTTTAAGCCTGTGGGTGACCGCTGCAAAAACCTGTGGACAAGCTGCGGGAAACCTTTGGAAAGACCGCTCTAAGTTGCGGTTTCTGCGAGGAAATCCGGCAAGCATTAAGGGGTCCTAAAAGAGTGCTGGAAAACCCGGTAAAAGGATGCCGGGATGGCTAATTTTTAAGCAGGCAGATTGTTTTAAAAAAGTATCATATAAATATTTAGACAATAATTAATAACAGACCATTATTGCCCTGCGCGAACCACCGGGACAGTTTTGAAAGTGCAGGGACGCGTGCTTGTCAATGTTGCGAGCAGAACGCCGCACAAAGTTGTTTCTACTAATGCGACGGCGTGAATCGTTGGCGATACTTCGCGCCGCACAAGGGAGTGCGGGAGAGATTTTTGTGAAAGTGGGGACAAAAGGAATCGTCATTGCGTTGGTGCTGCTACTTGCTGCTTGCGGTAGTTCAAGTTCACCGACGAGTAGCGTGACAAGCGCAAAGTCTTTGCCGCTGTTGCATGCCACGCGTGGCGCAACACCGGGGATTTACGACGATCAAGGCCGTCAGGTCTTACTGCACGGCGTTAACTATGGCGCGCTGGGTGATTACTACATTGACCAGCCCGAGTATCCCGCGCCGGTTCTGGCCAAGGCCAGCGACTTTCCGCAGATGGCCGCACTCGGCATTAATAGCGTGCGCTTGTTACTGAGCTGGTCACGTGTTGAGCCGCAGCCCGGCGTGTACGACGAAACTTATCTGGCGCAGGTGCGCAGCCAAATCGAAAAAGCGGCGGCGCAGGGTTTGTATGTGATTGTCGATATGCACCAAGACGCTTGGGGCAAGTTTGTCGCGACGCGTGAAACGTCTGACGTTTGCCTGCCGCCTTTATTAGAAGACGCGATTGGTTGGGACGGCGCGCCGGAGTGGGCAACGATCACTAATGGCTTGACCACTTGCCGCATTCAGCAGCGCGAGTTGTCGCCCGCAGTGCAGGCAGCGTTCACTAATTTTTATCTGGATACGCAGGGCATTCAAACGCGCTTCATTGCAATGTGGCAGCACGTGGTTAAAGCCGTAGCGCCTTATAACAATGTGGTGGGCTACGATTTATTTAACGAACCGAATCCCGGATTTTTGGTGGAGGCGGATGCGGTGACTTATCTGAGCGTGTTCTACACGCGCTTGATCACGGCGATTCGCGCAACCGAAGCTGCGCAGGCAAAACCGGTGCAGCACATCATTTTCTTTGAGCCCGACATCATTTGGTCGCTGCTCGGTTTTACGCTGCCGACGTTGCCGATTTTTACTGACGACACCAACCTCGTGTTCTCGCCGCATTTCTATTGCGGTGCTGGAGCGCCAAGCACTGCGGCGCAGTGTTTCAGCTACGCGCAATCAGTTTCACAGCTTTATCAAACGACGTTCTGGGTCGGCGAGTGGGGTTACTTCGGCGCGCCTGACACCATCGGGCCCGATGTTTACGAGTTCTCAGCGAATCAGGATCAGATGTTGGTTGGCGCTGCCGAATGGCAATGGGCGCAAGCCTGCGGCGATCCGCACACCATCGGCAAACCGGGCAATAAGCCGGGCGATACCGTGGTGCAGCTCAAGTTGCTGGGCTGTCCGGGCGATGTGGATCTCGGCTACGTACAAGCCAATGCGATGGCGATGTCGCGTGCGTATCCACGCCACGCGCCGGGGCGCTTGCAGCAGGTGAGTGCCAATATCGATAGCGGTGAACTGGATATGGCGGGCAGCGGTACGGGAATGTTGGAATTGTGGATTCCGGATCGCATTGGTAAGCCGAAGATCAGTGGTAATGGTTTGGGTGCGCCGGTGATCAAGAGAGTGCCGGGCGGTTTTATTGCGCGCGTTCCGGTGAGTGGTGCGTACAGTGCGCAGGTGCTGAAAGGCACATAAGTCTTGCCGTCATTCCCGCCTGCGCGGGAATGACAAGCCAAAACAAAAAAAGGCCGGATGCATCGCACCCGGCCTTTTTTATTGCAGCCTTATCTCAAATCAACGCGGCTTGGTGATGTCGCTGCCGCCACCAAAGTCGAGTCGGATTGGATTGCAGTTGAAGCGAATCACTTGTCCGGTCTGCTTCATCACTGGCATGCCCGGGCTGATGACGCCATCGCCGACGAGCAAGATGCGTTCGCTGGTGACTTTCACTTCGGTGCCATCGTGCGTGAGCACGTAGGTGCCGTTGCGGCTTTCATCCATGTAGTAAAACTTTTCGTTGTCGAATTCGATGCGGCCATGCATGCGCGAAACCGAATCGCCTTGCAGCACGAGGCCACAAGCTTTGCTGCGGCCGACCGTGATCGGACACTCTGGCGGATGCACCACGCGCATCTGATCGCCAATGCGTAGCTTGAGATCTGCAAACAGACCGACGCCAGCGCCAGCCAGCGGTGAGGCACCGCGAGTCATGCCTTCGTGTGTGTCTGCATGATTGCCACCGCCGCTGTCTTCGTACGCCAACAGAAAGAGCGAGATGCGGCTGCCATTGATAGAAGGCAACACGCGTGGCGTTGGCAGCGGTGGATACTGCAAAAGCTTGATGAAGGGCTCGATGGCAGTGATGCCATTGATCGGTGCATTGTTCAGATGCAGCGACAGCTTGAGTGCCATCTCGGCCCAGACCGAGGTATCACGCACGCCGGGAGGTGCAGGCAACAGCAACATGCGGCAGTAAAGGCCCATGCGTTCGCCAGAGCGGGTGCGGATCATCTGCACGTTGCTGCGCAGATCACGTGCACAAGCCAGTGTTTGATCAGCGCGACGGAAGGAGATCACCATGCGGCGGCTGATCGATTCAATTACCGAGCCGTGATGACGCGTGGCGATGTTGTGAAACTCTTGCCGTTCCAGCAGAGACAAAGGTTGTTCAACGATGACGCTGTTACGGCGCTCACCAAACTCAATGTAGAGCAGGGTGTCTTGAAGCGCGGCTGGAGATTCTTGGTTCATCCCTTACTCCACTGCGTAGCGCAAAATTTCGCCGGTCTGCGCCAGCAGCGGGCAGCCCAGGCTGATGATGCCGTGCCCACTCAGTGGCAAGGACTCACCTTTAAGGAACACTTCCGTTCCTCCGTCTGAAGTGACAAACGTGCCGTTGGTGCTGCGGTCTTGCAGCACGAACTTGTCGCGGCGGTATTCAACATGCGTGTGCACACGTGAAGCGAATTGGCTGGCAACAACCAGCGTGCAAACCGCTTCGCGGCCGATCGTGACCGGCACATCTTGTTCGGTGAAAGCGCGTTCTTTGTCGCCCACGGACAAGCGCAGCAGGCGCGCGTGTGTTTTGGGCTGGGTGATCGAGGATGCGTCGCGGGTGCCGACGGCGCGGGTGACGTCGTGCGTGGGCTCCCACATGATCTCAACGATGCGCATGGCCTGAGATTTGCCGCGCAGCTTGTCGTAATCAAAATTGCGCGTCATGCCCTGATGCTTATGGTTAAAGCGGAGCGAGGTTTCTTCAGAAGTCAGGATTTGCCCGTCGCGCGACATCTGCGCCAGACGTGCGGCGGTGTTAACGGCGTCGCCGAATACATCGGAGGCATCGAGAATGACCGGGCCAAAGTGAAAGCCGATCCGGAGCCGGAACAGCGATTTGGCTTTGACGTTGTCGAGCTGCATGGCAATCGCCGCAGCGGCGGCCTGATCCGCGCTTGGAAAGCGCAGCATCAGCTCATCGCCGATGGTCTTAACCACCAAGCCTTGGTGGCCGCTGGCACTACGCGCCAGTTGCATCAGGCAGACGTCGACCTGTTTTTTGGCTGCAGCGTCCCCGAGCTGCTCATAAATAGCAGTGCTGCCACTGAGGTCAGCGAAAAGGACGGCGATCTGTTGCTGACTCATGGGCGCGAGCGTAAAGGGGCGAAGAAGTGCGGGACTGTGCGATTATACGCATCGCCCCAAGTAGAGGGTGCCGTCGGCTTAAATCTGACGAGATGGTAAATTCAGCTTGTCGGTGGCCGTCTAGCCGTCTCTTGGGAATAGATCATGTTTCAGAAACACTGTCCGGGCTGCTTTGAAAACAAGCAGGGACTGGCAGCTTGCCCATATTGCAGTTACGACGAGTCCGAGCCGCGCTCGCCGTTGTTGTTGCCCCACGGAACCCAGCTGGCGAATACCTATCGCATCGGTCGCGTGCTCGGCCGTCCCGGCGGTTTTGGTGTGACTTATCTGGCTTGGGACTCGCATCTTCAGCAGCGCGTCGCCGTTAAAGAATATTTGCCACGAGACAAGGTCGCGCGCGATCCGGTTAGTTTGCAGATGAATGTGCACGTGCCGGATCAAGTTGCGCACTTCAATTTCGGCCTGGATCAGTTCCTTTCAGAAGCCCGCATGATCGCCAAGTTCGATCATCCCAATATTGTCCGCGTGCGCAATTTCTTCCGCGCATATGGCACCGCGTACCTGGTGATGGATTATTACGAGGGCCGCAGCCTCGGTGATTATCTGGCGTCGCTTGAGCATCCGGTGGAGCCTACTGCCGCCGTGCAGATGATGCTGTCGGTGCTCGATGGATTGCAGTTTGTACATGACCGCGGCGTTCTGCATCGCGACGTGAAGCCACACAATATTTACATGACCAGCACCGGGCGCGTGATCCTGCTCGACTTCGGCGCTGCGCGACAGGCCGCAGGCATCAGTGTCGACAGCATCTCGGTGGTGTTGAGCGAAGGCTATGCGCCGCTGGAGCAGTATCAGAAGAACAGCCCGCAAGGTCCGTGGACAGATATCTATGGCGTCGCCGCGACTTTGTATCGCATGCTCAAAGGCGGTCCGCCTGCAGTGGCTTTGGATCGTTTAGGCGCTGACCCGCTCGATGCTGATTTTGAATTGCCAGAGAGATTGGCCGTCGTTCTGCGTAAGGCTTTGGCCTTGCGTCCGCATGAGCGCTACACCTCGGCTTTAGAGTTCAAGCAAGCATTGATGTCTGCGTTGGATATCACTGACCAGAAGCACGCTCATGTGACGCAAACGCTTCAGGGCTCAGTGGAGCCAGAAACCAAGACGGTTGCTTGGGGCAATCCTTCAGACCCTTCACAGCTTAATAAGCGTGATGCATCGCCAACCATCGTGACGTCCACCGTCGTGCCAACACCTTGGGGTCCGGCATGGTTGATTGCCGCTGCGATTGTGCTCGGCGCAGTGATTATCAGCTTGCCCTTGTGGCTCAACAGGTAGGCTGAATTCATCTAGCCACATAAGGATTTATGGCCCGCGTTGATCAAGCTGCGATTCCCTCTGTTCGCCCTGATATCGGTCTGCTTGGCAGACTGTTAACGGCGCAGAAGTATGCGTTGAGTATTGTTTTTTTCGTGTCCGGTGTCGTTTTGCTGGCGTGGCTCATTCCGCTGATTGGCGAACTACTGCCAAGCATTTGGTTGATGATGAAGGCGAACTCGGCGCTCTGCATGATGCTGGGTGCGGTGGCGTTGGCGGTAACGCAGTTCCGCTACAACATTTTGTGGAAGCGAGTGAAGCAGGCTTGTGCGGCCTTGCTGATCATCATTGCATCGTCCGCGCTGTGGGCTTACGCAGGTGGACAAGTCACCGGCATTGAAACGCTGCTGGCAGCAGATGCAGCTTCGCCGTTGCCCGGACGCATGTCGGTGCAGGCTGCGATCTACTTTGTAATTCTCGGCCTGAGCCTGTGCATCTCGCGGCCGCGCGACAAGAAGTTTGTGCATCTGGTCGATGTCTTATCCATCTTGTTGGCGGCCATCGCGCTGATCGTATTAGCAGGCTACTGCTTTGGCGCCGAACAGCTATTCGCTGAATCTCATTTCACGCGTGTAGCTCCTGCCACTTTGCTGTGCATGGTGTTGCTCGCGTTTGTACGAGTGGGGCACAGCGCGCAGCACAGTTTTTTCTCGGTGCTGATTGGTATCGGCATCGGCAGTCGTACTGCGCGATTCTTTCTGCCATTCGCACTGTTCATGCCGTTCTCTCTGGTGCTGTTGAGAGGGTATGTGACGGGCTCTGGATTGCTGACGCCGCCCTACGCAGCCGCGATGACGGCAGTGCTGACTTCGATCTTATTGTTTGGCGTGACGCTGTGGACGGCTTGGCGTATCAATGATCTTGAACGAGATCTGCGCGATATGTCGCTCACCGATGAATTAACGCAGATCTACAACCGCCGCGGTTTTTATCTGTTGGGCGAACAGGCTTTGCGTGAAGCGCGGCGCAGCAAATCGTCGTTGACTACTTTGTTCTTCGACCTGGATGGACTAAAACAGGTCAATGATCGCTACGGCCACGAAGCAGGCTCCAGCTTCTTGCAAGATTTCGCCAGCGTATTGCGCGCCAACTTTCGTGATGCGGATATTGTTGGGCGTGTCGGCGGCGATGAATTTGCGGTAGCGATGCGCAGTAGCAATCCCACTGCGTCACGTACGGCCTTGCAACGCTTGGATGAAGCTGTCGCTGATATCAATCTGCGACGTGATCGCTCTTATGTGATCCGCTTCAGTGTTGGCGACTCGACGAGTGATCCATTGGGTAGCGAAAGCTTTACCGACTTACTGCGCCGCGCTGACGTCGTGATGTATGCGGCCAAGAGCGCCAAGAAAGCGCAGGTCCAAGCAAGCTGATGCGGGCCTGCTCCTTGCGGAGCAGGCCTTATGCTCAAGACGAACGTAGCGCGTCGACGATGGGCAATCGCGCAGCGCGGATCGAAGGGAACAAGCCGCCGATCAAACCAATGCTGCAAGCCCAGATCACACCTTTCCATAACAGATCAGGCGTCACGCGGAACTGGAACGCGACCTGACTGAAGGTCTGCATGTTCAGCGTGGAGACTGTGTAGCCGTTGAAAAACACATAGGCCAACGCACCGCCAAGAATGCCGCCAGCTGTAGCGAGCACCAGCGATTCCAAGATTACTGAAATCACTACAGGACCGTTGCCAAAGCCAATCGCGCGCAGCGTGGCGATCTCAACGCTGCGTGTCGCAACTGCGGCATACATCGTGTTGAGTGCGCCGAACAGTGCGCCGATACCCATGATCACGGCGACGGAATAGCCGAGCACGGTGATCATCTTGTTCAGTGTCTCCGAGCGCGAGGCGTAGTACTCCGGCTCGCGCTGCGCTTGGATGGTGACGCGCGGATCAGATGTCAGTGCATCTTTGAAACCTTGGAAGGCATCAGCAGACGTCAGCTGCGCAGTGACGGTGTTGTAGGCGCCACGACGTGAGGCGGTCATCAGTGCATCAACGTCGACCCAGATTTCGGATTCGTGAACATCGCCTTTGGAATCGAATACGCCGACCACGGTCCATGGGCCATCACGTACATCAACCTTGTCGCCAATATTGAGTCCGGCAAATTGCCTTTGTGCAGAGCGACCCGCAACGACTTCTCGCAAGCCAGGGGTGAACATGCGACCTTCAACAATTTTTGCTTCCGGACGCAGCTCAAAAACACGTGTCGTGGTGCCACGAACCACGACATTGTTGGGTGTGGTGGCGCCACGCTTGGCGACGTCGGTGATCATGAACAGTTCACCAATCGCCAATGGTTTTCCATCGGCTCCTTTGGCAACGCTCGGCGCATCCAACACGACTTGCGCTTGTTCGCGAACCAGAACGCTGGAGAGTTCGTCGTTGGAGCCACCGCGCATGATGATCGCGCGATCGGCACGACCTGTCGAAGCTAGTGTCAGCTCAAAGCCTTTGGCCATCGACAGCAGTGCAACCATCACGCCGACAACGCCGGCAATGCCGATGACAATTACGAAGGAAGTGCCGAGACGTGAGGGAATGCTGCGAATGTTCATCGCAGTGACTGAAATAACTTGTTGGAGTGAGCTAGCCATTTCAGTGTCCCATCAGTGCGTCAACGATGTTTAAACGCATGGCGCGTAGCGCAGGCGGCAGACCAACAACGAACGACAGCAACACGGCAATGCCTAGGGCGCCATAGATCGTTGGCAGCGTGATCGTGAGGCCTGACAAACCGGGCAGCTGAGATGCGAGCCATGGCAGAACCAAGGTGGCCATCGTCAAGCCCAGCACTGCAGAGATCAGCGTGAGCAGCAGCGCTTCACCGAGTACCAATGCCAGCACCAAGAAATCGGTGTAGCCCAATGTTTTGAGTACGGCGAGTTCTGGAATGCGCTCACGCACCGACTGCATCATCGTGTTGCCGGTGAGGAAAAGCAGCGTGAAGAACACCGCGCCGAGAATCGAACTGATGATCAAGCCGATGTCGCCCAGCTGTTTCATAAAGCTTTGGTTAAACGCTTTTTCGGTATCAGTGCGCGTTTCGTTGGGCGAGTTGGCAAAAGTGTTGTCGATCAGTTTGGCCAGCGTGCCTGCCGCTGAAGGGTTCTTTAATTTGGTGACATACCAACCTGCAGTGCCGGTGCCGAACTGTCGCGCTTCATCAAAGAAGTCATGACGGATCAGCATCATTTCGTACTGGCCGCGATCTTTTGGATTGGCGGTGTCGAAGATGCCAACCAGATCAAACGTCCACACATTGCTACCGCCTTTCAGAGGCCAGATGCCAGCTTGCATTGGAATCTTGTCGCCGACTTTCCAGTGGTAACGATCGGCCAAAGTTTTCGCAACGATGGTGCCGGTACGCGTGCTGAAGAAAGCTTGCTTCTCTTGTTCTGGGAGCACGATTTCTGGATACATCCCCAGATATTCTTCTTGCTCAACGGCGAACTGTGGAAAGAAATTGCGCTGATCTTGGTAGTAGCCACCAAACCAATCCGATGCAGCAACGCTAGAAACGCCAGGCAGTGAACGAATCTGATGCGCGTGGCCGTAGGGAAGAATTTGCGTGATTGAATAGCGGCCGGTTGTGACGAGGCGATCAACGCCTGACATTTCCGCGCCGTAATTGAACGCAATGTTGACGGCGTTAAGCATGCCGTACAACAAGAACGCGATGGCAATCGATAGGCCCGTGAGGATCGTGCGCGGTTTGCGCCGACCTAACGCCGCCCAGATGAGCGGAAAGTATTTCATGTGTTGGCGCTCTGCTCGATAAGACTGCCTTTATCCATGTGCAACTGATGCGTTGCGTACTCGGCAGCCTTCGGATCGTGCGTGACCATGACGATGGTTTTGCCGTGCTCGCGATTGAGTGTTTGCAACAGGCCGAGAATTTCGTCTGCGGTTTTGCGATCAAGATCGCCGGTTGGTTCGTCGCAAACCAGCAGCGTTGGATCAGCCACCAGCGCGCGAGCAATGGCAACGCGTTGTGCCTGACCGCCCGAGAGTTCAGACGGTTTATGCTTGGCGCGATCAGCCAGACCAACGATCTCAAGTGCAGTCGCCACATGTTTGGCGCGCTGTGCTTTCGACAGTGATGTCAGCAGTAGTGGTAGCTCCACATTCTTTTCTGCGCTGAGCACACCGAGCAGGTTGTAGAACTGAAACACGAAGCCAACATGATGCGAGCGCCATTGAGCGAGCGCGCGGCTTGAGAGTTGATCGATGCGTTGGCCGCCGACGTTAACTTCGCCGGAGCTAGGCTGATCAAGGCCGCCAATGAGATTGAGCAGCGTCGTTTTGCCGGAGCCGCTAGGGCCCATCAGCGCCAAGAAGTCGCCTTGCGAAATTGATAAGTCGAGCGGTTGCAGCACTTCAATTTTCTGTTTGCCGCGCGTGTAGTTCTTGGTAACGCCGCGCAGGCTGACGATGGCTTCGCTCATTTTCAAATCCCCATTAACACTGTTTCACGCTTGGCTATGAAAGCCTGCGTATAAATTTATAACCCTGTTCAACAATTATTCTGCGATGACGACCTTGGCGCCATCAGAGAATTTGCTCAGGTCGCCAACGGCGACGCTATCGCCGGCGGTGACACCGCTGAGAACCTGCTGGCCAGCGCTGCTTTTGCCGCCCAGTTTCACGGCGCGACGTTCAAGCTTTTCGTTCTTGATCACAAACAACACGCCGGTGTCGCCGCTGACTTGCACTGCATCCGCTGGCACCCACACGCCTTTTGGCGCTTCAGCTGGTTTGCTTGCAGCGTCGTTCAAGAACGAAACACGCACGCCCATGTCCGGCAGGATGCGTGGATCTTTATTGTTGATGCCGATGCGCACTTTAACCGTGGCCTTGCTGCGATCTGCGGTTGGAATCACGGCAATTACTTTGCAAGGGATTTCCCATTCCGGATAAGCATTGAGCTTGCCGGTGACGGGCTGGCCCGGTTGCACGCGACCAATGAAGTTTTCGTTGACGTCGACTTCAATTTCCAGCGAATCCATATCCACCAGCGTGCCAATGCCGGTGCGCGTGCCCGCGCCGCCAGCAGAAAGCGGTGAGATCATTTCGCCTTGTTGTGCGTTCTTCACCGTGATCACGCCTGCGAATGGCGCGCGCACGACGGTGTCATCAAGTTGTTGCTGATACACGCTGATATTGCGCTGCGCGACCGCAACATTACCTTGTGCGGCTTCAACGCCTGCGGCTTGTGCATCTGCATTGGATTGCGCGGTGTCGTAAACCGACTGGCCGACGAAACCTTTGGTGACCAATTCTTTATTGCGCACGGCTTGGCGTGAGGCGTCTTTGGATTGTGCATTGGCCTGTGACAATCCAGCGCGAGCGGCGTCGAGTTGTGCACGTGCCAGCTGCAATGCAGCGCGTGCGTTGCTGTCATCAAGGCGCGCTAACACTTGGCCTTCTTTAACCGTCTGGCCTTCTTCAACCAGCAACTCCTGTACTTTGCCGGTCACCTTGGATGACACGGTGGCCTGACGCTGCGCAACGATATAGCCCGATGCGTCTAGCACTGAACCGCCGCCACTTGCGCCGCCAAGCGTCAGCGCGGGCACGGCTTTAACTTGCAGCGTGCTGCTCGGACGAAGCACCAAGTAAGCGATGACGATGAGTGCGATAACTGCCGCCGCAACAAGCCACGGCCAACGCGGACTCGGTTCAACAATGGCAGCGTTACGATCGATTTTGAGCTGGCCCAAAAGGGCAGATTTATCATTCATGCGAAAAGCGAACCTTCTTGGTATCTGTTTATGATTTTTCGTCCCTGCGCCGCCCCTTCAAAAATCGCTAAGTAGGGCGGCATAAAGGAGTTTAGTCGTTCTAAATGACGAGTGAGTAATGCGGCGAGGTGATTTTTGAGGGGGTGGCCTCAGGATGTGGGATTGATTGCATGTCAGGGAGCGATCCAAGGCCACAAATGACGCGATTACGTGGCGCTGCAGTCATGGCTCCACAGTCATTGCGCAGTATTTGGGGTGGCGGCACACTGAGAGCACTAAAAATAAAGGGGCGGTATATGTTGAAGAAACTATTAGGGCTGCTGGTGGTGATCGCACTTGTGGTGACAGGCCTGTATTACGCCTGTCCGGAAAAGCTCGTGAAGCTTGCGGTTGAAGGCGAACGTGCAGCGGCAAGCTTGAGCCGTCATGAAATCGATGTTGCGGGCCTTAAGTACGTTTATCTCGAAGGTGGCAAAGGCGAGCCATTGGTATTGATCCACGGTTTCGGCGCCGACAAAGAAAACTTCACTCGCGTGGCCAAGTTTCTGACACCGCGCTTTCACGTGATCATTCCTGACCTGCCGGGCTTTGGTGAGTCTGGCAAACCGGCTGATGGCATCTACACCGTCGCTTCGCAGGTTGAGCGTGTCCATGCTTTGGTGCAGGCCTTGGGATTAAAGACTGTGCATTTAGGCGGCAGTTCAATGGGCGGCAATATCGCGGCGTCTTATGCGGCGAAATATCCAACCGAGACGGCCAGCATTTGGTTGCTTGCGCCAGCTGGTCTTGGCACTGCGCCGCCGAGCGATGTTGAACTGAGTCTGAAAGACGGCGGCCGCAATCCGTTGATCGCGAGCAACCCAGATGAGTTTGCTGCGGTGTTCAAGTTTGTGATGGCAGATCCGCCGTTCTTGCCGCGCCGTTTTATCGACGTGATGGGACGCACTGCGGTGGCAAATCACGAGCTCAATGCCAAGATCTTTCAGCAGATCCGTAGCGAGCCGCCATTGGAATCGCGAGTGCCGGGTTTGACGGTGCCTGCGCGTATCGTTTGGGGTGATAAGGATCGTGCGCTGAATGTTGGCGGCGCCAAGATTCTTGCAGGCCTGATGCCGAATGCCAGCGTGTTGATCCTGCCGGGCATTGGCCATTTGCCGATGCTGGAGCGTCCGCGCGAAGTGGCTGCGGACTATCTGACTTTCCGTGATGGTCTGAAGGCACCGTAAGCACCTTGTTTTTAATGAAGAAAGGCCCCTTCACTAGGGGCCTTTTTTATGTGTGTGGTGCGTGCGCGGGACGGGTTATATAAGTAAATGTGTAGCAATCTGCTACACTAAATTCCAGTTAAATACGCTTCAGGTTAAAGCTTATGAGCAACGTCACCACACCGATTCGTTTGGATGCAGAGATCACCTCATCTGCTCGGGAAACCGCGCGCCAGATGAGTCGCAGTGTTGCCGAGCAGCTCAGCCATTGGGCGCGCATTGGTCGTGAACTTGAACGTAGCCCTGAGATTTCAGTTCGTCATATCGAAGGCGTACTCAACGGCAAAAGAAGCTACGACGCACTTTCCGTTAAAGAACAAGCATTGGTGCGTGCGTCCTGGTCTGCACGTTTGGACACGCTCAGCAGCACGCTGCGTCTCGACACCGAATACAAGAAAGCCGGTTATCAATACGCCGAGCTGGATGCCAATGGCAATGTGGTGACGCGTCCCGCGCGCGCACGGAAATAGTCTGTGCCTGTTTTGCATTTGCTCGCCGGACCGAATGCGTCGGGCAAGACCACGTTCTACGAACACCTGTTGTATCCAGCAACGCGTCTGCCATTCATCAATGCAGATTTAATTGCGAAGCGTGAATGGCCGGGCGATGAAGAAGCGCATGGTCACGATGCGTCTGCACTCGCCGAACAAGCGCGCAATACGGCGATCGAAGCGAAGACTTCATTCATCGGCGAAACGGTTTTTTCTCACGCGTCAAAACTAGAACTCATCGAGCGCGCTAAAGCAGCTGGCTATAGCGTGACGCTGCATGTGTTCATCGTGCCGGAAGAACTCAGCGTGGTGCGTGCGAGGCTGCGTTCAGGGCAGGGTGGGCACTCAGTTCCAGAAGATGTTTTGCGTGCGCGATACAAACGATTGTGGGCGTTAATCGAGAAAGCAATTCCCTTGGTGGATGAGGTTTTTGTCTACGACAACAGTACAGCGCGGAAACCGTTTCGCTTGGTGGCGCAGTATCAGGATGGTCAGCGATTGGGGGCGGCACATTGGCCGGTTTGGTCGCCGTTGTCCTGATGTGGCGGGCTTCTCCTGTCTCCCTCTCCCCATGCTTTTTATGGGGAGAGGGCCGGGGTGAGGGGCAATCTTTATTACGCGCTTCGCGGGCTACTGCCTGTTCTGATTGAGATGGCGTGTTCCGCGCTGTGGCGCGGGTTACTTTCTTTGGCGCAAAGAAAGTAACCAAAGAAACATCACAAGCCCACTTTTACGGTGACGGGGAATAGGCCCAAGACGAATGCAGCCTAAATTCTCAATGCGAAAAACAGGTAACCGCGACACCTGCTCGGCCTAACGAATTGCAACAGCTCTGCTCATTCGATACGACACAGCAGAACCGTGTCATCCCGAACGCAGTGAGGGATCTTGCTTTGAGAGTTACAGCAACATCCCTCACTGCGTTCGGGATGACAACCTAAACAAAAAGCCCCTCGATTGAGGGGCTTTTTTATAAAGCGACGCTTTAGCTAACCGTGTGCAATCCGCACTCACGATTATCTTCAACCTTGGTCGGATCAAAATAATCAAAGTTATTCGGCAGGCCATGCTTCTTGCAGTATTCGTGCATGTCCTTGCTGCTCCACTTGAGCAGTGGCGCCACTTTGATCAGGCCGTTCTTGGTGATGCTGACTGGCTTCATCGCGGCGCGTTCTTCGGTATCTTCGGCGCGGACGGCGGTGAACCAGATCTCTGGCTTCATCTCGCGCACGGCACGCTCGAACGGTTCGAGTTTCACTTCTTGAGTGAAAGGCACCAGACGCGGATCGCCCACGCCCGGTGTTTCTACGCCTTCCACAGCTTCGCGATGCGCGCGTGAGCGGCGTGGGTGGTAGATGTGCAGGTTGAGCTTGAGCTGTTTGGTGATCTCGTCGGCGACCTGATAGGTGGCAGGCGTGCCGTAGCCGTTGTCCATCCACAGCACCGGCATATCAGGCTGCTCGCGGGTGCACATGTGCAGGATCACAGCGGCAAAGGGACGGAAATTGCTGGTGACGACCGACTTTTTGCCAAGGCTGACAGCCCAGCGAATCAGACCTTCAGGGTCATCTGCGTACTGGCTGTTGATGGCGTCCAGATCAAAATTCACGTCAAACTCCGCCTCTAAATCGGGCGCGCATTATAGAGAGTCCGTGTAGGCCGTGCTGGTGCCTATTTTGCGTCTGCGCTACCCCCTCAAAATTCGCCAGGCTAGGCGCGACTGAGGAGGTTTAGTCATTCTAAATAACGAAGGAGCAACAACGCATGGCGAATTTTGAGGCGGTAGCCCTTCGGGGCGGGAGCCATTGGGCACATAGCGGCGTCATCGGTCGTTTGCATAGAATCACTATGCCGCACTCCCTCTTTCTTGCTCTGCACCCAATGGCTCTCCGCCGCAGACGTAAAATAGGCACCAGCACGGCCCAATTTTCCGACGTATTAAAAACCCTTCAGTAATCATCCATCTACATGCCTATCCAGCCTTATAGCGACCTGTCTCCTTGGGAATCCACTGCGGGAGTTGGACCCACCATCCGCGGTCGACGGACTGATGGCGGTGCACCACTGATTCACTTCCTGCATGGCAATGGCTTTTGCGGCGGTGTTTATTGGCCGATGCTGCGGCACTTTCTGCCGCAATACGGCCTGATCACGCACGATATTGAGGGGCATGGTGATAGCGACAACCCGGAGAAATTCTCGGGTGTTGAAGCGGTGATCGAGCGCATTCCGCAGGTGATGGCAGATCAAGGTTTGCCCGGCCAAGCTCTAATTGGCATGGGCCACAGCTTTGGTGGCGCGCTGACCTTGCGTGTAGCGGCTGACAATCCCGGCTTGTTCAAGGCGTTGGTGTTGCTCGATCCCATCGTCATGCCTGCACCTTTCTTTGTCGGCGTGCATATCGCTTCGATGTTGGGCCGTCATCCGCTGGCGAATGCTTCGCGTCGTCGTCGACAATCTTGGGCCTCGCGCGCAGAAGTGGCAGATCGTCTGCGTGGTCGCGGCACTTACAAAGGCTGGACACCAGAAGCCCTGCATTCCTTCGTTGAATACGCCACGCGTGATGAAAGCGACAAACGTGTGCTGAGTTGTCCGGCGGAATTGGAAGCGCAAATATTTGAACGCCCTGTGTGGCCGTGGGCTGCGTTCAAGCAAGCGCAGCTGCCGATTCTGTTTTTGCGTGGCAAGGAAAGTTTTTCATTTTTTCCGAAGGCAGAAAAAATAGCGCTGCGAGCAAATCCACAACTCGTCGTCAAAACCTTGCCGGGTGGACACTGCTTTATGCAGGAAAATCCAGAAGCGGCGTATAAAGTTGTCGCAGAATTTTTAGCATCCATTTAATTGCGAGAATGAACATGAGCACGATCGTTTTGCATCAATGGGAAATGTCGCCGTTCTGCAACAAGGTGCGGCGTTGCTTGAAGCACAAGGGCCTTGATTACTCGGTGGTTGATTACAACGGCCTGCTCGCGCTGAATGCAGCCAAGCTGTCCAAGGTTGGCAAATTGCCTGTAGTGGATTTCAACGGACACCGCGTGCAGGACTCTGCCGCGATTGCGCGGTATCTTGATGAAAAATATCCAGACAAATTGCTCTACCCGCGCGAGCCTCGCGCATTGGCAGAAGCGCGCATGTGGGAAGACTGGGCGGGTCAGTCTCTGTATTTCTACGAAATCTATTTCCGCATGCTGGATCCGATTTCTCTGGAACGTGGCCTCGATCTGATTGCAGCCGGTCGCCCAAGCTATGAGCGCGCAATCCTTAAATATGTGTTCAAGAGCCGCTACCCGCGCAAGCTCAAGGAGCAGGGCCTTGCACGCATGCCTCGCGAGCAAGTCGAAAAACTGTTCTTTGATCGCCTTGAAGACATCGAAGCGCTACTTGAGGGTCGCAACTACCTGGGTGGCGATGCGCCCAACATTGCTGATTTCTCGGTAGTAGGCCAACTCGACGAACTCGTCCGAACCAGTGAGCTGAAGCCGCGAATCCTCAGTTATCCTCGAATCGCAGCGTGGCTCAATCGCTGCTAAAACTCGTTGCGGGACAAGGAGAGGTCGTCATGAAGCTGCCAATACACATGCTGTTGCGCGATGTCGTGGTGATTGTGGCAACGCTAGCCTTGTGGCAATGGAGCCGTGAGTTGGATGCAGTGCATAGCGCGCTCGCCATTCCAGTCGCCATTCTTGCTGGCGCGTCTGCAGCAGTGGCGGGCTTCTTGTTGCACGAGTGGGGTCATTTGCTCGGCGCGCTTATCGCCGGCAGTGCGGTGGAATTTCCATCAACGATCCGCTCCATCTTCTTGTTCAAGTTTGGCGAGGGCAATGACCGTCGCCAATATCTGTGGATGTCTGCTGGTGGTTTTGCAGCCAGCATCGTGGTGATCGCAGTGATGGCAGTGACACTCAGTTTCAATGCAGTGGCTGATTGGATCGCGCTGGCACTCGTTGCTGCAGGTGTCCTCGCTACATTCATTCTGGAACTGCCACCTGCATGGCGCGTATTGCGCGGCGCCCCAGTAGAACCTGATCTGGTTAAGTTGCCGCAATGATCGTCTAGGCTGTACGTTTCGGTTTGGCGACGCGAGATCGCCGTTAAATCGGAGTGCTGCATGTCTTCAAGTCAGTCGGATCAGCCTAATCTGCTCACGCAGCGTCGCTTCCTGCCGTTTTTCATCACGCAAACGCTCGGCGCGTTTAACGACAACGTATTCAAGAATGCTTTGGTGATTCTCGTCACCTTCGGCATCGTTGGTTTGTCGCCGGATCAGGTCAACCTCTACGTCAATCTCGCGGCGGGAATTTTCATTCTGCCGTTCTTTCTGTTTTCTGCGACCTGTGGTCAGTTCGCAGAGAAATATGAAAAGTCCCAACTGATTCGCTACACCAAGATTCTGGAACTGGGAATCATGGTGGTTGCGGTGATTGGGCTCTATCTCAAAAGTGTGCCGCTGTTGATGGGCCTGCTGTTTCTGTTGGGCACGCAGGCCACGATGTTCGGGCCGGTTAAATATTCAATCCTGCCGCAGCATCTGAGAGAGAACGAACTGATTGCCGGCAACGCGTGGGTGGAATCGGCCACCTTCCTTGCCATTCTTCTAGGCACGCTACTCGGCGGATTTCTGATCACGCTGGATGGCGGCTGGATGATGGTGAGCGCTGCGGTGCTGATCGTTGCTATCGCCGGATATCTCGCGTCGCGCGGCATTCCCGATGCACCGGCTACGGCACCGGATCTCAAGATCAACTGGAATCTGTTTAGCGAAACTTGGCGCAACTTTAAATTCATGCGCGGCAATCGCACCGTGTTCTTATCGGTGCTGGGCATTTCTTGGTTCTGGTTTTACGGCGCGACTTTCCTGTCGCAGTTGCCTAATTACGCCAAGCTTTATCTCGGCGGTGACGAACATGTGGTGACGGTGCTGTTGACAGTGTTTTCGCTCGGCATCGGCGTGGGTTCGTTTTTGTGCGAACGACTGTCGGGCCACAAAGTTGAGATTGGCTTGGTGCCGCTAGGTTCTATCGGACTGACACTCTTTGGTATCGATATTTACTTTGCCGCGCCGCACTTAGCTGTACTGCAAGATCAGACTGTCACGCATTTCATTAACAACATCAGTAATCATCGTGTGCTGTTTGATTTGCTGATGATCGGCATCTCCGGCGGTCTCTACATCGTGCCGCTCTACGCCTTGATTCAAACGCGCTCAGAAGCCTCACATCGCTCGCGCATCATTGCGGGCAATAACATCCTCAATGCCTTGTTCATGGTGGTGTCGGCGCTGCTGGCGGTTGTGTTGCTGAAAATGGGCCTGACCATTCCGCAGCTGCTGCTGACCACCGCAGTGCTCAACGCATTAGTCGCGCTGTTCATTTATTCATTGGTGCCAGAGTTCCTGATGCGCCTGTTGGTGTGGGTGTTGGTGAATACGATGTACCGAATCAAAACCAAGGGCCTCGAAAATATTCCCGATGAAGGCCCGGCCGTTGTGATCTGCAATCACGTCAGCTTTGTCGATGCATTGATTCTCGGCGGCTCGATCCGTCGTCCAGTGCGCTTTGTGATGTATCACAAGATTTTCAAGATTCCGGTTCTGTCCTTCATCTTCCGCAATGCCAAGGCGATTCCGATTGCGCCAGCGAAGGAAGATCCAGCAATGATGGAACGCGCGTTCAATGAGATTGCACGTGAGCTGGCTGAAGGCAATGTGGTTGGCATCTTCCCAGAAGGCGCGATCACGCATGATGGCCAGATGGATACTTTCCGCAGCGGTATCGAGCGCGTGATTCAACGCACACCAGTGCCTGTGGTGCCGCTGGCACTGCGTGGGCTCTGGGGCAGTATCTTTAGTCGTCGCGATACGTTCTTGAAGCGTATGCGCTTGCCGCGACGGGTTTGGTCGAGGATTGAGCTTGTCGCTGGGCCGGCGGTGCCGGCTTCTGAGGTGACTGCGGTGTTGCTGGAGGAGAAGGTGCGGGCTTTGCGTGGGGATGCGATTTAGCGTCTTTTCATGCGTAGGGTGCGCTGTGCGCACGCGCGCCCTTTGAATATTGTGATGACTGTAGGGTGGGTAGAGCGTAGCGAAACCCACCGTTTTTTACGCGCTTCGCGGGCTGCTGCCTGCTCTTCTTTGAAATGGCGTATTTCGCGCTGTAGCGCGAGTGACTTTTCTTTGCGTGCCCAAAGAAAAGTAACCAAAAGAAAGGGCACCCTGCGACTACGCCCACACAAAAAGACGTGCGGGTACCCTGCGCTTCTCGCACTGATCGGGGTGCATGACAGGCCATCCATGGCCTGGCACGCACGCTCGGCTCCTGCCTCGCCCGACGCGAAGCGTCGGCAATTAACCGATCAGTGCTGTGATGCTCGGCGTTGTCGAAGGGAACCCGGTAAAGCAAAGCCACTTGTACATCGCGTCAGATAGCGAGCGAATGAGCGGTGATGCTGTTTCAGATTGGATCAAAAATTGCCGTTAACACTTTTACTGTTCTCAAGAGCAGAAACGGCCATTGAGGAGGTCCCCGCAAAATTCATAGCAAGAGTCGCTTTGCTTTTGATGTCGGGCCCCTTCGACAACGCCGAGCATCACAGTCTTGTCCGGTTATTGCCGTGCGAAGACACGGGCGAGGCAGGATGCCGAAGCGTGCGTGTCTGGCCATGGATGGCCTGTCACGCACCCCGGTCAAGACGAGAAGCGCAGGGTACCCGCACAGCTTCATCGTGCGGGCGTAGACGCAGGGTGTGTTTTCTTTGGTTACTTTCTTTGCACAAGCAAAGAAAGTAACTCGCACGCCGTGCGAAATACGTCGTCTCAATCAGAGCAGACCTCAGCTCGCGAAGCGAGCACAAACCGCAAAAGCCGGACCATTCACAAAACCTTCATCAAACTGTCATTTCCCCACAACGCGCATTGTAAAAAATGCGCGCGTGAAAAAAGACGACAGACCCGCGATGAAAAAAGAAAAATCGGACCGCGCGACCAACCGTTATAAGACTTTGTGGATTTCTGATGTGCACTTGGGCACGTCTGGCTGCAAGGCAGAATTCCTGGTTGATTTTCTCAAGCACAACGAATGCGACAAGCTCTATCTGGTCGGTGACATCATCGACGGCTGGAAGCTCAAGTCCAATTTTTATTGGCCGCAAGAACACACCAACGTCATCCGCAGGATTCTCACCAAATCCAAGCGTGGCACCAAAGTGTTTTACGTCACCGGCAACCACGACGAGTTCCTACGCAAGTTCGTCGAATACAAGCTGGAGATGGGTAACATCCAGGTCGTGAATGAGGCGATTCACACGACGGCTGATGGCCGCAAATTGCTGGTTACGCACGGCGATCAATTCGACGTGATCACGCGCTATCACAAGTGGATTGCACTGGCGGGTGATGCAATCTACGAAAGCACGATGAGCTTTAATCTCTGGTTCAACCGCGGACGTGCGCTGATGGGGATGCGCTACTGGTCGCTCTCAGCGTTTGCCAAGCAGCGCGTGAAAACGGCAGTGAACGTCGTTTCCAACTTTGAAGACAGCGTTGCACGCGAGTGCAAACGTCGCGAGTTGGATGGTGTGATCTGCGGACACATTCACCACGCTGAGATTCGTGAGCTACACGGCGTCACGTATCACAACTGTGGTGACTGGGTCGAAAGCTGCACGGCGCTCGGTGAAGATGCCAACGGCAAGATCAGCGTTATCCAGTGGGTGAGCCTTGATCACCTCAACCAGAGTCCTAAGGTCTCACAGCTTCGTCGCAAAGCGTCTTAAGCGGCTTCCTGCATATCGAAGCGCTTTGCTTCGGCGATGAGTGTGTCGATCTCAGCGAGGAAGTGCCGGTTGTCGTGATCCCATGGATGAAAGCCGGGTTTGAGATAGTCGAACCACGGGCCTGCCATATCGCGCACGAAACCACCTTTGGCGAACATGAAGCGCAGGTAGTTGCCCATGCCATCCCATTTCCCGATTGTTTTGTCAGCGTTCACCAGTTCGCGCTGATAGGCGTGAGCAAAGCCCAAGAAAATGACTGTCGCAATCAGCAGGCCACTGCTGCGGGTGATGTAGTTTTTGAGGGATGGTTTTCTCACCGCGCGATAAACATCAAACGCGACGGCTTTGTGTTCAGTTTCTTCCAGCGCGTGCCAGCGCCATAGCGCGACCATGCGAGGATCGGCACTCGCAATCATGTCGGGTTTACGCAACAAGCGATCGGCCATGATCGCGGTGAAATGTTCCAAAGCAATCGTGGCGGAGAGCTGACTGATCGCAGGCAATTTCTTCTTGCCCCATTCCAGCAATGCGTTAACGCGACCTTCCATGCGGTGAATCGGAAATCCGGCTTGCGCGAGCAGATCGTTGTATTCCTCATGCTCGCGGCCGTGCATCGCTTCCTGACCGATGAATGCAGTGATGGCTTTCTGCAATTCTGGATCCGTTACGCGCTCGCGATACTGACGAACGCTATTGATGAAGAAGCGCTCGCCGGTTGGAAAGAAAATCGAGAGGGCATTGAAGAAGTGCGCGACTTGCGGACCTTGTGCGTGCCAATTGCGGACGCTCTCAGGTGTGAGCTTAAAGCGTAAGTCGCGACGTGTTGGCAGCATGATGCTCTCCTTCTGTTCTTTGATTAAAACGAACTTGCCAGTTGGCAATGTCAAAGTAGCAGTGCGGAGAATCTAACTACTGTGGCCGTGCAGACGCGACATACAGGCGCGCAAGCCACGAGTAATCTGGGTTTCGGAAATGCAGCTTACGCAGTGTGCTTAGAGAATTACTTGAAGTTCTGAATATCGCCGTCGATCACGCGCCACAGATACCAACTCGCGACCGAGCGATACGGCGCCCAGCGATCGGTGATGGCCAAAGTTTCTTCCACGTTTAAAGGCTCTCCATCGTTGTAGAGCTTGTTGACGCAGTTGCGCAGACCCACATCGCCCATCGCGAAAATATCGAGACGATGCAGTGCAAAGATCAAATACATCTCCGCCGTCCAACGACCAATGCCGGGTAGGGCATCGAGTGCTTCAATCGCGGCCTCGTCATCCATGCGTTTGAGTTTGGTGAAGGAGAACGTGCCATCGCGCACCTGTTCAGCGAGCGCACGCAGCCAGCGGGCTTTGGCGTGAGACAGGCCGCAGGCGCGCAGGTCATCGTGCGCCGCATCATTGATATGCGCGTGCTTCAATAATTTCTTGGCCCCAACCAATTTCATGACACGGTTTTGAATCGTGTCTGCGGCTTTCACCGAAAGTTGCTGGCTGACGATGGAAGTGCAGAGCACATGAAAAGGATCGCGCTGCGGGCCAACGAGGGTGCAGGGTTTGTAGCTTGCAATCAGCTTCTTCATCACCGGGTCGCGTCGCGACAGGAATTTTTCGGCGGCAAGAACATCTGCAGCAGTGGCGGCAATGAGGGGCATGTGACCTCGCAGTGGATGCCGGGCAGTCTAGACTTTGGCATTGCTCATCGCACTCCAATGTCATTCCGAACCTAGTGAGGAATCCTGCTGTTGCCTTAAGGCGAGATTCCTCACTGCGTTCGGAATGACAGAGAGGCGCGTGACCTGTAATTATTATTAGTAGTCATTTAAACTAATAATCAATAAATAAAAACAAACTCCGTAAGCAAACCCATTCATTTGGGTGGCTCAACTACCGCCATTCAGCCTAATATTCCGCATGCTTTTTACATTCTTCCTGACTCTGCGCGCGGCGGGCCTCAAGCCTAGCCTCAGTGAATTCCTCATGCTCTTGGAGGCGCTCTCCAAACACGTGGCGATTTTCTCGACGGACGATTTCTATCATTTGTCGCGCGCCACGCTGGTTAAAGACGAGTCCCAGTACGATCGTTTTGATCGCGCCTTCGCCGCTTACTTCAAGGGCGTGGACTCGGTCTACGAAGACGTCGCCGGAGAAATTCCAGACGAATGGCTCAAAGCCATGGCGCAGAAAGTGCTCAGCGATGAAGAGAAAGCCAAGATCCAAGCCATGGGCGGCCTCGATAAATTGATGGAGACGCTGCGTCAGCGCCTCGAAGAACAGAAAGAGCGTCACCAGGGCGGCAATAAGTGGGTCGGCACTGGCGGCACTTCACCGTTCGGCAATAGCGGCTTCAATCCAGAAGGCATTCGCATCGGCGGCAGCGGCGGCCAGAAGAGCGCGGTGAAAGTTTGGGACAAGCGCGAGTTCCGCAATCTCGATGACACCATCGAACTGGGCACGCGCAACATCAAAGTGGCACTGCGTCGTCTACGCAAATTTGCACGCGAAGGCGCGGCAGATGTGTTGGATATTGATGACACTATTCGCAGCACCGCACGCAATGCAGGTTGGCTTGATATCAAAATGGTGCCCGAGCGTCACAACGCGGTGAAGGTGCTGTTGTTCCTCGACGTTGGCGGCAGCATGGATCCGCACGTCAAAGTTTGCGAAGAACTTTTCTCTGCGGCCAAGACCGAGTTCAAGCATCTCGAATATTTCTACTTCCACAATTTCATTTATGAAGGCGTGTGGAAAGACAACAGCCGTCGTCACACCGAAAAAATTCCGCTTTACGACGTGATGCATAAATTCACGCCGGACTACAAAGTGATCTTTATCGGCGATGCGACGATGAGTCCGTATGAGATTCTGCAGCCGGGCGGCAGCGTTGAGCATTGGAACGAAGAAGCCGGCGCAACGTGGATGAAGCGACTGATGGATGTATTTCCGCGCATGGTCTGGCTCAATCCTGAAGCCGATCAACGTTGGGAGTACACGCCGTCAATCCAAGTGGCTCAAGAGCTGCTTGGCAAAGATCGCATGTTTTCGCTGACTTTGTCGGGACTCGACAAGGCCATGCGCAGACTCAGTCACTAAATTTAAACTGACGCGCAAGGTGCGCGCGCCAGTGAGTAGAAGTCTGACTACAATGCACCGCGATTAATAATAAGGAGAGCAACAATGACGGGAATTCTTGCAGTACTCGCATTTGCGTTGTGGACACTGATTCTGGTGTTCACCTCAGTTAACTGGCGCGTGATTGAAGTGTTGCGTGGTAAGGGGATTAATTCCTGGGGTCGTGATGACGGCATTGCTGTTCCTGAAATTGTTAAGCGCATGCAGCATGCGCATCTCAATTGCCTTGAAAATCTGCCGATCTTCGCCATCCTTGTCTTCTCCGCTTACTTCTTGGGCAAGCAGCCGGTAGTTGATAGCCTTGCTTGCTATGTGCTGTATGCGCGTCTTGCGCAGTCGCTGGTGCATTTGATTGGCACCTCGCAGCCCTTGGTGTTTGTTCGTGCAACTTTCTACGTCATTCAGGTTCTTATCTTCTTCTACATGTTCTGGGGATTGCTGGCTTGAAACCCGCTACTAAGAGAAAGCTCAAGCGCTGGTTTTGGTTTGGCTTCTTTGGCTTTGCATTAATTGTGCTGTTGACCAATCGTTGGGTGGTCAACAGCACAAATGGCTACCTGTACACCAACTGGTCGCTGCTGCCGGAAAATGATGTGGGCTTGGTGATGGGTACCAGCCCTTATCGTTCCGATGGTAAGTCCAGTGCGGAGTTCTACGGGCGCGTTCGTGCGGCTGCTCAGTTGTATCAGTTGGGCAAGGTCAAGCATTTGATTGTGAGTGGCGCGAATCCGGATTCGACTTACAACGAGCCGCGTCAGATGTTGCGTGAGTTGGTGCGTTTGGGTGTGCCTGAAAAAGACATCACGATGGACTTTGCTGGATTCCGTACTTTGGATTCCATCACTCGCGCCGATATTGTTTTCGGCCTTAAGCGCTTCACCATCATCACCACGCGTTATCACTCGTGGCGTGCTTTGTTCATTGCGCGCAAGCTTGATCTCAATGCAGTGGGTTATGCCGCACCGATTGATGTCACCGGCGATTACGGTAGACGTAATCCATGGCGTGAAATTCTGGCGCGTACTTTGGCGGTCTTCGATGTGATTTTCTTTGGCACTGAACCAACGGTGCAGAGCGAACCGCAAGAGATCAAGATCACCAACGACGCTGAGAAAACCTGAAGTAAACGGTTGAACAAAAAAGCCAGGCAGATGCCTGGCTTTTTTGTTGGAGCAAAGATAATCAGAAGGAATACTTCACAGATGCATCGACGAAGTCTCGGTCAGCCAGCAAGTTTTCTTTGCCACCGCCGAAATAATTGGTGTAACCAATTTCCGTACTGATTTCGTTGCGGAAGCGGAATCCAAAGCTCAAGCTCACCTGCTTGCGACCTTCGACATAGTTGGCGACAGGCTTAGGCGAATTGCCTTTGACATCGTGTACAAAGCGAACCGTCGGCGTGAGCGTGAACGTATTCAGCACGTTCTCGTAGCTAAAGCGCGCCAGAACGTTGTAGCCCCAAGAGTTGGAAGTCGCGTAGCCGCCTTTCTGCTGTGGAATGGTCAGCGAAACTGGCTGGCCCGCCAACGCAGAGGCAAGCTGGCTGTAGCTTGCTGAAACGGAGTTTGCGATCGCTGCGTTGCCCGGCGTGTCCGTTGCGGGACCGTCGTAACGCAGTTCATCGTTATCTTCCAAGCCATGCACGCGCATGCCCGCGATTTCAAATGCACCGATGATCTGATCGTAGCCAAAGAATTTCGATGGCGAGAAAATTTTCGTCAGACCGAAGTCGACTTGACTAATATCTTTGCGACGATAGCCGCGCAGATATTTATTGCCAGTGGTGACGCCCGGTTGGTTGCCTGCAATCTGACTCGGTGCACCAAGCCCTGCGAGCAGCAGTTCAACCGTGTCCACCTGAATTGGCTGGCCTTGCTTCAAGCTGTACTCGCCTTGCAGCGACAAGCCCCAAGGAATCGCAGTGTTGAATGAAAGGCCGTAGAGATGGATGTTCTTCGGAAACTCAGCAAAGTAACTGGCACTGGCCGCAGCGTAAGGATCAGGCGTGCCGGCAGGCGTGATCGGAAGCGCTGTAGAAATGCCGCTATAGACCGGTAGGCGGCTGTGGTAATTCATCGCGTAGAGACCAATGTCACTCTCATGCAGCCAAGGCAAAAACGCGTGGAAGGCGCCGCCATATTGGCCCGAGCTGCCAGGTGTGCGATCCGTTGCACGCTGAACCGAAGTGGTTGGCGTGTTTTCTGGAAATTCACCAAAGCCCAGATTGGCGCGATTGCCGCCGATGCCAGCAAAATCATTCGTGCTAAAGAAAGTGCCAGAAGCATCAATGATGGTTTTCTGCCAGCTCAGTTGGTAGAAGCCTTCAATGCTGGTCTGTTCCGTTAAGCCGATCGACGCCCACACCATCGGTGTCGGAATAATCGCTTCACTCAACTCAAAACCAGAAACGCGTGCACGGTTAGCGTTGAATGCCACCATGCTGTTAATGCCGTTGAGCACGAAAGTGGATTCGCCCCAGTTCAGAACCTGGCGGCCAATCTTGAAGCTGAAGGTGCGATCCAATATCGGTGTGTTGCCGTACACATACGCATCAAGCAGTTCGATCTTCTTGCCGACTTGATCTTGCACCTGCTTGTTTTTGCGATCGCGTTCAGCGGTCGTGGCTTCTTTGCCACAAGCAGGAGCGGTGTCGCAGTACGGCGAGTAGTCACGACCGTTGGTGAAGTAGTCGTCCTTGTTATCCAACGACATATTAAAGAAGCCGCTGGCACGAGCAAAAATTCCGTAATCACCTTTGGAGAGTTTGAGATCGGATGTGATCTTAGCGACGCTGGAAACAATATCGCCACGATCAAATGCCAAATCGCCATCGTCTTTGTTGGTGGAGTTGGAGCTGCCACCGTTCGCAATGCCGATGAGTTTTCCGTCGCGGTTTTGTGCACGCATCATGGCGCCAATGGTGGCGCTGTTGCCGAGTTCAATCGCGTAGCCATCGTGCTCAGCGCTGTAAGCATGGGCGCCAAACGTTGCGAGACAGCCGCAGGCGATGGCGGTCAGCTTCATGGTGTGCATCGTTTTGTTGTAATTTTTCATTAGGATTTCCTCAATGTGTCCTTACGGGCCCGTGCAGCTGCGGCCGATCGGCAAGCAGGTGCCACCGCTAGCTAGGAAGTTAACGGTTTCGCGCTGCATTTCTTGCGTCGCGGCGGGTGAGGCGGTGGGGCTGAGAATCGATCCGTGATCTCCAGCCGTGAAGCGCACGACGTAACCCAGATTGGCGCCAGTCTTCAGCTCAGGCGTTGCCACTGGCACATTGAGATTGTCGATGACCTCCAAACCCATCATGCGATAGAGCGGATCAGTGCCTGACAAATAACCCGGGATGCTCGCCAGCGTGCCTGCCAGTGCGTTATTCGGCACCACTTGATCTGGCAGTGAGCTGCTGCTGCCCACCACTTCAATCATGTGGATCGGATGATTGGCGCGTGCTGCCACTGCAAAGTTAATTGGATCGCCTGAGTCCACCAAGGTCTGCGCAAAGCGCAAGAAGGTTTCGTAAGTGTCCGTGCCTTTGTTCACGCCATTGCTTGCCAAGCCTTGAGCAATTTTTGGACTGAAGCTGGCTGAAGCATCGAGCAACTTCGCGACGCCACCACCGGGCATTGCTAGCGTTGCTGCTTTGATGTCGGTGTTAACACCCAACAAGGTGCCGCCGACGATGCCGCCCAGCGAGTGACCAACAAAATAAATTTTGCTGGAGTCAATCTTGAAGCCAACAACTGGAACACCAACGCCATCAACGAACGTTGCAGCTGGGATCGACTTGGTCAGCGTGATGAGATCAGCCGCGGCTTCACGAATGTTGTCGCGACTAGTGATAACACTGGCGAGATTGATGAAGTGCGTGCCAGATGATGCTGCGCTGGTGTACCCCGTCATGCTCGGACCGCGTCCTGCAGCGTCGAGATTAAACGTGCGCTCAATGCCACCGGTTGCTAAGTAGACTTTGTCGATAGGTGTTGGAGCGGCTGGATTAACCGGTGGTGGCAGGCCATGCAGTGGTAAGTCGATTGCAATGGTCACCATGCAACCTTTTGCCAGCGTTGGCGCAATGCCAAGCATCTGCGTGCGATTGCCGGTGATGCCGTGCTGAAAGATCACTACAGGCCAACCTGCAAGCGGCTGGCCAGTTGGGCAGCCAGCAGCATTCGGCACGGTTGCTAATACCGGAATCGTTTCATCAGAACTCTTCTTCGGCGTTGGGAAGCAAGCCGTGGTTGAGTCGACTTTGCTTTGGCTAATGCCGGGCACAGTTGGTGCGCCAGTTGCGAAAAGTCCGCAAGGCACTGGTGATGAAGTGGCTTTAGTCGGACCAAAGTTGCCTGCAGCCGGCACGCCGTTGTTCTTCCAGTAGCTCTTTAGCGGTGTGTCGGTGAGTGTGCGAGTCGCATCGGTAGCCAAGTAATACGGCAGACCAAAGAGTTTGCCGATATAGATGTCTGCACCTGCTGGTGCACCAGCAGCTGCGGTGTCTAAGCCAGATGCTTGGAGAACAATTGTCTTGCTCGTAGCGCCGGTGTTCACAGCAGCAAGCGTGTTGGTGATCGACTGCGTGGTGAAGGGCCATGCAATCACGATCGCAGCTTCAGGAATACCTGCGCCACCGAGTTGTGCAACCACTGGGCGAATGATGCGTGAGCGCAACACTTCAAGCGTTGTCTTCTGCGCGACAGTGAGTCTTTGCAGATACGCATAGTTGGGATTCGCTGGATCACTGTCTTGCGCAGTAGGTGAGCCCGTTACTGCAGTCGCTGAACGCACAACTTTAAACATCGCGTTAGCAACAATTGGAATGCCGTCCGTGCTCTTGAGTGCTGAAGTCACTGCGACCACATAAGTAGTGGATTGCTTCAGCGGCTTGAGTGGCTCAATCAAAATGCGTGTGCGGAAAGAATTGATCGGCGTGCCGAACGCATCATCAAGCGCAGTTGATGTTTGCAATACATAGTCAGTGCCAGCAACAAGAGGCGCGCCAGTTGAGCCATCAATCACCATCAGGCCTGGAAGATGTGTGACTGGATCAACTGCAGCAGTAGCGAAGTCCACCTTGCCTGCAAAATCAGTGAAGGCAGATGCTACGGTCGAGAAACCATCCTGACGATTAGCGTCGTTAACAAACGGCGCGCCTTTAGGATTTGGAATATTGATGGTGCCGGTGAGATTGCCATTCGCATCCGCAAACAGCGCATCAAATGGAAATGGGATAACGCCAGCGGTTGGATCAAACAGCGATGTTGCGCTGTTGCTTGTTGAACCGTCTGGGTTGCTGATGTCTGGGCCATCGTTCTGGCTGCCACACGCAGCGAGAGCAAGTACGGAAAATATGGAAACAATGCGTGATATGCGCATGTCGATCTCCTTTCGAAATGTCGTTTTTGTGCAGGCGCCAGTTTGTGACATGGCGCAGCAAAAACGTTTGCACTCGGTCGGGAGAGTTGATCCGTTCGTCAGTTATCAGAAAACAAAAACTAAATCGCGAGAGAGAATGACATTCGCTCAAACAAGCCGCAGCATTTCAGTGGCGATCAGTGTTTCGACGGCATTGCGCCAGTCGGGTGAATCCTGTGCGAGCAACGATAAAGGCATGCGGCGACGCAGTACGTCTTCGGGCGAGCGTGCCATTTCTTCACGCACAGCAAGTGCGGCTTCAGCTTGGATGAAAGGCAAGTTAGGGTGAATGCGTTCACGCATTGCTGGTGATTCTTGCAACAACGATTCAATACGCGACACGCGTGTGCCGTGACGCAGCGCCAACCACTGCGCGCTTTCAGCATCAACACCGTAATGGCCGAGTGCTTTCATCGTTTCCGATTGCCATTGCTCGAAAGGAGCATTGGGTGCGCCCGGCAATAAATGTTTATGCGTTTGTGATGGCGGCGCTTTGCGCTGCAGTGCTTTATAGACGCGATCAACAATGTCCACCGCATCACAACGCGAGGTGGTGTACTTGCCGCCAATTGGCATGATCAAGCGCGGACGTGGTTCAGTAATTACGAACTCACGTGACACAGCAGATAAATCGCCGGTGTCTTCGTCTTGCAGTGTGCGCACGCCAGAGAAAGCGCCGATCACATCTTTTTCTGACCAGCCGAGTCCGGGCAAACCACTTTTTACGCCAGCAATCAGATAACTAATTTCTTCGGTTGTTGGTGTCGCTTGCGAAGGATCTGTAATTTGTTGTTCGGTTGTGCCGACCAATGTGCGGCCATACCAAGGGATGACGAAGAACACGCGGCCATCGGTGGCCGTGAGTAGAAACGCTTCGCGCTGACCGGCGATCGCGGGCAGAATTAAATGCGTGCCTTTAATCAGTTTGACTCTTGGTGCGTCAGTGCCCAGTAATTTTGAAGCCCAAGGGCCTGCAGCATTAACGACGGCGCTGGATTCAAGATCAAACGTTTCGCCAGTCACACCATCAACCAAGCGTGCGCCGGTGACGCCAGTGTCGTCATCTAATAAGGATTCAGCGTTGATGCGATTGGCGACGACAGCGCCTGCAGCTTGTGCTGCCGCAACGACGGTGAGCGTCATGCGTGCATCGTCTTCCTGACAATCGCCGTAGCGGAATCCGCCAAGCAAACGCTCAGGATCGATATACGGATAATCCGCCAACAACTCCGCGCGCTTGTAACGACGATGACGCGGAACAGGTTGACCACCCGCGGCGAGTAGATCGTAAAGAGTGAGTCCGGCGGACAGCATGAGCATGCTCGCGCGCGGGCCGTCCCACACCGGCAAAATAAAGTTGAGTGGCCGCACCAAATGCGGCGCGATGCGTGACAGCGTGCGGCGCTCTTTGAGCGCATGACGCACGAGACTGAACTCGTAATGTTCTAAATAACGCAGGCCGCCGTGAATCAGTTTGCTGGACGCCGACGAAGTGCCGCTGCCCCAGTCATTCTTTTCAATCAGCGCAACCGAGAGTCCGCGCAGCGCTGCGTCGTATGCTGTCCACGCGCCATAAATGCCGCCGCCAATCACCAACAGGTCAAAGCGCCGCTTACGCAGTGCTTCAGTGTTACGGACCAATGGAAAGGCGTTGTTCTCAAGCATGGCTATTTATAAATCGTCTCGATGTCGAAAGATCCTTTGCGCTGCTTGTGCAGCTTCACATATGCCTGCGCAATGCGATGTGGATCGAAGCGCGTATTGGTTTGCACAAATCCTTGCACGGTAACGGTGGCAACGTGAATGTTGTCCGTGCCCAACTCTTGCGCCAGCGTGTGGGCGAGGTTGCGTAATGCCGCTTTGCCAACGGAGAGCGAGGCGTAGTTAACCGCAGGTTCAGACGCAAAACCGCTGCCGGTAAATAGAATGGTGCCTTGCTTGGCGACCTTCATTGTCTTGGCAACTTCTTGTGCGGCAACGAGTGCGCCGCCGACGTTGACTTGGAATTCGCTGAGCAGTTGTTCTGGGCTGAGCTTGGTCGGACGACATAGTGTGGCAACGGCGGCGTTGTAAACCATCACTTCAATCTCACCGAGTCCGCGACGTGCGCGTCCAATGGCGGTCTTGAGTGAGCGTGCGTCGCCAGCATCACCTTCATAAGCGCGAACTTCACGGCCGGTTTTCTTGCGAATCAGCGAGCAGGCTTCGGTGAGTTTGTCGGGATTGCGCGCGATCATTGCGATGTCGTAGCCCTCGTGCGCGAAAGCGTATGCGACGGCTTGGCCTATGCCAGGCCCTGCACCAATCACCAGACAAACTTTGCTCATGTACGCTCCCCTTTGATGCTGCGGTCAATGATGCCGCTTCTTGTATTCAGGATGCCATCTTATTGCGACAAAAACCGCGCCATATGCTGAGCGGTCTCTTCGGGGGCATCGAAATGCATCATGTGCCCCGCGTCGGCCACCACCACTCTTTCGTGTTTAGCGAAGCAATCGCGGCGTTCTTGCATCAGTGCCGGTGGAATGGCGTTGATGAAAGCGGATTTGCCTGCGTCGAGTAAGAGGGTTGGCGCAGTCACCTGCTTCCAGATTTCCATGCTCTGATCGGCCCGGTAAAGCGAGGGCATATCGAGCCGGTGCTTGGGATCAGCACATAAAGTGATGCGGCCGTAGCCATCTTCGTTACCCCAGCAACGCGCAACAAAGAGGGCGCGCTCTTCTGATAATTGCGGATGCTGCTTGCGCACGCGCAGAGACAGTTCTTCATAAGAGCTGTAGGACTTCTGTCGCGCGGGTGCATTGATCTGATCCAGCCAGCGGCGGAAACGTCGCGGCGCACTGTCCACAGCCATGTCTGGCATGAACAGGCCATCAATCGCGATCAGTTTTTTGACGCGCTCGGGACGAAGGCCGGCATAGAGGCTGGTGATCTGCGCGCCCATGCTGTGACCGGCGAGCAGGACAGGCTCGGTTGGCGAATAGTGGTCGAGGATGCTTTCAAGGTCGGCGACATAGTCGTGAAACCAGTAACCATCCTGCGGCCACTGACTATGGCCAAAGCCACGCCAGTCCGGCGCCAGAATCTGAAACTGTGGCTGCAGCGCCTGCGCGACATAGTGGAAGGTGGCCGAGACATCCAACCAGCCATGACCGAGGAAAAGAGCGGGTGCTTTGGGGTCGCCCCAGCGGCGGATGTGATACCGCAGGCCGCGGATGGTGATGAATTCGGAACGGCTGGCACCGGCACTCATGCTTAGGTCCTTATATTTTTACTCAGTATAAGGAGATTCTGGCCAGTTAAGCTGTCACATCTGCCTAAACTGGCATCCATCTTGCCAAAGGAATCACGCGGTCACTTGCCGCTGAGAAGATCAATGACGATTCAAGCTGCACTCCACCACGTCACCACCTACCGCTATGACAAGCGGGTGACGATGTCGCCGCAGATTATCCGCCTGCGCCCTGCGCCGCATTCGCGTTCGCAGATTTTGGGCTATACGCTCAAAGTTGAGCCGGCCGAGCACTTTATTAACTGGCAGCAAGACCCGCACGGCAACTGGCTGGCGCGCGTGGTGTTTCCGGAGAAGATCGATCACTTCAAGGTGACGGTGGACCTCACCACCGAGTTGGCAGTGTTCAATCCTTTCGACTTCTTTGTTGAGCCTTATGCCGACAAATTTCCTTTCGATTACGAAAAGTCGCTGAAGGAAGACCTCAAGCCCTATATGCGGCCATTGCCGCCGGGCAATTTTCTGCGCGCCTACATGGCCAAGATTCCGGACAAGGCGCCCAACACGGTCGACTTTCTGGTCGACCTCAACCGCGAGTTGCAGCTGCACGTCAACTACACCATCCGTATGGAGCCGGGTGTGCAGACGGCGGAAGAAACGCTGAAGAAAGCGTCTGGCTCTTGCCGTGATAGCAGCTGGCTGCTCGTGCAGATATTGCGCAACCTCGGATTCGCAGCGCGCTTTGTTTCGGGTTATCTGATTCAGCTGAAGCCTGATGTGAAATCGCTTGATGGTCCTAGCGGGACCGATCACGACTTCACCGATCTTCACGCTTGGTGCGAAGTATTTGTGCCGGGCGCGGGTTGGATCGGTCTCGATCCCACATCAGGTTTGTTCGCAGGCGAAGGTCACATTCCACTTTGTGCGACACCAGAGCCCTCATCGGCAGCGCCGATCAGCGGCATGATGGAACCCTGCGAAGTGGAGTTCGATCACGAGATGAAAATCTCGCGCTTCTACGAACCTGCACGCGTCACCAAACCTTACACCGATGAACAGTGGCAAGAGATCGACAAGCTCGGTGCGAGTGTCGATAAAAAACTCAAAGCGGGCGATGTGCGTTTGACGATGGGCGGCGAGCCAACCTTTGTTTCGCTCGATGATCCGCAAGGCGCGGAGTGGAACACTTCCGCCGTCGGGCCGACCAAACAAGCCTTGGCGTATGACCTTGCCAAGCGCATGCGCGATAAATTTGCACCGAATGGCTTGCTCACCTACGGACAGGGCAAGTGGTATCCGGGTGAGTCATTGCCGCGTTGGGTTTACACCTTGTATTGGCGCAGTGATGAGCAGCCGACATGGCGCTTGCCTGTGCCGAAGCCTAATTTGGTCAAGCCACCGACATTGGAAGAGACGCGTTCTTTCATCGCCGGCCTCGCGCAGCGTTTGGATGTTGATCAACGCAATGTATTGGAAGCATTCGAAGACACACTTCACTACTTGGTGAAGGAACGAAAGCTGCCGATCAACGTTGATCCCGCAGACAACAAACTCAAGGATCCCGAAGAGCGTCAGCGCATGCTCGGCGTGTTTGAGCGTGGGCTCGGAACGCCACGTGGTTTTGTATTGCCAGTACAACGTTGGCAGTCCGCGGCGCGCTGGATGTCTGAACGCTGGCGCTTACGCACGGGTAAATTATTTTTGTTGCCGGGCGATTCTCCAGTTGGTTTGCGTTTGCCCTTGGAGACGCTGCCGTGGTTGCCTGCTGCAGATTATCCGCAGGTGATTCCCGCTGATCCGACATCGCTGCCATCGTTGATGCCCGATACTGATCCGCGTCGTCAGCCTTATCTGCAAATGCACGGCGTGCCGCACGATCTAAATCGTCGCCGCAGCGCGCAAGTTCTCACTGAAGAATCACGTCAGCCTTATCCGAAACACGAAGGCTCGCATGTGCAAGGCGGCAATGTGCGCACGGCGCTGTCGGTGGAATCACGCGACGGTTTCATCAACATCTTTATGCCACCGGTTGAGCGCACAGAAGATTTTCTTGATCTGGTTGCAGCGATTGAAGACGTTGCCGCAGAAACCGGTTTGCCAGTTCGCATCGAAGGTTACGCGCCGCCGAATGATCCGCGCCTGCAACTCATGCGCATCACACCTGATCCGGGCGTGATCGAGGTCAACATTCATCCCGCACACAACTGGGAACAGTTGCGTGACAACACACTGACGCTCTACGAAGAAGCGCGACAGACGCGTCTCACCACCGAAAAATTCATCATCGATGGCCGTGCTGTTGGCACGGGCGGCGGCAACCATGTTGTGGTGGGTGGCGCGACAACTGCGGACTCGCCGTTTCTACGTCGTCCGGATTTGATCGGAAGCCTCCTGCGTTATTGGCAGAACCATCCGTCGCTGTCGTACATGTTCTCGGGCATGTTCATTGGCCCCACCTCGCAAGCGCCACGCGTTGATGAAGGGCGTGATGGTCAGCTTTATGAATTAGAGATCGCGCTTTCGCAGTTGCCAGACAAGGGTGCGAATGTGCCGCCCTGGTTGGTCGATCGCATCCTGCGCAATCTGTTGGTGGATCTCACCGGCAACACGCATCGTGCGGAATTCTGCATCGACAAACTCTATTCACCAGACTCCGCAACGGGTCGTCTGGGTTTGTTAGAGCTACGCGGTTTCGAAATGCCACCGCATGCGCAGATGTCACTCGTGCAGCAATTGCTGGTGCGCTCACTGATCGCACGCTTCTGGAACGAGCCGTACAAAATGCCGCTCGTGCGTTGGGGCACAGAGCTACAAGATCGATGGATGTTGCCGCACGACAACTGGAAAGATCTTTGCGATGTCGTCGCTGATCTTCAGCGTGCAGGGTTCAACTTCAAGCCAGAATGGTTTGCAGCGCACTTTGATTTCCGCTTCCCGCGCCATGGTGTTGTGACTTGCGATGGCATGGAGATGGAGTTGCGTCACGCGTTGGAGTCCTGGCCGGTGTTGGGTGAAGAACCCGCAGGCGGTGCGACTTCGCGCTTCGTTGATTCATCGATTGAACGCATCCAAGTGAAAGTGAGCGGCCTCACGAGTGGTGGTCGCCATTTCGTCACCTGCAACGGGCGCAAGGTGCCGCTGCGTTCAACCGGTGTGCGCGGTGAGTTTGTCGGCGGCGTACGTTATCGCGCATGGCAACCGTCTTCGTGTTTGCATCCGCTGATTGGTGTGCACACGCCGTTGACGTTTGATCTCTACGACGCATGGAACAAGCACGCGATTGCAGGCTGCACATATCACGTGGCGCATCCGGCGGGACGTAACTACGACACGTTCCCGGTGAATAGTTACGAAGCAGAAGCGCGAAGGCTGGCGAGGTTTGCGCCGATTGGGCATAAGCCGGGATGGTATGTGCCGCAGGCGGAGACGCCGAATCCGGAGTTTCCTTGCACGCTCGATTTGCGACGACTGTAGGGTGCGCTGTGCGCACCGCTTCGCAGGCGTGCGCTGATGAATGTAGGGTGGGTACAGCGTAGCGAAACCCACCGTTTTTTACGCGCTTCGCGAGGCTACTGTCTGTTGTTCTTTGAAGTGGCGTCTTTCGCGCTGAGGCGCGAGTGACTTTTCTTTGCGTGCCCAAAGAAAAGTAACCAAAAGAAAGGGCACCCTGCGACTACGCCCACACAAAAAGACGTGTGGGTACCCTGCGCTTCTCGCACTGATCGGGGTGCGTGACAGGCCATCCGTGGCCTGGCACGCACGCTCGGCTCCTGCCTCGCCCGACGCGAAGCGTCGGCAATAACCGATCAGTGCTGTGATGCTCGGCGTTGTCGAAGGGAACCCGGTAAAGCAAGGCCACTTGTACATCTCATTAGCTAGCGAGCGAATGAGCGGTGATGCAGCTCTTTATGCGGGCAAAAGTGCTGCTAACACTTTTACTGTTCTCAAGCACAGGAAGTGCCGTTGAGGCGACTCTCTCCACACTCACAGCAAGAGTCGCTTTGCTTTTGATGTCGGGTCCCTTCGTCAACGCCGAGCATCACAGTCTTGTCCGGTTATTGCCGTGCGCAGACACGGGCGAGGCAGGAAGCCGAAGCGTGCGTGTCTGGCCATGGATGGCCTGTCACGCACCCCGGCCAAGACGAGAAGCGCAGGGAACCCGCACAGCTTCATCGTGCGGGCGTAGACGCTGGGGGTGCTTTCTTTTGGTTAGCTTTTCTTTGCACAAGCAAAGAAAAGTAACTCGCGCCACAGCGCGAAAGACGACACTTCAAAGAACAGCAGGCAGTAGCCAAATGAAGCGCGAAAAATGGTGGGTTACGCCGCATTGCGGCTAACCCACCCTACGATGCTACTGAGAGGAAAAGTAGATGAGAGCGAGGAGCAATGAAGTAGTGACAAGTATTGCCCCCATGATTCTCACGCGTCTTGGGGTTAAATATGCATTGCTTCCATCAACAGTACGAGTGTAGCGATTACCAAAATTGTTCCGGAATCGAGCGACACTATCTGGATACACAAGACACCAAGTGCCGTTCGCAAAAATAAATAGCAAGAAGAGCAGAGCTGTCGCGTCCATGTATATATTTTAGCGGGAGCTTGCTTGTCGATTAAGCCTTAATCTTCCCCGCCAACACCAACCCCACCTGCTCCAACCGATCATTCCCCCAAAACATCGCATCCCCCACAAACATCGTCGGCGCCCCAAACACCCCACGCTTCAGCGCCTCTTCGGTGTTCTCCTTAAGCTGATCCTTAACACTCTGCTCCTGCGCCCGAGCAAAAATCGCCGCAGCATCCAAACCGGCTTTAGTAAAAGCCGCACTCAGCACTTCTGGCTGAGAGATATCAAGTCCTTCGCCCCAATAGGTTTGGAGAATGGCCTTGGCCGCTGCCGCTTCAAAGCCAAGCTGGCTGGCGGCAATGGCCGCACGGCTGGCGATGAGGCTGCTGATGGGGAAAACCGTGGGCATGGTTAGTGGCACTTGGTAGATCTGTGCCCAGCGGGCTAAGTCTTTGAACATATAACTGGCTTTGGCGGGGATCGAGGCGGGCATTTTCATGCCGCGGTTTTCGAACACTTTGCCTAACAGAAACGGCTTCCAGACCACTTTGGCGCCCGTTGCGGCGGCTACTTTTTCGATCTGTGTGCCGGCGAGGTAGGTGTAGGGGCTGCCGGGTTCCCAAAAGAATTCGATGGTCTGTGACATGTGTTTCTCCGTAATTTTTGTGGGTCGAGTCTGCACTTGGGCGGGTACTGGCACAAGCTATGCAAGTGACTAGGGGTAGATTGACCCATTACGTGGTCGTCGCTCAGGCCGTAGAATGGACGTCGTAACAATTTCGTAACTCTGACTGATCCCCCATGACTTATTGCGTTGCCATCAAAGTGGACGACGGACTGGTATTTGCCAGCGACACGCGCACCAGCGCGGGCGTCGACGACGTGCGCACGTACAACAAGTTGCATATTTTTGAGACGACGGGCGAACGCGTCTTCGCGATTCAGTCGGCGGGCAATCTGGCGACGACACAGTCGGTGATAAATCAGATCAAGCGCGACATGGCTGATCCGATGGCGCCGGTGAATCTCAATAATGTGCGTCATATGTATGACGCTGCCGAATATGTCGGCAATCTGTCGGTGCGCGCCCAGCAGGATTCTGCGGCGCTGGGTCAACTTCGAAATAGCACGGTCGACTATCGCACCACGCTGATTCTTGGCGGCCAGATTTTGGGTGAAGAGCCAGCGCTGTATTTGATTTATCCGGAAGGCAATTGCATTGCGGCTTCGCAAGACATGCCGTATCTGCAAGTTGGCGAGAGCAAGTACGGCAAGCCGATCTTGGATCGCATCATTCGCTCTTACATTTCATTGGCTGATGCCGCGCGATGCGCGCTGGTGTCGCTGGATTCAACAATGAAATCGAATCTTACGGTTGGTCCGCCGCTCGATTTGGCGATCATTCTGAAAGATGGTTTGCGTGTCGAACACAAACAACGCCTTGATCTCGATACGCCGTACTACGCGTCGCTGAAGAAAGCTTGGGGCGAGCAGCTTGAGCGTATCTTCCGCGAGGCTCTGCCCAAGTTTGAATGGGAAAACCTTGGGGCTAGTAGGCAGAATCAGAACCAGCAGTTGTTTTGATTTAACCGCCGATTATTGGGTTTGTAGGAGCGCCTCGGCAATTGCTCCTGCATTGCTCTACCTCGAGCATCCATGCTCTCGTCTTAGGCGCGATTGGCGATAGAGCCATCGCGCCTAAGAGGCGCTCCTACGTTGAACAACTCAAAGCCTGAAGTAAGCCTCACTTACCGCCGCATGCACTTCGCCCAAACCAATCTGCACTTCATCAACGAAGTCATGCAGACCCGCCTCCAATAGTTTTTCCAGATTCGCGTCGTGCACTAACGCACGCGTGCGGTCGACTGCGCGTTCAATCGGACGATTGTTCGGCAGTTGCGGCAGCGTCGTGGCGATACTGTTGAGGCAGTAGGTGACACTGCGCGGGAACTCGCGGTTTTGCAGCAAGAAGCGCAGCACGCTGGCGCCGGTGACGCGGATACGAACATGGCGGCGGTACATCTGATATGCCGTCAGTGAGCGCAGCACGCTCATCCATTGAATGTTCTGGAAGGGCAGCAGATCCTCAAAACTCATCGTGCTGAACAGGTCGGATGAACGCACATCAATGATGCGCGTGGTCATGTCGGCCTGCTCCAAATTGGTGCCGATGCGGAGGAACTGGAAGCCGACGTCGTGCGACATATTGCTGACGAGCATGCCGTAGATCAGCTGAATGCCATCAATAATGCGGCTTAAAAACTCCTGGCGTTTGGAGCGCGTTAGTGCGGTTTCCCCACGCTCCTGCACAAAAAAGTACAGATCGTTGAGCTTTTCCCAGACCTCGCGCTGCATGTGCTCGCGGGTGGTTCTGAGGATTTCGCGGGCGGAGTTGAGGGACGACAGAATCGAGCCCGAATTTTGTGCATCGAGCAGCAGCCAACGCACCACATTGGCCTCACTGTATTCGTTGTAATGCTCGTGGAAGCTCGAATGCGAGCCGAAAATCTCCACCAGCGGCGTCCAGCCGAACTGAACTTTGCGGGGTAAATCCAGCAACAGGTTGGCGTGAACATTGACCACGCGGGCGGTGTTTTCGGCGCGCTGGAGATAGCGCCCGAACCAATACAGATTGTCAGCTACACGCGACAGCATCAGGCTTTTCCTCCATTGCCGTTCCCGTTCTTTTTATGCGATTGGGACTGCGATTGGATCTGAATCAGTGACTTCGGATCCATGTCGTTTTCCAGATCAACAATCCATGTGTCTTTGCTGCCGCCACCTTGCGAGCTGTTAACCACGAGCGAGCCTTTCACCATCGCTACGCGCGTGAGGCCGCCGGTGGTGACGTAAGTGCTGTCGCCACGCGAGAGAATGAATGGGCGCAGATCAAGGTGACGCGGTTCAATGCCTTCGTCGGTGATCGTCGGTGCAGTCGAGAGTGCCAGTGTTGGTTGCGCCATGTAGTTACGCGGATTGGCTTCAATCAATTTCTTGAATTTTTCGCGCTCAGCTTTGGTTGAGCGTGGGCCGATCAGCATGCCGTAACCGCCCGACTCGTTCGCGGGTTTCACCACCAACTCGTCGAGATGCTCAATCACATATTTGCGCTGCTTGGGATCCATGCACAGATAGCTAGGTACGTTGGGCAAAATCGGTTCTTCGCCCAAGTAATATTTGATCATCGCCGGCACGAATGTGTAGACGACTTTGTCGTCTGCAACGCCAGCGCCCGGCGCGTTGACCAGCGCCACTTTGCCTTTGAGCCAAGCGCGCATCAGGCCCTTGGTGCCGAGCATGGAGTCTGGATTGAATGCTTCGGGATCGAGGAATAAATCATCGATGCGGCGATAGATCACGTCGACGCGACGTGGGCCGTAGATCGTGCGCATATAAACGCAGTCGTCATCGCCAACGGTGAGATCGGGGCCTTCGACTAATTCGATGCCCATCTGCTGTGCGAGCCAGCAATGTTCGAAGTAAGCGCTGTTGTAGATGCCTGGCGTGAGCAGCACAACGTTGGGCTCATCACCCTGACGTGGAGACATTGCTGCGAGTGTGTCGAACAACTGCGTCGGATAATCATCGATCGGCAAGATGTTGGTGGTCTCGAATAATTCCGGGAACACGCGCTTGGTGACGAGACGATTCTCCAGCATGTACGACACGCCAGAAGGTACGCGCAGATTGTCTTCCAGCACGTAGACCGTGCCGTCGCCCCCGCGCACAAGGTCGCTGCCGCAGATATGCGCCCAGATGCCATTGGGCGGCGTCATGCCTTTGCACTGCGGACGGAAGTTCACCGAGTCGGCAAGCACTTCAGCTGGAAAGATTTTGTCCTTGATGATTTTTTGCTCACCGTACAAATCCTGAATAAACAGGTTCAGCGCGGCGGCGCGTTGTTTGAGGCCCGCTTCGGTCTTTTCCCACTCGCGACGATCAATAACGCGCGGAATAATGTCGAAAGGCCAAGCGCGATCAACATTGCGGCCTTCGGTGTAGACCGTGAAGGTGACGCCCATGACCTTGATCGCCAGCTCTGCGGCAAGGCGACGCTCGGCAAGATCAGCGGTAGAAAGGCTGTCGAGATAGTCCGTTAATTGCTTGGCTGCAGCGCGTGGTTGCGCAGGGGCTTTGAACAATTCGTCGTGAAACTCTTCGCAGCGGTATTGCTGCCAGTCAATCGCCATGTTTTTGCCTTTTTAGGTAGCTCTACATCCAGCCCAAGCAAAACATGGGCCAATTCACATTTGTAGTGATAAAATCACTAAAGTTCCTACGATGCAAACAATGCCCTCAGCTAAGAAAGTACTCGAATTCAAAGGTCGCATGCTGTCGTTAACGCGTGTACGCGTGCTCGACTCCGACCCCCACGCGATCGAGGCTCAGCTCCGGGAGTTCGCTAAACAGATGCCGCAAGCGGTTGCGGGCATGCCGGTGATTTTGGAGTCCGACACGGCTTTGGACCTCGGCGGTCTGCTTTCTATCCTTAAATCCGTTGGAATGCAGCCAGTTGGCGTCAGCGATGGCCCTTTGGCGGAGTCGGCTCGTAACTGGGGTCTGCCCGTGCTGCCGCCGGATACCGGCAAGACGGCCCGCGCCATTCCTGAAGCTGCTGCTCCAGCGCCTGCCGCTGCCGCCGCTGCGCCAACGATTGTTGCCGCCAAACCACCCAAAATCATCACCACGCCGGTACGCTCCGGTCAGCAGATTTATGCTGAAGGTGGTGATTTAATCATCATCAATACCGTGAGCCCTGGCGCGGAAGTCATCGCCGACGGCTGCGTTCATGTTTACGGAACATTGCGCGGTCGCGCCATTGCTGGCGCCAAAGGCGACACCACCGCGCGCGTGTTTTGCCGTCGATTTGAAGCGGATCTGGTCGCGATTTGTGGCATTTATGCGGTAGCGGAACAAATGCAGGGCGAGTTGCGTAACAAACCTGCGCAAGCGTATTTAGTGGACGGCAAGCTCAAGCTTGATCGTCTCGATTGGTAAGATTTTGTAACTGATTTTTTACTTGTAACCGAACAGAGGATTTCCCGTGGCCAATAAATGGCCGTGGTTACTTCCGGTACAAGGGTATTGGTAGAACGATTGTTATCGAGTAAGCGGTCAGTGCGGTCTTGATCGTTTGGATTAGTCAGGTTTTGTAACCGAACAGAGGATTTCCCGTGGCAAAAATCGTTGTGGTTACTTCCGGTAAGGGTGGTGTGGGTAAAACCACCACCAGCGCATCGTTCGCAACTGGCCTCGCTCAGCGCGGCAAGAAAACAGTCGTTATCGACTTCGACGTGGGTCTGCGTAACCTCGACCTGATCATGGGTTGCGAACGCCGCGTGGTGTTCGACTTCGTTAACGTGATTCATGGCGAAGCGACGCTGCGCCAGGCGCTGATCAAGGACAAAGCCAACGAGAATTTATTTATTCTCGCCGCCAGCCAGACGCGCGACAAAGACGCGCTGACGGAAGAAGGCGTGGGCCGCGTGATTGATGAACTCGCTAAAGAGTTCGACTACATCATCTGCGATTCACCCGCCGGTATTGAACGCGGCGCGCATCTGGCGATGTACTTCGCCGATGAAGCGCTCGTTGTGACCAACCCGGAAGTTTCTTCGGTGCGCGACTCTGATCGCGTACTCGGCTTGCTCTCCAGCAAGACGCGCAAAAGCGAGAAGGGCGAAGGTCGCGTGAAAGAACATTTGGTGCTGACGCGCTACAACCCTGCGCGTGTGCTCAAAGGCGAAATGCTTTCAGTGGATGACGTGCGCGATATTCTCGCGATCCCATTGCTTGGCGTGATTCCAGAATCGGCAACGGTACTGACCTCCAGCAACGCGGGTACGCCTGTGATTGCGAACAAGGAAAGCGATGCGGGTTCAGCGTATGACGATATCGTTGCTCGTTTCCTCGGCGAAGAGCGCGAACAGCGCTTCATTCACGCTGAAAAGAAAGGCCTGCTAGGCCGACTGTTCGGCAATTGAAGGAGTCTCCCATGGATTGGCTAAAATTTTTCCGCGGTGAGCCCAAGAACACGGCGAATCTGGCGAGAGATCGCCTGAAAGTTGTGGTCGCACATCAGCGCGAAGGTCGTATGGGGACTGGCCCCACTTATTTGCCGCGTCTGCGCGAGGAAATCCTCGACGTGGTGCGCAAGTACGTGCAAGTGCCGGACAGCGCCGTGAGAATCGACGTGCAACGTGAAGATGGTCTCGAGGTGCTCGAGATGAACATCGCGTTGCCGGAGCACAACTAAGATTCAGCTGAATAAGAAACGGCCAGCATTGCTGGCCGTTTCTTTATGTGAGGATTGAACATGAATAGCGAACAAGCCAAAGCATTAACTGAGAGTTGGGTTGCTGCATGGAATGCACACGATCTTCCGCGCATCCTCTCGCATTACAGCGATGACTTTGAAATGACTTCGCCTTACATCGTGCAAATCACCGGTGACGCGAGTGGCACGCTGCGCGGCAAGGCCGCAGTCGGTGCTTATTGGCAGAAGGCACTGGAGAAATTTCCAGATCTGCAATTTGAGTCGCAACATGTTCTGTATTCACCGGGCAGCGTCACGCTGATTTACCGCAGCAATCGCAGCGGTTTGGCGGCAGAAGTTTTCTTTGTAAATGACGACGACAAAATCTTTAAGGCCGTCGCGCACTACTTAGCTTGATCGCTGAGTAATCAGCGCGCCGCGAAGTAGGCGTCGATTGGGCTGGGGCGTGCGATCAGATAGCCCTGACCATAGTGGCAACCCAATGCAGCGAGTCGATCAAACATAGGCTGGGTTTCGATGCCTTCGGCAACGATCTCCAATCCCAGTGCTTGCGAGAGTTGGATGATCGTGATGATGATCTTTTCGCTGCGTTTATCTTCAAGAATGCGACGAACAAAACTCTGATCAATCTTGAGCGTGTCGATATCGAATTCGTGCAGATAGCTGAGCGATGAATAGCCGGTGCCAAAGTCATCCAATGCAATGCGCACACCGAGTTTTTTGCAGCCAGCAATCCAGCGTTTTGCGGCGGAGGTGTCACTAAGAATGCTTTCAGTGATTTCTAACTGAAGTCGTTCGGGATTGAGTTTGGTTTCACGCAGAATACTGGCGAGCTCTGGAATGAATTCCGGATCGTGAAATTGACCTGCGGAAACATTGACGCTGATGAAGCCGCTTTTTCCAGCCATCTTGGCGTGATTCTGTTCGCGATCAAAACGCAGTGCGGCGTGACAGGCTTCGCGCAGTACCCAGCGACCGAGCGGCACGATCAAGCCGCTTCTTTCTGCCAGTGGAATAAAGAAGTCAGGGCGCACCAAACCGGTGATCGGATGCATCCAGCGCACAAGGCTTTCAAAGCCAATGATCTGGTGACTGCGCATGTCCACAATCGGCTGAACATACAGCTGCATTTGGCCGGAGTTGATTCCGGCTTTGAGTTCGCCTTCCAGACGCGCCACTTCAACGGCCGCCGCGGTATTAATCGGAATCGGCGTTGCTGCTCTGAGTGACTCGAGTTTGGCGCGCAGGCGTTTGACCGACACTTCGAGCAACAGACGCAGTAAGGGATCAGCAACTGCGAGTTTGGATGCCAGATCAGCGCGACTAATAATGGTGAGGCGGCTGTCGGCGGTGGCAATCGCAGAAGCGGAGCGCGGCTCGTCATCAACAAGCCCCATATCGCCGACCAGTTCGCCTGCGCCAAGGACTGCGACGCAGCGCATGATGCCTTCGATGCGCATGGTGACTTCGATTTCGCCGGATTCAATCACGTAGGCGCAGTCGGCCTCGTCGCCCTCTGCGAACAACAGTTCTCCAGCTTTAACGGTACGTGATTGCAACTCCGCCAAAAGTTCACCTGTCCAAGCTGTGCGGATTAATTCAAGGCGTTCAAGCGCTTCCGCATTGCGCCCGCCAACTAAAAAATGCTTGGAGATTGGGCGTTAACCTTCGCATCCATGCGAACTACAAGTCTTATTCAACAGCCCAACGCTATATGTTTCTTAATTCTTTGCGCAGGATTTTGCCGACCGGTGTTTTAGGCAAGGCGGCAATGAACTCAAAATGTTTCGGTACTTTATACCCTGTGAGCTGTTGTTTGCAGTGTTCGCGCAAACTTTCAACGCTGAGTGCGGGATCTTTCTTGACTACAAAAACTTTTACCGCTTCGCCCGTCTTGTCATCGGGGATGCCGATGCATGCGCATTCCAACACGCCGGGATGCATCGCGACCACGCCTTCAATTTCGTTGGGATAAACGTTGAAGCCGGAGACCAGGATCATGTCTTTCTTGCGATCGACAATTTTCAGGTAGCCATTCTCATCCATAACGGCGACGTCGCCGGTTTTGAGATAACCATCGACCGTAAATACCTTGGCGTTCTCTTCTGGCTTCTGCCAGTAGCCGACCATCACCTGCGGACCTTTCACGCACAGTTCGCCCGGTTCGCCGAGTGCGACGACATTGTTGTCGTCATCACGCAGGCTGACATCGGTAGAGGGCAAGGGCACGCCGATGGTGCCGTTCCAACCTGGTTTGTTGAGCGGGCTAAAGCTGACGCCGGGCGAAGTTTCGGTGAGGCCATAACCTTCAGTGAGACCCGTGCCGGTGCGCTTCTGCCATTGTTCTGCGACGGCTTGCTGCACGGCGGTGCCGCCACCAATCACCATCTTCAATGCGCTGAAATCAATCTCGTCAAAACCTGGCGTGTGCATCAGGCCGTTGAACAAGGTGTTGACGCCAGTGAATGCGGTGAAGCGATGACGTTTGAGTTCTGCGACAAAGCCCGGCATGTCGCGCGGATTGGGAATCAGCACGCTCTTGCCGCCGATGGCGAGGAAGATCAGGCAATTCACTGACAGCGCAAAGATGTGATACAGCGGCAGCGCGGTGATCACGCACTCTTTGCCCGGATCATTCAGCACATTCATCCACGCTTTCATTTGCGAGATGTTGGCGGCGATATTGCCGTGCAAAAGCTGCGCGCCTTTGGACAAGCCGGTGGTGCCGCCGGTGTATTGCAGGAATGCGGTGTCCTGATGCGTGAGTTCTACGCGGTGATAGAGCTGCGCCTTGCCGCGTGCGAGCGCAGCCCGCAAAGGCACGGTGCCTTGGATGTTCCACTTCGGCACCAGCTTCTTGCGGTACTTCACCACTGCGTTGACCAGCAGGTTTTTGGGGAAGGGATGCATGTCGCCGAGCTGCGTGGTGATCACGGTCTCGATCGGTGTTTTCTTCAGTACTTGCTGCAGTGTGCTACAGAAGTTTTCAACGATAACGATAGCGCGTGAGCCACTGTCGACCAGTTGATGCTCCAACTCGCGTGGCGTGTAGAGCGGATTAACGTTGACCACCACAAGACCGGCGCGCAGGATGCCGAAAATTGCGACGGGATACTGCAAGAGGTTGGGCATCATCACCGCAACGCGGTCGCCCTTGTTCAGGCCGAGGACGTTTTGCAGGTAAGAAGCAAAGTCTTGGCTGTTGCGGTCGAGATCATCGTAGGTGAACTCAACGCCCATGCATTCATAGGCCACCAGATTGCGATAGTTCTCAATGCTTTTTTCGAGCAGATCGGCAATCGAGGAAAACTCATGGATGTCGATCTCAGCAGGTACGCCCGGCGGATATTCTTTAAGCCAAATTTTGTCCGCAGACGTCAACTGCTTCGCCATACCGCTCCCCTCTCTGTACGTATAGATCTAATGTCTGCCGGCAGCGAGGCCAGCGTGGGCGGATGATAGGTGAATTCCAACGTTGGAGGAATCGCTATGGGCTGGTTTTACGCAGCCCATCTTGTCGTGCTTGCCTACGAAGAGTGTTTTATTTTAGTTAATATTAATTTCATAACTAAAAATAATAAAACAGATAGTCGCTAAGACAAACTAGACCTCGTCATCAGGCGTCGCGATCTGGATGCAGGATAAAAGCGCGAAGGCTTAAATCTTGATGCGCTTTTTCAAAGCGCGATTCGGCTTCGTCCAACAACTGCGTCACCGCGACAGCATGTGCCTCGGTGTTATGCGGAATCGATGAATTGCCTGCGCGCGCCAAGCGCCACAGACGCGTGAGGCGAATCGTATCGAGGTCCATGCCCGGGTGCAGTTGCGTGCGCTTGCGTCCTGATTCGATCAGCAAACCTTGGCGCAATAAAGTTTCTACGGTTTGCGCGACATGTTCGGGTGGCGCATTCAGTGCGCGTGCAAGTTCTTCTTGCGTGTAGCCGGCTTCGCCATTGATAAAGCGGCGGCCGCTCAGCGCCATGATCATCAACGTCAGGTACTCAGCGCCACGGCCCGAGAGTGCCGGTGCTACGCGATCTGGCGATAGCTGCGATGGATGCTGCAGGTAATACGAGAGCTGACAGCCGAGCAACAGAATCAACCAGCCGACATGCAGCCAGAGCAGCAGGAAGATGAAAATCGCGAAGCCAGAATAGATGGCGTTGTAGTTGGTCGCGCCCGTTACAAAGGAGGCGAACAACACGCTGCTGGTTTGCCAAGCAATACCTGCAAACAAGCCACCGCCCAACGCTGCACGCCAACGCACGCGAGTGTTGGGAATGAAGCTGTACAAGAAACTGAATGCGGCGACGATCAGCAGGTACGGCAGGAGTTGGGTGAGGCTGTAGAACAACAAGCCGAAAGGTTCGATTGAGATAATCTTTTCGACGATGGAATTGCTGCTGATGGTGGCGGTGAGGCCTAGCGCTGAAAACACCAACACAGGCCCAATCATCAGCACGGAAAGATAGTCACTGATGCGTTGTGACACCGGCCGTGGCCGCGAGATGCGCCATATGTAGTTGAAGCTGGATTCCACTTTCTGAATCAGCGAGACCGCCGAATACAGCAACAAGCTGATGCCGAGTGAGCCGAGTACGCCGACTTTCATCTTGTCGACAAAGCCCATGATGTTGGCAACGATCTCGTCAGCCTGACCGCCGAGTGGTCGTAGAAACTCATATAACAGCGGTTCCAGCGTGTTGTGCGCGCCAAAAGCTTTGAGCACCGAGAACGCCAAAGCCAATATCGGCACCAGCGACAATAAGCTGGTGTAGACCAAGCTCATCGCGCGCATTGAGATCTGGCCTTCGAGCAGATCACGGGCTAAAGCGAAGATATGGCGGCCAATGTTGACCAAGTAGCGCTCGGTGCGAGTGATCGCACTGGTCTGTTGCCAGAGACGCTGGCGTAGGCGTTCAAGGAAGTTGTTCATGAGCGCACCATACTATTGACGTGGCGATGGGGAAACCCTGTTTCCAGACATTTTTCTGCGCAAGTCGTCGAAAGCGTTTGCCTTTGGAGCCGACCAACGTAGGGAAAAATGCCGTGAACGGAAACTTTAGTCCGTCTATCTCGCATTAAAGACCGCCGGTAGGTTATCGCCTAAATCCTGCAAAAGTGGTGAGAGGATTCTTTCGCCCCACCTACACATGCAGGATGCAACCATGAAAAAGATTCACACCATTTTGATCGGCGCCGCAGTCTCAATGCTGGCTATCCCCGCTATGGCAGCTACGGTGACAAACACCTTCCAAGCCAAGATCGTGATCCAGAACACTTGCGCGGTTAATCTCACGGCTCCAACGGATTTGGACTTCGGCACCCAGGGCGTACTCAGCGCCAACGTCGATACGACTTCGACAATCTCATTCACCTGCACCAGTGGTGCGGCTTACAACATTGGTCTGAACGCTGGCGCCAATGCTTCATCGGCTGGTGATGTCACCACGCGTCGTATGAAGCACGGCACCGCAGACTATGTTGCTTATCAGATGTACACCGCGACTGGCCGCACTGGCGCACAGTGGGGCGACACCGTGGGTACGGACACTCAGGCCGGCACCGGCACGGGTACTGCACAGACCACGACGGTTTATGGCCGCGTACCGCCACAAGCCACTCCCCCAGCTGGCAACTATGTTGATACTGTTACGGTCACCGTTACTTACTAAGGCATAGCGGCAAGCCATGATTGATCAGGTTGCAAGGATGCGGCGCACGTGGATAGCAGGTCTGACCGTTATGGCAGGCCTGCTGTTTACCGGCTCGGCTTTCGCAGGCGGTCTTACAGTCTCTCCAATCATGGTGGAGCTCTCGGCCAAAGAATCGGCGCAAGGGCTCTGGCTGAGCAACAACGGTAGCGAGCCGATGCGTGCACAACTCCGGGCTTACGCTTGGAGTCAGGGTGAAGGCAGCGATGCGCTTCAGCCCACGCAAGAGTTGGTGCTGAGCCCGCCGATGCTGACGCTGGGTCCCGGTCAGCAGCAGTTGGTACGTGTTATTCGCACCGGTGCCAATGCATCGAGTGAGAAGAGTTATCGCATTTTGATTGACGAATTACCGGACCCGAGCAAGCCACAGAAAAATGGTCTGAATTTCGTCATGCAGTTTTCTGTGCCGGTGTTTGCATTGGCACTTGATCAGCCGAAGGGCGCGGTGGTCGCAGCGCCTTTGGATTGGCAGATCATCAAAGAAGGCGACAAGTTTGTGCTGACAGCAATTAACGCTGGAACGCAACGTGTGCAAGTCGCAGATTTCGAGTTGTTAGACGCGCAAGGTAAAATCTTGCAGCAGCAGCCGGGCTTATTCGGTTATGTACTCGCAGGCGCAACGCGTCGCTGGTCGCTTTCTCTCACCGCAGCAAATGCTGCTGCGGCCACCGCCATCCAGGGACGGATCAATGGTGAACCTGTCCGTCAAAATCTGCGCGTGGAGACTGGCACTCGCTAGTGTATTGCTGGCGCCCGCCGCGTTGACGGCTGCGCCATTGCAACTCACCGCGTCGGCGGACGCCGGCGAAGACATCATTTTGCCGCGCGGTCCCGGCATCGCCGGTGATGTGGTTGATCTCTATCTTGAAGTGATCCTCAACGATGTCAGCACGCGTCGCGTGATGCACTTCATACGCAAGCCCGATGGGCACTTCTACGCTTGGACACAAAACCTGCAGGATGCGGGCATCGATACCGATGGCCTGCCTTTGTCGCAGTACGTCAATTTGACGCAAGTGCCGGGTTTAACTTTTGCCTACGACGAATTAGCGCAGCGTATGCAGGTTCAAGTGGCGGCTGAGCGTTTGAACGTAGCCACGCAAACGCTCAATGCGGATACGCCCGAGACCTATAGCGTTAGTGCCAGTTCGGGTGCGCTACTCAATTACGATCTCTACGGCACTGCGACGGCGGGTGGGAGTCGGTCACTCGGCGTGAACACTGAGTTGCGCGCTTTTAGTGGGCGCGGCGTGTTGAGCAGCACGGCTTACTCCAACTATCAGTCGACGGGCGAAAGCATTGGCTACCGTCGCTTGGACACCACATGGAGCCGTTCATTTCAGGATGATCTGCTGACGCTTAATGTCGGCGACGTTGTCAGCGGCAGTCTGAGTTGGTCACGCGCGACGCGACTCGGTGGCATTCAGCTGCGACGCAATTTTGGTTTGCAGCCGCAGATCATTACGTTTCCGCTGCCTGCATTTTTTGGCCAAGCGGCGCTGCCCTCTTCAGTCGAGTTATATATGAATGGCGTGCGCCAATACAGCGGACAAATTGCGCCGGGCCCGTATCAGATTTCCGGCATGCCCAACATCAATGGTGCAGGGCAGGGGCAAGTGGTGGTGACGGATGCTTTGGGTCGTCGCAGCGCGATTGATTTTTCTTTCTACAACTCCAGCCAATTATTGCGTGCGGGCTTGAGTGATTGGTCGGCAGAAATCGGCGCCGTGCGCCGCGCTTACGGCCTTGATTCATTCCGCTATAACAACAAGCCCGCGGCCGTTGGTAGTTATCGCCAAGGCATCACGGATTGGCTGACGCTGGAGACGCATGGTGAAGCGTCCGACGGTCTTTATCTCGGTGGCGTCGGCAGCGTTGTGCAAATCCAGCAGCTGGGTTTGATCAGTGCGTCTTATGCGCGCAGTGAAGGTGACGACGTTGGCCAGCAGGCGGGGCTGACTTATAGCTGGCTCTATCGCAGCTTTAATTTTGAGATCGGTTCGACACGTACGTTTGGCAATTATCAGGACGTGGCGAGTCTCGATAGTCGTGCACCGCCTCGGCGCAATGACCGCGTTTTAGCCGGATTAGCGCTGGGCACGATGGGCAATGCATCCATCAACTACACGCGTCTGGAAACAATTGAAGACGGACGTTTCCGTTTTGCGGGAATCAGTTACAGCGTCAGCATTGGGCGCAATATGAATGTGTATGCCAACGCGTCGCGTAGCTTTGATAGTGAGAGTGATACGAGTTTGTTTGCAGGCCTCTCATGGAGCTTTGGCAATGCAACATCGGCCAATGCATCTTGGCAGCATGAGGGCAAGCAGAATGTCTTCGGCGCGGGTGTTTCACATGCGGTGTCGCAAGATGGCGGTGTGGGTTGGAACTTACGCACGCAACGTGGGCAAGACATCAGCAACTATCAGGCAGAAGCCAGCTATCGCGCGGATTGGGGTCAGAGCACCGGCGGTGCTTATTACATCAATGGCGAAAAGAATTTTTATGCGGGCTTGTCCGGCAGTTTGGTGGCGATGGATCAATCCATTTTTGTCACGCGTCGAATTGACGATGCGTTTGCCTTGGTCACTACCAATGGCGTTGCGAACATCCCGGTGCAATTGGAAAACCGCGCGATTGGGCGCACCGATGCTAACGGACATTATTTACTGACCGGATTGAACGCTTGGCAGCCGAATCGCATTTCAATTGATGCCTTGGATCTGCCCGCGCAGATGCAAATGACTTCGGTGAAAAATGCAACGGTGCCCGCCGATCGCACGGGTGTAATTGTGGATTTTGGTATTCACGAAGTGCACGGCGCAGTGGTGACGCTGAAGGACACGCAAGGGGACTTCTTGCCATTGGGAACCCGCGTGTTCCTCAATCTCAGCAAGATTGAGACAGCAATGGTTGGCTACGATGGGCAGGTCTATTTTGAGAACCTGCAGTCCAGCAATCACATCAAGGCCGTGAGGCCGGACGGTACAAGCTGTACTGTGCAATTGCTCTATCCCAAGAACGCGACCGGTGTGCCGGCGATTGGGCCTTTGCTATGTCGTTAGGAGCGCACATGACGCGGAAAACACTGTTGATGATTCTGGCGCTGCTGCCACTGCTGTTGTTTGTGCCGCAGCGCGCACACGCAGCAACAACTTGCTCTGCCACGATGACGAATATGAGTTTTGGCGATGTTGTGCCATCCGGCGCTGCGGTTAACGTCACCGCAACGATCACTTGGACCTGCACGTACACCGGCCTGCTGAGCAGTCTTTACGGTGATTACATTCAGATGTGTTTCAGCGCGGGCAGTGGCAGCGCCAGCGCGAGTCTTAATCCACGCAAAATGATTGAGGCAGGTAGTAGCGAACTCATGTCTTACGAGATGTATCGCGATGCTGGGCGAACCAGTATCTGGGGCACGGCATCGGCGGCGCAAATATCAGGCACTTCCAATTTCACGATTCTAGGAAGTGGCACCGCCAAGATTGGCACCACGACAGTTTATGGACGTGTACCCACCGGCCAGACCAGTCTCGGCGTCGGCAGTTATGCGAGCGGATTTGGTGGCACTTATAACTACGCTTATAACGAGGCCTTGTTGGGGCTCGGCACTTTTCCCAACTCAACTTGTGGTTCGAGTGGCGGCGCAACGACGGGATCTGGCACCGGAAGCCTTTCGTTCTCGGTGCTCGCCAATGTGGCTTCGTCTTGCACGGCAGTCAGTGGCACTGCTTTGGATTTTGGGACCAAGGGCCTGATCACCAGCAATGCCGATCAAACTTCTACGCTCAGTCTCACCTGCACCAAACGCTCTCCTTATAACGTCGGGCTCAATGCAGGAAGCAATCCGAGCACTGCTGGCGATGTGAATACCCGGCGGATGACCGACGGCAGCGCGAATTACATCGGCTATCAGATGTACAGCGATACCGGCCGCAGCGTGGTTTGGGGTAATACGGTCAGCAGCAGTACCGTCAATGGCACTGCAGTTGGCGGCACCCAGACTTTTACGGTTTATGGACGTGTTCCACCGCAATCGCCGCGCGCTGGAACCTATAACGACACCGTCACGGTGACCGTTACTTATTGAGTCAACCCGTCGTCCTGCTGTCTCCTGAGCCGCACTCGGGCTTGGCTATATTGACATTCAGATAAGTTATGGGTCTCGGCTTGACAGCCTTCGTTTCCATCAATATGATGCACTGCAACAAATGCTGCATTGCAGCAAGTTTAGTGAAAGTCTGTCTTTTTTCAATTACTTAATGGAGTGCATCATGAGCGTAGAAACGATTGTTAGCGATGTGAAGGGCAAAGTTGAACCAATTATCGCCAAGGGCCAGGAAGTGGTTCAGACGGGTTTTGAAACCCTGAAGAGCGCGAACAGCATCGTCGTAGAAGGCGTGCAGACCCTCGTGAAGTCGAACGTTGAAGCCGGCAAAGACCTCTTTGCTGCTGCCCAGACCAGCTTCGAGAAGGCCAAGGCTGACGGCATCAAAACCGTTGCTGCTAACCCAGTTGCATACCTGCCAGAAGGCAAAGAGCGCGTTATCTCTGCTTACAACGACAGCGTTTCGCTCGTCACCAAGACCAGCGACGAGCTGGTGAAGACCTTCAAGTCAGGCTTCGACAACATCAACGCCGTCATCGCTGGCGAGCCAGTAGTTGCCAAAGCGAAGGCCACGGTTAAGAAAGTTGCTGCTAAGGCCAAGAAAACGGTTAAAGCTGCTGCTTAATAGTCCCCCGCACAGCGTGCAAGCGCTGGCACTAAAAGGCCGGGGATAAAACCCCGGCCTTTTTTTTATTATGAACAGGATGTTCTGTACCTCCGCGGTCGCATGGATGCGAAAGAGCGGAGGCCTCACCTCACGAGCTGGCTTCTCAAAAAGGCTGCGAAGAGAGAGGCCTCTCCCCAAGCAAAGCCACCTCTAAGTGGACTGCGAAGGAGCGGCCCCAAAAAAGATTTAGCGACACCCCGTTGCAAACACAAAAGCAGCACACACGTTTGGCTATCACCTGTTCATCAGGTCCTTTTTAGATAGCGCCGTTGTTGTAAATGGAAGAGGTGGATATGAACCACACAAAAGCAGTACCTGCTCTACGCGAGCTCAATAATCGCGTAGGTCATTATCTGGATCGTGCCCTTAGTGGCATCGCTCTGGTTGCAGTGCACGAAGCCGGAACGCTCCGTGGTCACTGGACTGATGTAGATGTTCGATTCAGAGTCGCACGTCGCGCTCGCGATGCAGGCGAACTGATTCGTGACCAAATTGATTTGTTGCCAGAATCACGCAACCGCATGGCACGCGATCAACGCGTACGTCGGGAACTCTGGCGCGGTGTTGTTAAAGATTTTTCAGCTCAGGTTGCTGAAACCGAAACCTGAGGGCGAGGGCAGGATGCCTGAATGTTCCAAGCACAGGATGTGTGCGGAGCAGTGAATGGACGCACAAAAAACCCGCCGTGGATTCATCCACGGCGGGTTTTCCTTTTTACGGACAAGATATCTGAGGCTTAGCTTTTTTTAGCTCGGCGACGCACACGAGTCTTTTCCGGCGCAGCCTCTTCAGCCGAAGAATCCTTGACCGTCACTTTCGAGACGATGTTCTTCAGCAAATCAAAGTTGCCTTTGACGAAGCTGCCAGCATCAAACTCACTGGCCTGGCCAACTTTGTCGCGCAGAAAAGTGATGATCTCATCTTGAATGCCTGACACATCCGGCAGGCCAAGGAAGCGGCGCAGTTCTTCGGGCTTGACGTCGATTTCGATTTTGATCTGCATGTCAGGTCCTCTCGGCAATTATTGAATGGTGCATTGCGTTTATCTGCGCAGCGCTTGAGATGAGAATAGCAGCTTCGCCGCAGATTTCGACTGGCCTTTATCTATCAGTGCGATGGCTTAGTGGCAGCGCAGTGGGCGCTTGTACGGATCTGTTTTGAGTTGCTGCATACGGGCTTTGATCAGCGATGCGCGTGGCGCGTCGGGATAGCGCTTGAGGAAAGTACGCTGATCACTCAATACACTGTTGAGATCATCGCAGGCGCATACGCCTTCAACTTCAGTTTCTTCAAGATCACGAATGGTCTGCTGCACCAGCTCGGTGTATGCCTTGGGATACTTGCGCGCATAGCCTAACCAATTCTCGTAAAGCTCGGGAATGATGCCTTCGCCGAAGCGCACGCAAGGTGTGGGTTGTGCGAGCGGTTTGAGATAAATCGGGAACAGCTTTTCGCCCCACAGTTCGCGGTAGAGTTTGAAGAAAGCAATGTCCTCAGGGCGGCCGTGTGCCTCAGCAATCGGCAGCAACACGCGGCCATCAATCTGTGCGTAAACCTCTTCGCCACGATTGAGCTGAATGCCACGCAGCTTGGTTTGCAGTGCTTTGTATTCGGCGTCAGAGAACGAGTCCATAACGACAACCGCGTCGCTAACAATCTTCATCAGCGCAGTGCCAGCGTCATCAGCGGCGGTAAACAGCGGCTCCATTGAAACCGGGCTGATGGATTTCTCAACGCGATCCAGTTCATTGATATACGCCGTGACCGGTTCAGGCAATGTCTGCGCCTGTGCGAGTCCGGTGACGATGAGTAGGCTTAAGGTGAGAATTTTTTTCAGCATGATTTGTTCTTTGGAAAGTTTATGAGGCGATGAAAGCAAGCAGAGCGGGGAGTATCTGTACGCGATTGGGCAGCGCTGAGCAAGCCAGTGGCAAGCACCCTGTCGTACGGGCTACTCTTTGCCAAATGCGTCTCACTGACTGTATTCCTACTGAGCAAGTTCACACATGAAATCGTTTTGTTGCTCGCTGGCTATTGCTAGCACGGTGTTGCTGCAGCCCGCGTACGCCGATGATGTTTTCACATCTGCGCCTGATGATTTAAAGCCTGCACTTGCAGCCAAGCCCAAATGGGAAATCGGCGTTGCTGCCCTCGGTGCTTATGTTTTTGATTATCCGGGCAGCGATCAAAATCATCGCAACACGGTGGTGCTGCCGTTCGGCATTTATCGCAGTAACCTGCTCAGTGCCGATCAAGATGGTGTGCGTAGCAAGTTGGCGAAAACGAATCGTTGGGAATTGAACGTGGGGGCGAGTGCAGGGTTCTCCACCAAATCCGACAGGAATGCTGATCGCAAAGGGATGCCGGATCTTGATTTCATCCTGGAGCTTGGCCCGTCACTCGAATACAAATTGGGCATCTGGGATCGCAGCACGCTGACGGCTGTTGGTCAGGTGCGTACTGCTTTTGCGGCGCGTAGCGATATTAAATATATCGGCATCACCGCTGAGCCGCAGTTGACCTATGACCGACGAGCTTTTCTGCATCCGCGTATGCAACTTCGCATCGATCTTGCGTCCAAATTTGGCTTCGACGGATTCAACGACTACTACTATGACGTTATTCCTAAATACGCCACGCCGACACGACCGGCTTATTCTTCCAAAAACGGTTACCTATACAGCTCGCTAGGTACACGCCTGTTCGTTGCGGCGACGCCTCGCCTGTCCGTGTTTGTGGCGAATCAGCTGCTTTTGGGCAAGGGTTCTGCCAACGCCGACAGCCCGCTCTTCAAGAACAGTTTCAACTATGCCTTTGGTGCAGGCTTTGCCTACTCGCTGTTTGTGAGCAAGGATCAGGCGTATCGCGATTAAGTCGTGAGCAGGCGCTGCGCTTTGGCGTAGTTAGCCGCAGTCTTTTCTACGACCTCATCCGGCAACCAAGGGCCAGGCGCTTTCTTGTCCCAGTCCAGTGTTTCCAAATAATCGCGAACGATTTGTTTGTCGAAGCTAGGTGGGCTGATGCCAGGACGATACGTGTCGGCAGGCCAGAAACGTGAAGAGTCAGGCGTCAGTACTTCGTCAATCAAATGCAGCGTGCCATCTTTATCGAGACCAAATTCAAACTTGGTGTCAGCAATGATGATGCCGCGCTCGCGCGCATATTCGGATGCTTCTTTATAAATGCGCAGCGTGATGTCGCGCAGCTGTGCGGCGAGTTCTTTGCCGACTTTGTTTTCAACTTCAGTAAAGCTGATGTTTTCGTCGTGCTGGCCAACGGGTGCTTTGTCAGCAGGCGTAAAGATCGGTTCGGGCAATTTGTCGGCGATCTGCAAACCGGCTGGCAGCGGAATGCCGCAGACAGCGCCAGTCTTCTGATAATCCTTCCAGCCACTGCCAATCAAATAGCCGCGTGCGACGCATTCCACTGGGATTGCTTTGAGGCGCTTGACGACAACCGCACGGCCTTCGCACTGAGCCAGTTCTTCGCGCGTGAGGTAATCAGCGAGGCGCACGTTGGAAGAGTGGTTTGGGATCAGTGAAGAGAATTTTTTCATCCAGAAATCCGTCACTGCATTCAGCACCGCGCCTTTGCCGGGAATCGGCCGCGGCATGATGACGTCGAAGGCGGAGATACGGTCGCTGGTGACAATCAGCATGTGGTCGTCGCCGAGCGCGTAGATGTCACGCACTTTGCCGCGGTGAATGCGGGGGAGGCTGCTGATGGTCGATTCGAGAAGTGCTGATGAGGTCATGTGCTGGGGCCCGAAAGCGGCGGCCGCTAGAAATGGGCCGCCAATTTATGCGAGGGGAGGGTGCGGGTCAAAGCATTTAAAGCAGAAAATTGGCCAAGCAATCGCACTTTGCCCGCCGCCCGGGGATAATGACGGCCAATCCTGACCTTGTTTCGATCGCCAAAACCATGTCCAAGAGCCCACTCGCTCCCTTGATTGCGCCCAGTATTTTGTCCGCCGACCTCGCTCGTCTTGGCGAAGACGTCGAGCGCGTATTGGCCGCGGGCGCCGATATCGTTCACTTCGATGTGATGGACAACCATTACGTGCCGAATCTGACGTTTGGACCGGCCGTGGCTGCCGCGTTGCGCAAATACGGCATCACCGCGCCGCTGGATGTGCATTTGATGGTGGAGCCGGTCGATGCGCTGGCGCAGGAATTCGCCAAGGCTGGCGCGACCTACATTACGTTCCATCCAGAAGCCACGCGCCACGTTGATCGTAGCCTTCAGGCGATCCGCGATGCGGGCTGCAAGCCGGGCTTGGTCTTCAATCCCGCAACGCCGCTGGACATCCTCAACTACGTGCTCGACAAGGTCGACATGATTCTGTTGATGTCGGTGAACCCTGGCTTCGGTGGTCAGAGCTTCTTGCCTTCGGCCTTGAGCAAACTGGCTGATGCACGCGCGATCATTGATAGCAGTGGCCGTGATATCCGCCTCGAAATCGACGGCGGCGTGAAGATCGATAACATCGCTGAAATCGCCGCTGCGGGCGCCGATACTTTCGTCGCCGGTTCGGCCATTTTTAACTCCAAAGATTACGCCGCAACAATCCGCGCTATGCGCGAAGCGATTGCTGGGGCAAAATAGGCGCCTGATGACCGCTCTAACTGCCATTGTTCGTTTGCCGCTATCGCCTTCTTGGCGATGGCAACTGTGATTATTTGTTTAACTATTAAATCAATTCGTTAAATAATCACACATCGGAATGACTAACGCATAAGAGCGGCAGATTCCGGTGTAGCTAGGAAAACGTCTCAAATGTCATCGTCACAATACAACCGCGTCGCGATTACCCGCGAACTGTCGGGCGACCTCGATACACCCGTCGGCGCCTATCTCAAACTCGGCAACCGCCCCTATTCCTTCCTGCTCGAATCGATGCAAGGCGGCGAACAGTGGGGCCGTTACTCCTTCATCGGTTTGCCTTGTCGCGAAGTGCTGCGCGTTCATGGCCAGCAGGTCAGCGTCAGTCGCGACGGCAAGATCGTTGAAGAACTGAATTCCCAAGAGCCCATCGAATTCGTACGCGAATACGCGAAGCGTCTGCGCGTGCGTCCGGAACCTTCACTGCCGCGTTTTGCTGGCGGTCTTGTCGGCTACTTCGGTTACGACTGTGTGCGTTACTTCGAGCCTAAGCTCGCCAAGACGCAGAAGCAGGATCCACTCGGTACGCCAGACATCCTGCTGATGGTTGCAGATGAACTCGTCGTGTTCGACAGCCTGCGCGCAACGCTGACGCTGGTCGTGCACGCTGATCCGGCCGATGCAGCAGACCTCAAGCGCGCGAATGCGCGGCTCGATGAAATCGAAGCGCAGCTTGCTCAGCCAGCAACGCAGACTCGTTCACCACTCCCACGTGATAGTCACGCGCCGGATTTTGTTTCCGAGTTCACGCAAGAGAAATTCTGCGCAGCGGTTGAACGCATCCAGCAGTACATCGCAGCAGGCGACGTGATGCAGGTTGTGCCGTCGCAGCGTTTGACGGCACCGTTCACTGCAGAGCCAGCCGCACTGTATCGCGCGATTCGTCGACTCAATCCTTCGCCGTACCTCTACTGCATGCATCTGGGCGATCACCATGTCGTCGGTTCATCGCCAGAAATTCTGGTGCGTGTGCAGGATGGTGAGATCACTGTGCGTCCGATTGCAGGTACGCGTAAGCGCGGCGCCACGAAGGAAGAAGATCTTGCGTTAGAGCAGGAGCTGCTCGCAGATCCGAAAGAAATCGCCGAGCACCTGATGCTGATCGATCTGGGCCGTAACGATGCCGGCCGCGTTTCACGCACCGGCACCGTCAAGCTCACCGAGAAGATGGCGATTGAGCGTTACTCGCATGTGATGCACATCGTTTCCAACGTCACCGGAAAATTGAATCCAGAGATTGATGCGCTCGATGCACTCGCGGCCGCATTCCCCGCTGGCACCTTGTCTGGCGCACCGAAAATTCGTGCGATGGAAATCATCGACGAGTTGGAGCCGGTCAAGCGCGGCATCTATGGTGGTGCTGTTGGCTATCTCGGCTGGGACGGCAATATGGACATGGCGATTGCGATTCGCACCGCTGTGATCAAGGACAGCAAAATTTATGTGCAAGCCGGCGCAGGCATCGTCGCCGACTCCGTGCCTGATTCCGAGTGGGAAGAAACCATGAACAAGGCGCGCGCGATGATGAAAGCTGCTGCGCAAGCGGGAACGTCGTCATGAGCGAGACTTTGAAAGTCACTGCTGCGGATGGTCACGCTTTTGATCTCACGATCTTCTCTGCATCTGCAAACGCACCGCTGCTTTTGATCGGCCCTGCGATGGGCACGCCTGCGCGCATCTATACGCCGCTGGCGGAAGCTTTCGCTGCGGCAGGCGTGAATGCTGCGGTGATTGAACTGCGCGGTATTGGTTCGAGCAGTCTGCGTGCAGGTAAAAGCGTGGATTACGGTTATCGCGATCTGATTGAAAAAGATTGGACTGCTGCCTTGTCTGCATTGCGTTCGCGTTTCGCTACTTCGCCGATCTATTTGTTCGGCCATAGTCTTGGTGGGCAAGTGTCGGTGATGCACGCGGCAACTCAACCAGCCGATGTTGCTGGCGCGGTGATTGTCGCCAGCGGCAGCGTGTATTTCCGGAGTTGGAAAGGCGCGAAGGCACTCGGCATTCTCGCGTTCACGCAATTCGCTGGCGTGCTGAGCGGTGCGCTGGGTTATTTCCCAGGCAAGCGAGTCGGCTTCGGCGGCACTGAAGCAAAAACACTGATGCAAGACTGGGCGCGTTTTGGCCGCACGGGTCGGCTGGATCTGGCCGGCGTTGGCGCGGACTATGAAGCGGCTTTAGGCACGTTGCAGAAACCGGTGCTGGGATTGAGCTTTGATCACGACACGCTGGCGCCACATCGCTCGCAGAAAAATCTGCTCAACAAACTCACGCAAGCACGTGTGACGCATCTTGCCTTAGGCGAGAAAGACAGCGGCGCGCGCTTGAATCATTACAACTGGATCAAGCAGAACAAGGACGTGGTTGCGCGAATTGTTCAGTGGATCAAAACAGAAGGAGTCGCGTCATGATTGTCATGATCGACAACTATGACTCATTCACCTACAACCTCGTGCAGTACTTCGGCGAGTTGGGTGCAGAAGTTCAGGTGCATCGCAACGACAAGATTACGGTGGATGAAGTGGCCGCACTGCGCCCTTCGCACATCATCTTGTCGCCAGGACCTTGCACGCCAAATGAAGCGGGCATTTGCTTGGCGCTGATTGATCAGCTCAAGGGCAAGTTTCCGATCCTCGGTGTCTGCCTCGGGCATCAATCGATTGGCCAAGCGTTTGGTGGCACGGTCAAGCGTGCGCGCGAAGTCATGCACGGTAAGGTTTCGCCGATTCATCACAGCGATATTGGCGTGTTCAAAGGTCTGCCGAGTCCGTACACCGCAACGCGCTATCACTCGCTGATTGTCGAGAAGAGCGATCTGCCGGAATGTCTGGAGGTGACTGCGTGGACGCAACACGCCGATGGCTCGCGCGACGAGATCATGGGCATGCGCCATAAGACATTGCCGATTGAAGGTGTGCAGTTTCACCCGGAATCGATTCTGACCGAGCACGGTCATGCGCTGCTGCGTAATTTTCTGGAGCAGAACAAATGACGCCACAGGAAGCCTTGCAGCGGACCATTGAGCATCGTGAGATTTTTCACGATGAGATGATGGATCTGATTCGCCAGATCATGCGAGGCGAAGTTTCGCCCGTGATGACGGCGGCGATTCTCACCGGCCTGCGCGTTAAGAAAGAAACAGTTGGCGAAATTGCGGCTGCTGCGCAAGTGATGCGCGAATTGTCGCGTCCGGTGCAGGTTGCTGACAGCCAGCACTTTGTCGACATCGTCGGCACGGGTGGCGACGGCAGCCACAGCTTCAATATTTCGACCTGTTCAATGTTTGTTGCTGCAGCAGCAGGCGCGCGCGTGGCCAAGCATGGCAATCGCGGCGTCTCATCAAAGTCTGGCAGCGCCGATGTGCTTGAAGCACTTGGCGTTGTGATTGATCTTGCGCCAGAGCGCGTGGCGGAGTGCATTGCAGAAACCGGCATCGGTTTCATGTTTGCACCGAACCATCATCCAGCGATGAAAGCGGTTGCGCCTGTTCGTAAAGAGATGGGTGTGCGCACCATCTTCAATATTCTCGGTCCGCTGACGAATCCAGCTGGTGCGCCGAACATTTTGATGGGTGTGTTTCATGCTGATCTCGTCGGTATTCAAGTTCGTGTTCTCGAACGCCTCGGCACCAAGCGCGCGATGGTCGTCTGGGGCAAAGACGGCATGGACGAAATCACATTAGGCGCAGCGACGATGGTCGGTGAGCTACGCGATGGCGTCGTACGCGAGTACGAAGTTCAGCCAGAAGATTTTGGTTTGCCGATGTCCTCCAGCCGCAATCTAGTAGTGGCGGATGCCAATGAATCACGCGCCAAGATTCTCGAAGTGCTGGACAACACGCCCGGCGTTGCGCGTGACATTGTCATTCTCAACAGCGGCGCTGCGCTTTACACAGCAGGCCTGGCCAATTCGATTGGTGACGGCGTGACCAAAGCACGCGAATCCCTCGCGAGCGGCGCGGCACGCGCTCGTCTCGATCAATTCATTAAAACTACTCAGCGACTGAAAGCATGAGCGACATTCTCGACAAAATTCTGGCGGTTAAGAAAGACGAAATTGGCGCGCTGAAAAAACAGTATTCGAAGACTGCGCTGCAAGATCTGATTTCTGAGCAAAGCGCACCGCGTGGTTTTGCAGCGTCATTGAACGCCAAGGTAAAAGCTGGCGGTGCAGGCGTGATTGCTGAAATCAAAAAAGCATCGCCAAGCAAGGGTCTGATCCGTGCAGATTTTGATCCGGCGTGGATCGCGAATGAATACGCAGAGGGAGGCGCTGCTTGTTTGTCCGTTCTCACCGATGTGCAGTTCTTCCAAGGCCATAACGATTATCTGAAAGCCGCACGCTCAGCTTGCACGCTGCCGGTGATTCGCAAAGATTTCTTGATCGACGCACTGCAGATCATGGAAGCGCGCGCCATCGGTGGCGACTGCGTGCTGCTGATTGCTGCCGCATTAGGCAAACAACAACTCAACGAACTCCACGCCTGTGCGCGTGAGTTGAAGTTAGATGTGCTGGTTGAAATTCACGACCGCGCTGAACTCGATCAAGTGCTCGACGCCGGTCTTGGCAACGAATATCTGCTCGGCATCAACAACCGCAATCTGCGTACCTTCGCAACGAGTCTGGAAACGACACTGGATTTATTGCCGCTGCTGCCGAAAGGCTGCGAAGTGGTTACCGAAAGTGGCATCGCCAAGCCAGATGACGTTGCGCGCATGCGTGACTCGGACGTGCATCGTTTCCTGATTGGCGAATCACTGATGCGCCAGCCAAGTCCGGGCAAAGCGCTGAAGGATTTGATCGCGTAAATCCGTAGCCCGGGTGAAACCCGGGAGGCGTCATCAAGAAAATGGCGGTGACCCGGGTTTCTCCCGGGCTACGCTAAGCCGCCACGCCTTTGATCTTGTTGATATGGATGCTTCGGCCTTTGCTGGTGAGCACGCCATCTTCTTCCAGCTTCTTTAAAACGCGGCCCGCCATTTCGCGCGAGCAGCCAACATTGCGTGCTAATTCCTGACGACTGATGCGGACCGTTGTGCCGCGTAGGCTTTGCACGGCTTCTGGTCGTTGGCACAGTTCCAGCAGGGTGCGCGCAATACGGCCTGAGACGTCGAGGAAGGCGAGATCGCCCAAGCGGCGGCTGGTATCGCGCAAGCGCGCTGCGAGTTGGCCCGCGACCTCGAACATGATTTCCGGATGCTTCTGGTTAAACAGACGGAAATTTTGATATCCAATTTCAGCGACTAGCGTTGGACTCCGCGTGCGAACAATGGCGGTGCGTGCTTGTTGTTCCGGAAACAAGCAGAGCTCACCAAAGAATGAGCCTGCTCCAAGATAGGCTAGTACGATTTCGTGGCCCTGCTCATCCTCAAGCTGGATGCTGACAGAGCCTTCAAGAATCAGGTACAGCGTCTGCGGAACATCTCCCGTGTGAATGAGTGTGTGCTTTGCTGGGTAACTACGTTTGTGCGCCTGAGTGATAAAGGCTTGCACGACTGGCTTGTCAAGCATTCCGAAACTTCTCCCTCGCCTGATGTAGGCGCTTGTTTTTTTCGAAAATACCACAATACTTGTTCTTCACTCTGTGGAGAAAATCGTGCAAGCCCGGATCAAGTGGTCAGAAAACGCAGCCTTTATCGGTGAAACCGGCAGTGGCCATGCCATCGTGATTGATGGCCCTCAGGAAATCGGCGGCCGCAACCTCGGCCCGCGTCCGATGGAGCTGTTGTTGCTGGGCGTTGGTGCCTGCTCTTCAGTGGACGTGATGATGATTCTTAAGAAGTCTCGTCAGAACGTTACGGACTGCTATTGCGAACTGACCTCCAAGCGCGCCGACACTGACCCGAAAGTATTTACCGATATCCACCTGCACTTTGTGGTGACCGGCAAAGAGTTGGGCGAGAACCACGTGAAGCGTGCGGTGGAACTGTCGGCAGAAAAGTACTGCTCGGCCTCGATCATGCTGGCCAAGGGTGGCTGCAATATCACCCATGATTACGAAGTCCGCGAAACGGCTTAAAAGGCTGACTCGAAAGCTTCATACACCGGCGGGCGATTTATTGGATAATAGACAGCAGTGGGCGCGCTGATAGGCGCGCCTTTTTATTCTGTATCTGAGGGGTTCCTGCATTGGCCAAGCCCAAGCCCAAACCAACTAATAATCCGAAACTCAAGCTGCTGGGGTTCAACAACCTCACTAAGTCCTTGAGTTTCAACATTTATGACATCTGCTATGCCCGCAGCAAAGAGCATCAGCAGGAGTACCTCGAGTACATCGACGAGGCGTATAACGCTGAGCGTTTGACCGCGATCCTGACGGAAGTGGCCAACATCATTGGCGCCAACATCCTCAATATTGCGCGCCAGGATTACGATCCACAGGGCGCGTCGGTGACGATGCTGATCTCGGAAGGTCACCACGATGGCCTGACGACGCCGAAAAATTCGGTCGTCAGCCATTTGGACAAGAGCCACATCACGGTTCATACCTATCCAGAAACGCATCCGGATAACGGCATCTCGACCTTCCGTGCAGACATTGACGTCTCCACCTGCGGCAAGATTTCGCCGTTGAAGGCGCTGAACTATCTGATCAAGTCCTTCGAGAGCGACATCGTCGTGCTCGACTACCGCGTGCGCGGCTTTACCCGCAACGTGCGTGGCATGAAGCACTTCATCGACCACAACGTGGATTCGATCCAGAGCTTCATCTCGGCCGACATCAAAAATCGTTACCAGATGATCGACGTCAACGTTTATCAGGAATTCATCTTCCACACGAAGATGCGCCTGAAGGAACTGGACCTCGATACCTATCTGTTCGGTGAAGGTGCGTCAGAACTGCCACCACGCGAAGCCCGCAAAATCCGTGAGAACGTGAACCACGAAATCATGGAAATTTATTACGGTAATAACATTCAGCGTTAACCTGCTGGATGTAACAAAAAACCCACCGTCAGGTGGGTTTTTTGTTTGCAGAGCTTTAGGCGGATTCGGTGACTGAATCCTTCACCGCACGCAGAAAATCCGCTGACAGCTCAGGCTCATCGACCGCACGCGCCAATATCAAAGCGCCGATCAGACTGGAGTAAGTTGCCAACGCCTTATCGCGACGTTCTTTAGCGGTTTTGCCGGGCACCATCAGTGACAACATTTCGATCTGCTGCTTGAGTCCTTCTGTAACGGCTCTGCGCACGGCGGGGCCTTGGCGTGTCGAATCCACCGCCAGCGCAGCAATCACGCAGCCGTTCTCCGGACTGTCGCGGTGTTGCGTCGTCAGATAGCCATTGGTGAAATCAACGAGTGGCTTTTCACTCTTGCGAGCGAGCGGTGCGCCCCAAGCGCGCAATTTTTCCTCGAAGGCATAGGTGCAGGCCTGCGCCATTAAGTCCTCTTTGGATTTGAAGTGGCCGTAAAAGCCACCGTGCGTCAGCCCAACCTGTTTCATCAGATCGGATACGCCGATGCCTTCAAAGCCGCGCTCCCGGAAAAGCGCCGCCGCTGCCGACAGGATCTTCTCCCGGTTCTCCGCGGCCTGTTCTCTGCTGACTTTCATATTTCAGTCTCCTCACTTCCAATGCTTGACATTATACATGATGGTCGTCATATAATTAATCATGATGACCATCATGTAAATAGGCATGAATCACTGGAGAGCGGAAATGACACAAGCACAGAACAAAGGTTTTGCCCTGATCACCGGCGCCTCAACAGGTATTGGCGCGACATACGCCGATCGCCTCGCCAAGCGCGGCTACGGGCTGATTCTGGTCGCCCGCGACCTGCAACGTCTTGAGCAGCTGGCAGGCAAACTGCGTCAACAGAGCGGCGTTCCGGTTGAAGTGATTCAAGCCGATTTGACCGTCGCGGCCGATCTGGCACGCGTTGAACAACAGCTGCGCGAGAACAGCCAGATCACGATGCTCGTAAATAATGCCGGTGTCGCCATGAGTGGCGAACTGATTGATGCCGATCCGGCGGTGCTGGAGAAAATGATCCAGCTCAACATCACCGCGCCATCACGTTTGGCGCTCGCCGCGCTGGCGGGTTTTGTCGCGCGCAAAGCAGGCAGCCTGATCAATATCAGTTCGGTATTGGCGCTGGCCCCAGAAATGTTTAACGGTGCGTATAGCGGCACTAAAGCGTACGTGCTCAACCTCACGCTCAAATTGCAGCAAGAGTTGGCAGGCAAGGGCGTTCAAGTGCAGGCCGTTTTGCCGGGCGCGACGCGCACTGAAATTTGGGAACGCTCAGGCACCGGCATTCACAATCTGCCGCAGGAAATTCTGATGGACGTGGATGAAATGGTGGACGCAGCATTGTCTGGCTACGACCAAGGTGAGGTCGTCACGATTCCGTCATTGCCGAACATCGAAGATTGGAATAACGCTACAGCAGCGCGTCTCAAGCTCGGCCCGAATCTTTCGCGCAATCAGGCTGCTGCTCGTTACAAGAATTAATTGTTGGCTATCACTAGCTAGGAGTGTGTCATGAAAACTTCAAAGAGAATCGCAATTTTAGGTGGTCAGCGCATACCGTTTGCGCGTCAGAACACCCAGTACGCCGAGGCCAGCAATATTGAAATGTTGACCGCAGCGCTGCGTGGCGTGGTTGATAAATTTGGTCTCAAAGGCCAACGCATCGGTGAGGTCGCGGCAGGCGCGGTGCTCAAGCATTCGCGTGATGCCAACATCAGCCGCGAAGCCACGCTCGACAGCGGGCTTTCTGCGCAGACACCGGCGTACGACGTGCAACAGGCTTGTGCGACTTCGCTAGAAACAGCGATTGCCGTTGGTAACAAGATTGCAGCGGGACAGATTGAAGTCGGCATCGCAGGCGGCGTTGATTCTTCTTCTGATGCCCCAGTGTCGCTGCAAGATTCTCTGCGCAAATTGATTCTGAAGATCAATCGCGCCAAGACCAATGGTGAAAAGTTTTCGCTAATCACGCAATTGCGTCCTTCCATGTTCAAGCCTTCAGTGCCGAACGTGAACGAGCGTCGCACGGGCATGAGCATGGGCGAACACACTGAATTGATGGTGAAGCAGTGGGGCATCACGCGTGAGGCGCAGGATGAACTGGCGCTGGCTAGTCATCTCAACGCTGCGCGTGCATACAAGGAAGGTTTCTACAGCGATCTCTTGGTGCCATTTAAGGGCTTGGATCGCGATAACAATCTGCGTGCCGACACCACGGCCGAGAAGCTCGCCAAGCTCAAGCCTGCATTCGACAAGACTTCAGGCAAGGGCACGTTGACCGCAGGTAACTCGACACCGCTGACCGATGGCGCTGCTGCGTTGTTGTTGTCGTCTGAAGAATGGGCGGCTGCGAATGGCCACAAGCCACAAGCATTCCTGGTGGATGCAGAAACAGCCGCAGTGGACTTCTTTGGGCCTGATGCAGAAGGTTTGTTGATGGCACCTGCCTACGCCGTGCCACGCTTGCTCGCACGCAATGGTTTAACGCTGCAGGATTTCGACTACTACGAAATTCATGAAGCGTTTGCCGGACAAGTGCTGTGCACGCTCGCAGCCTGGGAAAGCGACGAGTTCAGTCGCAACAAGCTCGGTTTGAATGCGGCGCTTGGCAAGATTGATCGCAGCAAGCTCAACGTCAATGGTGGATCTCTGGGCGTGGGCCATCCATTTGCTGCAACCGGTGCACGCGTATTGGCAGGTGCAGCCAAGCAGTTGGCGGCGCATCGCGCCAAGACAGGTAAATCTGGACGCACGTTAGTTTCCTTGTGTGCCGCAGGTGGCTTAGGCGCAGTCGCAATTCTGGAAGGTGCGTAATGGCTGGGCTCGCTGATGAAGTGGCGCCCGGCTTGGATGGTCTTGCGCAGCTGCGCGCGTTGATGGCGTCCGGCCGCAAGCCGGGCATTCTCAGCGCACTCGACTTCGATTTCGTCGAAGTCGAAGCGGGCCTTGCAGTCTTTGCTGGTGTGCCGAGCGAGCGTGCTTACAACCCAATCGGTAGCGTGCACGGTGGTTACGCCGCGACGCTGCTTGATTCCGCTTGTGGCTGTGCAGTGCATTCGCGCTTGAGTCCAACGCAGGGCTACACAACGCTGGAGTTGAAGGTCGCATACCACAAGGCGATCAGCAAAGATTCCGGCGTGTTGCGCGCTGAGGGTAAGGTGTTGTCGATCGGTCGTCGCGCTGCATTTGCGGAGGCGCGTCTGTGCGATGCGCAAGGAAGGCTCTACGCGTCAGCGACTTCGACGCTGTTGGTTTTCGAGCGCTGAAAGATTGTTGCTTGAGTTGTTGCAAACAGAAGCCCCACAAATTGCGGGGCTTTTTGTTTCAGGATTCAGCAGGTCATTTCGTTGATACGTGATGACTAGCTTCGGAGTGCGGGCAGGTCTTGATCCTTAGGTACGAACAACAGCGCCACGCCGTTATTGCAGTAGCGCTTGCCGGTCGGCTGAGGGCCATCGTCGAACACGTGGCCTTGGTGACCGCCACAGCGTGAGCAGTGATATTCGGTGCGTGGCAATACAAGTTTGAAATCAACTTTTGTTGCTACGCCATCCGGCAGGGCTGCATAAAAACTTGGCCAGCCGGTGCCACTTTCGTATTTGGTGCTGGTATCAAACAGCGGCAGATAGCAGGCCGCGCAGATAAATTTCCCGGCGCGTTTTTCTTTCAACAGCGGGCTGCTATTTGGATACTCCGTGCCTTCTTCAAACAGCACGTCGTATTGCGCAGGCTGTAAAAGTTTTTGCCACTCGGCTTTGCTCTTGCTGAGTTTGGCGCTCACTTGCGCGGCGATGGCAGACAGTGGTTTTGCAAAAGCAGCGATGCCAATTGCGGCAAGGCCATGGCGCATCAGTTCACGTCTTTTCATCTTGCTGTCCTCATCTGGAGGGCTTTCGCCGATGAGGGAATACTAGACCTATCGCTGGGTGTGCACTGCGGCTGATCGTTCGCCGCTTATGCCCGTTCGTACTTTATAAAGCGATGTAGGGTGCGTTGTGCGCACGCGTACTCATTACCGCGTGCGCACAGCGCACCCTACGGATCCAGCTTAGAAGCGATAAGCAGCGCGCTTCATGACCTTGGCGGCGCGCTTCATCAGCTCGCGAATAGGCAAGGGCAGTTGGCGACCGCCCGCTTCTTCAGCTTCATGACCGTGACGGGTTTCGTCAGCCTGCATGGTACTGATGATGCTGCGGCTCTTTTCGTCTTGCTCGGGCAGATTTTGCAGATGCTCGCCCAAGTGTTCAGAAACTTGTTTCTCGGTTTCAGCAACAAAACCCAAGCTCCACTTGTCGCCAGCCAAACCTGCAGCAGCGCCAATCGCAAACGAGCCTGCGTACCAAAGTGGTTTGAGTTTGCTCGGGCCTTCGCCGAGTTCACCCAAACGTTCTTCGCACCAACGCAGATGATCTTGTTCTTCCGCAGCAGCTTTCAGCAGATGCTCACGCACCTGTGGGTTACGCGCAGTGAGTGCCTGGCCGTGATACAGCGCCTGCGCTGCAACTTCACCCGCGTGATTCACGCGCATCAAACCTGCGGCATGACGACGTTCGCGATCCTGCAGCTCCGGTTCTTCGGTGTGCTGCGAAGGATTTTTGCGACCGATGTCGTTGCGCGGCGCAAGAATCGACAGGCCCTGTTGCAGGCGCATCAACAAATGATCGGCGGGGGTGTAGTTGCGTTCCATGGGGCCTATTTTAAGTCTTTCGGAAGCCGGACGGAGATTGTCCGTGGGCGCGCTTAAAAGCCTGACTAAACGCGGTTTCTGAGGCGTAACCGACCTGTGCAGCAATTTGTGCCATCGTCAGTCGCGTCTGCGTCAGTTTCCACGCGGCCAGACGCATGCGGTGTTCGGTGAGATACGACAGCGGCGGCTGACCCATCACCTGCGCAAAACGCTCGGCAAACGCGGAGCGCGACAGATGCGCGATCTCGGCCAGTTCCGGCACCGTCCAATTGCGCTCTGGCGCTTGATGCATGGCGGCGAGGGCGGCGGATAAGGAGCTATCACGCAAGGCCAGCAGCCAGTTGCCAACGCCTTCCGGCAGTGAGGCGACGTGATCGCGCAAAGCTTCCACCAACAAAATGTCAGCGATGCGATTAATGATGACTTGTTGGCCGGGCTGCGTGGTTGCCGTTTCCTGCGCAATGAACTGCAAGCCAATGCGCAGCCAGAGCGGGGGCGTCCCGGTGATGCTGCGCAGATGCATGACATCCGGCAGCGCTGCAATCAACGGCCGCGCCAGATCAATATCGAAACGGAAATGACCGCTGAGCAATCCGGTCGTGGTGCCGTCGGCACCAAGGCGCACCGGCTCGACCTGCAAGCCGCTGAGTTCTGGCATCAAGTCGTGCGGTGTTACGCGCGTGGCGGGATCGTCTTGTACGCGATGCTCAACGCCACTGGGCAGCGTCACGATATCGCCCGCCTGCAATTTCAGCGGCTCAGCATTCGCACGCAGCAGCCAAGCTTCGCCACGGGTAACGATATGAAAGCTGGTGAGCCCTGGCGTATGCAGTCGCATCGCCCACGGCGCCGACATCTGCGACTCGCGGAAAACCGCGCCGTGTAGACGGATGTCGTTCAGGATCAGACTCAGCGTATCTATGTGTTCCATCGGGTCAGTCGGCCGCTGAGCGGCGTTTTAATAGATTTTTCCGGCGTTTGGCGCAGGCGGCGGCGTTTGACTGTGGTTTGCCGGAGTGCAGCGTATTCCGCCATTGTGCAATGGCATTGACTATACCACCGCGCCGGGCATATACCGTCGTGGCAGCCCGAGACCATAGTCGGGCGACAAGGTGGAGAGAGACATGAGCACAGTCATGAACCAAGCCGGGACACCAGCTAAAGAACACTGGGTCGACGGTAAATTCTATCTTTGGTTGCTGAGTCCTTTGATTCCAGTTTTGGTGCTCGCCGCCATTGGTCTCTTCCAATGGACGGGCTGGACGGTTTGGGCTTGGGGCGGCCCGCTGCTCGTATACGGCTTGATCCCTTTGCTCGATTGGTTGATTGGCGAAGACAAAAATAATCCGCCTGAATCTGCAGTGGCAGAGTTGGAAAACAACCTCTACTACCGCGCCATCGTTTACGCCTATATCCCTACGCAATTCCTCGCCACCATCTGGGGCGCATGGCTGGTGGTGAACAATCACGTGTCGGGTTTTGAACTGGTCGGCTTGATCTTCACGGTGGGTACTGCAAACGGTATTGCCATCAATACGGCGCATGAACTAGGACACAAGAAAGAGTCGCTTGATCGTTGGCTCGCCAAGATCACTTTGGCACCAGTGGCCTATGGCCATTTCTATGTTGAGCACACGCGTGGCCATCACAAGAATGTCGCGACGCCAGATGATCCGGCTAGCTCCAAGATGGGCGAATCCTTCTGGGCATTTCTGCCGCGCACAATGATCGGCGCTGTGAAATCCGCTTGGGGCATCGAGAAAGAACGGCTCGCGCGCACTGGCAAGAGCGTGTGGAGTTTGGATAACGACAACCTCCAATCATGGGCAATGACCTGGGTGTTCTTCGGCGCCATCGTGCTGTGGCTGGGTTGGGCGGCGCTGCCGTTCCTGTTGCTGCAAGCGTTCTACGGCGCATCGTTGCTAGAAGTCATCAACTACATCGAGCATTACGGCCTACTCCGTAAGAAGGGCGCTGATGGTCGTTACGAGCGTTGCCAACCAAAACATTCTTGGAACAGCAATCACATCGTTACCAATCTTTTTCTGTATCAGCTGCAGCGTCATTCGGATCACCACGCGAATCCAACGCGTCGCTTCCAGGCACTGCGCCACTTTGATGAAAGCCCACAGCTGCCATCGGGTTATGCGTCGATGCTGATTCCGGCTTACATCCCATTCCTGTGGTTCCGCCAGATGGATCCGTTGGTGGCCAAGCATTTCAAAGGCGATTTGAGCCAAGCCAACATCTATCCGCCGAAGCGCGCAGAACTGCTCGCACGCTGGAACAACCAAGTGCCTAGTGATGGCAATCCGGCGCTGTTCCCCGGTGGTCACGCGGCGATCAAACCTGCAACGGCTGCGGATGCTGCGCGTTATCAATGCACGGATTGCGGTTACATCTACGACGAAGCGCAGGGCTGTCCGCGTGAAGGTTTTGCCGCAGGCACGCGTTGGTCGCAGATTCCAGATGCATGGCCTTGTCCGGATTGTGCGGTGAGAGAGAAGGTGGATTTTGTTGCGGTCACTGGAACCAGAACGCAGTGAAATTGCGTAAATGGCAGTGCGCCGGATGTGGCTACGTTTATGACGAAGCAGTTGGCTGGCCGGCGGATGGAATTGCTGCGGGCACTCGCTGGGAAGATATTCCCGAGGATTGGACCTGTCCGGATTGCGGGGCTTCCAAGGGGGATTTTCAGATGGAGCTTATGGTCTAAAGGTTGAGCCATGCTGGATTGATTGAAAGAAACGCGCCGCAAGGCGCGTTTCTTTTTTGTCTGTCATTCCCGCGTAGGCGGCAATCCAGTTTTGCTTTTGCTTTTTTAACTACTGCCTGTTCTTCTTTGAGATGGCGTTTTTCGCGCTGAGGCGCGAGTTACTTTTCTTTGCTTGTGCAAAGAAAAGCTAACCAAAAGAAAGCACACCCTGCGTCTACGCCCGCACGATGAAGCTGTGCGGGCACCCTGCGCTTCTCGTCTTGACCGGGGTGCGTGACAGGCCATCCATGGCCAGACACGCACGCTCGGCTCCTGCCTCGCCCGCGTCGTTGCGCGGCAATAACCGGACAAGACTGTGATGCTCGGCGCTGCCGAAGGGGCCCGACATCAAAAGCAAAGCGACTCTTGCTGTGAATGTTGCGGGGATCTCCTCAAAGGCTTAAGCGGTTCTTGAGAACAGTAAAAGTGTTAGCAGCACTTTTGATCACATCAATCACTTCATCACGGCACATTCGCTCGCTAGCTAATGAGATGTACAAGTGGCTTTGCTTTGCCGGGTTCCCTTCGACAACGCCGAGCATCACAGCACTGATCGGTTATTGCCGACGCTTCGCGTCGGGCGAGGCAGGAGCCGAGCGTGCATGCCTGGCCATGGATGGCCTGTCATGCACCCCGATCAGTGCGAGAAGCGCAGGGAACCGGAACGCTTTTTGTTCCGGCGTAGTCGCAGGGTGCCGTTTCTTTTGGTTACTTTTCTTTGGGCACGCAAAGAAAAGTCACTCGCGCCACAGCGCGAAAGACGCCACCTCAAATAGCAACAGACAGCGCTAACTGAACATGACCACCATCGCCCCAACCGGTAGAATGGCCTTTCAATAACCAGTTTTATCCCCGTGCGCCTCAGCTCCAGCCAACTCTCCTCGCATCTCACCAGAGGCCTAGCCCCCATCTACATCGTGGCTGGCGAAGAACCTTTGCTGATTCAAGAATCGCTCGACGCAATCCGTGCCAAAGCTCGCAAGGATGGTTACAGCGAGCGCGAGACGCTGGATGTCGATAAGAGTTTCAACTGGCAGCGGGTGGTCGATTCCTGCGCCAGCATGTCGCTGTTCGCGACGCGTCGCATTGTTGAGATCAATTTGCCCTCCGGTGCGCCGGGCGTTGAAGGCAGCAAGGTGTTGCAGCAGTTGGCGAGCAAGCCGCCGCAAGATGTTTTGCTGATCCTGATTTGTGGCGCGATTGAATGGCGTAGCCGTTCCGGCGCTTGGTACATGGCGTTTGAAACCAATGGCGCGGCGCTTTATTTCGAGCCGATGCAGGCAGGTGAGTTCAAGCCTTGGCTGGAATCGCGGATGAAATTGGCGGGTGTAGACCTGGAGCCAGAAGCACTCTCGCTGCTCGCTGAGCGCACCGAAGGAAATCTGCTCGCCGCTTCGCAGGACATCTACAAGCTAAATCTGCTCTATCCGAACAGCCGCATCACCGTTGATGAGCTCGAAAACGCGGTGGCCGACAGCGCCCGTTATGAGGCCTTCGACTTTATTGCGCTTATGCAACAGGGCGACGCCCCCGGCGCCGTCCGCAGCCTGAATCGCCTCCGCGAAGAGGGTTTTGAGGTGATGGAAATCCTCGGCGCGCTGCTCTGGAGCCTGCGCACTTGGGCCAAAGCGCAGGCCGCTTATGCGCAATCTGGCGATGCGGGCAGTGCCTGCCAGCAGGCTGGCGTGCCCCGAAAAAACCAGGCCCAGCTGTCTAAGGCGCTGATTCGCACCCGTTTACCGCAGGTTTACGGCTGGCTCAGGCGCTGCGCCACCATCGATTCGGCGGCTAAATCGACCGGCGGAAAGGAACAGGCATGGGAGGAATTGTTAATATTGACGCTCGCGGCCAGTGGCGCCGCCTCTCGTAGAGTCCCATGAGTACCGCAACTAAAGCTGTAAAGAGCAAAGGCGACGATCAAGCGATCGCTAATTACATGCAGGACAAGGGCAAAAAAGCCCGGGTTGCCGCACGTGAAATGGCCAAGGCTGATTCCGGCACCAAGAACGCCTGTTTGTTCGCGCTCGCCGAAATCCTGATCAACGAAACCCGCAGCTTGCTGCAGGCCAACGCTGAAGACATGCGAAGTGGTCGTGCTGCCAAGCTCGACGCTGCGCTGCTGGATCGTCTTGAGCTGAACGAAGACCGCATCGCTGCAATGGCAGACGGTGTGAAGCAGGTCGCCAATCTGGCTGACCCCGTCGGCGAAATCACCGACATGAAGATGCGCCCATCCGGCATTCAAGTCGGCAAGATGCGCGTGCCACTCGGCGTCGTCGGCATCATTTACGAATCTCGTCCTAACGTCACTGCTGATGCAGCGGCGCTGTGCCTCAAGTCTGGCAACGCTGCGATTCTTCGCGGCGGCTCTGAGGCGATGAACTCCAATCAAGCGATTGCGCGTTGCATTGAACGCGCACTCGGCGCTGCTGGCTTGCCAGAAGACGCCGTGCAAGTGCTCGACATCACCGACCGTCGCACCGTTGGCGAAATGGTCGCGATGCCAGAATTTATCGACGTCATCATTCCGCGCGGCGGCAAGGGTCTGGTCGAGGCCGTGAGCAAAAATGCTCGCGTGCCGGTGATCAAACATCTCGATGGCATTTGCCACGTTTACATCGACGCAGCGGCTGATATTGAAAAAGCAATTGCAGTGGCGGTGAACGCCAAGACGCAGCGCTACGGCACCTGCAACACGATGGAGACGCTGCTGGTCGACAAACTGATTGCAGAAAAAGTATTGCCACGTCTGCAAGACATTTACGTAGAGGCTGGCGTTGAACTGCGCGGCTGTGACCGCACGCGCAAGATTCTCAAAGACATTCGTCCTGCGACGGAAGAAGACTGGCGCACGGAATATCTCGCGCCGATTTTGTCGATCAAGATTGTCGATAACGTTGATCAAGCGATTGATCACGTCAACACGTACAGCTCGGCACACACCGACGCCATCATCACTGAAAACTTAAGCCGCGCGCGTCAGTTCATTCGCGAAGTGGATTCGAGCTCGGTGATGGTTAATGCCTCAACGCGTTTTGCTGATGGTTATGAGTATGGTCTTGGCGCCGAAATCGGCATCAGCACTGACAAGTTCCACGCACGCGGACCAGTCGGTCTTGAAGGTTTAACCTCGCAGAAGTGGATTGTGTTTGGCGATGGCAATGTTCGCTAATCGTCACGCATGAAAGCGATTGGCATTTTCGGCGGCGCGTTTGCTCCTTTCCATAACGGGCATCTGCGCGTCGCGATCGAATGCCGTGAGCGTCTCGATCTATCTGTCATGCATCTGATTCCTACGGCCAATCCACCACACCGCACGGTCGCACGCGTTAGCGCGCAGCGTCGTCTGGAATGGCTGCGTTTGGCGCTGCGTAAAGAGAAAGGCTTTGTCGCCGATGATCGCGAGATTTTGCGTCAAGGCACATCGTTTACTTTCGATACGCTGACGGAGCTGCGTGCGCAGTATCCAAAAGCATCGCTAGTGCTGATCATGGGTGCCGATGCGTTCGCGCATCTACACACTTGGCACCGTTGGAAAGAACTATTGAATCTGGCGCATCTGGTCGTGATCGCCCGCAAGGGCGCCAAACTTGATGCGTCTGCCGAGTGCGCCAGCACGCTGGAAGGCCTGCGCACCACCGATCCGGACGCGCTGCACAACGCGCCTGCGGGCCTGTGGATGCAGCTGGATCTACCGCTGCTGGACATTTCCTCAACCCGTATTCGCCGTCTACTGAAGAAAAAACAGTCCGTGCGCGGTCTGTTGCCGGATGCGATACTCAACCATATAACTGCCGCAGATATCGCGGTGCTGACCCAGGACGAAGATGCCACGACTCACTAAAACCACTGCCAAGCCCGTCAAGGCCAAGCCCTCGACTCTCTTGCAGGTTGCTGTCGCCGCGCTCGAAGACATGAAGGCGATCGACATCAAAGTCATCGACGTGATGAAGCTCACTACCATCACCGACCACATGATTGTTTGCACGGGCACGTCGAATCGCCACGTGAAGTCACTGGCTGACAACGTAATTCAAATGGCCAAAGATTTTGGCAACCGCCCGATTGGTATCGAAGGCATTGAGCAAGGCGAGTGGGTACTCGTTGACCTCGGCGGCGTGGTGGTTCACGTCATGCAGGTTCAAGCTCGTGCGTTCTACCAGCTCGAAAGACTGTGGGATGTTGCGCCACCAGAACCGCAAGAAGCGCCGAAGGCTGTTCGTGGCAAAGCGCCACTGGCTCGTGCAGGTCTGCGCGCCAAGAAGATGGGCAAGCTCGCCAGCAAGGGCAGCGCAGGCAAGGCAGCTTTGAAGCCAGCCAAGCGCGTGAAGCCTAAGAGCGACGACAAGCCAGTTTCGCGTTCAGCAGCACGTTTGGCTGACAAGCCGAAGAAGACCGGTATTGCTGCAGGCCGTAAGTTTGTTTCGAAGAACGCACCGGCTTCCGCTGCGAAGAAGACGGTATCGAAATCGAAGCCAGCTGCTAAACCTGCTTTCAAATCGAGCGCCAAGCCTGCGTCCAAGCCAAGCGCAAGCAAAGCCGGATTCAAACCAAGCGCCAAGCCAGCAGCAACCAAGGCTGGTTTCAAGTCAGGTGCTAAGCCCGCGTTTAAAGCATCTTCCAAGCCGGCTGCAAAGCCAGCTGCGAAGAAGTCGAACATCAAGAAAAGAACGCGTCTGTAATTTTCTTGTAGATGCGTATCCACCTGATTGCCGTCGGCAACCGCATGCCGGCATGGGTGGAAACGTCTTACGCTGACTACGCCGGGCGCATGCCGCGTGAATGCTCATTGCATCTCATCGAAATTGCGCCCGGACAGCGCGGCAAAAACGCCGACATTGCTCGCGTTAAACAAGCCGAAGGCGAAAAAATCCTCAAAGCCATTCCACGTGATTCGTATGTAATCGCGCTGGACGAACATGGCGACGCGCTCACCAGCACCGGCTGGGGCGATGCGATGAAATCCTGGATGCAAATGGGCCGCGATGTTTGCCTACTCGTCGGCGGCCCCGACGGTCACGCGCCAGAAGTTTTAGCGCGCGCTGATCGTAAATGGGCGCTCTCAAAACTTACGTTGCCGCATGGGATGGTGCGTGTGCTTGTAGCGGAGCAGTTATTCCGTGCACACAGTTTGTTGATCAATCACCCTTATCACCGCGCGTGATTTGTAGCCCGGGTGCAACCCGGGTCTTGCACCATTTCATCATCGCGCTTCCCGGGTTTCACCCGGGCTACATCGCTGAAATAAAAAAAGCCGGCTCTGATGATCAGAGCCGGCTTTTTCTATGAACGTTGCTTAGCGATTAACCGTCGCTTCCCACGCGCGCAGATAAACTTCTGCTGAGTTGAACAGATGGGTGATGGCCTCGCGTGCTTGCTTCTGTGGATCTTGTTTCTTCAGATTCAGTTCTGGATGTGCATCAACATATTCGTTGTGCTTCTTCGCTTCGCTGATCGCGCCCAAGCGCACTTCTTCTACCCAATCTGCATCCATGCCGTAGTGCGCACGACCTTCGGTGTTCAGATCGTAAACATGTTCGCCGCTGACTTGGCGATCAAAGGTGACTGGTTTGATGTGGCTGAACTGCGAGCCCCAACCTGGACCTTTGAACAAGGTGAACGGGTATTGCACAGGGGTTTCTGAACCACTCGGGCCAGGCTGTGAAGCCAGACCGTTGGTATCAGAGCCGATGCCCACGCCGAACAGATGCTTGCTGCTCTTAAGCGGCAACAATTTCTGAATAAAGTCGTAGAACTGCGCGCCGGTACCGCCACCGCCGCCCGGGTAAACGATGCCGCCCAGGTCAAGAATGCGTTTGGCTTGATCGTTGCTGATGCCGCCATGGCCGCCGTGCGTTGAGACCAGTGGGTAAACCGGAGTCTGTTCTTCTGCAAGCTTGATCAGATCTTCTTTGATCGAGAGTTCAAGGTGATCGACTTCCATGATGATTTTGTTATCCATCATTTTCTTGAACGCATATTTGCCCAGATCCGTCAGGCCACGTGCGTTGCACTGGCGCGTGGTTGGGTAGATCGGCAGAGGAATGGTTTTGCCTGCGAGCAGTGCTTCAACCAATGGATTGGCTGGAGCTGTGACGCCCGTTGGATCTGACGTCGTCATCACCGCGCCAGGCGTGTAGAGGTAGGTGCTGTAACCGCCTGCTTCATCCGTTGGGCAGCTGTACGTGCCCCAGAATTTGCCGGTGTCGACGAAGTTGCCGACGTTCAACACCAAGCCATCAAAGATGCCGTTGCCGCCGAGTGCGTTGTCGAACTCGTGCAATGGGAACATCTGGCGTACGCCGAGGTTGTAGAGACGATCGAACTGCGTGTCGATATCTGCCGTGGTGCAACCGTTGATGTCAGGAACCGTGACGCCGCCGACCTGCGCAACCTGTTTAACCGTGCAGTTGAACAGATGCGAAATCTCGATGCCGGTGACGACAGCGAGTTTGCCTTCGTTGATCACCTTGCGTGCGTCCACTGGATTGTCGACGAGGCGCAGCCAGCCTTTACCCGGGCCGCCTTCCTGCGCGTCGATGTAGTCCTGCAGGTCACGCATGTACTGCACCTGCGTGACGGCGCTGTCCATTTCGTTGCAGTTCTTGCCGGGCTGGAGCTGGGCGACGGCTTCGAGATTACATAGCGTTTCGTTCTCAACGAGGTTGTTGAGCATGATGCGCAAACCGCCGCGCCATGCGCGTTCAATCCACTTGTAATACGTGCTTTCGTGCGTCAGCGAGTGTGGTGCAGGCCAGCTGTTAAACGTTGGCCAGCCTACGGTGTCATGCGTTGCCAGCGGATCGGTAGCGTAGAGATTGCCGAGCAGATCGAGATGGCCATCGGGACCGTGAGTGGCTGCGCAATTCTTCAGCGCTTCAGTGACGCCAAAGCGATGGAACGGTCTGCCGTAATGCGCGCCGCCGAGGAAGGTGGTGGCGCTGATGTGTTGATGTACGTCGGCAAAACCGATCACAGGTTTATCAACGCCGGTGCCTTTGTAGTTAGGGCCGCTGGCGTTGAGCTCTGCTTCAGGGAATGGTGTGCAGTCTTTAGCTGCGGTGAAACCGAACTTGGCAGCATCAGCTGCGCTGGCGGCATCCGCGAGAATCAATTTGCCGGTCGCAACATCTACAGCCAAAGCCTTGTTGGCTGAGGCCGAGAACACGGTGTAGTTCTTGTTGGCATCGGTATCAATCGTCCAATCCGCAGCATCGCTCGCTGCGCCTGCGCTGCCGACAGTGCCGCCATTGGCAGCCAGAAAGGTTTTGTCTTTTGCGTAGAACAGATATTTACCGAGCGCCGTTGGCTTCATGTAAAACGGTTCGGCGTCATCCACTTTCGCTGCCGTGACAGCGTAAGTGCCGCCGCTGGCTTTAGCGGCAAAAGCATTCTTGGGGACAGACTTCAACGCGTAGCAACCGTTGGCCAAGTCATAGCGCGTTTCTGGCGCAACGCCGGCAGGTAACACGCCGTTGCCGCCATTGTTCTCGCTGCCAGTGGGTGAGCTTGAACGGCCGCACGCCGACAACAACAAGGCTGCACTCACAGCGGTCAGCACAAATACAGATTGACGCATGATTTAACTCCTTAGGTATGTAGCCCTGTATTCAGGGTCTTGTAGTCATTTTTGTGGTCACGACTATACGGCGGCGGACCTATGAGCAGATATGGTAAAAACGGCTTGTCCCGCGATCAGCCTGATCGCCACTTTTTCGAGTTAATGAATTCGTATGAATAAGAAAGCCCTGTTATTTCTGGCTCTGGCGCTTGTAGTACTTGTCGGCCTGTCTCAGGTCATGCGCCCAGCGTCGGCGCCTACGCAGAATTCGGCGTTAGTGGTGCAAAGTGGGCCGATGACCGTAGCACCCGCGCCCGCAGTGCCAGAGCTGCCCAAGCCAAAGTTGTTCGAGATCGTCGTGAGTAAAGGCCAGCGTGTTTCCGGGCCTGCGTCGATTCAAGTGCAAGAAGGCGACGATGTGGAGTTGCTGATTACCTCCGACCACGCCGACGACCTGCATATGCACGGCTACGACCTGCATCTGAAACTGCAAGCCGGTGTGCCTGCGAAGCTGGCGTTCAAAGCGGAGCACAGCGGTCGTTTCGACTACGAATTGCATCACGCGCACTTGGAACTCGGCACGCTAGAAGTGATGCCTAAATAAGTCGAACGCACATGCCCGATATCCAATTTCATCTCGCTTCTGCATCGCCGCGCCGACAAGAACTGTTGCAGCAACTGGGTCTGCACTTTGATGTGCGCTCAGCAGATATTGTTGAGCAGCCGATGTCATCAGAAACTGCTGCCGATTACGCGCGGCGTATGGCGCTGGAAAAAGCGCTGGCGACGCAGGCCAGAATCGGCTCGTCCTTGCCGGTTTTAGGCGCAGACACGGATGTGGTGCTGGACGGCCACATTCTCGGCAAACCGCGAGATCGCGCTGATGCGCTGGCGATGCTGGCTGCGCTGTCGAATCGTGAGCACGAGGTCTATTCCGCTGTCGCCATGGTGCAGGGCTCACGCGCAGAGGTAATGCTGTCCGTGACTCATGTCTCTTTTGGCGTGATCACGCCGGAAGCTGCGGCGCTTTATTGGGACAGTGGCGAGCCAGCGGATAAAGCTGGCGCTTACGGAATTCAGGGTCTTGGTGCCCAGTTCGTTAAAGGCATCAACGGCAGCTATAGTGGCGTTGTCGGCTTACCGCTATTTGAGACGACAGAACTCTTGCTGCGCTTTGGCATCCACACTCTGTAAAACGAAAAATAAGAAGAACCATGAGCACCGAAATTTTGGTCAACATTGGCACGCAAGAAACCCGTGTCGCGCTGGTTGAAGGCGGTTCCACGCAAGAAGTTCATTTGCAGCGTGCATCGCGTCATGGATTGACCGGAAACATTTACAAAGGCGTGGTGCAGCGCGTGCTGCCCGGCATGCAGGCCGCGTTTGTCGAGATCGGCTTGGATCGCACCGCGTTTCTGCACGTCGCCGATATGGTTTGTGCAAACAATGGCGACCCCAACAAGCCAACGCCGCAGATCACGCAGCTATTGCACGATGGTCAGTCGGTGTTGGTGCAGATCGTTAAAGATCCGATGGGCACCAAAGGTGCACGCCTCACCAGCTTGTTGTCAGTGCCTTCACGCTATCTGGTGTTGTTGCCGTTTGAGCCGCATGTCGGTGTATCGGCGCGCATTGAAGATGAAGTGGAGCGCGATCGCCTCAAAGCCATTCTTGATGAGACGCAGCGTGTCGAGGCGCCAGGCTTTGGCGTCATCGCGCGCACCGCAGCTGAAGGCGCAGACGCTGAGGCTTTAGCTAACGATCTACGTTTCTTAATGCGCTTGTGGGGCTCGATCAGCGAGCAAGCCAAGGTCGCACCAGCAGCAACGATGGTGCACGGCGACCTGCCGCTGTCGATGCGAATTCTGCGTGATTTGATGGGCACCGACGTTGAGCGCGTGCGCATTGATAACATGGATGAATTCCGCAATCTGCAGCAGTTTGCGCAGGTGTTTGTGCCGAATGCTGCATCCAAGGTTGAGCTGTACGAAGGCTCCGCACCCATCTTTGATTTGTACGGCGTCGAAGACGATATCGCACGTGCGCTTGATCGTCGTGTTGAACTGAAATCCGGCGGCCATTTGGTGATTGATCAGACCGAGGCGATGACCACGGTTGATGTGAACACCGGCGCTTACATCGGCCACCGCAATCTCGAAGAGACGGTGCTCAAAACTAATCTCGAAGCTGCGCAGGCGATTGCGCGTCAACTGCGCCTACGCAATCTCGGCGGCATCATCATCATCGACTTCATCGATATGAAAGGTGCTGACCATCGCGCGCAAGTGATGCGTGCATTGGAGCGTGCGCTAGCAGCCGATCACGCACGCACACAGGTTTATCCGTTTACTGAACTGGGTTTGGTACAACTCACCCGCAAACGCACGCGCGAATCTTTGGGCCACATTCTTTGCGAACCCTGCGCCGCCTGTAACGGCCGCGGCACAGTCAAAACCGTCGAAACCGTCTGCCACGAAATCGCCCGCGATATCCAACGCGCCGCACGCCAGTTCGAAGCCAAAGGCTTTTTGGTGCTCGCCGCTCCACATGTCATCACGCGATTTATGGAAGAGCAGTCGCTGGGTCTGGGCGAGCTTGAAGCGCAGTTGCATCGACCGATCCGTCTGCAAGCCGAATCGTCATACGGGCAAGACAGCTTCGACGTGGTGCCACTGTAGGGTGGGTGGAGCGCAGCGAAACCCACCATCTCTCCCATGCGACACGGTGGGTTTCGCTGCGCTCTACCCACCCTACGATCAGCCCACTTGTAGCGAATGTGCCGCGCGCATTCATCGTTCGCATAAACGCTGAAGCGGTTACCGGTTTCTCGCATCGAGAAATTAGTTAGCGAACGTATAGGGCCTCTTCTCAAGCACCGCAGAAGTGGGCTTGTGATGTTTCTTTGGTTACTTTCTTTGCGCCAAAGAAAGTAACCCGCACCACAGTGCGGAACACGCCATCTCAATCAGCGCAGGCAGTAGCCCGCGAAGCGCGTGAAAAGCTTGCCCCTCACCCTCGGCAACTGCTCCTGCGTTGCTCTACCTCGGGCATCCATGCCCTCGTCGATCCCTCTCCCCATAAAAAGCATGGGGAGAGGGAAGTAACGCGTTTAAAGCTGGTGGGTTTCGCTGCGCTCTACCCACCCTACAAACTGATGCAAATGTTTTATTAAATTACTCATAAAAAGCAAAAGTAAATAAAAACAAACATTCACAAAAATTAACCTTCACAGGTCTAATTTTTTGCAAGATTTTCACTAGCTTGCGCCGCTCGCTAGGGCGACAATAGCGGCCCTTAGTTTTTTGATTAGATCTCGTGATGCGCCTGAGCGGAGTGCAATGGAGCGTGTAAGGCGCCGCTGGTGGACGTGGACCGTTTCCGTTGTCGCCGTTCTGGTGATTCTTGCGGCGACCGTCAGCGCGCTTTTCCAAGCGGCAGTATTAGCGCTGCCCAGCTATCGTGAAGATCTTTCTACTTGGGTCACCAAAGTTGCAGGTCGTCCGGTAGATATCGGCGGCATCAGTCTCGTCTGGCATGGCATCTATCCGCGCATCGATCTCTCTGACATCACGCTCTACAGCGACGATGGTCAAGACGAAGAAGTGCTTTCCGCGCAACGTCTCTCACTCGGTTTCAATTTCCTGCATATCGCGGGCGGTGATTTCATGCCGACGCGTATTGAGCTGTCGGGTTTGGAATTGGGCGTCAACATCGATGAAGACGGCGAGGTCAGCATCGTTGGCCTTGAACAAAATCCTAATCAGAAAACCAACTACGAAAAATTGTTGCGCGAGGTGTCGCGCTTTAAGCGCGTACGTCTGAGCAATTGCAAGATTGAACTGAGCGCACCGCAACTACCAGAAGACGACATCAGCCTAACGCTGGCTAGCGCCGAGGTATCGCATACCAGCAGCGGCCTTGAGGGCGAAGCCGAGTTGTTGCTGCCAGCGGCATACGGAAAATCAATTGATTTTGAGGGCGAAGTCGAAGGCCCGATCACCAAGCCTGCGACGTGGCGTGGTGATTTCAAGATCAACGCACGTGAGTTGCAGCCGCAGCCTTGGCTGCGCGCGCTATTGCTGCCGGGCACGCGTGTCGCTGTTGAAGATGGCAACGTCGATATTCGCGGCAAGTTGTTGGGTGGCCGTGTCACTGCGCTAGTTGCTCATGCAGAAACAGATGCGCTGGCAATCAGCCGCGCGGGTCAGACAGTCACGGCGAAGTCGCTCGACTTCCTCACGAACATTAGCGCGGACACAGATGGCTGGCAGTTAGACATCAAGAAGTTTTTGATGGATGGCGAAGATCAACTGCGCGGCGATTTCCATTACGCCGCACAGCCAGAGACGGAAGGGTATGAGATCAAGGCCGACGCTGATTTTCTGCGCCTGACGCAGATCATGCCGTGGCTGGCTTACTTCAGGGACGCGCCACATGCGCTGTCGATGGCCTCACGCGCCAGTGGCGACATCAATCGTTTGGTTCTGCGTTTGCAGAAAGGCGAAGAAGAATCACGTTACTCGGTATTGGCAACGCTCAAAGATGTTGCGCTCAAACCCGGGGATGGCGCAGTCGGCTTCAATGGGCTCTCGGGCGAATTGTCCGCAGATGAAAACAGCGGTCGTTTCAAACTGGATGGTCATGCCGTGCGTGTCGATTTGCCACACGCGCTGCGCAGCTCGGTGCCGTTTGATCGTCTGAGCGGTGAAGCGCGTTGGAATCGTCGTGCTGAAGGTTGGCAATTTGATTTGCCCGCGTTGGCTTGGAGAGTGCAGAGCATCGTCGGCACGAGTCAGGTGAATGTGTTGTTGCCTTCAGCAGAAGGCGCTTCGCCAGAATTGAATCTCAGCGCCAATTTCTCCGTGGGCGACGTCAATCAAGCCAAGCCGTTCATGCCCTTGGTGTGGCATGACAATCTGCACGATTGGCTGAATCGCGCGATCGTCAGTGCTCGCGTGCCGCGGGCGCAGTTGGAGTTTCATGGCGCGGTGGCAGATTTTCCGTTTACCAAACGCGGCACCGGTTCTTGGAAACTGGATATCGATGTCGTAAATGCCAAGCTCGCTTATTTGCCGGACTGGCCGTCGGTTGATCAAATCAAAGCGAAGCTGAATTTTGTTGGCAACGGTCTCGACATTCAGGCTGACAGTGCCAGCGTGATGGGCAATAGCATCGAAAAAGCCAGCGCAAGCATTGCCGATTTCCACGATGGCATATTGCTGATCGATGTTGCGGGCAGCGGCGAGACTTCACGCTTCTACGATTTCTTGCAGGCCTCACCGCTCAAGAAAACATTGGCCGGTTTGGTCAACAACACCAGCGCAAAAGGTCCGTCGCAGGTGGCGGTGCATCTGAACGTTCCTTTGCATGACGGCAACAAGACTGAAGTTGCGGGTGCGGTTGTGCTGAATGATGTCGAGCTGCGCTACAAGGGTTTGCAAGAACCGATTCGTAACATCATCGGCAGCCTCAACTTCAACAACACCGGCGTGACTGCTGACAAACTCGCCGCAAAGTTTGAAGACGTCGATCTGGTCGCGCGTATTCTGCCGCGCATCAACACCTATGGCGTAGTTGCGGCTGACTTCTCCTATGCGCTGAAACAAGATGGCAGCGGCGTCAGTTCGTTTGTGCCAGAGATTGTTCGCAAGACCATGACGGGCAGTTCGCGCTGGAGTCTTGAGTTGCCGCTGGGCAAGGATGAAACCGCATTGCATCTGCTGAGTGATCTCCAGGGCGTGGCGGTTTCGATGCCGCAGCCACTGGGCAAGACCGCAGAAGAAACCGCGCCGCTGCGCGTTGTCATCGGTGGTGCTAGTAGCAACGCCAGCAGCACGCATGTTCGCGTTGATTATCGCGATCGTTTGAATACGGATATCGCGCTGGCTTCTGCTGAAGATGGTACGCAACGTGTGCGCGGCATCAATCTGTTCTTCGGTCGTGGAATAGCGCCGTTGGTGGATGGCACCGGCATGAATATCAATGGCGATGTCGATTCGATTGATCTGGCTGCATGGGGTGCTGTGTTGGGCACTGCACGCGGCAGCGGCATGACACTCAATCGTGCAGAGCTGCACGCGGATCGTGTTACGTATCTGGGCCAAGTCGTGCGTGATGTGCGCGGCGTGATGATCCCTAATGCAGACGGCTGGTCGACCAAGCTGAGTGGTGCTGGTGCAGAAGGCGATTTGATTTGGCGTGATGCTGCGAATGGCGCACTGAGCGCACAGCTCAAACATCTCGCAGTGGATTTCCAAAGCGCTGCATTGCCTCCGAGCAACGGCGCAGCCAATGCGGTGGTCGACAAGAACGAAACTGTTTTTGATCCCAACCAGTTCCCTGTTCTCGATATGGTTTGCGATCAGTTGACGATGAGCGGATTCGATCTCGGCAAGCTCGCACTGGTCACGCAGCGCGTGCCCGGCGGTCAGAAGATTGAGCGACTCAATCTGAGCGGCGGAAAAACCACGCTCACCGCAGATGGCTGGTGGAAGCGCGAAAAGAGTTTGTCGAGCGCTGCACTCAAGTTTGATCTGAGCAGCGAAGATTCCGCTGGCACGCTGAAGGCGCTGGGTTTTGCGCCTAACCTTGATGCGAAGCAAAGCAAGTTCAACAGCGATCTGAATTGGAACTTGGAACCAAGCGGCATCTCATGGGCACAAGCGCGCGGCAAAGTTGCGATTGATGTCAAAGAGGGATCACTGCGCGCGATTGAGCCAGGTGCGGGTCGCGTGCTGGGTTTGCTTAATCTCTACGCCTTGCCACGCCGCTTTACGCTGGACTTCCGCGATGTGGTGAGTTCGGGCTTGGGCTTTGACACCATCAAGGGTAATTACGATTTGGCCAATGGCACGGCCACGACTAACGATCTCGATATCAAGGGCGCATCGATTGATATGGAAGTGCGCGGCAAGATTGGTCTTGCGGCTCGCGACTTCGATCAAAAAGTGACGGTGCATCCGCGTGTCTCGACCGGTGTCGCGATTGGCGCCACCATTGTTGGTGGACCGGCCGCGGGCGCGCTGGTGCTGCTCGCACAGCAGGTGCTGGGCAAGCCGCTCGATAAGCTGACCCAATTCTCCTACCGCTTAACCGGACCTTGGGACAATCCCAAAGTAGAATGAGTTTATGACTACTACCGTCGCCGCCATCCAGATGAACTCGGTCGCTGACGTCGCCGCTAATCTTGCCGCGGCGAAACGTCTGCTGACAGAAGCTGCGGCTGGCGGTGCAAAGCTCGCGGTGTTGCCAGAAAACTTCGCCTTCATGGGCGCGCATGAAGCGGCCAAGCTTGTTCATGCCGAGCCACTGGGTAGTGGTCCGATTCAATCGTTTCTTGCAGACACCGCCAAAGCCTTATCGATGTGGATAGTCGGCGGCACCATTCCGCTCGCAGTGCCTGATGATGCGCGCAAGGTTTACGCCGCCAGTTTGGTCTTCAACGATCAAGGCCAGCGCGTTGCGCATTACGACAAGATTCATTTGTTTGATGTGGATGTGCTGCGCGACGGCAAAACCGAGAGCTATCGCGAGTCCAACAGCATTGCATTTGGCAGCGTCAGCCCCACTTTCACTGAGACACCGGCTGGTGTGTTGGGTTTGAGCGTTTGCTATGACCTGCGCTTTCCAGAGCTGTATCGCTCACTGAGCAGCCAAGGTGCGCAGCTGTTGTGCGTGCCTTCAGCATTCACCGAGAAAACGGGCGAAGCGCATTGGGAAATTCTGTTGCGTGCACGCGCAGTAGAAAATCTTTGTGCAGTCATCGCACCCAATCAAACCGGCACTCACGCTGGTGGTCGCCGCACCTGGGGTCACTCGATGATCATCAGCCCGTGGGGCGAGATTCTCGCGCAGCGCGCAGAAGGTGAGGGCGTTGTACTTGCCACGCTAGATGCTGAGGCGCAAACCAAAGTTCGTTCCTCTTTTCCTAGCTTGAATCACCGCAGACTCTAATGACTGAAGCCTTAGCCCTTGCTCGCAAAACCTTGCTCGATCCTGCTGAGCTGGATGATTGCAGCTTGCAGCGCGTGCTCTCTGGTTTGATGAAGCCGGGCATTGATGCAGCAGATCTGTATTTCCAACACTCGCTCAGCGAGAGCTGGTCGCTGGAAGACGGCATTGTTAAATCCGGCAGCCATCACGTTGAGCAAGGCGTGGGCGTACGTGCAATCTCGGGTGAGAAGCAGGGCTTGGCTTACTCCGACGAAATTCGTTTGAACGCATTGACCGACGCGGCTGGTGCCGCTGGCGCCATCGTGCGCCAAGGTCAGGAAGGTCAGATTCAAGCGTGGAAAGGACAGGGCGCCATTGCCTTGTATCCATCGCTGAACCCGCTACAGAGTTTCACCACGGATCAGAAGTTGGATCTACTCAAGCGCGCTGATACTGCTGCACGCGCGGCGGATCCTCGCGTGATTCAGGTGATGGCTTCGCTCACGGCGAATCATGAAGTGATCCTGATCGCTGCGACCGACGGCACGCTCGCAGGCGATGTACGCCCGCTGGTGCGTATGGATGTCAGCGTCATCGTCGAACAGAACGGTCGTCGCGAACAGGCGCACGCAGGTGGCGGTGGTCGCGGTGCACTCGCAGATTTCTTTGGCTCTGGTCAGCCAGAACGTTATGCGCGCGAAGCCGTGCGCATGGCACTGGTGGCGTTGGAAGCAGTGCCTGCACCCGCAGGCGCAATGACCGTCGTGCTCGGTTCCGGCTGGCCCGGCGTGTTGCTGCACGAAGCGATTGGTCACGGCCTTGAAGGCGATTTCAATCGCAAAGGCACGTCTGCATTCACCGGCCGCGTTGGTCAAAAGGTGGCTTCAGAACTCTGCACGATTGTTGACGACGGCACGCTTGTGAATCGTCGCGGTTCGCTGACGGTGGATGACGAAGGCACGCCGACGCAATGCACCACGCTGATCGAGAACGGCATCCTGCGCGGTTACATCCAAGACAAACTCAACGCGCGCCTGATGGGCGTGGCGCCCACCGGCAACGGCCGCCGCGAGTCTTACTCGCAGCTGACCATGCCACGCATGACCAACACCTACATGCTGGCAGGCCCGCATGATCCGGCAGAGATCATCAAGTCGGTGAAGAAGGGCATCTACGCCGTGAACTTCGGCGGCGGTCAGGTCGATATCACTTCCGGCAACTTCGTGTTCTCGGCAAGCGAGGCTTATCTGATCGAAGACGGTAAAGTCACGCGTCCGGTTAAAGGCGCAACGCTGATTGGCAGCGGCCCGGAAGTGCTGAACCGCGTCAGCATGGTCGGCAACGACCTCAGCCTCGACAGCGGCGTCGGCATTTGCGGCAAAGAAGGCCAAAGCGTCCCAGTCGGCGTTGGTCAGCCGACACTTAAGATCGACGGCATCACCGTCGGTGGCACCCAGCAATGATCCATCTCCACTTTCGCAGCGAACTCTCGGCGTCATCCGATGTGGTTTGGGCGAAAGTGTCGACGATGGCCGGCGTCAATCACGAGCTGCACCCCTGGGTGCATATGACAGTGCCGTCGTCGTTTGGTAATCGTTCTCTGCAAGAGGCAACACCAGAGCAGCTCAAGGGCGTGTTGTTCCGCAGCGTGTTGCTGGTGCTGCACTTCATTCCTTTCGACGTGCATGCCTTGCATCTGGATCAGGTCCAGGCCGGTGAAGGTTTTGATGAAAACTCAACATCTTGGATGCAGAAGAGCTGGATTCATCGCCGCCGTGTTGTTTCTGCCGGCGAAGGCTGTGTCGTCACTGACGAATTAATTATTGAGCCGCGTATCGCTTTCATGGCCCCGGTAACGCGGGCTGTTGTTAGCTTTCTGTTCCGGCATCGCCATCGGCGTTTAGTCCAAACCTTTGGGCAGCGAACTCCCTGATCGAACAGGGTGGGGCTTGCTGAAATCTGCGCGACTCGTAAACTGTTGGTATGAGCAGACGTCCTCTCGGAAAACTACGCATCATCGGCGGCGAGCATCGCAGCCGTCTCGTTGAGTTCGACGCCGAGAGTGGCGTACGACCAACGCCTGATCGCGTGCGTCAAACTGTGTTCGATTGGCTCTCTCCGATCATCGATGGTTCGCGCTGCCTTGATCTCTTCGCGGGTAGTGGCGCACTCGGCTTAGAGGCGATCTCACGCGGCGCTGCGCACACCAGCTTTGTTGAAATTGGTATGCGTCAGAACACTTTGATTAAAAGTGCGCTGCTGATGCTCAAAGTGCCGCATCAACGTTTTGATGTCGCGATGCTGGATGCGGTGTCTTACATCTCGCAAACCTGGCATCGCTATAACGTGGTCTTTCTAGACCCACCGTTTGCCAGCGGCCTGCTCGAAAGCGCGCTGGAAGACCTGCCGAAAGTACTAGCACCGTTCAATCGCATCTACATTGAATGGCCCGAGGGCAAACAACCGTCTTTGCCTACGGGTTTTAGCTGGCTCAAGGAAAAGAAGGCCGGCAAGGTATGCTACGGCCTAGCGACATATTCTCTGGAGAAATCATGAGCGTTGTAGCGGCATATAGCGGCACGTTTGACCCGATTACGCTCGGTCATTACGACATCATCTGCCGCGCCTCCAAGATGTTCCCCAAGTTGATCGTGGCCGTGGGCCTCAATGTCACCAAGAATCCGCGCTTCAATATTGATGAGCGCGTTGAACTCATCAAGCAATGTGTCAAAGATTTGCCCAACGTCAAAGTCATGAGCTTTGATGGCTTGGTCGTAAACTTCGCCAAAGAAAATGGCGTCACCGTGTTGGTGCGCGGTGTGCGCACCGTTGGTGATGTGGATTACGAAAAGCAGATGGCGATCATGAATCGCGATCTGTATCCATCGCTCGATACCATCATGTTGGCACCGTCGCCGCAGTACGAACATCTTTCATCCTCACTCGTGCGCGAACTGACGAGCCTCGGCGCTCCAGTGAAAAAACTGGTGCCTAAAGAAGTGATCCCAATGCTGCTGGAACGTTTTGGCCGCAAGGACAAAGGTAAGTAAGGTTCGCGGCGCGCACTGCGCCGCAGCGTCTGTATGTCACTGAAAATTACCCACGAGTGCATTAACTGCGATGTCTGCGAGCCGGTCTGCCCGAACAAGGCGATCTTTCAAGGCATTGAGATCTACGAGATCAAACCGGAACTCTGCACCGAATGCGTCGGTCATTTTGATACGCCGCAATGTGTGGATGTTTGCCCGGTCGATTGCATTCCCTTGGACCCTGATCACGTCGAGAGCAAAGAACAGCTCGATCTGAAATACCGCCAATTGGTGGGTAAGCCGATATGAAAAAATTATTGATTGCAGGTTTTCTGCTTCTGCCCGCGCTGGTTTTTGCAGGCGACAAGCTGCCGGGTTATGCCGTCTCTAGCGCAACGCCAGAAGCGACCAAGGCTGGGCTTGAAGTGCTTGCTGCGGGTGGCAATGCATTTGATGCTGCGGTTGCTGTTAGCGCAGCACTAGCCGTCACAGAGCCGACAGGCTCCGGCCTCGGTGGTGGTGGCTTCTGGTTGCTGCATCGCGAATCCGACGGCATGGAAGTATTTGTCGATGGCCGCGAAACCGCGCCCTATGCTGCCAATGCCAAGATGTATCAGGACAAAGACGGCAAGGCCGTTGATGCCTTGTCGCGTGATGGTGCGCTAGCTGCTGCAATTCCCGGCGAACCGGCCGCGCTGGAGTTGATCTCAAAGAAATACGGCGCACTGCCACTTAAGCGCAGCCTCGCACCTGCCGTGCGTTTGGCGCGTGAAGGTTTCACCGTTAACAGCAAACTCGCAGAAGCATTCGCCAGCCAATGGCCGCGTCTGTCGATCAATGCAAAAGCCACCTTCGCACAAGATGGCCGCGCGCTACGCGAAGGCGAAGTGCTGAGACAAACCGAACTTGCACGCACGCTCGAACTGATTGCCATGCAAGGCGGCGCCGGATTTTACGAAGGTGAAACCGCAACAGAACTCGTAGCCGCGTCGCGTGCTGCTGGTGGCATTTGGACGGAAGAAGATCTGCGCCGTTACGCTGTTGTTGAACGCAAGCCTTTGGTCACTTGGTTTCGCGATACGCGCATCGTCACAGCACCACCACCTTCTGCTGGCGGCGTAACCTTGGCAGAGCTGTTCAATCAGCTGGAGCTGTTGGGCTATCGCAGCGATGCAGGCGTCGACAGCAAACATCTCATCGTCGAATCACTGCGCCGCGCATATCGCGATCGCGCCGCGTATTTGGCTGATCCGGATTTCGTTAACATTCCCGTGTTCCGTCTCACCTCACGCAGCTACGCGCGTGATCTGGTGGCGAGCATTGATCCCAAGCGCGCAACACCAAGCGCAAGTCTGCCGCCTGCTGCGCTGGTGCCAGAAGGCAATCACACCACGCACTTCTCGGTCGTCGATGCCGAAGGCAATCGCGTCGCCGCAACCTTGTCGATCAATCTGCCTTTCGGCTCCGGCTTCATGGCGCCCGGCACTGGCGTGTTGCTCAACGATGAGATGGATGACTTCGCTGCATCCACCACCGCTAGTAATGCCTACGGCTTGATCGGTTCGGAAAAAAATCTGGTTGCACCGGGCAAACGCCCGCTGTCGTCGATGACCCCAACATTCGTTGAAGGCCCACGCGGTCTGCTCGTCATCGGCACACCCGGTGGCAGTCGCATCATCACGATGGTCGCGCTCGGCATTCTCGGTTGGCTCGATGGACTCGACGCACAACAAGTCGTCGCACTGCCGCGTTATCACCATCAATATCTGCCTGACGTCATTCAGTTTGAAGCCAATGCGTTTAGTGTCAGTGAACAAGCCGCTCTACGTGCGCGTGGACACACGCTGGAACCTGTCTCGCGCAGCTACGGTTTGATGAACGTTGTGACGTGGGATCCGAAGACACGCACTTTGAAAGCGGCATCTGATCCGCGTGCCTTGGGTGAAGGCAGTGTGGTGTTGACCAAGAGCGCCAACTAGCGCGAACACAAACCAAGAGGCACAACGATGTCCCAAGCACTGGAATGGCTCCGCTTAGGCGGGCCTGCGATGTTGATTCTGTTGGGCCTCTCGATCGCTTCTGTGACGCTGATTCTGGTCAAGGCTTGGGAATTCTGGGAACTGAAAATCGGCCAGCGCGATTTCGTCGCAGGCGTGCTGAGCGCTTGGCATGGTGGCCGCGCTGATGAAGCAATCGCGTTGTTAAGCGCGCAGGTCACGCCATTAGCGAAAGTGATGGCAGCTGCTATCAAAGGCCGCAACAACACCGCACTCCCTGAAGCCGAAGTGCGTGAACAAATCACGCAGCTTGCTTCTGAACAATTGGAATCCGCGCGACGTTTGCTGCGCCCGCTGGAAGTCATCGCCAACCTCGCGCCGCTGCTCGGTTTGCTTGGCACTGTGCTCGGCATGATCCAAGTATTCCAGCGTCTGCAAACCGCAGGTGATCGCGTCAATCCATCGATCTTGTCCGGTGGCTTGTGGGAAGCGCTGCTCACTACTGCTGCGGGTCTCACCGTCGCAATCATCGCGCTCGCAGGTTTCCATGTACTGGATCGCGCTGTCGAGCGCCTGCATCACGATATGGAAGGTGCGCTCACGCGCATCTTTACGCGGCCGCTGTAAGTCAGCGCAATGCGCATCGCACGCCCCGCGCGGCGTAAGAACTCCACGATTGTTATCACCTCGCTTGTCGATGTGATGTTCGTGTTGCTGTTCTTCTTCATGCTGGCGTCGAGCTATCTCGACTGGGGCGCGCTGGATGTGAACATCGGCAGTGGCGAATCCAAAACGACCATGCCAGTGCCGGGTCATGTGCATCAGCTGCAACTGCTGCCGGGTGCGCAGCTCAAGCTGGATGGAAAGCCCATCGCGTTGACGCAACTCACATCAAACCTGGAACCCGATTCACGTGTCGTTGTACAGCCGCAGCCTGGCGTGCCACTACAAGACATGATCAGTGTGATCGATCATCTCAAGGCCGCTGGCGTGAGCCTCACGCTGGGCCATGCGAGCGCAGCGCCATGAAGCTGCCTGTTCCCAAGCGCGAGAAACGCACAGACATCGACATGGTGCCGATGATCAATTTCGCGTTTCTATTGCTGATCTTCTTCATGCTCGCTGGCACGCTGGTGCCCGCGCAGAAAAATCCGATTGATCCACCGCGTTCTACATTGGCAACGCCAGCTGATCCTTCCGGCAATGTTTTGCTTATCGCTTCCGACGGCCGCGTAGGTTTTGGTACGGAGTTGTTGCCTGAGTCCGAGTTGCCAACACGCATCGCAGAGTGGCGCAAAGAACATCCGCAAGAGTCTCTACGCGTGAAAGCCGACGCAGCAGTCGATGCAACGCGCGTGATCAATATCCTTCAGCGCCTGCGTGCTTCCGGCATCGAACACGTCAGCCTGCTCGCCGCACGCGGCACGCCATGACCCCGGGTGTTTTGCGTCAGCGTTTCTCACTGGCGATTGCGCTGCTGGTGCATGCCATCATCGTTGTCTTGATCATCGGCTTCACCATGATTCCCCGCAGCCCTGCGGGTAGTGGTGGTGATGGCGTTGGTTTGGAACTAGTGGCCGGTTCAGGAGACGTCAGCACTGAGCCAACGGAAACACCGCCACTGCCACCCACTGAAATCACAGCAGATGCAGCGCCATTGCCGCCCCTGCCTGAGCCTGTCGTTGCCAAGCGCATGGAAATCAAACCGGGCGGAAAACCCGGCGGCGATATGTACTTCGCTCGCGTGCGTGCACATCTCGCAAAGTTTCGCCGAGAGTTGCCTGCTGGCATTCGCACGCGCGGCGTAGTGGAGCTGCGCTTCAAACTCTCCGCGACGGGTGCGGTGAGTGATGTGCGTGTTGCTAAGAGTTCTGGTGATGCGGCTTTGGATAGCGAAGCGTTGAATCTGCTTGCTCGCGCATCACCGTTGCCTACTCGTGACAAAGCAACAGAATTGATTGTGCCGATTGAGTTTGAAACAGAGTTGCGTTGATTTCTAAGCTCGTGCTTGATTGTCGCGTTTGTATGCGAAGGCCACGATGTATTTACTTGATTTGAGATCCCGTGACGTCACCGAGTGTCTCGACGCTCCACCCGTAAAAAATGTGCTCTCCACTAAACCGGCCATCTACAAACTGGCCGACGTAAGAGTCGTATGCGTCGCAGAAACCGTTTTTTAGTAAAACTTCGAATTTTCCATTCTCTATCTTGTAGACGGGATCTCTTGTGTACTTATTGGGATCCTTTATCGGCTGTGCTTTTTTCCATTCTCCGCCGATGCACGCTTTCCCAGTCTGATTAGTGAGTTCAAATGTGAGCTCTTGAACGACGTGACCAGTTTTACTGGTTTCCACAAAAGTGACGATGTTGCCCGAACCGGGCGCTGTCATGCCTCCACTGCAGCCTTGCATGCACAGAGCTAGGCAGAGTAAATACTTTTTCATGCGGGTCGAGTCAAAGCTCAAATTCAGCAACCACCGGCGCATGATCCGAAGGCCGCTCCAGTCGACGCGGCGCTAAATCCGCTGCACAGCTACGGCAAACATCGGCAAGCGGGTGCGATGCCAACACATGGTCAATACGCAGACCAAGGTTGCGACGGAAGCCAGCCATTCGATAATCCCACCAAGTGAAACTGCCCGGCGGTTGATCAAACAGCCTGAAGCTATCTTTGAGTCCGAGATCAATCAGGCCACGCAACGCTGCACGTTCAGGTTCGCTACATAGAATCTTGCCTTCCCAGATCGCAGGGTCGTGCGTGTCTTCGCCGGTGGGGGCGATGTTGAAATCGCCGACTACGACGAGCTTTGGATATTTCTTCATCTCTTCGGCGACATACGCCGTGAGTGCCGTTAGCCAGCGCAGTTTGTAAGCGTATTTGTCGGTGCCGAGATCCTGACCGTTAACGACGTAGACATTGATCATGCGCACGCCGTTGACGGTGCCAGCGATCACGCGCTTCTGTTCGTCTTCAAAGCCGGGGATGTCGCGGCTGACGTCTTCGATGGGATGACGCGCGAGAATCGCAACGCCGTTGTAAGTCTTCTGGCCATTGGCGACGGAGTAGTAGCCCATGGCTTGCAGCTCATCAAACGGAAACTTCTCGTCGACGCACTTGAGCTCTTGCAGGCCGACGACATCCGGCTGCACGGCGGTGAGCCAGTCCAGTAGATGGGGCAGGCGGACGCGGAGACTGTTGACGTTCCAGGTGGCGATTTTCATAGAGCTAAGAGACCGGTGATGTTCTGGGTGCGGCGGGCAGCGTGATTGTGCGCTAGTAACGATATGTAACGGTAGGAAATAGCCAGTCCGTAAGCTGTAGGCGGAATGCTAATCTCCGGCCACGAATCCGTACAACATTATTCACATGAACAAAAAACTCCTTGCGATTACTTTATGCGCCCTCCTGCCAGTGCTGGCGCAGGCCGATGATGTGACCTCTGATGCGCCAGCCGCATCGACCAACCTGCCATCGCCAGAGCTGCAAAAGAAATTCAGCTACGCGATCGGCCGTGATTTCGGCAAAGGCCTTACGCCTATTCCAGAGGCGGTGGATATCAGCGTGCTCAAGCAGGGCATCGATGATGGCGCGGCGAGCAAGCCCAGCCCTTATACCGAAGACGAAATGCTGACGGCCAAGACCGAGATGGGTCAGTTGTTGCAGGCTCGCATGAAAGCAAAGTTTGAAGTTGAAGGCGCGGCAAATCTCAAAGCTGCGCAAGCCTTTCTAGCGAAGAACGCCAAGCGTAAAGGCGTAAAGACCACTGCCAGCGGTTTGCAGTACGAAGTGCTTACCGCCGCTAAAGGCGCGCATCCCAATGCGCAGAGTAACGTCAAGGTTCACTACCGCGGCACGCTTGAGAACGGCACCGAGTTTGATAGCTCCTACGCGCGCGGCGTGCCGGTGGAGTTTGTGCTGGAGAACGTGATTGCAGGCTGGACCGAAGGCCTGCAACTGATGGCGCCCGGCGCCAAGTACAAATTCTTTTTATCGCCAGAACTCGCCTATGGTGATCGCGGCGTGGGCAAGCAGATTGGACCGAATGCTTTGCTGATTTTTGAGGTGGAGTTGATTTCGTTTGGTGAGGCGCCGCCAACGCAGCAATAAACTCGTAGGGTGGGTAGAGCGCAGCGAAACCCACCGTCTCTCAGATTGCGAAAACGGTGGGTTTCGCTGCGCTCTACCCACCCTACGTAACGCGGATCAAGCAGCGGCCGCAAGGCCGCTGTGTCGTAACAGGGGCTCGATACTCGGCTTGCGGCCACGGAATTCGATGAACAATTCCATCGCTTCACGCGAGCCGCCCTTGGCCAGCACGGTGTCGCGGAAACGGGCGCCGGTCTCGGGTGAGAAATCAGTTTCTTCGAACGCTGCAAACGCGTCAGCCGACAACACTTCTGCCCACTTGTAGCTGTAGTAACCCGCTGCATAACCGCCAGCGAATACGTGCGAGAAACTATTCGGCATGCGGTTCATTGCAGGCGGCACGATCACGGCGACTTCCTTGCGTACTTGCGCGAGTGTTTCAAGCGTAGCGACGCCCTTGTCGTAATCGCGGTGCATACGCAGATCGAACAACGCGAATTCAACCTGACGCAGCGTTGCCAAGCCGTTCAAGAAGCTGCGGCTTTCTTTGAGTTTGGTGATGAAATGATCGGGCAGCGGTGCGTTGGTTTCCCAATGGCGACCCAGCTCTAGCAGCGTCTCGCGGTCATAGCACCAGTTCTCCATGAACTGGCTCGGCAGTTCTACCGCATCCCACGCAACACCACGAATACCAGAGACAGCCGCTTCATCCACCTGCGTCAGCAAGTGATGCAGGCCGTGGCCAAATTCGTGGAACAGCGTGACGACTTCATCATGCGTCAGCAGCGCAGGTTTGCCGGGCAGTGGCGGCGTGAAGTTGCAGACCAGATAAGCGACAGGGCGCTGCAAGCCTTGCGGCGTCTGGCGACGTGACAGGCATTCATCCATCCACGCACCGCCACGTTTATCAGCGCGTGCGTAAGGATCAAGATAGAAACCGCCGAAGACTTTTCCGTCTTTGTCTTTCAGTGCGTAGGTGGTGACATCTTTGTGCCAGGTCGCGACATCATGCGTCTGCTCAATCTTGATGCCATACAGACGCTGTACCAGTGTGAACATGCCTTCGATCGTGCGCGCAGCAGGGAAGTACGGGCGCACTTCTTCTTCCGACATGCCGAGCACGTCTTGCTGATATTTTTCAGCGTAGTAAGGGGAATCCCAAGGTTGGTAATCGTTGAGGCCATCGAGCTTCAACGCATAAGCGCGTAGCTGTTCCAATTCTGCTTTCGCACCTTTCTTTGCGCGGCTCGCTAGATCAAGCAGGAAGTGCTCAACCTCGTTCGGCGACTCCGCCATCTTGGTGGCGAGTGAGAGCTCTGCAAAATTATTAAAGCCGAGCAACTTGGCTTCTTCATCACGCAGCGCGAGGATCTCGCCCATCAGCGGCGTGTTGTCGTGTTGACCTGCAAGCGGGCCCTGATCGGAGGCGCGCGTGGCGTAGGCTTCGTACAGCTCGCGACGCAGTTCGCGATTCTTGGAATAGGTGATGACGGAGTCGTAGCTGGGGAAATCCAGCGTCAACAACCAGCCTTCCTGATTCTTCGCCTGTGCTTTGTCGCGCGCAGCCTGCTTGGCGGCGTCGGTCATGCCGTCGAGCAGGGATTCATCAGTGACCAGCTTGCTCCAAGCCTGCGTACTGTCCATCAAGTTTTCTTCAAACTTGCTCTGCAGCTCAGACAGGCGCAACGCAATTTTCTTGAAGTGCTCTTTCTTGTCGTCTGGCAATGCGATGCCGGAGAGTTTGAAATCGCGCAGCGCGTCGTTCACCACTTTTTTGCGTGGCGCTGAGAAAGTCTTGAACGCGTCGCTATCGGCCAGCGCTTTGTAAGCGCGATACAGCGGCTCGGACAGCGACATTTCCAAACCATATTCCGTCAGCTTGGGCAGGCAAGCGTTAAACGCTTTGCGCCAATCCGCCGTGCTATTCACGCCGAACAGATGTTGCACTGGGCCCCATGCGTGCGAGACGCGGTCGCCCATTTCTTCCAACGGCTCAATAAAGCTTTCCCAAGTTGGCGCGGCGTTGCGCTCCAGCAGGGTTTTCAGCTCCGCACGATTGCGTGCGAGCACATCGTCCAGCGCGGGCTCGGCCAGCTCGGGTGTGATGCGATCAAAAGCGGGCAGGGAGTTGGGGGTGTCGATAAGCAGCGGATTGGACATAAGTGGGCGTCAGTGGCGTCGTTGGAATCGCGTGAGAATGCTTAGAGATACAAAGAAGATGCGGTGAGTATTCTAGCTTTCAAGCTAGAAGAAGATGTTTAAATAGCGGTCACTAAGAAATCATTATTAAGCAAATAAAAACAATGGCACTTGCTTGATGATCGCCGAAAATAATCTCGCATGAGAAAATCAGCGCCTAAAAAATAAGAGCTTAACGCCTTAACGATGAACCTGATTCTGGTCTGCATCCTGATCTACATCCTCGCCAACCTCGCGTTGGCGATGGCGCTTGCACGCAAGCCGAAAACAGAATCGGACTATCTGCTCGCTGGCCGCAGCCTCGGCCCGTGGCTGGCGACCTTCAGTGTGTTCGCGACTTGGTTTGGCGCTGAGACCTGCATCGGCGCGAGTGGCGAGGCTTACAAGCATGGCCTCTCGGGTGTCATCACAGATCCATTTGGTTACGCGCTCGGCATTGTGCTGCTCGGTGTGTTCTTCGCCGCCACGCTGTGGAAGCGCGGCCTTGTCACGATGGCAGATTTATTCCGCAAGCGTTACGGCATCGGTGTTGAGCGACTCGCGGCGATTGTGATGATCCCAACGTCGCTGCTGTGGGCCGCCGCGCAGATTCGCGCTTTTGGTCAGGTGTTGGCGTCCACTTCTGAGCTCGGCATTTTTGCCGCGATCACTCTCGCCGCTGGCGTCGTCATCATGTACACCGCGATCGGCGGCATGTGGGCAGATGCGATCACTGATTTGCTGCAAGGCATCGTGCTGATCATCGGTGTCTTTGCGCTTGCCGTGGTGTTGGCGATGAAGGGTGGCTTTGCTGATCTCGCGAGTTTGCCCGCAGAGCGTTTGAGCATTCAGGGTGATCGAAGTTGGTTGCAGACCATTGAGATATTCAGTGTGCCGGTGCTGTCATCGATTGCAGCGCAGGAGTTGATCTCGCGCGTGCTTGCCATGCGCAGCCCACAACTCGCACGCAGCGCCACGATCACAGCGGGTTTGGTATATCTGATGGTGGGCCTCGTGCCGGTCGCCTTGGGCTTGGTGGCGGTGCAGCACCTCGGTACAGGCGTTGATCCAGAGCAAGTGCTATCGCGCTTTGCGAAAGAGAATCTGAGTTTGCCGTTCTACATTCTGTTTCTCGGCGCGCTGGTCTCAGCAATTCTCTCCACGCTCTCTGGCGCTTTGCTCGTCGCAGGTTCACTCGCCGCGCACAACGTGATCATGCCGCTCAAGCCCAATCTCACGGAGGCGACCAAGCTGCGCCTCAATCGCAGCGCGGTGGTTTTCTTCGGCGTGCTCTCGTATCTGATCGCACTGAGCAGCGAGAGCGTTTACAGCCTCGTGCAAGAAAGCGCCGCGTTTGGCTCGTCCGGCATTCTGGTCGCGATGATCTTCGCGCTGTGGGGCGAACGCCTCGGTGGCGCCGCCAGTGCCTACGGCGCGTTGATCGCCAGCCTCACGGTCTATGTGATCGGCAACTACTTCTATGAGTTTGAATATCCCTATCTCACCTCGTTGGCTGCTGCGCTGTTGGCATATGTGTTGCTGATTCCATTTAAACGAAATCACACAGTAGGGCGGGTTAGCGCAGCGTAACCCACCTTGTGCGATTGGCGGGTTACGCTGCGCTAACCCGCCCTACTGTGGTTAAGCAGTTAAACTGGTGCCAGCAGGCGAGGAACCTTGCCCCGCCGACACTGTCTGCTCTAACGCTGAAAACAATAACGGGCCGCTGTTGATGCCCAGGAAGGACTCCTAAAGTATGTCGCACGAAACACAGCTGATCTCCACGCTCGCAGTAGCCCTGGCATTGGCGCTATTCGGTGGAGTGTTAGCTGTGAGGCTGAAAATGCCGCCGCTGATTGGCTATCTCGTCGCGGGCATCGTGGTCGGTCCGTTCACTCCGGGCTTCGTGGCAGACAAGGGACTCGCTGCGCAGTTGTCCGAAATCGGTGTGATCCTGCTGATGTTCGGCGTTGGCATGCATTTTTCGATCCGCGACCTCATCGAGGTGCGTCGTATCGCCATTCCCGGTGCCATCGTGCAAATTCTCGTCGCCACCGCCATCGGTGTCGGCATCGCGGACTACTGGGGCTGGTCATTCGCCGCCGGTCTCTGCTTTGGTTTGTCGCTCTCCGTTGCCAGTACCGTGGTGCTGCTGCGCGCACTAGAACAAATCGGCAAGCTCGATTCTCTCAACGGCCGCATCGCGATCGGTTGGTTGGTGGTTGAAGATCTCGCGATGGTTATCGCCTTGGTGTTGCTGCCGGTTGCCGTCGAGTTCATGGGCACGCCCGGTGTCGCATCGACGGGCACCACGATGGCGGACCTCGTCGCACCGCTTCAGCATCTAGCCATCGTCATCGGAAAAATCGGACTGTTCTTCGTGCTGATGTACGTGGTTGGTCTGCGCGTCTTTCCGTGGATCTTTGCGCAGATCGCACATACCGGATTCCGCGAACTTCTCACACTATTCGTGATCGGCTCATCGCTGGGCATTGCTTACGGATCGGCAGAATTGTTTGGTGTGTCGTTTGCACTGGGTGCCTTCTTCGCAGGCGTCGTTATCAACGAATCAAAGCTGAGCAGCCGCGTTGCAGCCGAGTCGGTTCCGCTGCAAAACATTTTCACCGTACTGTTCTTCGTTTCAGTCGGCATGTTGTTTGATCCATCGATTCTTGTGAATCAGCCGCTGCAAGTGTTGGCGGTGCTCGGCGTCATCGTCGTCGGCAAATCCGCTGCAGCCGTGATGATCGTGCTGTTGTTTGGTTATCCACTCAAAACTGCGTTGATGGTTGCTGTGAGCTTGGCGCAGATCGGCGAGTTCTCATTCATCCTTGCTGCACTTGGTGTGCAGTTGAAGATTCTGACGCCAGAAGCACAGAGCCTGATTCTCTCCGGCGCGCTGCTATCTATTGCGCTGAACCCAGTGCTGTTCAAACTGATTCCGCCTATCGAACGTCTTGTCGCAAGGCATAAAAGTTTGGCGTGGCTCGGGCGCTTGGGTCAGGCACGAATCACTTTGTCAGATACAGAACAAGTCATTCCTGAACTGCACGATCACGTCGTGTTGGTAGGCTATGGCCGAGTCGGCCGAGCACTCACCAAAATTCTCCGACAGCAAGATGTTCCCTTGATCGTCATCGACAACAATCGCGAGCATGTGGCACGTCTACGCAAGAAAAGAATTACCGCGATCAGCGGCGATGCCGCAGTAGGCGACTTCCTCACTCAAGCGCGACTCCCACAAGCCAAGTTGTTGGTGCTTGCCGTGTCAGACGGCTTCCACGCCCGCCGAATCCTCGAAGCCGCACGCAAAATTTACCCCAACGTAGACACTGTTGTCCGCACGCACAGCGAAGAAGAACAAGCGTTCTTGGAGCGTGATGGTGTGGGGATTGCACTGATGGCAGAACAAGTCATGGCCGGCGAAATGGCCAAACGCGTGTTGGGGATTTACCGACTGTCTGGATTGCTCAGCGAAGCGCGCTAAGCGCCGTGAACGTAGGGCGGGAGTATCCCGCCAATCGCGCGAGCTAAATTCGCGGAAGGCGGGATACTCCCGCCCTACGCAGACTACTTCCCGTCCTGCTTTCGTCGTTGCATCGCCGCACCCACAACGATGCCAATGACTATGCCCATCGCAACATGATTGAACGCTGCGCCAAACGCAGCGCCCAAGGCAATTCCAAGACCTACGCTGATACCGATGCGACTGCGTCCAGAGCTCGTGGATTGTTGGTCATTTTTATGGTTCATTTTATTTTAGTTGTTGTGGTCGCGAGCGTAATTTTTGCGGATGACTGCAAGCATCTAACGTTTGAGTTAACCGGGCTTCGTGGCCTGCCGTTGGCGCTCCGGTTGAACGAGGTGTTAGGCCGCATTTAGCCGAGGTTGATAGACGACTTTGAATTGCTCGCAAGCGAGCAACATGTCTTCGCCGAAGATCCGACCGGCTTGGACACATTCCCGCTCAAAGTATTGCTTGTGCGCTTCGCGCCAAAAGGCAAGTGATCCATCGCCTTCTCCCTCCACTGCGGCAAACTCCGCCGTGACTTCGTTGTAAGGCACGACCTCGACCACTTGCGTTTCGATAATGCACAGCGGCTTGCCAGACCAGTCTGTGACGATGCTGAGATCGCCCGCCCTTGGGACATGTATTCCTTGGTCCTCGTACGATGCTAACGATCCCGCTGTAGCTCGCTTGATGCCGCGTAGCACCAGATTGCCCAGATCGTCGGCGAGTTGTTTGTTGTCTCCGAAGACGCACACATCGTAGTAGCGGTCCGCGTCGGTTGTCCCAGTGACAAGAAGGAACTCGTTCCAGAATGTTTGAAGATGTGGAGGGACTGGCATGGAATGCTTTGCGGCCTAACGCCTAAGCTCAGGGGCGCCACAAAAAATGCCACGCATTTTTTGTGACGTCCCACTGCAGCGCCTGGTTAGGCGACGATCGCCGCCACTCTTAAAGCGCCTACTCATTGGTACGTGGATCACTTTAGCTCGCGCCATTGCTGAAGTATTGACGCAAGATCCTGCCGGACTTGTCGCGCCGTCCATGCCGACCGAACGCCCCGGCGCCGTCGGCGCAGGTGCGCTTCGCCAAATGCGAATGCTTCCTTACAGAAGCCGCGCTTGTACAGCGTCACCCAAAACAGCAACTGGTAGGCATCTAGCTGCACACTTCGCGCTCGATGGGCGTGGCATCTACCGCGGAGCGCCACAGGACTGGCAGCAATCAGTCGCCTAAGAATTGCGTCAGCCTCCACATCCCGGCCAAGCATGTGAAGTGTGTTCGCGACGTTGTATTCGGCGACGAGGCAAGTAGGCGCTAGCTTCAACGCTCGTCGAAAGAGCGGGAGGGCTGCAACATAACGGTGGGCCTCATGTTGAATATGGCCTTCTTCGATGAGTTCTTTGTGGTTCACTCGAACTGCCATCCTCGTTCTTTAGTCGCCTAACAACAATTAGATGGAACACGGAACGCCGTATAACTCGGCAGTCGTTCCATGTAACTCTGAGTGAGGAATAAAAATATCCATTTTCGTCATGACTTTATTTCTATGGCGAAAAATTAACATGGAACGGGACCTGACACATATATAGCAAGCTTGCCCGGCACTAAATCCATTTCTGCTTCCCACCCGCCACAGTCTCAGCCATCTGTCGCCGCAACCACGGAACCATGTGTGCGATAGGTAGTGCCATGTCACGTAGAAATCCCGCGCCAACAATGTTTGATTGAAACATCGGAGTGAGGAGGCGGCTCATGATTTGATAAAAACGGATGGAGCCACTTCTCGATGCATGAAACTGTTCCCAAACGCTTTCCCAGTTATCGTTTGTAGCTACAGATTGAGCGATTGCGGATGCATCCAAGAGCGCCATGTTTGCGCCTTGCCCAAGTTGTGGACTCATTGCGTGTGCGGCGTCGCCAATGACGCCGATGCGGCCTGTGCCCCAGCGCGACATGATTACGTCGCGATAAGTGGCGGGTAACAGTTCGGACTGACTCTTGATGTTGTTGATCAGTGGCGAGAGTTCCGGCCACAGATTCGTGACTCGATATTTCCAGCCTTGAAGATCAAAACTTTCTGTTTGCCAATGCGACATTTCTGAAACAGGCAGGCTCCAGAACATGCTCAGCATTCGGGTCTCGGCATCACCCGGCACGTAGCCAGTCGGCAGCGCTCCCAACATCACAGATGAACTATCGTAGCGTTGTTGCAGGTGAGGCTTGTTCAGCGAAGCGAGATCGTCAGTCAGTGGGCGAATCAACCACATTGCGCCCCAAGGGTATTGCCGGTCGTAGCGAACCAGTGACTGTGGACGTAATTGGCTAGCGCTTCCATTCGCTACGAGAACTGCATCGAATGCTTCGCGGTGAATTTGTCCATCGCGTACAAACATAACGATGGCTTCATGAGTGCTCTGCTCAATTGCGCTGACTTCACAACCGAACCAACGCTGATGCGGAACTGCAGAGAGTGCTGTGTCGAGTACATGGCAAAGCGCTGCGCGATGAGCGCCAAGGCCGAACAATTCCTGATCAGAATTTAAGTGTGCGTACTCAACCTGCATGATCGCGCGGCCAGATTTTATCCAGCCATACAGCGCATCAATTCGATGGCCGTATTGCTGCATATGCTCGAGACAGCCGAGTTCACGCAGTGCGCCGATGCCAGAAGGCTGCAACAGAATGCCAGCGCCCACCGTCGTTAAAGACTTGGCGCGCTCGATAATGGTGACGTTATGCCCTTGGCGACCGAGTAACGTCGCTGCGGAAAGTCCTGCGGTTCCAGCGCCGATGATCGCGATTCGTTGTTGCTTCATTCAGCAAAGCGTCCGGCAATCATTGGTTTGGATTTGCGACTCACTGTGCTGGAGACGGTTTCGGTGGCAGCGGCTGTTGCTCCACTCGCTCCAGCGCTACATCAAGACACGCCCACGTCGGTGCACTTGAGGCCCAGATATTCATGTGAGGCTGGATGCTTGATGGCGCATCCAAGTTGCCTACGCGTACCACTCTGAATTGAGGGCGGCCCGAGGACTTCGCGAAGAGGTGCGTGCCGCAGCTTGGGCAAAACTGGCGAGTGATCTCGTTGCCGCTATCGGCGATCTTGATGTAATCGGAGAGCGTTCCGGAGATGGCGAGTGCTTCAGTTGGAACGAGAAGGTTGACGGTTCCATTCGAGGCAAGATGCTGACAGTCGCGACACCAGCAGATGCGTGTCGCCAGTGGTTCTGCCGTGAGCTTGAAACTCACTGCGCCACAAAGACAGTGGCCGGTTCTTTCAGTCATTTTTCATTCCTTAACGTAGCCAATCTATGGCTGTGTTTCAAAAACAATCGCGCCTTCTGGAATTGAATACCAATCCTGTTTCTCACTAACCCAAACATGAATGGTCGGATTGATTACGCTTGTGTCAGCAAGAGTAGATGGCTTTAAGAAAATCTTGCTTGGGTCATTTGGGTTGAAGTGATACATGTGATTGCCGCAGGTGGTGCAGAGTTTGGCTGTGCTGATGTTTCCACTATCAGCAACTCGGCTCCACTCCCGCATCTCGCCTTCAAACTTAATGGCGCTCGCATTGACCATCGCAGTAATGCTGAAGGCACTCGTCGATAGCTTTTGGCATTGCTTGCAGTGACAGGCAGCGACAACGATTGGCGCTTCCAATAGTTTGTACTTCACGCCGCCGCATTGGCATTCGCCAGAGATTGGATATTGCGCGCTCAACTTATGCTCCTTGTGCCTTTACCTAGTCGGACTCTTGCTCATGCACCACTCCCCACGACTCGCACCAACCGCCATAAGGTTCTGCGAGAGCAGACACGGATTCCAGAATGGACGTGACCTGTTCGTAGCTGAGTTTGGCCTCAATGACGAATCGAACATCGCCCGGGTTGTCGCCTTCTGGCGCATTGATCTCGGCAGAAGGGTAGATCGCTTTTAGTTTTTTGATGAAGGCTTTTGATGGTGGCCATGCATCGAAGTCGACGCTGAAGTCGATGGTGTATTCAGCGTCGAAATCAAAGCCGCCTGCTTCGAGATCACGCAGCACTTCGCCGGTCGGATCATCAGGCCAGAAGCTTCTGTTCATTGTGATTATTTTAATTGCTCAATCACTGTCGTCAGTCGTTGCACAGCGGCGCCGACATCTTTTAATTTATCCAAGCCAAACAAGCCCACGCGGAACGTGCGGAAGTTTACGGACTCGCCACACATCAGTGGCACGCCAGCAGCAGATTGCATGCCGAGTGCGATGAACTTCTTTGCGTTGCTGATATCGGCATCTTCTGTGTACGACACCACAACGCCGGGGGATTCGAAGCCCGGTGCGGCGACGCTGGGGTAGCCGTTTTTAGCAAGCATCGCGCGGACTTCGCGGCCTAGCGTCCACTGCGCGTCGCGAACCTTTTCAAGTCCGATCGCCAGTGTTTCGTTCATCGCATCGCGTAGCTTTAACAAGCCATCTGTTGGCATTGTTGCGTGATACGCGTGGCCGCCGTCTTCAAAGGCTTGCATGATCTGCTGCCATTTTTTTAGATCAGCGGCGAAGCTGCTGCTGGTGGTTTCGGCAAGACGTTGACGTGCTGCGGCACTGAACATGATCAGTGCGGCGCAAGGTGTTGAGCTCCAGCCTTTCTGCGGTGCGCTGATGAGCACGTCGACGCCGCAAGCTTTCATGTCGACCCAGATGGCGCCGGAAGCAACGCAATCGAGAATGAACAAACCGCCGTGTTCATGTACGGCAGCAGCGACGCGCTTGAGATAGTCGTCGGGCAGGATGATGCCGGAGGCGGTTTCAACATGCGGTGCAAAAACCAAATCTGGTTTTTCGCGACGGATGGTTTCTTCAACTTCTTCAATCGCGGGTGGCGCGAAAGGTTGTTGCTCGCCGCTGGCAATCGCTTTGGCTTGCAGCACGGTTGTGAGAGCAGGGATGTTGCCGACGTCAAAAATTTGCGACCAGCGATAGCTGAACCAGCCGTTGCGAATCACAAGGCAATTCTTGCCCGTCGCAAACTGTCGCGCGACTGCTTCCATGCCGAATGAACCGCCGCCCGGGACAATTGCAATCGCGTCTGCGTTGTAGACCTCTTTCAGCATCGAGGAGACGTCACGCATCGCCTGCTGAAACAGCTTCGACATGTGGTTGACGGAGCGGTCGGTGAAGACGACGGAGTATTCCTGCAGGCCTTCAGGGTCTACAGCGGGGAAGTTACGGGACATCAAAAGGCTCCGGGAATCTAAATTGGGGCGAAGTTTGCCTGATTTTTGTGACGGAGGATGGGGCTTCTTTGTAGGGTGGGTAGAACGCAGTGAAACCCACCGTTGTCGCGACATCAGAGACGGTGGGTTTCACTGCGTTCTACCCACCCTACGAATACAGTGCGTTTTGTAGGGTGCGCCGTGCGCACCAAGATTGGCGCTGCATTCGGCAACGCGTGCGCATAGCGCACCCTACAGGCTAGTGTGCGCTGACTTTCGAGAACAAATTCATCACTACGACGCCGGTGACGATCAGCGTCATTCCGACAATCGCTGCGGGATCCAGCTTCTGCCCATAAATAATCCAGGCAATGGCCGCCACCAGCACAACGCCAAGTCCTGCCCAGATTGCATACGCAACGCCCACGGGGATGGATCGCAAGGCCAGCGACATAAAGTAGAAGGCGATGATGTATCCGGCGATGACAACTACGGATGGCCCAAGCTTGGTGAATTCATTGCTTGCTTTGAGTGCGGAGGTTGCGACTACCTCACCGATAATTGCAATGCCTAAGAATATCCAGTGATTCATGATGCTTCTCCGCTCTAAATGGCCACTGCATTCTGAGCGCTTAGAGTTAGAAGAAACAGTCTTGTAACGATTGAATTGTTGTGAGCACCTATGCGCTTTGGATGGCATTCAGATGTTCGGATGCTTCACCAAAAATTATCGTCTTTGCGCTCGGTCACGCTGCGGAGACAGTACTTCGCCATCTTGCGGATCAGGGCTTCTGGCAGCGGTTCGTTGTAGGGAACCTTGAGCATGCCTTTGGTGGTTTGCTGTTTGGCGAGTTCTTTACTGAACACGTCCATCGCCGACAAAACGGGTGCAAAGCTGAGATGCGCTTTGTTGCCGGAGAAGGCGAACACGAAGCGCGGCTCTACGAAAAATGGCGTGTTCCATTTGAGCGTTTCCTCCGCTTTCGGCGCAACGCTTTTGAGGATCGCGTACAACTGACGCAAATGAGGCTGACCCTCTTTGGGAGCCGCTTTGATGTATTCAGCAATCGTAGTTGGACGTTTGATTGTCATCTCGGCCTCACACGCTCGTCGTTAAACTTCTACGGTAAATCCAAGCTCAACATCGCATCCTGCTTGGCCGCCACGAATTCCCCAGTTCTCTTTTGGAAGATCGCGCAAAAGAATTTTGACGTGGTTTGGCGGAATGCCAAGTGGTTCAAGATTGGTGACGATCGCTTTGTAGAGCGCGCGCTTTGCGTCGAGAGATCTGCCTGCGAAAGCATCAATGCTGACCAGCGTGAACAACTCTGGCTGCGTCAGTTTAGGTGAGCAGTACATCCGATGCGGTTCATGCACAACCAGGCGCACAGTTTTGTCCGTAGGTGGAATGCGAAATGCAGACACGAGCGCGGAGTGAACGGCCTCAATCATGGCGATTTCCTGCGCCTGATTATGGTTGCAACGGACTTCAATCAACGTAGCGGGCATCAAAAATCTCCTTGTGCGCTAAACCTTTTACGGTGCGCTGTCGTCGCTTGGCGGCGCGTACTGCGCAAGCACCTGCGCTTCAGTGAGCATGGCGGTTTGGTTGGCGAAGGAATAATACGCGGGCTTGTTGTCGATGTAGATCTGGCTGGCGAGTTCAAAGTCGTTTGAATCAAATGCACCCGCAGGCACAAAGTACTCGCCCGTCGGCAACAGTTTGTAATAAAGGTGCGTGCCGCATTGTTTGCAGAAAGCGCGCTCGGCCCATTCGGATGATGAAAAGACGGTGATCTGATCAGCGCCTTTGAATTCAACATTGGGCCCGCAATGAACACCCAGAAACGGCCCGCCACCCCATCGACGACAAAAGCCGCAATGGCATGCGCCAATCTCTTTTGTATCGGCTGACGTAAAGCTTACGGCGCCACACAAACAATGACCTTTCATTTGCGTTATCTCGTTTTAGAAAATGGGACGGACTGTCTAGATTAATCCGCAGTCTCGTTAGATGGACACGGCCATCGTCAGAAAGTTTTGTAGGGCGGGAGTATCCCGCCGCTTGCCGCGTTGATTGCGTGATCTAAATTCGCGGAAGACGGGATGCTCCCGCCCTATGTGGTTACTCAGTTGCGAAATAAACGTAGGTGATGAGCCCAGATATGAACGGAGAGAAATATAGAATTGAAAAGCCAAAAAATAGAACTAGCCCTTCGATCCCTCTCGTTTTAACTAAATAATAGGGCAGCGCAATTGGCCAAATCGCTAAAAAGTAAAAGGAAAAATCCAGCGTGCGATGAACTTTTTGTGTGGCGGCATCTACGCGTGCCCAACAGGCCACCAATGCTGCAAAAACAAATGTCCAAGTAACTGTTAGTCCGTCACTTGCCTCTACACCTTTTAAGGAAAGAACTACTGTGTAAGCGCTTAGCAGAAGGCTCAGGCCAAGAATTAATAACAGGTAAGTGTTCGCTTTAATTTTCAAAACAAATCCCTCAACTGCAGCGCATAAGCACACAACCACCCACACCCAATCGCTCCCAACAAATTCAGCAAAGCCCAAAAGCGATAACGCCTCGTCATGCTTTTCTGCGTGAGGGTGGAGAGAATAAAAGGACGGCGATCTGGTGGATTGCTGAGCACATGCAAATCCGGATCAAGGGATAGCTCAACGTGCTGTGCGCGCACGTGTTCGAGTGCGGCGCGGCGGGCGGCTTCCCACTCTTGCATGTCGATCTGGCCGTCGTTGTTGCTGTCGAAACGTTTAAGCAAGTTGTACTTATCGCGTTTCCATTCGCCCATGAGTTCGCTGACGTCGCGTGATTCGTTGAGATCGAGAATCGCGGTTTGTGTGCGGAACCAGCCGGTGGCGTAGAGCGGGGCGCCGATCAGGATTAATTTTTCGGTGTAGCGAAAGTCGCCAAAGCTGAGCCAGCCTGAGCCATCGGGCGGACGATGTGGGCGTCGCACCGGGCCGCTCCAACTGCGGCTCAGTGATGGGGTAACGCTGGCGTCGTCGGGATCAACGATGCATTCGCCAGTGGGGTCGGCGAGCAAAAACAATTCGCCAGAGGTTTCTTCTTCAACCGTGCGCCAGTGATTATTTTTGCCGTTGCGGTCGCGCTCTTGCACGCGGAATGACCACCACGCGCACGGTGTGTCAGACAGTGGCGAGACAATTGGTGGGCCGGGCAATAGACGCGCATGGCCGTTCAGTTCTACATAGCCTTGTGCGGCAGAGCGGATCAAGGAAGATGGCGTGTCTTCCAGCAGGCGCGCGCGGTAGATGTACATGAAGCCAAGGCCGAGCAGCACGAGGCCGCCGAGCACCGTAATTAGCAACGCCAGTAGCAGGTGTCCGCTACTGGCGTTGAGTATGGCGTGCGTGAGTGCCGTCAAAGCTTAGCCGCGGAACAATGCGCCGACGTCAACGTCACTCTTTTCTGCTGAGGTGAACTCCAGCAGCACGGCTGGTTTAAAACCAAAGAAGCGCGCAATGAAGACGTCTGGGAATTCTTCCAGTCGCACGTTGTTGGCGTTGGCGGTTTCGTTGTAGAACTCGCGGCGGTCGCTGATGGCGTTTTCCAGTCCGGTGATGCGGCCCAGCAGGTGCTGGATGGATTGATTGGCGCGCAGCTCAGGGTAGGCCTCAACCGTGGCGGTGATTTTGCCCAGACCTGCCGTGAGTGCAGTCTGCGCGGCACCAACACCTTTAACGTCGCCGTTCTGGCGGGCGCCGTCGGCGGCGGAGCGGGCGGCCATGACCTGAGACAGGGTTTCGCGCTCAAACTGCATGTATTGCTTGCAGGTTTCGACCAGCTTGGGCAGCTCGCTGTGGCGCTGCACCAGCAGGATGTCGATATTGCTCCAAGCCTTGCCGATGCCATGCTTGAGATTGACCAAACCGTTGTAAATAACGATGCCGTAGAGCACAGCCACTGCAATGGCGGCAAGCCAGATATACGTCATAACCATCCCCTGAGTCCCTGAATCGATGCTTTTTTGATAGGCAAAGGATGAAGGAAATGGAACCTGCGCGCTACCATAGCGTCTGAAGTGACTGAGTCCGCGTATCCCACGCGTCAAAATTGAACAAAGGTGTCCTGTGCGCAAGTCGTTTTTGTGGTTTGTACCGCTGATCTCCGCCCTCCTGCTGCTGTCTGGTTGCACCGGACTTGGCGCGATCAATTCGCTGACCTCGAATGAGGGTTATCACGTCACCAGCAATCTCCAGTACGACCGCGTCACTGGCGAAGCCCTGGATGTGTACAACTTTCCTCAGGCGCAGAACGCGCCAGTCGTCGTATTTTTCTACGGCGGCCGCTGGACCACGGGCACCAAGGAAGAATACAAATTTGTTGGTCAGGCGCTGACTGCGCAGGGCTTCGTCGTGGTGATTGCGGACTACCGCAAATATCCGCAGGTGCGTTTCCCGGCTTTTGTGCAGGACGGTGCCAAGGCAGTGAAATGGACGCGTGAAAACGTTCAGAAATTTGGCGGCGATCCAAGCAAGATTTTCGTGATGGGCCATTCTTCCGGCGCGCACATCGCAGCGATGCTGGCGCTGAACGATAGCTATCTCAAAGCCGTGGGTGGCAACCGCAGCTGGCTCAAAGGCATGATCGGCCTGGCTGGTCCTTATGACTTTATGCCGCTGACGGCACCAGATATGCGTGACATGTTTGGTCCATCGGATCGTTATGAACAGTCGCAGCCGATTCTGTTTGTTGATGGCCAGAATCCGCCGATGTTGTTGTTGGCTGCAGAAGACGACGAAGTGGTGCTGATCAAGAACACGCGCAACCTTTCACGCGCCGTGGCCAAAGCAGGCGGCCCCGTTGAAACGCTGACTTATCCCAAAGTGAGCTGCCCGGCTTTTAACAGCCATAGCTGTATTTTGGCGACCATTTCTACACCGCTGCGTAAGCAGTCGGATGTGCTGGCAGGCATCAGCGAATTCATTAAGCGTCGCGCCAGCGGTGTGGGTGCGGTGGCACCGATTCTGCCGAATGCCGTGCAGACGATTCCGGAAAATCAGGCCATCCCTGTTAATCAGGCTCCTTTGATTGTGGAAGACATGCCGCCGGTTGGAGAACCAACGCCGGTGACTCCGTGATCCGATCGTTTCAGAACATCACGCCCAAGCTAGCACCGGGTGTTTATGTTGATGAATCGGCGCAGGTGATTGGCGATGTCACGCTGGGGGAAGATGCCTCAGTGTGGCCGCTGACGGTGGTGCGTGGTGACGTCAACAAGATCACTATCGGCGCGCGTACCAACATACAGGACAACTGCTGCCTCCACGTGACCCACGATGGTCCGTACACACCCGGTGGCGTTGAGCTAATCATTGGCGAAGAAGTCACCGTGGGGCATGCGGTGATGTTGCACGCTTGCACTATTGGCGATCGTTGCTTGATCGGCATGGGCGCCATCTTGTTGGATCGCGTGGTGTTGGAAGACGAATGTTTTGTCGCGGCGGGTTCGATCGTGTCGCCGGGCAAACGCCTCAAGGGCGGTTGGCTTTATCGCGGCACGCCAGCTGTGGCAGTGCGCGAGCTTACGGAAGCAGAACGCGATAATCTTCGTTATTCAGCGGCGCATTACGTGCGGCTAAAAAATAAATATCTCGCGAGCGCATGAAGCCATACGTCAAAGTAGTTGAAGTCGGACCCCGTGACGGTCTGCAAAACGAAAAGCAATTAGTCCCCGCAGCAACCAAGATCGAATTGATCCAGCGCCTTGCTGATGCAGGACTGCCTGTTGTTGAAGCCACTAGCTTCGTCAGCCCCAAGTGGGTGCCGCAAATGGCGGACGCAGACGAAGTGCTCGCAGGCATTCGTCGCAAAGCAGGTGTGAGCTATCCAGTGCTGGTGCCGAACGTGCAGGGCCTTGAGCGCGCGTTTGCGGCAGGCGTTGAAGAGATCGCTGTATTCACCGCGGCTTCCAGCGCATTCACGCAGAAAAATATTAATGCGACGGTTGAAGAATCGCTGGCGCGTCTTGCGCCAGTGATTGAGCAGGCCTTGGCCAAGAACGTCAAAGTCCGTGCTTATGTTTCCACCGCGCTCGGTTGCCCGTATCAGGGCGATGTGCCGGTATCAGAAGTAGTACGAGTCACCAAGGCTTTGGTGGATCAAGGCGTCTATGAAATCTCATTAGGTGACACGATCGGTGTCGGCACACCTAAGAAAGCGCGCGAAATGTTGCGCGCCTGCGCCGATGCGGTTGGCATGGACAAGCTCGCGGCCCACTTCCACGACACGCGAGGTCAGGCGCTGGCCAATGTGCTGGCTTGCCTTGAAGAAGGCGTCCGCGTGGTTGATGCCTCAGTGTCCGGCCTAGGCGGTTGTCCCTACGCAAATGGTGCCAGCGGCAATCTGGCGACCGAAGATTTGATCTATATGCTTCACGGTATGGGATTTGAGACCGGCGTTAATCTGGATGCCTTGGTCGATACAGCCGTGTGGATGTCCGGTCAGCTTGATCGCTTACCTGCCAGTAAACTCGCTCGCGTCAAAAGATAGGTAAAATCGCGGCCTCGTTAAAGGGGAGCACGCCGTGAATAAGATCTATCCCAGCGCCGCAGAGGCGTTGGCCGATGTTGTTGCAGATGGGCAAACGCTGGCTGTAGGTGGTTTCGGTCTCTGTGGTATTCCTGAAGCCTTGATCGCTGCGCTACGCGACAGCGGCAAAAAAAATCTCACCGTAATTTCCAACAACGCAGGCGTCGATGGCTTTGGCCTCGGCATGTTGTTGAATACGCGTCAGATCAAAAAAATGATTTCGTCCTACGTCGGCGAGAACAAAGAATTTGAACGCCAATATTTGGCAGGCGAGTTGGAACTCGAATTCACACCACAAGGCACGCTCGCAGAAAAACTGCGCGCTGGTGGTGCAGGCATCCCAGCGTTCTTCACCAAGACGGGCTACGGCACCATCGTTGCTGAAGGCAAAGAAACGCGCGTGTTTGAGGGCGATCATTACGTGATGGAACGTAGCCTGCGTGCTGATATTTCATTAGTGAAAGCGTGGAAGGCCGATACCTCTGGCAATCTCGTTTTTCGCAAAACCGCACGCAACTTCAATCCGATGGTGGCTACGGCGGGTCGCATCACGATTGCGGAAGCAGAAGAGATTGTGCCGGTGGGTTCGCTTGATCCAGACAACATTCACACGCCGGGAATTTTCGTGCAGCGCTTGGTGCTGAATGCGAATCCGGAAAAACGTATTGAACAGAAAACGATGAGGAAAGCGTAATGGCCTGGAACCGTGATGAGATGGCTCAACGCGCGGCAGGTGAATTGCGCGATGGCTTTTATGTGAACTTGGGAATTGGTTTGCCGACGCTGGTCGCAAACTTTATTCCTGAAGGCATGGACGTGTGGTTGCAGAGCGAAAATGGTTTGCTCGGCATTGGTCCGTTTCCAGGTGAAGATGAAGTTGATGCTGATTTGATCAATGCCGGCAAACAAACCATCACCACAGTACCGGGCAGTGCCTTTTTCAGCAGCGCAGATTCCTTTGCGATGATTCGCGGCGGCCACGTCAATCTGTCGATTCTCGGCGCGATGCAGGTCACCGACACTGGCGACATCGCCAACTGGATGATCCCGGGCAAGATGGTCAAAGGCATGGGCGGTGCGATGGATCTGGTCGCAGGCGTCAAACGCGTCATCGTCCTTATGGAGCATACGGCCAAGGGTGGTGAGCATAAAATCCTCACAAAGTGCACGCTGCCACTGACGGGCCTCAAGGTCGTCAACCGCATCATCACCGAGCTTTGTGTGTTGGATGTGACGCCGATGGGGCTTAAGCTAGTGGAGTTGGCACCGGGCGTAACGGCCCAAGAAGTGCGCGAAAAGACCGGCGCACCGGTCATCGCTTAAAAATTCAGATATAGGGAAGAACAGGTATGACCAAAAAACTCGTGCTGCTGCGCCATGGCCAGAGCCAGTGGAATCTCGACAACCGTTTCACCGGTTGGGTGGATGTGGATATCACCGAGCAGGGCCGCGCTGAAGCGCAGAACGCCGGCAAGCTGATGCGCGATGAAGGCCTGATGTTTGATGTGGCCCACACCTCCGTTCTCAAGCGCGCCATCAACACGCAGCACACCGCACTGGCCGAAATGGATCAGCTGTGGATTCCGGTGAACAAGAGCTGGCGTTTGAATGAGCGTCACTACGGCGCACTGCAAGGTCTCGATAAATCCGAAACCACCGCCAAGTACGGCGAAGCGCAGGTCAAAGTGTGGCGTCGTTCGTATGACATTCCACCTCCGACAATGGATGAGAACGACGGCGGCCACCCACGCTTTGATCGTCGTTACAGCAAGCTCGATGCAACGGCATTGCCGGGCACCGAGTCACTCGCAACCACACTCGACCGCGTGTTGCCTTACTGGCACGACGCAATTGCCCCGCAGCTCAAAGCAGGTCAAACCGTTTTGGTAACAGCACACGGCAACTCACTGCGCGCGCTGTACAAGTACCTCAACAACATCGCTAACGATCAGATTGTTGAACTCAACATTCCGACCGGCATTCCTTTGTTGTTTGAACTGCACGACAACCTGTCAGTGAAAAACTTCCGCTACCTCGGTGATCCAGAGGCTGCGAAGAAAGCTGCTGAGGCTGTGGCGAATCAGGCTAAGTCGGCTAAGTAAGTTTTCGGTTTGTAAAAAAGCCGCGCAATCAGCAGATTGCGCGGCTTTTTTTATGAAAGTTGTCTGTTTTTCGAGGGGCGAGGCTATAAAAATTTGGACGTTTTGTGAGCGGAGGGATAGCATCAAGGCATAAATATAAAAGGGAGGAGTCGATATGCTTAAGTTAATGCTGCGTGCAGGTTTGATGTTGGCGACATTAGGTGCGACAGGTGTGGTGCAGGCCGGTGGTTATCCCAATTCAGGAATGGTGATTGGCGCCGCACAGTTGGCGGATCAGAGCATTCTTGTGCTGCCATTGCCAAACCTGACTGCTGCTAATTCTCTGCTGGTGCAGTTGGGGCTACAGAAGATTTCGCAACCGGCTATATACGTGGCTCCAGGGGCCAGCAAGGCAGTCGCCATTTCGCTTGATTGTGCGCAGACGGAATTAACGGGGAGTCCTCCCTATTCGCTCTTTCAGCAATTTGTAGCTTCGGGCAAGGGTTCTGATGGCGTGACATACGGCATTCACATGACCGGTTTTCAACTCGAGAGTGGTGGTTATTTCCCGGGTTATCCATTCAGCTATCTGGTTCTCTCGCCCGCAATGCGCGTCAATCTCCCAGCAAGCGTTGTCAGTGCCGTTAGTCTTGTCGATCTGCAGTTGATGACTGTATATGGAAGATTGGCGTATCTCGGAGCTGAGCAAATCGGGCAAAGTGCTTCAGTTAATGTAACGGTTTCGACCCATGTTGCCGCGACTCGTACAAAGACCAATAGCTGCGGAGTACTGTACGGTTCTTCCGATCCTTGGGTGCAGACTGGACTGTTCGCTTTGGTTGGCACTAGCCTTCCTTAGCATCTTTATTTCAGTAATGAACACCGCGTGATGAAGAATCACGCGGTGTTTTTTGTTTCACCGAACTTCGACGTAAAGCTTCGGAAACTGCTCCTTCAAATTCGCAACCTTAGGCCGGTCATGCATCACGATGTAAGGCTCGTAAGGATGGAGCCGCACGTAGTTCTGGTGATAATCCTCTGCTGTATAAAACTTGGTCAGTGGACTCAGCTGCGTGACGATGGGTGTGCGAAATGTTTTGGCGGTATTGAGTTGTTGGATATACGCCGCTGCAATGCGTTGTTGATCAGGATCGCTAAACCAAATCGCTGAACGATATTGCGTGCCGGTGTCTGGGCCTTGGCGATTGAGTTGTGTGGGATCGTGCGCCACTGAGAAGAACACGCGTAGCAATTGTCCGAGTGAAATCTTCGCGGGGTCATAAACCACTTGTACGGATTCGGCGTGGCCGGTATCTCCATCGCTGACCTTGTCATAGCGTGCATTTGCGGCGCTGCCGCCGGCGTAACCCGAGGTGGCGCTGATCACGCCATTCACATGGCGATACACAGCCTCCACGCCCCAGAAGCAACCGCCTGAAAGCACGATGCTGGCCTTGCCGGATGTCGCAGAAAGCGCTGCGTCAGTCGTGGGTTCTGCAACGGGAAGTGTGGCGGCTTGTGAGATACCGCAGGCAGATAGTGAAACTGCCGAAGCAATCAGAAGAAGGCGAGCACGACGTGCCAATGCAAAGGAAGAAAATCTCATGGACAAACTCCGCAGGTAAATCACCAGTGCAATCTACGCCATCACGTCTGCATGATGGGGCTGTGCACTCATGATTTGTACGCGCGGATATGAAATGCGGATGCTGAGGACGTTAACCGGGGCGTGTGACGACTTGTGGCGCGTCGTTGTTATCGATCAGGCCATGGCGCAACAGCCAAGCGCGGCCATCTTCTGCATCGCGCTCAAACCATGCTTGTGCGCTACCGAGTAGAAAGGTGTAGCCCCAGGCATCCATATCGGTGAACAGCTGCGCTTGTGAGAAGCCATCAAGGCGCATAGCGAGCAGTGCTTGCAGATAGCACACACCAACTTCTTCGATGTCATCACCTTTGGCATCCGTATGCAGCGCCGTGCGGCGGGCTTCGTCCATGCAAATAAAGTGACAAGCTTCATGCAGGGCTGAATGCACGGGAGTGTCGGCACGCAGGTAAAGAATATTGCCAATCAAACCGGCTTCACGTTCACCCCAATAGCTACCGGGAATTTCGGCGCCATCTGCAACATCTGCAATCTGCAAGCCATAAGGCTGCAACAAGTTTTGCAGCGCCGCCGACGGCAACGCCGAAATGGGCGTGACATCGGGATCAACAGCAGTGGTCGTTGGTTCGGAAATCATTTGTAGAGTTTACCGCTTCAGCATGCGATCACTGAAGTGTAGGGTGCGCTGTGCGCACGCGTTCTCGCGCCATGAAGAACCGCGTGCGCACAGCGCACCCTACGGTTATATTCTTCGACTAATACCAGACGGAATTGAAGCTTATGAATACAACGCTGGATTCCCATGCGACCAAGAGTCGCTGGCCATTAGTGCTCACGGTGCTTTTTGCTATCGAATGGGTGCTGTTGGCTTTGCAGCCCTTGGATCGTCATGACTGGTTGCTGGAGAACGCTCTGGCCCTGCTGGTTTGCGCTTGGTTGATCGTGCGTCATCGCCGCGCGCCATTGTCGACGCTGTCTTATGTGTTGCTATTTTTGTTTGGCAGCTTGCATGAGGTGGGTGCGCATTACACCTATTCCGAAGTGCCGTACGAACAGTGGGCGCAGATGCTCGGTGGTTTTTCAGTGGATGCCACGTTTGGATTTGAACGCAATATGTTTGATCGCGTTGTGCACTTCCTGTTTGGATTTTTATTGTTTGTGCCGATTCAAGAAATGTTGGACCAAGGCAAAGAGATTAATGGACGCGCACGTTGGTGGGTGCCGGTGTCGATTGTTGCTGCAGCGTCGATGACGTTTGAATTATTTGAGTGGGCCGCTGCGGAATTTTTTGGTGGTGATCTCGGTCAAGCGTATCTGGGCACGCAAGGCGATGTTTGGGATGCACACAAAGATATGTTTCTCGCCACCGTGGGCAGCTTGATCACGATGGTGTGGGTATGGCGATATCGGGCAAAGAGGAAGTCTGCTTAATGAGAATTGGGATTGACCTAGGCGGCACCAAGATAGAAGGCATTGTCATGGGCCCGGGCTCTGAGATTCTGCAGCGCGTGCGCGTCAATACGCCGCAAGGTGATTACACGGGTACGGTCGCGGCAGTCGTTACGCTTGTTCATCGTCTCGAAGAGTTGGTGGGACAAAAAGATTTGAGAGTGGGGCTTGGGCATCCGGGTTCTGTGTCGCCAGTGAATGGCTTGATGCGAAATTCGAATTCCGTCTGCCTTAACGGCAAACCACTTCAGCGTGATCTTGAAGCGCTGCTAGGTCGCGGCATCCGCATGACGAATGATGCGAATTGTCTGGCGCTCTCGGAAGCCAGCGATGGCGCCGCTGCAGGCGCGCGTAGTGTGTTCGCGGTGATTCTCGGCACGGGTGTTGGCGGTGGCGTTGTTATCAATGGCGAGTTGCTGATGGGCGCCAATGGAATTGCGGGTGAGTGGAGTCACAACCCTTTGCCGTGGCCACGACCTGAAGTCAATGAGGCGACCGGCACTCAATGCTGGTGTGGAAAACAGAGTTGTATCGAGACATGGCTCTCGGGCGTTGGCCTTGCGGAAGATCATGCGCGAGTCACGCAAGAGAAAATTTCCGGCGAGGAAATTGTTGCGCGTGCAGAGGCGGGTGATGAACGTTGTAGCGCAACGCTCTCACGTTATGAAGATCGACTGTCACGATCACTCGCACAAATCATCAACGTGCTGGATCCCGAAGTCGTCGTGCTCGGCGGCGGTGTGTCGCGCGTGCAGAGACTTTATCGCTATGTCCCAGCGCTATGGGATGAGTGGATTTTCTCCGACATCATTACCACCAAGCTGGTGCCGGCAATGCATGGTGATAGCAGCGGCGTGCGTGGGGCAGCGTGGTTATGGCCTGAGTAACAGCGTAGGGCGGGAGTATCCCGCCATCTTTTAGGCTGCTGATTGCAAACGCGGAAGGCGGGATGCTCCCGCCCTACGAGATGGTTCGGTTATGTGGTTGCCGCTTGGATACGTGCGATAACTTTTTCGCGACGAGCTACGTCGCGTTCTCCTGACGTTGCTTCCACCAATGAAATCTCGAGCGCTGAGTCGTAGATTTCTTGTGAGAGCGCGTCAATGTTTTGCGCGTTACTGGCTAGCAGCTCGGCGCGCAGCATCAACAGAAAAGGTCGCCCCATTCGCTCGGCGTCTTGTTTATGTGATGTGCCAGCAATTACTTCTTGTACTTTGCGTCGCGCTTCGCGGTGTTGCTGGTTCGCGTCCCAGTACTTGTTGAGGCCCTCGATCACGCGAGCCGTGCCAGGCTCTCCTGCCTCAAGAACTTTTAAGACATCCTGCAAAATATCCTGCAGGAATTTTTTATGCAGTTGCAGAGCCTGCTCTATTGTCAGACTTTGATTGCCCGTCATGGTCACTCCCAAGTTAATGCAATACCGCGTATGGGCCTTCTGATGAGGCTCATTACTGGCTTCTACATTAGCGGAATCAACGGCTTCTGCAAGCAGCCCAAAGAGGGGGGTGAGCAGGCTCGCTTCGCGAGCACTGCTCGCGGAGCCTGCGAACGCCGGGCCATGGATGGCCTGCAGTTGTAGGGTGGGTTAGCGGCTTCATCGCGTAACCCACCGTTTGCGCCATCGGTGGGTTACGGCCTGCGGCCTAACCCACCCTACGGTGAGGTTCGCGCGTTAGACGAACAATGTCGTCAGCGCTTCGCTTGCAGGCAACGCATAGCAGCGCTCGAACAGCGTCGACGCTTCAGTGCGTTCAGGATTAATTTCAATCATGCGTGCACCGGCGCGGCGGGCTAGCGGGATGAAATTGGCGGCCGGATAAACTGCGGCTGAAGTGCCTACGGAGATAAACAACTCTGCAGTTGCAATCAATTCTCCGGCCTTGGTGAAAACATCTTCATTAACGGCGTCTTCAAACCAAGTGATATCGGGACGAAGCCATGCATCGCAGTCCGGACAACGACGCGTACTGAATTGCCCTGTAGCGGCATCTTCTCGAATGCCGTGTTTCGCGCACCGCATTCTCCAGAGTGAACCGTGCAACTCAGCGTCGACGTGGACGCCTGCGCGTTGCAGCATGCCGTCGATGTTTTGGGTGATGACATGCAGGCGTGGATGCGCGGCCTGCAATTTGGCTAGAGCGTAATGACCTGCGTGTGGTTTGCAGGTCAGCACCGCTTCGCGACGGACTTCGTGAAAATCCAGCACGCCTTGCGGATCTGCATCGAAAGCGCGCTGGCAGGCAAAGTCTTGATAACGATACTGCGTCCAGATGCCGCCTGCGCCGCGGTAGGTGGGCACGCCGGACTCTGCGGACATGCCTGCGCCAACGAAGAACACGACCGAAGAAAACTCGGCAAGCTTGATCGTATTTGTAATGTGGGCATTCATCGTGATTGCTGCAACGTAGGGTGGGTTAGCGGCTTCATCGCGTAACCCACCGTTTGCGCTATTGGTGGGTTACGGCTTGCGGCCTAACTCACCCTACTATGCTTTCAAGAGTGGCTTGAGGAAGCGCGCCGTATGCGAGCGCTTCACCTTCGCAACTTCTTCTGGCGTTCCTGCTGCAACAATTTCGCCGCCACCATTACCGCCTTCAGGGCCAAGATCGATGATCCAGTCGGCGCGTTTAATCACATCGAGATTGTGTTCGATGATAACGACGGTGTTGCCGTGATCACGCAGACGCTCCAGCACTTTGAGCAACTGCGCAACGTCGTGGAAGTGCAGGCCGGTGGTGGGTTCGTCGAGGATGTAGAGCGTTTGGCCGGTATCGCGTCGGCTGAGTTCTTTGGCGAGTTTGATGCGCTGTGCTTCGCCGCCAGAGAGTGTGGTCGCGTTCTGGCCGAGTGTGATGTAGCTCAGGCCAACGTCCATCAGCGTTTCTAGTTTGCGACGCAGTGCAGGCACGGCTTTGAAGAATTCGAGGCCGTCTTCAACCGTGAGGTTAAGCACTTCGTTGATGCTCTTGCCTTTGTAGCGAATTTCCAGCGTCTCGCGGTTGTAGCGTTTGCCTTTGCAGGTGTCGCAGGTGACGTAGACGTCAGGCAGAAAGTGCATCTCTACCTTGATCACGCCATCGCCTTCGCAGGTTTCGCAGCGGCCGCCTTTAACGTTGAAGCTGAAACGTCCGGCTTCATAGCCACGTGCGCGTGCTTCAGGAACGCCTGCGAACAATTCGCGAATCGGTGTGAACAAACCGGTGTACGTTGCCGGGTTGCTGCGCGGTGTGCGGCCAATCGGCGATTGATCGATGTCGATGACTTTATCGAGATGATCGAGGCCTTCAATCGAATCGCAAGCCGCGTGTTGCGTGCCAGCGCCGTTGAGCATGCGTGCAGCGTAGCCGTAAAGCGTGTCGTTGATCAGCGTTGATTTGCCGGAGCCAGAGACGCCGGTCACGCAAGTGATGAGGCCGCAAGGAATCTCAGCGGTGACGCGCTTGAGATTGTTGCCGCGTGCGCCGCGCAAGATCACATCTTTACCGGGCTGACGCGGGGTGCGGATTTTTGGCACTTCGATTTTGGTTGCGCCTGAGAGGTAATGACCCGTGACAGATTCTGGTGCGCTTTCAATTTGCTTTGGCGTGCCTTGTGCAACGATGCGGCCGCCGTGCACGCCAGCGCCGGGGCCGATGTCGATGACGTAGTCAGCGCTGCGAATGGCATCTTCGTCATGCTCCACCACAATCACGGTGTTGCCGAGATCGCGCAGGCGGAACAAGGTTTCAAGAAGGCGTTCGTTATCGCGCTGATGAAGGCCGATGCTCGGCTCGTCGAGCACATACATCACGCCGACCAAGCCCGCGCCAATTTGTGAAGCGAGACGAATACGCTGCGATTCACCACCGGACAAAGTTTCGGCGCTGCGTGCGAGCGTGAGGTAATCGAGGCCGACGTTATTCAAGAAGCCCAGACGTGCGCCGATTTCCTTGATGATCTTTTCTGCGATTTCTTGCTTGTGCCCGGGCAACTTCATTTGTTTAAAGAAGGCTTCGGACTCGCGTACGGATTGCTGTGTCAGCGATGGCAGATTGCGACCCGCCACAAACACATTGCGTGCGGCGCGATTCAAACGTTCGCCTTTGCACTCGGGGCAAGATTGGTTTGCGAGATATTTCGACAGTTCTTCGCGCACCGCATCAGATTCAGTTTCGCGATAGCGACGTTCGAGATTGGGAATGATGCCTTCGAACTTATGTGAACGCGTGCTGATCTTGCCGTGCTCATCTGGATAATCAAACGGCAGTTTGTTTTCGCCGCTGCCGTACAGAAGAACTTGACGTGTTTTTTCTGACAGCGTTTCAAACGGCTCATCCGGATCAAACTTGTAGTGCTTGGCGAGTGAGCTGACGAAGTGCCAGTAGTAAGGATTGCGTTTGTCCCAGCCGCGGATTGCGCCTGCGGAGAGCGAGAGTTCTGGATGCGCAACAACGCGATCTTCTGCAAACACCTGCATTGCGCCAAGGCCATCGCACTTGGGGCAAGCGCCGGTTGGATTGTTGAACGAGAACAGACGCGGTTCGAGTTCTTCTAACGAGTAGCCGCAATGTGGGCAGGACATACGTGAGGAGAAGGTGAAAGTTTCGTCGCCTGCGCCATGCGGCACGACGATGGCGAGGCCATCGGACAAACGCAGTGCGGTTTCGAAAGATTCTGTGAGGCGTTGTTTCACATCGGCGCGAACCTTGAAGCGATCAACCACGATTTCGATATCGTGTTTGAGCTTGCGGTTGAGTTCTGGCACTTCGTCCAGCTCATAAACTTTGCCGTTGACGCGTGCACGCACAAAACCCTGTGCGCGCATCTGATCAAACCATTCAGCATGTTCACCTTTGCGACCGCGTACGACGGGTGCGAGCAGCATCCACGCGCTGTTCTCGGGCAGCGCCATGACCTGATCGACCATCTGGCTGACGGACTGCGCTTCCAGCGTGACGTCATGATCCGGGCAGCGCGGCGTGCCGACGCGGGCGAACAGCAAACGCAAATAATCGTAAATCTCGGTGACGGTGCCAACGGTTGAGCGCGGGTTGTGACTGGTTGATTTTTGCTCAATCGAGATGGCGGGCGAGAGGCCTTCGATGCTGTCCACATCGGGCTTCTGCATCATGCTCAAGAACTGGCGTGCGTAGGCAGACAGCGACTCCACGTAGCGGCGCTGGCCCTCAGCGTAGAGGGTGTCAAAGGCGAGGGAGGATTTGCCTGAGCCCGAGAGGCCGGTGATCACAATGAGCTTGTCGCGCGGCAAGTCCAGCGAGATGTTCTTGAGGTTGTGCGTACGCGCACCGCGGATGCTGATCTTATCCATTCTCGACGCCATTAAAACAAACGAATCGACTACTATACGCAAGCCATAGGGCAATACCCATACCAACCGACCAGACCGCGCAGAATCGTTGCCGGCACCTTATAGAACGCAAAATACTGATGAACTCCCTGGAATGGCGTGCAACCCTAACTCTCGGCGCGATCTACGCGTTGCGAATGCTGGGCGTCTTCATGATCTTGCCGGTGTTCGAGCTCTATGCGCACGATCTTTCCGGACACCCAAGCCCACAAACCATCGCCTTTGCCCTGACCGTTTCAGGCTTAACGCAGGCTTTATTCCAAATTCCGCTGGGTCGTTTGTCTGACCGCATTGGTCGTCGCCCGGTGATTGCCATCGGCATGACGGTTTTCGCAGTCGGCAGCCTCGTGGCGGGTTTGTCGGATCGCATTGAAATCATTGCTTTGGGCCGTGCGCTTCAGGGCGCGGGCGCAATTTCATCCGCTGTAACCGCACTGCTCTCAGATGTAACCCGTGTCGAGGTTCGTACCACCGCGATGGCGGTGATGGGCGCGGGCATGGGCTTTGCCTTTGTATTGGCGCTGATCCTTGGGCCGGTTGCAGATGGCCTGATTGGCGTGCCGGGTATTTTCCAGATGACGGCGGTGTTGGCGCTGTTGTCGCTGCCGCTAATTTGGTGGGCCGCTCCCAATCCCGAGGTCACGGCCACGCGGACGAATCGCGCCGGTGGTTTTGGCGGGGCGTTTCAAGACAAAGAACTGTTGCGCCTGAATGGCGGCATCATGATTCTGCATGCCATCGTGCCTTGCGTATTCATGGCGGTGCCTTCGCTGATCGAACAGCAGTTTGGCTGGCCCGCGCCGCAGCATTGGAAGATTTACTTGCCGGTGTTGGTCGGTACGCTGATTTTTGCTTTGCCGCTGATGCGTCAAGCAGATCGCGGATCGGCACGCGAGCTGATGTTGGGCGCGATCATTACCTTGGGTCTCGGCTTGTTTATCGCTGGAAACTGGTCTGGCCCCGTTGGCTTGATCGGTGGCCTCGCACTGTTTTTCCTCGCTTTTAACCTGCTAGAAGGGCTGCTGCCTTCGCGGGTTTCGAGACAGGCCCCGCCAGATCAAAAGGGCGCGGCTCTTGGCGTTTACGCCACCGCACAGTTTCTGGGTCAGCCGCTGGGCGGCGCATTAGGCGGTTGGACGCTGGCGCACCACGGCGCTGCCGCTGTGCTTGCCGTCGCAGCAGCCCTGCCGGTAATCTGGCTCGTCATCGCATACGGGATGCAATCATCGCTTCCTGCACAAATTGAAAATTGAGCGTTTCTTATATTGAGCGGGAGTGAAAACGCTCAATTTTATTTGTTTGTCGCATTTTTCGAATCGTCAGCTACAAACAGCTGACTTGAAAATGCTCTAGTAAGGAGAAGAGGCAATGGCACGCGGCGTAAATAAAGTCATTTTGATTGGCAACCTCGGCAAAGATCTGGAGACGCGTTATTTCCCAAATGGAGATGCCGTAGCCAATGCCACGATTGCGACCAGCGAGTCATGGACCGACAAAGCTTCTGGTGAAAAGAAAGAACACACCGAATGGCACAACGTAGTTTTCCGTCGTAAGCTGGCGGAAATTGCTGCGCAGTACCTGAAGAAAGGTAGCAAGGTGTATGTCGAAGGCTCACTGCGCACGCGCAAGTGGCAGGACAAAGACACCGGCAAGGATCGCTTCACCACCGAAATCATTGTTAACGACATGCAGATGTTGGATGGTCGCCCAGGCGGCGGCACCGGCAGCATGGATGGCGGCGGCGCTGCACCAAGCGGCAATGGCGGCGGCGGTGGTTACTCACGCGGCGGTTCGTCATCACGCCCGCAGTCGTCAGCTCCTCCGCAGCAGTCGGCTCCGCCTGATCATGGTTTTGAAGATGACGATATTCCCTTCTAAGAATTCATCGCTTCAAATAAAAAAACCGCGCATCTGCGCGGTTTTTTATTTTGGCTAGTTGGTGTTTGCGAGCCTGTCTTCGCGAATCATCTGCGCTGCCTTCTCGGCGATCATCAGCGTTGGCGCATTGGTATTGCCGGAGGTGATGGTCGGCATGATTGAGGCGTCGGCAACACGCAGGCCTTGGACACCGCGTACACGCAAGCGCGTGTCGACGACGGCGCTGGCATCATCTGCGCGGCCCATCTTGCAGGTGCCAACCGGATGAAAAATCGTGGTGCCGACAAGGCCAGCTGCGACAGCTAACGCTTCATCACTGTCGTAGTGCGGGCCGGGCAGATATTCCTTCGGCTTATATGGCGCTAGCGCGGGCATGCTGACGATGTGTCGTGTCAGGCGCAGTGCGTCGGCTGCGATCTTGCGGTCTACATCGGTGGAGAGATAGCGCGGCGCAATCTGCGGTGCATCGGCGGCTTCGCGCGAAACGATCGTGGCGCTGCCTCGCGATGTTGGTCGCAGTGCACAGACACTCGCGGTGAATGCCGGGAAGCGATGCAGCGGATCGCCGAATTTGTCGAGCGACAACGGTTGCACGTGATATTCAAGATTCGGCGTCGTTTGCGTCGGATCCGATCGGGTGAAAGCGCCGAGCTGACTGGGCGCCATGCTCAGCGGCCCGCGACGACGGTAAAGATATTCCAGTCCCATCCGCATTTGGCCGAAGCGACTGTTGGCCAGCTGATTCAGTGAGCGAATGCCTTCAATTTGGTAAATCGAGCGCAGCTGCAAATGGTCTTGCAGGTTGGCGCCGACGCCGGGCAGATCGCTGCGTAGTGGGATGCCGAGCGTTGCGAGTTGATCTGCGTTACCAATTCCGGAGCGCTGCAAAATTGCTGGAGAGCCGATTGAACCGGCGGCCAATACCGTTTCGATGCGTGCCGACGCTTGGAAGGTCTCACCGCCCAGTGAAAATTTCACGCCACTGACGCGCGTGCCGTTAAAACTCAGTTGGTCAATCAGCGCGCCGGTGACGATGCGCAAATTGGGGCGTTTCAGCGCGGGTCGTAGAAAGGCTTTGACGGCATTCCAGCGGACGCCGCGCCGCTGAGTGACTTCAAATTTTCCAGAGCCGTTGTTGTCGCCTGTATTGAAATCCGCAGTGCGTGGAATGCCGGCCTGCTCTGCGGCGTCGGCAAAGCGATCAAGGATGTCCCAGCGCAATCGCTGTTGTTCAACGCGCAGTTCGCCGCCACTGCCATGAAAGTCGTCACCGCCACGCCAGTGATCTTCGCTGCGCTTGAACAGCGGCAGTACCTGATCCCAGCGCCATGAATCGTCGCCACTGAGTTGCGCCCACTCATCGTAGTCGCGCGTCTGGCCGCGCATGTAGATCATCGCGTTGATGGATGAGCTGCCGCCGAGCACGCGACCGCGTGCGTAGAGAATCGAACGCCCACCCAAGCCCTGTTCAGCCTCGGTGCGATAACACCAGTCGGTGCGCGGATTGCCGATGCAATAAAGGTAGCCGACTGGAATGTGGATCCAGATCCAGTTGTCCTTGCCGCCTGCTTCGAGCAACAACACCGAAACATCCGGGTCCTGCGATAGTCGATTGGCCAGTGCGCAGCCGGCCGTGCCACCGCCGACGATGATGTAGTCGTAGCTGCCGAATTCTTTCATTCAGTAGGGGCGGGTCGAATCTTCAACCCGCTAAGAACGATGAGCCTGATTCTTTCTTCACCCACTCTTCATCGCTTTTAACCAGCTCATCCGTGCGTTTGGCGAGCTTGATGGCAATGGCGACTGATTTCTCTACGAGTGCATCTTCGTTTGCTGCGCCCAACTCTTGCTTCTGGATGAGGCCAGAAAAGATTGTTGCAGCCATTTGCGCAACAACCGATTCGCTGTGCTGCAGATGCATGAACTCTTCTTTGGCCACGATGGATTTCCTTGGAGCTTAGTTGTTAAACCGCGTGATCCAACATGCGATAGCCCACGCCTGGTTCATTGGCGATGTAATGCGGCTTGGCCGGATCGTCGTTGAGTTTGGCACGAAGCTGGCCGACGTAGACGCGCAGGTATTGCGTGTCGTGTTCGTGTTCTGGGCCCCACAGGGTATGCAGGATGTAGCTGTGCGTGAGCACGCGTCCGGCGTTGTGGGTGAGTAGGTGCAGGATTTCGAATTCTTTCTTCGATAGCTTTACGGCTTTGCCGGCGGCGGTGACTTCGCGGCGGCTGACGTCGATGGTGAGATCGCCGCAGCGTAGTACGGGCTGCGAAGCTTGATGGCCGTTGTGCGCGCGCAGTACGGCGCGGATGCGGGCGGAGAGTTCGGCAGCGCCAAAAGGTTTGGCGACGTAGTCGTTAGCGCCTGCATCAAGTGCGGCGACTTTTTCATCCTCGTCTTCACGCACCGACAAAATCATGACCGGCACATTGCTGCGTGAGCGCAGATCTTTCAGCACTTGTTTGCCGTCGAGATCCGGCAGGCCGAGATCCAGCAGGACAAGTTGCGGCGGGTGCTGAGCGAACTGGCTCAGGCCTTCGCGGCCACTGGCGGCTTCAATGACTTCATACCCCTGCGTTTCCAGCGCAATGCGCAGAAAGCGGCGGATCTGGGCTTCGTCGTCGACGATGAGAATGCGGATTTGGGAGGATTTCATACGGACTCTGCGGCTGTGAGCGGTAGGGTAAGAATCATGCGGGTGCCCGTGGTGGCGCCTGCTTGGACAACGATATTGCCACCAAGTGCCAACATCAGACCACGACAAATTGCCAAGCCCATGCCGGTGCCAGCGGGCGAGGTGTCGCCGCGCTGCACGCGATGGAACATGTCGAAGACCTGTTCGCGCTGGGCGGGCGGAATGCCGGGGCCGTGATCTTCAATCGTAATAATTGCTTGACCTGGGGCTTGCCGCGCTTCGGCGCGGATGGTGAGCGTGATGGGTTTGCTGGCGGGTGCGTACTTGGCGGCGTTGTCGAGCAGATTGAAGAACACGCGTTCAAGCAGCACGGCGTCGGTCCAGACTTGCGGCAGCGCATCGCTGATATCGAGCGTGACGCGATGCTCGGGATAAGCATTGCTTAGTGAGCGAATCGCGGGACCGACAATCTCACGCAAGTCTACCCACGCTGCACGCGGTTTGAGTGCGCCGTAGCCGATGCGCGTCATATCCAACAGGTTTTGTACAAAGCGATTGAGGCGGCTGGATTCGTCGATGACGGTGTCGAGCAGATCATGTCGCTGACTGTCGCGCAGCTCGCTGCCGAGATCACGCAATGTTGTCGCAGCACCGATGATGCTGGCGAGTGGTGTGCGCAGGTCATGTGAGACCGACGACAACAAGGCTTCACGCAAGCGCTCAGTTTCTTTGAGCAGTTGCGCTTGTTCCATGTGCGCAGCGAGGTTGATGCGCTCCAAGGCGATCACGGCTTGGTCGCGCATCGCCAGCAACAAATAAGTGAGATTTTGGCTGAGCGTGGCACGTGGCGTCGACAGTTTGATGCCCAACACACCGAGGGTTTGTTTACTGCCCGCGAGCGGTACAAAGCTCCAGCCACTCTCTGCACGGATGATGTCGCGGTTGGTGAAGCAGTGTTTTGCTGCTTGAGCGTCGGCCTTTGAGAGTGCAGAGCTAGCCGAGCTTTCGAGATGATCTGCGCTGTTTGCGAACAGCATGATGGTGTTGCAATTCAGTGTTGCAGAAACGTGTTGGCAAACTAGCTCAGCCAATTTTTCGCGATTGATGGCGCTGGCGATGCCGCGAGTGAAATCGTAGAGCTGATGATTCTGTCGCGCGGTTTCTTGAATGACGCTGAGTTGACTGCGCACCTGCGAAGCCAGCGTGCCCGTGATCATCGCTGCGACCATGAATGCGCCGAGGTCTAACCAATCTTGCGAGCTGGCGAGATGGAAAGTGTGCAGCGGCAGCGAGAAGCTATACGAGTAAGCCGCGTAGCTGAGCACGCCACATAACAGCGAAGGGCCAAGGCCGAGTCGCATCGCCACGATTAACACGCCGGTGAGATAAATCAGCGTAAGACTGCCGACGCTCAGCCAGATATCCAGTGCATTGGAGAGGGCGGTGCTGACGACTACGGCGCTGATGGCGACGATGTAAGGCCAGACGCGCGATAAAAAATATGCGGCCCAATGCGGTGCAGCCGTGCTTTCTGGCTCGTTTGAAATATGCGCTGGTGCAGTATTTGTTTCGCTATTCACTGCGGCACTTTACCGCGACTGAGGCTTATAAATCCCCCATAAAAAAAGGCGACCCTAGGGCCGCCCTTTAACTGTGCTTAGTTTTACGTATGTTTACTTTTTGCCTTTAACGGGCGTGGTGATAAAGCCCATCTTGTTGATGCCAGCGTTTTGCGCGTCGGCCATGATCTCGGCCAGTACTTGGTACTGCGTGATCTTGTCGGCGCGGAGCTGCAATTCAGGCTGCGGCTTTTGCGTCGCGGCTTGCTCGATACGGGCTTTCCAATCTTCCTTGCTGATGGCGATATCGTTCCAGTACAGATTGCCGTCAGCAGTGAGCGCCAGCGTGATGATGTTGGGCTCTTCTGGATTCTTCACCGTCGATGCTTGCGGCAGGTCGATAGGAATCTTGTGCGTCATCAGCGGTGCCGTGATCATGAAGATGATCAGCAGCACCAGCATCACGTCGACCAACGGCGTGACGTTGATCTCCGACATGGGCTGGTTGTTGTTCTGGCCTCCGCCAGCGCTGAACGCCATTAGCGTTTCTCCGTCTCTTCGGCTGCGGCGCCCGCACCGATTTCAAAGAACTGCTCAAGGTCATGCGCAAAGCTGTCGAACTTGCCAGCGATGACGCGGTTGTTACGTACGAGGAAGTTGTAACCAAGTACTGCAGGAACGGCAACGGCCAGACCAATCGCGGTCATGATCAGTGCTTCACCAACTGGGCCAGCAACGGCGTCGAGTGAGGCTTCGCCGGTCATGCCGATTTTGATCAGCGCGTGGTAAATGCCCCACACCGTGCCGAACAAACCAACGAAAGGTGCGGTGTTGCCGGTGGTGGCAAGAACCGTGAGACCCACTTCAAGGCGGGCGTTTTCGCGATTCACCGACTGCGTGAGTGCGCGCACCACGAATTCGCCACGGCTCATGCTGGCGCCGAGACGACCACCAGAGTGACGATCATGTTGGATCGCTGCGTTGGCGGCGTCGAGTGCAATCTTGGAGAAGGGTTCGGTTGGAGATTCTTTCTCAAGCAATGCCACGCCTTCGCGCAGTGAAGGAGCATCCCAGAAAGCTTGCACGACGCGGTCGGCTTCAGCTTTCACCCCATAAGCGCGGATGCTTTTGGTGATGATGTAGTACCAGCTCGCAACGGACATCAGCAGCAACAGCGCCAGAACGATCAAAGCGATCAGATCTGCGTTTTGCAGCAAGTGGCCGAAGCCCATTTGGGTCAATGCGGAGGTGGAATGCATGAGACTTATCCTTCGTTAAGGTTAAATACAAAATCTTGGAGACCCTGGCTTCTCACCGGGACGCCGTTGAATATCTGCGGTACGAATATGTACTTCATCGCAGCATTACGTGCTGCGTTGTCGAGATCAAAATTGCCGCTGGACTTGGTGACCTTGGCTTCAATCGGGATGCCCTTCTCATCAACCGTGATGAGAATAGTCACTTTACCTTCGATGCCATCACGCATTGCTTTGCGCGGATAAACCGGCTTCACCATCACCTTGGCAATCAGATAAGTGGCGTTGCTCGGCTTTGGCGGCGGAGCAGGCGGTGGTGGCGGTGCCGGAGGAGCAGGTGGAGGTGGCGGGATTGGCGCCTGCACTGGTACTTCCGTAACAACCTTGGGCTGCTCAACAGGAATCGGCGGCGGCGGTTTTTTAACCGGTGGCGGCGGAATCGGTGGCGGCGGCTTAGGCGGCTCGGGCTCTGGTGGAGGAGGCTCGTCGATTGGCCTGATCATCGAGACCTGCATGACGACCGGAATAGGTTCTGGCTCCGGCGCAGGCGCATACGCGAAGTACCCGATCGCTGCAGCATGAAGCCCAACGATGAAGCCCATGACGACCTTGTCCGCGGTACTCCAGCTAGGTTCTATGTCGTTGGCGCTCATCTAATGGACGGTAGAAATATGAAGAAGAATTGGCTGGCGCAGAGGTTTTAGTGCTCATTTTTTGAGCACCGGCCGGAGGCGGGCTGGATAGTTAACGAGAACTATACTCGTTTGGAGGTCATTATTGTGCATTGCGATTAAGCCGCAATGTTTGGGTCGACTAAAAGAATCTAAAAATAGAACTGGCAGGAATCACTTAAGATTCGGGCCCACATTTCCTTCCATCGCTGTGACAAAGAACGAGATCTAAATGAAAGCGATTGTTTGCAAAGTCTTTGGTCCTCCAGAAGCCTTGGTTCTGGAAGAGGTTCCAAGCCGTCCTATAAGCCCCAGCGAAGTGCGCGTGGCAGTGAAGGCTGCGGGCATTAATTTCCCCGACACGCTGATCATCCAAGGCAAGTACCAGATGAAGGCTGAGCCACCATTTATTCCGGGCGCGGAAGTGGCCGGTACGGTGACTGAAGTTGGCGCCAAGGTTCAGCACGTCAAAGTGGGCGATGAAGTTGCAGCGATTGTGCCGGTGGGTGGCTATGCCGAAGAAGTGGTTGCTGCGGGCGATGTGGTGATTCGTCTGCCCAAAGGCATGACGCACGCGCAGGCTGCAGGTTTCCCGTTGGTTTACGGCACCTCGATGCATGCGCTAAAGCAGCGCGGTCAGCTCAAGGCTGGCGAAACTTTGCTGGTGTTGGGCGCAGCGGGCGGCGTCGGACTTTCTGCGGTGCAGATCGGCAAATTAATGGGCGCGCGCGTGATTGCTGCGGCCAGCTCGCCAGAAAAATTAGCGCTGTGCCGTGAGCATGGTGCGGATGAAGTCATCGACTACTCCAAAGAAAGCCTCAAAGAAGCGGTCAAGAAGCTGACCAAGGGGCAGGGCGCTGATGTTATTTATGATCCGGTAGGTGGTGATCTGGCGCAGGAGTGTTTCTCCAGCATCGCTTGGAACGGTCGTTATCTGGTGATTGGTTTTGCCTCGGGCACGATTCCAGAAGTCGCGGTGAATCGTCTGTTGCTCAAAGGCGCTTCAGCCGTCGGCGTGTTCTGGGGCGCGTTTATTGCGCGCGAACCCAAAGTCAGTGCTGAAAATTTCCAGCAACTCTTTGCCTGGTTCTTGGAGGGCAAAATGACACCGCATGTGTCTCAACAATATCCACTCGCGGATGCTCCTAAAGCATTGCGAGACATGCTGGAGCGTAAAGCGACTGGCAAACTCATTCTGGTTCCATAAGTGTTTAAAAACATCATCGTCGTTTGTACCGGCAACATCTGTCGCAGCCCGATCGCGGAGTACATGCTGCGCGAGAAATTGGCCGGTCGTGGATTCAATATCAGCTCCGCCGGTGTCGGTGCGATGGTCAACTGGCCGGCCGATCCACCGGCCTGTTTGGTGGCCACAGCCAATGGTTTGGACATGAGCGCGCACCGCGCGCGGCAGCTGACAGTTGAGCTGCTGACCGCCAATGACCTAGTGCTGACGCTGGATCAGTCGCATAGCAATTGGATCAATTCGCGCCACCCGCAGTTCCGTGGTCGCGTTCATAAGATATTGAAATGGCGAGAAAATAAGGATGTTGAAGATCCTTATCAGGGCCCGCCATCGGCTTTTCAAACGGCTTATCAGGATATCGAATTGGGCATTTCAGACTGGCTGAAAAAGTTGGGATGACCCATCAGCTATAATCGTGGGCCGTTTTGTCCTGCGCTTTAATGTCTACCCTGCCGCCCAAAAAGCTGTTCCTCATTACCTACGGCTGCCAAATGAACGAGTACGACTCGTCCAAGATGGCCGATGTGCTCAAGCAATCGCACGGGTATGAACGAACGCAAGTCCCTGAAGAAGCGGACATCCTCCTGCTGAACACCTGCTCGGTGCGCGAAAAGGCGCAGGAGAAAGTGTTCTCTGAACTTGGCCGTTGGCGCGATTGGAAAACCGAGCGTCCGGGTCGCATCATCGGTGTCGGTGGCTGCGTTGCGAGTCAGGAAGGCGAGACCATCACCGCACGAGCACCGCATGTGGACTTGGTGTTCGGCCCGCAAACGCTGCATCGCTTGCCTGCGCTGTTGGAAGAAACCCGCGCCAGCCATAAGCCAGCGGTGGACATCAGCTTCCCCGAAATCGAAAAATTTGATCGCATGCCGGAGCCACGCGCTGAAGGCGTGACGGCGTTCGTCAGCATCATGGAAGGCTGCTCCAAGTACTGCACTTTCTGCGTCGTGCCTTATACGCGCGGGCATGAAGTGAGCCGTCCGCTGGATGATGTGCTGGTGGAATGTGCACAGCTTGCGGCGCAAGGCGTGCGTGAAATCACGCTGCTCGGCCAGAACGTCAACGCTTATCGCGGACCGATGACAGGCACTGCCGATCTTTGCGATCTGGCACTGCTGATTAATTATCTGGCGCGTATTCCGGGCGTCGAACGCATTCGTTACACCACTTCGCACCCGAACGAATTTAGCGACGCGCTGATTGATGCGTTTGCGGATGAACCGAAGTTGGCCAATTACTTGCATCTACCTGTGCAGTCCGGCTCGGACCGCATTCTCGGCATGATGAAACGCAATTACACCAAGGCGCAGTATTTGGACAAGATTCGTCGCGTGCGCGCGGCGCGTCCGGATATTGCGCTGTCGTCGGACTTCATCGTTGGTTTTCCGTCAGAGACGGAAGATGACTTTATGGAGACGATGGATCTGATCGCTCAAGCGCGTTTCGATAGCGCCTATAGCTTTGTCTACAGCCCGCGCCCTGGCACGCCTGCAGCGAATCTGCGTGACAACGTCACGCTGGAAGAAAAAAATCGCCGCCTCCATATTCTGCAAGCACGCATTCGTCAGATTGATGATGAGTTCAAGCAGAATCTGGTCGGCACCACGCAGCAAATTCTCGTCGAGAAACCATCGGTACGTGGGCAGGGCCGCATTGCGGGCCGCACTTCGACCAATCGCATGGTGAACTTCGAAGGCCCTGAGTCGCTGATCGGTCAACTGGTGAATGTACACATCACCGAGACGCAGCCGAACTCATTGCGCGGACGTTTGCTCTCATGAGTTCGCCAACTCGAACTACGCAGGCGCGTATTGATTTGGTGTTAGAGCCAGATGACGCGCCGCGCTTAGCCAATCTCAATGGTCCGTTTGATGCCAACCTGCGTCAGGTTGAATTACGTCTGGGCATTGAGGTGCGCAATCGCGGCAACCGCTATCAATTGGTTGGCGCGCGTCGTGATGTCACGCGTGGTGAATCGGTACTGACGGCACTGTTCAATCAGGCTGCTGAAGATACGATCACCAGCGAATCGGTACATCTGGCACTGATTGAGTTCGGCGATCAGATTGATGACGCGATGGCGGTTGAAGAAGAAGCGCCGCACGGTGAAATCGTTATTCGCACCAAGCGCGGCGTGGTGCGCGGGCGCAGTCTGCATCAGAAGCAATATCTGAAAAGCATCGCGACGCACGATCTCAACTTTGGTATCGGCCCCGCCGGTACTGGTAAAACTTATTTGGCCGTTGCCAGTGCGGTGAACGCGCTGGAGCGTGATCGCGTGCGCCGCATTGTGCTGGTGCGCCCTGCGGTGGAAGCGGGCGAGAAGCTGGGCTTTTTGCCGGGCGATATGGCAGACAAGATCAATCCTTATCTGCGTCCTTTATATGACGCGCTGTACGAAATGCTCGGCTTCGAAAAAGTCGCACGTCTCGTTGAGAAGAGCGTGATTGAAGTTGCGCCACTCGCGTTCATGCGCGGCCGCACGCTTAATGAATCCTTCATCATTCTCGACGAAGCTCAGAACACGACCGTTGAGCAGATGAAGATGTTCCTGACGCGTATTGGTTTTGGCAGCGTTGCAGTGGTGACGGGTGACGTCACTCAGATCGACTTGCCGCGCCATGAAAAGAGCGGACTCAAGCACACGATGAAAGTGCTGGAAGGTGTGCCGGGCATTGCCTTCAGTCACTTCAAGAAAGAAGACGTGGTGCGTCATCCGCTGGTGCAGGCAATTGTTGAAGCTTACGAAATACACGAGGCGCAAGCTGGGCAATGAGTGAGATCGTCATTCAACGCTGCGTTCCTGCTGCCGGTATTCCTGCGGCAACGAGCTTGCGATTGTGGGCGCAGTCAGCCCTGCGTAAGAAAGGCGCGCTGACGATTCGCATTGTTGATGAAGAAGAAAGTGAAACGCTGAACAGTCGCTATCGTCACAAACAGAAGCCGACTAACGTGCTGTCGTTTGGTTACGACGAAAGCGGCGTGTTGGGAGATTTGGTGATCTGCGCGCCAGTGGTTGCGCGCGAAGCCAGCGAACAAAATAAAACCGTGCGTGCCCATTGGGCGCATATGGTGGTTCATGGTTGCCTGCATTTGCAGGGCCATGATCACGAGAATCAAAACGACGCGGAAACCATGGAAAAATTGGAAATCCGCATTTTAGGGAAATTAGGATTTAACAATCCTTATCAGGAAACATGAACGACGACCCCAGTAGTACCAACTCGCACCACAACGACACGGCCTTGAGTCGTTGGTGGCATCGCATCACGCATCGTTTCGCGGGCGCACCGCGCACGCGCGAAGATTTGCTGGAGGTACTGGACGAGGCGCGCGACGCCAACCTGATGGATGCCGACGCGCTGAATATGTTTCAGGGCGTACTGGAAACCGCAGATACACAAGTTCGCGACATCATGGTGCCGCGCGCACAGATGGTCGTTGTTGAACGCGACTGGACGCTGGATCAGTTGTTGCCGGTGGTAGTTGAGTCAGGCCACTCACGCTTTCCCGTGATTGGTGATTCCAAAGACGAAGTTGTGGGCATTTTGCTCGCCAAAGATTTGCTTAAGTACGCTTCAGGTGTGCCCGGCGCAAATCCTGAAACGTTTGATCTGGGCAGCATGCTGCGTCCCGCGGTTTATGTGCCTGAGAGCAAGCGCGTGAATGTGCTGCTGAAAGATTTCCGCAAAGGCCGCAATCACATGGCGTTTGTTGTGGACGAGTACAGCGGCATCGCTGGCTTGGTCACGATTGAAGATGTGTTGGAACAGATCGTTGGCGACATCGACGATGAGTACGATGAAGTCGAAGGCGCGCATATCCTTAAGCAGGACGAGCGTCGTTATTTGGTTAACGGCCTGACGCCGATTGAAGAGTTCAACACTTACTTCAGCACTGAATTTTCAGACGAAGAATTCGACACCGTTGGCGGCTTGGTGATGAACCGCTTCGGTCACATGCCTAAGCGCGGCGAGAGCGTGCGTATTGAGCGTTACAACTTCAATGTGCAGCGCGCCGATAGTCGTCGTGTGCACATGTTGCAGGTAACCATCTCGCCGAGCTGAACACGGCTGGCCTCATTTGGCGGATAGCAAACCCATGGCATTTTTGCAGTCGCTGAAATCCTGCGCACGTCGCTTCGATAAAACCACGGCCCTGTTGCTTGGCGTGCTCACGACGCTGGGCTTTGCGCCGTTTGGTTTGTGGCCCATCAGCTTGCTTGCGTTGGCCGCGCTGTTCGCGCTGCTGCAAGGAACAACGATTCGACGCAGCGCTCTGTTGGGCTGGCTGTTCGCCATCGGCCATTTCCTCAGTGGCATTTACTGGATTTACATCAGCACGCATATCTACGGCGGCGCGCCCGCGTGGTTGGGCGTGTTGCTGTTGCTGACTTTGTCTGCGGCTTATATGGCGCCTTGGTTTGCGTTGGCGATGGGCCTCGCAACATGGTTGCGACTTTGGCAGCGCGCTGTGGGCTGGCTCGCATTACCCGCACTTTTCTTGTTGGCTGAGCTCGCGCGCGGCACGCTCGTTTTTGATGGCTTCTCTTGGTTGAGCTTGGGCGATATTTCGCTCGATACGCCGTTGCAGCGCTTGGCACCCATCATCGGCGTGCATGGTATTTCTGCAGTGCTGCTTGTGTTGGCCTACGCGCTGTTCAAATTATTGGTGGGCTCGCGTTCGCAGCGTGTAGTCGCAGCGGTTGTGTTGTTATCTAGTGCGACAACATTTTTGTTGCCGGGGCCTGAGCAATGGACGCAGGCCTCTGGCGCGCCGCTGAAGGCCGCCATTATTCAAGGCAATGTTTCGCAAGATTTGAAATGGCTGCCGGAGATGGATCTACCGACACTGTTGCGATATCGCGGAATGACGCTCGAAGCGCGCGATGCGGATCTCATCGTTTGGCCAGAAGCGCCGTTAACGCAAACCTACAATCTGCTCAAAGATGAGTACCTCGATCCGCTGAGCGAGCAACTCGCGCAGAACGGTACGACGCTGCTCGCCGGCATGCTGATTGAAGAGCCGCCTGGCTCGATGCACTACTTCAACAGCGTGATCGGGTTGGGCGCGGTGCAAGGACGTTACGACAAACATCATTTGGTGCCGTTCGGAGAATATTTTCCCGTGCCGACTTGGCTGCGTCCGATGTTGGATGTACTCGGTACGCCGTATTCAGACCTTAGCTCATCGGCTGCGGATCGCCCGCCGTTTGTTGTGAAAGGGCAGCGTCTCGGTGTTGTGATCTGTTTTGAAGATGTCTTTGCCAATGAATTTCGCCGCAGCACGGATAATGCCGCGCTGATTGTCAGTGTCACCAACGACGCGTGGTTCGGGCGCTCGATCGCTGCGGATCATCATTTGGCGATGGCGCGCATGCGCTCGCTGGAAACGGGTCGCGTGACTTTGCGTGCCTCAAATACCGGTGTCTCGGCTTTGATCGGACCCGACGGCAGCCTGCAAGCGCGGGCCGGGTTCTTTACACAAGAAACCTTGCGCGTAAATGCGCAGCCTCGCAGCGGACGTACCCCCTATGTGCGTTGGGGTGATGGCCCCTTGTGGTTTGCGGGCGCCTTGCTGGTCTTGCTCGCCCTGTTTCGCCGCCGAGTTTGAGCAAAATTTGACCGCTCGATGAGCGGACTTATCAAATAAAAGCCTTACGGATAGCGAAGCCAATAGTTATACTTACGGGGATAGGCAGGCGGATCATGACGGGGAGTCATGTCCATCCACCGAAGCACCGGATGGCGCCGCCTCGAATTTCATTAATCTCCTTTCAAGGGGCATCGTTCAATGAGTAATGAAGGCGTGGATGCCGGGCGTCGCCGGTTCCTGACGCTGACCACGGTAGCCGTGGGCGGCGTGGGTACAGCGGCAGCAGCTTGGCCATTTTTGGCTTCGCTGCGTCCTAGCGAGCGGGCAAAGGCGCTAGGTGCGCCAATTACCGTCGATATCAGCAAAGTCGAAATCGGTCAGAGACTGACTGTGGCTTGGCGCGGTAAGCCGGTTTGGATTATCCGCCGTACACCAGAGATGCTGGCCAGCCTGCCTAAGGTTGACGCCAATCTGCGTGACCCTAACTCCAATGAGTCGGAACAACCGGCTTATGCCAAGAACGAAGTCCGTGCACTGAAGCCTGAATGGCTGGTCATGGTGGGTTCTTGCACTCACCTCGGTTGCTCGCCGACCTTCCGCCCGGATCATCCGGCACCGGACGTCGATAGCAACTGGCAGGGCGGTTTTTATTGCCCTTGCCACGGTTCCAAGTTCGACTTGTCGGGCCGCGTCTATAGCGGTGTACCTGCTCCGACCAACTTGGTCGTGCCGCCGTACAAGTACATCAATGACACCACCCTCACCATTGGTGAAGATCACCAGGGAGCGGCGTAATGGCTATCGTCCCCAATCCGCATAAGACGACGGGCGTGCTCGGCTGGATCGATGACCGTTTCCCGCTGACCAAGCTGTGGAAAGATCATCTCACCGAGTACTACGCACCGAAGAACTTTAACTTCTGGTACTACTTTGGTTCGTTGGCACTTCTTGTGCTCGTCAACCAATTGCTCACCGGTATTTTCCTGACGATGCACTACAAGCCTGACGCTGCTCAGGCTTGGGATAGCGTTGAATACATCATGCGCGACGTGCCATGGGGTAACGTGATTCGTTACCTGCACTCGACGGGTGCTTCGGCGTTCTTCATCGTCGTGTTCCTGCATATGTATCGCGGGCTCTTATATGGTTCGTATCGCAAACCGCGCGAACTGATCTGGGTCTTCGGCATGCTGATCTTCTTCGTGCTGATGGCCGAAGCGTTCTGCGGTTATGTACTGCCTTGGGGCCAGATGTCTTACTGGGGCGCTCAGGTAATCATCTCGCTGTTCGGTGCTATTCCTAAGATCGGTCCGGATATCGTGGTTTGGGTTCAGGGCGACTACATCCCTTCGGATGCAACGCTCAACCGCCTGTTCTCCTTCCACGTCATCATGCTGCCATTCATCCTGGTCGGTCTGGTGGTTGCTCACTTGATTGCACTGCATGAAGTGGGTTCTAACAACCCAGACGGCGTTGAGATCAAGAAGCACAAAGATCCAGTCACCAAGATCCCACTCGACGGCATTGGCTTCCACCCGTATTACACGGTGAAAGATCTGGTCGGCATTGGCGTGTTCTTGATGATCTTCCTCGGCGTTGTGCTGTTCGCTCCAGATGGCGGCGGTTACTTCATCGAGAAGCCGAACTTTATTCCTGCTAATCCGCTGGTCACGCCTGAGCACATCACTCCGGCTTGGTACTTCGGTACGTTCTACGCGATTCTGCGTGCGATTCCGGACAAGCTGATGGGTGTTATCGGCATGTTTGGTGCGGTGTTGATTCTGTTCGCACTGCCTTGGCTCGACCGTTCACCAGTCAAGTCGATTCGTTACAAGGGCCCGATCTTCAAGATTGCGCTGGCACTGTTCACGGTTGCCTTCGTTGTCCTCTGCTACCTCGGCCTGCAGCCTCCATCACCGATGGGCACGCTGCTGTCACGTATCGGCACGTTTATTTACTTCGCCTTCTTTATCTTGATGCCGTGGTATTCGGCGATCGACAAAACTAAGCCAGAACCAGAGCGGGTGACGGGATGAAGCGCCTATTTATTGCCCTCGCGGGTCTGACTCTGTCGGCTTCGGCGTTTGCTAATAGCGGCCATCCGTTGCCGTTTGCCTTTACGCCAGACACCGCCAATCTGCCTTCCGTGCAGCGCGGCGCTCGTGACTACATGGCCTATTGCTCGGGCTGTCACTCGATGAAGCATCTGCGCTACTCGCGCATTGCTCAGGACCTCGGCATTCCCGAAGATCTGGTCAAGAAGAACCTGATGTTCACCACCGACAAGATCGGCGATCACATCATTTCGTCGATGCCAGTTGTGCAAGCGCAACAGTGGTTTGGCCAGGCTCCACCTGACCTCACCGTTGAAACTCGCGCTCGTGGCGCTGACTGGGTTTATAGCTACCTCAACAGCTTCTACGTTGATGAGTCACGTCCTGTTGGCGTGAACAACCTCGTACTGCCGGGCGCTTCAATGCCGCACGTGTTGTGGGAGTTGCAGGGCTGGCAGGTGAAGTCGGAAGCCAAGGCTGAAGCTTCACATGGTGAAGCGCACGGCACCGGCCTTGAACTGGCTCAGCCAGGCAAGCTGTCGCCTGAGGAATACAAGAAGTTCACCGCTGACCTGACCAACTTTATGGTCTATGCAGCAGAACCAGGCCGCGCACAGCGCGTTGCGCTTGGTCCTAAGGTCATTCTGTATTTGTTGGTGCTGACCTGGCTCTTCTACGCACTCAAGAAAGAGTTCTGGAAAGACATTCACTAAGTCTTTCCTGCGTTACCCAAACGCCGTTCATGGTAAGTTGTTACCTTGAACGGCGTTTTTATTTCTGAAGCGGGTCTATGTCACTACGCGCACGCAGTAAGTTTGTCCCTGAAAACAAACCCGCAGTGCGCGCGGGCGTTACCTTATTTTGTGAGCGCGATACTTTGCAGAGCCATTGGGCGCGCTTGGTATTGGCAGAAAAAGAAGTCGATGGTGCGCGCCTTGAGTGGACGACACCGGGCAAGCCTAGTGAAGATTTGCTGGTGCTTAACCCGCAGCTGACGCTGCCAACGCTGACGGATCGCGATACCGTGATTCACCCGGCGCGCGTCATTGTTGAATACCTCGATGAACGCTATCCGGCGCCGCGTTTGATGCCAGCAGATCCTGCGGCCAAAGCGCGCGTACGTATGGCGTTGATGCGCATCGAGCATGATTTGTTTCCCTTGGTCGAACTGCTGCTGTCCGGCAAGGGCGATGTCAAAAATGCGCGCAAAACGCTGACTGAACACCTCACCACCAGTGCGCGCATGGTTCCGATGCGTGGTTGGTTTCTCGGTTTGGATTACAACCTTGTCGATACTGCTTGGGCCGTGCTGTTTCATCGCCTGCCCGGTCTCGGTATTAAACTTTCACCAGAAGCTGCGGGCATTGTTCGCTATGCCGAACGTTTGTTTGCACGCCCGGCTTTCCAAAAAACTATCAAATGAATTCTCGTCCCACTTCACGCTCGCGCCGCCCATATCTGATCCGCGCGGTTTATGACTGGGCGACTGATAACGGCTGCACGCCGCATATGCTGGTCGCCGCTGATTACCCCGGTGTCGTCGTGCCGCTCGAGTTTGTGCAGGAAGGCCGCATCACGCTCAATATCGCACCGATGGCTGTGCAGGGACTCAATCTCGAAATCGAACCGTTCTGGTTTTCAGCGCGCTTCAGTGGCCGATCATTTGAAGTCTCCGTACCGAGCGGCGCAGTGCTTGCCGTATTCGCGCGCGAGAACGGTGAAGGCATTGTCTTTGGCGAAGTAGAAACCGCCAATCCAGACGATGCTGTGTCGCCTACCGAACCTCCAAAGCCGCCGACCAAGCCCGCAGGTGGCAGGTCGCATCTCAAGCTAGTGAAATAGCTGACGCGATTCAAATCGCGTCAACCGATCATGTTTTGGCGCGTTTTCTCTTCATAAGCCGCTTCAGCGGCATGAGGAGAGACCAAAATGCTGCAGCAGCTCACGCGGCCTGTAAAAAACACCATCAAATCTCTGGTCCAGAAGAGTGGCTACCAAATCACCAAGGTAGATACGCTCGATATTGAACCACTGATCGGCTCATCGTTTACCCCAAGCGCGGTTCCAGCGGGTGCCCGTGAATATCTGCGCGGCGATCACCCACGCTTGCAGGACCTGCGTCGTCGTTACGCTGCGCTGAACCATCCGGTTGCCGCACACAGCCATTGGACGACCAGCTTTGTTAACGACAATGTCGAGCTGCTGAATTTCCGTGGTGACAACGCTTACCTCTGGCAGGTGCGTCAGTCGCGTGGTGATGCGGAAATGCGCTATTTCGCCAACACGCTCTATATCGAACGGATTGATCATCGCCGCTTGTTGCCGGCGCTGGTCGAAGACGGCGCTTTCGGTTGCCACACTTTCCAGTACCAAGGTCGCCACGGCATGAGCCGCGATCTGCTGGATTCAATCAATGAGATTTATTTTCTTGATCGTCAGATTGGTTTGTTTGATCGACCTGATCTGCGCGTGCTTGATATCGGCGCAGGCTATGGCCGTCTTGCGCACCGCATGTGCGAAGCGCTGCCCAATCTGAAGTCCTATGTTTGCGTAGACGCAGTGCCAGAGTCGACGTTTCTCGCTGAGTATTACCTCAAGCATCGCGGTTTGCCTGAGTCGCGGGCCAGTGCGGTTGCGCTTGATGAATTACACAAGCTGGAAGCAATGCCGCAGTTTGATGTTGCCGTAAACATTCACAGCTTTACTGAATGTAATTACGAAGCTATTCGCTGGTGGCTCAATATGGTCAGCAAGCTGAATATTCGCTGGCTGCTGATTGCACCGAATAAAGGTCCACTCGGCGCTGAACATGATTTGTTCAGCATTGAATCGGATCGCAGCAGAAAAGATTTCATGAATTTGCTGGAGGAGGCAGGCTACAAGCAGGAACTACGTGCGCCTAAGTTTGACGATCCGCATCTGCAGATCGGCATTCCTCGGTTCGCGGATACCTATTACCACTTGTTCCAGAAAGTAGCCTGAGGAAGGGGCACGCCGCCCTGATTAATTCAGGGCGGTAGTGTTTTGCCCGGATTCAAAATAGATTGCGGGTCGAAGACCTGCTTGAGTTGGCGCATCAGCGCCAAAGTGTCAGCGTCGATTTCCCAGCCGACATAATCACGCTTGTCGATACCGACGCCGTGTTCGCCAGAGATGGTGCCTTCTAGCGACAGCACGAGTTTGAATACATCGTGCAGGCAAGCTTCAATCGCTTTCATTTGCATCGCGTCACTTGGATCGGCCAAGAGATTGACGTGAATATTGCCGTTGCCCGCATGGCCAAAGTTGACGATGCGAATGCTGTGACGGCGCGACAGCTCACCAAGACCATCGATGAGTTCCGGCAGTCGCGTCACCGGTACGGCGACATCTTCATTCACTTTTTTTGGCGCGAGTTTTCGCAGGGCAGGCGATAGCGCTTTGCGGCTAGACCAAAGTGCTTCTGCTTCGGCAGATGATGCCGCTGTGCGCAGCTCAATCAGACCATCGCCACGCGCGGCATCTGAGATTGCACGCACTGCGGATTCAATCGAATCGGGTGCGCCGTCTGCTTCAATCAGTAGCAGGGCGCCTGTTCCTTGTGGAACCCCGCTGTCCTGATGCTGCTGCGCGAGCATCACCGCATCGCCATCCATGAACTCTAAAGCGCTTGGAATCTGCGGCTGACCCATGAGACGTGCAACAGCTTCCGCCGCAGACTTCACATCGCGATACGCCGCACGCAACGTGCGTGTGACTTCAGGCTTAGGCAGTAACTTGAGCGTTGCTTCTGTGATGACAGCCAAGGTGCCTTCGCTGCCAATCAGCAAGCGCGTGAGGTCGTAACCGACAACGCCTTTGGTGGTGTAGCAGCCAGTCTTGATTGAGGTGCCAGTGCCGGTGATCGCGCGCAGGCCGAGTACGTTGTCACGCGCTGTGCCGTACTTCACTGCGCGTGGTCCGCCAGATGAGCAGGCGAGGTTGCCGCCCACGCTGGAAAAACCCGCGCTGGTTGGATCGGGCGCCCAGAACAAACCATGCTTAGCCGCTGCGGCTTGGATATCGCCATTGAGCGCGCCTGCTTCGCATTCAATCATGCGATCGCCGGGCGAGATGCGCAGGATGCGATTCATGCGCTCCAGCGTCAGTACGATGCCGCCAGCGATAGGCACAGATGCGCCAGTGGTATTGGTGCCACGACCACGCGCTGTCAGCGGAATGCGGTGTTCAGTGCAAACGCGCAGTAGTGCCGCGATCTCGTCGTGGTTCGCAGCAAACGCCACGGCTTGCGGCATTGCGACGCGACGGCTGTTGTCGTAGCCATAGGCTAGACAATCCGCGGGGTCGGTAAGAAAACGATCGGTGCCGAAAATTTCGCGACAAGCTTTGAGCTCCGTAGACGAAAGTGACTCAGTCATTGCTATCAAACGCCGCTTTGATCCATTCGATCTTGTCCGCACGATCCAGCGTCAGCACATCAAAGCGCACCGGTGCATCAAGAAATTGTGGATGTTCGACTAAGAATCGTTGCGTCGACTGAATGATGCGTTCGCGTTTGCGTGCATCGACTGAAGCCGCTGCACCGCCGAATGCTTCGCTGCTTCGTTTGCGCACTTCGGCAATTACCAACGTTTCGCCTTCACGCATAACCAAATCAAGTTCGCCGCCACGGCAACGCCAGTTGCGTGCAATGGTCTTCAGACCTTTGCCTTGCAGATGTCGCAGCGCCAGATCTTCGGCAGCAGCACCGTTCATTGTGCTGATGAAGATGCGTCCGAAGCGCGGATGCCGCCGTCGCGGAACTGCGCGCAGTTGAGCGTGCGGTTAATCGCGCCGTTCGATCTCATCACCAAGCCGCCGCTGGCCGCAGGAATCACAGCGCCTGTTTGAATCTTGCCGCTTTGCATCAAGCCGACCAGGTTGTAGGCGTCATAGCCGAGTGCGAACAAACGTGGCTGCGTTTTGATCGCAGGCAAATCAGCTGCGTCGGCACGAACGCCAGCCCAAGTGCTATCCGCCTGCAGCATCATCGGCATGTCGCAGAAACTCACGCTGCTGAGTTCGCTATCGCCGCTTCCGCTATAGATCATTGATGTGGCGTAGATCGATAAACCTGTGCCGCGATAGAAGCGGAACTGCGGCCAGATCATGTGGGCGTCGCTTGCGCGTGCCGGCATGAATATGAAGTCAAAGTCGCCGCGAGGGCGCAGTTCGACAGCCTTTTTATTGGTAACAGGTGGTGGAGCAACTCCGTCGTTGCGAACTGGTACGGGTTCCAGCTTCATCAGACCTTGAATGCTTTTGCTGAAATCCACGGTGCCGACTTTGTAGCGTGCTGATCTACGCACACCGCCGCCGAGTTCGCGTAGTCGTTTCTCAAAAGCGGCGAACACACGATCACCCCATTCCGTTTGTGGAACGAGTGCGACGGCAAATTTTTTGCCTTGTGCAACAGCATGTTCTGCAGCCGCGCGCGCTTCGTCTTCTGGTGCAAGACCAAATTGGAAAAAGTTAGACGGTACGCGCGTGGCTTCATCCAGATAATTGAGCGCCAACACGGGCACCTGTATTTGGCCGAGCGCGGCAATTGCGGCAATCGATTCTTTGCGCAGTGGGCCGACTACAAAACTAGCGCCTTCACGCAGCGCTTGTTGATAGGCCGCCAATGCACTTTCGTTGCTGTTGCCTGAATCGTATAGGCGCACAGGCAGGTGATTCGAATTCTTCAGCGCCGCAGCCATAAAGCCATCACGCACGGCTTCTGCGGTAGGCGCCAAAGCGCCAGTCAGCGGTAGAATCAGGGCGAGGCCATTGCCAGCGGGCAGGGAAGGTAAGGCGGGGGCTGGTGTAGGTGCAGCAATTGGCGCAGTGGCTGGCGTCGCATCGGTCGGCGCGGTGCTCTGTGCAATTGCGCGAACGGCGTTCAGTCGCGCCATTTGCGTGGTATCAAGAGAGCCGCTGGGGATTTGCGTGCAGAGAAGTTCAGCGCGTGCAAAATCGCCCGATTTCAGCGCAGCTTCTGCGGCTGATAATAAGAACTCAGCAGTGAAGGGCGCGGAAGAGGTTTTGGCCGCTTCCTCAAATGCGCGTGAGGCTTCAGCGTAATGCCCGTCATAGGAAGCCTTACGGGCGCTATCCACATGCGCTGCGTACGGCGGCGGCTCCGCGTGAATGGCCGTAGAAAATGCCAGCAACAGGGTGCCAGCGAGTAAGAGCAAGCGACGTGGGCGAAGATCAATGTTCATACGCGGTAAAGTATGACATGGCCTCTGTTCCCGCTACCCCCTTCTGGCTTTCTCCATGACCGCACCCGCCGTTGTTGCAGGACATCTTTACGTTGTGGCTACACCCATCGGCAATTTGGGTGATTTGTCCCCGCGCGCGCAGGCAGTTTTGGGCGGTGTGGACCGCATTTGTGCCGAGGACACCCGAACCACGGGCTCGATGCTGGCGCAGTTCAATATCCGCAAGCCCATGGTGGCCTTGCATGATCACAACGAAGATCAGAGCGCGTCGACCTTGGTGCAGGCGCTCAAGAATGGGCAATCGTTGGCGCTGGTCTCGGATGCGGGAACTCCGCTGATCTCCGACCCCGGCTTTGCGCTGGTGCGCGCCGCGCGTGCTGCGGGCGTCACTGTTATCACGATCCCGGGCCCTTGCGCGGCTGTTGCGGCTTTATCGATTTCGGGTATCGCGACTGACAGCTTTACCTTCATTGGATTCCTGCCGCCCAAGGCGCAGGCTCGCGCGGTGCGCTTGAAAGCATTGGCGGCTGAAACTCGTACGCTGATGTTTTATGAATCCAGTCACCGCATCGGTGAATCTGTAGATGCGATTGCCGAAGTGTTTCCTACGCGTCAGCTTTGCCTTGCGCGTGAGCTGACTAAATTATTTGAGCAGAGCATTACTGCAACGGCGACAGAAGTTGCCGCATGGCTCAAGCAAGACAGCAACCGCAGTCGAGGTGAATTCGTCTTGGTGTTGGAAGGTGCTGAGGCTAGCGATGCACATGCCGATGATGCAGAGGCCACACGTATTTTGCGTGTGCTGATGCAGGAGCTTGGCGCATCACAGGCTGCAAAACTTGCAGCTGAAATTACCGGTCGTCGCAAGAATGAACTGTATGCGCTTGCTACACGCCTAGGCGCTGATAGCGGCGACGAAGCTTAGCCGGCACAAAAAAATGCGCCGCCTCGTAGCGTTGTATTGCTACGAGGCGGCGCAGGTTGATTTTTAATTAGCGCAGCTAGTCGAGCCTGGGTACTTGCTCTCGTCTGCTTTCACTACGCTACCAATCCACTGTTCCAACAGATCATGACCTTCAATGTGCACGACGCTGCGTGCGATTGGGGGCATGCGTGCTGCAGGTAGCGTTGCTTCTGGACCCGTGCGGAATGCGAGCACTGAGTCAGCAACGTTGCCTGGATGAATGTCATACGTACGACCGCCGCGACCTTCAGTGCCAGTTGCCGTAGGACGTTTGCAAATGCCGTAGCTCAAATCCACCGCACGCAGTGAGTCGAGGTAATAGCCGGTGCTTGCCGCAAAGCCGTGCGAGTTGTGGCAATGCTCGCAGTTCACTTCGAGGTAGGCACGGGCGCGGGCTTCGATATCGGCGTCAGAGCCTGCGGCGAATCCAGCATCGCCCGGCTTGTTGTACGCAGGCGCGTGTTCCAGCTTGCTTGCGATCTGTGTGGTCGGATCAACGCCGAGATCAGACGGGCAACCTGTGACCAGCCCCTTGTCGCAGAGGTACTTGATCTGGTTCTTGCCGAAGATGTCGTGATGGCTTTGATCGGTGACGAGGGTCGACTCCGATTTGAAAGCACGATTGAGGAAACGCACTTTCGGTCCAATCGGTGAGGCGCCAGCTTCCTTGTTGTCGTTGGAGTGGCAGCTCTGGCATTGGCCCGCATTCGGAATCAGATAGTTGCTAGTGCTACCGACTTCAGCGAGGCCAGAGTCAACGTTGTGCTGATTCCATGACACGGATGCAGTGCCGCCGCCCATCGCAAGTTTGGCAACGCGCTTGCCGTTCTCAGTCGTCCAGATGTACGGCAGACCATCCCAACGTACCTGGCCCTTGGAAGTAACACGCTTGATCAGCAAGCGAGTTTCAATCGCTACTTCCGTATTGGCCGTTTCGTTTCTAAACGAGAAGGTCTTGGCGATGATCGTGCCCGTCGGGAAGATCAAGGTTGCGTTGACGCCATCGGTCTTGGCGTCTTTGTAGATCGCTTTCTGGCCTGACGGAATAAATGCGACGCGATACTTCACGGCGTAATCCGAGAACAGTTTGGTGTTGAGCGCAAATGGCACGCCACCGCTGTTAGGTGCGCTGGTTGGATCTTCTGCATTATCGAACAGACGATATTGATCCAGCGTTGGGCAGTTAACCGGTGCGGCGGCAAAGTTGACGCCAGAGCCTCCGGCTTTGCACAGCTTGTCGATTTTTTCCTGAGTAGGTGCCGGGTCAAAGGCACCGCTACGCTTGAATGGTGGAATCACCACTTCAGGCAGCTTCGGCAGATTCTTGCCGTAGCGTGCCACGCAATTGTGTGGAGACATGTCGAAATCAGATGCGATCAATGGCAACGCAGCCGGATCAAGATTATTTTCGATGACCAGCTCCAAGCCCTTGGTGCCGTGGAAGTTGGCAAAGGGCAGAGCGCCGCTGGCGAACTCATTGTCGCTATCGATGCAAGAGAACCATTGTGGCTTGATGCGTGGTGCATCTGGCTTGCTGGTATCGAACTTGTAAGCGTTGTAGTGGCAGGACGGATCAGGCGTCTGATTGCTCATCAGCGGTTTGCCAATATCATTCTTGGGTACTGGGTTGCCGTCGATGTCTTTCGGATACGGGCAATCCTTATTGTAAGTATCAAGCAGTCCATCCCACAGAATGTGCGCGCCGTGTGGGCCGACTGGCACCGTCAGGCCGGCTTGCAGGCAAGTTGGCAAGTTCAACAAGCAGCCGGCCTGGTTTTTCACGCCGATCAGAATAGGCAGCAGCTTGGTCAGGTCCTGATCAATCAATGCCGTGGTGGTTGGCAAAGGCAGACCATTGCCATTGTTGACGAACTTGTTTTTCCAGATGTGTACGCCTTCGGTGTACCAGTCTATGCGATGCTCGCTCGGACGATCACCAGAAGGGAACAGCTCGTAGCTGGTGTGAATGATGCCGCCAGTGTTGTTGTCGATGAACTGGTTGTTGTAAATGTCGATGCGATCGTAGGCCAGCGTAATCATGCCGCTGCCCGGCGGCACCTTGCCGACGATGCCGCCGGAGGTGAAGTTGTAGGTATTGTTCTTGCGCGAGATGTTGTCGTGCATGGTGGTGCGGTCACCATACTGACCAAGGCCGTCAAGATCGTAGATCAGGAAGCCGCCGGTGTTGCACTCAGCAAGGTTGCCGAGATATTCGCCGCTTTGTACGTTTTCAATTTCGAAACCAAAAACGTTATAGGCCACACGGCTTTTGCGGATGATCGCAGTCGTCGTTTGTCCAACGTAAATGCCCGCATCGGACGCACCGATGGACTCCGATTCATCAATCAGGATGTTGCGCGACGAAACCGGATAGATGCCGTAACGACCGGTCTTGTTGCTCACGGTGTAGTCGGGCGAAGTGGTGCCGCCGAGTAGTACGTTTTCCGGAACATTAGGATCGCGAACGGCGGGGCTGGTGCAAGCAACATTCAAACGCTTTGCTGAATTCGCAGCGTAGTTGGACGCAGTGATCGGATCGGGACTCATGCGTCCACCGCCAGAAGACCAGATCGCACGTACGCGGGTCACGGTGCCGTGATCGACCGAACGCATTTCAACGCCATTGCCGCCGGTGTCGAGCACCGTCAGGTCTTCTACCCAGAAGCCGTGAACGTTGACGGCAAGAATGCCTTCAGGCGCGTTGTTGTTCTTGAACGACAACACGGTCTTGTCTTTGCCGCAGCCTTTGACCCTGATGTCTTCAGTGTTGATCAGCTGTAGCGAAGAGGTCAGTTCAAAGTAACCGCAATCAAACTGAATGACGTCGCCTGGTGCGGCCTGCACCATGGCGGCCACCATATCGGTAGTTGCATTGGCACCTGGCTTGATCAGAAAGGTGCGACCACCACCTGAGCTGCCGTTAGAGTTGTCAGTCGGGCTACTGCTGCTACAAGCGGCGAGTAGGCCTAGGCTCAGGGAGCCAATGAGGAGAGAGCGGAGTAATGGCAGGCGCATATGATTTTTGATTCTAAGGAGTACAGCAAAAGAATATAAAAATAATGGGCTTAGGCGCGATAGTATTTTGGGCTCTGTGCTGGCTCGGCCGAATGTGTTCTCGGGGCTCCGCCGATCAAAAATCAAGATCCAGTGATCCGCAAAGCCAATCAATCATCGGCGCGGCTGTGGCGAAGTGTTTGAGTACGATTTTGGGGAAATCGGGCGAACAAACCTGTTCTTCGCTCAAAGTAGCTGTGCAGACGTAATCCTTGCGTTTCAGGTCGGCGATCAGCTCATGCGCAGGGTCATAGCCTGCTGGCGGGCGCGACAGGCTGTCGCCGTCTAGCGAATAGAGCTTGCTGAATGCCGCGCTGCGCGTGACTTTCTTCCAACTGGCAGGGTTATTCACCATATAGCTGCGAATGCGTTTGAGCGTCTCTGGCTGGCCATGCCAGACGCCGCCGCCGATGAAACATTCGCCGGGCTGCAGGTGCAGATAAAACAGTGGCGCATCGAGGCGACCCGGCGAGGCATTGCTGCCATCGCTGCCGCGCGCGACCGCTTTGGTTGCTTGGTGGAAGAACGTCATGCCGACGTGAGTTTTGTACGGCGTCTTGTCGCCAGAGAAACGGGTGTCGCGATAAATGCGGAACAGCGAGCCGCCAACGGCTTTGGGACTGGCGACGAATTGCTCGCTGACGGTTTCTTTCAGTGGCGCGTCCAGCGCTGCGATAAAGCGCAGGCACGGCTCTTTCAGTTCCGCTTCATAGCGCGTCTTGTTCTCAGTGAACCACTCGCGATTGTTGTTGCGCTTGAGATCCTTGAGGAATTTGAACAGTGTGGGCGTGAATGGCGCGGTAGGCTTTGACGGCATGGCGGTCACCGAGGAATGATGAGAGTTAAATCTAACTCAGCCTGATGATAGGCGCAGCTACCTGATTCGGTAGCCGCAATGGAGGCCTCATGGAACGCATCACCGACAGCAACACTTATTCCCTACGTAGTTCGGTATCGAATCAAGAGTGGGAGGCGCGCGTCAATCTGGCTGCGGCTTATCGATTGGTTGCGCATTTCAAGTGGGACGATCTGGTGTTTACGCACATCTCGGCGCGCGTGCCTGGACCTGATCATCATTTTCTGATCAATCCATACGGCATGCTGTTTGAAGAAATCACCGCGTCTTCGCTGGTCAAAATTGATCTCAACGGAAACAAAGTGGCGGAGTCGCCTTACGAGATTAATCCCGCAGGCTTCACCATTCACAGTGCGATTCATGCTGCGCGTGAAGATGCGATGTGCGTCATGCATACGCACTCGCTCAACGGCGTTGCGGTGTCTGCGCAGAAGGGTGGCTTGCTGCCGATCTCGCAGCAGTCGGTAATCGTTCTGGCTTCACTCGGTTATCACGATTACGAAGGCATTGCACTCAACGAAGACGAAAAGCCACGCTTGGTGCGTGATCTCGGCACAAAGATGAATCTGATGCTACGCAACCACGGCTTGCTCACTGTTGGCGCTACGCCAGCCGACGCGTTTTTAGGTATGTACGTGATGGAAGCGGCCTGCACGATTCAAGTGCGAGCACAGGCGGGCGGCGGCGAGTTGATTCAAGTGGCCAAGCCCATTCTCGACGGCATTCAAGCTGCGGCTGAGAAGGTGACGCGTGGCTTGGGTGGAAAGCTCGCGTGGCCAGGTTTACTGCGCAAATTGGATCGAATTGATCCCTCGTATCGCGATTAAACGTGTGGCTTATTCGATGCCGAGTTTCTTGATGCGATAACGCAGCGAGCGGAACGACATGCCGAGCAGTTCTGCAGCGCGGGTTTTGTTGTAGCGCGCTTTTTCAAGCGCTTCGCGAATGGCGCGCTTTTCAATTTCTTCGATGTGATCGCCCAGTGCGGCGTTTTCATTCGCAACCGCAGAAGAAAATTGCACCGGCGCAGAAGGACGCAACTGAAGATCGCTGGCGCTGATCACTTTGCCATCGCACATGGTGATGGCGCGCTCAAGAATATTTTCGAGTTCACGCACATTGCCCGGGAAGTTGTACTCGCGCAGCTGGCGCTGTGCTTGCGCTTCCAGTTTCGGTGGTGCGCTAAGACCGTTGTCGCGAGCCAGGCGGGTGAGGATGTGTTCAGACAGCAGCGGAATGTCGTCTGCGCGATCTCGTAGCGGTGGCGTGCGGACTTCAATCACGTTCAAGCGATAGTAAAGATCTTGGCGGAATGCGCCCTGATTGACCAAGTCATTCAGATTTTTATGCGTGGCAGAAATGATGCGTACATTTACTGGCACTTCGGTTTCCGCACCGACCGGGCGCACCGAACGTTCCTGCACTGCGCGTAGCAATTTCACCTGCATGTGCAAAGGTAGATCCGCTACTTCGTCCAAAAACAAAGTGCCGCCTTCTGCGCTCTGGAAAAGTCCCTGCTTATCGCGGACTGCGCCAGTAAAGCTGCCTTTAACGTGGCCAAAGAATTCGCTTTCCATCAGCTCGGTTGGAATCGCGCCGCAGTTGACTGGCATGAACGGTGATTGTCCGCGCGGGCCTTGCTTGTGAATCAACTGCGCGACGCGCTCTTTACCGGTGCCGGATTCGCCTGCGATATGCACGGGTGCTTGTGAACGCGCGAGGCGTTCGATCATCGCGCGCAGATTGCGAATGCTCTCGTGCGTGCCCAGCAGTTCTTGATCGGCAGTATCTGTCGTGTCGTTTTTGCGCAGCTTGAGCGCGCTATCAACCAATTTGCGCAGCGTTGCGAGATCGACGGGTTTGGATACGAAATCGAATGCGCCTGCTTTGAGGCTTTCCACTGCAGCCTGTGCATTGCCGTAAGCCGTAATCATTGCCACCGGCATGCAGGGGATTTCGCGTTGGATGTGTTGGATCAACGACAGGCCATTACCATCTGGCAGGCGCATGTCGGTAATGCAGAAATCAAACTTGCGCTCAGCCAGCAGCGCGTGCGCCTCAGCCAGAGTGGCGGCGGATTGTGTCTTTAAGCCCATGCGCGTGAGAGTGATTTCCACCAGCTCGCGGATGTCAGCTTCGTCGTCAACAATTAGGGCTGAAGCTTTGGTCATGAATGCTTATCTTGCGAGAACAGAATACGGAAACAAGTGCCTTCCGGCTGCGGAACGTGTACGAGTTTGGCCTGATTGTATTCGCAGAGACTACGCGATAGATAAAGTCCGAGTCCGGTGCCATGGGCTGCGGTGGTGAAGAAGGGCTCAAAAACCTGTTCCACCAGCTCTTCTGGAATGCCAGGGCCGTTGTCCCGAACCTCTAGCCAAACTGCGCCACCGCGCGCAGGTCCGGCGTTAACGAACACCAGAACATTGTATTCACGCGCATGTTCGAAAGAATTGTCCCAGAGATTGAATAGCACTTGCTGCAGATGATCGGGATCAAATTCCACCATCAGGCTGGTCGGAATATCTGCGAGTTCAATCGGGCGCTGCTGTAGCGGATGGCCTTCCTGATACAGATTTGCGGTGCGGACCAGCCAGCTTCTGAGTGGCAGCGTGGCAATCTCGCGCGTTTCGCGGCGCGAGATGCTGAGAACGTCGCGAATGATTTTTTCGATGCGCGCGCCATGGCGTTGGATCATGCCGAGCAGGCGTTGATTTTCACCCTGTAACTCGCTGGATTCCGCGAGCAGTTGTCCAGCGTGACTGATCGCTGAAAGTGGATTGCGAATTTCGTGGGCGATACTGGCGGACAGTCGGCCCAGTGCTGCGAGTTTCATCTGCTGCGCTTGTTCACGTAATGCGCCAGCGTCTTCCAACAGGATCAGCACCGGTGCGTCGTCGCCCCAGCCAAGGCGCGTGAAACGTGGGATGACATCCACCATGCCTGCGCTGAGTACTGTCGGCGTAGGTGCTGCGCCGACCATCCAGTCACGCAGTGCGATATCGAGCTCTGGTGCGCCAGTTGCGAGTGCATGGCCGTTGGTGAGATTGGTGTGGAGTAGACGCCCAGCAGCGGTGTTGGAGCTGCGTAGTCGACGTTGCGCATTCACGACCAATACGCCGGTGTGCATGTTCTCAATGATGCTGTCGTTGAGGCGCGACATGTTGGCCAAGTCGCTACCGACACGTTCGGCCAAAGCTTCACTGCGGCGCGCGCGCACGGCAACGGTGTTGGCGGACATCATCGTGGCGAAGAACATCAGGCCTAGGAAGCCGGTGACGGTGAATTCTGAGGCGACAAAGCCAATGCTGGATTGGCGCAGCAACTCCTCGCTGAACATCACCAGCGTGGCGCCAGCGGCCTGTAGCAAGGCAATGCGCGGGGTTTGCAGGATCGCTGTCGCGATACCGGGCGTGATCAGCAAGATGCCCATGCCATTCGGCACGCCGCCGCTGGCGTAAACCAGAAGGCCAAGCGCAATCGCGTCGATGGCAAATTGGATCTGCGCCTGTGTGGTCAGGCTAGGGCGACGTGCAAACAGCGGCAGCAGCAAGGCCAGTGCGACGATGGCGTAGGCGTCGCAGGTGTAACGGAACAGTTTCGACAGGGTCTGTTCGAAAATAACGCCGCTAAACCCGGTTTCGTAAGCAATCAGTAGCGCGCTGATCAGGACGAGTCGATAAAGCGACAGCAGGCGCAGCAAGCGCCAATCGGCGTGAGTGCTATCTCGTTGGCTCGCCGCGACAGACATGCTTACGCGCTACAACTTAGTGCAGACGTGTCAATGCGCAGATCTGTGGACGCACCATAAAAGCTCATCCTGAGCAGCGGCCGCAAAGTCCAGTCTTCGAAAGTGACTCGGCGGGCAGGTGTGTGCCGCATTTTTCGCAGCGCGCCATGGCCTCATAACGCTGGGGCGGAGGCGGTTGTGCGCGCTCTACGTGGATGCGCACGCCGCGGAACAGACGCCAGACAATCCAGATGGCGGCGGCAATCAGTAGTAAGCGGAATATCATGAGTTTTTTCGGTGCAAGTGGTATGTATTTTGCTAATTGTAGGCGGCCATTGCGTCTCTGTCGCTGGCCGTTCACAGCCTTTACTATGGACGTCTCAGTTGTTATTTTTTATATACTAATACTTCTGTAACTAATAAAAAGTAACGACCCAATTTAATTGAGCTACTCCTTGCGGGTGGGGATGATTTTGCTTATCCCTTGTACCTTGGAGGAGAATCCACCCCCTCGCAAAAGACCGAATCAGGAAGTCCGAATGAATCTACACGAGTATCAAGCCAAAGAAATCTTCACGCGCTATGGCATTCCAGTGCCAGTAGGCGCACTTGCAGCCAGCCCAGAACAGGCTCGCGCTGCTGCTAAACAGGTTGGCGGCGAGAAATTCGTAGTCAAGGCGCAGGTGCATGCTGGCGGCCGCGGTAAGGTTGGCGGCGTGAAGTTGGTGGAAGGTTTTGACGCTGTCGAAGAAGCTGCCAAGGCAATGCTCGGCAAGAAGCTGGTCACCATCCAGACCGACGCACACGGCCTGCCCGTGAACAGCGTTTGGGTTGAAAAGCCCTCAGCGATTGCGCGCGAGCTGTATGTCTCCGCCGTTGTTGACCGCACGCTGGAGCGCGTGGTGTTTATGGCCTCCGCTGCTGGCGGTATGGACATCGAAGAAGTGGCGCACAACACGCCAGAAAAAATTAAGCATGTGTCAGTGCACCCAGCAGCCGGTCTGCAGCCTTATCAGGCGCGCGAACTCGGCTTCTTCATGGACCTGACCAAAGAACAAGTCGACCAGTTCACCAAGATCATGCTCGGCCTGTCGAAGATGATCACCGATCTCGACTGCAGCCTCGTCGAAATCAATCCGTTGATCGTGACCAAAGAAGGCAATGTGTTTGCCCTCGACGCCAAGCTCAACTTTGATGACAACGCACTGTTCCGTCAGAAAGAGATCGCCAACATGCGCGATCCTTCACAGGAAGACGAGCGCGAGCGCGAAGCCAGCAAGTTCGATCTCAACTACGTCACCCTCGAAGGCAATATCGGTTGTATGGTCAACGGCGCAGGTCTGGCCATGGCAACGATGGATATCGTCAAATTGCACGGTGGCCAGCCAGCCAACTTCCTCGACGTTGGTGGCGGCACCACGGCTGAGAAGGTGACGGAAGCGTTCAAGCTCATCACCAAATCGCCGGAAGTGAAGGCGATCTTCATCAACATCTTCGGCGGTATCGTCCGTTGCGACTTGATTGCCGAAGGCATCATTCAGGCTTGCAAACAGACCGATCTGAAAATTCCAGTTGTGGCGCGCCTGCAAGGCACGAACATGGAGAAGGGCCGTGAACTGCTCGAAAAGAGCGGCCTCAAAATCACGCCCGTTTCCGATCTCACCGAGGCGGCTAAGACCGTCGTTGCAGCAGCCCAAGGAAAGTAAGTCATGTCGATTCTGATCAACAAAAACACCAAAGTTATTTGCCAAGGCTTCACCGGCAAACAGGGCACGTTCCACTCTGAACAAGCGATTGCGTACGGCACCAAGCTCGTTGGCGGCGTTACCCCAGGCCGCGGCGGTTCTACGCATCTCGGTCTGCCTGTGTTCCACACCTGCCACGATGCAGTGAAGGCAACCGGCGCTGATGCTTCGATGATCTACGTACCTGCGCCTTACGCAGCCGACGCGATTCTTGAAGCGGCTGATGCTGGCATCAAGATCATCGTCTGCATCACCGAAGGTATTCCGGTGAATGACATGGTCAAAGTGAAAGCTACGCTCGCAGAAAAAGACTGCGTGCTGATCGGTCCTAACTGCCCAGGCATCATCACCCCGGGCGAATGCAAAATCGGCATCATGCCGGGCCACATCCACAAGCCAGGTCGTATTGGCGTGGTGTCGCGCTCAGGCACGCTCACGTATGAAACTGTTCACCAGACCACGCAGAACGGCCTCGGCCAGAGCACCTGCGTCGGCATCGGCGGCGACCCGGTTCGCGGCATGGGCTTCATCGACGTCATCAAGATGTTCGAAGCTGATCCACAGACCGACGGCATCATCATGGTTGGCGAAATCGGCGGCTCTTCCGAAGAAGAAGCTGCTGAGTACATCAAGAAGCATGTGAAGAAGCCTGTTGTTGCTTACATCGCTGGCGTTACCGCGCCTCCCGGCAAGCGCATGGGCCATGCAGGCGCCATCATTGCTGGCGGCAAGGGCACGGCAGACGAAAAGTTTGCAGCGCTTGAAGCGGCTGGCGTGACAACGGTTCGTTCGCCTGCTGATCTGGGCGCTGCGATGCTTGCGCTGCTCAGCAAGTAAAAGCACTGTTGATGCAGCAGTCTCTTACGGTCGCCGCCGCCCAGCTTAATCTCTGGGTTGGCGACGTCGAAGGTAATGTTCGCAAGATAATCGAGGCGGCACGCAAAGCTCGCGATGAGCTTGGTGCCGACCTCGTTGCTTGTCCTGAACTCTCACTCATTGGTTATCCCCCAGACGATCTGCTGCTCCGCAGCGCTGTGCCGCGCCTGATTGAACAGGGCGTTAGTCGTTTGTTGGATGAAGTGAAGGGCATCACGCTGGTATTCGGTTTGCCCGAGTACGAGCACGGTCAAATTTATAACGCGGCTTATGTGATTCGCGATGGCCACATCATCACGCGATATCGCAAACAACAATTACCCAATTACGGCGTGTTCGATGAACGCCGTCATTTCAAGCGCGGGCACGATGCCTGCGTGTTTGAAGTCGAAGGCCACAAGATTGGCCTGACGATCTGCGAAGACATCTGGTTTCCAGAACCAGCTGCGCAAGCACGAGCTGCTGGCGCCGAGGTGATCCTCAATATCAACGCTTCGCCATTCAACATCGGCAAATCTGCTGAGCGTCGTCGCGCGCTGGATCTGCGCGTTGCGGAAAATCGTTTGCCAGTGATTTACGTCAACTGCGTTGGTGGCCAAGACGATATCGTTTTTGATGGCGACTCTTGTGCTGTGAATGCAGATGGTTCTGTCGCATTTTCTGCAGCAGAGTTTGAAGAAGGTGTGTTCCCGATCACTTTGCAAGCTGGGCAATTCACCGGTGAGTTGCGCAAAGAGCAAAGTGAAGAGGCGGTAACGTACCGAGCGCTGGTGCAAGGCGTGCGCGATTACGTGAATCGCAATGGATTCCCCGGTGCGCTGATTGGTATGTCGGGCGGTATCGACTCCGCACTGGTCGCGGCGATTGCAGTGGATGCACTTGGCGCTGATCGCGTTTGGGGCGTGTCGATGCCTTCGCGCTATACGCTGGATATGTCGAACGACGATGCGCGCATTCAAGCGGAACTCATGGGCATCAAGTATTCGATGTTGCCGATTGAGCCCGCATTCGAAACGTTTACGCAGATGTTGGCTGGTGAATTCATCGGACGCGCTGTTGATCTCACCGAAGAAAATTTGCAGTCACGCAGCCGCGGCATGCTGCTGATGGCGCTGTCGAACAAGTTTGGACATGTCGTGTTGCCAACCGGCAATAAGAGCGAAATGGCAGTGGGCTATGCCACGCTCTATGGCGATATGTGCGGCGGTTATGCGCCGATCAAAGATGTGTACAAGACTTTGGTTTATCGCTTGTGCCGTTATCGCAATACGGTTTCTGAAGTGATTCCGGAACGTGTGATCACGCGCCCACCGTCGGCAGAGTTGCGTCCGGATCAAAAAGATTCGGATTCATTGCCGCCGTACGAATTGTTGGATCCGATTCTGCAGGCTTATGTTGAAGCGCAGTTGTCGATTCCAGAAATCATCAAGAAAGGATTTGCTGAAGCTGATGTGCGACGCGTTGCAGGACTCGTGCGTCGCTCAGAATATAAACGCCGCCAAGCAGCACCGGGCCCTAAGGTCACCGGCTGCGCGTTCGGGCGTGAACGCCGATATCCGCTAACGGCGGTTTACGGCGATATTTAAACTGCCACGCCGTTAAGGCGTGGTGTTTGGTTTGCTGTCAGCAGGAACATCCGCAGCTTTCTCGGCTGGCTTCTTGCTCTCGCCATCGTCATAGGGCTCCATTGTGATCGAGAAGCCGCTGCCGCGAATGGCGCCATCTGACGATGGGGTCTGATCACTTGCACCAGCAGCGGCAGGCGTTGCCTTTGCGCTGGGCTGCGTCGGAATAACCACTGTCGCGCCTTCAAGCTCTTCGTTGCCAGGTGTAAACAATTGCTGGAGCCACTCCATCGCAGTCTTTGGCTTCTTGGCTTCAGGCTTAGCGCTAGTTTCCGAGCTGGCCTTGTCTTCAACGGGAACCACCTTGATCGTGGGCATAGGCTTCGGCGGCGGCGGATCCATTTGCTCGATGATCGGAACGGCCTTCGGCTTCGCTTTGGACGCTGGTTCGGGCAGTTCTTTTTCTGGCCCTGCAACGGGTTTGATTGAGAATGCCTTGGTGGTTCTTTCAATCAGGCCTGGCTTTTTAGGTGCGACGGGGTAATCCGTCTGCGGTGTTGACGTACCAAGCTGCGCTACGAGCAGTTTGTGCACGGTATCCGCCTGCTCGTTCTGGCCCATCTTGCGATAGGACTGTTCGAGCACTTCCATGGCGCCGATGGTGGCTGGCGCGCCGGGGTACTGCACCAAGATCTGTTCTGCGCGCTTGGCGGCGGCAATGAATGCGCCGCGTTTTACGTAGAAATGCACAACATGCAGATCGTGCTGAGCAATGCGATTGCGCAGATCGATCATGTGCTGGCGTGCGTCACCGGCGTAGGGGCTGGTCGGATATTTTTGCGCGAGCAGCGAGAAATCGTCGAAAGAGCGACGCAGGTAGCTAACGTCTTCTTTGGTGCTATCAAGGCCAAACGTGCCGGACAAACCTTCGTCACGCGTCGTGTTGACCAGACCTTTGATGTACTGAATGTAGTCCGCAGCTGGGTGGCGCGGATGTTCTTTAAGGAATTTGTCTGCTGCGCTCAGCGATTCATCAGGCTGATAGCTGCGGTAAAGCGCATACACGCGCTCGAGGTCGGCCTGTGTCGCGTACTCGGTAAAAGGGAAGCGCGCGGCGATCTGATCGTAACGACTAATTGCGGTGGCGAAGTCAGAAGCATCGAGTGCGAGGCGCGCTTGCCTATACAATCCGTCCGCGTCGAGCTTGCGCTCTTTGGCGGACAGGTCGCTGACGCTGTCAGGCCGGAAAGGATTTGCCGGGGTTAAGGGCTTATCCTTAGCGGACTTTTCCTTGTCCGGTGAGTCCTTGGCGGGCGTCGATGAGCACGCTGCGGCAGCGAGAGCCAACGCGGTGAATGCCGCGCGGAACAGGTTGGATGATTTCATGTTTTCGAAACGATTTTATGAGGCGCGAGTATAGCTGATGGCTAAAGCAACAAAGACCGACACAACGAGTGAAGAAGAAGACCTCCACCATAGCGCAGAGGTTCCGCACGAGTTGACGGAACAGCGTCTGGATGTGGTCTGCGCCAAGCTGTTCAACGACTGGTCACGGGCGCGTTTACAGACTTGGATCGGCGATGGCCGTGTCAGAGTCAATGGCATCGTGATCGATAAGCCAAGGACCGTGGTTCTTGCTGGCGATACCTTGGAGCTGGAGGCAGTGCCGGAGGCTGATCTGACGGTTCATCCCGAGAAAATCGCGCTGGACGTGGTTTATCACGACAAAGCGATTGCAGTGATCAATAAACCAGCAGGTCTGACTGTGCATCCGGGCGCGGGCATTTCCTCGGGCACGCTGCAAAACGCGCTGCTGCATCGTTTTCCACAGACCAACGTTGTGCCACGCGCAGGTTTGGTGCACCGCCTCGACAAAGACACCTCTGGCTTGCTGGTGATCGCACTGACGCTGACGGCGCAGACACGCTTGTCTGCGGCGATTTCCGAGCACGCTTTCCGTCGCGAATACGACGCTGTGGTGCATGGCGATATGGTTTCCGGCGGCAGTGTGGATGCGCCGATTGGCCGCCATCCGCGTGACCGCGTTCGCATGGCGGTGGTTCCCCGAGGTGGGCGTGAAGCGTTGTCGCACTATCGCGTGCAAGAGCGCTACAGCTCGCACACGCATCTGCGCGTCAAACTCGAAACCGGCCGCACGCACCAGATTCGCGTGCACATGTCGCATATCCGCCATCCCATCATCGGCGACTCGATGTACGGCGGCGATGTGATTCGTGGTCGCGGCATGGACCCAGAACTGCGCGATGTGTTGAAAAGCTTCCCGCGTCAGGCGCTGCATGCGCGTGAACTGGAGCTGGACCACCCCATCAGCGGCAAAACCATGGGCTGGCTGGCTGAGCCGCCGAAAGATATTCAGGACTTGCTCGTCGCGCTGCGCAAGCACACCGCGCGGGATGCTGCTGCTTCGCCTAAACGCTGAGTCGTTTTAATATATAAGTTTAAATATATTTAATTTATAAAATATAACAACTAGGCGCGCCCAATGTTCAGAGTGGGAATGATTTGATGAGTGCTGCGGGCGTGCCGCTATCGTTTCTGCGGCCAGATTGGCCGGTGCCCGCTCGGGTGCGATCGGCCGTGACGCTGCGCGCGGGTGGCGTTAGCCCGCAGCCTTACGACGCGCTGAATCTTGGCGTCCACGTGGGCGATGATCTTGCCAACGTCATGCAAAACCGTGCGCTGTTGCGTTCGGCTTTAGCGCTGCCGAGTGAGCCTGTGTGGTTAAAACAGGTTCACGGCACGCAGGTCGCGCAGCTGCCTGCTTTGCCGGACACTTTGGAGGCCGACGCCTCATGTAGTGCGAGCGCGGGCGTGGTTTGCGCCATTCTCACAGCAGATTGTTTGCCCGTATTGTTTTGCGATGACAGTGGTAGCGTTGTTGCTGCTGCACATGCGGGTTGGCGCGGTCTGCTGACAGGTGTGCTCGAAAACACTGTGCAAGCGATGAATCTCCCGGCGTCACGCGTCCAAGCTTGGCTTGGTCCGTCGATAGGTCCTCAAGCCTTCGAAGTTGGAAGTGAAGTGCGTGACGCGTTTATCGCGCATGACGCGGTAGCGGCGCAGGCTTTTGTTGCAGGTGCGCCGGGCAAATATTTTGCTGATCTTTATTTGCTGGCGCGGCAGCGTTTACAAAGCCACAGCCTCACTCGCGTTTACGGTGGCGGCTTGTGCACGTTCAGCGACGCGCAAAGTTTTTATTCTTACCGTCGCCAAAGTGTGACGGGACGCTTGGCGAGCTTAATCTGGCTTCAAGACTAGCGAGTGTTGCAGCCCAGTATCGCCCTCTGATACAAGTCGTTCCCCCTTAATCTGTCGAGGATGGTCCATCGATGAATCTGAAATGTAATGGTCGATGGATGGTTGGTGTCGTAGCCGCATGCTTCGCGCTGACAGCCGTCGCCAAAACCACACCGGAAAAAGCAGTGCGCCTTGGCGTTGATCTGACTCCCACCGGTGCTCAGGCTTCAGCAAATGAAAACGGCAGCATTCCACCATGGACGGGTGGCCAGACTGCTGTGCCAGCAAATTTCGCGGGCGCTGGTGCGCGGTATGTTGATCCATATCCAGAAGATAAACCGCTGTTCACCATCACTGCGGCGAACTTGGCTGAATACCGCGCTCGCCTAACGGCTGGGCAAATCGCGTTGTTCGCAAAATATCCCGACACATACAAGATCAATGTCTATCCGTCGCGACGCAGCTTTGCGAATCCGCCAGCGGTTTATGAAGCCACACGCAACAATGCTTTGAGCGCAGAGCTGACAAATAAAGGCGAAACGCTCAGCGGTGCAATCACCGGCATTCCATTTCCGATTCCGGAGAATGGACAAGAAGCGATTTGGAATCATCGCCTGCGCTATCGCGATCTATCGACGCGGCGTTGGGACAATCAGTTCACCGTGTCATCCGCTGGCGAATATAACGCCGTGAAGATGCGAGTGGACACGCTTTTCAATTACGGCCAGCAGGGCATTAAACCTGATGCGCTGGACAATATTCTTTTCTATTCCACGCAGCTCGTCACGGAGCCCAAAGCGCTTGCGGGTACGCTGTTGTTGATTCACGAAACCATGGATGGCGCCAAGGAATTACGTAAAGCTTGGGAATACGGCCCGACCCAAATTCGCACCGTGATGCGCCGCAGTTCGCTCGTCACGTATGACAATTTCGGCACTGCTGTTGATGGTCTTTCGACTATCGATCAGAGCGATATGTTTAATGGCCCTCTGGATCGTTATGACTGGAAGCTTGAAAACAAGCGCGAAATCTATGTGCCAGTCAACTCGTACAAAGTGCACAGCGACCAGTACAAATACCCGGACATCATTCGCAAGAATCACGTCAATCAAGATTTGACTAGATATGAACTGCGTCGCGTTTGGGTCGTGGATGCGCGTGTTAAGAAAGGCGGCGTGAGCCATCTTTACAAACGGCGCACGTTTTATCTGGATGAAGATAGCTGGCAGATCGTGTTGGTCGATGTCTATGACGCGCAAGACCAACTCTGGCGTGTGCAGGAAGGGCACAGCATCGTGGCCTATGACAAGGCGTATCAAATGCCGGTGATGGAAACGATCTACGATTTGTTCAATGGCCGATATCTGGTGCGTGGCCTGAATAATGAAGAGGTCGAAACGACCGGTCAGAGCTTTGAAGTGCGTGATTTTGAGCCCGCCCGCGCTCGACGTGCCTCACGAAAATGACGGCAGAATGACCGCAGGTAGGGTACTTGTATAGGCAAGCAGATAGGGTATGCGCATTACATTAGGGCAGGCTATGATGAAAACCTGCCCACACGCGAGCAGTACCCCGCGTCTTTGAGCGAAAATTTGTAAGCTTTAAATTAGTTTAAAAATCAGTGCCACGGTAAAGACCGGGGCGTACTTTTCTGGGGGAGTCAGAAGATGACCATGAAACATAAAAAGAAATTGCTTGTAGCTGGCGCTGCCGCTGCAATGTTGGCAACCGCAGGTTGGGTATTGGCTGAGGACGCTGCCGCGCCCGCTGCAGATGCCCCGGTTGCTGACGAAGCTGCTGCTGCACCTGCTGACGATGCCGCTGCCCCTGCAGAAGAGACGGCTGCAGCTGAAGCCGAAGCTCCGGTAGTCGCGGCCAAGCCGCGTCCTTCCGAGATCATGCCGCTCGCTTCACGCAGCCCAATGTTGGGCTTGGTGAATACCGGCAAGCATTTGGTCGCTGTGGGTGACCGAGGCCAGATTCTGGTTTCTAACAATGGCCGTAACTGGGCTCAGGTGCCGACGCCTGTGCGTTCGCCGTTGACCGCCGTGACTTTTGTCGATGACAAAAACGGCTGGGCGGTTGGCCACGATGCCACCATCCTGCACACCGCTGACGGTGGCAAGAGTTGGGAACTGCAGAACTTCAACGCAGAACTTGAAAAGCCGTACCTGAGCGTGCGCTTCCTTGACGCTAACACCGGTTTCGCCATTGGCGCTTACGGCATGGCCAGCAAAACCAGCGACGGCGGCAAGACCTGGACCGATCTCGACGCTCCAGCAATCCGCGCCGACGAGCTTCACCTCAATGACATCATCAAGCTTGGCAACGGCAATCTGCTGGTTGCAGGCGAGCAGGGCACCATTGGTGTTTCAGCCGACAACGGCAACACTTGGGAAAAAGTGAATTCACCTTACGAAGCTTCGCTGTTCGGCGCTCTGCCGGTCGGTGAGAAAGGTGCACTTGTATACGGTCTGCGCGGCAACGTTTTCATCAATAACGATGTGCGTTCCGGCAGTTGGACCAAGATTGATACCAAAACAGTCGACACTTTCTTTGGTGGCACGACTACCGCTGACGGCAAGCTGATTCTGGTTGGTCTGTCCGGCACGATTTTGGTTGTTGATGCAGCAACCAAAGATGCTCGTTCTGTGAAGATCCGCAAGGACGAAGTGACGGCCAGCGGTCGTCGTATCACCGACGTTGTGACCAGCACCCTGAGTGGCGTGATCCCATTCAAGGAAGGCGTCCTCGTCGCTGGCGACGAAGGCATTCAGACGCTCGCGAGCCTGCAGGCTCAGTAAGAAAACAGCGCGAATAAGAAGGGGAGTTTAAAAATGAGTGAAAACAACGACGCTGCGCACATGAGCCGCACGACGAAGATGCTGCGAGCCATTGAGCCGCTGATCTACGCAAAGCGCTGGCTGACGATGTCCATTCTGTTGGTCATCACCGCATTCCTGTTTGTACATATGCTGTTGATCCGTACGGATGCTGGTTTCGATAAATCGATTCCGCTGGAACATCCGTACATGAAGGTGTTGAAGCAGTACATGGCCGACTTCGGCGGCGCCAACACCGTGTTGGTGGCGTTGATCCAGAAAGACGGCAACATCTATAACGAGAAATATCTCACCGAACTCAAGCAGGCCACGGATGAAGTGTTCTTCCTGCCTGGTATTGATCGTTCGCGTGTGTCTTCGCTGTTTACGCCAGACGTGCGTTACATCGAAGTGGTGGAAGGCGGCTTTAAGGGCGGCAACGTTATCCCTGCCGAATACGCTCCTACGCAAGAAATGTTCGACATTGTTCGCGATCACGTGAACAAAGGTGGCCACGTCGGCCGTTACACCACTAAAGATCAGCGCGGCGCCATGATCTTCTCGGAGTTGCTGGAAGTTGATCCAGTCACCGGCGAGAAACTCGATTACGGCAACGTTGCTCACATGCTGGAAGACCGCATCCGCGGCCGCTTCACCAGCAAGATCAAATATACGTACAAGCTCAAAGCTGACTACACGTCGGAAGACGGCAAATACAAGTTCAAAGCGGGCGAAGCGGTTGACGAAGGCTTCACCGATCTCGGCTGGAAGCAGCGTTTCACCACGTTCAACGCGCTCAAGCAGGTTGAAGGCGAAGACAAAAAAGAAATCGTGCCGATCAAGGGTAACTTGGTCACCGTTTCGACCGAAGCAAATCCGCAGTACAACCCAGACGTTGAAATCCATATCCTCGGCTTTGCCAAGGTTGTTGGCGACGTTATTGATGCAACGCTGCAAGTGGTGGTGTTCTTCCTGATCACCTTGATCATGACCATGATCTTGCTGTGGCTTTACATCGGTAACTTTAAGCTCGCAGTGTTACCGCTGATCTGCTCACTGGTAGCCGTGGTTTGGGAATTTGGTTTGCTGCGCCTGCTCGGCTTCGGTCTCGATCCGTTTGCGATTCTGGTGCCGTTCTTGATTCTCGCGGTATCGGTGTCTCACGGCGTGCAGTACGTCAACGCCTGGGTCGGCGAAATTGCTGAAAACGGCCGCAACAGCTTCGACGCATCGCTGCAAACCTGGCGCCGTTTGGCTATTTACGGAACGATGGCGATCATGACGGACGTCGTTGGCTTTGCCACGATCTACCTGATCCCAATCGACATCATTCGTGAAATGTCGATCAACGCGACGCTCGGTATGGCCGCGATCATCGTGACCAACAAGATCATGATGCCGATCATGCTGACTTGGGTTGATATCGGTGATCCAAAAGTTTTTGCCGCCAAGCAAGAGAAGCGCGACAGCATCTTCGATCCGGTATGGCATGTGCTTTCCAACATGGTCAACTTCAAGCCTGCGGTAATCACAATCGTGATCTGCTCGTTCATCTTGGGTTGGAGCTTGTGGAAGGGTAAAGAATTACAGGTGGGTGATAGCCAGGCCGGTGTGCCAGAACTGTTGCCGGACTCGCGTTTCAATAAAGACTTCCGTGAAGTCACCAACAACTTCGCCATCGGCGTCGACATCTTCAAGGTTGTGGCTGAAACCGATGCGGATGCTTGTACCAAGTACACGGTGATGGAACAGATCGACCGTTTTGGCTGGCACATGCAAAACACGGCTGGTGTGCAGTCGACCATTTCGCTGCCTTGGGCAGGTCGTCAGGTGAACTCTGCGTTCTCCGAAGCGAGCCCCAAGTTCAAGGTGCTGCCGCGTAACAAATACGCGATGGTGCAGTCGATCACACCGATTCCGACGTCTTCTGGTTTGTTGAGCCCGAACTGCTCGGCCATGGCTGTGTTCGTGTTCACCAAGGATCACAGAGCTGCGACCATCGAACGCATGGTTGAAGGCGTCAACAAGTTCAATACGACGAATGGCGCTGAATTCTATGCAGACAATAAAGACGTCGACGCTAAGTACTGTGCTGACAAACTGACGGCACGTCGCAACATTGGTGGCACGCGTGCGGATCTGGCTGAGGCCGTTGATAAGTACAAGAAGCGTCATCCTGATGCGAGTGATGAAGACATCGCTAAAGATGCCCGCATTGCTGGTCTGCAGAAAAATGTTGATGACGGTGCTGCCAAGCTCGCAACGTTCGTGAAGGAGTGCCCGGTCAACTTCGCTATGGCAACGGCTAACGTCGGTGTTATGGCGGCAACCAACGAGGAAGTGCATCGCCTCGAGAAGCTGACACTGCTTTACGTCTACATCGCGATCGTCATTTGCGTTTACCTCTCGTTCTTCGAGTGGCAGAGTATTCTCAGCATCATGCTGCCCTTGGCGCTGGTGTCATGGTCTGCCTATGCAGTCATGGCCGTGCTTGGTATCGGCATGAAGGTGGCAACGTTGCCGGTGGTCGCGCTCGCGGTGGGTATCGGTGTGGATTACGGTATCTATATCTACGCCACCATGGCTGACGCTGTGAACGGCGGCTTCTCGATGAAAGAGGCCTACTACAAGACGCTGAAGATGACGGGTAAGGCGGTGATCTTCACCGGCATCACCCTCGGTCTCGGTGTTGCGACGTGGCTCTTCTCGGGCCTGCAGTTCCAGCGCGATATGGGCGCACTGCTGGTGTTCATGTTCACCGCGAACATGTTCGGCGCCATCTTGGTGCTGCCGGCCATTGCCTCGTTCTTGCTCAAGGTTAAGCAGTTGGCGCCTGGCGAGAAGCCAGTCTTTAAGCCACGCCACTAATCAGTACGGTTCTGTAAAAACAAACCCCGCGAAAGCGGGGTTTTGTTTTGGTGGCGTAGGGTGCGCTGTGCACACGCACCAGCCTGCGCACAGGCTCACCCAGATGCGCATAGCGCACCCCATGGCTCAATCCTTCGCGTGTGGCTTCTGAAACTGCTCACAGTCCACGTTGATGGTCTGCATGGTCGTGAGGTTGAGTGCGGTCAGACAGCCACCCCAGAGGCATCCAGTGTCCAATCCATACACCTGCGCCTGCGGCCAGTGCACTTTGCCTAGCGTCGACCAATGCCCAAAGATGATCGTGTCTTGGGCCGTTTTGCGTCCCGGCACTTCAAACCAAGGCATGAGCCCTTGAGCCTGCGTGCCAGGTGTGCCGGAAGGTTTTAGATGGGTACGGCCATCCGCTTCGCAATAACGTAGACGAGTAAGGCAATTAACGACGAAGCGCAGCCGCTCGATGCCGCGCAGTTTTTCATCCCAAATATCGGGGTCGTTGCCGTACATCTGAGCCAGAAATTTATCGCTTTTAGGGCCAGTCAAAGTGCTGCTGACTTCTTGCGCGAGTGACAAAGTTTGCGCGCGATCCCACTGCGGTGGCACGCCAGCGTGAAGTATCAACGCGCCGCTGTCGGTGTCTTCGTAGACCAGCGGTTGCGCCAACAGCCAGTCGAGTAATTCGTCGCAATCTGATGCACGAAGGATGTCGTCAAACGTATCATTGCGCCCAACGTGGCCGCTGCGTGCGGCTGCGATCAAATGTAGATCGTGATTGCCGAGCACTGTTGTGGCAGCATGTCCTAGTGATTTGACGTAGCGCAGAACCTCGAGTGATTGCGGCCCGCGATTGACCAAATCTCCGGCAAAAACCAATCGATCACGATGCGGCGAAAAATCAATTTTTAGTAGCAGTCTTTGCAGCGGTGCGAAGCAGCCTTGCAAGTCGCCGATAGCGTAAGTGGTCATAGTTATCGGACGTCAGTGGTCATAGTTGAGGGGTGAACGGTAGTTCAGCATATATAGGGCCGATAAGCGGTATCTATTACCGTTTCAGTAGCTTTGACGATACATCGATCTAGGCGGATATTAACTCCAGGCCGAAGTGGCCGGATTTCAAACCATCAGGAGAAGGAAAATGCTACAGAAAGTAATGAAGTTTATTCGTGATGAAGAAGGCGCCACGGCTGTTGAGTACGGCTTGATTATCGGCCTGATCGCCGTTGGTCTGGTTGCGATTCTGACTGCAATCGGTGGTGCAACTGATGCTGCAGGTCTGAGAGGCTTGTTCTCGCGTGTAAGCACCGCGGTTACGACTGCACTCGGCACGTAATCCTGCAGCACGTGCATGACCTGGTGATTAGCGGCGGCCTGGCAATTTGGGCCGTCGCTATTGCCTGGAAAGATTGGCGCAGTCATCGGGTTCCAAATGTAGCGCTAGTGTTGTTGCTGGTTCCAGCGCTCTTGGCGCTGGTGGTAAACGGTAAAGGCCTATTGGGTGTGGCGATACTGCCGAGTCTGATGGGCTTTTTCATTGGCGGTGGAATCTTGTTGCCGGGCTATGCCATCGGCAAGATGGGCGCCGGTGATGTGAAGTTTGCCGCCTGCATGGGTTTGTTACTCGGACCTCTGGCGACGCTTAAAATGCTGTTGGTGTTTGCCATAATTCTCGGCGCACTTTCAGCAGCAGTATGGCTGGTTCATCGACATGTGCCGGAATCAGGGAAGCGAAGGATCGCAGCTGCACCGGCATTGGCTGTAGGCTTCATCGTTCAACTATTCGCAGAATCTTTGTTGTGGAGTTTTTTTTGATGAACCGCATGGAAGCAAAAGGCTCAAACGTGTTGCGCCGCTGCAAGCAAGCAGGCGCGGCCGTTGTTGAGTTCGCTTTTGTGTTCCCCATCTTGTTGTTCCTCATCTATGGGCTGGTGGTCTACGCCTATATTTTTGTTCTCCAGGAATCGATTACCTTCGTTGCGCAGCAAGCAGCAGCGTCTGCGGTTTCGGTTTCGCCCAATCAAACAGCCTCCGCCCAGCGCACGCAAATGACGACGCTGGCGCAAAACACGGTGACGCAATCACTATCTTGGCTCGGCGCAGGTCAGCTGGCACGAGTTTCTACCACCGTCACATTCTGTTCACTGACCGCAGGCACAACATGCCCAACGGATGGCAGTGATGCGGTGGTGGTGACAGTGCGCTTCAGCATGAACACGCCGACCTCGCTGTTTCCAGTACTATCCTTTGGAAGTGGACAGGTTCCGCCGACGCCGACTCAATTGGCTTCTCGAGCGACTGTACGTATTTGATTTAGCGAGCTATGGCTGCGGCGTCAACGCGGTTAATCTATAGAAAATGTAAAAGATTTCGAGGGACGCAAGATGAGCAGCACCACTCTTAAAATAGTTACCGTTGTATTGGTGCTGTTAGCACTGATTCTCGCGGTCGTGAGCTATCGCGTTTTTCATAGCTACGCTGAAGAAGCTCAGAAGGCTACGGAAGACGCCAAGAAGCAGGCTACTCCACAGACACTTGCGGTCGTAGCGCTAAAGCCGCTGCCGGCTTATCAGCCGATTGATCGTGATTCTGTTGGCTTGGTGCCAGTTTCGGTGGTTCCACCACAGTATTTCACCAGTCTCGATGACGTGGTCAAGCATGTGCCGTTGGTCGATATTGATGCTGGCGCCCCAGTTACTGCGCGCTACTTCAAAGAGGGTAATGTGCTGGCCAAGGTTATTCCACCGGGCTTCCAGGCCATTTCGATTGAAGTAACGGATATTGTCGCCGTCGGCAATTTCGTGCGTCCGGGCGATATTGTTGATGTACTCCTTTATCTGCGCTCCGGTGTTGCTAGCACTCCGGGCTCGGTAGCAGTAGATCAAGCGCAGTCTCGCGTTCTGCTCAAAGATGTTCGTGTGTTGGCTTATGAAGAACGCATCATCGATCGACCTGAAGGCATCAAGGATGACAAGAGCGGTGAACCCCAACATCGCCAGCGTACAGCCGTTTTAGCAATACCAGACGCCGATACCACCAAAGTAATGCTCGGCATCAGCTTGGGCGAAATTCGTCTGGCCCTGCACAGTCAAAATCCAGATGTCGCCAAGACAGAGCCAACTGGCGAAAACGGTTTGCCACTCTCGGCCAAGGCAATTGCGGCGCGCGATGCAAGCAAAGTGCCGGACAAAGCAGTTACAGCGGGTGAGTTGTCGCGAGTGCGTCCATCACCTAAAGCAAGGAATGCGAACCCATCAATCGAAGTGATTCGTGGCTCTAAAGCTGAAAACGTCGGCACCAATCTTTAAGGCGCGCCATGAATACCAAAAACATCTCTCGTTTTGCTGCGCTGACTTTTGCATTGTCACTATCGGCTTTTGCAGCATCGGCAGCCAAAGCCACACCTGACCTGATTCAGGTTGAGCAGGGCACACATAAATTGGTGCGCTCAGCAGCAGGTGTTGCGCGAGTTGCGGTGGGTGATCCGAATATTGCGGACATCAACGTGATCAACCGCCGTGAGCTTTTAGTTAGCGGCAAGACAATCGGTATCACCAGTTTGTTTGTGTGGCCGAGCAAGACTGGCACGCCAACTGAATATCGGATTCGTGTTGGTGCGGTTCAGGATCCGGCACGTGCTTCACGTCCACAAGATCCTGAACTGCAAGGCGCAATCATTGATCCAGGCTTGCAGTTGGAAGGCAGCTTGCCGAATTTGCTGGCACACCGTCGCGCAAAAACGTCGGCACAGCAGGGCACCAAAGATGGCAAGGTTGCTGATCGCAGCAGCGTTGCGCTTGAAACGCAGGTAATGACGGACGTCAAGATTGCAGAAGTCAGCCGCCGCACTTTGCAGTCCTACGGCTTGAACTTCTTCAAAGCCAACAACCAATTTACGATCGGTGCCTCGCCGCCTGGTGCACAGAATGGTGTGAGCAGTTTTACGGGCCAACAGGGCACGAGCATTTTGCCGGTGCAGAACGCGTTCAATATTCTGTTTACAAATAGTGGCCAAGGTTTGTTGGGCGTACTGAGTGTGCTGGAGCAGAAAGGTTTGGCACATACGCTAGCTGAGCCAAGTCTGGTTGCGATGAGCGGCCAAACCGCAACCTATCTGGCTGGCGGCGAGTTTCCTGTTCCAGTGGCGCAAGGCGGCTCCGCCTCTGGAGGCATTACTGTGACCTATAAAGAATTTGGTGTTCGTTTGAGTCTGACGCCAACAGTTCTTTCACGTGATCGCATCGCGCTGAAAGTGGCACCGGAAGTCAGCGACCTCGATTTTTCGGCAGGCATTCAGATTGGCGGCGTTGCGGTTCCATCACTGATCGTGCGTCGCACGGATACTTCGATTGAACTCGGCGATGGCGAGACCTTCGTCATTTCAGGATTGGTCTCACGCAATCTGGTTAACAGCGTTAACAAGGTGCCATGGCTGGGCGACATTCCGGTACTGGGTGCATTCTTCCGTTCGACCTCAATCAATCGTGAAGACAAAGAACTGGTGATGATCGTTACTCCGCATCTGGTGCGACCTTTGGCACGTGAAGCTAAGTTGCCGCCGCTGCCTGGCGCCAAGTACGACAATTACAATCCTAACTTTGCTCAGACGATGTTCTTGGAGCGCGGCGATTACGACACCGGCTTCAGCAAATAAAACTAACAATAAGAACAGTTCCATGAGACCACAGGCTGTAGTCGTTGCTGATGATCCGGTTTATTTGAACTGGCTGCAAAACGTTGCCGACGGTATCGATTTCACAGCCGTGCATCCGCTGGATGCCGATGATTTGATTGAGCGCGTCAAAATGCTGGGCCGTGTCGACATCGTGTTCTTTCAATTTGAGAGTGCAAATGTTGCTGAGCGCAGCGGCATGGTTGAGAAGTTTCTCGATCGTATGCCTGACATTCCCTTGGCGGCATTGGCGGCAGATAGCAATGCAGAAGTAATGCTTGCCGCGATACGTGCAGGCGCGCGTGATTTCTTTGTGCTGCGTCGTGACGATACCAACGTTGCTGCCTTGCTCGGAAAATTACTGCGCCGTTCCACGCAAACGCAGTCAACTTTGCCTAAGGCGCACGGCAAGTTATTCGCTGTTGTGTCAAGCAACGCCACTGAACGTATTGCATTCACTGCCGAACATTTGGCCCTAAGCTGTGCCAGCCAGATGTCAAAGAATGAGCGCGTATTGCTGTTGGATATTGCGGGGCCGGTTGGTGCAGCAGGGATTTTTCTTAATCTGAATCTCAGCTACAGCGTCCTTGATGCGATCAGCGATGTTTATCGTGCAGATCAAACCTTGGTTGATACTGCGTTTCCTAAGCATGTGAGCGGGATTTATGTGCTGACCCTGCCGGAGGACCTGATTGGTCATCCGAAAATTAATATTGATGAGCTGCTTAAGCTTTTACAGGTTATGCGCGGCTTGTTTGGCTGCATCGTCGTCGCTATGGACGGTGCGCTGCCACTCGCAGGTATTACCGGCATCATTGCCCAAGCAGATCGCACGCTCCTGCTCACGGATCAGTCCATCATCAAGTCACGCCACAATAAATATCTGTTGCGTACGCTGCGTTTGGACAACTGTGCCTTGGATCAAACCATGCTGGTGATCGATGGCTATCGTCGTCGCATGGGGCTGGAAGCCCAAAGCCTTGCTGACATTTTGGATCTCAAGCTTCTTGCGACCTTGTCGGGCGAAGGTGACGCGCGCATTCAATCTATGAACACCGGTGAGCCGATGTTCACTTTGGCGCCGAAAGATCAGTATTGCGATGACATGCGTCGCATGGCCGCCACATTATTGTCTGGTGCTATGCCTGTAGTTGCGACACGTCCTGGCTTGCTCGGAAAGTTGTTCAGCTAGCATGAACAGCGCTAATACTGAACAGGTCACGCGCTTTCGACTGTCTGATCAGTATCAGCAGCTCAAGAGCAGTTTTCATCGGCATTTGATTCAACAGATTGAGGAACGCAACCTCGAGATTGATCAATGGGATGAAGCAAAGCTTGAGCGCTTCGTCACTGAGCAAATGCGTCGCTACGTTGTTGAACAACGCCTGCCAGTAAATCTACGCGAATCAGAAGCGCTGGCACGAGATGCCTGCGATGAATTGATGGGCTTTGGCCCAATCCAAGCGCTGATTGAAGACGACACGATTAATGACATCGTGGTGAATGGCCCAAGCAATGTGTTTGTAGAACGTGACGGCAAGCTCACCATTGCACCGGTACGTTTTCTCGATGACAACCATGTCATTCGTGTGATTCAACGCATCCTCGCGCCGATTGGCCGACGCGTTGACGAATCCACGCCGATGGTGGATGCACGCTTGCCGGATGGATCGCGTGTAAACGCAATTATTCCTCCGATTGCCTTGGACGGTCCTTGCTTATCTATTCGTAAATTCCGCAAGAAGGCGTTGACCTCGGAAGATCTAATCCGCAGTGGCAGCGTTAGCGAAGCGGCGCTCAACTATCTGCAAGATCGCGTTCGTCAACGCACCAATCTGATCGTTGTGGGCGGTACTGGCTCGGGTAAAACCACTTTCCTCAATCTATTGTCGCAATGGATTCCGCAGGGTGAACGCATCGTCACTGTTGAAGACGCCGCTGAGTTGCGCTTACAACACGGACACGTTGTTCGTCTGGAAACGCGCCCGCCGAATCTCGACGGTGAGCGCGCTGTCACCGCACGTGATCTCGTACGTAATGCCTTGCGTATGCGACCAGACCGAATCATTGTCGGCGAAGTTCGCGGCGATGAAGTGTTGGATATGTTGCAGGCGATGAACACTGGTCACGATGGATCAATGACCACGATTCACGCGAACAGCACACGTGACGCTATTCATCGTATGGAATTGCTGGCCGGATTCGCGGGTTACAACGGCAGCGAAGTGACTTTTCGCGGTCAAGTTGCCAGCGCGATTCATTTGCTGGTGCATGTGGCCCGTCTGGCAGATGGCAAACGTCGACTGACCTCGATTACCGAAGTGCTTGGACTCTCCGGGAATGAACTGCAGATGCGTACTGTATTCCACTACGACATGGAGGCCGGTGTTCACGTGGACAGCCGAGACAAGCCATGATCTTTGCTGTGCTGCTATTTCTGGTTTCCTTGCTACTTGTTGGCGCGGCAATTGTGATCACGCTGCGGTCGAGCGGCGACGATAAAAAAACTGACGCGTTACTGCGGATTCGTGCTCTAGGAGGAGATGAGGTTGCTGATCTGGCTTCTCCAGAAGCCGATGACAACAAGATTAAGAATCCAATCTTGCGCTGGACTTGCCACATCTTGTGGCGCTCTGGATCAGAAGTTGAAATTGAGACTGTTCAAAAAATCTTGATTGGCTTGGGGATTTCAATTCCTTTGGTGTTGCTGATCTTCGGTACGTTTACAGGCGCATTCATTATTGGCGTTGTGCTGATTGTTGGATTTATCTCGCTGACACGTCAGGCAGCAGCGCGTCGCCGCAAAATCGTTGGGCAACTTCCAGACTTTCTTGAAAGCACCATTCGCGTACTCGCTGCGGGTAATACGCTAGAAGAATCGATGGCTTCAGCTGCGCGCGAAAGTGCTGAGCCCTTGCGCACACTCTTTCTGAGCATCAGTCGGCAGGTGCGCTTGGGCGCGCCAATTGAAAACGTGCTGATGGAGACCGGCCGCATTCACAAGTTGCGTGATATTCGCGTGATGGCCTTGGCCGCTTCGGTTAATCGCAAATACGGTGGCAGCCTCAAAAACATTTTGCGTAGCCTCGTGCAGGCTATTCGTAGTCGTGATGCCGCAGCACGCGAACTGCGAGCGCTGACAGCAGAGACGCGCTTTTCAGCAATTATTCTGTCAACAATTCCTGTCGCATTGACGCTCTACATCATGCTGATTAACCGTGGCTACTACGTCAACATGTGGGCGGATTCGAGCGGCCGTACTTTGCTAATCGTTTCTGTGCTGTTGCAGTTGACGGGCATCATCGTCATCTGGCGAATGATGCGTTCTACGGAGGACGCAGAATGAGTCCGACAATCCTTGCGAGCTTGCTTGCGCTAACGGTTCTCATCGTCATTGGCGCTATTTTTGCCGTCGGCATACTTGCGCTCCGTTCGCGTGAGAAGAGTAAGTTGCAACAGCGCATCGCGCCCACTGCACAAGAGCGCGAAGAGTTTGCGACGGGCGGTGATCGTGCCGTGCTACAAAGATTGGCAAAACGTGGCAAAGCGATTGAAGACTGGGTCGATAGCGACAATCAAAGCGCACGTCTGATGTTGCAGGCCGGCTGGCGCAGTGCTCAAGCACGCATGCTTTGGTACATTTTTCAAGGCGGCTTGCCGGTTGTAATGATTATTGGTTTGCTGATTTTCTGGTTGTTTGGGCCGGCGCATCTTAAAACTCCGTTCTTCATGGTGCTGCTCGTTTTTTGCGGAGCGTCGCTGTCATTCCTGATGCCGCGCTGGATATTGCGAAGCGTTGCTGAAAGTCGTCGCGAACGCATCAAATCTGAAGTGCCTTTGTTTATTCATTTGCTGGTGCTGTTGTTTGAAGCCGGCTTGTCTAACCGTCAGGCGTTTGCGAGCTTAGTGCGTGAAGGCCGTGGCGTGCTGCCAGAGTTGGGCCGTGAATTTGAAGTGGTGCTGCGACAGCTCGATGCCGGCGCCGATACCGAGGCTGTCCTTAAAAGCTTTAGTGATGTGATGGATATCGGTGATCTCAGCACGGTGCTCGGTGTGCTGCGCCAAATCGATCGTTACGGCGGCGAAGTGCGTGAACCTTTGCTGGAAACGCTCAAGATTCTTGAAGAGCGACGCACGATGGATTTGCGCGAGCGCGTGAATATTTTGTCCGGCCGAATGACGGTCGTGATGGTGGCTTTCTTCTTTCCAGCCTTGCTGATTTTTGTTGCTGGCCCGGCATTCCTCTCAATCATTCGGGCATTGGCCCAGGTTAACGGCCAATGAAATCCCTAAGGGTTTCTGCAAGTACGCAGTTGATGCGTGTTGTATGTGTCAGCGTGCTGATGCTTACGTTTAGTGGATGCGCGAGCCTTACGCGCGCCTCAGACTCTGGTGTGCGTGAGCGCGGCAGAGGTGATGATAGTGTTGTTCACGCGGACCTCATTCGCGGCATGCTCGCTAAGCAGCAGTACTACGCAGCATTGGCGCATGTGGAAGATCAGAAGCGCAGCTCGGGTGCCACACGTGAACTCAAGCTGTTAGAGGCTGAAGCGCGCCGCAATCTGGGGCAGAGCGTACAGGCTGAAATACTTTATAAAGAACTGCTCAGCACGGACTTTCGTGCGGATGCTGAGCATGGTCTGGGTCTCTTGTACGCTAAGCGCGATATCAAGGTTGCCGTTCAGCACCTGCGCTTAGCCGTTCAACGGCGACCCACTGAAGTAACGTTCCGAAACGATCTAGGCTATGCCTTGATGGTTTCAGGACGTTACAAAGAGGCTTTGCCTGAACTGGCGACAGCGGTGGAACTGGATCAAAACAACCAGTTAAGCCGCAACAACTTGATCACGCTATTGCTTCTCACCAAAGACGAAACCCGCGCCAAGCAGATTGCTCGCAACAGCGGGGTTAGTGATGACGAACTGGCTGGCTTGCGTCGTAAAGCGCAAACCCTGATGAAACCACGTTAGAGGTAAGTACCATGAATAAGCTCTTGATGATTTTAGTTCTGACAATACCGTTCGCAGCTATGGCTGATGATAAAGCCGCCTATAAGTTGGGCGATGAAGTGCATGCATGGACTGATCTGCAGAAGAGCGGTGCGGCGAGCAATCCTGCTGTGCAGCCGATGCCAGGCGAGATCGCTGACAAAGTTTACGATCGTTATCTAAAGACATTTGATTATCCGATTCCGCAGACTTTCGATCGCGAAAGTTTTGTCGGCGGTAGTAGTGGCGGAAGTGGCGGTCAATAAGCGCCCAGGTATTTCATCTCTGCACCGCCAGCGCGGTGCTGTAGCAGTTTTTGTCGCAATTTCATTAACTGCTTTGCTGATCGGAACGATGCTCGCCATCGAGACCGGCAGGGTCTACACCACTCAGCGTCAATTACAAAAAGCCGCGACATTGGCTGCACTGGATGGAGCGCGCGTTGTCAGTGGATGCAGCAGCGGCAGCCCTACGCAAACCTTGCTCAATACACGCGTTAGCAGCAGCCTGGCTGCCAACGGTTTTGGTGCTGCCAACGGGTTAGTAACGATTGCTCAAGCAGGCAGAATTCAAACCGTCACTACGGCTAGTGGCGTTCAGCAACGCTCATTAGCAACGAGCAGCTTTAGCAGTGCCAATGCCGCGCGCGTGACTTTGCAAGTGCCTTTCCCACAGCAGTTCATTCCGCTGTTTAGAACAGGCGGCACCATGCGAGCCTCTGCAACAGCAACGCAGGACGTGCTTGGCAGTGTTCGTGTCGGCAGTGGCGTGGCCAAGTTCAGTGGTGGCATGGTCAATAATTTGTTGTCAGGTTTGCTTGGCGGCAACGTGACACTGACCGCTGCGGACTACACGGGTTTGGTCAACACCAACATCACCGCAGGTCAGCTGGCAACAGCGATAGGACTGAGCGTCACAGATCTTTCTGACCCACTCAAAATTGCGACGAAGACTCCGATATTGAGTAGCGCACTGAATAGTCTGGCCGGTGCTTTGAGTGGCTCGGTTAGTAATCAAGTCAAAGATGCGCTGCTGAATCTTGCGGGACAAAGCACCAACAGTGCACCGATTCAGCTCGGCAGTATTTTGTCACCCTTGGGTGCAGTGGCGGCGGACGTGCCGGTGCTCAATCTGGGTGATCTGGTGCAAGCGCTGGCCATCGCATCGCGTGCAGGTTCAACGATACAAGTTCCCGTCAATTTAGATGCTGCTGGCATTGCAGCAGTGAAGGTATTCGCCAATATTATCCAGCCACCCAAGCTAAGTCCCTTGGGCCGTCCAGGCGCAACACAAGCCAGCACGGAACAGATCACGATCAAGATTCGCGTCGAGATCGGCCCTCTGTTGACGACGTTAACGAATTCCATCAATTTGATTGCAGGCACACTCAATGCGGCCTTAAAGACTTTGACAAATTTGCTGGGCCTGCTGGGTCTGGGCATTGGTTTGCCAACGATTGATAGCCTTAATCTTCCGAATATCGGCGTCGATGTCACGATTGCGCCTGCCATTGCGTATCTCGATCGAATTGATTGCCCACGCCCGGGCGTCGCTTTGGGGCTACCTGTTGCAGGCTTGAGCGCAAAAACTGGATTGGCCAATGTGCAGGTCGGCACATATACCGGCACTGCCACAGCTGCGAATCCGATGATTCTTGGTTCTGCGCCGTTGAACTTGTTAACCATCCATGTTCCGAAATGCACTGGCCTCGTTCTGCTGGGCGCTTGCGTTGGTAGCCATACTGTTACTGATGTGCCGGTGAGTCTGACGCTCGCAGGAAACATCAATGTTTCATCTACCATCACGACGCTCAAAGACGTGAAGGAATTTACGGTGCTGTCGCCGCAGAAGGGCACTATCCCCCCGGTATATCGTGCTAATGGTGCGGTGGGTACGCCGACTGTACCTGCGGCAAGCGGGACCAATCCGAATCCTCAGACTGTCAGCTCCGCAACCAGTGTGACACTGAGTTTAGTGAAGCCAGCTCCGAATACGCAGGGTCTTGATCTGACCAATTTGCTGACAGCCGTGACCAACATCGTTCAACCACTTTTAAATCTGGTTAACGGCTTGGCCAGTAGCGCAATCAATCCCTTGTTGTCTGCCTTGGGATTGCAGTTGGGCACGGCAACTGTGTGGATGGACACCGTCACTATTGGACAACCAACGATCGTGACAACGGCAGTGCCGCCTGTGACGCCTTAATCTCTGAAGTGCCTACGGTGCTGAAGGAATATTCAGCACCATCACATCGCAAGGTGCACGGTGCACCACACTCTCATCGGTATGCGAGAACAATGCAGCGAGTCCGCGGCGTTGTTGATGACCAATCACGATTAGATCGATATTTAGCTCTGCGCTGAGCCGTAGAATTTCTGCAACAACACCGCCCGGTGCAACGATTGCAGCTTCCGGTGGTAGATCAAGTCGCTGACAGAGCTCGTTTAACTGTTCGCGCGCTTGTTGTTGCATTTGTTCAGTGAGATTCACTGGTGCAGCGATCATCGATTCGCCAGCATCCATCGGCAGATATTCAACCGCATGAACGACGCTGAGTCGCGCAGAAAAAAACTTCGCGAGATCGCGTGCGCGTTTGAGTACGCGTTCGCCGCCGTCATTGAGTTCTATCGCCGCAAGCAGGTGGCTATAGGTGTTGTCCATGTTCAGCACTCCACGAATGGTGGTGTGCCTAGTATTGACCTATGAGTCAGGGTGTCAAGCTACGAGCAGCCACCGCAGTGAGACTGGCGAACTCAGCGGCGCTGAGACGCTCTGCGCGAATGCCGGGATCAATACCTGCTTCGCGGATTTGATCTGCTGTCATCAGCGTTTTCAATCCGTTGGAGAGCGTTTTGCGGCGCTGCGAAAACGCGGCAGCAACAATGCGATCAAATAATGTGTGATCGACAATTTCAAATGCAGGTGGACGCGGCACCAAGCGCACGATGGCGGAATCCACTTTTGGCGCTGGATTGAACGCGCCAGGTCCAACGGTGAAAAGTTTCGACACATGCGCACGCGCAGCGAGTGCAACCGTAAGGCGACCGTAATCATCGTCGCCGGGTTCTGCAGCCATGCGATCGACTACTTCTTTCTGCAGCATGAAGTGCATGTCGGAAATGTGATCGGCGTAGCGCAGTAGATGAAACAGAATCGGCGTGGAGATGTTGTAGGGCAGGTTGCCGACGAGGCGTAGTTTGCCTTGCGCAGGAGCGAGCGTGCTGTAGTCCACTTTGAGCGCGTCGGCCATCACGATGTCGAGATTGTCGACGTCGTCACCGCAGTTGGCTTTTAGATGCGGAATCACATCGCGATCTAATTCAATGACGCGCAGCTTGCCGAGTTTGCGTAGCAACGGCACGGTGAGCGCGCCGAGTCCCGGCCCAATCTCAATGATCGCTTCATGTGGCAGAGGATTGATGCTGCGAATGATGCGATCGATAACGCCCGCGTCGTGCAGAAAGTTTTGACCGAAGCGTTTTTTGGCGGCGTGTTGATCGTTCATGAGCATAGTGTGACAGCAAGGGCGACGGCGGCGCGAAGACTACCCACATCAGCGCGTCCTGTACCTGCAAGATCGAGTGCGGTGCCGTGATCAACCGATGTGCGGATGATCGGCAGGCCGAGCGTGATGTTGACTGCTTCGCCGAAGCCAACGTATTTGAGCGTGGGCAAGCCTTGATCGTGATACATCGCCAGCACTGCGTCAGCGTGGTCGAGATATTTGGCAGTGAACAAGGTATCGGCGGGCAGCGGGCCCGTGATGTTCATGCCTTCAGCGCGCATGGCATCGAGTGTCGGAATGATGGTGTCGATTTCTTCGCGGCCGAGATGACCGCCTTCGCCCGCGTGCGGGTTGAGTCCGCAGCACAGAATGCGTGGCTGTTGAATGCCGAACTTGGTGCGCAGATCTTGCTGAAGCACGCGCAATACCGTCGTCAGTGTTTCGCGTGTGATCGCAGCAGGGACATCTTTGAGTGCTAGATGAGTGGTCGCGAGTGCGACGCGCAGCGGGTGTTTGCTATTGGCAACGAGCATCATCACTGGCATCGGCGCTTGGCAAAGCTCAGCCAGAAATTCGGTGTGCCCAGAGAACGGGATGCCCGCATCGTTGATCACACTTTTTTGCACGGGGCCTGTGACAAGCGCTTGTGCTGTGCCTTGCTGGCAGGCCTTTGCAGCAATCGTCAGCGTATCAAGCACGTAGCTCGCGTTGCGCTTGTCCAAGTTGCCTGCGTGTACTGGCGCTGACAGAGTTACGGGCAGCACTGCGAGTGTGCCTGCAGGTGTTGGGGTTGGCGCGGAGTCCAGCGTCACCAGCTTTAGTTTGATGGGCAAACCCAGTTGCTGTGCGCGCTGCTGCAGAAGTTCAGGATCGCAGACCGCAACTAATTCAAGCGGGTGTGCTGTCTGTGCGAGTGTGATGACAAGATCAGGTCCGATACCCGCCGGTTCGCCCGGCGTGATCAGAATTCGTGCGCTGCTCTTGACCTCGCTGCTCACAGTGCACGAATCGCATTAAGACTTGGTAGCCGCGTTAGCGTCTGCGTCGCTCTTTAAGCGATATTCAACGTAGGCTTCTTCACGCAGCTTACGCAACCAGTTGTCGTATTCTTCGGCGCTCTTGCGCTGGCCAATTGCAGTGCGTGCGCGATTGCGACGAGTTTCTTCTGTGGTGTCACGCGTACGGCGCTCAATCACGCTGGCGATATGCCATCCAAATTTGCTGTGGAAGGGCTGGCTGATTTCGCCCGGTTTGAGCTGATCCAGGCGAACCTGAAATTCCGGCACAAATATTCCGGCAGCCTGAAAGCCCAAATCACCGCCGCCGTTCTTGGAGCCGGGGTCGTCAGAATATTTCTTGGCGAGTTCGGTGAAGTCTTCGCCCTTTTGCAGGCGATCATAAATATCACGAGACAGTGCGCGCGTTTGCTCTTCATCACGCAGCGCATTCGGGCTGAGCAGAATGTGCTTGGCGTGGGTCTCTGCGACGGTCTGACGACCGCTGCCGCCGCGCTCATCTACCAGCTTGATGATGTGATAACCGCTGCCAGCTTCCAGCACACCGCTGACGTCGCCTTTACCAAGCTTGGCCGCAGTTGCCGCAAACAAGCTCGGCAAGTCAGCCGCTTTGCGCCAATCGAGATCACCGCCTTGCAGTGCGTTCTGGCCGTTGGAGTTGGCGAGCGCGAGCTGGGCAAAGTCTTCACCAGCCTTGAGGCGTTTCACAAGGTCTTCAGCTTTGGCGCGAGCTTTGTTGCGCTCTTCGTTCTTGGCAGCATCTGGCACGGCAATGAGGATGTGTGAGAGGCGATATTCCTTGTTCTCTTCCTGACCCGCTGGTTGCGTGGCAAGGAACAGGTCAACGTCTTGATCGGTGATGGAGATGCGGCCATCGACTTCTTTTTGACGCAGACGGCTGATCAGGACTTGATCGCGAATCTGTTCGCGCACGGCGAGATAGTCGTTGCCATCTTTCTTCACGCTCTCAGCAAACTGCGGCAAGGTCATGCCGTTCTGCGATGCGATGTTGGTGATGACTTCGTTGAGCTCGCGATCGTCAATGCGTTCGCCTGCTTCTGCAGCGCGTTGCGTTTGCAGCTTGGTCAGAATCAGGCGCTCAAGCACCTGCGTGCGGAGCACATCTTCTGGAGGATCAGCAATGCCGCGTTCTTTGATCTGTTGCTTCGCGTCGACGATGGACTGGTCCAGTTCGCTCTGCAGAATCACGCCGTCATTTAGGACGACGATGATGCGGTCCAGCGATTCGGCCGCATGTGCGGCGCCGCTGAAAGCAAAAACGAGAATGGCGAACAGCCGGAATAACGATGTTTTCATGGAAGGTGTTTCGATGGTTTTTCGAACGAAAGCGACGCAATAAAGCGGGCAATAAACGGGCGCAAGGTTAACACGCTCATCCTGTCAGACGTTGATCTGTGCTTTAGGTTCCAGACAGGTGAGCGGCGATGTGGTTTTGCGCTTTTTGAAATGTTATAAAAAATAATATAAAAACTTATTAATAATCTATTTAAAACGATTTTCTTCAGGCAAACCTTACTGCGGCAAGGTGTCGTTGATCGGCAGCAGACCCGTGAAGCCGGTGCCGATGCGCGTCATGCCTTTGAGTTCGAGTTGAACATAAATGCCGTTATCGAATCTGCCGCTGGTGTTGGCAACATAGCGACGATAGGACGTACGCAGTGCCCAGCAGCACGTCTCGTACTCAAGGCCGCCGAGCACATCGAGTGTGCGGTTATCTTCAATCGAGTAACGCCAGCGACCTGCGGCACGCCAGCCTTCAAATAAAGGAATGGAGGCCACCACGTCGCTCTGTTCGAGCACACCGCGGCGATAGCGATAGACCAAGTCAAGACGCTTGCCCGTGGCGCTGGTCTCGTCCTCGCGATAGCGCACCGCAAAGTTGGCGCGATTGAATTGGCGATCGCCCGGCGCCCATTGCAGCAGTGACGATGCCGCCCAATGCGAGGAAAGGCGGTAATCCAAAGTCGAAATAAAGTCGGTGGCGCCGTTACCCGGAGAGACAAAGCCTGGCAGCGTGACTTCTGGTGCGGTGAAGCGATAGATCTGACCGATCGTGGCGGTCAGACGAACCTGTCCCGTGTTGGGATCTAGCAAGCGTGAGGACAGTGCGAAGGCAGCCTGATTAGCATCGGCGATGCGATCAATGCCGGAATAACGATTGCGCGAGAACAGTTCGGTGACGTCGAAATCGGGTTCACCGCTATCAAACGTTGGGATGTCGTTTTGATTGCGATACGGCGTGTAGAGATACATCAACTGTGGTTCGAGCGTCTGCACGCTGCCATTGGCGGTGATGCGTTCAAAGCGCAGGCCGCCCTCAGTGCTAAACGTCGGCACGGTACGCTGTGGCGCGGAGGGTTGTCCCGGCGCTACGTTCGATAGCTGATAGGCGGTATAGCGCGCATCAATCTGGCTGGTGGTGTACCAAGCGATGTTGTCCTTTTCCAAGCGCAGGAAAGGCTGCAGATCAAGACGCTGACCATCGATCGAATTTGGGCGCGTGAAATAGTCGTACTCAGCGCCAAGTCCAGCGCGCGTGTTGTAGAAACTATTCGGCGTTAACGCATCCAAACGAATTTGCGGCACGCGGCGATAAGGTTCGTCGGCAGGCAGAATCGTGTTGTCGATGGTTTGGTAATCCTGAACCATGACATTGACTGTGTACGACGCGGGCGCTTGATAAGTGAGTCGCGCGCTGCGATCAAGGTAGGTGAGCGCGCTGGAATCAATACGCGTACCGCCGAAGTCTTCGAAATATTGTTCGTCGCTGACATCGGCAACGTGAATATCAAGTGCAAGACGCGGATTGATCAGGCTGTCGTGCTGAAACTCAAGAAAAGTACGGCGATCTTGCGTCTGACGATCTTCGTGGAGATATTCAAGGTCAAGCTTGCCTTCGCTCTGTTCAAGTAGGTAGCGAAAGCTGTTGCCAAGCTGCGTGCCGCGCTTGGACATATAGCGTGGCGTAAACGTGTCATCGATATTCGGCGCGATGTTCAGATAAATCGGCTGACGAAAATCAAAGCCCATGTTTTCCGTGATGCCAACCGTCGGAAACAGCAGGCCGGTGTGGCGTTCGTTGTCGATTGGAAAGCGAAAGTAAGGCATGTAAAAAACGGGGACGCCGCCGAGCTCAAGACGAGCGTTGGTTGCACTGCCCATGCCTTCGTCATAGTCGAGATGTACTTTGGTCGCGGCGAGATACCAAGCGTTGGAGTCGGGCCCGCAAGTGGTGTAGCGAATGCGCCGGATATTCGCAGTGCCATGCTGATTCACCTGCACGACGTCCGCGCTACCGCGAGCGGCGCGTGAGGGCAGGGTGAACAGGGTGTTGTTGAAGGCGCCTGATTGCGTGTTGAGATCAAAATCCGCTGACTGGCTTTTGATATTCATCTGCTTGCTGCGGAACAGCGACTCGGCACGCACTTCGATCGTGCGGTTCTTATCGTCGTAGTTCAGTGCTTCGCTGGAAAATTCTTGCCCGCCTTGCATCACGCGCACTTTGCCGAGCAAGGTGCTGATGCCTTCCTTGTCCAGCGAGACATCATCGGCTGTCAGGTGAACCGGGCCATTTTCAGGGCCTTCGACGAGCATCGGCAGATTAGCGGCCAGCGGCAGTTGCTGACACATCGCGGCGGCGCGTGGCTCGCTGCGTTTGGCGGACTCTATGGATGAGCCGTTTTCTGAAGCCATAGCTGCAGGCACGGCAAGCAGCGCGCAGAGAACAAGCGTTACACGGGTGTAAGCAGCGGAACGGAGCACAGGGGATCCTTATAGATGCCGCATTTTCAGCTATTGGGGGCTCAGCGTAAACCGTTTAAAGGTCATCGCTGATACGGTGACAGCGCAAGCGCCGCCCCGTAAGCTTCGCCCAAATTGTAAAGACTCGATGTAATTCCTCGTGACCATAGCCTCATTTGCCAACGATCCTCGCGCCCAAAGCGCTTACGACTGGGCCAGCGCACAGCTTGGCCGTCAGGATCTCGACATCGCTCCGGCCTCGGCCGATGCCAGCTTCCGTCGCTATTTCCGCCTCAGCGCTGCGGGTCAGTCTTGGGTGTTGATGGATGCGCCGCCAGATAAAGAGAACTGCGAGCCGTTCATTCATATCGCTGGATTGGTGCGCGATGCCAAGCTCAATGGCCCGATTGTGCATGCGCAGGATTTGAAGCAGGGCTTCCTCTTGCTATCGGATTTGGGCACACAGACTTATCTGCATGTGATCAATGAAGCCAATGCTGATGAGCTATTCGCACCTGCCATCACTGCGCTAATTCACTGGCAGCTTTCGTCCAAACCCGATGAGCTGCCGCCGTATGACGAAGCGCTGCTGCGTCGCGAGCTTTCATTGTTCCCGGATTGGTACGTAGCCAAACATTTGCAACGCTCGCTGACCCCAGCACAGGCTGCGCTGCTGCGTGATGCGGAAGATGTGCTCGTCGCACGCGCATTGGCACAAGCCAAGGTTTATGTGCACCGCGACTACATGCCGCGCAATTTGATGATCTCCACGCCTAATCCCGGCATCCTCGATTTTCAGGACGCCGTGTTCGGGCCCATCACCTATGACGTGGCTTCGTTATTTAAAGATGCTTTCCTGTCTTGGCCTGAGCAACGCGTACGCGTGTGGGTTAAGCAGTATTGGACCGAAGCACGTGCTGCAGGTTTGCCGTTGAGCGACGACTTCGAATCATTCTTCCGCGACTTTGAATTGATGGGCGTGCAACGCCACCTCAAAGTTCTCGGCATCTTCGCGCGCATTAATTATCGCGATGGCAAGCCGCATTATCTGGCTGATACACCACGCTTCATTCGTTATGTGCGTGAAGTGGCGGCGCGTCATCCAGAGCTTGCTGGTTTGGTGCAGTTGTTTGATGAATTGGAGCTAAATTCGTGAGAGCAATGATCCTCGCAGCAGGCCGCGGCTCACGCATGCGTGAACTCACCGACGTTACGCCGAAGCCGCTGCTACAAGTCCGTGGCAAACCGCTGATCGAATATCACCTCGAACAGCTCAAGCAAGCGGGCATTCATGAGTTCGTGATTAACACCGGCTGGCTCGGTGAAAAAATTGAAGCGGCGCTAGGTAACGGCAAACGCTGGAACGCACGCATTCAGTATTCGCATGAAGGTTGGCCCGCGCTGGAAACGGGCGGCGGCATCCACAAGGCGCTACCGCTGCTGGGTGAAGATCCATTTCTCGTCGTCAATGGTGACGTCTACATCGAATGCGAGTGGAAGAACTGGACGCGCCGCGGTCTTGCGCGTGGTGATCTGGCGCATCTGGTGCTGGTGCCTAATCCGCCGCATAACATCAAAGGCGATTTCGGTCTGGTGTCTTCGCGCATTTACGATGCAGGCGCGCAATACACGTTTAGCGGCATCTCAATTCTTGATCCCGCGTTGTTTGATGACTGCAAACCAGGTTCTTTCAAACTGGCACCTTTGATTCGCAAAGCTGCGGCCAATGGTCATGCCACTGGCGAATTGTTTAACGGACAATGGTCTGACGTAGGCACGCCAGAACGACTCAAGCTACTCGAAGCGAGGCGCAAAAAATGATCAAGGTTCAGAAAGCTGCAGACGGCAAACTCAAGCAGACTATTGAGATTGGCAATCACCAAATCATTGCTGATGAGCCGGTGAGCGTTGGTGGTGATGACCAAGGCCCTGGCCCGACGGAATTGCTGCAAGCCGCGCTAGGCTCTTGCACCGCGATCACCGTGACGATGGTAGCCAAGCGTAAAGAGATGCCGCTCAAAGATGTGCGCGTGCAGGTTTCGATGGAGAAAACGGCAGACGCCACGCGTTTTCATCGCGAAATCGAATTGGTGGGTGAGCTCACTGCTGAGCAGCGCGAATACTTGCTGGGCATTGCCAACAAATGTCCGGTGCACAAGATTTTGAGTGGCAAGATCGAAATCGATACGGTCTTGCAGGGCAGTTGAAACGTAGGGTGCGCCGTGCGCACCAACTCTCTACTTAAGGGATTTGTTGGTGCGCACAGCGCACCCTACAAATCTTCAGAGTTAGTAGGCTCAGTACGATCGCTGTCGTCTTCCAAGTCACCGGCTTCAGCGATTTTTTCCAAACGCTTTAAATGCATCTTGAGAATACGCTCGCCTGCGCCTTCGTTGTTCAGCTGATCTTCCAGCGCATTGCGCAGCGCTTCGATATCAAAGTGAGCAGACTCCGGATCCGTCACTGCGTTGATTTCGCCGCAGAGTTTTTCCCAGTTACCGTCGACGATCAGCATCACCGGCATGATCGGTTCGTCCAGCTCAATGCTGGAAAATTCGAAACGATGAGAGTGTCCATCCCAAGTCACCCACTGTGCTTCGCGTGAGTCGAGCCAGGTGAGAACAGCTTCAGCAAAAACGGCCGCAAATTTTTCAATCTGCGCGGGTTCGATCGCGATCATTATGGGGCCTGTTAACGCTAGTTTCACGTCAGCGCTGCCCCCTCAAAAATTGCCAGGCAAGGCGCGACTGACGAAGTTTAGTGATTCTAAACGAGGAAGGAGCAACGCGGCATGGCAATTTTTGAGGCGGCAGCCCGAAGGGGCGGGAGCCATTGGACGCATGGCGGCGTCATCAGTCGCTTACATAGAGTCACTATGCCGCGCTCCCTCTTTCTTGCCCTGCGCCCAATGGCTTTCGCCGCTGGCGCGAAATTAGCGTTAACAGGCCCTTAAGCCTGTAACACGCCGTGTGCTTGTTGATCAGCGTGATAGCTGGAGCGCACCATCGGACCGCTCGCAACGTGGGAGAAACCCATTTCTTCGCCGAGTATGCGCAGGCGTTCAAATTCATCCGGATGCACATAACGTGCGACTGGCAAATGATGTTTAGATGGTTGCAGATATTGGCCCAGCGTCAGCATGTCGACCTTGTGCGCGCGCAGATCGCGCATCACTTGTTCGATTTCGCTGATCTCTTCTCCAAGGCCCAGCATCAAGCCGGATTTGGTCGGCACTTCTGGATGCAGACTTTTGAAGCGCTCGAGCAGATCGAGTGACCATTCGTAGTCCGAACCCGGACGCGCTTGCTTGTAGAGGCGCGGTACGGTTTCCAGATTGTGGTTGAACACATCTGGAGGCGTGTCATTAAAGATCACCAGCGCAGGATCCATACGACCGCGGAAATCCGGCACCAGTACTTCAATCGTCAGTTTTGGTGACAGCACGCGGGCTTCGCGGATACAAGCGGCAAAGTGTGCGGCGCCGCCATCTTTCAAATCATCGCGATCTACTGAAGTGATGACGACATAGCGCAGTGCCATATCGCGAATTGTGCGAGCGAGATTAATCGGCTCGTCCGCATCGAGCGCATTCGGGCGACCATGTGCCACATCGCAGAACGGGCAGCGACGGGTGCAGATCGCACCCATGATCATGAAGGTGGCCGTGCCCTTGCCGAAGCATTCGCCGAGGTTGGGGCAGTTGGCTTCTTCGCAAACCGTATGCAGATTGTTGTCGCGCAGCGCTTTCTTAATGCGCGCGACTTCTGGCGTGCCCTGCGTCTTGGCACGAATCCAAGACGGCTTGCGCAGCATCTCTGTCGTGGCTTCGATCTTGATCGGAATACGCGCCATCTTCTCCGCGCCACGCAGTTTTTCACCGGCGACGATGGGTTTGATAGCGGGGGATTCTGGGGACGTGCTCATGCGGGGCTCGATTCGCGGACGGCACATTTTACGCCCTTCAGATGGGGGAATGTCGGTTAATCCTTGCTTGGCGGGAAATGGGGCTTTGCTGGGGAGGTAGGGGGAGGGAGTTCTGCTCCTGCGCGGCTTTTTAGAGAGGGCATCTCTGCACAAACGCCTACGCTCTTTCGCGTTCTTTTTTGGGACATCAATGCGGCGCCGACAACCCCACTCCTGCGCGGCCTTTTAATGAGGGCATCTCTGCACAAACACCTACGCTCTTTCGCATCCATGCGACCGCGTAGGTACAGAACATCCTGTTCATAAAAAAGGCCGCCCGGGGGCGGCCATTGTGCCAAGGTTCTTATGCGGCTCAGGTCAGCGCAGATTCCAACGCTGTTTCCAAGCTCGGCTGCAAGCTCGTTCGCTGCGTAGGCATCACAACTTTCGAAATGCTGGCTTGTGTCATCTCAGCCAGTTCTTCACGTGTGCGGCCTTCGCTGGCGAGTACGGCACCGTAGTTCACTTCCACCACAATCTCTGGCTCTTTGAGCATGCGCAGGACGTGGCTGACGAGATCGTCGTCGCCGATGAAGGGGGCGATGTTGTCGCCGCTGGCGGAGAGGCCGTAACGGAGCGCTACCGGTTGCACCACGCATTGCGCTTCGAGCGCGGCGGCGAAGAGACGCGGGTGGAAGGGCAGCACGCTGAGGCCGTCGGTGGTCGTGCCTTCAGGAAAGATGGTGACGCAGCCACCGGCTTTCAGATGTGGAACGAGTTTATCCAGCAGCGGGCGTGAGCCACCTTTGCCACGACGGATGTAGAACGTGCCGCAGGCGTCGGCGAGTGAACCCGCGATGGGCCAATCTTGAATTTCGGATTTGGCGACAAAGCGCGTCGGTTCGCTGGCGCCGATCACGATGATGTCGAGCCACGACACGTGATTGGCGACCGTGATGCGTCCACCATCATGTGGTGCGCCGTTACGAATCAGTTCGATGCTGAAGATGCCGAGTGCGACTTGGCACCACCAGGTCATCAGTGCTTGTGCGTTAAGTCGATTCCAACGATCCAGCATCAACGCAACGCCTAGCAGCAGACCAATCGCCAAGTGAATGACTAATCGCGCGCCACGCACAACGGCCCGCACAGTGCGAGCCGGTGTGGTGTTCATGAGGGCGCTAAGTTCAGGCATTCAGAACCGCAGGCTGTTCGCTCGGCGCAGATTTACCGAGGAAGTGGCGGGCGTAGCGCGGGTTGAGGTCGCTCACATTGAGCAGCATGAAAACGTCTGCGCAGTTGAAGTCGCGATCCCAGTACGCTTCGCCGCAAGCCTTGGCGCCGAGGTTGACGTAAGCCTTGAGCAGTGGCGGCATCTTCGGCTTTTCAGTCACGCGTGCGTCAGCTGCTGGCAGCGGAATGAAAGGGCGAACCTGCTGGCGTTCTGGTGCCATGTACTTCTCGCGCAGCGTGCCGAGGATTGCGTGCGCGCTGGCGCCGCCATCTTCAAGGCCGATGCTGGCGCAACCAAACAAGTAGTCGTAGCCGTGGCTGGTGATGTAAGACGCGATGCCCTGCCACAGTGTGGCAATCGCAGCGCCGCCGCGGTATTCAGCGTCTACGCAGGTGCGGCCGATTTCCATCACGCGGCCAGGCAGTGAGTCGATCATCGAGAGATCGAATTCGCCTGCGGAGTAGAAGCCGCCAGCATTAGGGGCCATGTCGTCGGTCAGGATGCGCGTGCAAGCGATCACTTGGCCGGTTAGCGTGTCGCGCACCATCAGGTGGCGGCAGTAGCGGTCGAATTGGTCGTGGTCGATGCCTTCAGCACCGCCATCAATTTGTGCGCCCATTTCTTGGGCAAACACGCGGTAACGCAGCTTCTGCGTTTCCAGAATTTCTTCGCGCGTAGTTGCGAAGCTGAGTTCAAAACGTGCAGCGCGGGTGCCATCACCTGCTTCAATCATTGCGGACATTTCCGTATTCCTCTTTCTTTTGTGCACGTGCACGATAGGAGAGGAAGATGGAAGTGAGATGACTGTTTAATGAAGCTTGTGTGACAACCGCAACAGCGGCCTGTGATTACTTCGGCGCTGGCTCCAGCGGCCAATCAGAATGGCGCGCTACCGGATCGGACTGCAGCATATGGTGCAAACGTGACAGTGCGTCGGGGTCCGCGAGCAGTGTGTTGCGTTGAGTTTCGTTGAGCGCGTTCGGACCATTCTTGAAAGCGTGCAACGCCAACTGTGCGCGGGCTTCGACGATATGCGGCGGACGTTTGTCGCGCGGCGTAACGGCGGCGCGCACCATTGAAAAGGTGAGGGGATGGGCTGCAGCGCGTTCAAAGCCACCGCTGTAATCGGGTGCTCGACGCACCGCTGCCTTGGTCCAGCGCAGTTCACGCGGTGGGTTGGATTCTTCTGGAATCAGGAAGAAGCGATGTTCACGGGACCAGCGTCCCAGTGACACGCGCGAACTCCAAACCGACAGCGGCACCGCGATGATCAAGCTGCCGACGATAGGCAGCAGCCACCACAAAAATCCGGGATTGAGCCAGTAAACGATGCCGGCCCAAACGATGCCCAGCAAAGTGCCGGTGCCATGGCGCAGCAGTGCTTCGCTCCATGGCGTTTCGTTATCGCCGCGTGGCGGCGATTTCCATTTGATCGACCAGCCAATCAGCGCTGTCGTCACAAACTGTGTGTGAAACAACATGCGCACCGGCGCGAGCAGTGCGGAGAACAGCACTTCCATAATCGTGGTGCCGATCAGCTTGAAAGGACCGCCGAAGAAGCGTGAGCCTTTAGCGAGCAACAGAATTAGCGATAGCAGCTTCGGCAGGAAGAGCAGCGTGGCGGTGGCGCCAAATAAGCGCATCGCCCATTCCGGATGCCACTCGGGCCAAGTTGGGAATAGCTGATACGGCTGCGTGAAATATTCTGGCGGCGTCAGTGTTTGTACGGCGAGCAGAACAGTCGACAACACCAAAAAGATAAACCACATCGGCGCCGACAAATACGCCATCACGCCGGTCATGAACACAGCGCGATGTGCGGGGTGCAGACCTTGCGAGAAGAACAGGCGGAAATTTTGAAGATTGCCTTGGCACCAGCGACGGTCACGCTTGAGCTCATCCAGCAACGTCGGCGGCATTTCTTCGTAGCTGCCTTCCAAGTCATACGCGATCCACACACTCCAACCTGCGCGACGCATCAGCGCAGCTTCGACAAAATCGTGCGACAGAATTTCGCCCGACAACGCGCCGCTTCCAGATAAACGACCTAGCGAGCAATGCTGCATAAACGGCGCTACGCGAAGGATTGCGTTGTGGCCCCAGTAATGCGATTCGCCGAGTTGCCAATAGTGCAGACCAGCGGTGAACAGTGGGCCATAAGCGCGCGTCGCAAATTGTTGGATGCGTGCGTAAAGCGTTTCGCGGCCGGATGCGCGTGGTGCGGTTTGAATAATGCCCGCGCCGGGATTTGCTTCCATCAACTGCACAAGACGCTTGAGGCAGCTGCCTGACATCACGCTATCGGCGTCAAACACCACCATATATTTATAGTCGCTGCCCCAGCGGCGGCACCAGTCGGCAACGTTGCCGCTCTTGCGTTTGATGCGATGGCGACGCAGGCGATAGTGGATATGACTAAAGCCATCCACTTCGCGGCATAGATTCATCCATGCCTCCAGTTCTGCAACGCGCGTGTCGGCTTCGCTGCTATCGCTGATGATGAAGAAGTCGAAATGCTTCAGCGCACCCGCGCGCATCACCGAGTCGTAACTGGCGCGCAGTCCAGCAAACACACGTGCGACATCTTCGTTGCAGATCGGAATGATGATGGCGGTGCGGCTGTCGTCTGCAATCGGCTGATCAGCGGGTGTGTTGCCGTTGATCGAGTATTTGTCTTTGCCGCGCAGCAAAACCCAGAAGCCCATCAGCGCAGTCCAAAAACCGCTGCCGACCCAAGCAAACAAAATGGCATAAATCGCCAGCACTACGAGTTCGAGCGGTTTGGTGCCGTGATACGGCAACACCGCGCTCATGAAAAATGTTGCAACCCAGGTTTGTGCAATCACGAGGCCAAGCAATAAAAAGCGACGATTGCGGCCACTAACGCGCCACGGCACGTTGCCTGAGTGCGGCGCTTCTGCGGCGATGACTTCGGGTGCGCGCACGGTTTGTTTGCCATAGCGCAGACGTAGCCAACTCGCGAAACGTTTGAACGGATTGTTCTGCCACTCGTTAGGCGTCATCGAGGCGCGATGCAGCGGCGGCATCGTCACCAGTCGCAGATGACCATTAACGTCAGTCGGCAAGACATTGCTGATGTGCGCATCGCCACGCTTGCGGCCCTGCGCTTGCAAGCGCGCTAGCAGCGCTTCCCGCTCAATATTGGAATCACCCGCAGTCGTCATTGTTCGCTAATTATTGTGATTATTTATTAAATTTATTTAATTAATAAAATAAATTTAAACGATTATCGATAGACCAAATCATCAGTGCGGCTAGGCCGCAGACAGGTCTTGGGCGCGCAGTTTAATGCCTGCGCCATTTGAGTGCTGAGTTTGAGCAATCAATGAAGGCGCGAGAGCAGGGCTCCCGCGCCTTGAAACTCAGGGAGAGTTCTTGGTGCCCGATTGCGGCGGCAGGATGTAAGACCAGGTTTCAGAGATGGTCTCGTTGTCCTTGCGCAGGAAGGCGCGCATTTCCACTGGTTTATCGTCGTCGAGACGTTTGAAGCGCACGACCAAGCGTCTGCCGCCGGTGATGTCGTTACGCACCACGCGGCGCTCGATCATCTCAGCGTTGTCGTCGAGCCACACGCCAGAGATGACTTTGTCGTCTGGCTTGAGATTGGCGAGTTCGCCGCCTTCAAAATCGATATTGAAACGAATGCTGCTGTCATCCGGATCGCGCGTATAGCCGTTGCCGCGACGCGTTTGCACCGCGTAGGCCATTGGCGGACGCGTTTCCTTGTTCATCTGCCAAGACAAGTTGTAAGCGAAATCCAAGGGCTGGCCCGGCGCCGGCATGGTGTCGGGCGACCAATAAGCCGAGATGTTGTCGTTGGTTTCGTCAGGCGTTGGAAGCTGCACAAGCTCAATGCGACCTGCGCCCCAATCACCTTTGGGTTGTACCCACGCGCTGGGGTGAAGGTCGTAGCGCTTGTCGATATCTTCGTAGTGATCAAATTTGCGATCACGTTGCATCAGACCAAATCCGCGCGGGTTGGTGGCGGTGAACGAGGTCATCAGCAAGCGCTTGGGGTTCACCAGCGGACGCCAGATCCATTCGCGATCGGTTTGAATTTGCAGGCCGTCGGAGTCATGCACTTCCGGGCGGTAGTCTTGGGGATGCGGCTGGTTTTCGCTGAACTGGAACATGCTGGTCAGCGGCGCCAGGCCCAGCTTGCCAACGGATTCACGCAGATAGACGCGCGCTTGCACGTCAATCGAAGTGGAGTCGCCAGGCTTGATGATGAATTTGTAAGCACCGGTCACTCGCTTGGAATCCAGCAACGCGTAGATCGTCAACTGCTTGTCGTCGACTTTCGGCGTTTCAATCCAGTATTCGGTGAAAGCAGGAAACTCTTCGCCCGAGATCAGGCCGGTATCAACTGCTAAGCCGCGTGCGGCTAAACCGTAGTGCTGTCCTTTGCCAACGCCACGCAAATAACTGGCGCCTTGAAACACCAGAAACTCGTCTTTGTAATCTTTTTTATTGAGCGGGTAGTGAATGCGAAAGCCCGCAAAGCTGATGTCGCGCAGCTTATTTTTATCGAGTGTGTTTTTGCCGTAGTCGAAAAAGTCCGGATTAAAACGCAGTGCTCGCGAGCCCTTCGGGGTGACGAGATTAATTTTTACGGTCTGCGTGTAGTAAAGGCCCGGATGGAAAAACTGCAGCTCAAAGGGCAGTTTGGTGCCGCGCCACATGGCTTTATTAGATTTAAAACGGATGTCGCGATACTGATCGTAAGAAAGGTCTTGCAGTTCTTTCGGCAGATCGCCGTCCGATTTCTCATAAGGCTTTTCAGCCAGCGCACGTGCACGCTCACTGACGTCTTTAAAGTCAAAAGCCTGTGCAGGCATTGCGATCAGTGCGGCAAACAGCATTGCGCAGCCCGTGATCGACGAGCTCCATCCCAATTTCATGGCATTCCAGTTGATGCGATCAATACGAAATTTTAAAGGCAAAACGGACATCCCTGTCGAGTCTAATTATGTGGACGCGGCCGGCTCAGCCGACGCATCTTCGGGGGTGTTCTGTACCGATTCGTAAATCGGTCGCATTTTGTTCACTAACAAGCAGAAAAGTTCCGCAGTGCGCTCGGCGTCATAGATCGCTGAGTGCGCTTCTTTCTGATCGTAATCGAGCCCGGCGGCGATTAATCCACGCGCCAGCACCGTTTGGCCGAGCGCGGCGCCGCAGAGGGTGGCGGTATCGAACACGCTAAAGGGGTGGAAAGGGCTGCGCTTTACGCTGCTGCGCGCAATGGCCGCATTGAGGAAGCCCAAATCAAAGTGTGCGTTGTGGCCGACCAGAATGGCGCGGGTGCAGCCGTTTTCTGAGACTGCGTTGCGAATCGGCTTAAAGATGTGATTCAGCGCTTCCAGCTCTGGCTTGGCCAGACGCAGGGGGTGATCGGGGTCAATGCCGTTGAATTCCAGCGCAGCTTTTTCCAGATTGGCACCCGGAAAAGGCGTGACATGGCTGAATACGGTCTTTTGGGGCACCAGATTGCCGTTCTCGTCCATGCCCAAAATCACGGCTGCGATTTCCAGCAGTGCATCGGTCTGGGCATTAAAACCGCCGGTTTCGACGTCCACCACGATCGGCAAAAAGCCGCGAAAGCGGTGGCCGACTTTGACGATTGGGGGCTCAGTGCTCAACAAAAACTCCAGACGGGGGACGCGAGCGGGGTCGCGGCTGCGGATTATCCGTCCTTGTGACCACGGCTGCACGGAATTCGGCGAATAAAGCACCGTTTAATTCGGTAAAGGCGCTTCGGGCGCTCGATCAGCCCTGTCTGGAATGATTTCGGGAATTACTGAGTATCGGGCCCGATTCTCACCAGCAACTTGCCCTGATTGCCGCCGTTGTAGAGCAGTTTGCAGGTATCAACCGCGTTTTCGAGGCCATCGACGACATGCAGTTTGAAATGTAAACGTCCTTCCAAAATCCACTGCGCCAGCTTGGCCTGCATCGCGGGGTAGCTCTTGCTGTAGTCGAGGCACAGAAAGCCTTCGATGCGCAGACGTTTGTAAATAACGTTGCGGAACATATACGGGCCGGGCACGGGCTCATTGGTGCTGTAGCTGGCAATGAGGCCGCACATAACGACGGTGCCGCCGATTTTCATATGCGTGAGCGCGGCGTCGAGCTGTTCGCCGCCGACGTTTTCAAAGTGCACATCAATGCCTTCTGGCGCCAATTCGCGCAGGCGCTCCAGAACATTCTCGGATTTGTAATCGATGGCGTGGTCGTAGCCGTACTGCTCAGTCAGCAATTTGCACTTATCGCGACCGCCCGCGACACCAATCGTGCGGCAGCCGTGAATTTTGGCGAGCTGACCGGCGACCATGCCGACAGCACCTGCGGCGGCGGTGACAACTACCGTATCGCCCGGCTTGATGCGACCAATGTCGTGCAGACCGATATAAGCGGTAGGGCCAGCGATGGCGAGCACGCCGAAAGCATCAGCCAGATTTAAGCCGGGCAATGGTGCCATCGGCGTTAGGCCGGTGCCGTCAGTCACCACGTAATCTGACCAGGTATCCAAGCCTGAGGCCAGACATCCTCCGGGAAAATCCTTGTGGCGCGACTTGATCACCTCGCCCACCACAACACCGCGCATCGCGGCACCGAGCTTCACTGGCGGCAGATAGGAGTCTTGATCGCTCATCCAAATGCGATTGCTGGCGTCTAGCGACAGCAAAATCGTGCGCATCAGGAATTCGCCGTCTTTGAGTTCTGGCAGCGTGTGTTCGCGTAGCTCCAGCGTGTCATTTTCAATATTGACGATGGGGCGTTTTTGCAGGAACCAGCTACGTGCAGATGTCATGAGTCGTCCTCGAAATAATGTCGACGAAGACTGCGCGTGTTCGCTTTTCTCGACCCCACCTTAAGGGGTAGTTAGCAATGTTCTGATGAAGCGTTATTTCAATCGTTATATCATTCGCCCTTAGAAACTTCGTTTTGAGTCTGTTACCGACCTATGGCTATCAAGAAATCTCCCAGCAAATCTCCCGCAAAAAAAGCAGTCGCTAAGAAAGCCGCTGCCAAGCCTAAGGCTGTTAAAAAGCCCGTTGCTGCGGTCAAGCCCAAGGCAAAGACGAAGGTTGTCGCCAAAAAAGCAGTCGCTAAAAAGAAGGTTGTGGCTAAACCTGCTGCCAAAGCGAAGAAGGTCGTTAAAGCAGCGCCTAAGAAAGCCGTTGCTAAAGCGCCTGCTAAAAAGCTGCCTGCCAAGAAGGCAGTGGTTAAAAAAGTAGCAGCCAAGAAAGTTATTGCTAAGAAAGCAGTGAAGGCGCCAGCGAAGAAAGTTGCCAAGCCTGCTGCTAAAAAGCCTGCCGTCAAAAAGCTTGTTAAGACGGTTGCTAAAAAAGCTGCGCCAGCTCCGAGCAAACCGGCCAGCAAGGTCGTCGCCAAGAAAGCTTCGGTTTGGAAAATTCCAGCGAAGAAGCCTGAGCTGATTATTCCGCCAGCTGTTGCGCAGAAAGTTGCTGCTGCCAAACCTGTTGCTGCTCCGCTCAAAAAGCAGGCGATGAAAAAAGCACCTCGCCCACGCGTGGCAAAAACCACAGCCAAGGGTGAAGTGCCTAAGCGCAAGCCTAGAAAGGCTTCAGGTCTGAAGCGTTACGCAGAAGTGATCAAGAAAGCACTCGCCAACAAACAGCCTTCCGGCCCTCAGCTAGAGATGCTGCTGCGTCCGGAATACAGCGAAAGCGGCCGCGTGTCGCAGGACGCTGAGCGTTTGATGGGTGTTTCGCGCAAGGTTCACTAACGCCTTAAGCGTGGGCGTGGCCACACAACGCGCGCAAAGGCGTTGTGCGTCCCGTCCACAGCTTTTCATGGAAGTGGAAGGCCACGGTATTGCAGCAAGGCTCAATGAGTGCGATCACGCCGCCCGTCAGTAAGTCACCTGTCATCAGGTAAACGACGCTGAAAGCGACGGTGAAGTGAACAGCGGCAAAGCTCAAAGTCTTAGTCATGGCGGCGTCCTCGGCATTGATAAGAATTATTCTTAACAATGAATCGGGCCGCCAATCGTATGTTTCCATGCTTGCGATAAGGCTTGCCTATCGAGCGTTTTACGCAGGCAACTGCTTAATGCTCGCCGCGTGGCACCGGCAGTTTCAACCAATCTTCCGGCAAGGGAATGAATTCCGTCTCGCCCGGCACCTTGTCAAAACTCTGAGCCAACCAGCGTTCTTGCGCATCGCGGATACGCTCTGGCGTGCTGGCGACAAAATTCCACCACAGCAATCTTTCGCCATCGAGCGGCGGTCCGCCGAGCAACATCAGCAGGGTTGGACCTTTTGCTTTTAGCTTGGGCTGACCGCCAACGCTGAGTACGGCGAGCTGGCCCGGGTTCAGGGGCTGGCCATCAATTTCTACAGCACCATTGATCACATAAATCGCGCGTTCGGCGTGCTCGTCACTCAATGTCAGCTCTGCGCCATCGGCCATCTGCGCTTCGGCATAAAACAGTGGCGAGGCGATGCGCACGGGGGCTTCATGGCCATAGAGCGTGCCGGCGATCAGGCGAATTTGCGCCTGCTCCTGTCGGAACACCGGAAGCGTGGCAGCCGGGCAATGCTGGAAATCGGGTGCGCAGTCTTCTTCGCTGAGCGGTAGTGCTACCCACATTTGCAAGCCATGCAGCGCAGAACCAGTGGCGCGCAAATCGGGCGGGGTGCGCTCGGAATGCGCGATGCCTGTGCCTGCGGTCATCCAGTTGACGTCGCCGGGGCGTATATCAAGCTCGCTGCCCAAGCTGTCGCGATGGGTAATCGCGCCTTCATAGAGATAGGTGACCGTGGCCAGTCCGATATGCGGATGCGGCCGTACGTCGATGCCATGACCGGGTGCGAACTGCGCGGGGCCCATGTGATCAAGGAAAACAAACGGGCCGACATGGCGACGTTTTGCAAAGGGCAAAAGGCGTCGGACGGTAAAGCCGCCGAGGTCCTGAGTGCGCGGTTCAATGATCAATTCAATGGGATTGGTGCTCATGGCTCGTCCTAATTTTGCTGACGTAAAGCTAGCACGGTGCGAGTCGCTATATAATCGCGCCGCTTTTTCTCCCATTTTTTGAACGTACGAACTCCCTATGAGCAAAGTCCGCAAAGTTGCGTTGGCCTATTCCGGTGGTCTCGACACCTCCGTCATCCTGAAGTGGCTGCAGGACACCTACCAGTGTGAGGTGGTGACGTTCACCGCCGACATCGGTCAAGGCGAAGAGCTGGACCACGTCCGCCCTAAAGCCAAGCAGCTCGGCGTGAAGGAAATCTTCATTGATGACCTGCGCGAAGAGTTCGTGCGCGATTTCGTGTTCCCAATGTTCCGCGCCAACGCGATTTACGAAGGCGAGTATCTGCTCGGCACGTCGATCGCGCGCCCGCTGATCGCCAAGCGCTTGATGGAAATCGCTGAGCAGACCGGCTGCGACGCCATCGCTCACGGCGCCACCGGCAAGGGCAACGACCAGGTTCGTTTCGAACTCGGCGCATACCACTTCAACCCGGCGATCAAAGTGATCGCACCGTGGCGCGAGTGGGATCTGACCAGCCGCGAAACGCTGCTGGCCTACGCTGCCAAGCACAAGATTCCAATCACCAAGAAGAAGGGCGGCGGTTCGCCTTACTCGATGGACGCCAACGCACTGCACATCTCGTATGAAGGCGGCGGTCTGGAAGATCCATGGTGGGTCCCAGATGACAGCATTTGGCGCTGGACGAAGAATCCAGAGCAGGCTCCGGCTAAAGCTGAATACATCACGCTGAAGTTCAAGCATGGCGATGTGGTTGCAGTGAACGGCAAGAAACTGTCGCCGTACAAAGTGCTCGCCAAGCTCAATGAGATTGGCGGCAATCACGGCATCGGTCGTCTCGACATCGTTGAGAACCGCTACGTCGGTATGAAGTCACGCGGCTGCTACGAAACGCCGGGCGGCACGATTCTGATGAAAGCTCACCGCGCCATCGAGAGCATCACGCTCGACCGCGAACAGGCTCACCTGAAAGACGAAATCATGCCGCGCTACGCCAAGCTGATTTACAACGGCTACTGGTTCTCGCCAGAGCGCAACGCACTGCAGGCGCTGATCGACGATACGCAGAAGCACGTCAACGGCGAAGTGCGCCTTAAGCTCTACAAGGGCAACGTCTACAACGCTGGCCGTCGTTCGCCAGACACGCTGTTCGACGCAAAGATCGCAACGTTTGAAGATGATCGTGGCGCGTACAACCAGAAAGATGCTGAAGGCTTCATCCGCCTCAATGCATTGCGTCTGCGTATTGGTGCGAAGCGCGATCGTAAGTAAGTATTTCCATATTAATGAAAAAGCCGGCTTTCGAGCCGGCTTTTTTATTGCTTATGTGTTGACCGTAGGGTGGGTTAGCGCAGCGTAACCCACCACCTATTCGATATGAGGTAACGGTGGGTTACGCTGCGCTAACCCACCCTACATTACTGAATTATTTTTGATCTTCCGCGTCGCGCGCGTCCTGTTCTGCTTTGCGTTGACGTGTGCGCTCTAGTGCAGTCGATGCTTCAGCGGCCGTTGCATAAGGCCCGATGCGTGTGGTGCTGCCGCATCCAATACTTTCTTCGACCTGATTGTGTTCAAGGCACCAGTAGAAGTTCTTTGCGTCTCTATTCGTGTTGATGGTCATAAGAGTGTCTCTTCAAGTTGTGACAAACATTGCGATGACAGCGGCGGCCATCACTGCGGTGGCCAGCCAGCCGAAAGTTTTCAAACGTAGCGAGATGGCGTAGCGGCCCATGACTTCGCGACGTGAGGCGAGGATCATCATCACGATCATGATCGGGACAGCGATGATGCCATTGAGTAAGGCACTCCAGAGTAACGCTTTAATTGGTGAGATGTTGGCGAAGTCGAGTGCGCAGCCGCCCAGGGTTGCGAGAGCGATGAGGCCGTAGAACTCGCGGGCTTCGAGCAGTTCCAGATTGAGTCCTGCGCGCCATTCAAAACATTCGGCAACGGCGTATGCGGCAGAGCCTGCAAGTACAGGCACAGCGAGCAGGCCGGTGCCGATGATGCCGAGTGCGAATAGCAAGAAGGTGAATTCACCACCTAAAGGGCGCAGCGCTTCTGCCGCTTGTGCAGAAGTTTGAATATCGGTGATTCCATGCAGATGCAGTGTCGCCGCAGTCGTCAGAATGATGAAGAAGGCGACAAGATTCGAGAAGCCCATGCCGATAAAGGTATCGAACTTGATGCGACGCAATTGCTTTCGGCTTTCAGGGGTTTCTTCTTCGGTTGCGGCGAGTGGCATGGCGCCGGGCGTGTTGTGAATCTCTTCCACTTCTTGCGCGGCCTGCCAGAAGAATAGGTAAGGACTGATCGTGGTGCCAAAGATGGCGACGATGATCATCAACGTGTCGCGATCCCAAGTGATCTTGGGCGCGACCACGCTCGCAGCAACTTGCTCCCAAGGCACGTTGAGCATGAACACAATCGCGACGTACGACAGTAGCGAGAGCGTGAGCCACTTCAGATATTCGACATAACGCTTGTAGGCCATGAACACCTGCAGCGTGAGACACAGCAGGCCGATGATGGAAGTGTATTCATGCGCTGAGCCGCCAAGGAGCAGGCGAGCGGCATCGCCCATTGCGGCAATGTCGGCGGCAATGTTGATGATGTTGGCGAGTAGCAACAGCGAAACGATGCCCAACAGTAGTGGCTTGGGAAAAGCTGCACGGATATTTGCTGCAAGCCCTCGACCAGTGACGCGACCAATGCGCGCGCTGATGAGCTGAATGCCCACCATCAGCGGATAGGTAATCACCATCGTCCACAGCATATTGAAACCAAACTGCGCGCCAGCCTGCGAGTAGGTGGCGATGCCGCTCGGATCATCATCTGCTGCGCCGGTGATCAGGCCGGGGCCGAGCTGACGCACGGCTTGATAGCGGTTGAAGCGGTTAGCGGGTTGGTTCATCTGATGCTACCGGCGGCGGTGGAGCGTGGCGCTAAAGACCGCGGTAGCGTGAATTAATTCAAAGCTAATATTTGTCTAGGTAAATGTAAAAAAATAATAAATAAAAGAGTGTGTTTTTGACTCAAGGCGCCTTCGCATTCTCGAGCTTCAGGATGTAATCCCAATGCTCTTTTTTTACTGGCGTTACAGAAAGGCGCGAACCTTTTTCCAGAATGCGCAGGCCTACGAGTTTAGCTTCGTGCGTGCGAATTTCAGGCAGCAGCACGGGACGTTTAAGTTTGCGTTGGAACTTCACATCCACCAGCAACCAACGTGGCTCTTCTGGTTTGCTGCCAGCGTCGTAGTGATCTTGCTTCGGATCAAACTGCGTAGGGTCTGGGTATCCATTGCTGGCGATTTCCATCACGCCGTAAATGCCAGGCTCTGGGCAGCTGGAATGATAGAAGAAAGCGAGATCGCCTTCTTTCATATTGTCGCGAAACATATTGCGCACTTGATAGTTGCGCACGCCGTCCCAAGGGGCAGTTTGCTTGGGGCGCTTGGCCAGATCATCAATTGAAAAACAATCGGGTTCGGACTTCATTAGCCAGTAGGCCATGTGCTGCTCTCTAATCAAAAATTAAAATTTAGGTTCAAAATTTGTATATGCCAGCTTCTGTCGCGACGGCGTTGAGGCGAATGTCCCAAGGCTCGGATGGAATTGCGGCAACGTGTTGGAGTTCGTAACCATAGCCGACCAGTAATGGTTTGCGGAATGGCCTGGGTGCTGCGAGTGCGCGATCGTAATAACCGCCGCCGTTACCTAGGCGCTGGCCCGTGCTATCAAAACCGAGTAATGGCACGACGATGACATCGAATTGTTTTACGCGACGTGAAAGTAGTCGGCCTGCGGGCTCTTTGATGTTGAGCATGTTCAAGCGCAGTGGCGTGTCTGCTTTGAGTTGTACAAAACGCATGCGGCGTTCAGATGCGATGCGCGGCACATAAACCTGTTTGCCTTCGCGCAGCAGGGCGTCAATCAAAGGCTCGGTGCCAAGCTCAGAACCGTAGTTGAGATAAACCGCGACATGCTTTGCGTGGCGCAGTGGTGCGCTGCCTACAAGATGGCAGGCGGCCAACAGTGCGGCCTTGCGTGCGTCTTCGGAAGAAATTTCGCTGCGCTTGCGACGCAGTTCGCGACGTAGCGCGCTCTTGCGCTGCGTGGCGTTATAAGAAGGGGTGTCTCCCGCCTGCGTCGTCATAAACTCACGACCTTGAGACAGAGTCTCAAGTGGGTGCTTCGCAATGCTATTGGGCTTCTCACTTCAAGGTGAGCCTGCACGCCGAACACTGGTACGGCTCCCGGGGTTAACAATTAGGCTCAAGGGTTTTGGAGCTTGTGCCGAAACCGAGGGAGACACCGGATAGAAGCATACCATTTCAGACTGTTGCAAAAGATGACAGCCGCTCAACGGTGATCTACTCAAGCGCCAACGTGGAGTCGATGTCCAAGCGCAGTTGTTTCACACGCGCCACCGCAGCAGCGTCTGGCTGAGACACGCCATCAATGCCACGCATTTCAAGTAGTTCGCGTGCAATGTTAAGTGCAGCCATCACAGCGATACGCTCAGCGCCTAATGCGCGGCCGCGCTTGCGGATGCTGGTCATGCGCTCGTTGAGATAGTCCGCAGACTTCACCAGCGCTTCGTGTTCTTCTTGTGGGCAGGCAACACTGTATTCCTTGCCCATGATGCGTACGGTAACGCTCAGCGAGTCTTTGCCAAGTTTCGCAGCGGTCATGATTCCTGCTCCGTTTCTAGCGCGCGGATGCGATCAACAATGCCTTCAATGCGGCGGCGCAATTCAGCATTGAGCGCCAACAAACGATCGCGCTCTTGCAGCGTGCGCTTATGCTCAAGGCGCGCCTGACTGTAGGCGGCCATCATGCGCTGCACACGGTCTTCGAGCTGTTCGAGTTCTGATTCGAGCATGGCGGAAATAGAAAAGGCGACGGGCCTTAGTATAGCCCGACGCCTTTGTGGGTCTAGTACTGTTTTACTGCAACAGGATAAACAGTGCGCCGTTACCGCGACGGACATGCAGCAGGAGCTGAGTGGCTTTAGGGCCGGCCAGTTTCTGGAAGGTTTCCATGCTGTCGACCGGCTGACGATTCACCGCATCGACGATGTCGCCCGGGCGCAGGCCCGTACGTGCCGCAGGGCTACGTGGTTCCAGCGCTTTGAGCAGTACGCCGCGCACATCTTCAGTGGACTGCTTGACGGACTCATCAATCGGCGCAAAGGACGCGCCTGCCAGCAAGGGGCTTAGCTCAGAAGCAGCAGCGGTTTGCTCGGTGCTCTTGCCGATAACAACCGTGACCGTCTGTGGTTTGTTGTCGCGCAGAATCTTCATCTCAACCTTGTCACCTACGCGCATCAAACCGACGAGGTTACGAAGCTGGGCAAAGTTCTCAATTTCGTGACCATTTGCGGCAAGGATGATGTCGCCAGTCTTCAGGCCAGCGTTAGCAGCTGGGGACTTGGGAACGATCTTGGTAATGACCGCGCCGTTGCTGCGATCCAGCCCCATAGCCTTTGACAGTTGCGGGTCAAGATCCTGGCCCATCACGCCGATGCGGCCGCGCTGTACGGAGCCATGCGAGATCAACTGATCCATCACGCTCTTGGCGAGATTTACTGGAATCGCAAAGCCCAGGCCGATGTTGCCGCCGGACGGCGAGTAGATGTTGCTCGGGATGCCGACCAGTTGGCCTTGCAGATTGATCAGCGCACCGCCGGAGTTGCCCGGGTTGATAGACGCGTCAGTCTGGATGAAGTCTTCGTAGCCACCTTCGCTGATACCGGTCTGGCGGCTCAGGCCGCTGATGATGCCGGAGGTGACGGTCTGGCGCAGGCCAAAAGGCGAGCCGATGGCGACAACAAAATCGCCGACTTCTGCCTTGGAAGAATCAGACAACGGTACGGCTTTAATGTTGTCAGCTTTGATCTGCAGTACCGCAACGTCGGTTTCCGGATCTTTGCCGATCAGCTTGGCATCGAACTCGCGGTTATCGCTGAGGCGCACTTTGATGGTGTCTGCCTGCTCGACCACGTGGTTGTTGGTGATGATGTAACCCTTGACGGCATCGACGATCACGCCGGAGCCGATCGATTGCGCTTCGCGCTCTTCAGGTTGCTGTTGGCCACGTGGATCTTCTTGCTGATCGGGTGCGCCAAAGAAGCGGCGGAAGAAAGGGTCTTGCAAGAGTGGATTCTGTACGCGTTGCTCTGCTTTGGCCGTAACCGAAATATTGACCACGGCTGGCATCACTTGCTTGAGCATCGGTGCCAGCGAAGGCACAACGCCTTGAGAAATCGGCAATGCGGCAGCTGCGAGTGCAGAAGCGGCGGTGCCTGCGGTCACGGCGACCGGCGCGCTGGACATCATGAACGCCGCGGCAACAATCGAGGCCGAAACGGCAAGAGGGGCAACAATCTTTACGAGCAATTGACGAGACATGGAGATCCTTATCTTTATGTTCTGATAACGGGCAGCGACGCTAAGACCGCAGTTGTTGAACCGAGTTTCAGATTTTTTATTTCACGCGCATGCGTGCGTTCAAGTTGTAGCGACCGCGGATGCTGGCGCTGGCTAGCACATGGCCATCGAGTGCTTTGCGAAGCTCGGCTAGCGTGTAAGCGCCTTTGACCTTTGCCTGATCAAGATCGGTCGCGTGAATCGTGAACGTGTAGTGATGCACGCGTGCATCATTCCAGGGCGGGCAAGGGCCGTCATAGCCCAAATAAGTGCCTGCCATACCAGCGTCGCCAGCAAACCAGCCGGTGTAATCGTTGACGCCTTGGCGTGCACCTGCTGGGCCGCTTGGCGCGGATTTGCCTTTGACCGTCACGCCATTGGAGCCACTGCCTTCAGCAATTTCAGTGACGTCGGCCGGAATATCCACCATCAGCCAATGCACGAATTCAGCGCGTGGCAAATCAGCAGGGACTTCGCGACCTTCCTGATTGACGTCGTCCGGTTTGGTCGGCGCGTCGGCATCAATCACCGTCAGCACAAATGAACGTGTGCCTGCAGGTGCGCCAGACCAAGCCAGATGCGGGTTCAGATTCTGCGAGAGTCGAACATGTCCACGCGGAGCCTGAACGCAAAAGCCACAGCGACCGGGAATCAGGCTGCCGTCTTTAAAAGTTTTGCTGGAAAGTTTCATCTGCAGTTTCTCTCTTTAGACCTGACGCGACCAAGCTTTCTCAACGCCACCGCGCAGACCCATCCCAAGTTTGACCAGACCACCTGAGAGGCGATCGCCCAAGGTTTGGCGACGGCGGTAATTAATCTCGTAAATGTCGGCGTCTTTCGAACGATCAAGCAAATAGTCGTCGCTGGTCTTGATCTCGTCGATCAAACGCAGGCTCAGCGCGCGGGTGCCGAACCAATGTTCGCCAGTCGCCACTTTGTCGATCTCAAGAACCGGACGGTTCTCGGTCACAAAGGCTTTAAACAGCTGATGCGTTTCTTCCAACTCTTCACGGAATTTTTCGCGGCCTTCGTCGGTGTTTTCGCCAAACATCGTCAGCGTGCGCTTGTACTGGCCAGCGGTGTGCAGTTCAAAGTCGATCTCGTTCTTTTTCAACACGCGATGGAAGTTGGGAATCTGCGCGACCACGCCAATCGAACCAATTATGGCGAAAGGAGCGGCAATAATTTTGTCAGCGACGCAGGCCATCAAATAGCCACCGCTGGCGGCGACCTTGTCGATAACGACGGTCAGTTTGATTTTGCGGTCACGGATACGCGTGAGCTGGGATGCGGCCAGGCCGTAGGAGTGCACCAATCCGCCTTCGCTTTCCAGGCGCAGGACAATTTCATCTTCCTTGCGGGCCACTTGCAGCACGGCGCTGATTTCTTCGCGCAGCGATTCCACCGGGGTGGCGTTGAGGTCGCCATCAAACCCTAAGCTGAACAGGCGAGGGCGAGGCGGCTGAAGGCCTTTCTTCGCTGCTTTCTCTTTTGCTTTGTCTTCTGCTTTACGGGTCTTTTGAAGCTGTTTGAGCTCGTTTTCGTCCAATAACTGGTGATTCAGCGTGTCCGCCATCAATTCGAAACGATCATTGATGTTCTTGATCTGAAGGTGGTCATGCGACTGTTCGCGGGCCTCGCGGATCAGTGAAAACAGGCCTGCCAGCACCATAAAAACCGCCGCAGCGAGGGTGATGGTCTTGGCCAAAAAAAGACCGTACTGCAACAGAAAATCGGTCACAAAATGTACTCCGGGATGCTTTAAAGTCGATTAGGAGAGTTTAATGGATGCGCCGTCTTGGCTTTTCAAGTGAGTGCGCTGGATTACATATGCTAATAAAAATAACGTAAAATTCGGTGCGGGTTAACGATTTGCATGTTATTTGCGTATACTAACAAGGCTTATTTCCGAGCCGCTTTAGCGGCCTCAACTTGGGTTGGAGATTCAAACAATGAACACTATGTCCCGGGCATTTGCTGGCCTGATTTTCGCTGTTGCTGCTCTACCTGCCTTCGCGCAGGCGACTGAAACGCGTCCTTATGCTTCCGTGATGTACGACACCGTGTTCTCGGACAAAGATCGCAATGCCGAAACCGGTAACGGCTTCTCGGTTGGCGCCGGTAAGGCGCTGAACAAGTACTGGGGCGTGGAAATCGGTGGTTTCTACGATAAAGCCAAGGCTCAAGCTGGTGGCACGAGCTGGCGCGAATATGGCGCCAAGATCGACGGTCTGTTCTTCTACTCGCGTGACCCACGCTTCTCGCCTTATGTTGGCATCGGCCTCGGCGGCATGAAGAATGAACGTCGCGATACCGGCGATGACTCCACGGACTTCTTCGCTGACGCTGGCGTAGGTTTCTTCAAGTATTTCCCAATTGCTAGCTACGATGTCGGCTTCCGCGCTGACGCTCGCTATCGCTGGGTGAACGCACATGATTTGCCAGCTGGCAACGAGAAATCGTTTGCTGAACCAATCGTAAAGGTTGGTCTGGTATTCCCATTCGGCAAGCGTAGCGCTGCTACGATTGCTTCTGCCTCTGCAGCCGCCGCTGCTGCAACTGCTCCAGCAGCCGCTGCTCCTAAGGGTAATGACGGCGCGGTTGCTGCCGCCAAGACCGGCGAATTCGAAAACGTTTACTTCGACTTCGATCAGTCCGTACTGACCGATCCTGCTAAGGCAACCTTGGATAACGCAGCTGGCACGATCAACGGCCTGACGCAGAAATTCCCAAGCCTGAAGATCGAACTGTCCGGCCACACCGACTGGATCGGCACCGAAGGCTACAACCAGGCGCTGTCTGAGCGCCGCGCTGAAGTCGTCAAAACCTATCTGGTTCGCAAGGGCGTTGCTGCTGGTCGCATCAACACCAGCGCATACGGCGAAGCCAAACCAGCTGCTCCGAACGATACGGCCGAAGGTCGTGCGCTCAACCGTCGCGTAGAAATCAAAACCGACGCGCCGCAGAAGTAAGTAGAACGCTGTAACTAAAAACCCCGCCAATTGGCGGGGTTTTTCTTTTATGTACCGAATTTCGCAAGAGCCAGTAGGGTGCGCTGTGCGCACGCGTTGCAGAGCTAACTCAGAATTCGGTGCGCACGGCGCACCCTACGGATTAGAGCGCTGACTGCACCAAGCTCTGCATCATGCGAATGTGCGCATCATCGGCATTCAGCGCCGGGATATAACGAAAGCCTTCGCCTCCCGCAGCCAAGAAATCCTCGCGATAACGGATCGCCACTTCTTCTAGCGTCTCCAAACAATCCGCCGAAAATCCAGGACAAATCACGTCTAGTGTTTTGATGCCTTTTGCAGCGTATTGCGGCAACACGACGTCGGTATACGGCTGCAACCAAGGCTCGCGACCCAAACGACTCTGGAAGCTGATTGACCATTCTTCAGGTTTGAGCTGCAAGGCTTCAGCAAGCAGCGCTGCGGTTTTCTTGCACTGCGCATCGTAAGGATCGCCCTGATTCACATAGCGCTGCGGAATACTGTGAAAGGACATCAGCAGATGCTCACTCGCACCATGCGTTTGTCGGTATGCACGAACGCTGGCGGCCAGTGCTTCGATATAAGCCGGCTGCGCGTGATAGTCGTTGATGGTGCGCAGTTCGGGGATATGACGTTCACGCGCAAGCACGCGAGCGATCGCATCAAATACCGAAGCGGTTGTAGTGCCGGAATACTGCGGATACAGCGGCAGCACCACGATGCGTGTTGCGCCTTTTTGTTTGAGCTCAGCCAAAGCGCTGGCAACGCTTGGGTTGCCATACGTCATGCCCAAGGCAACGGGAACATCAGCGCCGAGCAAGGTTTGTAGCTGTTGCGCTTGCTGCTTCGATACCGCGAGCAACGGCGAACCGCGCTCGCTCCAGACGGACGCATAAGCATGCGCAAGTTTCTTCGGACGGAAAGGCAGAATGAAACCGTACAACACCGGCAACCACACTGCGCGCGGAATTTCGACCACGCGCGTGTCAGACAAAAACTCGCGCAGATAACGCCGAATCGCTGGAGCGGTTGGCGCGTCGGGTGTGCCGAGATTGACCAGCAGTACGCCAGCTTTGTCTTTGGAGTTATGCATCATTGCCATAGTCTAGAAATAAAACGCGGCTGCGATAGGGCAGCCGCGAGGTTAAAAGTTGGAGTGAAGATTAAGCTGAGTTGATCGCGGAGTGATGGCGCGAGTAGGTAAAGTAAATCACCAAACCAATCGACATCCAGATCGCGAATGCGATCCAAGTGAGGGCTGGCAGGCTGGCCATCAACCAAGCGCAGAAGCCCATGCCAATCAGTGGAAGCAACGGCACCCATGGCGTTCTAAATGGACGCTTCAAGTCAGGTTTGGTTTTGCGCAGGATGATCACGCTGAGGCAAACCAAGAAGAATGCGCCGAGCGTGCCGAGGTTCACCAGCTCTGCAACCTTGCCGATCGGGAAGAAGCCGGCGATGAGTGCAATCACCACGCCGCTGGCCAAAATCAATTTCACTGGCGTCTGCGTTTTCGGATGCACGGCTGCCATCGGCGCAGGCAACAAGCCGTCGCGTGACATCGCCAACACAATACGAGTCAGAGCGTAGTAGAGCACCAGCATCACGGTGGTGATACCGAAGATGGCGCCGGTGGCGATCATGCCCTGTGCCCAACCTATGCCTAGGGTGCCCATTGCAGCAGCTATTGGCGCTTTGATGTCGATCTGAGTGTAAGGCACTACGCCGGTGAGAATGCCGGAAACGATGATGTAGAGAACCGTGCAAATGCCGAGTGAAGCGAGAATGCCAATCGGTAAATCGCGTTGCGGTTTCACCGCTTCTTCACCTGCGGTGGAGACCGCATCAAAACCAATGTAAGCAAAGAAGATCAACGCTGCGGCAGTGGTGACGCCAGCAAAACCAAAGTGTGAATTGCCATCAGCATCAATCACCTGTTCAGGAATAAACGGATGCCAGTTCGCAGGATCCACATGTGGGCCAGCAATTGCGATGAAGGCCAGAATTGTCACGAGCTTGACCATCACCATCGCGCCATTAAAGCGCGCTGCTTCTTTCACGCCCCAGCACAGCAGGCCGGAGAGCATCAGCACAATCAAAATCGCGGGAAGATTGCAGATGCCGCCTTCCATGGGTGCTGCGGTGAGCGCATGAGGCAACTCAATGCCAAAAAACGACGACAGGATTTTGGCGAAGTAACCAGACCAGCCAATCGCGACGGTCGAAGTTGCAACGCCGTATTCCAGAATCAAATCCCAACCAATAATCCACGCCACAAATTCGCCGATGCCGACGTAGGCGTAACCATACGCACTGCCTGCACCGCCGACCGCGCCCGAGAGTTCGGCGTAACACAGCGCTGCGAATGCGCAGGCCGTGCCGGAGATGATGAAGGACAGCACGATGGCCGGGCCTGCATGCTCTGCGGCGGCGACACCGGTGAGTACAAAGATGCCGGTGCCGATGATGGCGCCGATGCCGAGCAGGGTCAGATCTAAGGCGGTGAGTGTGCGTTTGAGGCCCGTGTTGGCATTGGGGTCAATTGGCTTGGTGCGGAACAGATTCATAAATTTAGGACGCTCCCTACTTCTTATATTTGATGTTCATTACGTCTTAGGCATGCACAAGCCACGCCATCTATAGCCGGATTATGCCGTAACGTTGTTAAAAACGTCCCCAGTTGCGACAAGTTGTCTGTGCCATGATGGTTCGAGCCGCTTGAATAGCCGGGCTTCGTAGTGATTTTGAGGAGTGTGATGATGAATTCTGAGATCAAAAGCCATGGCCTCCTGATGGGCTATGTCCTCTGGATATTTGGTTTTATGGGCGCCCACCGTTTCTATTACGGCCGTCAAATCACCGGCACCATCTGGTTCTTTACCTTGGGGCTGTTTTTTATTGGTTGGATCGTTGACCTATTTTTGATCCCAAGCATGGATCGCAGTGCCGATCACAAATACCGGTCGGGCGGCATCAGTTACAGCGTGAGTTGGATACTGCTCACCTTCCTTGGCATCTTTGGCATCCATCGCTTTTACATGGGCAAATGGATCACCGGCATTTTGTATCTCTGCACCGGCGGACTATTTCTTATTGGTTATATCTATGACTACTGGACGCTCAATGGTCAGATCGATGAACTCAATAGCGGACAGCGTTAGCTGCGGTAGCGATTTGCTCAGGGGACGCAAGGTTACCTCGGATCGGCCAATGTGCAGTACGGTGCCGTATTGCAGAATCATCTCATCTCCACTCCTTTAAGGACTTACGTCGATGCCGACCTATAAAGCCCCGCTGCGCGATATGCGCTTCCTGATCAACGAAGTGTTTGATTTTCCTAAGCACTACGCTGGCCTGTCGAACGGCAAGGACGCTGATCCAGATACCGTCAACGCCATTCTTGAAGAGTGCGCCAAGCTTTGCGAAGGCACGCTGGCCCCGCTGAATCTGTCGGGCGATCAGGAAGGCTGCGTTCTCGAGAACAATAAAGTTCGCACGCCGAAGGGCTTTAAAGAAGCCTACGAAGAATATTGCTCAGGTGGCTGGCAGGGTCTGTCTCACCCGACCGAGTACGGCGGCCAAGGCCTGCCGATGTCGATGGGTCTGTTCAAATCCGAAATGATGGGCACGGCCAACTGGTCGTTCACCATGTATCCCGGCCTCAGCCTCGGCGCGATGAACACCGTGATGCAGCACGCCAGCACCGAGCTGAAGAACATCTACATGCCGCCGATGACTGACGGTCGTTGGACCGGCACCATGTGCCTCACCGAACCTCAGTGCGGCACCGACTTGGGTCAGGTCAAGACCAAGGCAGAACCGCAGGCTGATGGCACGTACAAAATCACCGGTACCAAGATTTTCATCTCGGCTGGCGATCACGACCTCACCGAAAACATCATTCACATCGTGCTCGCACGTCTGCCAGATGCGCCGGCCGGCACGCGCGGTATCTCGTTGTTCATCGTGCCAAAGATGCAGGTGAATGCCGACGGCTCCGTTGGCGAGCACAACAACGTCGTCTGCAGCGCGCTTGAACACAAGATGGGCATCAAGGCTTCGGCCACTGCCGTCATCAACTTTGAAAACTCAGTCGGCTACATGATTGCAGAACAGAACAAAGGCCTCGAAGCCATGTTCACGTTCATGAACACCGCACGTATCGGTACTGCGATTCAGGGCGTTGCCCATGCAGAACTGTCGATGCAGGGTGCGGTGGCTTACGCAAAAGAGCGTCGCTCGATGCGCGCACTGCGCGGAAAGCAGGAACCAGAAAAAGTTGCTGACGCGATCATCAATCACGCCGACGTGCGCCGCATGTTGCTGACGCAGAAAGCGATCGCCGAAGGCGGCCGCGCGATGATTTACTTTGCTGCGCAGTACGCTGATCACATGACCAATGGCGTCATTGAAGGCGACGACAAGAAGTTCAAGTATTGGGATGACAAGCTCGGCTTCTTTACGCCGATCATGAAAGGCTTCTTGACCGAAATGGGCTTGGAAGCTGCGAACCAGGGCGTGCAGGTGTTCGGTGGCCACGGCTACATCAAAGAACACGGCATGGAACAGATCGTGCGTGATGCACGTATCTCCACCTTGTACGAAGGCACCACCGGTATTCAGGCGCTCGACTTGCTCGGTCGTAAGGTTCTCGTGATGACGCGTGGCAAGGCCGTGCGTGAATTCACCGGCCAGATCGCCAAGTTCTCGCTTGAGCACATGGGCAACGCCAAGCTGCGTCGCTACGCCACCGACCTCGCGCGCCTCAGCGCCGAATGGAACGTGCTGACCATGCGCATCATGCTGATGGCTCGCAAGGATCGTGAACAGGTGAGCGCTTCCAGCCATCACTTCCTGATGTACTCGGGTTATGTAACGCTGGCTTACTTCTGGGCACTGCAGGCTGCGGTTGCTGACAAGAAATTGGCAGAAGGAAATGGCAGCGAGAGCCCTGAGTTCTACAAGGCGAAGATTGCTGTGGCTCGTTTCTACTTCGACCACTTGCTGCCACGCGCCAAGGGCCATGCATCGTCGATGCTCAAGCCGAGCAAGACGCTGACCAAGTTGCCGATTGATCATTTCATCTTTGAATAAGTTGATCTGGTTTGAATAAAAAAAGGCGCCATTGGCGCCTTTTTTTATTTTTGTGAAAAATTAGCGTGTCGCGAGATTGCCGCTGACTTTTCCTTTCGTGTCGATATGCATATGGCGCAACCCCAACTCCGCTAACCACTCCGGTCCTTCAGTTGCGCCTTTGAGCATTGCAATGGTTGTAGCTGTGCCCGCAATCAAACATTGCTCCGCAACGACGCTGACACCTGCGAGGCTGCTGACGGGCCAGCCCGTGAGTGGATTGAGAATGTGGCAGTAACGTTTGCCATCACGTTCAAAGAAACGCTCGTAATCGCCGCTACTGGCAATGCCGCCGCTGGTGAGCGCGATCTGTGCAATCGCTACTTCTAGATTTCGCGGATTGCGAACGCCGACTTCCCAAGGTGCGCCATCGGGATGTGGGCCAATCAATGAAATGTCACCGCCCAGCTCTACAAAGCCATGGTGCGCGCCAACATCGCGACAAGCTTGCGCGGCACGATCAGCTGCGTATTCCTTCACGTAACCGCCGAAGTCTAATTCCATACCTGCGCGCGGCAACACCAAATGCGGGCGTTGCCATGAGAGTTTGTCCCAGCCAATCAGTTGCAGCGTATTGTCGATTTCGCTTTGCGCTGGAATGCGAGCGGCTTTGAAATCCCACACCCGACGCAGAACGCCGGATGTGATGTCGAACAAACCTTCGCTCTGTTCCCATGCGGCTTGTGCGTAGTCGAACAAGCCTGCGGTTTCTTCATCTACTTCAATGCCGCGTGCATCACCGGCAGAGCGATTGATGCGCGTGGTGACGCTGTCATCGAGATAGCGCGAATAGATTTTTTCCAGACGCCGCACTTCGGATTGCGCAGCATCGGCTTGCACTTGTGCGCGCTGTTCATCGGCGGCGTAGAGGCGTACCTCGCAAACACTGCCCATTGCGCGAAATGGAAATTTGAAAAGCTGCAAAGTGTTAAGAGAATCTACTGAGTGTTAGTGACCCAGAGTCTACTGTGTAGCGATGACGTCGTCAGTTATGTAGGGCGGGAGCATCCCGCCTTCTGCAATCCAAGCCTCATTCACAATTCAAGCAAGATGGCGGGATGCTCCCGCCCTACAGATCAGGGCGAAGCGGGCTCTCCAAGCATCAGAACGTTTGCCATGTCTGGCGGCGGAACATCTTTGGTGCTGATGCTATGCGGACTTTCTTGCGGCCAGGCAGGCGCAACAAAAACGGTTTCGATCAAATACGGATCATCGAAATAGTGCGTGCCATTCGGAGTGGCGGGCAGTGCGCCGAATTGCCAAGGTGCGCTCGGCGATTTTGCGCTCGCGAGTAGGCCGGTCGGGCCATAGATGCTTCGTGTGCCGCCCTTTGGTAGCGAGAGCGTCAGCAAATCTTCGTAGGGTTTCAGGGTGTATTTTTTTGCAGTGCTATCGGCGGCGACAGGCACGAGACGACGCGCAAGATGGTCTTCAGATTTAAGGCGCACGGCCCATGGTTCGCTGGGCACGGTTTGCAATGCGAGCGCCAGCGCATTTTGATCTTGTGGCAGTGCATGTGTCGGCAGTGTTTGTGCAGGAAACCAAAGATGATCGCTGCCATCCATACGCACGCTGTCATAGACCAAGGGCTTGCCATCAGGATCGAGCGTAACGCGCCAAGCCATGCCATCGAGCGGCGCAGCATTCGGTGTGCTGGAAGGGAAGAAAATGAAGTAGACGAACTGGATGAGGCTGCGTCCACCAAAACGCATGTAGCTCGCTTGGTAATAAACCGTCGGCTGATCAAGATTGATGCTGAGTTGTGTGCCGTTATCTTTGGTTTCAATCCACACCGGAGCGCCGGGTCGATCTTGCGGTCCTGCGGTTTCAATCAGCCAGCGTGGTGCATGCGCTTCGGCGAGTGATGTCCACCACTGCGTGGTCATGCCGCTGCGGCCAAGTTCATCGTGCGAGAGGCGATCAAATGTTGGTGGCGCTTCTTCGTCTGCGCTTGGAGTTTCTGGCTGCCATAGCGCCAGTGGTCCCGGCGAAGAAAGCTGCGTAAGTGATTTCGCAAAGTCAGCTTTGATTTGCGCGTCGCGTTTTGAGGTGGACGCTGTAGCCGCAATAGGCGATGCAGGTACAGGCACAGCTTTGATCATGCGTTCGCGCGTCGTGTCGTTTTCCAGTTCATTCAATGACAGCCAGACCGAGCAGAGTCGCAGATCACTCAAGAGTCCAGCGCGCGCCTGATTCGTCAGGCCAAGGTTGCGCAGTTCGATATCGCGTGAAAACGATTCGTTATCGCGCAGCTGCAAAATCCAAGTGGAGTAAGTTTCGGGATCGCTGATCTCTTTGGTGAAAGAGGCCATCAAGCGATCGCTGCGCAGATAAGGAAAACCTTCGACCTGGTGATAGCCCGCATCGCGTACACCGGCTTTATCGATGCGTGCATCAATGTCGGCAAAGGCAACACGACAGGCGGTGAGTTGGGCGGCGAGTTTGGCTTCTGCGCGTGCTTCGCGCTCAGTGACTTCTGAGCTGGCGGCTGAGGCCAATAGAGGGAAGAGTGCCGAGGCAAGAACAAAGGCCGAAACCAGCCGTGGTGCGCGTAAGGTCATCGTGCAACTCCCTAATTCCATTTTTGAGATGGGCTGGTGTATCCGAGGCCAGTTGGGATCATGAGGCCGTAAATTTTTATGCGAGCCACCCATATGAGGAGGCCCACAGAAAATTGGCTCATGTCCACAAACTGTAAGAATCTTTACGGTAAATTGATGCCCTTAGATGCAGGCAGCGCTTGAGACCCCCATGCACCCATTAAAAGCCGTGATCCCTCGTGGCGCAGCGACGCGCCGTGAATTTCTCCAGCAGATGTTTTTGACCGCTGGTGCCTTGAGCATCAGCGGCAGCCTGCTCAGTGCCTGCGGCACAAGCACGGGGGTTGGTGGCCGCGGCCGCTTTGGCAATATCGGACCGCTGGGTGCGCCGGATGCACGGGGTATCCGCGTGCCAGAGGGTTTCTCGACTCGCGTGGTGGCGGTGACCGGTCAAGTGCCCGCGCCGGGCAGTAGTTATCCCTGGCACATCTTTCCGGATGGCGGCGGTGTGATGCCGAAGGCGGATGGCGGTTGGTATTACATCTCCAATAGCGAAATCCCCGGTGCCGGCTCTTTAGGTTTTCAGTTTCCGCAGCTGGCACCGCTGTCGAACATTATTGAAATCTTTGTGCCCGGACTTGGTGGCAGCGGTGTGCTGGAGTTTGCTGCGGACGGCACGGTGGTCGATGCCTATCGCATCCTCGGCAACACCACGTTCAATTGTGCAGGTTGCGTTACGCCTTGGAACACTTGGCTGTCTTGCGAAGAATGGCCTAACGGACAAGTTTGGGAATGCGACCCGACCGGCGCCAATAGCGCGATTGCGCGTCCGGCGTTGGGTTTCTTCTCACATGAAGCGACCGCCATCGATACACAGCGGCGCATGGTTTACATGACTGAAGATATGCCCGACGGTCGCTTCTATCGTTGGGTTGCTGATAACACCGATTGGCCCGCCGGTGCTGCGCGCCCAGCGCTGCAGTCCGGAAAGTTGCAGGTATTAAAAGTGAACGGTGGTGGTGTTGCCGCTGCACTGAATGGCCCGCAGCCGGTCGTATGGATCGACGCACTCAGCCCTGATCAACCGCAAGATGCGAATCGTCATCCAGACAGCGCAGCCTTTGATGGCGGCGAGGGCGTGTGGAATCACAAAGGCTTTGTCTACTTCTCCACCAAAGGCGATAACCGCATTTGGGTGTACGACACGCACAGCGAAACGCTTGAAGTGATTTACGACTTGGCGACTGCCGAGAATCCAATTCTCTCCGGCGTCGACAACATCACCGTCACCAAGCAAGGCGATGTGTTGGTTGCGGAAGATGGCGGTGACATGCAGGTTGTTGTGATCCTGCCAGATCGCACGCTCAAACCGTTGCTGCAAGTCACTGGACAAGACGGCTCAGAAATCGCGGGCATCGCTTTTTCTCCAGATGGCCGTCGCATGTATTTCACCAGCGATCGCGGCGGTCCGAATGGTCCGGGCTTGGGCATCACCTATGAATTGTTATTGCCGGAAGGGCTTTAGTTTTTAAAAGGTCCAGCTCAACTGAATGCCTGGCACAGGCAAGGCATTAAGGTTTGAGATTGGCGTTGTGTCGAGCGGATCAGGTCGTGCCCATGTGGTCTCGCTCGGCATCATCAGCGTAGGCGTAAACGACAAGGTTCCGTTCTTGGTTTTGATGCTGCCGAAATCGTAGTTAGACAAAACGCCGAGCGCCGCGCCGCCGATCACATCGCGCCAATAGTGGTTGTGCGATTTCACGCGCGTGTAGCCCACCCAGCTTGCAGCGCCATACGCAGGCAGGCCCCACCAAGGGCCATATTCTTTGCGAATGAACTCAGCGCCCATAAACGCCGCAGCGGTGTGGCCAGATGGGAAAGATTGGCTACCACCATTAGGGCGTTTGGCATTGACCGCATATTTGAGCGCGTAGGTTGCAACCTCCATGCGCACAAACGACACCGCGAAATCATGTCGCGGGCTACCGTTGAGATCGGGCCCGGGCCAACCGAAGCTTGGGCTGTAGCTGGAGGAGGCATCTAACGCAGGCGAGGTAAGTGATTGCGCGCCGCCGCCAAATGACCAATCGCCGTCAGAGTTGAGAACAAAACTCAGACCGAGTCCGATCAGCGGAATACCCCACTGCAAGATATCGCCGCTTTGTTGCCACATCGGCTTGCCAGTGGGCTGATCGGCAGCCCAAGCCATGTGCATAGGTTGCGTAATCATCACGACAACAAGGCCCAGCAGCATCCGCGAATGGCGGTGGGGATGGCGATGCGAAGATTCGATACGTTCGTTCATGATCGTATCTTTGCAAGCCGATCATTAGTGCCGCGTTGTGGCGGCGTAAGCTTTTCGTAAGATCGTAAAGTTGTTGAGCGACGAAAAGCTTAAGCGTGGAGCAGCTTGTTCGCTGTTCAGAATTTCACAACAAAACGTGCGCCCGCGCCATCCGCATTGCTAGCGCTAATCTGCCAGCCAAGACGATCACAAATGCGATGAACGATATACAAGCCCAGACCGAGTCCTCGACTCTGTGCTCCGCGATAGCGTCGCTCAAAGATGTGATCCAGCGCGTTGTTGGCAATGCCAGTGCCGGTGTCTTGTACGACGAACTCGTGTTCAGTCAGAGAAATGTCGATGCGCCCTTTGCTGGTGTTCTGGATAGCATTGCTGATTAAGTTTTGCACTACGCAAAGCACCATCGCCTGCGGTGCTTGCACGGTGACGGGCACGCGAATATCAACGTTAATGCTGAGTGCCTTGTCGGTGAGCTGATCGCTAAAAGCATCTGCACGTTCGTGCAAAATTTCATGCAACGCACAGTTGTCGTTGGCAATGCCGCCGTCTTCACGAGCGAGGAATAGCAATGCCTCGATTAAAGCCTGCATTTGTGAAGCCGCGCGGCGGATACGCGCTAAGCGTTCGATGCTGCGTTCGCTGAGCTGGGGGTCTTCTTGCAGTAAATGTGTTGCGCTAATGATGACCGACAACGGCGTGCGCAATTCATGACTCGCGTCATCAGTAAAAGCTTTCTCGCGTTCGACGTATTGGTCGATCTTTTCTAGGTATTGATCAAAGGCACGTGCGATTTGACCAACTTCGTGATCGCCGAACTGGCCGCCAACTTTAATGCCGCGATCCATCGGATCGATATCCGTGACCAGACGAGCTAGTCGTGACACCGGTCGCGTGACTAACAAAGAAAGTCCAGCGCCAACGATTGCAGCGGCGACTAAACAACCCGCGATGAATATCCAGGCAAGGCCGACGAGTCGTACCTCTAAGTTTTCGACGCGAACGAGGTCGATGCTCATATAAATTCGCGTGTCGCCGATATCGTGGCGAATCCCTTGATACTCGCTGCCTTTCCATTTGAAGTCATCAGTCTTGCCGTTGCTCCAATTCGCCATCGGCGTAGGCAAATCGGTGCTCGCTTCGCCGGCTTTGTAGACGTAAGTACGGATGCCGTCGCGTTCGGGCGGTTTGATGCCTGGATTTTGAAGGTGGTAGTCGGTGAATGCGTTGACTTCACGCATCAGTGATTGGGTGACCAATTCTTCTTCCAGCACGTCGATGAACTGATCCATCGCGTAGTAAAAACCGCCAGAGATAAGCGTAGCGACGATCAGCAATGCTCCGACAAAGCGCGAACGCAAGCTGAGGCGCAAATTAAAGGGCATCGTCCGCTCCAATGCGGTAGCCCATGCCGTGCACGGTGTGCAGCAGCTTGATGCTGTGATCGCGATCTAGTGTGTGGCGCAGTGCATGGATGTGTGCACGCAAGGCGGCGTCGCTGTCCGGAGGGTCATCGCCCCACAGTGCAATCTCAACATCGCGACGCGATACAACATTCGGCGAGACCGACATCAAACGTTCCAGCAATTTGTAGCCGCTAGGAGTGAGTTCCAAGCGAGTACCTGCACGACGGCAGACCAGGGTCTGCCGATCAAGCGTGAGATCAGCAACCTGCAATATGTTGGTGCCGCCGCCTTTGCTACGGCGCTGCAATACGAGCAAGCGCGCGTGTAGTTCGGGTAGCGAGAATGGTTTGGTGAGGTAATCGTCTGCCCCGACTTCAAAGCCGATCAATTTGTCGCGCTCGGTATCACGCGCAGTCAGCATTAAGATCGGCAAGCTGCTGCCCGCATCATTGCGTAGGCGTTTGCATAGCATTACGCCATCTAATCCCGGCAGGCCGAGATCGAGAATGACGGCGTCGTAGCTGTTGGTGGCGGCCAGATGCAAGCCGGTGAGTCCATCACCGGCGTAGTCGACAAGATGATGGCGAGCCTCAAGAAACTCGCCGATATTTGCGGCGAGGTCTTGGCTGTCTTCAATCAAAAGCAGGCGCATTGGGGCGGCGGTTTTCATGCCGTCAAGGCTAGCATTACTCGCTACTGTTTTTTGCACGATGCAAACAGATCTTGTGTTGGTTTGTAGGCTGCCGTGCGGATGCTGAGTAGATCGAGGATCGAGTCGAATAGATTGTCATGCGAGCCCGGCTGAGTTCTGAGTGCTTTGACACAGCTGACGTCGATTTTAAGTGCGGCCGGTGCATGGGCGGAGAACCAAGCCATCATCGGCACATGAGTTTGTTCAGCCGGCGCCAGACTGCGCGGCAAGCCGTGCAAGTAGATGCCGTTTTCGCCCAAGCTTTCGCCATGATCGGACACATACAGCATTACGCTATCGACACTGTTTTGGTGTGCGCGCAGTTGTTCTATCAAGTCTGCGAGCATCGTGTCGGTGTAGACAATCGTGTTGTCGTAGGCGTTAACGACTTCTTCACGCGAGCAGCGCTGTACGCTTGCGTTGCGGCAATCGGGTGTGAAGTGACGTGCAGATTCTGGATAGCGTTTGAAGTAAGCCGGGCCGTGGCTGCCTTTTTGGTGCAGCACTAAAAAGTGTGCGCTGCCTGCGGTCTTCGGCATCACTGCATCAAAATCTTTCAGCAGAATGTCGTCATGGCATTCGCCGTCGGCACACAGTTTGGGATCGCTTTCTGATTCGAAGGAAACCGAGCCGGTACGCACGCACACGCCCATGCATCCGGCGTTGTTATCGCGCCAAATCGTCGGCACGCCAGTACGGGCAACGATGTCGAGGAGGTTTTCTTCGGCACTTGCTTTCTTGCGGCTGAATTCCTGTTGGCCCAGTCGCGAGAACATGCAGGGCACGGACTGCAGCGTCGCCGTTCCGCAGGATTCAAAATTCGGATAATTGATCAGCCCTGGCGTAGTCGACAGTCGCGGCGTGGTATTGCGTGCGTAACCGTTGAGACCAAAGTTGGCGGCGCGCGCAGTCTCGCCAACAACGAGCACGATCAGTAGCGGCTTGGCAGTGGGGTTGCTTACACGTACGGCGTCGGGCGCCACGGAAAGCAAGGTCGGTGGTGGACCTTTGGGCAGCAGATCCACGACCGCTTCTTTCATCGCATACATCGGTGCGGTTGGATTCACGTAGAGACGTACGCTGCGGTTTTCACGTCCCCAGAAGCTCAGTGTGCTGAACTGACTAAATAAAATAATCAGCAAACCGCAAAGCATGATGCCGACCAGCGCGAGGCGTCGACGTAGTTCTACGCCAAAACTTTCAAAGCGCAGTGGCAGGCGAGCGATGATCCATGCCGGCAGAACGCCTTGGGTCAGTACATGCATGAAGAAGGCGAGACTCAGCAAGTCGGAAGCTTCGTGGACGTCGGTATTAAAAGCGTTGGCGATCATCGCGCGATCAATCACCGTGCCGAAGCTCTCCATAAAATAACTGCAAACGGCCGAGATCAGCACAAAGATCGCGAGCGCTGGTTTCTGGACGCGCGGCAGACACAGGCCCGCCATGGCGAGCACTAATATTGTGGCTAGCGCGTAAACCGTCGATGCCAGAATTCGCCATTCCTGTGCGCCGAATGGGCGTGGCAGCGAGTGCACAATGGCCTCGAACAGCGACAGATTTTGTGTGGTGACCAGATACAGAACAGTCAGCAGCAGCAACTGGTTGGCGCCCAGCGTTGGCAGGAACGACAGAGACGATGCCGAGGTTTGCGCTGGCGCAACTACAACGACTTCCGATGAAACTGATGAGTTCATCGGCTGAGTGTGCGCTGTTCGTTGTTTGCCAAAATCCACGTTCTTAACTGCCAGAGGGCTATTTGATGCTGCAAAGCTAGCAATGCGACCGTGAGAATTTCGTTAGGAAGCCTTGGATTTGAAGAATGGGTGAATCTGGCTGCGCCTGAATCGGCGATACTTACGCATACCTGAATCTCACCCGACGCCATTCATGAAGAAAGCCCTCAGCTGCATCCTGACCCCGATTTTCTTGATCGTGTGGTTGATGCTGTTGAACATTTTTCATGTTGTTCAGTATGTAGCGCTCAATATCTTTGGCTCGCAGGCGCATCAGCGCACCGTGATTTGGCTCAACTTCTTTCTGGTGCACGCGCTGTGGATTCTCGGCACGCGCATTTCATCGAGTCAGGCGGCGCCGCTGCCGACCGATCGGCCGATTATTTTTATTGCCAACCACCAAAATAAGCTGGATGTGTCTGGAATCGGCTGGTATTTGCGCAAACATTTGCCAAAGTTCGTCTCCAAGATCGAACTCGCGCGCGGTATTCCTAGCGTTTCGTACAACCTGCGTCACAGCGGCGCCGCCTTGATTGATCGCGATGACGCGCGACAAGCGCTTAAAGAAGTCGGCCGTCTCGGCAAGCTGATTGAAGACACGTGTGGTTCTGCGGTGATTTTTCCGGAAGGTACGCGTTCGCTGACCGGCGACGTCGCGCCGTTTCAAGTCGGCGGTGTAAAAACGCTGCTCAAAAAAGCCCCAAGTGCAGTCGTGGTTCCGATCTACATCCACAACACCTGGGCGCTCAATCGCTACGGCAAATTCCCGATGGGCATCGGTGAGCGTTTGAGTTGGACTGTGTTGGCGCCGATTGAGCCAGCGGGGCAGGCCATCGACGCAGTGGTCGCCCAAGCCGAGGCAAGTATCCGTGCAGAGCACGATCGCAGATTGACGGGCTAGATCGCGCGCATCAAAAAGGCGGGATTGCTCCCGCCTTTTTGATTTACTTTTTACACGTGCATCACTGCGATCAAAACTGATATCCCACACGCATTGTGAACTCATCGCGGCTGCTAAAGGTTGCTACCGAGCTGCTATTGGAATTGCCGTTGAGGCTGCCATTCAGATAGTTGTAGAAACCTTCGATGGTCAGATTGCCATTTGGTTTCCAACGCACGCCCGGCTGCACAAGGATGCCACCTGCAAACGGTTCGTAAAGAACCGCAAGGTCAGCGCGCCAAACCAGATTAGGGAAGGGCTGCTGCAAGGCGAATACAAAAGCGTCGTAGCCATTCTTGCCCGTCGGTACGTTGTTGGTGTCGCCACCTTGACCTTCGAGACTGCGGCCGAGAATGTCGCTACGCGTTCTGTGCATCCACTGCGCCACCACATACGTTGCCGGCAACTCCTTGACGATGCTCTGGTACTTTTCCAATACCACTGCGGTCACCAGTTCATCTTGCTTGAGAAACTTTTGGCCCAGCGATGGATTGGTGAAGCTACGGTCTGGCGTGTACAGCGCTTCGACGTTGATGATCAACTGATCCAACCAAGAGCCGGGGCTGCTTTGCGTAACGTAACTGCCGCCCAAGCCCAAATTGGTTTCAGCACGATACTCACGTTCAATATGGCCACGCAGACCGCTGCCCGAGAGACGGAAGAACGTATCGAGTTCAAGTGATGCAGTAGGCATATCAGTGCCAACATTCAGCGCGCCAAGAGGACCGGTGCCAGCGGGAAAATCATCAATGGCGCTGTTGAGTCCCTGCACACCATCCAAGCGTGACATGGCGGCGTAAGTGAACCACTCTTTGGCCGTCCACACACCCGTCGGATCAATTTCAAATGGCGTTTGCATCAGCAGGCCGCCGCTACCTGGCGCGCCAGGAATGTCACGATTCACGCCTGATTCTGTCCAGCGGAAAACGCCGTCCGGGTTGTAGCGACGTGCAGCAACCGCCTGCACGCCAAACTTGCCGATATCGCCTTTAAAGCGCAGACCGTAGTTCAGCTTGTTGTCGTAATCGCCATAGCGGTCATGCACCGTGAACTGCGAGGCAATGATGTTGTAAGGCGTGTTGGGATTGGACAGCACCGTCGGCTGGAATTTCTGCACAAAGCCATCGGCCAACCAGCCGCTATCGAACTGATACGAAGTGCGAAGCGCCAGTGATGGCACGCGCTTGTCTTGGAACTCTTCGCTTGCGTAGTCCAAGATTGAATGACGTCGGAAATCGATGCCGTTGGGAATGTCCAGAACGCGGAAGAAGATCGCTTGGCCCCAGGCAATATCTTGGTTGCCCAGTTTGATCAGCAATGGCCCCTTGTTGTACGCAAAGTACAAAGAGGGCAAGTCAATCATGCCAATACGGTTGGACCATTCCAGTGGGTTGGGGCGGCTTTTGCCTTCAACGTCTTGGTGAAAATAATCCGGGCGGCCATACATGCGGCCTGCAGCCAGACTGCCGACGTCACCAGGCTCGAACTCTTGATAGGCGCCGGGATCCGCTACAGCGCGCAGCCGCGCGACAAAATTGAAGTTCTCGTTAAATTTGATATCGGCGCGCAGATCAGCGCGCAGCAGTTGCATATTGAAAGCGTTATGCGCGGGATCGCCAGTGCGTGTTGCTGGATCTGGTGTTGCGAAAATTGTTGGTGGAGAGCCCAGCGGATAATCAAACGAAACGCGATTAACCGTTACGCCATTAAATAGATTGCCGCGTTGGTTGAACGGATTTTCGTTGGCCGTGGCAATCGACATGTCATAGCGCAGCGAGCCGGAATAACTGATATTGAAACTGGAGCTTTTACCGTCGCTTTCTGCGTTGGTGGTGGTACCGCTGTAATCATCCTGGGCAAAAACCGATGCCGCAGTCAGCGCCAAAAGTCCGGCGCTCGAATAAATCCAACGACGACTCTTTCTTGTTTGTTTCACTGAACTCTCCTTTAGGCGGGAGTGCGATCCGATGCCGGACCGCCCCTTTTTTTTCGCACGTTGTCTCGCAGTCCCGTGTCACTTGATGTGACTACAAGCTGCTTCACGACAATGGGACTTACCTAACCCCCTTCCGCCACCTAATCGGGTGGGAGTTCTTCTAAACGACACCGTTCAGCAGCTTTCGCTGTGCCGTTTGGCGTTTGGCGGAAAAAACTAAGTGATGAGCGCGCGGTTTTTTGCTGTTGGGCTAAAGCGTGTCCCCGGGTTTTACCCGGGCTGCGGGGTAGGGCGCTGGGTACTTCTGGGACCTGCCCCTTGAATATGGCTGGTTAGCCCCTACAATTAGCAGCCTCGGTGTGAGAGTGCTAACAACGGCTGTTTAAAGCTATCAGCGCCTCCCGCCACGAGACCCCTAACAAATTGATAAGACTGGAGTTTGTCCATGAAACTACGTCCCCTGCACGATCGCGTGATCGTCAAGCGTCTTGAAGAAGAGAAGAAATCAGCTGGCGGTATCCTCATTCCTGATAGCGCTGCTGAGAAGCCTTTGACGGCTCAAGTGGTTGCTGTAGGCACGGGCAAGCGCACCGAAGACGGCAAAGTGCACGCCGTTGACGTCAAGGTTGGCGACAAAATTCTGATCGGCAAGTACGCCGGCACCGAAGTGAAATTCGGCGGCGAAGAACTCGTCGTGCTGCGCGAAGACGACATCATGGCTGTCTTCAGCAAGTAATCGAACTCATAAAATTCAGAGGAATTTGAAATGGCTGCTAAAGAAGTGAAGTTTGGTGATGACGCCCGCGCCCGCATGGTTGCCGGTGTAAACATTCTCGCCAACGCAGTAAAAGTAACGCTCGGCCCTAAGGGTCGTAACGTGATTCTCGATAAGGCATACGGCGCTCCTACCGTCACCAAAGACGGCGTGTCAGTTGCCAAAGAAATCGAGCTGAAAGACAAGTTCGAAAACATGGGCGCTCAGCTGGTTAAGGAAGTTGCTTCCAAGACCTCCGACGCAGCAGGCGACGGCACCACCACCGCCACCGTTCTGGCTCAGGCGATCCTCAACGAAGGCCTGAAGTCGGTCACCGCTGGCGTTGATCCTATGGACATCAAGCGCGGCATCGACAAGGCTGTCGAAGCTGTTAGCAACGAAATCAAGCGTCTCTCGACCCCTTGCAAAGATCGCAAGGCGATTGCACAGGTCGGCACCGTGTCGGCCAACGCTGACACGAACATTGGCGACATCATTGCTAAGGCAATGGACAAGGTCGGCAAAGAAGGCGTCATCACCGTTGAAGAAGGCTCCGGCCTCGAAAACGAACTGAGCGTTGTTGAAGGTATGCAGTTCGACCGCGGCTACCTCAGCCCGTACTTCATCAACCAGGCTCAGAGCCAGCAGGTTGAGCACGAAAATCCGTTGATCCTGATCACCGAAAAGAAGATCTCCAACATCCGCGAACTGCTCCCAGTTCTGGAAGGCGTTGCCAAAGCTGGCCGTCCGTTGATGATCATTGCTGAAGACGTTGAAGGCGAAGCCCTCGCTACCCTCGTCGTCAACAATCTGCGTGGCATCCTGAAGGTTGTGGCTGTTAAGGCTCCAGGCTTCGGCGACCGTCGCAAAGAAATGCTGAAGGACATCGCAATCCTCACCGGCGGCACCGTGATTTCGGAAGAAGTCGGTCTGTCGCTCGAGAAGGCCACCATTGCTGATCTAGGCACCGCTAAGAAAGTGCAGATCGACAAGGAAAACACCACCGTCATCGACGGCGCTGGCAAGAAGGACAAGATCACCAACCGCATCAAAGAAATTCGTGCGCAGATGGAAGACGCAACCAGCGACTACGACAAGGAAAAGCTCAGCGAACGTCTCGCTAAGCTCGCCGGCGGCGTAGCTGTGATCAAGGTTGGTGCAGCCACCGAAGTCGAAATGAAAGAAAAGAAAGCCCGCGTTGAAGACGCTCTGCACGCAACCCGCGCAGCTGTGGAAGAAGGCATTGTGGCTGGCGGCGGTGTTGCGCTGGTTCGCGCTGCTAAGACGTTGGAAAAGCTCAAGGGTGCGAACGACGACCAGACGGTCGGCATCAACATCCTGCGCCGCGCTATTCAGGAACCACTGCGCATGATCGTGCGCAACGCTGGCGAAGAGCCATCGGTTGTTCTGAACAAAGTTGCTGAAGGCAAGGGTTCGTTCGGCTACAACGCCGGCACCGGCGAGTACGGCGACATGATCGAAATGGGCATCATCGACCCAGCTAAGGTTACGCGTCTGGCTCTCCAGAACGCAGCCTCGGTTGCTGGCCTGTTGTTGACCACCGAAGCCATGATTGCTGAACTGCCTGCCAAGGCTGAAAGCGCACCTATGGGTGGCGGCGACGGCGGTATGGGTGGCATGGGCGGCATGGGCGGTTTCTAAAGCTCAAGCGGTTCGAGTAAAAAGTTGTAAAAGAGGGCGCCTTCGGGCGCCCTTTTTTGTGTCCAGCTTTCCCCCTCTCCCGCTTGCGGGAGAGGGGCAGGGGAGAGGGCGCTCGCGTAGCGAGCGGTACGCATGCTCAAGTAGCGCTTCCGCTCGCTACGCGGTCTGCCCTCTCTCGGTCTCTGGCCACTCTCTCCCGCAAGCGGGAGAGAGGACATTGAGAAAGATTGCCCCAATTTCAAAGCAGGCTCCTACCAGCACCCCATGTCCTTTAAAATGGCGACATTAAATTCGCCCGAGCCGTCCATGAAACAGATCTCCCTCACCCAATTCCTGATTGAAGAACAGCGCGCCAAGGGCAATATCAAGCCTGACTTACGCTTGCTGATCGAAGTTGTTGCCCGCGCCTGCAAGGCCATCTCGATTGCCGTCGGCAAGGGCGCATTGGGCGGCGTGCTTGGCGATGCTGGTACCGGCAACATTCAGGGTGAAGCGCAGAAGAAGCTGGATGTGCTCTCCAACGAAATCCTGCTGGAAGCCAACGAATGGGGCGGTCACGTTGCCGCGCTCGCTTCCGAAGAGATGGATCACTCGTATCCGATCCAGAACGAACAGTGCAAGGGCGGCTACCTGCTGGTATTCGATCCGCTCGACGGCTCCAGCAACATCGACGTCAACATTTCCGTCGGCACGATCTTCTCGGTCCTCAAGTCGCCAGAAGGCGTAGCGCAGCCGGGTGACGATGCTTTCCTGCAGCCTGGTACGCAGCAGGTTGCCGCGGGTTACACCGTTTACGGCCCAAGCACGATGCTGGTGCTGACGGTTGGTAGCGGCGTGCACGCGTTCACGCTTGATCGTGAACTCGGCAGCTTTGTGCTGACGCAGCGCAATATGCAGATTCCGGAAGACACCAAGGAATATTCGATCAACGCTTCCAACGCACGTTTCTGGGAACCGCCCGTGCAGCGGTACATCACCGAGCTTCAGGCCGGTAAAGAAGGCCCACGCGAGCGCGATTTCAATATGCGTTGGGTGGCTTCGATGGTCGCCGACGTACATCGCATCATCACGCGCGGTGGCATCTTCATGTACCCGCTGGATTCAAAGACCAAGGCGCAAGGCGGCAAGCTGCGTCTGCTCTATGAAGCAAACCCGATGAGCATGATTGTTGAGCAGGCCGGTGGCGCAGCCACCACAGGCCGCGAACGCATCCTTGATCTTCAGCCGCAAAAGCTGCATCAGCGCGTGCCGGTGATCATGGGTTCGAAGAATGAAGTGGAGCGCGTGACCGGCTACCACAAGTAAATTTTGAGAAATAAAAAACCCGCGCAAGTTTTCTTGCGCGGGTTTTTGTTTGCCTGAAATCTGACTTAGATTGTTTTCTGCAAAACCGGCACCAACAAACGAACAGTGAATAAACCCAACACCGTTGCGAGTAGCGAGCCGCTGACATGAATAAAAATTTCAGCAAAGCCCCAGGCAACGCGGCCGTTCATGAATGAGGTGACGGTTTCCAACGAAAACGTTGAGAACGTTGTCAGGCCGCCGCAGAAACCCGGAATCAAAAACAGTCGCATGTTCTGAGATAAGCCCAGATCGGCAGTTACTGCGCCAGCGGCTAAACCAATGATGTAACCGCCGATGAGGTTGGCGGCGAGTGTGCCTAGCGGCAGCGACGGAAGGATCGCATTCATGCGCAGACCAATCACCCAGCGCAGAACGCTGCCAGCGAGGCCGCCTGCGCCAACGGCGAGTAGTGCGATGAGGTTCATGCGATCTGGTCCTCGGTCCTATTTATTTAGCCTGTCATTCCCGCGTAGGCGGGAATCCAGTTTTAGCAAACTCAATCAGCGGCAAAAAACTGGATGCCCGCCTTCGCGGGCATGACGCGTGTCCTTAAGCCCGGGCATCAAATTTAAAATGCGCGCTCATGTCTTCATAGAACTTGCGATCTTCGTCTGTTGCCGCAGGCGGCGTGACAATCTGCAAGGTGATGAACTGATCGCCCGGCGTCGTGCCCGGCAGCCCGCGACCTTTGAGGCGCATCTTCTTGCCGCCTTGCGTGCCCGCAGGCAGGTTGAGTTCGACAGTGCCACCTAGTGTGGGGACTGGCAGCTTGGTGCCGAGTGCAGCTTCCCATGGGGCGAGGTTTACATTGCAACTGATATCGCGGCCTTCCACCTTGAACTGTGGGTGTGCGGCGAACTCAATTTCCAACAGCAAGTTGCCACCGTTGCTGCCTTGTTCTGAGAGGCGAATGGTTTGGCCGCTGGTGATGCCTTTGGGAATCTTCACATTCAGATTGCGCCCGTTGCTCAGGCTAATCGCGCGGTTGGCACCGTTGTATGAATCTTCCAGCGAGATGCTGATGCGTGCGCGCGTGTCTTCTGGTGGACCGCCAAAGCCGCCGCCACCGAAACCACCACCGCCCATGCCGCCACCGCCAAATAGCGTGGAGAAGAAATCGGAGAAGTCGCCGGGATCAGCGCCTGCATGACCACGACGACCACGGCCACCGCCGCCAAAATTCCAACCAGGTGGTGGCTGGAATCCACTGCCGCCACCGCGATAGTTGGCGCCGAGCGAGTCGTAGGCCTGACGTTTTTTCTCGTCACCGAGAACTTCGTTGGCTTCGTTGATCTCTTTAAATTTGTCTTCAGCGCCCTTGGCTTTGTTCTTGTCCGGATGAAACTCACGGGCGAGTTTGCGATAGGCACGCTTGATCTCGTCCGCCGTTGCCGTGCGCGGAACGCCTAGTATTTTGTAATAGTCTTTGTAATCCATAGGTACAGGATAGCGAAAGCCCGCGCACCCGACGAGCTGCGTAGGGTGCGCGGGCTGAAGACTTCGTTAAAAGTAGCGCTGTGCCTAGGGAGACACAACGCTACGCCGTCAAACGTTAATGAGTGACCGTGATTCGACGAGGCTGAACTTGCGCACGTTTGGGGATCACGATCTCCAGAACGCCGTTCCTGCCCGTGGCAGAAACTGCGTCGCCATCGGCGGTATCTGGAAGTGTAAAGGTGCGTTGGAAGCGGCCACTTCTACGCTCGGTGCGACGGCTTTCGACTTCAGCATTTTCCGCACGCGCCTCACGCACGCCGCTGAGTTTGAGCACGCCTTTCTCTAGCGTAATTTCGACATTGGCTAGATCAACGCCGGGAACGTCGGCGTAAATCACAAACTTGTCTTTGTATTCTTCAACGTCAACGGATGGTGCCCAATTGGCATCGTTGGCGCTGGTGTCATAAGCCTGATTCACTTGCTTGAGCCATTCACGCTGCGCGGCCCAAGGATAAAAACGTAATGCTGTCATTGCGAAATCTCCTGAGGTTAACGGGACCATTCCCGGATGACTTAGAAGATGGGTGACCGATAAAAATTTTCAAGAGCGGCGCGTTAAGATATTGCGGTATTGAATTTCTAGTGGGAGTACCCATGAACTGGTCCGTCTTGCTGCAGTCCGGCGGCTTGCTGGTGTTGTCGAATATTTTTATGACGTTTGCCTGGTACGCGCATCTGCGCGATCTCAACGGCAAACCATGGTTTGTCGCCGCGATGATCTCTTGGGGAATCGCGCTGTTTGAATATTTGCTGCAAGTGCCCGCTAACCGCATTGGTTACACCGCGCTGACCTTGCCGCAACTCAAGATCATGCAAGAGGTGATCACGCTCATCGTGTTCGTGCCCTTCGCGATTTACTTTATGAAGACGCCGCTGAAGTGGGATTACCTTTGGGCAGCGTTATGTATGTGTGGTGCGGTGTATTTCATTTTTCGTAGTTAATTCTGCTGCAAATAAAAAGCCCCGCAATGCGGGGCTTTTTATTTAATGAAGCATCAGATTAAGTACGGCACCAACCACCACGTTCTATTTTTGTAATCCGCCCACTCTGGATATCGCGACATGCTGGCTTCTTTCATCACCATGTTGACGGCAAAAATGCCGCCCCAGATATAAGCCAACCAAACCCAAGGTAGCCAGTGGCAGACCATCAAAGCGAACGAGCCATAGATCATCATCTCGCCCAAGTAATTTGGATGACGAATGTGTTTATGCATGCCATCCATGATCAAGCCACGCTTCACGCGCAGCGTGAAACATTTCTGTGCGTCAGCCGCAATCATGATGGTGCTGCCAAACATGCAGAGCGACATACACAGGCTATACCAAGCGAAATCAGGTAGAGGGTAGTGTGGCTGCGCGGTGCCGGAGATCAACAGCCAGCCGAAGCTCCAGTACATTGCCAGCGCAAACGCCGCATAGAGTGAACTGCCGATGGTGATGCGCCGTTGCCAACCCGGATCGGGAAAGGTCAGATCTTTTAACAGCCACGTCAGCCCATAGGTGCCGTGCATGGCCAGATAAACCCAAGCGGCGGCCGAGGTCGCGGCGGGTGTTTTATCGGAATAGAACCACATAAGGAAGCCGAGAAAGAAAAACGTGCCGGCCTTCTGTGCATTAATCACCCATGAAAACCTGAGTGGGCGCGGACCACCGCCCAGATCGTGCAGCATGTAATCATTAAACCGTCGTAGTCCGGCGGCCCATGCGGGCGCTTTTGTCGGGGTAACAGCAGAACTTGCAGTGGGCAATGTGCTGGACATGCGGCGACTCCTAAAGTCTGTGAACTGACGGTACTCTATGCGTCAAAGAAATATAAAGGGGACGGGTAGCAGTGATTTCCGTAGCAGAGTATCAGCAGCTTGATGGTCTTGCGCTAGCCGAACTGGTGCGCAAAAAAGAGGTGTCTGCAGCAGAGTTGCTGGAGGCTGCGCTTGCGCGCAGTGCGCAGGTCAATCCCAAGATCAATGCCATTGTTACTCCAATGCACGAGATCGCGCGCGACCGTGCCAAACAGAATCTGGATGGCCCCTTCGCTGGCGTGCCATTTCTACTTAAGGATATCCAAGAGGATTACGCAGGTGTAACTACCTCGGCGGGTAGTCGTGCGTTCCAAAATTATCGACCCACGCAGCACGCGCATTTTGTGCAGCGTTTACTCGATAGCGGCGTGGTGGTGTTTGGTAAAACCAATACGCCGGAGTTGGCGCTCAAGGGCACAACAGAGCCAGAGCTGTTTGGTGCAACGCGCAACCCTTGGAATCTGGATCACAGCACCGGTGGTTCCAGCGGCGGGTCTGCTGCTGCGGTCGCTGCAGGCATTGTGCCGATTGCAGGCGCGAGTGATGGTGGTGGCTCGATTCGTATTCCCGCTGCTTGCTGTGGCTTGTTTGGATTTCGCCCATCGCGTGGACGTGTCAGCGCGGGCCCTGCGTTTGGCGAAGTGTGGGAAGGCGCATCCAGCGAGCATGTGATCACGCGCAGCGTGCGTGACAGCGCTGCAATTCTCGATGTGTTGCAAGGTGCTGCAAGTGGCGATCCTTTCCGCATTGCGCCACCAGAGCGTTCATATCTGGAAGAAACACAACGCGCGCCAAAGAAATTGCGCATCGCTTTTTCAACACGCTCACCAATTGATATGGGCGTGGATCCCCACTGCATCGCCGCTGTGCAAGACACCGCACGTTTGTTGGAAAGCATGGGCCACACGGTTATTGAAGACACGCCAAAGATTGATGGGCACGCGGTGGCGGAATGTTTCCTGAAAATGTATTTCGGTCATGTCGCCGCAACCGTTGCTTCCGCTCGAAAAATCACTGGTGCGCGTGAAAGCGATTTTGAGATGGATACACGCGTGCTCGCGCTGATGGGTCGCAGCCTGCCTGCTGGTGAGTATGTGGAAGCGCATGCACGTTGGAACGGCTTCGCACGTGCCTTGGGTGAGTTTCATCAGCAATACGATTTGTATCTCACGCCAACATTAGCGCAGCCTGCTGCACGCATCGGTTCGCAAATCACGCCGTTGGCTGAACGCATTGGTGTATGGCCTTTGCTGGCTCTTAATCTTGGCAAGGGCCTTCTGCGTTCCGGCCTAGTGCAAAAAAGTGCGCTGAATAGCTTGGCACGCGTGCCGTTCACACAGCTTTCGAATATCACTGGCACGCCATCGATGAGCGTGCCGCTACATTGGACAAAAGCAGGACTGCCGATTGGCGTGCACTTCATCGCGCGCTTTGGCGAAGAGTCGATGCTATTCCAGCTTGCCGCGCAGTTAGAACAAGCGCGGCCGTGGAAAGATAAGCGTCCGTCGATCTAAAGAATAATTACGAGGAGATTCAAACGTGATATCTGCCGAAGAGTACCGTCGTCACGATGCATTGGGATTAGCTGAGTTGGTGCGCAGCCGCCAAGTTTCTGCGAGTGAATTGCTGGAAGCTGCGCTTGCACGTAGCGCTGAAGTAAATCCCAAGCTCAACGCCATCATCATTCCTATGCATGAGATTGCGCGCGACCGTGCCAAGCAAAACTTGGAAGGTGCATTCGCAGGCGTGCCATTTCTGACTAAAGATTTATTTCAGGAATATGCAGGCGTGCAAACAGCCTACGGCTGCAAAGGTTTGAAGGCAGCAAATTACAAACCCGATGCGCATGCAGAAATTACGGCACGTTGGCTGCGCGCAGGCGCAGTGATCTTTGGGCGCACCAATACGCCAGAGTTCGGCGCTAAAGGCATCACCGAGCCAGAGGCTTGGGGCCCATCACGTAATCCTTGGAATCTCGATCACATCACCGGTGGTTCATCCGGTGGTTCTGCGGCCGCAGTTGCCGCAGGCATTGTGCCGATGGCAGGTGCGAATGATGGCGGCGGATCCATTCGTATTCCCGCAGCTTATTGCGGATTGTTCGGGCTGAAGCCTGGTCGTGGCCGCACGCCATGGGGCCCGCAGATGAGCGAGGCCATGCACGGTGCGGCGATGAATCACGTGGTCTCGCGCTCGGTGCGTGATAGCGCAGCAATGCTTGATGCGACGCACGGTTCCGATATTGGTTCGCTCTGTCATCTCGCGCCACCTGAGCGTTCCTACTTGGAAGAAGTGAGCCGTGCTCCGGGTAAATTGCGTATCGCCTTCAGCACGCGCTCACCGATTGGAAGCGAAGTGCATCCTGAAGCAATCAAAGCCGTGACGGATGCAGCCAAACTTTTAGAGTCGCTCGGTCATCATGTTGAAGAAGCAGAGCCACAAGTTGATGGCCTGCAACTCGCAAAAGATTTCATCGTCATGTGGTTTGCGCAGTGCGCTGCCACCGTAAATGAGATCAAGCGCCGCACCGGTTGTGGCAACGAAGGCTTCGAACTGGATACCTTGGCAATGGCGGCATTCGGTGAAGCCTCGCGTGCCAGTGAATATGTGGAGGGCTATTGGCGCTGGGGTGATTACACGCGTCAGCTTGGCGAGTTCCATCAGAAGTACGATCTCTACATGACGCCGACGCTAGCGTATCCAGCGCCGCGCGTGGGTCAGATCGCAACACCGCAGTGGCAGCACGTCGCGATGAAAATCCTGATGACACTGGGTTTGTCTCGCGTCATTCTCAAGTCCGGAATGATTGAGCAGATGGTGCAGGAAAACTTGAAGTGGGTGCCATTCACTCAACTCGGTAATCTCACTGGCGTGCCCGGCATGTCAGTGCCGCTACACTGGACTCCAGAAGGCCTGCCGATGGGCGTGCACTTTCTCTCTGCTCATGGTGGAGAGGGAATGCTGTTCCAACTTGCAGGACAGCTTGAGCAGGCCAAGCCATGGAAGGACAAGTGGCCGTCCGTGTAACGAGTCGATAAGAACCGGTCATGACAGAACAACAAGAAACACCGCAGCAATGCTTTGAACGTTTGCGTCCTGCATTAGCGGCGGCATCTCGAAAAGTATTCGCAGCGAGTCCATTTGCGCTACAGGCTTGCGAGCGTGACATCGAGGAACTGCCGCGCTGGATTGAGCAAGGCATTTTTGAGCATGCCTATGCTGAAGCTGAACTAGCGCATGTCATTACAGCGAACTGTGCAGCGGCTGCTGATGAAGCCGCCATCATGTCAGCGCTTCGTCGCGCACGTCGACGCGAGATGGTGCGCATTACTTTTCGTGATCTTGCTGTGCTTGCACCTTTAGATGAAACACTGCGCGATCTTTCTGATCTTGCCGATGCCTGTTGCGCAGAGGCATTGTCCTTCGCAGAAAAGAATTTGCAGCAGCGCTGGGGCAAACCCATCGAGGAAAGTGGCGCAGAAGCGCGCCCGGTGGTTCTCGGTATGGGCAAGCTCGGCGGCCATGAGCTCAACTTCTCTTCTGATATTGATCTGATCTTTTGCTACACCGAGGCCGGCGAGACCAACGGTACTCGCAGTGTTAGCAACGAAGAATATTTCAACCGACTCTCGCAAGATTGCGCACGAATTCTGTCTGCAAGAACAGCAGATGGTTTCGTATTTCGCGTTGACACCATGCTGCGACCTTTTGGCTCCGCTGGCGCGCCAGCGTGGAGCTTGTCGGCGATGGAGGACTACTACCAAGTCCACGGTCGTGAATGGGAGCGTTACGCATTTATCAAGGCGCGCCCGATTGCGGGTGATCTCAATGCCGGTGCGACGCTGCTCAAAACGCTGCGCCCATTTGTCTACCGGCGCTATCTCGACTACACCTCCATTCTGAGTCTGCGTGCGCTGAAAAAAATGATCAGCGATGAAGTGCGACGCAAAGGCATGGAGCAGAACATCAAGCTCGGCTCTGGCGGTATTCGCGAAGTCGAGTTCATCGTGCAGTCATTCCAATTGGTACGCGGTGGGCAAGAAGCGCCACTGCGTGATGCACGTTTGCGACCGGTGTTACGTTATCTGGGTCAGGCGGGACATCTGGATGGCGTGATTGTCAGTGAGCTCGACGCCGCCTACGTTTTTCTGCGTCGCTTGGAAAACGCGATTCAGATGTACGGCGATGAGCAGACTCACGCCTTGCCACAATCTGATGCGGCACGTGAAGCGCTATGTGTGGGCCTCGACATGGCGGATTGGTCGACGCTGATGACTCAACTCAATGAGACGCGTGCATTCGTCAGTCGCGAGTTTGAGCGCGTATTTGGTGAGCCTGAAGCCGCGCAACCAACATCCGATAGCGGGCTCGCCGCCATCATTGCACCGATCTGGAATGGCCTCAGTGGGCCCGGCGAAGCGACAGCTGCGTTGCAAGCTGCGGGTTTTAAGGATGACGCCGCTGAGCTGGTCGAAGCACTGCGCGATCTCAAAGGCGCGCGCTTGGTTCGCAGCATGCAAGAGGCGACGGTGCTGCGCTTGCAAGCGCTGTTAGCCCCGCTGTTCGAAGAGTGTCTGCAAAAAGAACATCCAGCGCAGGCGGTATTGCGTGCATTGAAAATTATCAATGCGATTGCAGGTCGCGCTAACTACATCACCTTGCTGCATGAGAGCGCGACCGCGCGGACGCAGCTCGTGCAACTTTGCGCGGCGAGTCCATGGCTTACAGATTTGCTGGCGCAAACGCCTGCCTTGCTCGACAACTTGCTCGACCCACGCTCTTTGTATTCACCGCCAGAGCGTGAAGATATGGCACGTGAACTGGCTGCGCGTTGTGCGCACTTTGGTGAGGAAGACACCGAGGCGGCGATGGATTTGCTGCGGCGCTATCAAAAAGAAATCACCTTGCGTGTTGCCGCGGCTGACGTGGTGCATGCGCTGCCATTGGTCAAAGTGAGCGATCGTCTGACGTGGTTGGCAGAAGTGATTGTGGCGCAGGCCTTGGAATTTGCTTGGACAGAAATGCGCACGCAGTACGGACAACCACAGCGCGCGGACGGAAAGCCTGCATCATTTGTCGTTATCGCTTACGGTAAGTTTGGCGGCATTGAGATGGGCTACACCTCTGATCTCGATATCGTGTTTCTGCACGACTGCGATGCATTGGATGAAGAGAGTGTCGGCGGCGCGCGCGCGATTAATAACAATGTCTACTTCTCGCGCCTCGCGCAGCGCGTGATTAATTGGCTGGCCACGCAAACCTCAGCGGGCCGTGCTTACGAAGTGGATATGCAACTTCGACCCAATGGAAATTCAGGCGCGCTCGTCACCAGTCTCAAAGGTTTTGCTGACTATCAGCGTGATCATGCCTGGACGTGGGAACACCAAGCGTTAACGAGAGCGCGCCCTGTTGCAGGCGATGCGGCTTTAGGTGAGGCCTTCCGCGCCATTCGCGCTGAAGTGCTGATGCGCCCGCGTGATGAAGCCAAGCTGCGGCAAGAAATCATCGACATGCGCGCCAAGATGCGCGCCAATCTCGAAAAGAAGCAGGCGGGTTTGTGGGACGTGAAGCAGGGCGAGGGTGGCATGACCGAGGCCGAGTTCATCACCCAATACTTACTGCTACGCGACGCGCATAAGGATGCGGCGCTGGTGGAGTGGAGTGATAACTGGCGGCAGTTGGATGCGCTTGAGCGAGCAGGCTCAGTGACAGCTGAGCAAAAAGCTCAACTCATTGACGCCTATCGCCTCTACCGAGCTTGGACACATGGACGAGGTTTGCAGATGGAGACGGCGTTGGCCGCATCCGGTCAGTTCGCCGAGCAACAAGTTGTTGTCAGCGCACTCTGGCGCAAACTACTCGGAGTTTGATGAGCTACAGATAGCGCGTTAGTCGCGGGTATTGTTACTCGCTTCGTCACATCTTCTTCACATCCGCGTAATACATGAATCGTAGGATTCGCAAGAATTTATCCTTGCAGCCTGCTAAATAAAATGCGGATAGCTCACGTTATTTTGTCGTCCGGGTTTGCCGGTTCGGAACGGTCTACCGCCGAGTCCTGCAATGCGCAATGCCAAGAGCATGATGTGCTATTGGTGCTGCGTAAGCAGCATCGTCAGGAAAGCACCGGTGCAAGCATTGTTGATTATTTGGATGCTCGTGTGCGCGTGGTCGAAATCCCGACTCGATTATTCGCCAAGCATTTTCTACAAGTTGCGCTGGACGCATTTCAGGCCGATGTGGTTCATGCACATTTGCGCCGGTCTACGCGTCTGCTCTCACGTTGCAAAACGAATGCCGTCAAAGTCTCGATGCTGCATCTGGGAATAAACGGGCCGCAATTTTTGCAGATGGACGGCTTGATTTGTATTTCGCCGTGGCAGCTGAAAACCATTCCGCAGGACTATGCGGGCGATGCGCGCATGATTCGGAACTCGCTGGTTCCTCATCCGCAGATTGATGCGGCGCGCCGCAATGCACTGCGGCAGGAAATGGGCGCCGGGCCGGATACTTTTTTAATTGGTGGCGTTGGTCGCTTGGGACGCAGCAAGGGTTGGGACATTCTGCTGCGCGCTTTCACTAAGGCAGAACTGCCGAACACTCGCCTGACGTTGATTGGCGAGGGCAGTGAACGCAAAAAGCTGCAGCGTCTTGCTGGACCTGCGGTGCAATTCCTCGGCTTTCGTTCCGAGGTCAAGGACTACTATCAGGCCTTTGATCTCTTCGTTTGTCCTTCGCGCACCGAGCCGATGGGGCGAGTCATTCTGGAAGCGCTGGATGCCGGCGTGCCGGTGATTGCCAGCGATGCGGATGGGCCCAAGGAAATTCTTGCGGAATATCCCGGCGTGCTCGTGCCGGTAGAAAACATTGATGCCTTGAAGCAGGCTTTGCGCCTTTCATGGGAACGTCGAATCGAACCCGCAACACCGGCCGATGTTTCAGCGCACTATCTGGATGCGGTCTCTGGCGATATGACGCAGTTCTACCGTGATCTGTCGCTGCGTAAACGCTCCGAAGTTAGCGCGCCCCGCGTCATGCCGACGAATCGCTTGGGTCATTTTCAAGATGCATAAGCCGGTTCCGCGGTTCGATATTGAGCAGCCTTGGGGTTATTTTTCGCCGCGCGGTTGGCGGAATTTACTGATCAACTTGTGCCGTTGCCTTAATCCGCGCCTGCGATTTTCCTACCGGCTTTCGCTGTGGCTACGCAGCCCGATCAAGCACAACACGCGCCATCCCTTGGATGTTCTGGTTTGGGGACTGCGCCTGCGCTTGCTGCCGCGGGGCAATATTTCTGAGACCAAGATGTTGTTCACGCCAGAAATTTTTGACCCTGAGGAGTTGGTGTGGTTAGCCTCATATCTCGGACCCGAAGCTGTCTTTGTCGATGTCGGCGCAAATGCGGGTGCTTATAGTTGGTTTATGTGCAGCCAATTTGGCGAGAACATCCGCATCATTGCCGTAGAGCCTGATCCGGAAATGCGTCGCCGTCTTGCATTCAATCTGTCGACCAATGGCATTCACAATATCGAAGTGTGCCCAGTGGCACTGAGCGATACGCAGGGCGAGGCCGTGCTGCAATTATGCGAAGACCAGCGCGGCCAAAATGCTTTGGTGGATCAGGCATCCGCGATCGGGCAAACCATTACCGTCCCGGTTGATACGCTGGCCAATCTTTTTGCAACGCGCAATGTTGATCGTATTGACGCGCTAAAAATTGATATCGAAGGTCATGAAGTGCGGGCTCTTGGACATTTTTTCAGCCATGCCCCCGCATCGCTTTGGCCCAGAGCCCTAGTCACCGAATTCAAACCTGAAACCGGCGCGGACATTTTGCGAATCATGGAAGGCGCGGGTTACCGCCGCGCCAGAATCACAAAGTTGAACTGGCTTTTCGAAAGAGCTGCTGCCTAGAAAAAACTTCTCGCGTTTATAGATAACGCGAAAGCCAAGGTGCCGCGCGTGTAGGGCGATACCACTTGTTACCTGCGCCGATAGCGGCTTCTTCTGGTTTCGGATGCCCGTGGAACACCAAGACTTTGGCATCAGCAGGCATCTGCGGCGTTTGCCACAGCGACATCGGGAAAGAAGGAATGCAGTCGTACTTGTAGCTAGGGCACCAGCTGCGAGGCCAGTAGCGCAGCTTGCCGATCAGTCGCATGGTATCGGAAAGAAATTCCTGTTCATTGCGATACATCGTTGCCACTGCAGGGCCGAGTTCCTGCAAGCGCGGATACATGCCGTAATCCTGGCCGCCGATATAAAGGAATACCGAAGTGTTGCCGGTATAACGATTGCGGTAACGGATGCGTTTGTAATCTTTGATGACACTGAAGTCTTGGCCGACTTCAAAGAACGGTGCCAGCGAGCCGACGATAATCATGTCGAGATCCAGGAACAGTGTCGGTCCCTGAATGGCAGTGAGCTGGGGATTGAACAGTGCCAGCTTGCGCCAGCCACGTTCTGCACCGCCCATGCTCAGTGGCAAGTCTGGAATCGGCAGAACGGTAATGCCGGTGTCGATGCCATTGGCGTCGTCAGTGAGGCAATAAAAACGAATATCACCGGGCGTGCTTGCGCGCACCGCTTGATAGAGACGGTTAACGTCGTTGGCGGGGTACTTGGTGCCCCATTTCATGCAGACGAATTGGCGCGACTCGTGGGCGGACGACGTCATGACTTGGAAATCCTTTTTGTGCGTGATGCCAGCACTGAACTACTCGCGCCAGTTATCGGCAATCCACTGTGGGGGTATGACATAGCGCGTGAAGTGTCTCCAGCGTGCTTTTAGCGTCATGCCCGGCTTGAATGCACCACGGATATGGTCCCAGCGTGATTCATGCGCAGGCGCTTCCGGCACCCAACGGCCGAGCATCACGTCGCTAGGATTCGGGCCGCCCGGGAAGGTGACGATGCGTGAGCCTCTCGGCAAGCGGGCCTGGAAGAAATAGCGGAATGGAAAAGGCAGCATGCAATGTAGGCGGAAATGCCGCGTCCATGCTTCCGGCCAGAGTTTGATTCCGCCGGTGACCGATGAGGTGATGTAGTGCTGCTCGTAATGGAAACGATCGGCTGTGCCCTGTGGGTCGGCGCGGAAGTTGTCCAGAATGTGCGGGTTCTTCCCGATCGGGAAGCGAAAGACGGAGGTTTGGCCCAGCCGCTGAAAAGGCTTGGCCCAGTTACGTGCGAGCAGAACATCGTCCGGCGAGCCGTAGCTGAAATAGGGGTCGAGCGAGTCGACGATCACAGAGTCGAGGTCCACAAACAATGCGGTGCCGGTCAAGCCGTGCAATTCGCGCCCCCACAGAACAACCTTCTTCCATTTGCCGTGAGTGCGCTGAGGATGTTCACAGCCCAGTTCCGGCAGATCAAAGGACTCAACCTCGGGTCGCAGGCCTTCGTGATTATCGGTGAGGCAAATTAGGCGGATGGGGCCAGTCGTGTGGCGCCGAACCATCGCATACAAACGGTTGACGTATTCCGGGCCATACATCGTTCCCCACTTAACGCAGATAATTTGTTTAGTCGTGTTCATGGATTAGCGCGGTAGTGGAGCATTCAGAAAGGCACTCTATAAGGTCAAAAGAGTGTTTCAAGACCAACCGTGAGCCAAATTAGAGTTTTCGTCCCGCGGTTAGCCCTTATAATAATCGCTTCCAGCCGCGCTTTGCGGTTCTTTCTTGTTTCAACAGGATTTTTGCGATGACCAGCTTTGCCGACCGTGACGGCTTTATTTGGTATGACGGTGAACTCAAGCCTTGGCGCGAGTGCACGACCCATGTCCTCACTTATTCGCTGCATTACGGCGTCGGTTGCTTCGAAGGCGTACGCGCGTATAAAACGCCACAAGGCACCGCGATTTTCCGTCTGCAGGATCACACCAAGCGCCTGTTTAACTCGGCCAAGATTCTCGGTATGAACATGCCGTTTACGCCGGAGCAGATCAGCGAAGCTCAGCTTGAAGTGCTGCGCGCCAACAAGCTCGAATCCGCTTACCTTCGCCCGATGGTGTTCTACGGAGCTGAAGGCATGGGTCTGCGCGCTGACAATCTCAAGACGCATTTGATCGTTGCAGCTTGGACCTGGGGCTCGTACCTCGGTGCTGACAATATGGAACGCGGCATCCGCGTGAAGACCAGCTCGTTCACGCGCGGCTTCGCAAACTCCAATATGCATCGCGCGAAGGCAAACGGTCAGTACATCAATTCGATGCTGGCACTCAACGAAGTGCTGCGCGATGGTTACGACGAAGCGATCACGCTCGACACCAACGGCAACGTTGCTGAAGGCAGTGCGGAAAATATCTTCGTGGTGAGCGACGGCAAAATCAGCACGCCAGATCTCAACGCCTGTCTCGACGGCATCACGCGTCGCACGATCATCCAGCTCGCTGCTGACTTCGGCATTCCAGTTGTGGAACGCCGCATCACGCGTGACGAGGTTTACATCGCAGACGAAGTGTTCTTCACCGGCACCGCCGCTGAAGTAACGCCTGTGCGCGAAGTCGACAATCGCACGATTGGTAATGGTGGCCGCGGTTCTATCACTGAAAAGCTGCAGACGGCCTACCTCAAGCTCGTTAAGGGCGAGAGCGGTACGTATCCAGAGTGGTTGAGCCACACCTGAGTTTGATTGACGCGCTACACGCGCGTTCAACATGAAAACGCCCGCCATGAGCGGGCGTTTTCATTTGTACGCCTAGGCTGACAGCACTTTCAGATTGGCAGAGCCATTTTTCCCATCTTGGGTCGAGTTGATGCCGACGTAAGATCAGGTCAAAAGGGGAGTCCGCCATGGACGGTAAAAATACGATGTGGGACACACTGATCAAGAATGCTTTGGTGTTCGACGGCAGCGGTGGCCTACCGCAACTGCAAGACGTTGCTATACGTGACGGCAACATTGTTGCGTTGAACCCAAACCTATCTGCAGAAAATGTCAGCCAGGTCATCGACGCCGCTGGCCAATGGCTGATGCCCGGCTTGCTCGATATCCACACGCATTTTGATTTGGAAGTGGAGTTGGAACCGGGCTTGCCGGAAGCCGTGCGTCACGGCACAACGACAGCCGTTGTTGCCAACTGCTCGCTCGGGATTGCTTACGGCGCGCAGCGCAAAGATGGCGCTGACCCAATCGTTGATTGCTTCGCTCGCGTGGAGAATGTGCCCAAGCCAGTACTGCGTAAAGTTGCAGATACGGTGACGTGGAATAACTCCAAGGATTATCTCGATCACTTCAGCAAGATTCCGCTCGGCCCAAATATCGTGCCGATGATTCCGCACTCGATGCTGCGTATCGAAGTTATGGGGCTCAATGAATCAGTGTCGCGCGAGCCGACAGAAGCTGAGATGCAAAAGATGGAGCAGCTCGTCGAAAAGGGCATGCGTGAAGGCTATGTCGGTTTCTCAACAGACGCGCTGCCGTTTCACTATCTGGCGAATCGTCCGAATACACACAAACAAATCCCGACGCAGTTCGCGCCTTTTTTCGAGCTCAAGCGCCTGACGCAAATCGTACGTAACTGGGGCCGCGTTTGGCAGGCCACACCGCCGAAGGACGACAAGCTCGCAGTGTTCCGCAACTTTTTACTGACCTCAGGGCGCTTCTACGGACGCACGCTGAAAGTCACTGCAGTGGCGGCGATTGATATCACGACCAACCGTTCGCTGCTAAAGCTTGGCTTGATGATGTCGCGTCTGCTCAATTCAAAATTCATTCGCGGCCACTTCCGTCTGCAAGCGCTGTCTGCGCCGTTCAAGATTTGGAGCGATGGCGTGATCACGCCGATTGCTGAAGAGATTCCGGTGCTGCGTCGTCTTAACGAATGTGATCTGGAAGATCGCACGGGACGTCTCGCGATCATGACGTCTCCCGGCTACGCCGCAGAATTCCGCGCCATGTGGCAACACGGCAAGCGCGGCTTTGGCATTGCGCGTCTTAAACAATGGTTGGGTTTGTCAGACAACGTGCTAACGCGCGATCTGCGTGACATGACCATCGAAAGTTGCCCCGTGCCGGAGTGGAAGGGCGAAACGATGGCCGCCATTCACGAGCGCCTGCTGTCTTGGCAGCGCAGTGCGCAGGGCGCGCGTAGCGAGATCGAGAAGCAAACCTTTGCGAGTTTTGTGCGCGATGTTGATGACTGCGATTTCTTCCTTCATCTGCTGCGCACGTTCGATACCGATCTGCGCTGGTGGACGGTGACGGCCAACCGTAATGCCGCCATTACGAAACAGCTGTTGTTCAACCCGTTGCTACTCCCTGGCTTTAACGACAGCGGCGCGCATCTGACCAATATGGCGTTTTATGACGGCAATCTGCGCACGCTCAAATTTGCGCAGGAAGATGGAATTCAGAAAGTGGCTCAGGCGGTGCATCGCCTGACCAAGGAACCGGCCCAGTTCTTTGGGATCGATGCTGGCGAGATCCGGATTGGCGCACGCGCTGATTTGGTGCAGGTCGACCCGGTGGCTTTGCAGGCTTACGAGCCGGAAGCCTGCGTCGAATATGTCTATCGCGAAGGCTTTGCGCACCACCAACTGGTCAACCGGCCGCGGGGGGTCGTGACCCGAACCCTGATTAACGGCAAGTTGGCTTGGGATCAGGGCGCATATACCCCGGTTTTTGGCCGCGAGACGCTCGGGCGGGTGCTTTTAAACCGCGAACATGGGGCTTCCGCGCCGTCCTTGGCGGTATAACTTATGAATAGATTTGCGCGTTTTAGAGGTTTTTAAGAACGTGAAAGAGGGCATTTAGCGACGGGAAAGCGCATTTTCGGTTCGCTTCGTGAGGCTTTTGGCCTGATAATAGAGCCCCGCGTATTGCTCATCCTGGTGCCCTCATGTCTGCCGATCCCTCCGAAACCACGTCTGTTAGTCCCGGTTTCCGCGACCTGGCCCTGAGCGAACCCGTTCAAAAGGCGCTGGATGACGTCGGTTATGAGTCGCCTTCGCCGATTCAGGCTGCGACCATTCCTCATCTTTTGGAAGGCAAAGACGTGCTGGGTCAGGCCCAGACCGGTACCGGCAAAACCGCTGCTTTTGCGCTGCCGATCCTCTCGAATATCAATATCGGCAAGGCTGGCCCGCAGGCGCTGGTGCTGGCACCAACGCGCGAACTGGCTATTCAGGTTGCCGAGGCGTTCCAGAAGTACGCCACTCATATCAAGGGTTTCCATGTGCTGCCGATTTATGGCGGCCAGTCCTACGAGCCACAGCTCAAAGCGCTGAAGCGCGGCGTGCATGTAGTGGTCGGTACCCCCGGCCGCGTGATGGATCACATGAAGCGCGGCACGCTGAACCTCAGCAATCTGTCCTGCCTGGTGCTGGACGAAGCTGACGAAATGCTGCGCATGGGCTTTATCGACGACGTCGAGTTCATCCTGCAGCAGACGCCTAAAGAACGTCAGGTTGCGCTGTTCTCCGCGACGATGCCTTCAGTGATTCGCCGCATCGCGCAGACCTATCTGCACGATCCAGTCGAAATCACGATCAAGAGCAAAACCGCCACCGCCACCAACATCCGTCAGCGTTATCTGATGGCTAGCGGCATGGAGCACAAGCTCAACTCTCTGACCCGCATCCTCGAAGCTGAACCCTTCGAAGGCATGATCATCTTCGCGCGCACCAAGTCTGCAACGACTGAACTGGCCGAGAAGCTGGAAGCACGGGGCTATTCCTGTGCCGCGCTTAACGGCGACATCGTGCAGGCTCAGCGCGAGCGCACGGTTAATCGTTTGAAGAGCGGCCAGCTCGACATCATCGTCGCTACTGACGTTGCTGCTCGCGGCCTCGACGTGGAACGCATCAGCCATGTTGTGAACTTTGATATTCCAACCGACACCGAATCCTACGTTCACCGTATCGGCCGTACCGGTCGTGCAGGGCGTAGCGGTGAAGCGATTCTGTTTGTTGCTTCGCGCGAGCGTCACCTGCTTGCAACGATTGAACGCGCGACGCGTCAGCCAGTAACGCTGATGCAGTTGCCGAGCGTCAGCGCGGTGAACGATCTGCGCATCGTGCGTTTCAAACAGAAAATCAGCGAAACGATTGCTGCTGGTGGCCTCGATACGCTGCGTGCTGCAGTTGAGCAGTACGAGCATGAAAACAATGTGCCGATGATCGAGATTGCAGCCGCACTCGCGCAAATGGCGCAGGGCGACAAGCCGCTGTTGCTTGCAGAAGGCCCGATTGAACGCCGTGCTGCGGCCGTTGCTGGCCCAGAGCGTTCGTCGCATCGTGAAAATATGTTTGCTTCGGATCGCTCCGAGCGTTCAGAGCGTCGCCCGACGCCTGACCGTCGCACGCCACCTGTTCGCGAAGCGCGTGATTTCCGTGATTCACCACGTGCAACGATTGAAGTGGCACCACGTGCAGAACGTAGCGAGCGCCCAGCTCCGGCAGAAAGATTTGAACGTACTGAGCGTCCTGTGCGCACCGAACGTCCAGAGCGTACTACTGCTGCTGACCGTCCGGAACGCAGCACTGAGCGTCCAGCATCTCGTCCGCGCGGTGCGTCGGAAGAGGGCATGGAGACCTACCGCATTGAAGTGGGCCATGTTCACGCCGTGAAGCCCGGCAACATCGTTGGCGCGATTGCGAACGAAGCCGAAATCGACAGCGAGTTCATTGGTCGCATCGAAATCTTTGAAGATCACAGCTTGATCGATTTGCCAGAAGGCATGCCGAAAGAAACCTTCCGTGGTTTGCAGAAGGTTTGGGTGTGCGGTCAGCAGCTCAAGATCACCAAGGCGGGCGAGCAAGCGACTTCGGCACCAGTGCCGCGTAAGTACAGCAAGCCGAGTGGGCCTAAGCGCTTCTAGTTCAGAACGTATGTTGTAAAGAAAATGGCCACCGAGAGGTGGCCGTTTTCGTTATGCACGGTACGGTGTGCAGGCGGCGGTATGGATGTGTCTGTGCGTCGCCTTGCGGCGTAACGCGGCTTGCGCTGATTGAGGTTTCTTATTCCGCGCTGAAGCGCGGGTAACTTTCTTTGATTAACGTCAAAGAAAGTCACCAAAGAAAACGTTTCTAAAAGCAAAGCCACTTGTGTCTTTCAGCTTTTAACGCAAAAACGATTTCTAACTGCTGTTTCCAAGGCGAGAAAAAAGTGCCGTTATCACTTTTTACATGCCTAGAGATGGAGTGCGCCATCGAGCTGACTGTCCGCTATAGAACAGCAAAAGTGGCTTTGCTTCTAAAGGTGCTTTCTTTGGGTTACTTTTCTTTGCACCAGCAAAGAAAAGTAACTCGCGCCGCAGCGCGAAACACGCCCATTCAATAAGCGCAGGCAGTAGCCACGCCGCAAGGCGGCGAACTAACACATCGACCAAAAGACGTGGCTTGCCCCCTCTGCCGGTTCATTCAGGATTTACAAACGCCCAAAGAAAAGCCCCGCGAGATTGCTCTGGCGGGGCTTTTTTACTTCAGTAGCTTTTACTCTTTGACGTTCAACTCAACGCGACGGTTCTTCGCGCGGTCTTCGTCAGTGGTGCCGTCAACCAGTGGCTTGGTCTTGCCGTAGCCAACTGGGGTCAGACGGGAAACGTCTGTGCCGCGGCTGGAGAGGTAGGTCTTGACCGAGTTAGCGCGGCGCTCAGAGAGGCCGAGGTTGTAGGCTTCGGTGCCGACGTCGTCGGTGTGACCGGCCACTTCAATCTTCAGGTCAGCGTAAGACTTGAGGGTCTCAGCTACGCCATTGAGGATTTCCTTGGCATCTGCAGTCAGACGGTCGGAATCGAACTCGAAGTTCACACCCTTGAGGATGAACGCCTTGTTCACAGCGCAACCGTTTTCGTCGATGGCTTCGCCAGCCTTCGGCGTGCGGCAGTCGCCCTTCAGTGCGCAACCATTAGCGAGCACTTTCGCGCCAGCTGGGGTGTTCGGGCACTCGTCAATGTCATCAGGTACGCCGTCGCCATCGGTATCAAGCGCGCAACCTTCTGCGTTGACCTTGGTGCCAGCTGGGGTGTCTGGGCACTTGTCCAGGCTGTCGACAACGCCGTCACCGTCGCTGTCAGCTTCGCCAGCGGCAGCAGCCACAACTTCAACTGGGGCTTCGGTAGCAACAGGAGCCGCAGCAGCCTTGGCGCCCAATGGGATCAGTACACCGACGTTGAACACGCCTTCATAGAAAGCGCTCTGTTCGCCGCTGTGAATGCCGAGGAATTCGCGACCGTGCGAGTTCATGCGGTAGCGAGCTTCCGTACGGAGCAGGATGCGTTCGGTGATCGGCCAGAGGTAACCCACGCCGAGATCAAACACGGTGCTGCGGTAGTCCAATGAACTGACGCTGGTTGGGTTAGCCGAGAACAGTGGCTGACCGTAAGGAGCGTTAGAGCCGGTGGCGTAGTCAACGCTGACGATACCGAAAGCGTTAGGGAAGCTCGACAGTGGGAACAACAATGCCGTAAGACCGAAGCCCTTGAGCTTGGCGTCGCCGCTAAAGCCGCCGGCCTTAGCTTTGCTGTCGCCCTTCATCGTGCTGTAGAAAGCATTCAGTTCGAGGTTGAGGCCATCGGTCAGACGCTTACCAACAGAGATCACGCCGCCCAGACCGTTTTTAACAGCGGCATCGCCGTCGCTAAGCGTGTAGGAGAACATTGGCGAAACGTAGAACGGGTGGCCTTTGATGGCCGAACCGCCTGCGCTGCTGCCGGAATCGGACGATTCGCTGGAAGCGGTTTCTTCAGCAGGAGCAGCAACTTCTTCGGCAGGAGCAGCAGATGCGTCGGTCAGAGCTGCAGCGTCTGCAGGTGCGGCTTCAGCAGCGGCTGCATCGGCAGGCGCAGCATCAACAGGTGCAGCTTCAACAGCGGCTGCATCAGTAGGAGCGGCTTCAGTTGCAGCTGCATCGGTAGGAGCAGCTTCAGCAGGGGCAGCGTCAGTCGCAGCTGCGTCGGCAGGTGCGGCTTCAGCAGGCGCAGCATCAGTTGCAGCGGCATCAGCAGGAGCAGCGTCAGCCGGTGGGGCATCAGCAGCAGGTGCTTCAGTCGCAGCAGCATCGACAGGTGCTGCTTCATCTTGAGCAAAAACGGGTACAGCGATAGCAATGCTGAGTAACGCGGCCAGCAGACCGGAACGGTATTTCATAATTCTCCCCTGAGCGGTTCCGACAGTAAAAAGCGATTCAAATGACTATAGCAGCCGCATGTAGATGCGTCTGCCGGAAATCCGGTGATTTTTTAACATGCGGGCGGGACGGATACAACCCGCTACCGCACATAACGTGATTTGGGTTGGCACTCATCCGTTATACTTCGCGCCCTTAAAAGTGCCCAGTTCCATGGAACCGAATCAGATCAAAAGTGAGATCACAGCCCTGCGAGTGCGTTTCGACGCGCTCCGGGGCTATCTTTGACTACGATGTCAAACGCGACCGCCTCGCCGAAGTAATCGCCGAGATGGAGCAGGGCGATTTTTGGGCAGATAATAAAAAAGCTCAAGAAACCGGCCGCGAACGCGCAAAACTTGAGGACGTGATTCGTCCTATCGACAAAGCCAATGCTGGTTTGAACGATGCCACCGACTTGCTCGAATTGGCTGAAGCCGAAAACGACAGCGGCACCATCGCTGAAATTGCGCGTGATATCACCGCGCTGATCCAACTCGCTGACGATATGGAATTCCGCCGCATGTTCTCCGGCGAAATGGATCGAGCCAACGCTTATCTCGATGTGCAGTCTGGCTCCGGCGGTACAGAGGCTCAGGACTGGGCAGAAATGATTCTGCGCATGTATCTGCAGTGGGCCAACGGCAAGGGCTTCAAGACCGAGTTGATGGAAGTCTCGGCGGGTGAAGTTGCGGGCATCAAATCCGCCACCGTCTTTGTCGAAGGACCGTATGCCTTCGGTTGGCTGCGCACGGAAATTGGCGTGCACCGTCTGGTGCGCAAGTCACCATTCGATTCAGGCAATCGTCGCCACACTTCTTTTGCTGGTGTGTTTGTCGCACCAGAAATTGATGACAGCTTTGAGATTGATATCAATCCGGCAGATCTCACCGCCGTTACCTATCGCTCATCCGGCGCGGGTGGTCAGCACGTTAATAAGACTGAATCGGCTATTCGTATCACGCACGTTCCCAGCGGTATCGTTGTGGCCTGCCAAACGCAGCGCTCGCAGCACGCGAACCGTGATCGCGCGATGAAAATGTTGAAGGCCAAGTTGTACGAGCGCGAAATGGAAAAGCGTTCGGCAGAAAAGCAGAAGCTGGAAGACTCCAAAGCGGACATCGAATGGGGCCACCAGATTCGCAGCTACGTGCTCGATCAATCACGCATCAAAGATCTGCGCACCGGCGTTGAAATTGCCGACACCACGAAAGTACTCAACGGCCATCTCGATCCGTTTATCGAAGCCAGCCTTAAGCAGGGACTCTAATTAGCTCGCTCGCAGATGCGAGTGCGCAACATGCCGGAATAAAGTGATATGAGCGAACAAGAACAGCCACAGCAGCCGCAGGACGAGAACCACATCATTGCGACGCGTCGCGAGAAGTTGGAAAAACTGCGCGCCGCTGGTAACGCCTATCCCAACACTTTCCGCCGCGACACTTTGGCTGATCATTTGCAAGGTGTTTACAGCAGCCACACGGCTGAAGAACTGGAAGGCGTCACCGACACGTTCCGCGTCGCTGGTCGTTTGATGGCCAAGCGCGTGATGGGCAAGGCGAGCTTCGGCACGCTGCAAGACATGTCAGGCCGCATTCAGATTTTTGTTCAGCAAGCTGCGCTTGGCGAAGAGCTGTATGCGCAATTCAAGAGCAGCGATGTTGGCGATATTTTTGGTGCCACCGGCACCATCATGAAAACCAAAACTGGCGAATTGTCGATTCGCGTCACCGCTTTGGAGCTGTTGACCAAGGGCATTCGCCCGTTGCCAGAAAAGTGGGCAGGTCTCACCGACACCGAAGTGCGCTATCGCCAGCGCTATCTGGATTTGATTGTGAATCCAGAAGTAAAGAAAGTTTTTGAAAAGCGCGGCCAGTCGGTGCGCTTCATCCGCAACTTCCTCGATAGCCTCGGCTACTCAGAAGTTGAAACGCCGATGATGCAGCAGATTCCTGGCGGCGCGACGGCCAAGCCGTTCATCACGCATCACAACGCACTGGATCGCGATCTGTATCTGCGCATTGCGCCTGAGTTGTATTTGAAGCGTCTCGTTGTGGGTGGTTTCGAAAAGGTCTATGAGATCAATCGCAACTTCCGCAATGAGGGCTTGAGCACGCGCCACAATCCTGAATTCACCATGCTCGAGTTTTATCAAGCCTACGCAGATTATCGCGAGCTGATGGACTTGATCGAAAACATGCTTCGCGATCTCGCGCTGGCGGTGAATGGTTCTGCGCAGCTGACGTATCAAGGCCGCGAATACGATCTGGAGAAGCCGTTCAATCGCTGGTCGATGCGTGATGCAGTTAAGCAGTTCAATCCGACGATTGATGCCTCGCGTATCAACGAGCGTGAATATCTCGCCGAGTTCGCGAAGAGCCTGCGTTGTGACGTCAAGCCCAGCTACGGCAGCGGCAAGTTGCTCACCGAAATCTTCGAGAAGACGGTTGAAGCGAATCTGCTTGATCCGACCTTCATCACCGAATATCCGACCGAAGTTTCACCGCTTGCACGTCGTAGCGACACAGATCCAGACGTGACGGATCGTTTCGAGTTCTTCGTCGGTGGTCGTGAAGTCGCCAATGGTTTCTCCGAGTTGAACGATCCGGATGATCAGGCCGCACGCTTTAAGTCGCAGGTCACTGCGAAAGAGGGCGGCGATGATGAAGCGATGTTCTTCGACGCTGATTACATCCGCGCGCTTGAATACGGCTTGCCACCAACTGCAGGCGCAGGCATCGGCATTGATCGTCTGGTGATGTTCCTCACGGACTCGCCGTCGATTCGCGATGTGCTGTTGTTCCCACAAATGAGACCTGAAGTTTAAGGCGCAATCAGTGAATCCTAACGGCGCACCAAAAGATGTAGAGGTTGCGCCAACAACGGCGCAGGTTAACCTGCGCCGTTTTGTTTTTACCGCCGCAGCGGTGATGGCCATTGGCCCGCTGTCGATTGATATGTATCTGCCAAGCCTGCCTGCATTGCAGGCGCACTTCGGCGCTGATACGGAATCAACGCAGCTCACACTCTCTCTGTACTTTATTGGCTTGGCCATCGGCCAGCTGATCTATGGCCCGGTGTCAGATCGTTTCGGGCGCAAAAAACCACTGCTATTTGGTTTGGCGCTTTACAGTCTGGTGTCGCTTGCATGCGCGTATGCACCCAGCATGTACAGCCTCGTCATGCTGCGATTCCTGCAAGCGCTCGGTGGTTGTGCAGGTATGGTGATTACGCGTGCGATGGTGCGCGATCTGTTTCCGCCACAAGAGATGGCGCGAGTGCTTTCAACGTTGGTGCTGATCATGGGCGTGGCTCCCATTCTCGCGCCGCTGGTTGGCGGGCAAATCTTTTTGCTGTTTGGCTGGCAAGCCATTTTTCTTGCGATGACGGGTTACAGCCTACTTTGCTTTGCAGGAATTTATGCTTTGCCTGAAACTAGTCGCGGCCGCAGTGAATCTTTGCGTCTTAGCAATGTTCTCGCCGGGTATACGCGCTTGCTACAGCATCGCCGTTTCATGGGTTATGCCCTGTCGGGTGCGGTTGCTCAGGCCGGTATGTTCGCCTACATCTCGGCTTCATCGTTCGTCTTCATCAATGTTTACGGCGTATCACCAGCGCACTTTGGCTGGCTGTTTGGTTCGAATGCCTTGGGCTTGATTGCCGCTGCGCAGGTCAATTCATTCGTACTGCAACGTTATCGTTCAGAACATGTGTTGCGCATTGCGCTGATGGCTAACGCTGGCTTCGGCGTGCTGCTGCTGATTAATGCATTGACAGGTTTTGGTGGGCTGCTTGGCATCATGATTCCACTTTTCTGTGGCATGAGCTGCTTGGGTTTTTCATTCCCAAATTCCACCGCAGGTGCAATGGCGCCTTTTGGTGATCGCGCAGGCATGGCGGCGGCGTTGCTCGGTACTTTGCAGTTTGGAATTGCGGCTATCTCCGGCTCCGTCGTCGGGCATCTCTTCAATGGCACGGCGATTCCGATGGCGGCCGTCATTTGTACTTGTGCGATCAGTGCACGCGTTTTGTTGCAGCTGCTGGTGCCGGTGCCAGTTTCGCCGTTGCAAAAATAGCGCTGTTGTGGGTTCCTGCGCATCCATGCGCTCACCCACATACAGAACATCCTGTTCATAAATTAAAAAGCCGGGCAATGCCCGGCTTTTTAATGAATGCTGCAATCAAGGCTTTTTAGCCAAGACGTCCGCGTTCGCGATGCTCTGGTACGGCCAATGGATCAACGTCTGGCAGTGTGCGCACTGAGTCATGCGATGCGCGTGGGAACAAGCCATAAATTGCAGGCTGCAGACGAATGCTTTCGCCAACCTTGCGATTGATGGCTTGTGGATCGAGGTGCGCTAGCTCAACTTCGACGATCTCTTTGTTGTGCTTGAGCTGCGTAATCAGACGCACGATGGCGCCGGTACGCTGCACAGTTTTGATCGTTACATCAAAGCCGGAGCTGCCTTCTTCAACAACGCGTAGATCGTGTGGACGAACATAGATATCGACAGCACCTGCAGCGTGATCGTTGTCGGTATCCAGCGTGACGTTGGCGCCGTCGATGCTGAGCTTGCGATCCTTAACGGTGCCGGGGAATACGTTAACGCTGCCGAGGAAGTCGAACACGAATGGCGTTGCTGGGCGCTCGTAAACATCGGAAGTAGAGCCAACCTGTTCGATGCTGCCGCGATTCATCACAACAACGCGGTCGGCCAATTCCAAGGCTTCTTCCTGATCGTGCGTGACGAAGATGGTGGTGACACCAGTCTTGTCGTGCAGCTCGCGCAACCAGCGGCGCAGATCTTTACGCACCTTGGCATCGAGTGCGCCGAAGGGTTCGTCTAACAGCAATACGCTGGGCTCAATGGCGAGTGCGCGTGCGAGTGCGACGCGCTGACGCTGACCGCCAGAGAGCTGTGCGGGATAGCGTTTTTCGAGACCTGAGAGTTGCACGAGGTCGAGAAGTTCTAGTGCACGTTTACGGATGGCATCTTTGTCCGGACGATTTTTGCTTTTACGTACACGCAGACCGAAGGTGATGTTGTCCAACACAGTCATGTGTTTGAACAGTGCGTAGTGTTGGAATACGAAACCGACACGACGTTCGCTAACGGGCAGCGGCGCGGTATCGACGCCCCCAAACAGAATTTGTCCGGCGTCTGGAAATTCCAAGCCAGCAATCGTGCGCAGCAAAGTTGTTTTGCCGGAGCCTGATGGGCCGAGCAGTGCAATCAATTCGCCGGAGCGAATATCAAGGTTGGCGCCACGCAGCGCAGGAAAGCTGCCGAAGCCTTTGTAGATGTCGCGGATCTGAATGTCCATGTTCTTCTATTAACTCTTTAAATTTTTAACTATTCAACGCCGTCGCCTTTGGCGACGCCGTTCATGAATTAATGTTTACGGCCAGCGGCCAACTCATCGCCATAACGCCACTCGAGAAAGCTCTTAACGCCGAGGGTAACGAGCGCAAGGCCAGCGAGTAGCGAGGCAACAGCAAAGGCAGCGGAGAACGAATATTCGTTGTAAAGAATTTCGATCTGTAGCGGCATGGTGTTGGTTTCACCGCGGATGTGACCGGAGACGACGCTGACGGCGCCGAACTCACCCATCGCACGTGCGTTGCAAAGCAGCACGCCGTAGAGCAGGCCCCATTTGATGTTAGGCAAGGTCACATGCCAGAAGGTTTGCCAACCGTTGGCGCCGAGCGACAGTGCAGCTTGTTCGCTGTCGGTGCCTTGTTCCTGCATCAGCGGAATCAATTCGCGGGCAATGAACGGGAAGGTGACGAAGATCGTCGCCAGCACAATGCCTGGCACTGCGAACAGAATCTTGATGTCGTGATCCATCACCCACGGACCGAGATAACCCTGTCGACCAAAGATCAGTACATAGATCAAACCTGCGACGACCGGCGAGACTGAGAAGGGCAGGTCGATCAGAGAGATCAACAGACTCTTGCCGCGGAACTCGAACTTGGTGATGCACCACGCAGCGCTGACACCAAGTGCAAGGTTTAGCGGTACTGCAATGGCGGCGGCGATCAATGTGAGCTTGATTGATGACAGTGCATCGGGCTCAACAATCGCAGCAAAGTAAGGGCCCAAGCCATTGCGCAGTGCTTCGGTGAACACGCTGATCAAAGGCAGCAGCAGGAACAGTGCGAGGAAAAGGATTGCGACAAAGATCAGTGACCAGCGCACCCACGTGGGCTCACTGATTGAAGAGTTGCGTTCGATCAGCGGCTCAAAAGGGATCTTCGGTGGATCCTGAAGTGAATAGTCGGTTGCTGGATTACTCATTTGCGGCCACCCCGGTTGCGACTCCAGGCTTGCAAGCTATTGATCAGCAGCAGCAAGACGAAGGAAATAGTCAGCATGGTTGCTGCGATGGCGGTGGCGCCAGCGTAGTCGAATTCTTCCAGCTTGATGATGATCAGCAGCGGTGCAATTTCCGAAACCATTGGCAGATTGCCAGCGATGAAAATAATTGAACCGTATTCACCAACTGCGCGTGCAAACGCTAGTGCAAAACCGGTGAGGAGTGCGGGAAACACCGTCGGCAAAATAACCTGAGAGATGGTTTGCCAGCGATTAGCGCCCAAGGTGGCAGCGGCTTCTTCCAGTTCCTTTTCAGCTTCTTCGAGTACAGGCTGTACGGTGCGCACCACGAATGGCAGACCGATAAAGGTCATGGCGATGATCACGCCGATCGGCGTGAATGCCACCTTGATGCCCAGAGGTTCGAGGAACTGGCCGATCCAGCCATTCGGCGAATACAGCGACGTGAGCGCGATACCAGCAACTGCGGTTGGCAGTGCGAATGGCAGATCGATCACGGCATCAAAGAAGCGCTTGCCCGGGAACTGATAACGCACGAATACCCATGCGACCAGCGGGCCAAAAACTGCGTTGATGAGTGCGGCAATCAACGCAGCACCAAAACTCAACTGGAGTGCGGCCAGCACGCGGGGCGAGCTGACGACATGCCAGATGCCATCCCAGCCGAGGCCTGCGCTCTTAATGAAGACGCCTGCAAGCGGGATTAGAACAATCAGGGACAGATAAGTCAGGGTAAACCCTAAATTAATTCCAAACCCCGGAATAGCAGAACGGGGCGACTTACGTCGCCCCGGTTTTGATGCTGTGCTCATTTAATTTTTTGCCTTGGAAAAACTATTTGCCTTGGAAAATCTGATCGAACGTTCCGCCATCGGCGAAGTGGGTTGATTGTGCCTTGTTCCAGCTGCCAAATGCTTGGTCAACATCAAATACGTTGAGCTCTGGGAAGCGAGACGCGTATTTTTTCAGAATTGCTGGGTTGATGGGGCGAATATCGTTGTTGGCAAAGATTTCCTGACCCTTATCCGAGTAATGGAAGTTGATATAGGCCTGCGCGATCTTGGTAGTGCCTTTCTTGGACGCAACCTTGTCGACGATAGCAATCGGGTTGTCGGCGCGAACCGTCAGCGAAGGGATGACGACGTCAAACTTGTCTGGGCCGAGTTCGTCCTTAATCAGGCGCACTTCGTTTTCGAACGTCAGCAGTACATCGCCGATGTCACGCTGAGCGAAGGTGGTGGTGGCGCCGCGGCCACCCGTGTCCAGCACTGGAACGTTCTTAAACAGGCTGGTCACAAATGTACGTGCTGCTTTCTCGTCGCCACCATTCTTACGCTTGGCCCATTCCCATGCTGCGAGGTAGCTGTAGCGACCGTTGCCGGAAGTCTTAGGGTTAGGTACGACGACTGAAACGCCTGAACGGGCCAGATCGCCCCAGTCCTTTATGCCCTTAGGGTTGCCCTTGCGAACAACGAACAGAATCGTCGACCAGGATGGTGAGCTGTTGTTGGGGAATTTCTTTGCCCAGTCTGCCGACAGCAGGCGTCCCTTTTCAGAGATCGCATTAACGTCGAGCGGATTGTTGGAGCTGTAAATATCAGCTTCTAGGCCATCAATGACGGCGCGAGCTTGTTTGGTCGATCCGCCATGCGACTGATTGATGCGAATGTCTTGACCGGTTTTCTGCTTCCAGTCTGCAATGAAAACAGGATTGAAATCTTTGTAGAAGTTGCGCGCGACGTCGTACGACGCGTTGAGCAGTTCAGGTGTTGCTGCTTGTGCAGCGCCAGCCACAAGGCCGAATGCAACAGCCAAGGTAAGCAGTACTTTGTTTTTTTTCATTTTGATTCTGCCCTTAAAATTTATTAGAGGAAACGGACTTCAGACGGTTCGTAACTACGTTCTTGCGGCTGCGGGGTGGTGCCCAGTGGCAACAAGCGACGATCAATCCAACGTGTGCTGCTGAGCCATAAGCCATCCAACTCTGCACCATGCTCTTGATTGATCAAGATGATGCGACGTGCCGGATAGTCCAACAACGCCAACTTATTTTCTGGACGCAGTGCAATCTCCAACAAGCGGTGAAAGGCATTATCCAACAACACACCGGTGTGACGCTGGGCGAGGGGCCGCAGAATCTCCGAAACAAAGTGCCAGCTGTCCGACATGCCTGCAACACGTGCATCCAGTTTAATGGTGCCGTTGTGCATCATGTAGATGCCATTGGTGACTTTGAATGGATGTGCGTTATCGACATCTGCAGCGCCGCGTGTGCGTTTACGTAAGTGCAGTACGTATTCGGAATCACGAAGCTTGCGTTCAGTGGCCAGAATTTGGTCCAGATCCACTTTAGCGTGACGCTCTACGAGTAACTCTCCATCAGGAGAAAAGCCCATGAGCCCCCAGCCATCGCGGTTAAGCGAGACGGCTGCTTCCAACAGATCTGCGGGTATTTCAGTTCCGCGCGGTTTGTGGATGATGAGGCACATGGGCTATTCCTTTTGGTTGCTAGTTCAGCTGATTAGCCGAGCTTCGCCACCAACACTTCGGTCGCCTTGAAAATGGCCAAGGCGTCGTCGCCAACGCGGAGGCGCAGGCTGTCGATGGAGCTGGACGTTACGATGGCGCCGACGATACCTGCGGCAGTTTCAATTTCAATTTCCGAAACAATCTCGCCACGGTTGATGCCAACGATGCTGCCGCGGAACTGATTGCGTGTGTTAATGGCGGTGATGCTCATGACTATTTAACTCCGTAAATCTGGTCAAACACGCCGCCTTCACCAAAGTGCGTGGTCTGCGCTTTGTTCCAGCCGCCGAAGTCAGCAATCGTCACCAGGTTCAGCTTGGGGAACTTGCCAGCGTACTTCGCTGCAATAGCTGGGTTGGTTGGACGGTAGAAGTTCTTCGCAATGATTTCCTGACCTTCGTCGGTGTAGAGGAACTTCAGGTAAGCATCCGCAACTTTGCGCGTTCCGTGCTTGTCTGCAACCTTGTCGACGATGGTGACGGGTGGTTCAGCGAGGATCGAAATCGAAGGAGCGATGATTTCAAACTTGTCTGCGCCGAATTCGTTCAGAGCTAGATACGCTTCGTTTTCCCAGCTGATCAGTACGTCGCCAATGCCACGCTGAACAAAGGTCTGCGTTGCGCCGCGAGCACCGGAGTCGAGCACTGGAACGTTCTTGAACAGCTTGCTCAAAAATGCCTTGGTCTTGGTTTCGTCGTTACCGTTCTGCTTCTGCGCATAAGCCCAAGCCGCCAGATAGTTCCAACGCGCACCGCCGCTGGTCTTCGGGTTAGGCGTGATTACGCTAACGCCAGGACGAGCCAGATCGTTCCAATCCTTGATGCCTTTTGGATTGCCTTTGCGTACGAGCAACACAATCGTCGAGGTGTAAGGCGAGGAGTTATTCGGCAAGCGCTTCTGCCAATCCTTAGGGATCAGCTTGGCTTTGTCGTAAAGCGCGTCGATGTCATAACCCAGAGCCAGCGTTGCAACGTCGGCTTCGAGGCCGTCGATGATGGCGCGTGCCTGCTTACCGGAACCGCCATGCGACTGCTGAATGGTGACGGTGTCGCCGGTCTTGGCTTTCCACTGTTCAGCAAACTTTGCGTTGATATCGCGATACAGCTCGCGAGTTGGATCGTAAGAGACGTTCAGCAACTGCACGTTAGCAGCGTTGCTGATGGCCGGGAGAAGCAGCGCTGTGGTGGTCAGCGCTGCCAGGATGGTTTTAGAAAATTTCATGATGATGTTCCTGTTTAAGCCGTGACTTAGTAGGCCAGCTGGACGCGAGCAATGATGGCGCGCTCATTCTGGCGATCTGTGCCCTGAAGAGCGGTTGCACCACCATCGAAGCGGGTTGCTTCGTAGTTGAGGGCGATTTTTGCGTTGGTGGTCAGATACCAGTTCGCTGCTACGCCGTATTCGGTGGCTTTGCGTGCTGCAAGGGTTGGATCAGCGAAGCTGGTGCCGCCGCCGGCGATGAAGGTGTCGGAGTCGAGCGTCAAAGCGCTGGTACGAGCAGCGATTTCAAACGCGCCCCAACCATCACCACCAATCTTGAACGGTGATTTCGGCTTTACGCCTTTAAAGCTGGCGTCTTCGCCGGTGAGAACGTAGTTGGCAGCAACCTGATAGGCCTTGTGCGAAACGCTGCGTTCGTTGAGCCCATTCTTCAGTTCTTGGCGAGAGATCACGTACTCGGCGAGGATGCCGTAGTTGTTGTTGTACCAGTAAGCCTGTGGCGCCAAATGCGTGTGCTTGCCGTTGGCATTGGTGGTGCCGCGATAAGCAAAGAAGCTGTTCTGGGCGACTGATTTGTAGTTGCTCTTGATAGCAACGGTGTTCGCTGCGCCGTAAGCGTTGCCGGTGGTGGCAGCAATGCCGACGCCCAAGTTCTGCAAGATGCCTGGGCTGTTCTTGAACGGCTCGGCAAAGACGCGTGCAGCGATGTCATGACGGTTGTCGGTGTCTGGGGTTGCAGCATCGCCAGCGTCCGCGCCGCCATTGAAGACGCCAATGGCGTAGCTCAACGTCTGGCTGAACAGCTGACCATGCAACTGAATACCGTTATCGCGGCTAGGCACGAGGCTGGTAGGCAGCGCGCGTTCGATGAAGGTGAGCGCTGGGCTGGACTGCAGATTTTCTAAGCCGACAGGCTGTTTGAAGCGACCGACGCGAACATTGGCAGCTGGGTCAAAACGCAGTTCGCCCCAGAAATCCAGAAGAGCTGGTGCATCGCCACCGAACTGAGGGGTGATCTGGAAGCCGACAAGTTTGCCGAGGCTGCCTGAGATCGTAGGTTCAACACGACGCAGCAGGAACTGATCGTTCAGTCGGCCTGGATTGCCGCCGAGGTTGTCGCCGTTGAAGAAGCGAGCATCTGCCTGAAACAAGCCACGGAACTGCAACTCGTAATCGCCTTTGGCGCTTTTGATCGAAAAGCCTTTATCGCCAGCGGTAACAACGGCGGCTTCTTTGGCTTTTGCTTCGGAATCTTCTTTCTGAATTTCGAGCTGGCGCTCAAGAATACGGATGCGCTGGTCCAAGTCCTGAACCGAAGTCGCGCCGCTGTCTTGGGCGTAAGCTGGTGCTGCGGCAGCCGCTGCAATGAGCGTCAAGGCTGACACCGCGAAAATTCCCTTTTTCTTGTTCGAGTACGACATGATCTTCCCGCTCCTTTGCTTGTTGATGGAGCGCATCTTGCCTACTTCGGATCATTATTAAAAAGAATATATCGTTACTTTTATATATACAAAATAGAATAACGAGTAAGGGGGCGCCGTGAATGGCTGTCTACAAATAGGAAAGGCCCGCCGCAATTGCTTGCGGCGGGCCTTTAATGAAGTTGCTTACTGGGCGGCGACGATCAGGTTGTCGATCACGCTCAAGTCCTGAACGGACAGGGTGCCGGCGGCGGCTTTGAGCCTTAAAAAGCTCAGCAGGTATTCGTAGCGGGATTTGTAGTAGTCGCGCTGTGACATGTACAGCAGTTGCTCAGCATTGAGGACGTCTACCGAGGTACGCGTGCCGACCTGCATGCCGGTTTCGCTGGCGCTGAGGGCGGTGGTGTTGGAAGTCACCGCTTGCTTCAGGGCTTTGACGCGGAGGGCGCCAGCAATCACGCCCAGATAGGCGTTGCGGGTCTGCTGTTCGGTAACGCGCTTCTGGCCTTCGTACATCGCCTTGTACTGCGCATGCGTGGCCTTGGCCTGGCGAACACCGGATTGGGTCGCGCCGCCGGAGAAGATTGGCACGGTGAGCTGTAGCTGAACCTCCTTGGTGGTTTGTTGCGCACCGAACAGGCCACCTTGTTCACCGTCGGAGTACTGAGCCATCAGCCCAACAGTAGGGAGATGTTTGGCCCAAGCCACGTCGATGCCGCGCTTGGAGATATCAGCCTGCAGCTGTGCAGTTAGCAGATCAAAATTGCCTTGCTTAGCGCTGGCAACCCAGCTGTCGACATTTTCAGGTGCGGGTGGCGGCAACAGAAACTCATCCTGAAGCGTGGTGAGTTTGGTCATGTTCTCGCCTGTAATTACGGCGAGTGCTTCCTTGTTATTCGCAAGAGTTTGCTCGGCCGAAATCAAAGAGGCCAATGTCAGGTCGTAGCGTGCCTGCGAATCTTGCACGTCAGTGATCGCAGCAAGACCCACGTCAAAACGCTGCTTGGCTTGATCGAGCTGGCGCTCCAATGCTTTTTTCTCAGACTGGCTTGTACGCAGGCTGTCGTTGGCTGACAACACATCGAAGTAAGCCGATGCAACACGCAGAACCAGATTTTGCTGTGCTGCGTTGTAGCTCGCTGCAGCGAGAGCGACTTGATCGTCAGACTGGCGTAGCTGTTCAAAATACTGCCAGTTGAAAATTGTTTGGTTAAGCGTGGCCTGTAGGCCATCGGTTATGAACTTCTGGTTTTCAGGAGCCGTCTGGAACGCAGGGTTGGCGTACTTGGAGTTCTGAAAGGTTTTGCCGCGTACATAGCCGCCCGTAATCTGCGGCAGAAACGCAGCGCGCGCTTGCGGCTTGGCCTCTATCGCAGCATCACGCTGCGCAGCGGCAGCTTGAAACTGCATATCGTTCTGCTGCGCCAACTCATAAACGCGCAACAATTCATTGGCACTGGCTGCACCGGGCAGCGATACGGCCGCGCACAACAATAAAGCCTTTAAACGCATGGTGACCCCAAACTCAAGATGATGATTTAGTAGCGTGGAACGCTGGTGTCGATGCTGGCAGACCAAGCATCAATACCACCCACAAGATGAGCGACATCGGCAAAGCCGTTGCGTTCAAGAAATCGACTGGCCATTTCACTGCGCATGCCGTGATGGCACAGCACTGCGATAGGGGCATTGGAGTCGAGTTCGCCGAGTCGTGTCGGCAGTTCATTCATCGGAATGTTGATCGCACCTGAGAGAGCAGCAATCTCTACTTCTTCAGGAGTGCGGACGTCGAGAACAGCAACGCCCTGCGCCATTCGATCCTTGAATTCTTGCGGGGTTAAATTTTGCATGGATACGCTCAAAAATAGTGCGCCGAGTCTACCTCTAATCGGCTGGGCGTGGATGCACCAAAGCAGCTAGTTCCGTGCGGCTATAGACGCCAAGCTTGCGATAGACGCGATACAAATGGTTGGCAACCGTAGACGGCGCCACGCCAATTTTTTTGGCCGCCTGCTTAAACGACAAACCCTGAGCGACGGCGAAAACAATTTCGCGTTCACGCGGCGTGAGTCTGTCCAGCGGGCCGGTGGGCCAGAGATAGACGATAAACATGTCGCCAGCGCGTTCGCTTTTTGCACACAGATTGCCCAGCACTTCGGTCTCGCCAGAAGCCGGCAAGGGGAAGGGCAGTACATTGGGATCGGCGCGACCTGGAAAATTGGTTTCGAGGAAATCCAGAAAGCGCGGCTGAGCCTGTTGGAAGCAGCCTTCCTGATCAACCACCGCTGCGGCGCAGTTATCTGGCTTCTGGTGATCGCGATTCAGGTGCAGGAAGAAGGCATGCGAAACCGCATTGAACAGGTGATAAGTCACGCGCTTCTGGCGTGCTCTTTCTTCGTCGGTAAAGGGATTGTTGCGATCTTTGCGATACAGCGAGACCAGCGAATATAAGCCGCTGCGCTGATCAAAATGCACGGTCGCGAGAATGCGCGAAATGCCGTGTGCACCGAATACTTTTTTGTAAATTTCTGATTTGAAAAACTGCGCGTCGGGCAATACATCGCGCATATCAACTGGCGTATCAAGGTTCTGCAGCATGCGCGGCAGGATGGGGTTGATCTCGGTCGTTGCTTCCAGTGTGGCGCGATAGCTTTCTGGCAGGTTTGAAACGGTAAAGGTATGAAAGCGCATGCGGCTGAGGCTGCCGCTGCCCCAAATGCCGCTGTCATGGGGAATGACGCTGGCCAATTCACGCAGGGCCCAAGCTCGGTACTGCTCTGGTGGCACGGCGAACGCGGAGCGATACAGCCGCGCTACATAGCGATCAACCGGATCTACGGTGTCAGGTATTACTCTGGAATCCATCAATCCTTATCCATTGGTTTGAGCGCTATTTACTATCGTTTGCGGCATAGACCGGCAAGCATACTCCGGAGAGACAAAATCGCCAGCACTGTTGTTTTGTGAAAAACATCAGGTGAATCAGGATTTCGCTGGCAGCCTGCAACATATTAAAGCGTGCTGCTAGCAAACGGGTTTTTGGGGAGGGAGCAGGACTCGTGGGGGCGAGTCATGCCGTTTAAGGGCCACCTCGGTAAACGAGGTGGCCTTGTTTTAAAAAATAATTATAATAAATATTATTAAATAATAAAAAACAATTTTTGCGGCTGAACCAGCTTGAGCGAGTGGGATAACCGAGGCGCAAGACTTCAGTTCCACTATCAAAGCGCTCATGCATGGGGCCGCGACATGTGGGAGGAGAGAAGTCATGCGTTACCAAGGTCTAACAGGCTTACGGGCGTTGTTGCTGGGCGGCGCATTGCTGCTCGCGGCTTGCGATAGCACCCCCAAACCGGGCGGCACTACAACGACGCCACCAACGGTTCCCGGAGCGGTCATTCCCAAAGTAAGTGTCGCTGATGCAACAGCGGCGCAAACCGCGGACGACAGGCTCAGATTCAATGTGGTTTTGTCCGAGGCCACCACCAGCACCGTGCACGTGACTTACAACACCGTTAATGGAACGGCGGTGGCAGGCACTGACTACTACGGCCAAACGGGCCGGACCGTGGTGTTCAATCCAGGTGAGGTCGCCAAGGTTGTTCAAGTGCAACCCATCGCCAATGCTGCGGCGACGGGTAATAAAACAATGACGCTGCAATTATCAGCGCCGATCAATGCAACGCTGAATAGAGCGACCGCCACCGGCACGCTGACTTATGCCTTGCCGCAGGCGGTCATCTCAGATGCCTCCGCCGTAGAAGGTGATATTGGTGGCAGCAACAAGCTGAGCTTCGCGGTGACACTCGACAAGGCAGCGGCATCAACGATCAGCATCGCTTACGTCACTGGCAGCGGTACGGCGTCTGCGGGTACGGATTTCAGCGCGTCTTCTGGCAATGTCACATTCGCTGTCGGCGAAACTAGCCAGACCGTTGAAGTGGACGTGATTGGCAATGAAGACGTGCAAGCCAATCGCACGATGAGTGTGACGCTGAGCGGCGCGAGCGGTGCAACACTCAAGCGTTCGGTTGCGACCGGTACGATTACGGATGACGATCACGCGCGCCAGATTAATATCGATGACGCGACGGCTTATCGTGTTGATGGAAATCTTACGTTCAAGCTGACGCTGGATAGCGCCAGTGGTCGCAACATCAGCGTGAATTACGCTACGCAAGATGGCACTGCGAAAGCAGGCGCAGATTATGTTGCGAAGAGCGGCACCGCGACTTTTGCTGCAGGTACGCTGGAGCAAATCGTTGTTGTGAATACGACTGGTAGCGATGGTGCGTCTGGAACCTTGAGTTTCAAACTGCTGTTAACCACGCCGGTCAACGCAGTGCTGGCCACCGGCGCTACTGAAGCCATCGGCACCATTCAAAGCAAACTGCCGCCTGCTGCCGGCAATATTGATTTGCAGGTGTTGCCCGATGTGCTGACGGCAGATCGCTGCGATTTCTTCGACAACCATTACTGCTTGTTCCCATGGCCTAACGATCATTTCACCAAGGCCGATAGCAGCGCCGCAACGGGCAAGCGCATCAATCTCAATATTTTGTCGATGCCTAAAAACATTGCGGGCAAATCAATCGATCCGACGGAATGGAATCGCAACGATGGTTTCTCGCCGGGACAAGCGATCTTGGTGCGTATCCCGAATTTGAACACGGTCAAAACTGGCGCTGTGCCGCTGACGAATATTCGTGACAGCTTCCGCGATAGTCAGCCGATTGTTGTGCTTGATGCAGACACGGGCGAGCGTCATCTGATCTGGAGCGAGCTTGATGCCAATCTAACCAAGTTCACTTCCTGCGATGCGATTCGTCCGATTGATGCAGTGCTCGGTATCGCGGGTGATGCGGGCTTGCCTGCGGCAGAACAGATCAAGGAAGTCGGCGAGCAGCTGCGCACGCAGTGCAAAGCCTTGCTGCCATCGATTGAGATCCCCACGTTTGATCCTGGCCCTGCGCTGATCATTCGTCCGGCAATCAACTTTAAAGAAGGCCATCGTTACATCGTTGCGCTGCGCAATCTCAAAGATGGCAGTGGCAATACGATTGCTGCGCCGCCTGCATTCCAGATTTATCGCGACAATCACAGCAGCTTGTTGCCGCAGATCAACAGCCGTCGTGCGCATATGGAATCGCTGTTTGCCAAACTGGGCTCTGCGGGTATACAGCGCAGCTCCTTGTATATGGCTTGGGATTTCACGGTGGCCAGCGGACGCAGTTTGTCCGAGCGCGTGCTGAAGATGCGTGACGACTCACTTGCAGCATTGGGTGACACCACGCCGGGCGACGGCAATGTCCAAGGCAATGCGCCGACCATCAGCAAGATCACCGTGCGCGACAAAGTCAGCAGCACCATCGCTCGTGAAGTGCGTGGCGTGATTACGGTGCCTTCGTATTTGACCTTGCCGAACGGTATCGCAGGTTCAAGGCTCTACTACCCACCGGGTTCACAGTTGCCGGGGCGTAACCCAACAACGCCAACGCAGACTTTCGATTTCTTGTGCCGCATTCCATACAAGGCTTTTGGTTTAGAGCGGAATGTCGATCCTTCTACGGCAACGACCGCTGTGCCCGCGCGAGTTGCGGTTTATGGACATGGATTGCTGGGCTCCAAGTCAGAAGGTTCCGGGCAGGTCGGCGACATGATTGAGGAGAACAACTTTGTTTATTGTTCGACCGATTGGATCGGCATGGCCTCGCATGACACCAGTATCACTGCCGGCGAATTGGATACGACGTACTACGATCCGCCGTTTGGTGACGTGCTCAATGTGGTGACGATCTTGGCGGATGTGTCTAACTTCCCAACGTTGGCGGATCGTGTGCAACAGAGCATGATCAACTTCACTTACTTGGGCCGTGCAATGTTGAATGCGAATGGCTTGTGCTCGCAGGATGCGTTCAAGGTCAACGGACAATGTGTGCTCGATCGACGCGAATTGTTCTTCGACGGCAATTCACAAGGCGGCATTATTGGTGGTGCTTTGGTGGCGATATCACCTGATGTGAAAGCAGGTGTGCTCGGCGTGCCGGGCATGAACTATTCGACCTTGCTCCAACGCAGCGTCGACTTCGACATGTATGCCTCGCTGCTCTACACCTCTTACCCGGGATCACTGGATCAGCAGTTTGTGTTGTCGTTCATGCAGATGTTGTGGGACCGCGCTGAGAACAACGGGTATGCGCAACATCTGAACGCCACCACGCCTTACGCCAACACGCCGCCGAAACGCGTGCTGTTGACGCCAGCTTTTGGTGATCATCAAGTCAGCATGACGACAGCAGAAGTGATGGCGCGCACCATCGGCGCCAAAGTGCATTGCCCTGCGGTGGTGGGTGGTGCTTCTTCACAACTGGGGCCTGCAGTGAAATCTGGCGCGCATCCTGCGGTTACTGCAGAAGGCGTTGCGCGACCCGATATCAGCTTTGGTCGACGTCATCCAGACGACAAGCCGTATGACTATCTGCCTTGTGCGAGCGGCGATGGTGACGCAGGCAGTGTCTTGTCGGTATGGGACAGTGGTCCACTCGTTAAAGCAGATGGCTCAGCTAATCCCAATGGTGTTGCACCTCCACCCGTCACGAATACGCCACCACGCCCAGAACTGGGTTATGGCGCAGATCCGCATGAATTCCCGCGCAGCACAATTGAGGATCGTGCGATGAAATCAGACTTCCTCAAGATCGGCGGTGGATATGTCGATCATTGCGGCGGACAACCCTGCGCAACGCGTAATTTTAATCCGGCGCCTTAAAGCGCTCTGATGTGCTCTTGAGCCCTCGCTATGAAAAATAGCGGGGGCTTTTTTTTATGGCCAAGGATGGCCTGTACGTCGCGGATGCAGGATGCATAGAGCGACGCGGTCGGATTAATTGCACTGCTAGCGTCATCATGAGCAGATACTATCGCCCAGAAGGCAGGCCCCGGCTGAACTCAGTAGCTAGATCGGGGTCACTAGGGTGCATTCACGACTAAAGAATAGGTAACGATCATGCGTAAAACTCTACCGGTGGGTTTACTCACATCTCTGCTGCTCTCGGCTTGTGTCACTCAGCAACCGATTGATTCGCGTGCAGAGATTAGTGCGCCAACAGCGCCGGCCTCCGCTTCGCCAGCAGCTACAAACACAGCCGACCATGCAATTAGCAATGAGACGTACAGCGCTCAAGAGCTGATTAGCACTGCGAATCACGCTTTTGGCGATACGAGCGAAGGATTGGCCAAGGCGATTGAAAAAGCTTTTAGCGATTTTGGCAGCCCCAACGCTTACATCATTGGTGATGAAGGTTCAGGCGCGATGGTCGTAGGTCTGCGTTATGGCAAGGGCACGCTGCATTACAAGGGTGGCGATTCCATGCCGGTGTACTGGCAGGGCCCGTCAATCGGTTGGGATTTTGGCGGCAACGCATCCAAAGTCTTCACCTTGGTTTATAACCTGCGCAGCACCTATGACTTGTTCCAGCGTTATCCAGCGGTTGACGGCAGTCTGTACGTTGTTGCGGGTGTTGGCATGAACTATCAGCGCGTCGGCGACGTTACGCTGGCACCGATTCGTACCGGCGTAGGCCTGCGTGCTGGTGCTAGCTTGGGTTACGTGAACTACACGCGTACCAGCACGGTGAATCCGTTCTGAGATATAGGTTTGCTTTGGGTCTCCGTAGCGTAACCATGATTGGCTAGAATGCAGTTATGGTGGCAGACGATTAAACACGCCGCAGTTAGGGCTGCCGGCGTGTTTTTAAATTTATGAGGTATCCGCCGCAAGGCGTCGGAACAGGGGTGCAGCATGGGATTCAAAACAAAAACATTATTGAGCGCAGCAGCGATTTTGGTGCTCTCCGGCTGCACATCTGATTTGGGTTGGTTGCTACGTTTTTCTGGCGACTCACCGGTTGAAGTTCGTGAACTTGCACGTTCGACGCAATGCGGTACGACAGAAGAACAATCTGCTGTCAGCGTGTTTGCTGATGCCAATGAGTTTCGTAAGTGGCAGGATCAACGCGGCATCAAATTGATTGATAGCGATGCAATGCCTGCCGGGCCTTATGCCTTGGTGGAAATGGGTCGCCGCGCTACCGGTGGTTTTGGTATTGCCATCAGCCGCAAAGCGGGTATCCGTCGTGATCTGGTTGTGCTCAAAGGCACTTTCATTAAACCTGCAGCCGATGCGATTTCGACGCAAGCCATCACCAGTCCATGCGTATTGGTCGGGCTGCCATCTGGGTTCTATCGTGGCGTGGTGGTGTTCAACCAAGACGGTGAAATCCAGGCCACTAGTTTGTCGAAGGAATAATTTGTGAGCGCACTGCGTTGCTTGTTGCCGATGCTGCTCGCAGCATCTCTGATACCTGCTCAGGTGCAGGCGGCCAATAACAAAACGCCGCCTAAAAAAGTTGTGTCTAAAGTCGCGCCTAAAGTTGTCGCGAAGGTTGTAGCACCGCCGCCGGTTGTTGTCGCAATCCCTACACCTGCTGATGTTGTTGAAGCGTTTCACGAAGCGCTGCGCACACGTAACCGCGATGCCGTAGTGAGTTTGATGTCTCCCGATGCTTGGTTGTTCGAGACTGGATTTGTCGAAGCTTCGCGCGACGACTACGTTAAAAATCATTTAAGTGACGATGCGGAATTTGCCAGAGTCACGGACTACAAACCGACTCGTCGTAGTGTCATTACAGACGGCCAGACTGCATGGGTACTCACGCAGGCGGTAATTTCTGGATTGTTCGGCGATCAGGATGTTGATCTTGAGCAGACGGAAACCATGATTCTGCGTCGCACCCCAACGAGTTGGGAGATCATGCATCTGCATTGGTCAGCGCACCCGAGGCAGACTGCTGCTGAGCAAGATGCGCTGGCTGTGCCACCCGAAGCTAGAGTGGAGCCGTCATCGGCTGCGCCGACAGCTCCCGCGCAATCAGAAGCCAAACCCGAAGACATCAAAAAACCCTAAAATCTCAGGAAGAGCTCAAGATGGGGAATAGGCAATGTTGAGTTTTCTGCCAGGACCGTTGCACGGTGCGGTCGTCATGTTGTTTCTCATCGTCAACACAGTGTTTTGGGCGACTCCGTTATACGTGATGGTTTTGTTCAAAGTGCTGATACCTCACGGCGCTCTGCGTGATCGGTTTTCAGTTGCTGCGGCGTGGTTGGCGCAGCACTGGGCGGTGACCAATAGCATCATGGTTCAGTTGCTAATGCGCATCGAGTGGGATCTGCGCATGAATATGGACGTGTCGCCACAAGGTCAGTATCTCGTTTGCGCCAATCATCAGACTTGGAATGACATCTTCGTGCTGATGCGCGCTTTCGGAAAACGTGCGCCGTTCTTTAAGTTTTTTCTCAAGCAAGAATTGATCTGGGTGCCAGTGCTGGGTCTTGCATGGTGGGGGCTCGATTACCCTTTCATGAAACGCTACAGCAAGGAACAGGTCGCTAAAAATCCTGCACTGAAAGGCAAGGATCTTGAAACTACGCGCAAGGCTTGTGAGGCATTCAAGAATCAGCCAGCGCTGGTGCTGAATTTTCTTGAAGGCACGCGTTTCACGCCAGCCAAACACGACCAACAAAAATCGCCATTCCGACATTTGCTAAAACCTAAGTCGGGAGGTTTTGCGTTTACGGTTTCAGCCTTGGGCGAGCGACTTAATTCGCTGTTGGACGTCACCATCGTTTATCCGGATGGCGCTAAAGGCTTCTGGGATTTCTGTGCAGGGCGAGTGCGCAAAGTGATTGTGGAAGTGCGCCAGCTCGAAGTGCCGCATGAATTCTACGAAGGCGATTACGAAAATGATCCGGTGTACCGCGAACGTTTTCAGAAGTGGATTGGTACGCTTTGGTCAGAGAAAGATCAGCGCATTGAACAGTTGCTCAAGGGCCAGTAACTTTTAATTGGCACCAAAAAAAACCCCGCCGAAGCGGGGTTTTTTATTACTACGATCTGAATTAGATCTTGATGCTGACACGGAAGAACAAACGTGCGTCAGATGCATCTTTGACGGCGTCGGTGATGTTCTTATCGTTAAAGCTCTTGGCATACGACACCGAAGCGTCGATCAGCTGTGTGAACTTAACGCCGAGTTCCAAGCCTGCGTCGGTGAGCGTTTGAGCGCCATCAACCTGCTGAGAAGCCGTGTTTGGGTTCGAGTAAGTTGCAGAGCCGCGTTCAACAAAGATTTTTGGACGCAGTTCCAAGCCGTCGGTGATTGGCAGCATCACTTCGGTGAACACGCGTGCCAAGTAACCCTTGTCGCCAACGATCACGCCAGGCAGCGCGCTGGTGAGGTTGCCCATGCCGCCGAGCACCCACTGCTGCTGTTCTGGAACGGAGTCGCTGCTGTACTGGCCGCTGGCTTCAATGCCGGTAGCAATGCTGTTGTTCCAGAAGAACTTGAGCGATGCAGCAGGACGGAACAACAGGTAACCCTGATCGCCATGGATAGGCGGATTGGTCAGATCAACATTGGTATCGCCGTCGCCGAAGCCTTTACGTGCGGTCACGCCGCCGGTGAAGTTCCAGGTGTGGCCAATGAAAGCAAAGTTGCTGCCATACGACGTTGATGCTTCAGCGCTGGTGTACAGCTCGCGTTGATAGACGGCGCTTGACGTGGTGCCCGTTGCGTCGACCTTGCCTTCCTTGCTGGTGCGATCAACTTTGACCTGAACATTCCAACGGCTGTTGAAGTCGGAGTAGATCGGGTAGAGCCACAGCGCTTCGCCAACCCAGATGCGACCGAGCAAGTCGGTGCTGAACGGCCCAGTGGTGGTCGTGCCAGTTGCGGTGTAGTTATAGTTGATGTTGCGGCCGTTGATGCCGAATACGCCCCAAGGCGTTACGCGGTTCCAACCCACATTCTGTTCGTGATAGTCGCCGGGCTTGCCCTTGGCGTCGAGATTCTGAATGCCCTCTCGTGCGAACACGCGGAACTCATCACCCCAAACCGAAGCAGTTTTGATTTCCAGATCGCCGAAGTAGCGGCTGGCAAAACGGTTGCCCGGGTTGCCGAACTCAACGCGAATCGTCGTTGGGTCGCTGGCTTGATTGTTCTTTTCAAAATCCAGAACCTGACCGCCGTTGCCATCGGGTTCAAAGACAGGGAAAACATTAATGCCTGCACGATCAGCCGCCATGCTGGCGAGCGTGCGTTTGCCTTCCAGATCGCTATCGCGCATCGGGTCAGCCGTTTCGAGACCATTGAGATAAGGCTTCAGCGCTTCGCTGGCACGAATGCCAGAAATTTTGCCCGGCACGACCAATACATACAGGTCTTGACCGGAAAGCGCGTAAGTCACCTGCGAGGCTGGATAGCCTTCGAGGTAAGCCGCTGCGCCAATATTGCGCACGGCATTGGAAAGATTGTCGGCAAGGCTAACTGCATTCTTGACCGTTTCTTCGTTAAGAATATCGCCGGAGCTAACATGCAACTGGTAGTTCTGAAAGGGAACAGTGATTCCGCTACCAGCTTGTGACTGCAGCTGTTCGACGGTGCCCTGTTGCGGGGTGGCGGGTGGTGGTAGTTCTACGCTCATGACAATCCCTGTTGCTTTTCTTTGAGATGGCGGTACGAGTGAGTCACTCGTCCGTCCGCTTATGCCCTCAGTGATTTACAACTCCGACGTGTGGTCTATGCCACGTTCCGGCGCCTCAAAGCAAATGAGGCGCCGGATTTATATCGGCAAATTAATTCTTTGCAGCAGCAACCTTAACTTTTGGCACGCAAGTATCTTTCGACTTCTTGCTTTGGTTTTTCTTCAGGTCGCTGGACAAGCACTGGTTGTCTTCGTTGCTCTGGTTGCCGATACCATGATTGCCAGGGTTGCCAAGGTTGGGCGGGATAGCTGCGCCGCCGCCGACGTTGCCGCCGATGACGCCGCCGTTGCCGGAGCCAGGGCCGTTGAGCACGCCGCCGCCGATGACGCCGCCGTTGCCGGAGTTGGCGCCGTTCAGTACGCCTGCACCGAGCGTTTTGCCATTGCCCGAGCCGTCGCCGTTGAGCACGCCTGCGCCAGCAATTGAACCGTTGCCGGAGTTGGCACCGTTCAATACGCCTGCACCAACGCCGGTTAGGCCGTTGCCGGAGTTCGCGCCGTTGAGCACGCCGCCGCCGATGACGCCGCCGTTGCCGGAATTAGCGCCGTTAAGAATGCCTGCACCCAGAACGCCGCCGTTGCCGGAGTTGTCGCCGGTGCCGCTTGACTGACCATTGAGCACGCCAGCGCCGATGACGCCGCCGTTGCCGGAGTTAGCCGTGTTGAGAATGCCTGCGCCGACGGTGCCGCCGTTGCCGGAGTTGTCGCCGCTGAGCACGCCAGCGCCAACAAACGTGCCGTTGCCGGAGTTAGCGCCGTTCAGTGCGCCAACTGCCAGAGGACCGCTCGCGCTGTTGCTGCCGTTGAGAACGCCAAGGCCCAGTGCAGAAGACTGTGCGGTGTTGTTGCCAGACAGAAGTGCTACGCCGAGCGCGCCGCCGTTGCCTGCGTTATCGCCAGCCAAGATGCCGACGTTAAGCAGTGGGTTGGAGGTCGTGACTTTGCTGCCACCGATCTGGATGCCAGGGAGAATCGTTGTAACTGGGATCGCAGCCTGTGCCTGGCTGGCGAGCGTGTTCAGGCCCACCGTGTTGCCATTGACAGAGATCGAGAGCGGATCACCTGCGTTCAGCAGGCTAATGCCCAGGCCCTGAGAGGCCTTGCCGCTGTTGCTGCCAGACAGTGCAGCCAGTGCGAGGATTTGGCCGTTGCCCGAGTTGGCACCGTTGAGAACGCCGAGGCCAATCGTACCGTTGCCGGCATTGCTGCCGCTGAGTGCAGCGACGCCAGCGCCAGCTGAATTACCGGTGTTGTTGCCGTTGAGAATGCCCAAACCGAGCAGGCCTGCGCCGTTGCCCGAGTTGTTGCCGTTGAGGATGCCCAAGCCAAGCAAGCCACCGTTACCGGCGTTGTTGCCCGAAAGTGCGGCGACGCCAGCGGTGTTGCTGTTGCCGGTGTTGTTGCCGTTTTTGATGCCAAGGGCAGCCAGACCGCCGTTGGCGTTGTTGTTGCCGGAGAGGGCAGCAACGGCGGCCAAACCGCTAGCAGCAGCGTTGGTGGTGTTGTTGCCGTTGGCAGCGCCGACGGCAAGGATGCCGCCGTTGCCATCAAGACCCAGAAGCGGGGTCACGAGGCGGTTGTTGAGCTGCTGACCAATAACATTAGGCGTCTTGCCGCCGCCGAGGCCGAGGCCCAGAACCTGACCAATACCGGAGCCGTCTGCGCCGTTGGTGAGTGCGGTAACACCGAGAACGCCTGAACCCGGCGTTGTTGGGAGGACGCTGAGGGCATTAGCAATGCCCGTCAAAAGAGGGCCAACAATTGGCAGCGTTGCAGCGGTTTGTGCCATCGCAGCACCGCTGACAAGGGATAGGGTTAAAACAGCGGTTTTCTTGAACATCTTCGTCACTCCAGCGGAGGTAGCTGATTCGTTAATTGGCATTTTTAAAGTTACCAACAGTCTTATGATTAACTATTGCCCATCATCAGGCAAATTTGTAGGAACAGTACTACCCATTGGGACCGGTAAAGTTACAGTGATCCATCAGTGAAACCGTTCGCTGACACACTAACTTCATATAAATAGTGTGATAGACCGCACAAATTAATCAAATATGTCAATAACTCTTGCCAAAATTCCGAGTTAGGGGCTGTCAAAAGTGATGCAACTCGGCCCGCATCATTTTCCGGTTCTCGCGTAAGCGTTAGCTGACTGGAGAGCCATCTCCGGCTGACAGTACGTAAAGCATAGGCGTATGCGGACGCATCTTTAGGCCAGCGATCAGAGTAAACGTACCGTCGATCGGCGCAATGCCATCAAATGTGCGCTGCGTCTCACTTTATTCAGGCTTAGGCGCTGCGCCGCCATACAGCGTCGTCAGTAATAGTAGCAATGGAGTGGCGCGATTCTCGGCGCTTTCCAGATTGGCGTAGTAATGCAGACGCTTTTGACCTTCTAACTTATAAGTCTTCGGCTGCGTTTGAATCAGTTTGATCAAACGCATGGAGTCGATCTTCGGCTGCTTGCCGAAATCGATAGTCGCGCTGCGTGAACCCACGCGCAGTTTTGCGATACCCAGTGGCGCGGCCAAGGTGCGCAGCAGTGCCGCGTCAAACAAGCGATCAACTTGCGGTGTTAACAAACCAAAGCGATCGATCATCTCGACCTTGAGCTCCGTCAATTCTTTTTCAGTGCTGGCTTCAGCAATGCGTTTGTAGAGCGTCAGACGCGTATGAACATCTGGCACATAGCTTTCGGGAATCAATGCCGAGACGCCCAGATCCACTTCGCAATCGCTTTGACCAAAAGGCTCGTCGTTGAGTCGGCCTGATTTAATTGCCTTGACGGCTCGAGCCAGCATGTCGGCGTACATCGTGAAGCCGACTTCAGAAATCTGACCGCTCTGTTCTTCTCCGAGCAATTCACCTGCACCGCGAATTTCAAGATCGTGCGTGGCCAGTGCAAAGCCTGAGCCGAGTTCGCCGAGTGTCTCGATTGCATCAAGACGTTTCTGCGCGTCAGCGGTGATCGAACGTTTGCTCGGCACCATCAAGTAAGCGTAAGCGCGGTGATGGCTGCGACCGACGCGACCACGCAACTGGTGCAGCTGAGCGAGACCCAGTGAATCAGCGCGATCAATCAAAATAGTGTTCGCACTTGGTACGTCGATGCCGGATTCGATAATCGTTGTACACACCAGAATGTTGAAGCGCTGGTGATAGAAATCCAGCATCACTTGTTCCAGTTCGCGCTCACGCATCTGGCCATGTGCAAAGCGCACGCTGCCTTCTGGCACCAGCTCTTGAATCTTCTGCGCAAAAACGCCGATGTCGGCGACTTCGTTGTGCAAGATGTAAACCTGTCCGCCGCGACGTAGCTCGCGCAAGCAAGCTTCTTGCACCAGCGTATTGCTCCACTCGGAGACAGTCGTTTTAATCGCGATACGCGATGCGGGCGGTGTAGCAATGATCGACAGATCACGCAGGCCCGACAGCGACATATTCAGCGTGCGCGGAATTGGCGTTGCAGTTAGCGTTAACAAATCTACTTCTGCACGCAGATTTTTCAAGCGCTCTTTATGGCGCACACCAAAGCGATGTTCTTCATCGACCACGATCAAGCCAAGATCTTTGAACTTGATGTCTTCCTGCAGCAGGCGATGCGTGCCGATAACGATATCGAGCTTGCCTTCTTCCAATTCCTTGAGCATCGCCGTTTGTTCTTTGGCGGTGCGCAGACGCGAAAGTGCGCCGATGCGAATGGGAATATTGGAGAAACGATCGCGGAAATTCTTTTCGTGTTGTTGCACCAGCAGCGTCGTTGGCGCGAGCATGCAAACTTGTCGGCCCGCGCGTGCAACAGCGTAACAGGCGCGTAGGGCAACTTCGGTTTTACCAAAGCCGACGTCACCGCAAACCACGCGGTCCATCGATTTTTCAGCCTGCAAATCAGCCAGCACAGATTCAATCGCGGTTTGCTGATCGGGTGTTGGCGTAAACGGAAAGCCTTCGCAGAACGCGTTGTAATCGCCCCAATCAATTTCCAATCCCATGCCAGGGCGTGCCATGCGGCGTGCTTGGATTTGTAGAAGCTCTGCAGCAACGTCATGCGCTTTTTCACGCGCTTTGGCTTGAACCTTGGACCAACGTTCAGAACCAAGACTATGCAACGGTGCCTGTGCATCTTCAGCGCCGGTGTAGCGATGAATCAGTGAGAGCGAACCAACGGGCACATAGAGTTTGTCGCCGCCGGAATATTCCAGAACAAGATATTCGGACTCCGTGCCGCCAGCTTCGAGCAGCTGCAAGCCAAGATAGCGACCGACGCCGTGCTGTGCGTGCACAACCGGTGAACCAATCGATAGCGCCGAGAGATCACGCAGAATGGTTTCGGGATCGCGCACCTTCATGCGCTTGCGCGAGAGTGCTGGTGCGCGTTGGCCGAATACCTGCGCTTCTGAAATAACGCTTAGATTTTCATCTGCAATACGAAAGCCGTCTTGTAGCGGCCCAAGCGTGATGCCGTAACGATTGCGATCCGTTTCGAAATCCGGCCAGCTGTCGTGTAAGCGCGGGAGCAGACCGAGAGGTTTGAGCCAATCGAGAAATGCTTCGCGACGACCCGCAGATTCAGCAACGAACAACACGCGATCTTGCGACTCAGCCAAGTGCACTTTGATATCGACAGCGACGGTCGACAGCGGAACGCAATGCAGTTCTTCGCCTTCGTCATGGCGATATCGCACGTGTGGATAATTTTGCAGTCGTGCGAGTGTTGAAGCCGGGTCACGGAATAAGTCGGCGGGACGCATCAGCGGACGTTCAATGTCGCCGCGATAGCGTTCAAAGCGTTCTTCGATCTGGCGCCAGTCTTCGGTGAGTGCAGCAGAAAGATCGGCGAGTTCCAGTATCAGCGTGTTCTTCGGCAGATAGTCGAACAGACATGCGGTCTCTGCGTGGAACAAGGGCAGATAAGATTCGATGCCGCCCGGCATCAAATTCTTGCTGACCTCCGCATAGATGCGGCTGCGCGCTAAATCGCCAGTGAAATATTCGCGATAGCGACGACGAAAATTGTCGAGGCCTTCTTTATCAGTGGGAAATTCGCGTGCAGGCAGCAAGCGAATCTCGGTGACTTTTTCTGATGAGAGCTGAGTTTCAGGATCGAACGTTCGCAGTGTTTCGATTTCGTCATCGAACAAATCGAGTCGATAGGCCGCAGCCGAGCCCATCGGAAACAAATCGATGATGGCGCCGCGTACTGCGAACTCGCCTTGCGTCTGCACTTCGCTAACGCTGCTGTAACCAGCGGCAACCAAGCGCGCACGGAAACTCTGTGGATCGAGCTTGTCGCCGATCTTGAGCATGAAGCTGCGGCCTGCAAGCCAGTTGCGAGGCGGCAACGGTTGGACTAGCGCATCGGCCGTGAGCAACAAAACGCCGCGCGGCATTTCAGGCAAGCGATACAGCGCCGCAAGACGATCCGACAAAATTTCTTGATGGGGTGAGAACTGGTCGTAGGGCAGTGTCTCGTTGCTGGGGAAATGCAGCAGCGGCAACGTGCCGCCGAGGAAGAAGCGCAAATCTTCTTCCAATCGATAAGCGTGTTGCTCGTCATCAACAATAACCGTGACTAATGCCGAATGCGCCTGAGCTGCGCGCGCAGCAGTCAGCGCGGCCGTACTGCCGCGTGCGCCGCGCCAGGTAATGGGCTGGCCGGGGCTGGAGGGTATTTTTAGATTCACGGTTAAGACTTGTGTTTGTTAAAGCCAGATGTGCTTAGATGCTTATAAAAACATCTAAATACTATAAAAAATAACAACAAAACGCGCCAAACCCGCATTGCGGGTGACGTTTGCTGCCTCAAGAAGCCAATTATGGCACGCGATTCAGGTATCGCAGCAGCAGGAAAGCTCGCTTCGTATTGCGCAGTTCTTAGCTGCCAATCCAGCGCTTCAACCAAGCATTCACCGTCTCATGCCACTGAACACTATTCTGTGGTTTGAGTACCCAGTGGTTCTCATCGGGGAAGGTGAGGAACTCGCTAGGAACGCCGCGACGTTGCAAGGCAGTGAAGGCCCCAATGCCTTGTTCCATCGGCACACGAAAATCTTGTGCGCTATGAATCACGAGCATCGGTGTTTTCCACTTACTGACGTGGTTTATTGGATTGTGCTTTTCAAAGTTCTCGGGCTTCTCGTATTGCACGCCGCCCATTTCCCACTCATCGAACCAAAGCTCTTCAGTGGAGTAAGTCATCATGCGGTTGTCGAATACGCCGTTGTGATTGACCAGACATTTGAAGGTGTCCTGCCAATTGCCTTCGATCCAATTAATCATGAATCCGCCGTAAGACGCGCCGAGTGCAGCGGCTTTGCTGCCGTCGAGAAAATCATATTTCTCCAGCGCGTACTTCCAACCTTTCTGCAAATCTTCGAGTGGCTTGCCGCCCCAGTCACCAGAGATGGAATCGGTGAAGGCTTGGCCGTAACCGGTTGAGCCGTGGAAGTCGATGAAGACGACGGCATAACCCTGACCTGCGTAAGTCTGCGGATTCCAGCGGTAGTGCCAGTCGTTCGCCATGCTGCCTTGCGGGCCACCATGAATAATCAAGGCGACAGGATATTTTTTGCCCTTATGATAATTCCAAGGTTTGACGACGTAACCGTAGACAGTTTCTTTGTTCCAACCTTTGAAGTGAAACTGCTCTGCGTCGCCAAGTTGAATGCTGTTGAGCTGTGCGGCGTTGGTGTGTGTGAGCTGTGTTGCGACGCCGCCCTTGTAGCTGATGCGATAAAGCTGATCAGGTGACTGCAAGGAATTGAGTGCGTAAACAATGTCTTTCTCGCCAAGGCCAAATCCGCTAACCGTGCCATCGCCAGTGAGTTTGTCGACTTTTCCTGTGGCGACATCAATGGCGAATAAGGGCTTCTGACCAAGATCGTCTGCTGTGCAGTAAATCGTTTTGCCATCAGCAGAGAGTGCGTAAGCATCTGCGGAGCGATCCCAGTTCGGCGCGATCTCGCGTGTTGTGCCGGTTTTGAGATTCTTGATCATCAAGGCAAGACGATCCGCTTCAAAGCCTGCGTGCTTCATCGCTTTGTAGATCAGTGACTGACCATCGGGCGTGAAGAGCGGCGAGACATCCGTCGCGAGATTATCGGCAGTGTGATTTACAGGTTTGGCTGAACCGTCTGCGGGCACCGTGAAGATGTCGAGATTAGTGCTCCACGCTTCAGTGGTGCCGGCGACGCGTGCATCGAATGCCAAAGTCTTACTGTCTGGCGACCAAGTGATTTCACTATCGTCACCAAATGGTTTGCTGGGCACATCGCCATCAATGCCGCGACTCAATAGTTTGGGTTCAGCACTGACAACTCCGCTGCTATCAAAGCTGGCAACAAACAACTGCGCGCGCGTGCCATTGCTCCATGTGTCCCAATGGCGCATGAAGAGTTTGTCGTAAACCGTACCGGTGGATTTTTTCGCAGCAACTTCGTCAAGACGTTTTTTGGTGCTGGCTGAATCTTTGGCATCGATAAAAACTTCCATCGACAATGCAATGCGTTTGCCGTTGGGTGACAGTACAAAAGCGTTAACGTCCAAGGGCAGGTCGGTGACTTGCTGTGCTTCACCGCCGCTCATGTCTAGGCGCCAGATCTGCGTAGAGCCAGAACGCGTAGAGCTGAAATAAATTGATTTGCCATCAGCCGACCAGCGTGGCGTATCGCTGTTGCCAGTGCTATTCGTCAACTTGCGCGGCTTGGCTTGTGCGTTGTTCAGTTCCAGCAGCCAGATATTGCGGGTGCCTTTGTTATTCGGCAGATCGGTTTCGCGCACGACGTAGGCAACAACGTGGCCATCAGGTGATACGCGAGGATCAGAGATGCGTTCTAACGTCACCAGATCTTGAACAGTAAAAGCTTTCATTCGGTACTCATGCTGGGGATTGTGGCAAGTGCCATAGCAATCAATATCGTGATGAAGTTTACCTGTATCGCCCTCCTAAAAGATTATGATAACGGTCTTGTCTGCCTGCCATCACGAGTGGAATAGAAAAGGGATAATATTCCGGAAAAGTGAGGCAGCAGTGTATCGATGTCGACTCGACTGACGTTGTTCGTTAACTGGCAATTTGAGGAATGAAAATGCGGGATTGTTCAGGAAGTGCCGGTTGCAAGATCAAGACGATGATACGTGCTGTTGTGATACTTTTTGCGGCGATGTTGACCGCTTGCGGTGGCCAGGCTTTTTCCACCTCAATTTCTGTCAGCCCAAAATTAGTTACGTTCAATGCCAGTTCGCAGTCAGGCCTCCTACGGCAAAATGTGCTTGTGACATACAGGGGCGACGGGGTAGTGGCAGGCTTCGCCCCCGGAGTGTCCCAGCCTTTTTGGCTGGGAGTGAATGCGATTTCAGAGACAGCCAATACTGTTGGATTCACGCTGAGCGTCTATCCCAGGGGCATGTCCCCAGGGACGTACACGGTCAAATTACGCTTCCTGACCGGAGTGCTTCCCAGTGGAGCTTCATCGATTGAAGAAGCTACAAACATTTCTTATGTTGATCTGCCGATAACGTTAGTCGTTGCGGAGCTCAGCGTGAGCAGCTCATCAGTTGAGTTGTCCTTTGTTGATGGTAGCAACGGAACTTCCAGTGGCACATTCAGGCTCAATGTTGATGACGCGGATCGGTGGACCGCCCGGTCTACCCAATCTTGGTTGTCGGTAATGCCGCAAGCAGGTACCGGACCTGCGGATATCAGTTATGCCGTCGATACCACAGGCTTAGCGCCAGGAACGCATCAGGGCATCATTCAGATCACAAATAATTTCGGTGTAACTGTCGAAACCACCGTCACTGTTGCCATTACCGCGCCATTGTTGACAGTGTCACCTGCCACATTGGCATTCACTGTGGGTGGCGACACATCTTCTGCGGCCCTCTCGCAAACCTTGAACATTTCCGACGAATTAGGAGGAGCTAACGCAGCCAAGGCTTTGGATTGGGTGGTGCAGGGCATCAGCGCGCCTTGGCTCAGTATGACCCCGACGTCGGGCAACTCTTCGCCCAGCGATGTAGCGACAGTAACAATCTCGCGTGATTCATTGGCCAGCATGCCCAATGGTGATTACAGCGCAAACATCACCCTAGCTTATGCCTCGGAAGATGGACTGAGCCATACCTTGAACGTGCCCGTTGTTTTACATTTGAACTCTCCGCTGGCCAGGATTGATGTAACTCCTGTCAGTTCAAGTGCCATACAACAGACCGCTGCGGTTCAATTCATCGCAACTGCCATCAATAGCGCCGGCTACACCTATGTAGCTACGCAGCAGGTGACTTGGACCTCATCGAGTACAGTGGTTGCCGGTGTTGATGTTCTAGGTCATGTGGCGCCGTATGCGCCCGGGCAAACAACTATTTCTGCAGCTATGCCCGGGACGACAATTGTCGGTAGCAGTCCGTTTACGGTGAAAAAGCCCGCGGGATATGGCTATGCATTGTGTAGCGGCGCTGCATCAGGAATTCAAGCCATTTCACAATACATCTACGGGGAAGACGGCGTTCTTACCCCGATGGCATTTAGTGCTGAGGTGTCAGCCTATGAAGGCGTCGGACCTCTGGTGTTCCTACCTTCTGGAGATTATGCGTATGCCTCTGGTCAAGGGACGAGCACGATTGTGGAATATGTTGTTAATCAGGGCTTGCTGACAAAAGTTCGGACTGTTCCTGCCGCAGCAACTGGCATTACGGAAATTGCACCCTCAGGCAAATATCTTTATTCGATGAGCGCGGCGAATACGGATCAGTTCGCAGTTCTTTCACAATTTGTGATCGGAAGTGACGGCGCGCTTACTCCGATGCTTCCATCTACAACGAGTCTGGATAGTTATCCGCGGACATTTACTATCGATCCGTCTGGAAAATATATCTATGTGGCAGGTAGCGGCAGTATTACGCGGTACGCCATTGGCGCAGACGGTGTGTTGAGCAGAAAAGAAAAAATTGATACGGGTTTTGATCCCGTTCAGATCCTTGTGGCGCCATCAAACAAGTATGTATATGTGCTGGTTCGAGGCGGATCTTTCGGCGAAATCTGGCAGTACAAGGTTGAGTCTGGTGGTTTGCTCACTGCGATGTCGCCAAATAAAGTTGGAGTAGCCTTTCAAACCAATTTGGTCGAACAAATGGCGCTTGCACCTTCAGAGCGGCATCTATATGTGACCGATGGATATCGTCAAACCGTATCGCACTTGACGGTGGATACGGATGGGCAGGTCAGCCGAGCAGAGACGATTCGCGGCCCTTATCAGCCAACAGCAATAACCTTCGATTCCAGCGGAAAATTCCTGTATGCCGCCGAATTCAACAAGGATTTTATTTATCAGTATGCAGTTGATCTTGACAGCGGTGTTTTGACTTTTCTGAATACTGCTGCGCATACCGGAGATAGGCCGATAAGTTTGGTTGTGAGAAAAGCAAACTGAATTCCTGGCATTTGCTGCGGATTGAATTTGCCTGAACCTTTTCGGTAATTTGCCCTCATGCCAAATGAATTATGGGGTCACCCGAAAGGGCTCTACATCTGCTTCTTCACTGAGATGTGGGAGCGCTTTTCTTTCTACGGGATGAAGGCGCTGTTGCTGTTGTATCTCACTAAGTACCACCTGTTTAGTGACGATCACGGTTACAACTTGCTGGGCGCTTACGGCGGTTTGGTTTACGCCATGCCGGTGATTGGTGGGCTACTCGCAGATCGTTATCTGGGTATGCGCAAGAGTGTGGTGTTTGGTGGCGTGCTCTTGTGTCTTGGACATTTCGGCATGGCCTTTGAAGGACATGCGGCCAGCACAGTGAATGGCGTTGTGCATCAAGACTTGGCGGCGCTGAATGTCTTTTACTTCTCCTTGTCCTTGATCATTCTCGGCGTGGGTTTTCTCAAGCCGAATATTTCAACGATTGTTGGAAAACTTTATAAAGATAACGATCCGCGCCGCGATTCCGGATTTTCGATTTATTACGCTGGTATCAATCTCGGTGCTTTGGGTGCGAGCTTGATTGCAGCGTGGCTAGGTGAAACGTATGGCTGGCGTTTTGGTTTTGGCGCAGCTGGTGTTGGCATGCTCGGTGGGTTGCTCACTTTTACGCTTGGCCAAAAACATTTGATGGGTTATGCCGAAGCAAGCAATCCAGAAGCCTTACGCGAACGTGTGTTTGGCCCACTGTCGCGTGAGCATCTGATTTATCTCGCATCGTTTGCAGGTTTATTTGGCATCTGGGCGCTCATTCAACAGCACTCGCTGATGCTCAACTTTATTAGCTGGTTGCCAGAGATGAGCGCGGTGTTGTGGTCGATGCACGCGATCTCTGTTGTTGTGCTCACAGGCGTGTTCTGGTTCATGTTCACGCGTTGCAATTCCATCGAGCGTCAGCAGATGACGGTGCTGCTGGTGTTGATCGCCTGTTGCCTGATCTTCTTCACGCTCTACGAGCAGACCTATGGTTCATGGGTGCTGTTCTCTGATCGTGTGATGAATCGTCATTTCATCATCGACTGGACCGCAGGTCAGCTCACCTTCTTGGGCGCGTTCTTTATCGTAATCCTCGCGCCGACTTTTGCCTGGCTATGGCCATGGCTTGAGAAGCGCGGACTCAATCCGAGCAAGCCTGCCAAGTCTGCATGGGGTTTGATCTTCGCGGGATTATCTTTCGTCGTGTTGGTGTGGAGCGCACGTCATCCGCAGGAGAATGGCCTCACCAATCTGTGGTGGCTCGTGCTGGCCTATTTTGTATTGGAGGTCGGCGAGATGTTGTTATCGCCGATTGGTTTGTCTGCGGTCACGCAGCTCTCGGTGCCACGCGTTGTCGGCGTGATGATGGGCGGCTGGTGGTTGGGCACTGCGTACTCAGAAGTATTTGCTGCGCTGCTTGGCAAGCTCTCGTCAATCCAGATTCCCGAAGGTACGACGCTCAACGTTGCCGACGCTTTGGTGAAGTACGACGCTCTGTTCGTCTACTCCGCCAAGATCGGCATTGCTTGTGGTTTGGTGATGTTCTTACTGACGCCGTTGCTTAAACGGATGATGCACGGCGTGAAGTGAGGCGACGACGGAACAGACCTAATGCAGCTAAGCCGAGCAGCGTAAATAGAGGCATTGAGCCAGTGCCACGAGGAACGCCGCCGCCAGAGCTGCCGCCACTAGAGCTGCCCCCACTAGAGCCGCCTCCGCTGCTGGCAGCGCCAAGATTTTTGCCGACGAGTGACAAGGTGCCGGTGTTGTCTGGATCCAGATTGGCTTTCAGCTGACCCGAAGCGGAGCTGGTGGCGGTCCATGCAGCATTGGTGCGGCCATAGATATCTGTTGCGCTGCTACTTCCGCCGCATTTAGTTGAACCGCCTGAGAGTTGGCCAACAATCAATTTATTCTGATCATAAAGTGCGGAGCCAGAAGAGCCGCCCTCGGTCACGCCCTGCGTATAGCTGACTCTCCAGACATTCACTGAACGAGTAGACGAACAGCTGCCAGTGATGGGTAAGGTGCCAGTGCACAACGTCTGATTGTTTAAGCTCACCGCAGGTGAACTGTAGACCGCGATTTTAGTGACGTCGCCAGCGGGGTGATGAACGATGCCGCCAGATTGAGGCGCGCTGTTGCCTGCATTCCACCCAGCGAGATAAAGATTCCACGAAGTGGTCGGCTGTACCGCGGTTTTCAACAAGGTGAAATCGGAGCTGACATTGCCTGCAACCCAGATGCTGCCAGACTGCGTTTGGTAGGTGGGTTCTGCACCGTCACCGCCGCAGCGACTGTTCTGATAATTCCAATAAAAAACGACTGAGCTCGCATTGCTGCTGCTAATGCCGCAGTGATTGGCGGTGAGAAAAAACGGTGTGTTGTCTTGACGTACGTTGTTGACCAACTGGCCGCTGCACAAGGCAGTGCCGCTAATCGTAATGCGCGCAAGAGCGCGTGCTTGTGCGAGGTAAGGTTGGCCCGCGGTGCAGGCGACATCAATTTCGCAGGAGCCGGAGTCGCCAAAGCTGCCGGTGCTGGCCTTAGCAAAACCGCGATAACCGTGATTGACCTCTGCGAGTTGCAAGTGAACCTGATCTTTCGATGCAGACGACACGCGTAATTCAACGATCACCGTTTCACCGTTGACGACGGCGGTCCACAGTTGTTTATCGCTCAATTCATTGGCGGAGGTGTATGGCCCGGCAATCACTTCGCCATTAGGATCGTAAAGCCACAGTGTGGCGTCGGCAGGCAAATCAAATTGTGAGAAGTGCAGATTGAGCGATTGCGCGCCCGATGAGTAAACGCGGGTGCGCCAGCTCCAATTGCCATCATCGAGTTTCGCCCAGCTGCCATCGTCTAACGTGAGCGAGAGCGGTGCGCTTACGGCGAATTGCAGTGGTTGATCTTTTGAGATCGCAGCAGCAACGGATTTTTGCATGCTGAGTACAGGCAAGCTGTGGATCGGCAGTGCATCGAGATGCCGCAGATCAGGAATCAGTTTCGTCGCCGCAGATGCGGAGATGCTTGAAGTAAGCAGGACAATGCAGGCGAGAAACTGGCGGAAATTCATGTCAGTCAGAGCAAATGATGGTGCTGGACTATACCCAATTCAAATCTCGGAAATCTTAGTTTTTCGGAGCTTTGTATTGAGAAATTTGCTTTGCCTGCATCGTTTTATTATCAATGTTTAAAATATTTTATTATATAAAATATAAATACATTCTTGCATGCTTAAGAAGTGATTAAAGGCTCCGGCGCGCTTAAATGCGGTCCATCGCCACTGCCAAGACGCAGTTGAGTCGATTCAGCCTGCGTCAGTTGCAAAACGATGTTGAGCAAGCTGCCGCCATCGGCATTGACCGACTGCACCACTTCGCCAGCGGCCTGTGTTTCGCCCTCAACATAAACAGAGGTGCCGGGGACGATATCGGTCGCTGCGCTGCGAACGCGGAACATGCGGCGCTTAAGTTGGCCGAGATAGTGCAAGCGCGCGACGATCTCCTGGCCGGTGTAGCAGCCTTTGTTAAAGCTGATGCCGCCGAGTGTGTCGAGGTTGGCCATCTGAGCGACAAAGTGATCGCTGGTTTCAGCAAAAACGGTAGGCACGCCGGCCTGAATATCGAGTCGGCGCCAGTCCTGCTCGGTGCCCGCTTCCGCATCAAGCGTTAATCGCTGTTGCAGATCGGCGAGGGCGGCGGCAGGGCCGTGCACACTAAAACGTGGCAACTCGCCGAGGCGACGTAAAACAGTCAGCTCGCCATGCTGAGCACTGTCCATCGGCTGATTCGGTGCGGGCAGGGCGACGCTTTGCAGCAGTTCGACGGCGCGCAAGCCAGCGATGCCGAGTGCAGGCGTATCGCTGATCACTTCAAACGTGACTTTGGAGCGCAGTACAAACATGCGCAGGCGTTTCAGCGTGGCTTCAAACACGCTGCGGTCGATTTCCGCGACGATGCTTTGCGCATCACGCAATAAATGCAGCACCGCCAGCATGCGGCCTTTGGGGCTGTTGTATGAGCTGATTTGCGCGCGCTCAGTCGTGAGTAATCGCACGTCATTACTAAGCTGGCCTTGTAGAAACGTCTCAGCCTCTGCGCCCAAAACGCGCACATTCGCTAGATGAGAAAGGCTTGCAACAAAGGTGTCTTTCATAAAGTTCGTTGCCATGATGTGGTGAATTTTGTCACACTATGCGGCGTTATCGAATCACGATCCGTTCAGATCCATCTCCCTCGTGTCCTCACCGACAAAATCAACTGTCCAGACTTACACCCCGCCAGCACCGGCCGAAAAGGCGATGTCGTTGGCTGAGTTGCTCAAGAGCGAGCAGGCAGACGCGACGGCTTCATCCTCCAAAGTAACGACGACAACACCCGGTGTTGTTGCTGAAATAGGCGGCCGCGTTGATGGTCCTGAACCTACCCGTTATGGGGATTGGGAAAAGAACGGTCGCTGCATAGACTTTTAGCCGCAAATTCGCCCACACCGATTTTATTAAGCATCGGCAAGATTCAAAGGAAGCCAGAATGAGCCACCAACCGCCCAAAGGACTACCGTCCCGGCCCATGTCACCGTTTATGCTGGGGCAGTATTACCGCTTTCAGCTGACTTCTCTGCTGTCCTTTGTCCATCGCCTGACCGGCATTGGCCTGAGCATCGGCACCATGTTGCTCGCGGCTTGGCTGATCACCCTCGCTGGTGGTCCAGAAACCTACGGCATGTTCGCCAAGCACCTCACGGCTTGGTACGGCCAAGCACTGTTGTTCTGCTGGAGCTGGGCACTGCTGTATCACCTGTGCAACGGCATCCGTCACCTCGGTTGGGACATCGGCAAGGGCTATGAGCTCAAAACCGCGTATGCGACTGGCTACGCCGTCGTCATCGTCTCTCTTCTTCTCACGGCCGCGGTTTGGGCCGTGGCTTACGCCAAATAAGGAGTTGCCCATGAGCATGCGTTCTCCGCTTGGCCAGGCACGTGGTCTCGGTTCTGCTAAAGACGGTACCCATCATTTCTGGGTGCAGCGCATTTCCGCTGTCGCCTTGATTCCGCTGTCGCTCTGGTTTGTGTTCTCGGTCGCCCAGCTTGCTGGCGGCGATTTCTACATGGTCCGTCACTGGGTGCACGCACCGTCAGTGGCGATCACGCTGGTGCTGTTTATCGTGGCCGCGCTGTATCACTCGATGCTGGGTGTGCAGGTGGTGATTGAAGACTACATCGGCAATGAAGGCAGCAAGATTGTTTCACTGCTGCTCAACAAGTTTCTGCACGCAATCGTGGCCGTGTCCACGATCTTCGCGGTGCTCAAGGTTGCACTGGGATCATAAGAATGGCTTACGAAATTATTCATCACGAGTACGACGCGCTGGTAGTTGGCGCGGGTGGCGCTGGTTTGCGCGCAACCTTGGGTCTGGCTGAAACCGGCCTCAAAACTGCCAACATCACCAAAGTGTTCCCAACGCGTTCGCACACCGTTGCTGCGCAGGGTGGTATCTCCGCCGCGCTTGCCAACATGGGCAAAGACGACTGGCGCTGGCACTTCTTTGACACCGTCAAAGGTTCCGACTGGTTGGGCGACCAAGACGCCATTCAGTACATGACGCGCGAAGCGATTCCCGCGATCATCGAACTCGAACACTACGGCGTGCCGTTCTCGCGCACACCTGAAGGCAAAATTTATCAGCGTCCATTCGGCGGCATGACCACCGAATTCGGCAAGGGTCCTCCTGCTCAGCGTACCTGCGCTGCTGCGGATCGCACCGGCCACGCAATGTTGCATGCGCTGTATCAGCAGAGCTTGAAGTGCAAAGCGCAGTTCTACGTTGAGTTCTTCGCGCTCGACCTGTTGATGGACGAAAACGGTCAATGCTGCGGCGTGCTCGCGATGGACCTGTCCACCGGTCAGCTGCACCGCTTCCGTTCGCACATGACGATTCTCGCCACCGGCGGTTACGGTCGCGCATTCTTCTCGGCAACCTCTGCTCACACCTGCACCGGCGACGGTAACGCGATGGTGTTGCGCGCTGGTTTGCCATTGCAAGATTTGGAGTTCGTGCAGTTCCACCCAACCGGCATTTACGGTTCGGGCTGCTTGATCACCGAAGGCGCGCGTGGTGAAGGTGGTTACCTCACCAACTCGAAAGGCGAACGCTTCATGGAGCGTTATGCGCCTAGCGTTAAAGACCTTGCGCCGCGTGACATGGTGTCGCGCTCAATGGCGACAGAAATTCGCGAAGGCCGTGGCGTTGGCGCAGAAGCCGACCACATCTTCCTGCACTTGGAACACTTGGGCGCAGACGTTCTGCACGCCAAACTCCCAGGCATTTCTGAATCCGCCAAAATTTTTGCTGGCGTTGATGTGACGAAGGAACCGATCCCTGTCGTGCCAACCGTGCACTACAACATGGGTGGTATCCCGACGTTGCACACCGGCGAAGTCGTTACGCTCAAAGATGGCAACCCAGACTCCGTCGTCCCCGGCCTGATGGCCGTCGGCGAAGCGGCTTGTGTGTCGGTGCACGGTGCAAATCGTCTCGGCTCCAACTCGTTGCTCGATCTGGTGGTGTTCGGTCGCTCCGCTGCGATCCGCACCTCGGAGTTGGTCAAAGCCAACACGCCGCACAAGAAAATTTCCAACGCATCGGAAGACAAAGCGCTGTCGCGTCTTGATGGCTTCCGTCACGCCAACGGCACCGAACCAACCGCAAAGGTTCGTCTCGACATGCAGAAGACCATGCAGAAACACTGCGCGGTATTCCGTGATGGCCCGATGATGCAGGAAGGTATTCAGAAGCTGAATGCTGTGATCGATTCCTTCGGCAAGGTCAAGGTTTCGGATCGCTCGATGATCTGGAACTCCGACCTGATGGAAACGCTGGAACTCGACAATCTGTTGGGTCAGGCATTGCTCACCATCACTGGCGCAGAAAACCGCAAAGAATCACGCGGCGCGCACGCACGTGATGACATCCAAGATCGCGATGACGTGAACTGGTTGCATCACACGGTTGCATGGCGCACGGGCGACAAGGAAGTGAAGCTCGACAAGCGTCCGGTGCACATGAATCCGCTCGACTCCGATGTCGACCAGATTCCGCCCATGGCCCGCAAGTACTAATCAGGAAGAACGAAAATGGCACAGTTCTCACTGCCGCAAAATTCCAAGATCGACAAGAAAGCCGGTAAGCATTTCCCTGCGCCTGCTGGCGCGAAGAATGTTCAGACCTTCAAGATCTACCGCTTTGATCCAGACACCGGCGCCAATCCGCGCATGGACACGTATGACGTGGACATGTCGACTTGCGGCCCGATGGTTCTCGACGCGCTGATCAAGATCAAGAACGAAACCGACGCAACGCTGACGTTCCGTCGATCATGCCGCGAAGGCATCTGCGGTTCATGCGCAATGAACATCGACGGCACCAACACGCTGGCCTGCATCAAGGGCTGTGATGAAGTGAAGGGCGCTGTCACCGTGTATCCGCTGCCGCACATGCCGGTCATCAAAGACCTCGTGCCGGACATGACGCACTTCTACGCACAGCTCGCATCGATCGAGCCTTGGCTCAAAACAGATTCACCTGCACCAACGCGTGAGCGTCTGCAGTCTGAGGAAGACCGCGCCAAGATCGACGGCCTCTACGAGTGCATTCTCTGCGCTTGCTGCTCAACCAGCTGCCCAAGCTACTGGTGGAATGGCGACCGTTACCTCGGCCCTGCGATCTTGTTGCAGGCCTACCGCTGGTTGGTCGACAGCCGCGACGAAGCCACCGGCGATCGTCTCGATGCGCTGGAAGATCCGTTCAAGCTCTACCGCTGCCACACCATCATGAACTGCTCGAAGACTTGTCCTAAGGGTTTGAACCCTGCCAAGGCAATCGGCGAGATCAAGAAGATGATGGTCGAGCGCACTGTTTAAGATTTGTAAGTAGTTGTTCAACAACAAGGGCGGCTTTGCCGCCTTTGTTATTTCTGAGATCGAACGTGGAAAAAGCGCGATTGAAGTGGTTGTGCCGTCGCGGCATGAAAGAGCTGGATGTGCTGATGGAGCGCTATCTGGAGCATCGCTACGATGTGGCACCAGAAATCGAGCGCGAAGCGTTCATTGCTTTGATGGCCGCAGAAGATCCAGATATCTGGGCCTGGGTCATGGGTTTTCAAGAAATGCCAGAACAACGTGAGATCGCCAATGTCATCGAACAACTTCGTGTCCACTATTGATCTATCGCCGAGCCCGTCGATGCGGGCTTTTAAGGTGATGTTTTGGCTCCACGTGATCCCCATCGCCATCCTGCCTTTCGCAATGAAAGAAGGCCCGATGATGTTGAGCTTGTTGGCCTTAATTGCCTTGTCTTGGTTCAGCCTGCGCCGTCATTCGGTGTTCGGTTTCGGACTTAAAGCCTTGACTCGATTGACTTGGCACGCCGAGGGCGGCTGGACCGTCCGCGATCAGACTGGCGAGTATTCCGCCGAGCTGCAGGGCAATAGCTTTACTCACAGCGCTTTCTTAGTGCTCAACTTCCGCCTCAAAAACGGCACCCGCCGCACGCGCGTGTTGATGGGCGATGAAATCGAAGCCGAACAGATGCGCCAACTGCGTGCGCGTCTCTCAATTTTCAAAGCTGAACCATCAAACTAAGAAACTCCCTCGCCCCGCTTGCGGGGAGAGGGCAGGGGTGAGGGGCTTTCCGCTACGTGAATGTATGTCGCCATCCATGGCGCAACATTGCGCCACGTCCCCAACCCCGGCCCGGCCATCCTTGGCCGGGCGTTCAGAACCGCAGCGAGCAATGCTCGCGAAGCGCGTTTCTTCACCCCTCACCCCGACCCTCTCCCCATAAAAAGCATGGGGAGAGGGAGTAGCTACTCGCAATTAGCCTATTCGGAGGGGTGCTTGAACCCCTGTTTTTCAGTATCATCCGCGCCGCTTTCGTCGACTTGGAAAAATCTCGTGGAACTGACGCTTTCTCAACGTGTAGGCCGTATCAAGCCTTCTCCGACTCTCGCCGTGACCGCCAAGGCTGGCGAACTCAAGGCGCAGGGCAAAGACGTACTCTCATTGGGCGCAGGCGAGCCCGACTTCGATACGCCGCAGCACATCAAAGATGCTGCAATCAAGGCCATCGAAAGCGGCTTCACCAAGTACACCCCAGTTGGCGGTACGCCGGCATTGAAGAAAGCGATCATCGAAAAGATGAAGCGCGACAACGCGCTGGACTACAAGCCGAATCAGGTTGTGGTTTCGGTCGGTGGCAAGCAGGCTTGCTACAACCTCTGCCAAGCGTTGCTGAATCCGGGCGACGAAGTGATCGTGCCTGCACCGTACTGGGTGAGCTATCCAGACATGGTGTTGTTGGCCGATGGCACGCCGGTGTTTATCGAAACCACCGCCGCAACGCGCTTCAAGATCACCGCTGCTCAGCTCGAAGCCGCGATCACGCCGCGCACCCGCATGATCTGGCTCAACAGCCCGAGCAACCCGTCGGGTATGGCGTACACCAAGGCCGAACTCCTCGCGCTTGGCGAAGTGCTGCGCAAGCATCCGAACATCGTCATCGCTAGCGACGACATGTACGAAAAAATTCTGTGGGCGGCTGAGCCGTTCAGCAACATCGTTAACGTCTGCCCAGATCTCTACGATCGCACCGTGATCATCCACGCCGTCTCGAAAACCTATTCGATGACCGGCTGGCGCATTGGTTGGGCCTGCGGCCCGGCCAAGCTCATCACCGCAATGAACGACATCCAGAGCCAGAGCACCAGCAACCCGACGTCAATCGCACAGGTTGCGGCTGAAGCGGCGCTGAGCGGCGACCAGACCTGCGTGACCACAATGGTCGCTGCATTTAAGGCTCGTCACGATGCGCTCGTAATCGACCTCAACAGCGTGCCGGGCATCAAGTGCCTGCCAGGCGACGGCACGTTTTACGTGTTCCCGAACGTTGAAGGCTTGATGGCCAAGCTCGGCTGCAAGACTGATCTGGAACTGTCCGATCTGTTGCTGGAAAAGCATCTGCTCGCTGTTGTTCCGGGCTCAGCTTTCGGTACGCCGGGTCATGTTCGCCTGTCATTTGCCACCAGCGACAAGGTGCTGAAGGGCAGCGTTGAGCGTCTGCGACAGGCTGCTCAAGGCTAGGGCAAGTGACTGTTAATCACTGGGGCTCCGGTTCGAGTCCTAGTCACGGAACCACTTAGTCAGTTTTAAGGAAGCCTCTAGCTCGTCTAGGGGCTTTCTTGTTTATGGATTCTCAGCTAAAAAATCATTGCTTCGCGGTGTCTCTGACACTACAATTCGCACCCCAACTGTTCCGTGATAGCTCAGTCGGTAGAGCAAGTGACTGTTAATCACTGGGTCCCAGGTTCGAGTCCTGGTCACGGAGCCATTAATTTGTTTGAAAAAGCCTCTAGTTTATCTAGGGGCTTTTTTGTTTATGGGTCTCACCTGGGACGTCGTCCCAGGTTACTAAGCACGTCCATGTGCTTAGCCCTTCGGGCTCGCTGCGCTCGTGCCAACTCCGCATCCTGCGGGTTGGTCGAGTCCTGGTCACGGAGCCATATATTTTTCGTCTAAGCCCTGAGCTAACCCTCGGGGCTTTTTCGTATCTGAGGGGCTCACCTGGGACTGCGTCCCAGGTTATGAAAGCCATCCGTGGCTTTCACCCTTCGGGCTCGCTGCGCTCGTGCAAATCCGCATCCTGCGGCTTTGTCGAGTCCTCGCTATGGTGCTAACACCCAAAAAGCAAAAGCCCTGAAATTTGTCAGGGCTTTTTCGTTTGTGCCAGCCAGCGTGCGGCATCGCCTTTGGGTTTGGGTGTTACGGGTGGCGGATCGCAAAAGTTACGTTGATGCACTTCGTTGCGGCTCATCAGCTGTGTTGGGATTCCTAACTTCTTTAGCTCGCTGGGGCGCATGCGATCCACGCCGTGCATGAAGGCTTCTGCGCGGTCGATGAAGCTGTCTTTCGCTTTCACCGTGTTTCTCAGATAGCTGACTTGTGCGTTGCGTTGTTCCAGATAAGGAATCGGTCCCCATGGCGAGAGCGTGTAGGGCGCATGAAAGCCGGGCGTGATGATCAGTGGATCTTGCAGAAGGATGCGTTGCTTCTGTGTCACCCACAGAAAGGCGCAGGCGCTGTCGCATTGGCCGGCGGAGATGGCAGTGTTGATTGGGTGATTTCTGAGTAGGTCGGCGGTTTGAATCACGCCGTAACTTGAACCGCCGCTGCTACTCAGAATCACGGCGCGAGTTTGTGGAAAGCGTTTAAGTTTTTGTTCGAGTAGCTGCGGCAGGTCGGGCGGGATGGTGCCGTTCAAACGCAGCACGCAGCGATACGGATCAGCGGTGATGCTGAAGCTGGTCAGGTTCTCGTAAGTTTGTGTTTGTTTGAATGTGGCCCAGCCGACGCAGACGGTGCCGAGTACGGAGAGCGCGGTGAGGCTGCGTACAGCACTAGGCGCTTGCAGGCCGATGGCGATCCCAAAGCCAATCATCAAGACGCAATACGGTGCTTCGATGACTAAGCCGCGAAATCCGAATGACTGATATGCCCAGATCGCGAGTCCGATCGCGATGGCAAAACACAGATGTCGGATGACAATGCGCGAAATCATTTTCGGAGCAGGTTCAAACAAAGATCATGCAGTTTGATGATCTTAGATGAACGATGCCTGAAGGCGAGTGCCTCATGTCACTCCAAGACTACCCTTTGGGAGGGGGAATATCCTACCCGTCGGTGCCTACTATGCCGCGCATATTGGGCATGTCATTTCGCATGAGCGTTATTTGCCCATCAACTAATTGAAAACATTGCGAGTGGGGTTCAAATGAGCAATTCAGTGCATGTTGTCGGCGTGGGCATGATTCCTTTCACCAAGCCGAGCGCTAGTGAGCCCTATAACGTGATGGGCGCCAAGGCCACCACCAAAGCGCTGCAAGATGCTGGCGTCGAGTACAGCCAGATCCAGCAAGCTTATGTCGGCTATGTCTTTGGTGATTCAACCTGCGGCCAAGCGGCGCTTTACGGCGTTGGCATGACAGGCATTCCGGTCATCAACGTCAACAACAATTGTTCGACGGGTTCCACCGCGTTGTATCTCGGTCGTCAGGCGATTGAGAGCGGCAGTGTTGATTGCGTGCTCGTACTTGGTTTTGAACAGATGTCGCGTGGCGCACTGAGTTCCAGTTTTGCTGATCGCCCTGATCCTTTGCAGCGCTTTGTCGACACCATGCAAGACGTGCAAGGTCGTGATGCAGATGCGCCCATCGCAGCACAGTTATTTGCAGGCGGTGGTCGCAAGCACATGGAATTGTTCGGAACTAAGGCAGAGACCTTCGCGCACATTGCAGTGAAGGCGCGCAGACACGCTGCCAACAATCCTTACTCCGTGTTCCGTGATCCGATTACGTTGGAGCAGGTGATGTCTGCGCCAACAATCTTTGATCCACTTACGCGTTTGCAATGCTGCCCACCAACGTGTGGCGCTGCTGCTGCGGTGTTGTGCTCAGAAGCCTTCGCGAAAAAGCACGGCCTCGATATGCGCGTGAAAATTGCCGCGCAAGCACTCACCACCGATGGCCCATCCAGTTTTGATGAAGGTGATATGCGCAAGCTCGTCGGTTACGACATGACGGTGAACGCGGCCAAACAGGTTTACGAAAAAGCCGGCGTTGGTCCAGAAGATATTGGCGTGTGTGAATTGCACGACTGCTTCACATCCAACGAATTGCTGACCTACGAAGCGCTGGGTCTGACACCAGAAGGCACCGCCGAAAAATTCATCATGGATGGCGACAACACTTATGGTGGTCGCGTTGTTACCAATCCTTCTGGTGGTTTGTTATCGAAGGGACATCCACTCGGTGCTACGGGTCTTGCGCAATGCGCAGAGTTAGTCTGGCAGTTGCGTGATCAAGCGGGCCCGCGACAGGTATTCGGCGTTCGCAATGCGCTGCAACACAACTTGGGTCTCGGTGGTGCTTGCGTTGTCACGCTGTATCAAGCGGCCTGATCGCTACCAAGTTTCCATATACGGACGCAGATCAAGTTCAAAGGTCCAAGCATCGCGCGGTTGGCTGTGCAGGTACCAATAATTTTCGGCGATGTGCTCGGGCAGCATGATGCCTTCTTTATCCATGCGATCCGTATAAACCTTCGGAAAGTTATCGCGGATAAAAGCGGTGTCGACCATGCCGTCAATCACCACGTGCGCGACGTGAATTCCGCGAGGGCCCAGCTCTCTGCCCATGCTTTGTGCGAGTGCACGGAGCGCATGTTTGGCGCCTGCGAACGCTGCAAAGTTTGCGCCACCGCGCACGCTGGCGGTGGCGCCGGTGAAAATAATCGTGCCGCGTTTGCGTGTCACCATTCGCTTGGCGGCTTCGCGCGCGCTTAAGAAACCTGCGAAGCAGGCCATCTCCCAAATCTTGAAATATTTTTTCGCAGTCTCATCAAGAATCGATGAGGGCACGTTGGCGCCTGCGTTAAAAACCAATACTTCCAATGGTCCGATCTCGCGTTCAATCTGATCGATCAGATCAACGATTGCTTCTTCCTTGCGTGCATCAATTGCAAAAGCGCGTGCACGACCGCCTTCAGATTCAATCGCCGAGACCAGTTCTTGCAAAGGCTCTGCATTGCGTCGAACAACGCATGCGACGTAACCCTCGCGTGCAAAACGTTTCGCAATCGCCGAGCCATTGCCTTCGCCAGCGCCAATAATTAGTACGGCTTTGTTGTTTGTTTCGGCGTTCATTTCAGCTCCATCGCGTCAGGCAAATCAGAATGTGTTCAACCTTTCTCGCTGCGTCTATCGGCATTAGTGCCCCGGTGAGCGTCTAGTAAATAAAGCCGTCAGTGCGGGAATGTAAACTTCAGCCATTAAATAAATGGACTCGAACGCCATGGATGACGCTCTGAGACGGATGCTGGATTCTGTCACCGAAACCAACGATCTGGAAAATCTAGTGCGCCCAATGCTGGAGTTGCTAGAGGCGATCACCGGGCTAGATTCAACGTATCTCACGACGATTGATGAGATTGCGGGTCTTCAGCATATCTTGTACTCCAGGAATTCGAGCACGTTGCAGATTCCTGAAGGCTTGTCAGTGCCGTGGGGAGATACGCTGTGCAAACGTGCGCTCGAAGAGGGCCGACCCTACACCGATGACGTTGCAAATTGCTGGGGCGACTCCGACGCTGCTCGCGCATTGGGCATCAGCACTTATCTCAGCCAACCCATTCGCACGCTTGATGGTGGCATCTACGGAACTTTGTGCGCCGCTAGCGACAAGCGCGTCGCACTCAAGCCCGACACCATCAATATCCTGGCCAAGTTTGCCAAACTCATTGCTCAGCAAGTTGAACGAGAGCGCGCATTGCGACGGGTTCACGCAGAAAACGTGGAACTCTCCTCGCATGCCTTGGCTGATCCACTGACTGGACTGGCGAATCGTCGAAGAATGGAACAGGACCTCCAGCGCATGCTGGCAACCGCGGAGCGCGACGGCAAACCACTGGTTGTCGCTTTCATCGACTTGGATGGTTTCAAGGCGATTAACGATCAATATGGTCACGATGTTGGTGACGAACTTTTGGTCTATATCGCGAGAAATCTGACGTCGGTTGTGCGTCCAACAGATCTTGTTGCGCGCATCGGCGGCGACGAATTCGTCGTGCTGGCGCCGGGTGCCATAGGTTCGGTTTTGCGCGACCGCTTGGAAGAAGCCACTGCGAGCTACTTTTCGCACGGTCAGAACAAGATCGAATATCACGGCGGCAGCGTCGGGGTAACGACCATAGCCCCCGGTGATCACGACATTACTGAGGCGCTCAACCGAGCAGATTCCGCGATGTACCAAGTCAAAAGAGCGAGAAAGGCGCAGCCTCAGTCCCTCACGCAACATTGATAGTTGGGTGTGCCTAGTCCCTGAGTCGGCGCGCTTGAGCGGCAATTGCGCGCATTTGGCAAAAATCGGGATGTGTCACAGCGTGTCCCAGTTCTGGCACGGCCAGCAAATGCTAACGAAGCGGTCCCAAAACAAAAAACCCTCGTTTCTTTATCAGAAACAAGGGCTTGGTATTGGTGGTGATAAGTGGATTTGAACCACCGACCTCAGCATTATGAGTGCCGCGCTCTAACCAACTGAGCTATATCACCGTCGAAGGGCGCACATTGTAGGTTGTTGTTGTCGTGACGTAAACGACAAATGTTGCGATGCAGATTTTGATGCCTTGGCGGAGCAAATCGGCGAACATGATCGCCTGATGACGGTCATATGGCCGATTCAGGCTGAACCCCGATCAGAATTACCTTATTTAGGACTTATCAGTCATGCAACGTCGCGACTTTCTGAAATCCGCCATTGCGATTGCCGCTTCGAGCTTCCCGGCCTTTGACCTTTTTGCGGCGCCGCCTTTTGCGCCGGGTCAGCGTTTTGATTACGCCTGGCTCAAGGGTTATGCGCGCTCGCTGTCGGGTCTGCCGTATACGCCGCCTTCGCGTGATATTCCGGCCTCGCTGGCCAATCTGTCGTACGACCAGTATCAGTCGATCCGCTTCAAGCCTGAGCATTCGCTTTGGGCGGACAAGAACCTCAATTTCCAGATGCAGTTTTTCCATCTGGGGCAGGGCTTCCGCGAAGCCGTGCGCGTCAATGAAGTCGTCAACGGCATCTCGCAGCCGTTGGCCTACAACCCGTCGATGTTCGATTTGTCGAAGAGCGGCGTTAAAGGACGCTCTTTGCCGAAGGATCTGGGCTACGCCGGTCTGCGCGTGCACTTCCATTCAGATTGGAACGCAGACTTCGCAGTGTTTCTCGGCGCGAGTTATTTCCGCGCGATTGGCACCAGCAAGCAATACGGTTTGTCAGCGCGCGGTTTGGCGATTGATAGCGGCATGAACAAGCCGGAAGAATTCCCGGTCTTCACCGCGTTCTGGTTGGAGCGTCCGTCGCCGACTGCTGAGCGCCTCACGATTTACGCATTGATGGAATCCGCCAGCATCAGCGGCGCTTATCGTTTTGATATCGCGCCGGGCGAGCCACTGACGATGGATGTCGACGCTGCGCTGTATCCGCGCAAGCCGATCGAGCGTCTGGGTGTTGCGCCGCTCACCAGCATGTATCTGTTCGGCGAAAACGATCGCCGCATGGCGAATGACTGGCGCCCGGAGATTCACGATACCGATGGCCTGTCGATCAATGCGGGCAGTGGCGAGTGGTTGTGGCGTCCGCTGAACAACCCGACAGCCGTGCGCGTTAATTCTTATCTCGATGAGAATCCGCGCGGTTTTGGTTTGATGCAGCGTGATCGCAATTTTGATCACTACCAAGATGATGGCGTTTTCTACGATCGTCGCCCGAGCCTGTGGGTTGAGCCGCGTAATGGTGGCAGCAACAACTGGGGCAAGGGGGCTGTGCAGTTGCTGGAGCTGCCGGCGCCTGATGAAACGCACGACAACATTGTGGCGTTCTGGAATTCGGCGACCAAGCCAATGCCCGGGCAAGAGTTGCTCTTTAGCTATCGCATGAGCTGGGGCGAGCGCATGCCCGTGGTTGCGCCGCTGGGACGCGTCGTTGCAACGCGCACAGGCATGGGTGGTGTTGTTGGCCAGCCGCGCAAATATTTCTCGTGGCGCTTCGCGGTAGATTTCAACGGCGGCAATCTCGCGCAGCTCGCACGCGATGCCAAAGTGGAAGCAGTGATTTGGTCATCACGCGGAAAAGTTGAAATCACTTCTGCACGTCCGCAGTTTGAAGTCGATGGCTATCGCGCGATGTTTGATCTCAAGCCAACGGATGACAGCACTGAGCCAATTGATTTCCGCATGTACCTGCGCTTGAAAGGCCAGCCGCTGACAGAGACGTGGACGTATCAGTGGGTGCCACCTCCGCCGGATCAGCGTCGGTTCTAAAAACAAAAAAGCCCGGCAATGCCGGGCTTTTCTATGAGCGAAGATTTCGCTTAGACGTTAAATCGGAAGTGCATCACATCGCCTTCCTGCACGATGTATTCCTTGCCTTCCAAGCGCCATTTGCCAGCTTCCTTTGCGCCAGCTTCACCCTTGAACTGGATGTAGTCGTTGTAAGCAATGACTTCTGCGCGGATAAAGCCTTTTTCGAAGTCGGTGTGAATCACGCCTGCGGCTTGTGGGCCGGTGGCGCCGACCTTCACTGTCCATGCGCGAACTTCTTGTACGCCGGCGGTGAAGTAGGTTTGCAGGCCGAGTAGATCGTAAGCGCTGCGGATCACGCGGTTGAGGCCCGGCTCTTCAAGGCCGAGAGAATCGAGGAAGTCTTTTTTGTCAGCTTCTTCAAGCTGTGCAATTTCAGCTTCAATCTGCGCGCAGACGATGACGACTGTGGCGTTCTCTTTCGCTGCCAGTGCTTTTACGCGATCAACGTATTCGTTGCCACCGAGACCGGCTTCATCGACGTTGGTGATGTAGAGGCCGGGCTTGGCGGTGATCAGCTGCAATTCTTTGACGATGATTTTTTCGTTCTCGTCGAAGGTCATGCTGCGCACAGCGTTGCCAGCATCCAGATGCGCTTGTACGCGCGTAAGGCAGGCGACACGGGCGATGTGTTCAGCGTTGCCGCTCTTGGCGAGCTTGGCAGAGCGCTCAAGTGATTTGGTGACGCGCTCAAGATCGGCGAGTGCGAGTTCGGTGCCGATGACTTCGATATCGCGGATTGGATCAACGCTATCCATCACGTGAATGACGTCGTCATCAACGAAGCAACGCACAACGTGAGCAATCGCGTCGGTCTCGCGGATGTGCGAGAGGAATGCGTTGCCTTTGCCTTTGCCTTCGCTAGCGCCTTCAACGAGGCCGGCGATATCAACGAACTCAACGCTCGCAGGCAACACGCGCTGCGGCTTGACGATCAGTGACAGCGCATCAAGGCGAGGGTCAGGTACGCCGACCACGCCAACGTTCGGGTCGATGGTGCAGAAAGGATAATTTTCTGCAGCGATCTGCGCCTTGGTCAGCGCGTTGAACAATGTCGACTTGCCAACGTTAGGGAGACCGACAATTCCGCATTTGATGCCCATGTATTTTCTCTATTTGTTGCTATGCAGTTGGTGCACGGCTTTTTCCCAGTTCTGTGTTAGCCAGACTGGAATCGCCGCTGCCGCCGAGATCAACGAATCGTTGATCAATTGCTCGTCCGCTTTGTTAGCGCGGCCGAGTACGTAGTTGTGGACCAAATCTTTGTGACCGGGATGGCCGATGCCAACGCGGAGACGCAAATAATCCGGGCCGAAATGTTGATGCAATGAACGCAAGCCGTTGTGACCGCCGTGACCGCCACCGGCTTTCATGCGCACGGTGCCTGCGGGCAGATCCAGTTCATCGTGTGCGATCAGAATGTCTGCGGGTGTGAGCTTGTAGAACTGTGCGAGCTTCTGCGCGGGCTCGCCGCTGCGATTCATGAACGTCATCGGTTTGAACAACAACAAATCTGCGCCGCCACATTTGATGCGTGCCAACTCGCCTTGAAACTTCGACTCTGCACGAAAGCTGGTGCGTTCGGCAGCCGCGAGTTGATCCACAAACCAAAAACCCGCGTTGTGGCGGGTGCGTTCGTATTCGGAACCGGGATTGCCGAGGCCGATGATCGCGCGAAGATTCGAGGACATTTTTCTGTCGGTCTAAACGAAAACCCCGTCCGGCCACTTGCGCAGGCGGACGGGGCTGATTCGCATCGAGAAGAATTACTTCTTCTTCGCGTCCTTCTTGGCAGGAGCAGCAGCGGCAGCAACTGGAGCCTTCTGGTTTGCAGCAGGCACGTCAGCAGCAACTGGAGCAGCAGCAACTTCTTCAGCTGCAGCAGCGCGTGGCAAGTGCAGAGCAGCAACCGACTGGTCGTTGTCATGCTTGAGCTGAACCAGCTCAACGCCAGCGCTCAGCTTGAGCTGCGAGAGGTGAACGATGTCGTTCAGTTCCAGCTTCGACAGATCAACTTCGATGAACTCAGGCAGATCCTTAGGCAAGCACTCAACTTCAACCTGGTTGAGGTGGTGCTCAACGATGCCGCCGCCAACCTTCACGCCAGGAGCAACTTCCGAGCCGGTGAAGTGAAGGGGAACGTGCATGCGCAACAGAACGTCAGCCAGAACGCGCTGAAGGTCGAGGTGCAGGATGGTGTCCTTAACTGGATGACGCATCATGTCCTTCAACACAACCTGCTGATCCGCGCCGTTGAGCTTCAGGGTCAGAATGTGCGAGTAGAACGCTTCAGTCTTGAGGTGGTTCCACAGTTCGTTGTGGTCGAGTGACACGGATACAGCGGCATCCTTACCACCATAAATGATGGCAGGAACCTTACCCGTACGACGCAGACGGCGGCTCGCACCCGTTCCTTGCAGCGTACGTGCTTCGGCATTAACTACGAAATTCGTTTTCACAATAACTCTCCGATAAATGAACCCCGCGCCCGCGACCAGGCACGAAGGGGCGCGCATTCTACCGGTCGCGGGGCTATTGCGCAAAGCTGGCTGCGAGGGGAAATAGCTGTTTCAGATGCCTTTTGGGGCGGATTCGAGTGATGCTTAATCGTCCATCACGATGTTATAAATTATTGAACTATGAAGAATAGAACAATAATTTACTTTGACCTTTCGAAGGGCTTTGGCCACTGCTAAAAATCAGAACAAGTGAAGCTTTTTTGGGGCTCAATGCAAAAAAGCGGCGGCACAATAGCCGCCGCTTATAGAGCTTGCTCAGTTAAGGGAGGGCCGCATTCGCGCAAAGTTGTTGCGGGTAGCTCATTACGCCTGCCGAGTAAGTGCGTGTTGTTCCATCGGCCAAGGTGACAACGGCGCTGCCGTTGATGTTTGCAACAACGGTTGCCTGTTTGCCATCAGAGCCGGTCAGGGTGATCGTTCTTGGGTCGGCTGGGTCGCTGCTGGCCGACACACTGCCAGAAGGGCAGTCGTTAGGAGTAGAGATCACGCCGAATCGGCCTTCTGTTTTGCTACGGTCCACATGGTCAAAAACCACCGCGATACCGAAGTTAGGAATGGCGTATCGATTGATGTTGTCGGTAAAAGTGATCGTGCCCTCCTGGTCTTTGTACATATTGGGGCCATAAGGGAATACGCCCTTCACTTTCCATGACGCATCCAGTGGCGGGCTGCTGGTGCTATCGGTCGTATCGAAATCAAATGTTCTAGCGCCGTTGACGCTATCGGAGAATTCGATCGATGCTGTATTGCATTGGGTATCTCCGGCGCCGCACTTAAGCGTCGTTCTGCCAGTTGCTACTTCATCCCTTGTTCCAACACCAACGAGGCATTGGCTGAATACAGCCTCACCATCATTGCTGTCGGGAGTAGTGGTGTTCGGTTTAAAGCTGACGGTGCCGGTGGGGCCGTTGTCACACACCGGCGTGGGCTGCGTGGCTCGATTATGGAAGTCGAAACCATATTCTGGAGCCTTCCTTGTAATCTGGTAGGCAGCAAATAGAAACGCGACTTCGTTGGTTGTGGCTAGTTTGGCCGCTGGAGGCATGTTCAAACTATCGTCGCCATCGCAAGCTGTTAAAGCGCTAGCCAGCATGGCGGGTATTGTGATGATAAGTATCATTCTTTTCATGAGAGTTTCCCTGCGCGATAGGTGAAAGGAAGTCAGCGCAGCTATGCCCAGCACATCCTGCAAACCTGTGGACTCAGCTCGCTAGCCGACTGATATCCCCAACTGGCATGGGGCCTTGTTTTTATGCCCGGACGATTTTGTGAAATCGTGCTGAAAATCCGGTCAGGTCAGTTCCTTCCGACGCTTCACAGCAGCGCGACTTATGAGTCGTACTGCATGGAACGACCATACAAGACTCTGTCGTACCAAGCCTGTAGAGAAGATGTGGGCTGTGCGCGGGGCTGCAAAACCGAGTAACTATGCGCGAGGGTTTCTTGCAGGCAATAAAAAAGCCGCTTTAAGCAGCTTTTAAATCGACTTCAGTCGTTCGGGGCTGAAGTACAGCCCCGCATATCTTGGCTCTCAATCAATATAGAGCGAGCTAACCGATTCTTCCGCGCTGATGCGGCGGATGGTTTCTGAGAGCAGACCGCCAATTGAAATCTGGCGAATCTTTGGGCACTTGGCTGCAGCGGCCGAGAGTGGAATCGAATCGGTAACGACCAGTTCGTCGAGCTGCGAGTTGGTGATGTTGCTGACGGCTGGGCCAGAAAGAACTGGGTGGGTAACGTAGGCGACAACTTTGACTGCGCCGTGTTCTTTCAGTGCGGCGGCTGCTTTGCACAGCGTGCCAGCGGTGTCGACCATGTCATCAACCATGACGCAGGTTTTGCCGGCAACGTCGCCGATGATGTTCATCACTTTTGATTCGTTCGCCTTCGGGCGGCGTTTGTCGATGATCGCCAGATCAGCGTCGTCGAGGCGCTTGGCCACTGCGCGGGCGCGGACCACGCCGCCAACGTCAGGTGAAACCACGATCAGGTTTTCGTACTTCTGGCGCCAGATGTCGCCGAGCAGTACAGGTGAGGAGTAAACGTTGTCGACTGGAATGTCGAAGAAGCCTTGAATTTGGTCAGCGTGCAGGTCAACCGTGAGTACGCGGTTGGCGCCACCGAGCGAGATCATGTCGGCAACAACCTTGGCGGAGATCGGTACGCGCGCGCTGCGTGGGCGGCGATCCTGACGGCCATAGCCAAAGTAAGGAATAACAGCGGTGAGGCGACCGGCTGATGCGCGACGCAGAGCGTCCAGCATCATCAGCAGTTCAACGAGGTTGTCGTTGGTGGGTGCGCAGGTGGATTGAATAACGAAAACGTCGCGACCGCGCACGTTCTCAAGAATTTCAACCTGGACTTCACCATCGGAGAAGCGACCTACCGAAGCCTGGCCTAGTGGCAGCTTCAAGTAACCGGCGATGTCCTGGGCAAGTTTGGGACAGGCATTGCCCGAAAAGAGCATCAGCTTGGAGTCGCTCATATGCGGTCTCGTATAAATCGTGAAGGTTTAGCGAAAAGGCAAAGCTGGCTCAGGCCACAACAACTTGAGCTTATCCGTGCCAAGTTGTTTGATCGTGATCAATGCGCTTAAACGAAAAGATGGTTGGGGAGCCAGGATTCGAACCTGGGAATGGCGGGATCAAAACCCGCTGCCTTACCACTTGGCGACTCCCCAATACAGCGACCGTCTTAAGCGGCGCGCATTATACCTAGTGAATCCCGAAATGCGCCCCTTGTTCGCGCTCTCGCGAAAAAATTTTAGCTCTAAGCCAGCGTGCCCAATGGCGATTGGTTGAGTCCCGCCGCAACAAATGAGTGCCATCCTTTGGGAACTTGGTCTTGCAGGCCCCGGGCCTCAGCGCGAGAAGGGCAGGCCAAAAACACCGATGCGCCGGTGCCCGACATGCGCGCCGGGCCAAATTGACGCAGCCAATCCAGCGCTTCGCGCACCAGCGGATAGCGCGCGCAGGTCACAGCTTCGCAGTCGTTTTGGCCTTCGCCGCCTAAAAATGCTTCGGCCGTAATCGGCTCGCTGGCGCGCGGCAATTCGGGAGCGCTGAAAATTTCACCAGTGCTGACGGCGACTGGCGGTGTCACCACTAAATAATAGGGTTCCGGCAGATTCAGTGGGCGCAGATGTTCGCCGACGCCCTCAGCCCAAGCCGCAAGGCCGCGCACAAACACCGGAACATCAGCGCCGAGCTTGAGGCCGATAGTGGCTAACTCATCAATAGTGAGTCCGATATTCCATAAGCGATTGAGCGCCACGAGTGTGGTCGCAGCATCGGACGAACCGCCGCCAAGACCGCCACCCATCGGGATGCGCTTAGTGACTGCAATGTCAGCGCCCAAGCCGGCGCCGCTGGCACTCTTTAATGCGTGCGCCGCGCGCACCACTAAATCCTGGTCTTCCGGAATGTCAGCGGGGCCATCGGTGCGGCGGATTACGCCATCGCCGCGCGGCACAAAAAACAGGCTGTCGCCAAAATCCAGAAACTGAAAGACGGTCTGCAGATTGTGATAACCATCCGCGCGTCGCCCGATCACATGCAGGAACAGGTTCAACTTGGCCGGTGCGGGCCAAGGAAATTCAGTAGTGAAGGGGAAGTTGGGCATCGTTAAGGGTGCTCGGCACTTTGCTTATGGCAGGTCGTTCCAAGAATCCACAACGATTTTGAGTTTGACGTCTGAGTTGCTGACATCGAACTTGCGCGGCAGTTGGTGGCTGCCTGCTTTTTGATATTCGGTGTAGTTGAGCGTCCAGCCATCTTGCTCAAGCGTCAGCACGCGACCTTCGCGATCCAGATCAATGTCGGCATCGGAGTGCGGCGAGGGCATACCCAAAATCCAGAAGCGCAGACCCGCTAGCGGCAGCGTCCAGCCCATCTTGTCTTGAATCCACTGCTCAGGATTGTTGCTTTGATAAGTGTTGCCGCGCGAACGCACTTGTACGTTATCGGGCGTGCCGGTGATGGTTGTTGCGCCAATGCCAAAAGGACCGGCGACACGCAGGTCAAAACTGCCGTCAGCATTTTGCTGCCAGCGCAAATCAGTTTTAACAGGCACCAAGCGACCATAAGAGCCGCGCGCCTGCATCAGAAAACGATCGATCTTCTGCAGTTGTTCGCTGCGGACGTCCCAATGGTCTTCTGCAGTTTTTGGTTCGTTCTTACGCACCATGCCGGCGCATCCTCCCAGCAGCGTGAGCGCTGCCATTGTCATTATTAAACGCGACTTCATTGATAGTTTAATGACGGACTTTTAGTCCGTGCACTTATTTTGTCAGGCGATCGATGGTTGCGCGCAGCGCGGTAGCGTCAGGCGATTGCTGCATCGCTTGATCCCATAGCGCGCGGGCCTTCTCTTTTTCTCCCAGTGACCACAGTACTTCACCCAGATGTGCGGCGACTTCAGGATCAGGGAATTTATCGAACGCTTTTTGCAGCGTTGCGCGTGCTTCATCTTTTTTGCCGAGCTTGAATTGCACCCATCCCAAGCTGTCCATGACAGCAGGATCATTCGGCGAAATCTCCAGCGCGCGACTAATCAGCTTGTTGGCTTCTTCGTAACGTTGAGTGTGCACGGTCAACATATAACCGAGCGCGTTCATCGCGCGCGAGTCGTCGGCGTCTTTGGCGAGCATGGCGCGCAGATCTTTTTCGGCCTGTTCAATCTTGCCAGTGCGCTCATAAACCAATGAGCGACCGTAGAGCAGGTCGATGTCATCGGGCAGCGCTGTCAGCGATTCGTTATATAGCTTGAGCGCGCGATCGTTTTCGCCAGCGCTCAGCAGCAGGTCGCCTTCGGCCAGATAAAAGCGTTGTTCAAACTGCGGCAGTTCATCGCGCAGCTGCACCATTAATGATTGCGCAGCATCCAACTGTTTGACCTGAGCCAAGACATAGGCGCGACGCACGACGGCATCAATCGCCACTTCACCCTTGGTGACTTGCTCGTACCAGTTCAGCGCTTGCGCGTAGTTCTTGCGCGCTTCTTCAACGCGGCCCAATTGATAGGCGGCGTCGATGCTGCGCTTGGTGTTCAGCAGGCGCTTGTACTCTTGCTCGGCTTCGTCGTAATCACGATCGTTGAAGGCCATCACGCCCAGCGCGTAGTGCGCATCAATATGGTCGGGTTTGTCTTTGAGTACGAGACGAATTTGCACGCGAGCCGCATCACGCTGATCAGACTCCAACAGCAGCTTGGCGTAGCCCATGCGCATTTCGGTGATCTTTGGATCGTCTTTGACCGTTTGTTCGAACTGCTCATCGGCCTCGGCAATCTTGCCCTGCTTCACCAGCACGCCAACCAGCAGCATGCGATGTTCTTTGTTTAGCGGGTCTAGATGAATGGCTTGTTGTGCCGAGGTATAGGCCAGCGCATTTCTATTGAAGCGCAGTTCCAACAAGCTGCGTGCATGGTGAGCAGCAGCCGACTGTGGCCACTTCACGACCAATTGATTCATTACTTTAAGTGCATTGTCAGCTTGTGACTCATTGGCCAAGCTGAGCAGACGCGCGATCTGCATAAAGCCGTCGTCTTCGCCGCCAGCCACGCCGGTGATGATGGCCTCACATTGTTTATAGGCTTCTGCCGTGTCGCCTTTGAGCAGCGAAACACGCGCAATCACTTCGCGTGCTTCCTGAGCATTGGGTTCCAGTTCTAACCAACGCTTTGCGGTCGCCAGACTGAGATCGGCGTCCTGCGCGCTCAGCGCCAGCGAAGTGGCGCGATTCGCCAGATCCGGGTCTTTGATCGTCTCCAGCGCTTTCAGAAACTCGCTGGCGGCGAGGGCCGGCTGATCGCGTCCAGCCGCCATTTCGCCCGTCATGATGTGCACTTGTGCGTCCATCTCCGCTTTCTTGCTGGCATCTGCGGCATGCGCAGTGGCGCCTGCGAGCGTGAGTGCGGCTGCAATCAGCGTCAGAGCGAATGGGCGAACGAATGGGCGAAAGATTGGTGTGGAATTCACTGAGGGCGTGCCGAAATTAGATATCTACGTTTAAAGACCTTTCTATCACACTGCGGTTCAGTTTCGCAGTGCGCTTATGTACGAACGATGCGCTCATAAGCGCCGCCATGCATTGCACGAGCGCTTAGATTTCATAAATGCATAAGTTATAAAGTATTAATTATAAATTAATATAGCCGCATTAATAGAACCAGGTGCTGATCAACCTTAAATGACGCACGCATAAGAAATTTGCGACTTCGCTTGTGCCTAGGGTGGCCATGCCGGAAAATTGCATCTGAATGGCACTGATCACTCTAGGCTTGTCCCATCACAACGCGCCCGTCGAGGCGCGTGAGCGCTTGGCGTTCGCCGAAAGCGACCTGTCGCTGGCGCTAACCCGCCTGCGCGCGCTGCCGGGTGTTGATGAAGCCGCGATCATTTCGACCTGCAACCGCACCGAAATCATGGCGGTGGCAGCGCTCGATGAAGAGCGCCGGATTCTGGACTGGTGGCGCCGCGAGCGTCAGGCCCCTGAAGGCTATCTCGAAAAATTCCTTTATACCCATCGCGACAACGGCAGCATCACGCACAGCTTGCGCGTGGCGTCGGGTCTGGATTCGATGGTGATCGGCGAGCCGCAGATTCTGGGTCAGATGAAGCAGTCTTTTGCGGTGGCCAATGAAACACGCTCGCTCGGTCCGGTTCTGTCGCGGCTGTTCCAGCACTCATTCGCTGTCGCCAAATTGGTCCGCAATGAGACTCAGGTTGGCGCGCATCCGGTGTCGATGGCTTATGCCGCCGTACAGATGTCCAAGCGCATCTTTGCTGACCTGCACGAACAAACCGCGCTGCTGATCGGTGCGGGCGAAATGATTCAGCTGATTGCGCGTTATCTCAATCAGCATGGCATCGGTCATATTGTCGTCGCCAACCGCAGCCTTGAGCGCGCAGAAAAACTCGCACGCGAAGTTCGCGGTTATGCGATCAGCCTCAATGATCTGTCGGGTCATATCGGCAATGCTGATCTGATCATCTCCAGCACCGCCGCCAGCGGTTATGTGCTGGAACATTCGGTGATGGAACTCGCTGCCGGCAAGCGCCGTCGCCGTAAACCGGTGTTCATGATTGATCTTGCCGTGCCACGCGATATCGATCCACGCATCGGCAAGATGGAAGACGTTTATCTCTACACCGTTGATGATCTGCGCTCGGTCATCGAAGAAAATATGAAACTGCGTGAAGCATCAGCGCAGCAGGCGGAAGTGCTGGTGCGCGAATACGCACAGGAATTCAGCCATTGGTTGGAAGGCCGCGACGCTGCCGCCACCATTTCGCAACTGCGTGCACATGCACGTACGCAACGTGATGACGTGTTGGAAAAAGCACGTCGCCGTCTCGCCTCTGGTGAAGCGCCAGAAGACGTAATGAATTTCCTCGCTGACACGCTCAGCAACAAACTGATGCACGCGCCCAGTCAGGCGCTGCGTCACGCCGGTGCGGTGGAGCAAGCGTTGCTGCTCAATGCTGCGCGCAAGCTGTACGGCCTCCCAGACTCCGAAAATTAGACAAATCCCTCTCCCAAGCGGGAGAGGGAGCGACTGAAAGTGGGCGATATTCCGCCTTCATCTTTCATTCTGTTCTCGTCTCCTGATGCGATGAAGGCAGGAACGATATGAAAGAAAGTTTTCTCACCAAGCTCCAGCAACTGGCCGACCGCCGCGAAGAAATCGCGGGCGAAATGTCGACGCCGGAAGTCATCAATAACAACGACAAATTCCGGCGCATGTCGCAGGAATACGCGCAGCTCGGCCCTTTGTCTGAAACCTTCTCAGCTTTTTTGGCCATCGCTGATGAGATCAAAAGTCTCGAACAGATGCAGTCTGATCCGGATCGCGAGCTACGCGACATGGCGGATTCCGAATTGCCGGTGGCGCGCGAGCGACAAGCGCAGCTGGAAAAAGATTTGCAGGGCCATCTGGTTCCGAAAGATCCCCTCGATGGCAATAACGTCTTCTTGGAAATTCGCGCAGGTACAGGCGGCGATGAAGCGGCGATCTTCGCGGGCGATTTGTTCCGCATGTATTCCAAGTACGCCGAGTTCTTGGGTTGGAAGATTGAAGTGCTGTCGATGAACGAAGGCGAGCACGGCGGATTTCGTGAAGTGATTTCACGCATCGAAGGTTTCGGCGCGTACTCGGTGCTCAAGTTTGAATCGGGCGCGCATCGCGTGCAGCGCGTGCCAGAAACAGAAACGCAGGGCCGTATTCATACCTCTGCTGCAACCGTTGCAGTGCTGCCGGAAATTGAAGAAGCGCAGATTGATATCAATCCTGCGGATTTAAAGGTTGATACCTATCGCGCCTCCGGCGCCGGTGGTCAGCACGTTAATAAAACCGAATCGGCAATCCGTATCACGCACGTTCCAACCGGCGTGGTGGTGGAATGCCAAGAAGAACGCAGCCAACATAAGAACCGCGCGAAAGCGATGGCGTTGTTGGGTTCACGTTTGCTCGATGCCAAGCGCAGCAAGCAAGAAAGTGAAATGGCGGCGACGCGTAAGAAACTCGTCGGCAGCGGCGATCGCTCCGAACGCATTCGTACGTACAACTACCCGCAAGGTCGTGTCACCGATCACCGCATCAACCTGACGCTGTATCAGTTGGAGCGCATCGTGATGGGCGATCTAGATCCGGTGATCAAGCCATTGCTGGCTGAGCATCAGGCGGAGTTGCTGGCGGAAATTGGCGAGTAAGAGCGAGCAATTTTGGCGATGAATATTGGCCAAGCATTGATGGCAGCGCAGGCTTTGATCGAACCGATCAGTGATAGCGCGCGTCTTGATGCTGAGCTGCTACTCGGGCATGTCACCGGATTTAATCGCGCGCAGATTTTCATGCGTATGAATGAATCGATTGATGCTGCGACCAAAGCAAGCTTCGACAAATTGGTTGCGCGTCGTGCCAAGCAAGAGCCAGTGGCTTATCTCACCGGTGAAAAAGGCTTCTGGACATTGACGCTCAAAGTTGGCCCCGGTGTTTTAGTGCCGCGACCTGAGACTGAATTGTTGGTGGAATGGGCGCTCGAAGTGGTGCGCGATCAACGCGAGCCACGTATCGCTGATCTGGGGACAGGTAGTGGTGCGATTGCTTTGTCGATTGCGACTGAGCGTCCTGACGCAAAAGTTATCGCCACCGATTTTTCCGACGCCGCACTCGCCATCGCACGCGACAACGCGCGTCAGCTAGGCTTGCAGCGTGTGAGTATGCGCAATGGTTGCTGGCTGCAAGCGCTGGAAGGCGAACAGTGCAACTTGATCGTATCCAACCCGCCTTACATCACGCTGGGCGATACACATTTGCAAGCTCTGCGTCATGAGCCGCTGATGGCATTGACCGATGGCGGCGACGGCCTCAACGCCATTCGCGAAATTATTGCTGGTGCTCCAGCGCATTTATTGCCCGGTGGCTGGCTCTTATTGGAGCATGGCTACGATCAAGCTCCCGCTGTGCGTGAATTGCTGGCACAGGCAGGCTTCACACAGATCGAATCACGTATTGATCTTGGCGGTCATGAACGTTGTAGCGGTGGCTGCATCAACTGAGTACCGAGTGGTGGGCTATTGCGCCTACTACCGTTTATCTGACTTATCGCTACGTTCATTCCCGGCTTGTACAGCCGCGGCCACGCTATTCGGAAATTTCCTACCGACTATCGGTCTTTGACGACTGACTGAAGCGATGTCCTGAACAATGCCTCCATAGTAATTGCTACCGCGTTATGTCGGTCTTCAACGACGACATTGCGACAAGGTGCATTCAAGATATGGAGATCGGCATATGTTCAAAAGCTCATCTAAAGAAGGCACGACCTACTCACTGGCCTGCATCGGACTGGAAGGTCATGTCGAGGTATCGCTGAAGTCGCTGTTGGGCATTCTCAAGAACAAGACTTCGGGATCTTGGCAGCATTCTGAAGATATCAACTCCGATGTCATTGTTTATAACCCGGCGAGTCCACTCGCGATGGCGATGCTGCGTCGCGAATCAAAGCCGAGGGCGAATGGACGTAGTGCGCACATCTTCATTCCGTGTTCGTCCGAAGATCCTGGCGCAGACGGTCTGACATTGCCGTTGCGTGCCGATCGCTTGTTGCATTGTCTTCAAGTTGCGACCGTACAGCTCAGTGCGGCGATGAGCACGATTGGTGCAACCAAGCATGCGAGCTTATGTGAACGTCTTGATGGACTGATGCAGACGCGCGATCTCATTGCAGTGTCGATCACTGTTGGCAATAAAACTGGATTGATCAATCCAGCGCGACAGATGATTCACTGGCCGCGTTCTTTGGATGCCGATGGCATCGCGCAATTGATTATGGAAGACGTCACGTTACAGCCCTTGTTGGCCGCTGATCTCGACAAGCTGCGTCACATGGAACAAGAGATGCATGAGCGTATGCCCTGGGATGCAGTAATGTGGGCAATCGGTGTCAGCACTTCACAAGCGCGTCTTCTGCCCAGACTGGATCTACGCAAGTCTTACAAACTCAAGCGCTGGCCTGATTTTGGCCCGATCGGTCGGCGCAGTTCCGATATCAAGTGCACTGCTTTGTTGACGCACAAGAGTCTGACTCCGCCGGAGTTGGCGGCTGCGACAGGTATGTCGGAGGCGCGCATCAGCGGCTTTCTCAATGCTTGTGCGCTGTGCGGTTTTCTGGAAGAAGCACAACCGGTATCGCGCGCAAATCCAGCAAACATCCATATGAATTCAGAAGCATCAATTGCTGGTGGCATGTTGCAGCGGATTCGCAAAGCTTTGGCTCTTGGAGCCAACTGAGGATGCCAGCGCAGGAGTTGAAACTACTTTTTGCAGGACCCATGGGCGCAGGAAAGACGACGGCAATTCGCACAATCAGCGACATCGTGCCGGTGAGTACTGAAGCCGCGAACATCGACAGGGCGCAGCACGGCAAAGCTGAGACCACGGTCGGTTTGGACTACGGTGAAACCTTGCTTGACGGTGGCGAGCGCTTGCGACTCTATGGCTTGCCGGGGCAGACCCGTTTCGAATTCATGTGGAAGATCGTGATGAAGGGCGCGCTCGGCATGATTCTTTTGCTCGACAACAGTCGCGATGATGCCGTGGCCCAGATGGAAATTTACCTCGATGCCTTTGAGGAACTGGCGCGCAATTCGTCGATGGTGATTGGCGTTGGCCGCTGCTCTGAAGGCTCCACGCGCATTCACGACTACACCCAAGCACTGCAAACCCGCGGTCTGTGTCTGCCGGTATTCGCTGTCGACGTGCGCAAGCGCGACGACGTTCTATTGCTGCTGGAAGCTTTGCTTCAGCAAATTGAAGCCTACGAGACGATCTAGTCGATGAAATCTGGTTCCGTATTAAACATTCTTGGGAGCAACTACGTTGCAACCTGCGAAGAAGCGCTGCGCACACTCATGAATGATGTGCCGAGTATCACCGCTGCGGTTGTGGCTACTGCTGATGGTTTCGAAGTAGCGTCGGCTCAAGCGGAGGGCCGCATGTCGGCGACGCGTTTGTCTGCGCTGGCCAGTTCTCTATTAGCGCTGGGCCAAGCGGCACTGCGCGAGTTGTCGATGAATGGCAGTGGTTCAGTTCTGATCGAAAACGCCATGGGCAAAATCATGCTGGTCGACGTGCGACGCGAGCATTTGCCCGTTGTGCTGTGTGTTGTCGCCGATGAAATGGCGATGACCGGCAAGGTGTTGTGGGCGGCCAAGCAGTGTGCCACCACGTTGGAGTCGAGTAGCTCCTGAAATCATTAATCCTGTAGCAGTCGGCACCGGCCGTGGCTGCAGTTTCCCTTTCCGGTCCCCCGCATTCAAAAGTTCAATTAAGGAGAAGAAAAAATGTCGAATATCCAGGAATCGCTTGCTGAAGTCATGACGGTTGACGGTGCAATGTGCAGCGCGCTGGTCGATGCAAATAGCGGCATGATGCTTGGTAGCGTTGGTACCGGCGTCGATCTCGACGTGGCTGCCGCAGGTAACACAGAAGTCGTGCGTGCCAAGATGAAGACCATGTCATTGCTGAAGCTAAGCGATAGCATCGAAGACATCCTCATCACGCTGGGCAAGCAGTACCACATCATTCGTCCACTGGCGAAGAAGCAGGGTCTGTTCCTCTACGTAGTATTGGACAAGAGCAAATCCAATCTCGCGCTGGCGCGTCGCAAGGTACTGGACATTGAAATGGCGATGGCTTTCTAAGCCTCATCGTTAATCCCGCAACAACTGTCCCTCCTTGTGCCACAAGGGGGGATTTTTTATGCCCGCGGCTACCCGGGGCTCAGGGTGCATGTCAGAATTCGCGTATGAGTAATTTCGCCCGCTACAGCCGCCAGATCGTTTTACGCGAGATTGGCGTTAATGGTCAGCAACTATTGCAGGACTCTACTGCGCTGGTGATTGGCGTGGGTGGCCTGGGCTCAGTCGCGGCGCTGTATCTCGCAGGCGCAGGCATTGGCCGCTTGATTCTCGCCGATCGTGATCGCGTTGATTTGACCAATCTACAGCGCCAGATTCTGTATCGTCAGAACGATCTCGGCCGCAGCAAAACTGAGGCTGCACGCGAACAACTCGCAGCACTCAATCCGCAAGTCGAAGTAGAACTGCGTGACGACACCAACTGGTCTGAAGCGATTGCGCAGGCCGATGTCGTGCTCGACTGCAGCGATAACTTTCCAACACGCTTTGCCGTGAATGCCGCATGTGTCGCTGCGCGTAAGCCGCTGGTGTCAGGCGCTGCTATACGTTTTGAAGGCCAGCTCGCAGTGTTTGATTTGCGTCGCGGCGGTCCTTGCTACGCATGCTTGTATCCGGATGCTGGCGAAGCGCAAGAGACCTGCGAAGAAGCGGGTGTGCTCGGGCCTGTCGTTGGCACCATCGGCAGCCTGCAAGCACTCGCAGCATTGAAGTTGTTATTGGGTCTGGGTGACGATGCAGCTCATCTGATGACTTGGGATGCGCTATCGATGCGCTGGCGTCGACTTAAAATATCTGCAGACACGCAATGCGTCGTCTGCGGCAAAAAATAATTAGCAGGGAATGACTGATGTCTAACCAAGAACTCGTAATGCCTCGTCGCCTCGCAATCAGAATTCTGCACGAGGCGCAGATTGCACAACCTGAATCAATTACGGGTTGGGTGCGCGGCACTGCGCAACCGCAGTCGTATCACGCAGGTGAACCTCCAGCCGGTGCAGAGTTGTGGGCGCGCCTGTGGTCGAATCCGCTTTCGCCTGCGGTGCCTGAGGCTTCGCAATTGTCAGCAGGTGGCTTGCACCTGGTGATCTCGCTCAACATCAAGGGTGTGCTGGAAATGCGCGCCTGGCAGTTAGAAGCCGGTGCGCCGAGCGAGCAAGTTCTTAAAATCGACGAATAAAGATTTGCCCTTATCGCTTGTAAGGATCAGGCATTCCCGGCGGCGGATGTTTGAAGCGACGATGCGACCAAAAATACTGTGCGGGTGATAAACGCACACCAGCTTCCAGCATCTTGTTGATCAGCTTGGTGTCTTCGATTTCGCAGGCGCCGGGGAAATTTTCAAGCGCAGGCAAGAAGGTGACGCGGTAGCGTCCATCCACGAACGCAGGGAAGTAGGGCACAACTTTGGCGCGACCCATGTGTGCGAGTCGTGATGTTGCCGTCAGTGTTAAAGCTGGCACGCCGAAGAAGGGCACATGTGCGGCGCCTTCTTTATCCAGTGATTGATCAGGTCCGTACCAAATGCAGCGGCCTTCACGCAGCGTGCGCACCAGCTTCTTCAAATCTGATTTCGGCAGCGCAGGCAGCAGTGAGCGGCCTTCGCGCCATTTGCGCATGAAGTAATCGAGCACTTCATCGTTGAGCGGGCGATACATCGCGTGGAAGGGGCGGTTGTTGATGCACAAATAACGTGCGCCCATTTCCAACGTCGTGAAGTGGCCGGTGAGCAGCAGCACGCCATGGCCGCCCTTCATCGCCGCATCGAGATGTTCTACACCGATCAGTTCGCCACGCTTGCGTAAGCTGGCATCAGAAGCAAAAGCGGCATACCCGGTTTCGAAAACGCCAGCGCCGAGGGCTTCGAAGTGATCGTCGACGAGACGTTCACGTGCAGCATCCGTCAGCTCTGGATAGCAAAGCTGCAAATTGACGCGGGTGATGTGACGGCGGCGTTTGAGAATGCGGCCAACAAGCCAGCCGAGTTTTCGACCAAAGCTGAGTACGAGCGGGATCGGCAGCAGACAAATCAGCCAAAGCAGGCCAATGCCCAGCCAAGTCAGCCAGTGACGAGGATGAAAGAAACTGACACGGAACCGTGAAGGAATGGCGTCCGTCCGCGTTGAGGTTGGCATGTGAAGTGGCAGCAAATGTAGCGAAATGGATATTGGCAGCCCATTTCAGCGCTGCTCAATGTTGTCGGCCCCGAAGGAGCGTCCTGCTGCCGTCGATGTTGCAGCCATGGTACCCCATGTCTGCGCTTGGATGATGACGCTTTACCTATGCGGGTCTATTGCGCAACCAGTCTCAAATGCGTGATTTCAGAAGGCGCACCGAAACGGATCGGCGGCCCCCAGTAGCCGGTGCCGCGACTGGTATAGACCCAAAGCTTGCGCAGGCGATGAAGCCCGGCGGTAAAGGGTTGTTGTAGCGGCACAAACCACTTCCAAGGCAGAAACTGACCGCCGTGCGTGTGGCCAGACAATTGCAGATCAAAGCCCGCCGCTTCGGCTTCAGGTGCCGTGCGCGGTTGATGCGCCAGCAGCACTTTGATGGCGATAGCCTGCGTCACACCGACCAGTGCGGCCAGCGGATCACTCTTATGAGTGGGATCAAACTTATGCGCGGCGTAATCGGTGACACCACCAATCAGCACATTAGTACCATCGTGATTCAGCACTTGGTTCTGGTTCATCAGCACATGCAGGCCAAGGCGACGCAGTTCTGCGACCCATGCGTCGGCGCCGGAGTAGTACTCGTGGTTGCCGGTCACCGCGTAAACACCATGGCGCGCAGACAACTCGCCTAGCGGTGCCACATGCTTGCGTAAATGCGCGACGGAGCCATCAACGATATCGCCAGTTACCGCGACCACATCCGGTTTGAGCTTGTTCACTGCATCAACAATCGCGCGGATGTAACCGTGCTTGATTGTAGGGCCAACATGAATATCGCTGATCTGCACGATGCTGAAACCTTGCAGCGCCTGCGGCAGATTGGCGATGGGAACATTCACCTCGACAACCTTGGCGAGGCGACGAGCATTGAACACGCCAATCAGCGAGGCGAAAACTGTCAGAGCAATAACGCCGACTGCTGAGTTTTCGCGCAGCGTAAGCATGGCAATGGTGTCGGGCCTAAGCATGTTGATGAGGCCGCTAGTGGCGAGTGTTAGGTCGCGCAGGATCGTCAGCACGAACAGCGACGAAAACACGCCCATCGCCAGATACCCGATCCAACCAATTGCATCGCCTGCGCGGCCCATAGGCGAGAGCCGAACCAACAAAGGCGCAGGGATCAGCAGCGTCGAGATCACGAGCCAAACCGTCAGGCTCCATTGCGCCAGCGGGCTAAAGGCGAGATCCGGCTGCAAACGCAGGCCGATATAGAGATGGAGCAGGGCGCTGATGAACAGCAGCGTCGGGACGGCTTTCTTAGTCATCCCAAGAACATGGGACGCCTTGGCAGTAAATCAAGTACATCCCTCAAAACGAACGCACCGCATAGGACCCCGACGTTTGAGTATCAATAGGCGGCGGCATATTTGACGACGCGCGTCATCAAATATAAAGTGACAACGAATGTCGTCAGATTAGGGGTGGGGGAACATGTCGAACAACTTCAGCGCACCGCGCAAGTTGCATTGGATTCTGTTGAGTGCGGGAGTCGTATTGGTTTCTGGATGTAGCCGCTCAAGCTCATCGACAGCAGCCACAGGCCCAACGCTGCCAGCCGGCGCGCAGTGCATCCTCAAGAGCCCTCATCTTGAAGTTGGCGCCAGCTCTGATCTGGTGGTCAACGGCGTGACGTATACGAAAACGCATCAGCCAGACGCGCCCGGCCCTATTGAACTGCCGATTACGAATCCGGGACCGCAGCCAGCAGGCGCTTGCCGCGGCAATAGTCAGTACCAATTCGGCAGCGGTCTCTATGACATTACCGGCCCTCTCGGCGGCAATCCGACTGGGCACGCAGATTTTTATGGGAACGTTTTTCCGCCACAGGTTCCAGAGGGAATTCACACACGTTTGTATGCGCGCGCCTACGCGATTGCATCACCCTGCAACGGCAAGCGCGTGCTGTTTATCTCGCAAGACATCATGGGCGTCTCCGTTCTCGAACGACAAACCATACTTGCGCGCATCGCTGCTGATCCCGTGCTCAGCCAGTACTACGACAGCAACAACTTGATGATCTCTGGCACGCACACCCATTCAGCGGGCGGTGGCTTTGGTATTGCTTTGGGCCTCCCGGATCTGTCAGCCACCCTGCCTTCGTTGATTAATACACCAGCGTTGTGGGTGACTTCTGCCGTTATCGGCAACAACAATTTTGACGCAGATAATTTCAAGGTCATCGTTGACGGTGTGGTTCAAGCAATTCGCAGAGCACACGCCAATCTTGAAACGCATCCAGAAGGCGCAAGCATCAAGTTATCCATTGGGCAATTGCTCAATGCGAACATCAATCGCACGCCGCCTGGTTATCAGCAGAACTCATCTTCCGAACGCGCTGCGTACATCAACCAAGATGGACGCGAGACCAACGTCGATAAGCGATTCTTGCAACTCAATCTCGTGCGTAATAACGGCAGCGTTGTCGGTGTGATCAATTGGTTTGGTGTGCATCCCACTTCGATGGGCAACCACAATCTTTTGACGTCCAGCGATAGCAAAGGTTATGCGTCACTTGGTTTCGAAAAACTGATGGGTACTGTTTACGCCCCTGATGGCGCAGGCCCACTTTCAGGTACCGATAATTTCGTCGCAGCTTTCGCTCAGACCGATGAAGGTGACTCGATCTCTGATCTTTTCGTTTTCGACAAAGATGTGAATGGCGGTAACGGGCCGGGGCAAGGTGTGCCAATACAATTTCGTGGTGGCACAGACGATCCTTACAATTTCAATCAACCTGGCTATAAGCGTGGCATGCCCAAAGCCACCGCTATTTCTGGTACCAAACAACTCGCGCAGGCTTTAACGCAAATGGCTCAGGGCAGTGCGCTCAGTGGCCCAGTGGACTACCGTTATTTCAATGCAGATTTCAGCGCGGACAAGGTCACCGACCCTGTAGTGCTTGCGAGCCTTAGCTACGCAGACTTGCCAGCTAATTTATATACGCCGACAAAAACAACCTGCACGTCAGCAGCAGGAATTAGCCAATTGAACGGCGGTGTTAATGGCCTGGATTTTGGCGCCGCAGGATATGCCTGTGCTGCCAGCGCGCCATCGCCTTATCTCAGTCAGGTCAGAAACGGCTACAACGGTTTGTACAACGGTGTGGGCCACATCCTTGCAGAAAAATACGACAGTCATATCGAGGTGCCGTTTAACGCAGTTGTCGCATTTGATGCGCTCACACCGGCGCTCTGTCTGCTCACCGCCACCTTGCCGCAATATGGTTGCCAAGCTGAGAAGCCCATTTCACCGATTTCTCTGCCGGGTGCGATTCCAAGCGCTAGCCCGATACCCATCCAGATTTTCAGAATCGGAAATCTAGCGATTCTGGGAATACCTTTTGAAGTTACGACGATGTCTGCGCGTCGTCTACGCAAAACCGTGCTGGATGCACTGAGTCCGGTTGGCGTCGACACAGTCGTCATTTCTGGCCTCTCAAATGACTATCAAGGCTATATGGCAACGCGTGAGGAATACACCGCGCAGATGTATGAAGGTGCGTCTACGACTTTTGGTCCTTGGCAGCTGGCCGCGACGCAGCAGGAATCACGCAAGCTCGCGCTGACCATGGCCAACAATCAGGCAGCGCCCAATGGCATCGCACCGCCTAGCGCTTCAACAGGCCCGGCATCGCCGATAACCGTAGATGCGCCAGCCAATTTTGGAAACGTCGTTAACGATGTTCTCTCCAATCACACCCAGGGCGATACGGTTGATGTGAGCTTTGTGGCTGGATACCCTGGCAACGATCTCAAGACCATGTCGTCCTATCTTTACGTTGAGCGAAAGAACGCTCAAGGCGCTTGGAACGTTGTTGCCACCGACGGGCGGCCGGAGCTGACTTTTATCTGGAATTCGAATCCGAGCTTTCTCAATAGCGAGATGAATATGGCGGGGTCATCCACCGCACAAGCACTGTGGAAGATCCCAATGAACACTCCAGCAGGCACCTATCGCATTCGTCATGCCGGTGTGTCTCGTCTCTCCGCCAGCCAAGCTCCAACACCTTACGAGGGCATTAGCAGTACGTTTAAGATCAGCGGCACTCCGGCTGAGTGTCCTTAGTGTTCCAAGACCGCAAGCGCTCTGGCATGGTTGAGCAGCTTGGTCATAATGGCGAAGCCTCACATTCAATACTGATGATTCAATGTCCTTAGCTCCGAAAAAAATAACGTCTGGCCGTGTCTACGGTGGAGTAGAGCAGGAGACGCGCGCAGCAGAACGCCGTGAGATTTTCATCAACGCAGGATTTGAAGTGTTCGGTACGGTCGGCTATCGCGCGGGTACTGTGCGCGTTCTCTGCAAGGCGGCAGGTCTTACCGATCGCTATTTTTATGAGTCCTTTAAAAACTCGGAGGAACTGCTTTGTGCCGTTTACGAGCACGTAATCAGCAAGAGCATGACCAAAGTGCAGCAGGCTATTTCCAAGGCGCCGCAGGACATTGAAGAACTATCGCGGGCAGGACTCACCGCCTACTTCTCCTGCCTTCGTGATCCGCGCATTGGTCGCATACTTCAATTGGAAGTATTGGGTGTGAGCCCTAAAGTAGATGCGCTGTATTTGAAAAATAATCGAGACTTTGCATCTCTGATTGTTAGCTTGCTCCCGGTGCCACCTTCCAATCGGAAGAGCGCAACAAACTCTCTCCATGTGGTCGGCTTAGCCTTGGCTGGTGCTTCATCAATGGCCGCAACACACTGGATGCTTGATGACTATCGCCTACCGCAAAAATCCGTAGTCGACGCTTGCGTCAGCATCTATTTAGGCGCGTTTAATCAAATCAAAGAAGCGACGAAGTAGCGCCCGCAACTCTAATCACGATGGTCACGCGAGATTAGAGATCGACATTCCCGGCGCAAAGAAGCGGTAGTTATTACGGCCATTTTGTTTGGCGTGATACATCGCCAAGTCGGCTTTGGCCTTCAGCGTTTTCACGTCTTTGGCATCTTGTGGATAGACGCTGATGCCGATGCTGCCGGAAATATCTACTTCATGACTTTCGATGAAGAAGGGTCGGGATAGCTCATCAAGAATTTTTCCGCTGACCATTGCCGCATCTTTCGGCTCGCCAATGCCGCTGAGCACAATCACGAATTCATCGCCACCAATGCGAGCAACTGTGTCCACCGCTCTGACGCAACTCACCAGTCGCTGAGCCACCGTTTTGAGAAGGGCATCACCGACAGCATGTCCGAAGGAATCGTTGACCGGTTTGAATCGATCGAGATCGATAAACAGCAATGCAAACGAGCGGCCGTTACGTTCAGCGCTGGACGCTGCTTGACCCATGCGATCATCCAGCAGCATGCGATTTGGCAGCCCGGTAAGACTGTCGTAAAGCGCGAGTTCACTAAGCTGTGCGTTGGTTGTTTGCAGCGCCTGCGTCAGTTTCGCTGCGAAGTGCGCGTCGAGCGCAGATACGCCTAGCGTGATCGTCAGAATGACGATGGTCGTGATGCCAATCAGCATCGCGAGCGCCGAGCTGGTCATGCTGCTCGATGGCCCGACACTGCAAATGCTACCGGGTGCAAATTCTGCCGCAGCCATGCCGGTGTAATGCATGCCAGTAATCGCAAGTCCCATCAGAACCGCGCTGCCGAGTTTGCGAAAAATTGCGCCACCAAAAGATTGATCGCGTAGCTGAAACGAAATCCATAGCGCAGCAAACGAAGCACCGATCGCGATCGCAATAGACGCGATGAAAAGATCGGCTTTGTACTCAATCGGAGGCGACATTCGAATCGCGTGCATACCGAGGTAGTGCATTGCGGCGATGCCGATGCCCATCAACGTGGCACCGCCTGCGAGATTGCGCAGCGTCACCACAGAGCGGCTAACCACATATAGCGCCGCAGCGGATGCGGCGATCGCAATCAACATCGATAGCGCGGTCAGCGTTACGTCGTATGCCAAAGCAATCGGCAAGTGAAACGCCAGCATGCCGACAAAGTGCATGGACCAGACACCAGTGCCCATCGAAATCGCGCCGCACACCAACCAGATTCGCGAACTTCTTCCCTGCTTGTGGCTAACGCGACCGGCAAGCTCAAGCGCGGTGTAGGAGGCAAAAATCGCCACCACCAAAGAAAGCGCGACCAAATTGGCGTTATAAAAACCGGTCATATCCTGTCATCCCTGACTCCGAGTCCTGATTCGCAAAGAAAGCTTAAGGCGATCCGGCCTTATTCCTTTCATTGTGAGCATCTTAATGGCTCAAAAGTCAGTTGCAAACGCTAAAAATTCGCTGTCCCTCCTGAACGTTGGCGTCAATTTTGGGGTGATAGGACTAGGCATTAAGGTGATAGGGCGCTTTGCAGCAGAAAAACCTGTTGCGTGCGGTCGCGTTGGAGCCTCAGGGCGTTGCGCGTGCTGGCATAGGCGATAGCGCCGTTGCTGACGGCGGGCCAAGTATTGATGCCGCGACTTGGGATCAACTGCCCGGCGCTCCAAGCACCGTCGCTGCCCATTGCGGTGGTCATTACGCGCCAGCGCCAATCTGTGGCGCGTGAGTCGTACCAAACCATTTGTGCGCGGCCGTTTGCGGCGAGGCCGAGTTTTGGCCACTGGCTCATTGCGGTGACATTTTCAGCCACGGCGGCTGGCGCTGACCAAGTGCTGCCATTGTCGAGCGACTGCGCGGATTGAATTGACAGATTGACGCCGGACGACGACATAACCTTGCTGTCCCAAGCGGCGACTAAGCGGCCATCGGCGGTGAAGGTGAGTGCTGGATGACGGTCAGCACGATCATTGGCCCCGAGACTTGTCGGCGCCGACCAAGTCGTCGCACTCGGTGCCAGTGTGCGCAGCATGATCTGCCAGTTATCCGGATCTGTGCCTTCGCCATAACCCGCGCCGCCAGTCCATAGCGGATCTTTGTCGGTGCGATTGTCTTGCCATGCCACAGCGGCGCGGCCGTCTGATGAAACACTGACGACTGGCCACACTGATGCTGGGTATAAAGCTGAGCGCGAGTCGAACGCGTTGGCGGCGTGAAACGATTTGCCGTCGCGGCTGAGATTGATTGGCTGCGCATCGCTGCCGACACGCTGCATCATCACGTCGAATGGATTGCCCGCACTGATCTCTTGCCAAACCACAATCGGTGCGCCGCTTGCGAGCAGGGCGAGATCAGGATGTTCAGCGCGGCCTTTAACAGTGCGCAGCGCGATTTCTGTTTCCCAATGTTTGCCGCCATCAGCAGAGTGACGCAGATAGATCGCTGGACGATGCGGCTGTTCGCCACCGCGTCCGTCTTGCCACGCCACCCAAACGCTGTTGCCGCGCGCCGCGATTTTGGGGAAGCGTGCTTGCAAGGTATTCGACGTTAGATTGACTGCTACTGACCAACTGCCGTCAGCATTGCGACGACGATAGAGAATCGCCGTGCTGCCGCTGGTATGTGCTTCTGCAACGAGATGCGAGATGCCGTTATCCACCACGAGCGCAGGAAATCCAGCGAAGCTGCCAGCACTACCCAACGCCAACGCAGCGCCGTCATCAATGCCGATATCAGATGGCAGTGCGACTTCAGGTATCGCGTCTATCGCTCTTGGCGCAATGAACACAGGCGAGGTCACAGCTTGCAGTTCGTTCAGCAGTGGAATTGTGCTGGGCACATTGTTCAGTGGATCACTAAGCGCAGCGGTGTCGATGGCTGCAGGCAAACCGGGGCCGCGCGCTTCGACTCGATACCAAGTCGGCTGATCACTTGCGACGATATCGACCAAATAGGTTTCGCTCTTGGCAATGGAGGTCGGTAAAAAAGTTTTGAGTACGCCAGCAGCGCGGCCCGGTGAACGATAAAGCGAAACGATGGTGCCAAAGCCGTTGTAGACCGTAATGCGCAGCTTGCCCTTAGTGCCAGCGGCGGCGGTGATCTCATCACCACCCACAGCAGCGAAGGTGCCTGCGCCATTCATATCGGCTTCCAGCATCACACGCATGACAGGAAGAATTCCGCTGTTTCGACGGATGATCGTATTGCCCGCCTGCAAGCTCTGCAGAATGCCGCGCACGCTGCGTCGTGGTGCGAACACACCGGTGCTGGGCATGCCGGGACCACCGAGTATCCAAAGTTCTTTGAAGTGATCGTCGCAAGCGCCGACAACACCAAAGCGGAAGCCGGCGTTCCAACGATTCTCGGCGTAGTTAATTTCCTTGTCTGGATTACTCGCCTTGTTCCACACCTCAACGGTGTCTACGCCTTGCGCGTTGGCTTTGATATTGGGCTTACCGTCGTCGTCTGTTTCACCATCGTCTGGATGTGCCGTGCTCCAGCTAGCGGCCTGTGCGTGTGCATCCCATATCGACTGTTGCAGGTTGACGAAATCTGGACGGCCCGGCGGATTCGCGCCTTGTACGATCGTATCTATCGCACCGTGCACGAGGGCATGCGGACCGCCATTGGCTTCTTCGCCGGGCATCAGCAGCAGGCGACTGGATTCCCACAGTGGGTCGTAGTGTTGATCGTAAGTGCGGTGATCCGTAAGCGGCAGAAAATCCAAACCAGAGTCAGCGGCGAAATTGATCTGATCGCTGACTGGCATATTGCCGGCTTGTTCTTGACCGAGCACTTGGCGTGGAAAACTTCCGTCGGATGAATGATCGTCATGCACATGCGTGTCGCCGAACAACCATTGGCGACTAACAGCCGTTGGCGGCAACGGTGGCAGCGCGGTGAAACGCGCAACAGTACTGCGCGCTTTATCCATCGTCAGCGTGCAAGCAGTTTTGCCGCTGCAATCACCACTCCAACCATCAAAGCGTGAAGAGGCATCTGCTGCGGCATTGAGTGTGACCAAAGTATTTTGATCGTAATCTGCGGAGCACTGCTCGCCGCAGTCGATGCCATGAGGTGATGACACCACGGTGCCTTCACCATCGCCAGTCATGCTGACAGTGAGTGTGTAACGCGATATCGGACTCACAGAGAAATGCGCACGGACGGTATGGTTTTGATTCATCACTAGTCGGCAATTGCCACTGGAGTCGCAGTCGCCGCTCCAAGTGTCAAAGTGCGAACCAGCGTTTGCATTGGGCGTGAGATTAACGATGGTGCCCGCCGCATAAGATTTGTTGCATTGAGTGCCGCAGCTAATCCCCGCAGGACTCGACACCACGTTACCACTGCCATCGAGCGTGACGATGAGCTGATAAAAAACCGTAGCTGGCGGTGTTGTGGGTGGTGTGTCTGTGCCGTTCTTGTTGACGCCGGAATCGCAGGCAGCCAACAGCGACACGATGCCGAGCGCGAGTACGCTCGTCGTTGAGAGTTTCATGTTTATTTTCCCTTGACCCAAACTGGAGCGACGTAGGCCACGGACTTTCCGTCGGCACCGTGCACGCGCACGAAGTACCAGTGATCACCGGTTTCGACCGGCACTTTAAATTCGCCATTGGCGCTATCGATCGTGGCGATTTGTTTGCCGCCATTGCTGAATAACTGCAAGGTTCCTTTGAAGTCGCTGCCGTCGGCGTTATACGTTGCCACCGTCATTGGCAGCGTGGCGCCGGTATCGCAGGAAATCTTGTCGCCCATCGGATGACCGCCGGCGTTGAAGTCGACGTGCAAATGCTGGCCCGGTGTGAGTGCATAGGTGCGACGCGCCAGCCAAGCTTTTTTGAAATCTGCTTCGCTCAAGCTCTTGGCGATCGTGACGGTTTTCGGACGCTCTTCAACGGCGTAATGCGCAAAGTGTTCGTCTTCAGAACCGAGGAAAGACAGACGCCAGCCTTTGTCCAAAGCCTTCGCGATATACGCTTGATAACGATCATCACGATTGCTGTCGTTGTAAGCCTCAATGCCAAACATCCGCTCAACTGCTGCTGGGATCAGCGTGTAATCATTCCAATCGCAGAGGCCTTCGGTGATCGGCAGCGGCAGATCGTTGAGCAGACATTTGTCGTGCGGATGATTGAAAGTTGCGAGGCCATCGCCGCCACCGCCGAAAGGCACGGGCGATGACAATGAACCGGTGAGGCCGATCTGATTCGGATCACGCGTGAACCAATCCCAGAACGTGTCCATGCCTAGATAACCGCCATCGGTTTTGGCGTTGGTGAAATTCTTCGAGAAGAAAACGTTGATGTGTCCAAACACATCGCTGGTCCACTCGAATCCGCGGATCGCCAGAAAGTTTGTGCTGCTGGCTTTTTGTGCCTGATCCATCGTCGACTTCCACTTCTGCAATTTATCGCCGGTGGGATTGAGGAAGCAGTACTCCAACTGGGTCGGATCAAAGCGGCCAGAGGTGGGGTCACAACTGGCGTGCAGCGAAATGAACAGACCGTTTTCAATCAGGTCGGAATGCTCCGATCCGGCCGCAAAGCTGTAGCCCTTCTCGCGTGCGATTCGGTAATAGTCGGCCGGGATGGAATGCGGATCGCCATCCGAGTAAGCCGAATGTTCGTGGGTGATGCCTTCGTAGTGTTTTAGCGACGCGAGTGGTTCGCCGGTGTAGACCTCACAAGCTTTGGCCTCTATTGGCGGGGTGACCGGAGGAGTGACTGGAGGCGTAACAGGTGGCGTCACGGGCGGCGTGACGGGTGGGGTGACAGGTGGCGTCACCGGTGGTGTCACAGGCGGTGTGACTGGAGGCGTAACGGGCGGTGTCGTTGGAGGTGGGGCAGAGCGCGTCACGGCGCCGTCGCAGGCAGTCAGTATTATGGGCAGGCAAAGGGTTAGCAGGACGGCTAGATGGCGTTTCATGAGAGGGCGAAAAGTGCAGGATGTCGGCCAATCTAGTGCCTCTTGATGACGCCACGATGAAGCTGGCTGACGATGCCGCGGCCTGACCCGTTACAATGGGCGCAATTCAAATTTAACCTTCTGATTCGCTATGCGCCTGTCCCGCTTTCCGCTCGCTACTACCAAAGAAACTCCTTCTGACGCCGAGATCATTTCGCACCAGCTGATGCTGCGTGCCGGCTTCATCCGCAAATTGGGCGCTGGCCTCTACACCTGGCTACCGATTGGTCTGCGCGTACTGAAGAAAGTCGAGAACATCGTGCGCGAAGAAATGGATCGCGCCGGTGCATTGGAAGTGTTGATGCCGACGATTCAGCCGGGCGAACTCTGGAAAGAATCCGGCCGCTGGGATGTGATGGGCTACGAAATGCTGCGCTTCAAAGATCGTCACAAAAACGATTTTTGCTATGCGCCGACCGCCGAAGAAGTTATCACTTTCCACGTTCGCCAAGACATCCGTAGCTATCGCCAGCTGCCGATTAACTATTACCAGATTCAAACCAAGTTCCGTGACGAGCGCCGTCCGCGCTTCGGCCTCATGCGTGGCCGCGAGTTCTTGATGAAGGATGCGTATTCCTTCCACATGGATGCGGAAGATTTGTCGCGCGAGTACTACAACATGCGCGAAGCCTACATCCGCGTGTTCACGCGCGTGGGCGCTGCGTTCCGTGCGGTCAAAGCTGATAGCGGCAACATCGGTGGCGCGCTGTCAGAAGAATTCCACATCCTCGCCAATTCGGGCGAAGATTTATTGGCGGTTGCAGAAGGCGGCACCTACGCGGCAAACGTCGAAGCCGCAGAGTGCAAACCTACCGGCAAGCGCGCAGCAGCAAGCGCAGCGTTGGAGAAAGTTTCTACGCCGGGCCAGAAGACCTGCGATCAAGTCAGCAAGTTCTTGAACGTGCCGCTCACCGGCAAAGTGAAGTTGCTGGTTGTGCACGCAGCAGAAGGCCAGCCACACGCGCTCATTGGTATTGCGCTGCGTGGCGATCATCAGCTCAACGAAGTCAAAGCCAGCAAGCATCCGAAAGTTAAATCGCCGTTCAAGATGGCGACGCCAGAAGAAGTGCAGGCTGCGTTTGGCTGCGAGACCGGTTACCTCGGCCCGATTAAATGCCCGATCCCAGTCATTGCTGATCACGCTGCGTTCGAGGTCGCTGACTTTGTTTGCGGCGCCAACGAAAACGATCATCACCTCAAAGGCGCCAACTGGGGCCGCGATGCAGAAGAGCCAGAAACGGCTGACCTGCGCGCAATCGTCGAAGGCGATGCTTCGCCAGATGGCGTTGGCGTGATCAAGTTTTATCGCGGCATTGAAGGCGGTCACGTCTTCCAGCTCGGCAAGAAATACAGCAAGGCAATGAACCTCACCGTGCTCGACGAGAAGGGCCAAGCCGTAACACCAGAAATGGGTTGCTACGGTATCGGCGTGTCGCGTCTTGTTGCTGCTGTGCTTGAGCAAAGCAACGATGCTGGCGGCATGATCTGGCCAGATGCCATCGCGCCGTTCCGCGTCATCGTTTGCCCAATCGGCATGGACAAATCAGAAGCCGTGAAAGCTGCCGCTGAAAAACTCTACGCAGACCTCAATGCCGCTGGCATTGAAACCGCGCTGGATGATCGTGGCGCACGTCCGGGCTCGATGTTTGCAGACGCAGACCTCATCGGTATTCCGCACCGCGTGGTGATTGGCGATAAGAGCCTCGCCACCGCGCAGTTCGAATATAAGAGCCGCAAGGCGGAGAAGGCTGAAATGATTCCGGCCAGCCTTGAGGCCGTGCTCGAAAAACTTCGCGGATGATGCGCCGCGCGTTCGCCATCCTCGTTCTCTTGCTCGCCGCGCCGCTGGCGTGGGCAGGGCCAGTGGGCGAGCCCGATGACGAACTGCGCGATTTAATGCGGCAGGCGATGAACGAGCCCGATAGTTTTGCGGATCGTTTTGATGCTGAGATTTGGTTGGTCGATATGTCTGCGCGACTCAAACCAATGATGGCCAACGAGCAAGACCGCATTAAGTTTCTACGCATGCTTCACCGCGAAGCCATGCGCGCCAAGCTTTCGCCAGAATTTGTGTTGTCCGTGATTGAAGTTGAAAGCCGCTTTAATCGCTTCGCCGTTTCCAGCGCAGGCGCACTCGGCTATATGCAGATCATGCCGTTCTGGCTCAAAGAGATTGGCAAGCCGGGCGATAGCTTGTTCGATCCGCAAACCAATCTGCGCATGGGCTGCACGATTCTCAAACACTACCTCGACATGGAACGCGGCGATCTGGTGCGTGGTCTCGCTCGCTACAACGGCAGCCTTGGTCGCGTTGAATATCCTGCGCTGATCATCAGAGCAATGGATCGGCGTTGGTATAAGTCCTGATATTGGCAGCTCTGCTAAGCCTGAATTCGTCGGCCGCAATCAGCCCAAAGCGGTCCCTCGACATCCGTGGTCTGGCTTCCTGAAAGCAGCCTTCCGGGCGTTAGCCAAATGGGTAATTGCAATTGCGGCCTAATCCGGCAAGAGTGTTGGGACAATAGCCGCGGCGACGACCGCGTTTTCTGGGAGGAGAGCAGCATGAAAATCCGGCGGATCGGATACGGGGCACTCCTGTTGTTACTGGCCTCGTCCAGAAGCTATGCCGCCCATAGCTTCCCGATCAGCGGCAATGTGGTCGACGCCAACACCGGCGTGCCGATTGCAAATGCTGCCGTCGTGGTTCAATGGCACGCGCGATTCTCCAGCCTGGTCGACTCCTCAACGGGTTGTCTTGGGGCGCTATCGACAAAGACCGACCAGCACGGGAAATTCACCCTGCCGGCGTGGGTCGTATTGAACCTGTTCATTTCGGATATTACGGCGACCTGGCAGGCTTACAAATCCGGATATCTGACCTCCACGGAGCCGTTGAAAGATTCCGGACAGATATTTCGGATGACGCCATTGCCCGCCGCAGTGCGCGCGATTCCGAACCGGGAGTATTACCTGCGCTATCTGGAAAGGAGCGCGCGGAGCATCAGGGACTGCTACAAGTATCCGATGAACAGGGGAGACACGGTGGATGATGTATACGTCCCGTTTCGCCAGTTGATGGGGGGCGATGCAAAAGCAATCGCCAAGTCCCCTTACGAAGACTATCTCGCCGAGTCCATCAAGACGATTTTTGAGCCAGGGTTCAAGTCAGCCCTTCCGCCACATATCGATATCCAGAAGTTGAGCCCATCGTCCGATCCGCACGCACGAACCTGGTACGGGGAAAGCGCTGGTCTGGAAGTCCGTGGCAACAGTTCGGGAATCGCGGAACGTCCCCAGCTGATGCTGCTTTGCGCAAAAGCCGTCAGCAGCGAGTCCCTTAGGGGCGAGGCGTGTGACGTCAACATGCGCAGGGCCAACGGCGACACCCTGCTCATGGACAAAGTCGACAATGATGAAATCGTGGACTACCTGCTGAGCCACGGCGCAGACCCGGGCATCCGCAATGCCTGGACCGGGAACAACGCGATGAGCCTTCTGCTCAAAAAGATGCATATCTATTACATGAGCGATGACAACGATCCCAAGAGAGAGGCGGATCGATCAAAAGTCTGGGCCGCTGCGACGCATTCACTGGAACTGCTCTGCGCAGACAAGCGCACCCAGATACCTGCAGAAATCCGTGCCGAACTTGGCGATCCTCTTCACTGGTTCATCACCGAAGGCGCGCCGAAGAATTTTTTCCTGAGAGCGCGCGAGCTGACGCAGTCGCTGCCACTGGCTGAAAAGATCCAGCACCTCGACGACGACATCTCCCGCGCTGACGAACGCGTACCAACTCCCAACGCGCTGACGCTGGAAGGGCCCCTGCATATGAATTGCGCACCCAATTGCCCGGCGCGAGGGCGTTGGGAGTATTACTAGCCGTCGGCAGGCGATATGCATACCTACCTGAAGAGTCGAATCATGCGAATGGGCCCTCGTGGAAAAACGGTGTTGATGATGGCCGCATTGGTTCTCTGCCATGGGAATCCTGCGGTGGCCGGCGATCAGTCTCTTGCGGGATTGCGTGGGCAACTCGTGGACGCCGATACCGGCGCACCTGTTCCGCATGCCCTGGTCGCCGTGCAATGGATCACCGAGAGAATGCAAGGCAGCACGCGCTACCTGCGGTGCCTGCACGGTGATCTGGCCGAAACCACAGCCGACGGCAGCTTCGTCATCCCCGCGTGGACCATTTCTCCACCCCTGAAAGATGAGTCAATAAAAAACCCGCAGTGGACCGCCTATTTCCCGGGTTATCTGACCACGACCGAAACAATTGAATCGACGGATGCCCGTAAATATCCAATCAGGCGTTTCCCGGATGGTGGTCGGAAAAATCCAGAGTATTACCTGCGTTATCTGTTGGCCAGCACGCAGAACCTGAGATTCTCGGGGCCGCAGCTGAACGGTTGCGTCAGGATCGACATGACCTTCGGCAAGCTTGCGCCGAATACGTCCGCGCGCTTCCAGTCCGCCCTGCTTGCGGCGGGCGAGCCACTGCCCACGTCACCCTATGAGCATTACCTGCTCACCTCGTTGAAAGCGACACTGGGGGCGATCAGTTCGGGTTACTACAGGGAAGCGCCGCCCCCTAATATTGATGTGCGCAAGATCGCGCCGTCCGATCGCGTCGACCATGTCAGCTGGGACAACGGCAGGGCGAAGGTTGCCCACTTCGTTGCTACCGGTCCGGGTGCGCTGCCTGAGCCGACTCGATTCGCCATTTTCTGTTCGCAGGGAATGGACAAGGATTGCGACATCAACGCCCGCAGGGCCGATGGAAATACCTTGTTGATGGACAGCGTTGTGGGCGATGCGGATTATGTCCAGCAGTTGCTGAAGATGGGCGCAAATCCGGGCATCGAGAACCAGTGGACCCAACAGAATGCCTTGAGCGTGCTGCTGAAGCGTATGTACGAATTCAGCCAGTCAGGATCACCGCAGTATCCGAGTCCTGGCTACGTGCCTCCGTCCTGGGACTCGGCTCGGAAAGTTCTCGATTTGCTCGTGGCAGATCCGCGTACCCGGATCACGCCTTCGATTCGCAAGGAATTGAATGACGGCGGCAATTGGGGGCTGGCCAAGCCGCAGTGGAAACCCTACGGCTGGAACATCCCTGTGAAAGGTCCGGTCAGGGATTTTTTCCAATATGCCTATGAACGGATCAAGTCCTTGCCGGATAGCGATGAAAGTCCTGGACCGTCCGAAGAAATTCGCGACAAAACGCCGTGGAAATAAGCCTGGCAACATTTCGTAGCCAAGAGACAACAGCGAGATTTGCCATCAATGTCTAAAGAAACGCTGATCATCATTTCTTCCTTGCTTGCCAGTGTCGCGCTTACGGTCTTCACGCGCGTGCTTTGGGGAGCCGGCGGTGGATGGGGAATATCCCAAGCGCTCTCACTGGTGTTGGCTGGCACGTCCTGTTGGATAAGCATCAAGAATGCTATTCAGAAGAAAAGCCTGGACGCGGTGGCAATGGCCATTTTCCCATCGCTATGGATGCTTTTGTGCCTGTTTATTTCGCTGGTTGTACTGGTTGGCCCCTTCTTGGGGTCGCAAATATGAAGACTGATCTGACATGTGGTGGAGGTCCATTCGTGGCCATTCGGTAGTGTCCGCTTTTGGCACGTTGTACCGCTTCACGGTTGCAAAGCTGCTGTCGCTTTTTGCAAAAAAATATGTGGTCACGGCGAATATATTTTCCGCAGGGAGGCTCCAACCCATTTCGGTCTATCGTCTGAATAAAATGACTGCCACATAGCGGCCATTGAAAAGCTCTCGATGGTCGCATCATTTTCAGCTGAAGCGCTAAAGGTACTCAGATGGCACTAAAGAAAGGCTACAAGCAGATGCTTGAGGAAGCCCAAGCGAAAATCCAAACGCTGTCTGTCGATGAAGCTAAGGCAAAGCTGGGACAACCAGATGTTCTATTCGTAGACATCCGCGACGTTCGCGAATTAGAGCGCGAGGGCACCATTCCCGGCGCCTTTCACGCGACACGCGGAATGTTGGAGTTTTGGGTTGATCCAGAGAGCCCGTACTTCAAGCCGGTGTTCGGTGAGGACAAGCAGTTCGTTTTGTTTTGCCAATCGGGATGGCGCTCTGCGCTGACGACAAGCACGCTTCAAGATATGGGATTAACTCGGGTCTGCCACATCGCTGGTGGATACCGTGACTGGAAGCAAGCTGGTGGGCCCACAGCAGAAGTCACAAAAAAGTAGCTTGCGCGTCTCCAACACGCCCTAGCGTCGCGTTCCGATATACACGCCCGCTGCGGCGAGGGCGAAGCCGGTGAGCTTGATCGGGCTCATCGGCTCATGCATAAAGGCCCGGCCCATGATCGCCGTCACCGGCGTCACCAAGTAGAACGGTGTCGAAACGCTGGTGCAGCGCCTTGGCGCAGCAGCACAAACAGCAGGGCGAAGGTGCCACCGGAGTTACTAGGATCGGCCACAGCATTGAGCCGAGGATAGCGTTGCCGTTTTTTGTGTTGAGCGCTTATTTCTTTTTTGGCACTGATGGCCGCGTCTTGCTCGCCACTTTTGGTGCTGCACTCCAACGGCTCGCCAGGCCTTGGCAAATGCTGATGATCTCTTTTTTGCTGAGGTCATGGGAAACCATTCCCTCAATCGCAAAACTCAGGATCTTCATTTCGGCTGCGCGGTCGCCAGGCGTGAATGTGCGCGGCATCGCCTCGGCATAAATACCCTCGAACGTAGCGTGAAAATTATTGTGCCAACGGCTGATTGCTTCAGAGCGATCGATCAGTGCGTGAACCATCGAAACAAGATTTCGTGAGCGGCGAAGATAAAGAGCTAGCTGCTGAAACTGTTCAGCGAGAGGAGCCTTGGCAATCAAAGCATGGGCCGCGACCGCGGTTTCCAAAAAATCGTCCAGCACTGCAAGCAGCAATTGCTCCTTGTCGGTGAAGTACCAGTAGATGGTGTTGGGGGTGACATCCGCTCCCGCCGCAATGCGGTTCATTGGGGTGGCGTCATAGCCATCAAGCAGGAACAGGTCTCGCGCCACTGTCACAAGTTTGGCGCGCTTGGCCTCAACGGGCTGGTGTTTTCGATTTGCAGGCATATTGGAGTCTTTTCGCATACCCGCTTCTTGACTGCCATTTAAGAAGAAGATTAGATTGTGCAAACAAGGCACGCAAGATGCCGGGGAATTCAGCGGGGCCGTCCATGCCGGTTAAGTGCAAGGGCGGGCAGACCTGCGCAACGGGTCTAGACGCTTGTCGTCCAATCCATAACTAAATCGCTGGAGTGAGAGAGCTCACTTCGCGGCCACAGCCATATCCAAGTTAAAGAAAATAAATTTGATGAGTACTCGTAAGAAGTTAGCTATTACGGTGGCCGCCGTCCTTCTGTCAGCTTGCACCGGTGCAGATTCTGTTGTTTCTAATAAGCGTGTCGACGCTGCGCTGGCCAGCGGTGATCCCAGCGGGCTCCAGGCCGAAGACCGTGCCACGCTGCTGCAACGCGCGACAAGTAAGGCCTCGGCAATGCGTTCTCGCGCGCAGCAGGTTCTGAGCGATATCTACAATGCCAACGGACAGGTGCCAAATCTTTCCGTGAGCGTTGGCGTTAACGACAATTCTGCTCCGGGTTATTTCAGTAACCCGATTTATTCATCTGGCGTTACTCAGGCGATCCCATACATTGTTTCTGACGACGGGACTGGTATCGCCGCTATCACTGAGCTCAGCGGCGATACTAAAACTGGCCGTGGCATGGCCTATGCGAACGACATGCTTTCGTGGATGAGCGGTACCACGCGTGAGCAGCAGCACCTCCCGCTGTTCACCCGCGCCTTTACTTGGCTGATGACGGGTCAGGCGGGTGGCACTCTGCCATCGACCATCAAGTTCAGTCAGTCGGGTTACAACTCCAGCACGGTCAGGAATTTTTTGACCCGTCTTGGCAAGACGGCAACAGAAATCCCCGGCGATGGCAGTGCCACTACTTGCAACATCGCGTCGTCTACCAACACCTGCTGGCAAAACGCCGACCTGCTCGTATTTGGTGAGAGTGTTCCAGATAGCGCTGGCCTGAGGGACTTGGTGCAGACCTATCTCAAGGCAGGCAAGGCCGTCATGTACATGCATAGCGAATGGGCTGACCCGGCCGGCGCCACGCACGTGCTGAATGGCATGGGCATGAAGTTCGGTGGATACGGAGGCAATTACTGGGCCTCAGCACCGACTTACTCAGTGAGCGCTGGGCGCACAGCCGCAGATAGCTTGGCGCGTGCCGATACGCTCGCAAAGCTGTCGACGACACTGCAGTTACTCGCGCAAGACAGCTACTCGAAAGATTTCACGACGGACACAACAGCAATCGATGGCGTCAATCTGATGCTGAACGAAATCTCCGCTTATGAAACTTCCGGCAAAAATATTTTTGCGACAAGCAATACGGATCTACAACGACTGTTAGTGCTGTGGGCCGATCAATGGCGCCCTCAGTTTACGTATGGCCAGATCAGTCGCACGAATGATGCCGCCAACTTTCTGCGTGCCTATGCCTCTGATTCGTGGTTGGCATTCAATCGCTCGGCAACGACGACCAATCCGCATGGCCAAGGTGACTACATGCCCGTTGCGGCACAGCAACTGGCGACCACCAGCAGTTACGAAACGATTCAACTAAGACTTCCTCAGTCTGGTGGCATCACTGCGATTGGTCGCGGCGCTATTCCAGCGAAGGGAGCGGTTATTGAAATCGTCAATGCGCCTGCCGGTGTCAGCCTCGGAATTCAGAGCAGCTACGTTCGCGCGACTGGCAACCCGATCTGGGATAACAACTACCCACGTCCACGCCGACCCAATTCGTGGAATTTGCCGCTGCAAAGCAATGTCGGCAACAATTTTGTCTCGCCTTTTGGTGGCCCGCTGTTCCTGAGTTACAACGGAGCAACCGCCGGGCAGACGGTCACGCTGAAGATCAAGGGCGTGATCAAGTACGCGCACTTCGATTTCAGCAACGGTACGCCGCCTCAGGCGGATCTAGACGCGGCAATGGCTTCGCTACAGCGGAAGGACTATGGCTGGTCCACCGCAAAGTTTCGCAGCGGCGAGGTCCAGCAGACCATTGATAGCGCCAGCAACTCGATCGGCAGCTTCACGCCGAAGCAATACGTCGTCGACCGCTTCCAGCGAATTGTGATGGACACCAATCACATCGTGAGCGGTTACAACGATATGCCGCTGTCACCGATGGCTACTTCGCTTTGCAGCAGCTTGTCGTGGGATTGCACGGGCGGCTTGCATAACCCGCCAGGGATTCAGCACTTCGTTAGCTGGATCGCCGCTTGCGGCGACGGCTGCTCCGGCAACCCGAGTGACAACAACGGTTGGGGCCTGACTCCGTCTTGGGGATGGGCGCATGAGTTGGGACACAACAACGTGCAGCGATGGATGAGCATTTTGGCCTGTGTGGGTGAGTGCGATAACAACACACATTCCATCACCGCCATGCTGCGCGGTTATGCCCTTAACGGCGACGATTACAACGGTAGCGAAAACACTTACCACTCCAAACTCTACAAAAACATTCAGGACAGCCGTGCGACAGGCAAAACAGGCGAAGCCCTGCGAGCTGACATGCAAGCGCGCCTTTGGACTGGCGATATTGGTTATGCCGATGCACAAGGTCCAATGCTGGCGGTGCACATGCAACTGGCGTTTCTCTACACGAAGGTTCGATATGGCTCGGCACGGCCCACGGTCGATCCCACGCTGGAATTCATGGCGCTGCTGAGCAAAGGAGCCCGCCTGATCGGCAGTCAATGGACCACTGCAACTGCCGCGAATTACGGCATGGGGCGCTATCCCAACAACAACATCAGCAACGAAGATTTGTTGTACGTGCTGGGCTCTAAGATCATTGGCCAGGATCTGCGCAACATCTTTTCGATGTATGGCATTCCACTGTCTGCGAATGCGACCAACTCCATATCTGATCTTGGCTTGCCACTCGCGTCGCAGCAGTTCTACGCGCTGGCCTACGGCAAGAGCAACCAGTTGCAGACTGGCCAGTGGCTGACATTGCAGTCCAGTACTCCTGCATATCCATTCTGAATTGAAATCAAAGCACGGATATGAAAACGGATCTTTTCAATTTCAAGGACAACAATTTAGCCGTGAGATGGCCAGAGCTGATACAGGCAGCTCAGAAGTTCACGACTTACTCCATAGATGGTGTGCGTTACCCACGCATTCCTTATGGGAATGAGGCCACAGGCTTGGGCGCAGACGATCGACGTTGTGAGGACTGTGCTGTTGTTAAAGGCCAACTGCATATTGTGAACTGCTATGTCGAGCGATGTCCTCAATGCTTGGGGCGAGCTTCTTGGTGTGACTGCAGGCGTGATGATGCGGGATTCGACTATGCATTTATGAGACCAACTCCCGCACAGTTTTACGATTGCGTTTGGTATGAATCACTCATGACGCCGGAAACAGTTTTTATCGCAGTTGTCGCCACCATCAGCGCTTTAGCGGTAGTTCTATTTTCTTCTCAATGAACGTACGCATGAAAGTGAAAATGGCCTGCACAAAAAATAATTAACTAGATAAATTCTGAAAAAATCCTTCAATGCGACACAATTCGAACAAGGTTTTATGAATGCATCCCACATTATTGACGGCGTCAACTACGGACCCTTGGCTGGATTGATCGGCACGTGGAAAGGTGACAAGGGCGTGGATCGTGCGCCGGAACCGGGCGGAGAAGAACGCAATCTGTTTTATGAAACATTGCTGTTTGAAGCCTGTGGCGATGTAGACAATGCGCAAGAGCAAGTTCTCGCGGTTGTGCGTTATCACCAAGTTGTCAGCCGCAAGTCGAACAACAAAGTCTTTCACAACGAGAGCGGCTACTGGAGTTGGGATTCAAAGAGCGGCGTTCTAATGCAGTCACTCACTATTCCGAGAGGCTTCGCCCTATTGGCAGGCGGACGTTTTGCTGCCAAAGAAAGTTACGACGGTGAGCTGGTCCTCGATGTCAGAGCGGCTGAAAACGATCCGGATTGGACGATTGTGCAATCGCCATTCCTACGCGAGAACGCGCGTACCACAGCCTTCACGCATACGGTCGTGATCGATGGGGACCACATGACTTATTCAGAATCGACACTGCTCAGAATCTACGATCGCGAGTACAACCATACTGACGTTAACCGCTTGGTTCGGGTTTAGCAGGCCATAGATTCGTAATTCGGTAATATTTTTGCTGTAGCACGACACTTCAAATATCCGTGACTACGCAGATGAAAAATTTGCGTATAGTCAAGATCACTCAGCCTTCCTGAGAAAATGCGGCGTTTGCATTGCCTGGGACTTTAGAAGCTTCGAAAGAGATTTATGTATTTGTATTTTTATCGGCAGCGAAGCTCTAGGCGATTTAAGCATCGTGACGTTTGGCTATTGGGTCGGCGACTCGCAACGCTATCTTGCGGGTTAATACTAACCATGGCGCCTATTCTTGTTCTTGGCGCCGAGATAGATGCACCCACCGCATCGAGTGCTGAAGCGCTGCGCCCGGTTCCGGACGTTGATCGCAGCGAAGCAAGCCAGTTGGCCAAAGTACAGCTGACAGATACGCACACTGCCCCGAAAAATTTGTTGCCTCAAGAATCGATTCCCGAAGCGCTTACACTGCCAGCCGCGCTACTCATCCCGGTCGCTGGAGTCACGAGCAGCGAGTTGCAAGATACTTTTTCCGAAGGTCGCAGCAGCGGGCGTATCCATGACGCCATCGACATCATGGCGCGCAAAGGAACGCCGATTTTTGCGGTCGCCGATGGAACAATTGCCCATTTGTGCAAGCGAGGCAGGGGCGGCCTATCGATTTATCAGTTCGACGCAAAGAAGAACTTTGTCTATTTCTACGCTCACCTAAATGCCTATTCGCCGTCGCTCGTTGTAGGTAAAAAAATCAAGCAAGGCGAAATCATCGGCTATGTGGGCCATACCGGAAATGCGCGCGCCAGTGCGCCGCACTTACATTTCGCCATGGCCAGCGTTGCCACACCCAATCAATGGTGGGGTGGCGATTCAATAAATCCTTATCCACTTTTCCAAAGATGATTTGAGCGTCTTCAAACATCAATATTCTGACTGAACGTCGCGGGCAGGTCGTGTCGGTTCAGTCTTGCAAAATAGCCATCTGTTTTTTTCTTAGACGGTCGGTCGGTGCATATCGAAACGGCTCTCGGGAAAAATTTCCGCGTAAGCCGAAGGACCACCTGCGCGGAGAATGATCCCGGCGCCGAAAGTATCGAAGACACCGTCTTTGAGCATGTCCTTGCGGATATGAACGCCAATGACCTCGCCCAAGATCAACCACGCTTTCAGACGCGATTGGTGTTGGTCCTTTAGTTGAACAATCTCTGTCAGCTTGCACTCGAAGTTGACAGGGCTTTCGGCGACGCGAGGTACGGCGACTAAACGAGACGGTACTGGGGTGAGTTGCGCTAATTGGAATTCATCGACTTCGTAGGGAAGCTCAGCACATGTTGTATTCATGCGCTCGGCCAGGTCGCGGGTTGCAAGATTCCAGACGAATTCGCCTGTCTCTTCAACGTTTCTGAGGCTGTCCTTTGCGCCGATGCTGGAAAATCCAATAATGGGTGGTCGGTAATTGAACGCATTGAAAAAACTATAGGGCGCTACGTTCAACACACCCGTTCTTCCACGCGTCGAAATCCAGCCGATCGGTCTTGGACCAATGATCGCGCCGAAAGGGTCATGCGCAAGACGATGGCCCTCAGCAGGTTGATAAAAGTGGCGATCCAGTTCTTCAATCATCAGCTGAAACCTCATGCGGTAAGTGGTATCGCAGCGATTCGCCGCGGAGTATTGGGTGCTTTTTCTAGCAACTCAGGACGATCCACTATCTTAATCTGGCTGGGAGTGTCCGAGAATTCACGTCGGCGACAAACCTTCTCTGGCATTTGGCAGCGCATCGGTGTTGGGCTCATAAATTTAAGGCGCCCGCGTGATCCGCGCTCTAGAGACGGACGTCTCTTAGATTTCGGGTATACGTATGACGGATATTGGCACTAACTCGATGGCCGGGATCAGCCCAAAGCTGACGTTCAATAGCCACATATGACATCTTCACGATAGTTTTATGATGTCGACTCAGTTACTGAGGGGGAGCTTAACCATGAAAACAAAATTAATCATTGGACTGATGGCGGCGATCACACTGCTATCCAACGTTGCGATTGCGGCGGAGTGCAAAGTAGATGTAAAAGAATTCCTCAAAGTCATTTCCGCACGCAGAACAGCTTATGAAGCCGACAACGGCCCGCGAGGCGCTAGACCCCTTGAGCTGTGCAAGGTCGACATCACCGTCGATAGCACGAAGCGGGTATGGGAAATCGCACCAATCGAATGCACTCCAACAGCGTTACGCCGAGTTCAATTAATGATGGGGGACTCGCAGGTTCCGACGTTGTCAAAGGAAGAATGCGAGCAGACACACATCAGGATGAACATTCACTCGTAGCGGGCTAGAAGATGCGGCAGGTCTGAATATCCGTTTTTGGCGCGCCAGCAGCTCCGGCGTAGCCAAAAGTCGTAGTCCAAGGGCACGGACCCCGGCCCATGGCTTGGCGTGAGATGGCGGAACTAGCCAACTAGCTAATATCGCCGCCAGCGTAAATCGCCTACCTTATGTAAACAAAGAAAAACATAAGGGGCGTTATGGGGGCGATCAGCGATGCTGGCCTTCAGAAGGATCAGTTAGGCACTAGCCTGCGTTCTCTGAATGGGGAGCTGCTTTTATTGATTGCTGAACAGGCACGCAGAGTGTCTGTTTCTGTATGCGTCTCAGCGGTGGCCGTTGCAGCGTTGGTGATGCCTTATGTGCAGATCACGCTTCCACTGGCTTGGCTGGTGCTGGTTGTTCTAACGACGGTTCTCCATTCACGTGTTCTGTCTGGTCTGTTAAAGCCAGATCACCGTTCGGAAGATTCCAAGCTGACCATTGCCGCCATATCTTTTGGCTTGCGTGGATTGCTGCTGGCTTCATTGATCTACGTATTCCCGTTTGTGCCTGTCACCATTGGTGCGGTGCTCACGATTTATAACGTGGGGATTTGCAGTGCGACTGTTTCTGCAACTGCTGGATTCCGTCGGATCTTCGCGCCATACGCCATCGTCACATTAGGGCCGATTGCGTTGGTGTGGTCCATTTCAGCAAACCTTCAAGTTGCGTTCTATGAGCGCATGTTGTTTGTCGGCCTTGCGATCGTCTATCTGATATCGATGCTCGGGCACGCCAAGGGCACGTTTGCAGCTTTTCTGGATTCTTATAACAACCGCGTTCAGGTCATTGAGCTGAATAAGCAGTTAACCGTCGCGCTGCAAGATGCCGAAACTGCCAATCATGCGAAGACGCAATTTCTTGCATCAGCTAGCCATGATCTGCGCCAACCGATTCATGCGCTGTCGCTGTTTAGTGGCAGTCTGCTCATGCGCAATCTCGATGAGCGTAGCGCGGTCATTGCGCGGCAGATCGACAAGAGCATCACCGCGCTCACGTCGCAATTAGACGGCCTTCTTGATATTTCTCGGCTGGATGCTGGCGTCGTCGCCAAATCAATTTCTGTTGTGCAGCTGCATGACTCGCTGCAGCAGCTTGTGCAGGAATTCTTGCCACAGGCCAAGTCCAAGTCTTTGAGAATGACGCTGCACTGCAGTGTCGATGCTTACGTGCGGACCGATCCGATGTTGTTGCAGAGAATTCTGCGAAACCTGATTTCGAATGCCATCAAATATACCGACCGTGGCTCCGTCGAGATTGTCGTTATTCAGCAGAACCAATCCTGGCGTGTGCGCGTGAAAGATAGCGGCATCGGCATTCCGGCTGCTGAGCACAAACGAATATTCGAAGAGTTCTACCAGTTCGATAACCCCGAGAGAGATGGTTCCAGAGGCCTCGGCCTCGGTCTGGCGATTGTCAGGCGTCTCGCCAAATTGTTGGAGTTGGGCGTCGAGATCGAGTCCCAGCCTGGCAGCGGCAGTCAGTTCTCCTTAGATATTCCACGTGCAAACAAAGAGGAATCAGTCATGGCATTACCGGCGATGGAATCACAGGTTAAGTCCACAAACGTGCAGGTGCTGGTGATTGATGACGCACCCATTATTCGTCAGGTGATGCAGACGGTTCTTGAAGAACTGGGCTTTGGCGTGGTCACCTGTGAATCAACCGTCACAGCCGTCGAGCTCTGCCGTACTTATAAGCCTTCGATTGTGCTCGCGGATTTTCGCTTGAGAGGTACGGACAATGGCCTGCAAGCGATCCAGAGTGTTCGCACGATCTGGCCAGATCTGCCCGCTTTTTTGATCAGCGGCGATACTGAACCAGCAAGACTGCGCGAAGCCCACGACGCTGGCATTGAACTGCTTCATAAGCCGTTGGCGTCCGCTGATTTATTGCGTCACATCATGAAAGCCGTCGAGCAATGAGTGATTGGGTTCAAACGCCGAGCGCTGGCACTACACGCTGGATCTCACGCGAATTCTCTGAGCTCATTCAAAACCTTTCCACCGATAGCGATCACATCAGCGGCAAGACGCCGGACTTTGATGTTCTGATTGTTGGCAGTGGTTACGGAGCTTCGATTGCTGCTGCGGAATTAGCGGGCTGCACATCCAACGGTAGGCGTTTGAATATCGCTGTTCTTGAGCGCGGTCGTGAATATCTGCCCGGCGCTTTCCCATCAAAGATGGCGGATTTGCCTACGCATATTCGTGGCGGCCTTGGTGCACTGGGTCGTGCGGGCGAAGGACTGTTTGATATTCGTGGCGGGGCCGATGTATCCGCAATCATTGCCAATGGCTTGGGCGGTGGCTCGCTGATCAACGCGGGCGTGATGGAAATTCCTGATGCCGCGGTATTCAATCAGCGCTGGCCGAAGTCCTTGCGTGATGAAAATTTGCGCGCGATGTATTACTTCAAGGCGAAGCGTTTGCTCGGCGGTACCGTCAACGGTGTCAACAACACAATCAGCCAGCATGCCGCTGTTTCAACGTCTGGTCTGCAAAAGACACAAGCGCTGAAGTTGCTCGAAAATCGGCAATCAGAATCCGGAAATTCAAAAAACTTTCGTGAGGCAGCAATTACGGTCGCAATGTCTGAGCGCCTCACTTCTGGCGGCGTACGACTCAATGCCTGCAAGCTCTGTGGTGATTGTGCGACCGGCTGCAACTACGGCGCGAAGGAATCGCTGGACACCAATCTTTTGGTCAGCGCATTTGTTGCGGGGGCCAAATTGTATTGCGGCGCAACCGTGCTGCGGATCGAACCGACGGAGTTCGATGGCTGGCGCGTACTGGTCACGCACACCGATGTGTCCCGACGACTCGCCGAAGGCGCTGCGCGATGGATTACGACTAGCAAACTGATATTGGCTGCGGGCACCTTGGGAAGCAGCGAAATTCTGCTGCGATCACAACAGCACTGCCCAGAAAAATTGTTGTTCTCCACGCAACTCGGCAAACGGTTCTCTGCCAACGGAGACAATCTCACGCTGGGTTATGACCATGGTGATGCCAACGCAGTGGCCGATGAAGACGTTCATCCCGTTGTGAGAATGGTAGGGTCCACCATCACTGGCATCGTGGATGCGGAGATCAAGGCCAAGGCACCACACGCTTCCCACAATATGGTGATTGAAGAATTGGCGGTGCCGGGACCGCTGCGCCGCTTGTTTGAAGAAAGCGTCACCTTTGCCGATACGCTGGAATCGCTGGTGACGGTAGATGATCTGGACCACAAGGACGGCCATCCTGATGACGATCCTTATGCTGTGAGCGCGCGCAAGATCAAGCGCACTTCCTTGTTCGCATCGATGGGTGATGACGGTGCCGCGGGAACGTTGAGATTGGTCGACGCTATTGGCGCTAATGATGGCGATGGCTTTCTCAGCATCAGTTGGCCTGAGGCAAAGCGCCATCCACTGTTTGAAGCGCAAGCGCAGCAGATCGCCGAATTCTCCAAGAGCGCCAATCGCGATGGGCGCACGATTGCCAATCCGTTATTGAACCTAGTGCCTGCGGCACTGAAATCTTTTATTGATGATGCGCGTGGCCCTGTACTGACCGTGCATCCGCTTGGTGGCTGCGCAATGGCAGACACTGCTGCCGATGGTGTCGTTAATTCTTTCGGTCAAGTGTTTAAGCGCGATGGCGATCTTTTCTCAGGGCTGGTCGTACTCGACGGTTCAATCATTCCGTCTGCTCTAGGGACCAATCCCGCACTGACCATCGCAGCGATGTCGCTGCGTGCAATACAGAAGCACAAGGCCGATTGGGGTTTCACCGAGCCAGCAGGAAAGGGAGCTGCAGTTGAGTTGGGCCCACGCCCAACGCTTCCCAATCCAGAGGTGATTGGCCAGACGCTTGGTCAGGCGCCAACCAAGACACGCGCCGAGTTTCAGGAGCGTCTTTCCGGAGCTGCGCCATTCATCGGCGCGAATGGAAAAGCAGATGAATACTGGATTGAGCTCACGTTGGCCTATCCCGACGTCACGCTCGAAAATCTATTTCGATCAAAGAACGCACAGGGCTCGCTGAGTGATGCGGTTCTCAAGCTGGGCGTTGGTGATGACGGACTAGAAAGCCTGTTGCGCATTTATCGCAAGAGCGATTTCAACGGGGACCAGTGGACGCGCTTGAAGTGCGGTGATCTGCTGCCTGAAGAGCGTCCCGAAGAATTCGACGCGCTTGCAGATATCTATCCACTCACCGGCTCGCTGACGATATTCAAGCGCGAAGCAACGACGAGTTGGCAGCGTATCCGGCGTGGATTCGTTTCATGGATGTTTTCCCGCGGATTTCGTGACTCCTATCAAGCGGCAGTCACTTGGATCAAGCAACGCTGTGGTGGCTACTTGCCCACTGGGCCCGGTATTTGCGCGCGTGTATCTGGGGCATTTCAAATAGCCAGTCACGCAGGTGAAGTCAGACGCTTGGACTATGCCTTGAAGCTGGGCGCTTCACGACCATCCACCAACAAAGACAAACCTAAACTTGATCTTAAGCTGGAAGGGAAAGAAATTTTTGGCGCCAAGCGCATTACGTATGCGCGACCAAGCAATCTCTGGCGTCAGCTGCAAGAGTTAACCCTGACAAAATTTCCGGTGGAGGTAATTGAACGTCAGCGACCGGTGTTGTCGCTGGACTTACGCTTCCTCGCCACTCGTCAAGCGCCGCTATTTCGCTTCACCGCGCAAAGCAATCAGCTCAATGCCCTGATGGATTCGATGTCCTTGGGCGCGTATCTCTTGCGCATGCTGTTCACGATTCACCTGTGGAATGCGCGTGCACCGGAGCTTCCAAAAGAGCGTGTAGTGAATCGCTTGCCGGGCGTCTTGCCGGGATTGCCTGCGCCAGAAATTCATACGCTAGATGTCGATACGCTCAATGGCGCGCCGGTTCAGATTCGACTGACGCGTTACCGCTCGCAGGCAAGCATTGATCAAGTTGAGAGCAACGCGAATCCTCCGGTACTGATGATTCACGGCTATAGCGCGAGTGGAACTACCTTTGCGCATCCCTCACTCAAGCCCAGCCTTGCGTCTTATCTTGCGAGCGATGGACGCGATGTTTGGGTTCTCGATTTACGCAGCAGTTGCGGTCTTCCATACGCCTTGCAACCTTGGAGCTTCGAGCAGATTGCCTTGGCGGATATTCCGGCAGCGGTGGACTTCGTGTTCTGGCGCACCGGACAGAAGCCGCTGGATATCGTTGCACACTGCATGAGCTCGGCGATGCTGAGCATGGCGCTGTTATCGGCGAATCAAACCGCGAATGACGTCATGCAGCCTTGCGGACAGGACAATGTGGATCGATTCCGCGCAGAGCGCATGGCAATGCCTTCACGCATACGGAAGGTAGCGCTGTCGCAGATCGGGCCCGTGATGGCGATGAGTCCTGCCAATGTGTTTCGCGCTTATATCTTGTCGTACTTTCAACAAATTCTTGGATCGATGTCTTATGCGTTCAGACCCAAGGCGGATGACGGTTTATTGCTGAATTTGCTGGATCGCTTGTTTGCAACGCTTCCATATCCTGACGATGAGTTGATCAAGGAAAATCCAATCCGTCCGTGGGCGAAAAGAGAATATCTCGGAACGCGGCATCGTATGGATGCGCTCTATGGCATGACCTTCAAGCTGTCGAATCTGAGTGACGAGACACTCGATCATCTTGATGACTTCTTCGGCCCGATCAGCTTTGAAACGGTTGCGCAGGTGATTCATTTCTCGCGCTACCAGACGATTACGAATCGGGCAGGGCGCAATCGTTTTGTCAGCAACGACATGCTTCACGATATCTGGAAATTTCCGACGCTCAGCATCCATGGCGATCAGAACGGACTCGCGGACCTCGCAACAATTTATCGAATGGACGATGCCCTCAGCAATGCCGGTTGCACGTTCGAGAAGTATGTCGTTCCAGGTCACGGGCATCAGGATTGTCTGATTGGCGTCGGAGCACCAAAGGTTTTCGACAAGCTCAAATCATTTTTTGACGAAGGCAGCAAGCCTTCTGCGAACGCAATACCGAAAGATATTGCAACGACGCCCGGCTTGGGCCCCATGTTGACGGTCGCAAGTGTCGGTGAAGATGCCGGGCAAGTAATGATCGGCATGGGTGGGCCGCCTGATTTGGGTACACCGCAATACATCTGCATGTTGCCGATGATGAAGAACGATGGTGTCTGGTCGCGCGATCAGACAGTGCTCGACAAGCTGGGTGCAAGCGAAGTCGTTCCATTCCCATCCATCATCATGCGGCCGTTCGACGCAAGCAATTCTGACAAGGATTGGTATACCTATCGGGTGCCTGGTTGGGCCAAGGAATATCAGGTTCGATATTTGGCAGTGTTGCTGATCTATTCGCGGATGATGCCGTTGGGTTCCAAGAGCGCCGTCTACCAATCCATTATTGAGCTCTGTGCATCGATGAAGGAAGGGCCAAGCGGTCTACCGCCTGGAGTCGTTTTGATCGAACAAGCTGTTGATCAGCGTGTCGGACTGAGGCTTGCACTGGGCAGTTGCCAATATGCGCCTGGCATCTTGGATCGCAGTCTTGCGGATGAAGCTTGGCAGCGGCTCAACGCGAGATTGGTGAGGGAAAATCCTGAAGGTCCTCGAACGGAGTTAATCATCCTCGCCGGTGATCAGGTTTATGTTGATCCTTCTGCGGGTTTGTTTGATCCGGTGCGCGCTTACGATCGCTATCGCAATCCTTACGATGTCTGGTTGAGCAATCTCAATGCCAAGGCGTCGATGCAGCGAGTGCCGGTTGCAACCATGCTCGATGATCATGAGATTCACGATAACTGTGAACCCGTCTGTTCGCCGCCTTCGAACGGGAAGCCAAATAAAGCGGGCTGGGTGCCAGTGGAACTTGCGTTGGCCAAGGCAGCATTTGCGAAGCAAGAAAGCGATTGCAACGAAGGCATCAAGAGCTTTCTGATGTTCCAGCGCGCAACCGCGCCAGACGGAGAAAAGTTGCCAGAGCAAATCTCCAAGGACACATCACTGTGTTTCGAATTCGAACGCAATGGCGTGGCGATCTTTATGCTCGATACGCGTAGCAAGCGTCACAGAAGAACGGCTAGCTCAAAAGAACCTACCTGCATGTTCGATGCTGAAGATATGAACGAACTGAAGGCTTGGTTGATCACCAACAAAAATCGACCAAAGTTGATTGTTGAACCTGCGTTGCTCTTTCCCAGACACCGGCAGTCCGTGTCGGCGCTACTTGCGAATGGCGAGGCTGATCTCAGCGCATCTGCTTCGCTGCGCTCGGATTCATGGGATGGTTACCCGGACAGCTGCTATGAGCTGTTGAGCTTCATCGCGGATCAGCAGATCACGCAAACCATCTTTCTCTCAGGCGATGAGCATCTGGGAATATTCTCCAGTGCAACTCTTCATGGCCCCAATGCAAAAGCACCAGTCACAATCTGGACTATCCACGCGCCAGGCTTGTACACCCCATATCCGTTTGCGAACGCAACGAGTTCAGATTTCATGGCAAATGAGACATTTGAATTTAAGCGCGGCGACAACGCTGGAAAATATCAGTGCAAGGTTGAATCGAAGTTTTTCGATGCATCCGCTTTTGCAATGATTGCGCTGGAGCAAGAGCCTGAGAGCAAGTTGTGGCAGCTCACATGCGAAATCGATGGGCCCGTCGGCAAAGCGACAGAGCGGGTTATCGTCAAGATCGGAACAACGCGCTTATAGATACAGTCCGATTTTGGCTGCTGCGAAGACCGCTTCGGTGCGGTTCCTTACGCCAAGCACACGGAACACGGATGACAGGTGTGCTTTGACGGTTGCTTCCGAAATGTTCAGTTCGCGTGCAATGACTTTGTTGGCCTTGCCCTGCATTGCGATTCGTAGCGTTGCGATTTGGCGTTCAGTCAGATTCTTGATTGCGGTCTGATGGCTGTTCTCAGTGCTGGACTCCTGCGATGGCAACTTCGCGGCAATTGTGTGTGCAGGTAGATAAACGCCACCCGCAAGAACCAGACGCAGGGCCGCCATCATGATGGCGTGAGACGATGCCTTTGGAATGTATCCAGCCGCACCCGCTTCGATGATCTGGTGAATCACGCCACGATCTTCTTCGGCGGAAACAACAACGATGATGGCTTCTTCGATGCGCTCTCTCAGTAAAGCCAAAGCATCGAGGCCGGAAACTCCTGGCAGGTGAAGGTCGAGTAAAACGATATCGAATTTGGACTTTGCGGCAAGCTCAATCGCCACCGCACAGCTGGGCGCCTCGAAGAAGGAAATATTCTCGACAAGATCCGCCAGCAAAAATTTGAGACCAGACCTGAATAGCTCGTGATCATCGACGAGCAGCACGTTCACGAACGATGCCCCATTGCACAACTCCCAAGGTTTTTCTATCGGGCGCTTACGTGAGCGGTCCCTTGTCCCTTCATCCTAATGAAGCGGTCCGCTAAATAGCAACCGCCCACTAGGGGGATAAAACGCTAAGGCGGAATGCTGGCCTGTTTGGAGCCATCTACTGGCTTGAACGACCAATCCATTTTTACATCCAATTTACCGGTGAAACTGCCCAGCACCGTTGAGTCGCCATCAAACGGGGAGTTGGCGGGCAGTGTGGCGGCAAAGCTCGCGCTTTCTTTGGTGCGGCTCACACGCTCAGCGGACCAGATCAGCATTTCTGCGGCGACCGGCAATTCGATATCGCTGCGCTCAGTCGTCTTATTGCGGCGCATCACGCTAGTACCCATTGGTGATGGGATGAACAGATTCTCGACGTAGATATCGCCGGTGCGGATATCCACCGTAACGGTGTAGCGCTGACAAAGTTTTGCGCGATCTTCAGCGCTGCCATCGCTCGCCGCACTGCGATCCAATGACCACGGCACCAGTTTGGTTTTGCCGCTGTTGTAAGCACGCTCACCGGCGATATGCGTTTCGTTGGTGATGCGTATGCGATTGGGGCAGCCGGTATAACCGAAGAAATACAACCAGCGGGCGGCATCGCCGGTGGCGGGCGCAATGATCAGTGCTTCGAGATCTTCAATCGCGTTGTTCTGCAACGCTGAAACCGCCGCCATGCGTTCTACCGATTCGCCAATGCAGCGATCATCCAGCATGCAGTTTTTTGTTTTGGCTTCTAGCGCTGCGAGTTCTTGTGCGGTGCGAGGGAGTCTTCCGCCGTTCTGTGCCTTGAGTCGCATCAAGCCGCGACGTGCGAGGAATTGCTGTTTGATCGACAATCGCTTTGCAGTATTGGGATCGAGCAAGTTGTCGCCATACAGCACGCCATCTGAGCGCAAGCGTGTGCTCAAGGCATAGTCTTGTTGAGTGGTCGCTTGCGAGTGTTGCAAAACATTTTTCCAAGCCTGATCGCCTTTAACGCTGATGCGCACGTCGAGTTGGCGTTCTAAGGCGAGTGAGGTTGCGACTGCTAAAGATGAAGTTGCAGGCGAGAGCGATTTCTCAGCGGCAGCTTCTAGCTTCTTACGCTGCGCCTTGGTGAGCAGTGTGGGGCCGACTGTTTCTACACGTTTGTCCGGTGTGGCATTCGCCATCTGCGCGGCTTCATTGCTACTCAGCGCACGCGCCACGCGAAAGCCGAGGCCATCGCTGGTCGTATCGCTAGGATCTGCATCGCGACTGGAGAGTCGCAGTGCGTTGGCGTTGTTGCCCCAGCCACCGCCGCGATTCACGCGTTTGCGACAAGAATCTGCGAGCCACACGCTGCCATCGCTTGGCGCATTGCTGTAATCGGCATGCCAACAATCACCGACCCATTCCCAAACATTGCCGAGCATGTCGTACAAGCCCCAAGTGTTGGGTGGAAAGCTGCCGACGGGCGCGGCTTCTGCAAAACTGTCATCGCACTTTTCCGCCCAGTAACGTTCGGGTGCTGCGCGTTTGCCGCTGACGTCCATCAGATTGGTGTAGTTGCAGGGGCTGGGATCAAAGCTGCCCCAGTAATAACGACCTTCGTTGCCACCACGCGCGGCGTATTCCCACTCGGCTTCGCTCAGCAGTCGATACGGTTTGCCGCTGCGCGCTGCAAGCCAGGCGGTATAGGCCTTGGCTTGCGTCCAGGTAATGCCGGTGACCGGATAGCGCGCAAATTGTTCTTTGCTCGGTGTGCGTGATGCCGTGCAGCCACCGTCTTTCACGCAGGCTTGCCACTCGGCATTGGTGACTTCAAAGCGACCGACAGCGAGTGGCGTAATCTGCACATCATGCGCAGGGCGTTCATAAGGCTGACCATCACCGACTAGATCTCCCATGCGATAACGACCGCCGCTGAGCGCGATCATCTCGGGTGCATCACTGCAATCGCGCAAGACGTTAAGGCCAGAGGGCAGACGTTTGGTATCGCTAACGCAGGATGCAGATTTATCTGCAGCCGTCGCGGTGTTCGCCGTCATGGCAAACGCCAAAAGAAAAAAAAGACTGCGAATATTCATGGAGTGAAATCTATTTCCAAACTACCGGATTCGCGCTTGGCGCCGAGTAAGGGTAGTGATTGAGTTTTCCAGATCGCGCGCTTCACCGAATCATCCAACGCCAATCCGCCGCATCCTTGCAGAAAATGTACTGCCGTAATCTTGCCGCCAACCACGTAATCAATCCGCAGGCGGCAGCGAAAAGTTTTGCTAATGCCCGGAGGCTCTAGCCAGTTGTCGCGGATGCGGCCGATCACATCTTCGATTTCTTCGCTGTCATTGCTGGTTTTGCTCGTAGGCGCTGCGGTGCTGCTGGTAGTTGCAGACTTCGCGGCAGATTTTGTTGGAGCAGATTGGGTCGCAGGCTTGGGAACTGGCAACGGAGTTGGCACTGGCGCCAAAGGGCTCAGCTCTTTCGGAGGTTCAACAGGCTGCGGCGGGGTGATCTCCGTAGCTTGCTGCTCATTGATCAAACTCACCTGTATGGCTTGTGTTTGCGATGAGGCATGCGCGCGGCTGCGGCTCTCCATTGCAGAACTCAACATCAGCGCCAACAAGGAAACATGCAGCAGCACCGTAACCGTTGCCCCAATCGCATTCAGCCGCCGATCTGCATCAACACGAGGCAGTGCGGTGAAGAAAACTGGAGAGGTCTCAGAATTCAAGCGCGTGTGGTTATGGGGCATTCAGTCGCTAGTTTAGCGTCCCATTGCGCGGCGATCCCCACCTCGAAAGGTGGGCGAATTTGTTATGGATTGTTAAGCGCGACGGTTCTTGCGAGGAACCGTACTGAGCCTGCGGGCCTCAACCTCAAAATGGTTGTCCCAGTATGGGTTTTTACCTACAAACCATTGCCACAGACTGGAGGCGGGGTAGGCGAGGAAGAACAGCAGGCCCCAGCGCTCGTATTGCCGCACATGCACAAACTCATGAGTGCGAAGTTGAGTGAGGAGCTGTTCGTTCAGGCCCAGCACCACATGGCCGAACGTAATTGCACTGATGGGGAAGTGCAGCTGGCGTGTGCCTCGCCGCAAAGCCACCTCCAGCACGCCACCCCGTACACGCATGGAGCCGCCGAGGAGGAGCAATATGATCGCTAGAGAAAGCCCAACTGCTGTGCAGGGCGCGGCCCAAACATAGCGCAAGATTTTCAGTAGCAAGGCGAGAGGCTCCATGGCTGGATTATCACCCCAGCGCAAGCCCGGCTCCAGAGAGATTTAATCTCCGAGCGATTTTATGGATTTTTACTTCTTTGCAGGCTTCACCGGTACGGGTGCTAAAACACGCTGCTGCGCTCTGATGCCTGCTTCTGCCTCGGCAACGAGTTTCTTGCCTTTCGTGATGAGCTGTCTGCCTTCATCAATATTGTCATTGCCGTCTTCGATTTGGTCTTTGCCTTTCTCGATCAAGTCCTGGCCGTCCTCAACCATTTCAGTGCCACGGTTCCATTTCTTGCCGAGATCAGCGGCTTCTTTGCCTTGAGCAAGCGCTATATCACCCATGGTGGGTGGATTGCTGCCACAAGCGGCAGCAAGGCTCAGTGCTGCAACGGGTAAAAAGCGTAAGCAGCTCAGGCGAAATATTGCAGTGGCAGACATGTCTTGCTCGCACGATGGAGAAGACCTGAGTGTAGTGGCAGCAGTTAGAGGAGTGACTCTATGTTCTGTAGATAAAACACTTCATTCTTTGTGCAATAAAGGAGAAAAGCCTAGGTAAATTTGAATTATCTACTGCCTCTGCATGTATCGCCTTCTTCAGCGTTGAGCCAAGCACTCAACTGTTGGATGCGTTGATTCACCAGGGCCGCCTGCTCGGTGCAGTTGCACATCGGATATGTGGAGCCGTATTCAATTTGCTTGTTGGCCGCTGGATAGATCGCAGCAAGTTCAGCGTCTCTAAAAGCGAGCCACGCTCGTTGAGCCTTTTTCATTTTGCGAATGAAAACAGCATCCCCTTTGTGCTGCTGAAGAATCTGCTGGTACGTCGCGTTCAGTTTCTGATCTGCTTTTTGATAGTCAGCACACGCTTCGCTATTCAGTTGCAATTGAGTTTGTGCAATCGCAGAGCTGCTTGCCAGCAGTAGCAATGAGCAGACGACGAGGCGAGTGAGCATATTTGTTCTCAAGCTTGAATAAATTTAGTCGCCCGCCAACACCTATGTGGCTGCCTACTTGTAAGCCACACCGATGCTTGCTGGGCCGCCCAGAGGAATGATCTCTGTTTTGCTAAAGCCCGCTTCGCGACACCAGCGAGAAAAATCAGCGCCTGTGTAATCGAAAGCGTCGCCAAACTCGATCAACATATTGAGCGACATCATCAGTCCGAAAGCATTTTCGCGTCTTGCGTCGTCAATCAGATTTTCAATGACAACGAATGCGCCGCCCTTGGGTAGAGCTTCGTAAGCTGCACGGATGAGGTGCATTTTCTTCTCAAGATTCCAGTCGTGCAGAATCAGGCCCATCGTGATCACATCGGCTTTGGGTATCGACTCTGCAAAGAAATCTAGTGGCTTGGCGGTGATGCGATCAGACAGTCCAGCGGCTGCAATTTTTTTCAGCGCGATGTTTGTTGCGCCCGGAAGATCAGCAGACGTGAATCGAAGATGTGGATGCTTGCTAGCCACAATCATCGACAACTGGCCCGTCGCGCCGCCTACGTCGCAGACAGTTTGATAGCGAGAGAAATCGAACTTGTCTGCAAAGGCGTGAAAATTGCCCGCGGAAATTCCGCTCATCGCATCCATGAATTGCTCAAGTCGCTCTGGCTTGCTGTAGAGCTCAGCGAACATTGATGCGCCGGTGGATTTGATCTCGTTCTGTGGTCGACCCGTTCGGAGTGCATCCGTCAGATCACCCCAAAATGGATAGAGGCGGGCGTTAGCCATTTCCAAGAATCCGCCCAAGAACTGCGGATTGCGCCGATCAAGAAACAAAGCCGTTTCCGCCGTATTGCGATATCGCGCCTGAGGTCCATCGCCATCACGCTCTAAAAATTTCAGCGCCACCAAGGTGTCAAAGAAATCGGGATTGGCTCGCTGATGCAAACCAAGAGAGCTTTGCAACTCATCAGCAGTTTTGGCATTGCTGCCAAGCTCCGTGAAAAGTCCCACTTCTACTGCAGAGAGCAAAACCTTGGCAGGCCAAAAGGCCATACCAACTTCCATGATTCGAGCCGGGGACAGTGTATTCATGACTGACGTTCCTTGTCTGTGATGGATCTGGAGTGCCGAGTATAGGGATGACTTTAAGGTGGGCCAATGCCCTTAAATAAATCTGACCTGATCTCTGGATGATCAGTGCCGAGTGACGACGATAGGCTCACCCTTGGTAATAATCATCGTGTGCTCGTATTGGGCGAACAAGCTTCCGCGCGCACCAAGCAGCGTCCAGCCATCTGGCGCGTCGGTCACCATGCGAGTCTTTGTTGAGAGGAAGGGCTCAATGGTGATCACCATGCCTTCTTTCAAAATGCGCTTGTCCTTCGGATCAAAGTGGCCGGGGATGTATTCAGGGGCTTCATGCAGTGCACGACCAACGCCGTGGCTGCCAAGGTTGTGGAGAGTCTTGAATCCGAACGCTTTCGCAGTTCGCTCAATGGCAGCGCCAATACCATTCATGGGTTGGCCAGCGCGGACGTTCTTCATCGCTTCATCAAGTGCCGTGCGAGTGGCGTGACACAGGCGCGTCTTTTCTGGCGTGGTCGGAGGCACAACGATGGTGCCGCCGGTATCAGCGAAATAGCCGTCCAGTTCAGCGGAAACATCGACGTTCAATACGTCACCAGCTTTAATCACTCGATCACCGGGGATGCCGTGCGCAGCTTCCTCGTTGATGCTGATGCAGGTTGAGCCGGGGAAGTTGTAAGTGAGGATAGGTGCTGATCGCGCGCCGTGTTTCTCAAGCAACTTCGCGCCAACTGAATCCAGTTCGCGCGTCGTCATGCCGGGTTCGGCAGCATCGAGCATTTTCTGCAGAACATAGGAAACGATTTTGCCGATGCGCTTAAGTGCAGCGATATCCTCTTCGGATTCAATGGTCATGTCATCTCTTGATATCAAACAAATCTAGGATTGCAGCTTAGCGGCAAATCGCTATGCAGTGCTGAATGCTCGATCATGTTCTACGCTGCGACAAAGTCTTCGATTTTCTTCTGCACTTGTTCCGTAACTTCAATGGCTGGGAAGTGCGAACGTGCATCAAGTCTGTGGACAGTAAACCACGGATGTTCAGCAGCGAATGATTCCTGCGCGCCGAGGTACCCGGGATCAGTAGGCTGTCCGTAGAGATGCAATGTTGGAGGAGGAGTCACGAACGCGGCGAGCGCCTTCAGTGGATTGCCCTCACGCGTGTATGCGCCAGCAATCTCGCGACCAGCGCGCGACCACATACTTGCTGCGTAAGTGCCCATGTCCTCGCGTACAAAGCGCAGCACGCCCGGGTGCTCAACGCCTTCCGTCCACATGGCGAAAAGCCCGTCGCGCACTTGGATCGCCTGTGCGGGGTCTTGCATCGCCGCCAGTGCGCCTAGGAACGGCGGTGGTGCATCAGTCACGATCCAGTCGATCGCAACGAGTTTTGGAATGCGCGCTCCCAGTCGGCGACGCAACTCGATGGCGACCCATCCTGCATGCGACATTGCGACGGGGATGATTTGCTTCGCGCCGCTGGCGGCTATCACCGCCAACGCATCAGCAAGGAGTTCTGCAGCGCCGAAATCAGATTCGTTTGAACTGGAATCGCCATGACCTCGCCAGTCCATCGCCAACACACGATGACGCGGCGCGAGACGCGAAGCCAGTTCGCCAAAGATCGCGCGGCTAGAGCACCAGCCCGGCAAAAAGAGAAACGCGGTCTCGCCAGCGCCCGAGTCTTCGTAGCTAATCGATACGTCTCCACTGCTAGTTGTGTGCATCGTTCATCTCCTTATGAAGCGAGCCAGTTCTGTCAGATGCAGCGCATTTTAGGCTACACGCTTTTCACATTAGCCGATATCGGCGAAGTTCATACCAACGCGAAGAATGCCGTTCGTCATGACATTGGCTCGAAGCCCTGCCTTGCGAATCCATGCATTGACCACGGCGTGTGATTGCATCTCACGCGTAGCCAGAAGATCGCCAAGTTTTTTGCAAGGCTCACAAAGCTCGACGCCGTAGAACTCAACTTCGCCGATTTGGAACGACTTGCCCACGAGATCATTAAGCCTAACTGAGCGAGTGATGATGTTGCGGCGCGTTTCGCCGACGCTCAGTGATCGCTTGTACTTCGCGTTGAAGGCCTCGATTTCCTCAGCCTCTATGAACGTGATGTTCTGTCCCGGCCATCTAGAGCGATTGAAATTGCGATCGCCCACAATACCTTTGCCCGCAACCAACGCGATCTCACTCACCTCAATCTGAGGCGAGGCCTTTTCGCTGGCAACGAAGATTGTTTCAATCATGTTTGTGCATCACGCCCGAATGAATTGTTTATCCGGATGGCATCGCAGACATGTCCATCCACTGCGCTCCCCAAATGTGGCCATCTGGATCAGTGAAGTCACGGCCATACATAAAGTCGTGGTCTTCAATGGGATTAATGTCGCCGATTCCACCGTGTTCGACAGCGGCTTTGTTCATCGCATCAACTTCTGCGCGTGATACGCAGGAGATATTGAGTCCCATCTCACTGGATGTTTTTGGCGGAATCGGGCGGGTCGTAAATGTGCGCCACTTTTCGTGAGTCAAAAGCATCACGCTAATGGTTTCGCTCCAAACCATATACGCCGAGTCGTCGCCTGAGAACTTTGGATTACTTTTAAAGCCAAGTGCAGTGTAAAAAGCCTTCGACGCTTTCAGATCGGTTACGGGCAGGCTGATGATAATTGTTCGGGACATTGATGGTCTCCTAGAATGCCTTTGAAGCCAGCCAATACTTTATTCAGTCCTGTGGCCAGCGCCTAGCTTAAGCCGTGTCGCAAGGCAACTCGGCTTAAACGAATATTCAGTCGGATGACCTGCTACGCCCCTTACGCGTATAGGGCAGCACAAACAGGTAGAGGCCAGTAAACAACAGCAGAAAGAGCGGCGGCAGCGGCGAGTAGGTAAGCCATGGTGGAGGCTCGCCTGGATTTATTGCTCTGGCTGCGAAATTGGCAATGACGGTCGCCGTGAAGATGATGGACAGCCAGCGGTGTGTCTGCCGAATCCAGAGAGGTGCGTTCATTGCGATTTCTGCGAGTGCGGTTTGGTAGTTGCTTCGATCATTTTCCATCCGTTGCCTGATGGGTCGCGAAAGCCCGCGTCCACGGCACCGTAACGATCCACAGGCTCTTGCGTGAACTCCACTCCAAGTGCGCTTAGCTTTGCGTAGGCAGCGCGGCAGTTGTTAACCACGAGCACTAGAGGCGGCATCGCACCCTTGGCCACGACCTCATTCAATGTTTGCGCGGTCGCGACGTCATGTACTGGCGGTCCCGGCTTAAACAAACCGAGTTGGAATGAGAGCTGCTCCGGATGCTGGACAGTGAGCCAACGATAACTGCCGTTCTTAACGTCTGTGTGAACGTGAAAACCCAGTTTCTCGACGTAGAAGGCAAGCGCCTCATCCTGATCCCGAACGTATAGACCGACCACATTTACACCTTGAGTCATAGAGCCTCCGTTGATTGGAGTTCTGTTTTACCGGCTGCCTTCTTCCGGCGCTTCTCCGAAACTGCGATTTTGAGATCTGGTCGATGTGCCGCACGTGTGACGCACTCGGGGACGCGTTGATGTTTGTGCGGAGTCAACTGCTCACGCACTCGAAGAGCACCCGGGCTTTGTCCCGTAATGTCGTGGAAGATTCGGCCAAAGGTGCCGAGACTTTTCCAGCCAGTTTGAAAAGCGACTTCCGTGATTGGTAGATCGGTATCGCGGAGTAGTGCAGTGGCTCGCTCGATACGACGTGTGAGCAGATAGCGGTGCGGAGGTACGCCGAAGGCTTCTTTAAATGAGCGTGCGAAGTGCGCCGCAGAGACGGCGCTCACTTGCGCCAATCGGCGTATCGGCCACGCTTCATTAGACGCGCCATCCATTCGATCCTTTGCGCGCAGCAGACGTCGCAATAACTCAGGGCTCTGGCTCACATGACCTCGCTTACTTAGCCGCCAGCTTTCTTGATATAGAGATCAAGCCCACCAAGCGCCGTCTTACGAATTTTGTTCTGCATAAACGATGTGCCGCCGAGCAGCTTCCCGCTCAGGCCTAGCGCTTGTCCGGCCCAGCGGTGGAGGTCGAAGGTGTCGATGTGTTTGCGGATCAGGCCGTCTTGGAACTCGAAGCGTGCATCGATGATGTTGTGAACGGTGCGGCCGGTGGCGCTGAATAAATACCAGGCGTCCCAATGGGCTTGGCCAACGGTGTTATCGGCGTGAACTTTGCTGAACTCGATGCTCAGATCTTTGGCGCGCTCGCACAGCATTAGCCACATGGCTTTGGCGCGGTTGCCTTGGAGTTCTTGAAAAACCGGATCGTAGAATTCCACCTGTGGGTGATAGCAGGCGGTCATGCCTTTGCCATCGCGCTGCTGAAAGGCGGTGTAAAAGCGTGCAATCAGTTCTTCGTTGGCATGCATGTGCCGCTCCTTAAACGATATGTCCTTTGGCCTATGTTGGCACAGCTTGCCGATGCGAGCTGGCCTTACTCTGGGGCCACTTCCTTGACCTCACCAATGCTGATGCGGGTACCGCTGTTTTGATGCGCGTAGTTCACGGCGTTGACGACTTCATCCACCGTGGGATTGGCGCGAATCTTCAGCGTTTGTCCGGCGCGTACGCTGCCGGGACTCTTCAGTGATTCGCGATTGGCCTGCCAGATCAATGGCCATAGCCATGGGTTGGCGTAGATGTCATCGCGTGCGGAGATGGTCCACAGCGATTCGCCACTATTCACTTTGTGGCTCTTCACTTTGTTCTTTAGCTCATCGCTCAAACGGCTGGCGATCTCGTAAGCCTCGCGCGGCTGATTGTTGGACAGCGCAGTCTCCGCCGTTTTGATGCGTGCGAGTTGAGTATCAGAAAGGCCCGTGGTGCCGTTGAGCTCTTGCACCAGTGCGCTGGCGCGGCCTTGGTATTGGCCCAGCATCACCAGATCCGCACGCGACAAAGCTTGTTTGGAGAGGCTAATGACACTCGCGCTATTGCCTTGCGCAGCGGCGGCGCGGGCTTGTGCTAGCAGGCTATCGGCATCGGCGAATTTGGGCTGTCCTTTCTTGGCGTCAGCCACACGGGCTGTTGCCAACTTCAGGGCGGCACGGGCTTCAGCGCTCAGTGTTAAAGCCGACGGTTTTATCGCCATGCGCGGCAGGGGCGCGGACGTATTATTCGCAACCGGGCTACGCGGCGTGATGCGCATGGCGGGGTTGCAGGCGCTCAGCAGCAGGGCCGTGAGCGGCAGAAAAATCATCAGTTGGGCGTAACGAGGCATGAGCAAACCAAATCAGAACTGCACACAGACTAGAATAGATGCACGTAATTGGGAATTTCTCCCGATCTAAAGTTCAGGCTATGACCGAAATCCTTGTGCTGTTCTATTCCCGCCACGGTTCCACCGCCAAACTCGCGCGGCAGATTGCGCGTGGCGTTGAGTCGGTGGAAGGTGTGCGTGCGCGTTTGCGTACGGTGCCGCCGGTGTCGGCAGAAACCGAACAAGTCGCGCCCAGCGTACCGGATGAAGGCGCCGTGTATGTGCAGCATAAAGATCTTAAAGAGTGCGCTGGCCTGATCATGGGTAGCCCCACGCGCTTCGGCAATATGGCGGCGCCGATGAAGTATTTTCTGGATGGCACGTCTGGGCTTTGGCTCTCCGGCACACTTGCCGGAAAGCCCGCCGCCGTATTCACCTCCACCAGCACGATGCATGGTGGTCAGGAATCAACACTGCTATCGATGATGACGCCGCTGTTTCATCACGGCATGGTGCTGGTGGGTTTGCCTTATACCGAGCCTGCATTGAGCAGCACTGAGCGCGGTGGTACGCCTTATGGTGCGTCGCACGTTGCGGGTGCTGGCAAAGCTGCACAGCCGCTGAGCAAAGATGAAGAAGCACTGGCTTTGGCTTTGGGTAAGCGAGTGGCTGAAATTGCGGTGAAGTTGAACGCGGCATCCTAAAGCGGCGCTATAACGTATTTATGGTGGGTTACGCTTCGCTAACCCACCCTACGGTTAAGGTGATGACATGAAACTGATTCGAATTCTTTTACTGCTGTCTTTGTCTTTTGCGCTGCCAGCATTTGCTGATGTGCCGGCCAATGGCACCGTTGCGCCTGAGTTCAAACTGCAAGATCAAAAAGGCCAGTGGCACACCTTGGCTGATCACAGGGGTAAGTGGGTGGTGTTGTATTTCTATCCCAAAGATCAAACGCCGGGCTGCACCACGCAGGCCTGCACCTTCCGTGATCACGTATTCAAGCTGCGCGATGCGGGCGCTGATGTCATCGGCGTGAGCCTCGATGATGTGAAGTCGCACGCGGAGTTTGCTGAGAAGTACAAGCTGCCGTTTCCATTGCTGGCAGATGTCGATAAGAAAGCGTCCAAGGCTTACGGCGTCTTGAATTCGATCATCGGGTTTCAATATGCCAAGCGCGATACTTTTTTGATTGACCCTAAAGGCATCATCGCCAAGCATTACGCAGGCGTTGATCCAAAAGAGAATGCAGCAGAAGTGTTGGCAGATCTTGAAGCGTTGAAGGCAAAGAAATAATGCAGCTGAGTCTCTGGGCGCGTCGCGTCACTTTGTTGAGTCACTTTGCTTTGATCGCAGTGATTGTTGCGCGTAATGGTTTTGGCGTGCCGATGTGGCTGTTAGTGGTGCCGCTGTTGTTTCCATTGCCGGGTTTGTTGCGTGGACGCGATTACACCTTTGCTTGGGCGACGATGTTGTTGGTGTTTTATGTCGGCGGTTATCTGGCTGCCGGGCAAGCGAATCCAGCAGAGAAGTGGATCTGCTTTGGCATTGCTGCAATCGCCGCTTTGGAATTTGTGAGCTTGAGTGTTTACGTCAAAGCACGTTCGAAAGAACGTGCTTATTTCAAAGCTGTGTCTGAGCTAGAACAGTCTGCACAAAAGGCACCGTAAGACGGCGCTTGGCGCTCAGTGCTGCGCGATCAAGTTGATCGAGTGCGCTGAGCAAACTGCCCGCATCGCGCGGCAGGTGTTTCATCAACCACGCAGAAACTTCTACTGGCATCTCCAGCCCGCGAGCACGTGCACGCTCGCGTAAAAGTGTTTCGCGATCGTTGTCATCCAATGGTTTGAGACCGAACACTGCGCAGAGCGTTAAGCGTGTGCGTAAATCGGGCAGGGCGATGTTGGCGCGATCAGGTGCGGCATTGGCTGAGAGCACGGTCACTTTGTTAGCGCTGCGACGCGCATCAAGCAAACGTAGCAAAGCCATCGACCAATCGCGGTCATCGCTCACAGCGTCGAGATCATCAAGGCAAAGCACGGCGGATTGATCAAGGCCTTCGAGTGCATCCGGCCCCATCTCGCGTAAATCTTGCAGCGGCAGATACGGGCAGCGACGTTCGCGTGCAACTGCTTGCAGCAAATGCGTGCGGCCACTGGCAAGGGCGCCATAAATCAGCACTGCACTGCCGAGTTCACGCAGCGCATTCACCGCCAGCTCATTCGGCCCGACGTAAAAAGTATCGAAGCTGGCCGACTCTCGTAGTTGTACGGAGAGTGGGAGTTGCTGGCCCTTCATGCTATTCCGGTGTTTGTTCTGGTGAGGGCAAAGCGGGACTACCGAGATACAAGCGGCTCTTGCGCCATTGCTCAAGCAGATGACGTGCGGCGACTGCGAGCACGGCCGCTGCGGGTAGCGCCAGTAACACGCCGACGAAACCAAATAGTGTGCCGCCAGCCATCACTGCAAAAATCACGGTGACGGGATGCAGACCGATGCGATCGCCCACGAGATTCGGCGTGAGGAAACTGCCTTCTGCCATCTGGCCGATAAAAAATACCAACCCAACCCAACCGCACTGCCATGGATCGCCGGTCTGTACGAGGATGGCAACGATGGCTGCGACAAAGCCGCTGATGGCGCCCAAGTACGGCACAAAGCTGACGAGGCCCGCACCGATACCAATGACCAAAGCGAGTTTGAGGCCGACAATTGAAAGACCAATGCTGTAGATCGCAGCAAGTGAAGCCATGACCATCAGCTGGCCGCGGAAGAATGCGGCGAGCACGGCGTCAGCTTCATTCATAAAGCCATTCACGCGCGTGTGCAGACGTGGCGGAATCAGATCGTTGATCGCGCCGACAAAAAGATTCCAGTCACGCATCATGTAGAAGCCAACGACGGGGATCAGCGTCAAATTTGCGATGAGCGTGAACGCCGCCATGCCAGAGGTGGAAACCTTGTGCCAGACCTGCATCGCCATATCGCTGGCGGTGCCCCAATTGGCGGCGATGAGTTTTCGCACGCCGTCGGCATCCAACTGCACGCCGCGTGGCAAGCGAATGCCAAGCGCGGGCAGAGCGGTGTCTTGTATCCAGTGCAGCGCGTCGGGGATGTTGGTGATCAGTGTGTAGAGCTGTTCTTCAAGTGGTGGAATCACCAGCACAAAGAACAAAGCGGTGAGGAGGGTGATGACGATGAACACCACGCTCACACCGAGCCCGCGCGACATGCCGCGGCGCTGCAGGTTGTTGATCACCGGATTGCCGATGTAGGCCAAGCTGATGCCGACCACAAAAGGCATCAGTATCGGTGACAGCAGCCACAACAGACCCAGCGCAAGCGCGCCGAAAATCCACCAAGGCATATGTTCTTTGAAATTCATTTTTGTTCCACTCACTCGCAATAGCTTGCTGCGTAGGGAAGATTGTTTAAGTTAATTTACTTATTAAATATTAGTCTATATTTAATAACAATGTTTGATCGGCACGATGATGACGCGATGTTTTGCGTTTAACGCTGCAAAGCGTAGGCCAATTCCCGGGTGTCGCCCTTATCCAAGCGCTTTAACACGCCGCCAACACTCAAAGCGCCGGTCAGACGTGCTGCACCACCTTCACTACGGAGGCGCAGATACACAACGTCGCCCGCTAGTACGAGGACAGAGACATTCTTCATGCCCGGCAGTGCGCGCAGATAGTTCAAAGCGCGAGCGTAAGCGCGAGGGTTGGTGATGCCGCTAATGCTGAGGGCGACGTCGTCGACTGGGCTGGTGTTGATGCCCCAAACGGCAAAGCCCAGTGATTTGAGGGCGGCGTCTACTGCGGGCTGGTCAAAGGTGGCGATGATCAACAACTCGCCCTTGTCGTTATTGTTGTAGTCGAATTGCTGGACGAACGCGTCCGCTCTGGCGAGCAGCAGGGCAACTTTCGCACCCGTGGCTTTTGCCCCGCCAACGCGAGTAAGCACGATGCTGAGGGAGTCACGCAGGCCTTTGTCGCGGGATGCCGGGCTCTGATCGGTCACCACTGCGCTGGAAATATAGTCGTCAGCCGTCTGCGCCTGAGCGCCAAAAGTGGCACTGCCAAGAAGAATTGCGGCCAGTAATGACAATGATTTTGCGTGCATGGGCGAATTATCGGCCGCTCCCCTGTAAAATGCGACCCGCCGGCGCCGACGCGCGCAGATCGCCTCCTCAAAGCAGACCTCTTAAGACATGGCCACCAAAAAATCCCTGACCTATGCCGCCGCTGGCGTTGATATCGATGCTGGCGACGCGCTGGTCGATGACATCAAAAAAATCGTCAAATCCACTCGCCGTCCGGAAGTGTTGGCGGGTGTGGGTGGTTTCGGCGCGCTGGTAAACCTGCCGAAGAAGTACAAGAAGCCAGTGCTGGTTTCGGGCACCGACGGCGTTGGCACCAAGCTGCGCTTGGGCATCGACACCGGTCGCGTTGAAGGTCTGGGCATCGACCTCGTCGCCATGTGCGTTAACGATGTGTTGGTCAACGGCGCCGAGCCGCTGTTCTTCCTCGACTACTACGCCACCGGCAAGCTGGACAAAAAAGTAGCAGCCCAAGTCATCAAGGGCATCGCCAACGGTTGTAAGCAGGCTGGTTGCGCATTGGTCGGCGGCGAGACCGCCGAAATGCCGGGCATGTACCACGATGGCGATTTCGACCTCGCTGGTTTCTGCGTCGCAGTGGCAGAGCAGAGCAAGCTGATCGATGGCACAAAGATCAAACCGGGCGACGTGCTGGTGGCGCTGCCTTCATCGGGCCCGCATTCGAATGGCTACTCGCTGATTCGCAAGATTCTCGCGGTCAATCGTTACAAGCTCGCTCCGAAGAGCGAACTGGCCGATGCGCTGCTCGCGCCGACCAACATCTACGTGAAGCCCGTGCTCAAGCTGATTGAGAGCGGCGTCACCGTGAAGGGCATGGCCCACATCACCGGCGGCGGCATCACCGGCAACCTCACGCGCTGCTTCCCTAAGGGCACGGCCGCTGTTGTTGATATGCAGAGCTGGAAGCGCCCAGAAGTATTTAGCTGGTTGCAGAAAGAAGGCGGCGTTGAAGAAGACGAAATGCTGCGCGTGTTCAACTGCGGCGTTGGCTTCGTGATGGTAGTGCCACGTCTCCAAGCTGATCGCGCGATTGCTGAACTGAAGAAAGCCAAGCTCAAGCCTTGGATTCTCGGCCAGGTGGTCAAGGGCAAGCAGGACGTTCGTTACGCGTAGAAGATTCCTTAGGGCAATCTATTTGATCAAGTTGTAGGAGCGCCTCTTAGGCGCGATAGCGCTATCGCGCCTAAGAGGCGCTCCTACATAAGAATTATTTTGTGCCGTATTGTTGGGGCTCGGTCGTAGTGAAAAACATCGTCGTCCTCATTTCTGGCCAAGGCCGCAATCTACAAGCGCTCATCGAAGCGCAAGAGGCAGGACGCCTCCACGGCCGTATCGCGGCCGTGGCGTCCAACAAGGCAGATGCCGGTGGTTTAGCGCGTGCGCGCGAAGCCGGCATCCTCACCGAAGTTGTTCCGCATATCGATTACGCAGAGCGCAGCGTGTTTGACGCTGCACTGGCTGCAACAATTGAGCGTCATCATCCCGATATCGTTGTTATGGCTGGCTTTATGCGAGTGGTTGGCGACGAGTTCACGCGCCAGTTTCGCGGCCGCATGCTCAACATTCATCCTTCGCTATTGCCGAAATATCCCGGCCTCAAGACGCACCAGCGTGCGCTGGAAGCGGGCGATGCCGAACACGGCGCGACGGTGCACTTTGTGACCGAAGAGTTGGATGGCGGCGCGCCGGTGATTCAGGGCCGGTTAAGCGTAGAAGCGCAAGATACAGCGCAGACCTTGGGTGAGCGCGTGATGCGCGACATCGAACTCAAAATATACCCGCAGGCCGTGGCTTGGATGGCGCGAGGCGAGTTGAAGCTGGAAAACGAGCAGGTCTGGTTTCGTGGTCAACGGCGCACAACGCCATTGAACTTGAATGATCTCGACGTGGAGTTTGCTAATGCGTAAGTTGCTTTGGATCTCGCTGTTCGTTGCTGGTGCAGCCAGTGCTGCCGATGCCGTCGCGCCTACGCCTGCACCACAGTCGAACGACGCTGTGATCAACATGCTCAAGTCCGCCAATCTGAGTTTTGATGTGGACTGGAATGGCATCCCGCTGGGTGATGCGATCATCAATTTGATCCCTCAGGGGAAAGGCTGCTATCGCTACGAATCGCAAACGCGTCCTGTCGGTGCCGTGCGTTGGCTCTACGGTTCTCCGCAAGAAGTGAGCGAATTCTGCGTTAAGGATGGCGTGATTCGTCCAAGCCGCTACGAATACAACATTGATAAGCGTCCCAAAGATGAATTCACTTTGAGTTTTGATTGGGCCGCAAAAAAGGTCACTACCGTGAAGGGCGGCAAGACCACCGTGCGTGATCTGCCGGATGTGGCGTATGACCGATTTGGCATGCAGCAGGCGATTCGCCTGTGGGTGATGTCGGTGCCTGACACCACTAAACGCACAGAGGCAGAGTTTGTTTCGGTGGATGCCAAAGACATCAATCACTACCGCTTCGCCATTCTCGGCCACGAGAAAGTAGAGACCTCGGTTGGCACTATCGATGCAATTCGCATTGATCGCATCGACAGCAAAACCCGCAGCACGCATAGCTGGGTTGCTCCGTCACGCGATTTCCAGGTGATCAAACTGGAGTCGGTCAATCGTGGCGATGTTGAATTGAAGATGCTGACCAACAAGTAAGCGCTCATGTTGTAGGCGCAGGGATCAGTCCCTGCGCTTTTTCCTCAACTCGGTGTATGTTTGGCGCAGGATTTTTACCTTAAGAGGTGATGTCATGCGCCATATTCTTACGCCCGTCTTTATCGCCAGCAGCTTGTTGTTCGCCGCTTGTGATCGCACCCCTCCTGTCACACCCATCGCGCAAGAGCCACAAGGCCGCGAAGAAACCCAAGGCATTCGTAAAACCGATTCGATCGGCTATGCCGGCAGCGCCATTGCTGACAAAGTCGATGGTGCTTTGAACGCCAACGACAATCAAAAAGCAAAAACCGATCAGGCTCTGCAAAACGCTGAGTAAGTGCTGCGTTATTTGTCGGAGAGATTGATGTCGATCAGAGTCGAGTTTATTGCTGCATTGCTGTGCCTCAGCTTCACATTGCCAACGCAGGCTGCCAGCAAAGTTGTAGTCAATGCGAAATTATCTGCTCAGCTTGAGCAGGAGTTGGTCAGTAAGTATGGCGAAGCGCAGCTTGAACGCGCACATCGCGGTATCGAACAGGTTGCTACGGTCTGGCGTGCGCAAGATGGCGACGCCTTGGCCTTCAGCACTTTTGTGCGCGATAACTTTGCAGGCACGCAGTCTGCTGTCGATGCCATGTTCAATCGCTACGAATACAACCTTGAACAATTGGATGGCCATCTTCACGAGATCAACCGCGAGTTCCGCACGCCGTCTGATCTAGATGTTGGACCGATTGCATCCTATGACGACATCTTTAGTGCCTACGATCCTTCAGCGCATGTGCTGGATGATTTCTTCTCAAACAAACTGGCGCAGATCGCGCTGCTGAATTTTCCTCTGACGACGCTGCAACAGCGTCTCAGCGACGGACAGCATTGGACGCGTCGCCAGTGGGCAGAGGCACGGTTAGCTGAGCGCTATTCCAAACGCATTCCGGCGGCCGTGAATCAGGCGATGGCTAACGCTGCCTCAGATGCCGATCGCTATATCTCTGAATACAACATCTGGATGCATCACTTGCTGGATGCACAAGGCAAGCGTTTGTTTGCGCCAAAGTTGCGCTTGTTGTCGCACTGGAATCTGCGCGATCAGATCAAGGCGGATTACTCCGACGCTGAAAATGGTTTGGCGAAACAGCGCACGATTCAGAAAGTGATGGAGCGCATCGTGACGCAAGAGATTCCAGCGTCGGTGATCGACAATCCGGGCGTCGATTGGAATCCAGTTAACAATGCCGTTTTTCCAAGTCCTGCTCGTGATGGCGAGCCGCGCGCGAAAGCCTCTAGCAGCAACGCTCGCGAACCTGATACGCGCTACGCCGTGTTGCTGGCCGACTACAAAGCCATGCGTCAGGCTGATCCGTATTCGCCAACCGCGCCGACCTATATTCAGCGCGTGTTTGATGAAGACATGCAGATTCCAGAAGCACGCGTTCAAGCGATGCTTGAACAGGTCTTGTCATCGCCGCTAGTGGCGCAGACCGCCAAGTTGATTGAATCGCGTCTCGGTCGACCGCTGGAGCCTTTTGATGTTTGGTACAACGGCTTCCGTCCACGCGGCGCATATTCTGAAGCGCAGCTGGACGCCATCGTCGCAAAACAATATCCAACGGCTGATGCGTATAAGCAGGACATGCCTAACATCCTGCGCAAGTTGGGTTTCTCTGCGGAGCGTGCCAAATATCTCGCGAGCAATATTGCTGTTGATGCAGCACGCGGCTCCGGCCACGCCATGGGCGCTGAGATGCGTGGCGCACAGGCGCATCTGCGTACCCGTGTTGAAGCGGGCGGTATGAATTACAAGGGCTACAACATCGCCGTTCACGAGATGGGCCACAACGTTGAGCAGACATTCTCGCTCAACGATATTGATCACACGCTACTGCAGGGCGTTCCCAATACGGCGTTCACGGAAGCCTTGGCTTTCACGTTCCAGAATCGTGATCTGGAACTGCTGGGCTTGACCAAACCGGACGCGCAAAGTGCATCACTCAAGACGCTGAATGACTTTTGGGCAACGTATGAAATTGCGGGTGTCGCGCTGGTGGATATGAATGTCTGGCGCTGGATGTATGCACATCCACAAACCACGCCAGCGCAGCTACGTGAAGCGACGGTAAAAATCAGCAAGGATGTCTGGAACCAGTATTACGCGCCAATCTTTGGTCAGAAAGATGTCGTGCTGCTCGGCATCTATTCGCACACGATCAACAGCTTTCTATATCTGCCTAACTATCCACTGGGTCACATGATCGCGTTTCAGATTGAAGCGCAGGTGGATAAGGCAGGGGATTTTGGCGGCGAGTTTGAACGTGTCGCCAAGATTGGTCGCGTCACTCCGGATCAATGGATGATCGCTGCGACCGGTGCGCCTGTGGGGCCTGAGGCTTTGTTGGCTGCGACAGAGAAAGCGCTGTCGCAGCTCAATTCAAAATAGATATCACTCCGGCGCTGGTTCTTCTTCAGCGCGACGTGGTGGCAGCGGCGACAGATAACCTGTGAGCAACAGCAGCGCGCCAACACTCAAGAAGGCAACGATACGTGCGAGTGTGCCGCTGCCTGAGGTGTCGACTACAAACAGCTTGATCACAACGACTGCCATTAGCGCTGCGCCAACCATCCAGACTTCGCGCTGACTGCGGCGCGCTGACCAGATCATGGCGATGAAGCCGAGAAGACCCCAGAAGATTGAGAGCGCTGCTTGAACGATGATGGAATTTGAGATGCCATCAAACGTCAGCGGCGTGCCCATGCCGTAGTGCAGTGCGCGAATCAATGCGGCATTGAGCCAGATAAAAACGAGGCCTGCGAAAGCGGCACGCGGCCACAGTGATGCACCTGTTTGGCGACGCAGTGCTGATTCAGGTGAAAGTTGTTTCCACCACAGGTTGAGGCAAAGCAAGATCAAGACGCTGGCGATATCCAGCGGATTGAGCAGCGGCATGTAAATCAAATTGCCTGAGTTGCCATCGCTGTTGAGATTGGTGCCGGCCAACCAGAACGCCATCCACAGTGCGAGCGGCGGCGCGACGAATTCTTGATAGACCTTGGCATGCGACTGCAAAGGCCAGCCGGGCCAATCACTCGCACGAGCGCAGAGGAATAGCAGCAGGGCAGGTGTCAGGCCCCACGGCAGCACGCTCCACACGCCATACATCTGCAAGTCCACTTGCCAATGCAATTCCCAAGCACTGACGACTGCCAATAGCCAAAACGCAGCAGCGTGTTGCCACGGCAACAGACGTTGAGTTGTTTTGTCTTCATCAGCGTCGCTGAAATACAGCAGCAAGTAATGAATAACGAACAGCACAGGCCAGGCGACTGCAGCACTTTCAATAAATGGATGTGCTGGTCCGCTGAGGATGCCAATACATGCGGCAGCAGGCAGTAAGGCAACGGTGAGATGACGTGCGAATGGCCAGCGCAAACGCGAGCCATAGAGCCACAACAGTTGTGCTGTAATCGTTAGCAAGATCAGATCAGCGCCGCGTTCATATTGCGGTAGCGTGCGAACGATCTCGGAGAAGCCACCGTAAAACCACCAGGCCAGTCCCCACAAGGTTGCGATAATGGACCAGCCCGCTTCCCATGGTCTTGCAGTCTCACGATTGCGCTGTAGCCAATAACCACTGAGCACACCTGCAATCGCCAGCATCGCGCAGCCGATGGTTAGGCGGTTGAATACAGCGGGCCCTAAAACTTCGTGATTGATATCCAACAAGAATGCCGCACCGCCGAGTGCCTGTAGCAACACGCCAAAAGCACGTGCCATCCAACGTTGCTGACGCATGCCAATCCACAACAAGCCAGCGCCTTCTACGGCCCAGCTTGCGGCAGTAGTTTGATGATCGAACGCGAGTGGGATCGCCAAGCTGCCGAAGATCACGCCGAGTGCGGCGAACGCTTCGGATAGAAGACTGAAATTATCGCGACGCGTCAGGTGCAGAACGCCTGCTAACAACAGATAGAACACGCCAAAACCTAGAGCGCTCCACGCAAGTCCGTATTGGTAAGGCTCGATCATGCTGCCGTGAATCGCGAAGGTCGCCAGTGGTAAGCCAAACACTAGTGAGCCAGAGACATAACCTTTGAGATCGGGCTTCTGACGCAGCGCAAACAGAATGGTGATGCCGATATAAAGCAGGAAGAACAGCAGCAGAAAGCCGTCAGCACTCAGCAGTTTTTCAGGCGAGTACGACGTGGCGCGGAATGCGCCAACAATGCCAAAGGTGAAAATGAATCCGACCAGATTCAACACGCGCCAAGCGCGGAACCATGCGATCGCGAAGACGCCGAGATTGAGGATGGTGTAGTAACTGAACAATGCAATGTGATTGCTGCTGCCAGTGGAAAGCAGAATCGGCGCCATGAAACCGCCTGCTGTGCCAAAGACTGCTAGTGCTAATGCGTTCTGCACAACAGCGAGTATCGCGGCGACGACGGCAATCAGCACCAACAGCGCTAATGCGGCGCTAGGCAGCAGCAGGTCATAGAGACGCGTTGCTGCGAACACCGTTAGATAGAGTCCCGCAATGCCACCGCCTTGCAGCGTTTGCGCATAAACCGCACGCGAGTTGCGCAGGCCCCAGCCTACGGCCAGCAGAACCAGTGCGCCGATTGCGAGTGCAATCATGCGCAGGCCAATCGGGAAGTAGCTGTGTTCCGCTGCGTATTTAGCGAGGAATGCGCCGCCAAAAAACAGAATGACAATGCCGACGCGTGCCAGAGGATTGCCGCCGCGAATCCAATCGATTGCGTTTGATATCAGGGAAGGTGATGAAGGTGCGAGAACAGGAGCTGGAACTGGCGTGCGTGGAATTGGTGGTGGTTGTGCTGTTGGACGGCTGATCGTTTCTGGCGTCTGCTCAGCAGCAACGCTCCACGAAGGTGGGGGCACAACTTGTAGCGGCTCCACTTTTTCTGCGGGCGCTTCTGGCACTTTGGGCTTCGCGGCAGTCGCCGCATTCACCGCGCGCTGTATGCGCAATTCTTCGCGCAATGCTTGCAAATCCGTATCCAGCTTGAGCACGCGCCCCAGCAAATAGCCGAGCGCGGCGCCGACGGCGGTGCCACCCGCGTGATGCATAAACGAAGCGCCAATAAGTGCGCCGACCAGTGCGAGCGTCCAGATCATGTTCTAAATCTCCGTCGACGCAAACAAACTTAATGGATGTTAACTAATGCGGTTTTCTTCGCGCAGCTTTTGCAGGTGGCTCATGATGTTGACCAGCGCCAGCGGTGCCAAGCGTGGATCAAGACCGACATAGATTTCCGGCAACATTTCTTGCGGTGTTTTGCCGCCAACATGCAAGGCAGCGATTTGTTCTTCGCGAACTTGGCGATGCTTGAGCGTTTCTTTGATGCGATATGTCGTGCCGAGCGCAATACCGTGCGAGGGAATAATGACATCCGGATCCCAGTCAATCACGCGCTGTAGCGAGTCAAAGTATTTGCGCATATTGCCTTCAGGGCCGCCGACCACAACCGTGCCGACACCTTGAATCAAATCACTGACCAAGCACCACAGTTTTGAATCAGGCATCAGCGCGAGCTGGCCTTCATCGTGGCCCGGTACGGCATAGATGTTGATGTTCTCGCCTTGCCACTGCGTGAGCACATCGCCCTCGCGATAGATTTTTGTTTCGATGCCTTCAAAGAAAGCAGGTTTGCGCTTGGCAATGCGTGCGTATGTGTCTTCGCTCATGCCCATCGGAATGCCTAGGCGGCGCGCAATAGCATCAGCGTGTTCGCGATGGTCGGGATGATGATGCGTGAAAAAAATCTCATCGACCTTCAGTGTGTCGATCAACGCATTCAGACGTGCGAGTTCTTCTAGTGAGCCAGGCGAGGGATCAACCAATACTTTGCGCGAGCCCTCATCGCCCAACAGAAATGCATTGGTGCGATCCGCAGGTGGGATCGTGTTCGATTGCACGGCAAACATATGGATGCCCGCCATCGGCTCCATCCACGGAATTTCCAAGTCGGGATTAAAGCGAAATTCAAATCCACGAATGGTGCCGGTGTCGCTCGGTTGTTCTGCAACGTGCGTAACGGCAATGCGTGTTGGTGGCGCAGCCAGCAAACGACCGCTGTCCATTTTTTCGCGCAGTGTTTGCGCGGGCATCCACGCCCACTCAGCGGTTTCACCAAGATGCGCTTCGATCTTTGGTCGCGTGCTCAGCTCGATGCGATAGAAGTGTGTGCGAAAACGCACCGGTACGATTGATGGCGTGGTGGCTTCACCGACTTCATGAAAGCTGATGACTTCACCGCGATCCATTGCAGCGAATAGATCGAACTCCAGTTCTTCGCGCAGCTCACGATCAAGCGCACGCATTTTTTTGGGATCGTGACCCTGCAACAGCGGATAGGGCAGAGGTTCTTCGCTATCTGTCTTGTCGACCTTGCCGCCGGGGAAGGCCCAATAACCCGGAAACGAGGGCATGTGCACTTGGCGGCGGGTGATGAACAGATCCGGGCCGTGCAGAAGGATGGCGGTAACAGCGTCGATGATTCGAGACATTTATCTGGTTTCACTCGCACTCACGGTGAGCGTTATGCGGGCGTTATTTAATGTATGACTAATAAACAATTGTAATATAAAATAGAACAATTCCTCGGGGAAAAACGCCTTGCGCTGATGTGACATCAACGCACCCCCGACATCCTTCCGATAACTGACCTTATCACGGCGGCAGCGGTAATCGGCCTTCGCCAGACTGGTGTGTGCCACAGGCGGTATCATCGCGATCAAAGTAAATGTCAGATGGCGCTTCGATCATTCTGGCGTACTAAAAACATTAGGAGCGTTCTGCGAAATCATGAGCACTTTAGCCGCCGAAATCGGAACGTTGTTAGTCGCTCGTGGTGAATTTGTCGCCACCGCTGAATCCTGCACGGGCGGACTTATCGCCAAACTGATGACCGACGTTGCCGGCAGCTCTGGCTGGTTTGAGCGCGGTGTCATCACGTATTCCAATCTCGCCAAGCAAGAATTGCTGGATGTGCCAGAAGACGTCATCGCAACAGAAGGCGCGGTGAGTGATGGCACTGCAATGTGCATGGTGGAAGGCTTGCTTATGTCGAGCCCGGCGGATTGGGGCATTGCCGTCACCGGCGTTGCGGGGCCCACGGGCGGCACTAAAACTAAACCGGTTGGCACGGTGTGGATCAGCTGGCTACACCGCGGTAGTGATCCACTCGTACGTTGTTACCACTTCAGCGGTGATCGCGAACAAGTCCGCGAACAAACCGCACACACCGCATTAACCGAACTACTCAAATTCCTGCGGAATGACTGACTCCAAGTTTCCACACAACCGGCTCTTCTTCGCACTGTGGCCGGATGACGAGACGCGTGCGTCTTGCGCAGAAGCTGCGCGCGATCTGAAAACGCGCATGCAGCCCGATGGCTATCTACTCAAGCCAGAGCGCTATCACATCACTTTGCCTTACCTCGGCGGCTACGTTCCGCCCGATCAAGAAGCGGCCGCAAAACAGGTGGCTCAGCTAGTGAGCTTGCCGCCGTTTATTCTCACTCTCGATCAGGCCAATAGTTTCAAGAACCGCGAAGTGCCTTGGTATCTCGCGCCGCTGGAAACTCCGCCTGAACTGACCTTGCTACACGATCACTTACGCGATGCGTTGCGTAACTCGGGTGTCTCGGTTGAGCGAATGAGATTTACGCCACATCTGACCGTGGTGAGGAATGCCACTGTGCAGATCCCGCCAACGCGGATTAAGCCGGTGGTGTGGCAGGTCAAGGAATTCGTACTGATCCGCAGCGTTTTGCACGATCAGCCGGCCGAGTACCAGATTTTGGGACGCTGGCCTTTGAATGGTGTTTGGCAGCCGAAACAGCCGCCGCCGCAAATGGCGCTGTTCTGAGCCTAGCCGGTGCAGCGGTTTGCAGTGACAGGTGTATGTTTATACACTAGTCATGCCGGCGCCCCTCATATGAGGCCTCGCCGTAGCCCTAATAACAATAGTTTCATTATTTTCGAGGTCAACACGATGGACGACAACCGCAAAAAAGCACTGGAAGCAGCGCTCTCTCAGATTGAAAAGCAGTTTGGCAAAGGCACCGTCATGCGCATGGGCACCGACGAGCGTCCAGAGATTGAAGCAATCTCGACCGGCTCGATCACGCTCGATACCGCACTCGGCATTGGCGGCGTACCGCGCGGCCGCGTTGTTGAAATCTACGGCCCGGAATCATCCGGTAAAACCACCCTCACGCTGCACATCGTTGCAGAAGCCCAGAAGCTCGGCGGCGTTTGCGCATTCATCGACGCAGAACACGCACTCGACACCACCTATGCTGAAAAGCTTGGTGTAAATGTTGCTGACCTGTTGATCTCTCAGCCCGACACCGGCGAACAAGCGCTGGAAATCGTCGACATGCTGGTTCGCTCCAACAGTCTCGACGTCATCGTTATCGACTCCGTTGCCGCACTTGTTCCTAAATCGGAAATCGAAGGCGAGATGGGCGATGCCTCAGTCGGCGTGCAAGCACGTTTGATGTCACAGGCGCTGCGTAAACTCACCGGCAGCATCAACCGCTCCAAGACCACGGTTATCTTCATTAACCAGTTGCGTATGAAGATCGGCGTGATGATGCCTGGCCAGAGCCCAGAAACCACCACCGGCGGTAACGCGCTCAAGTTCTACGCTTCAATGCGTCTCGACATCCGCCGCATCGGCGCGATCAAGAAGGGCGACGAAGTGGTTGGCAATGAAACGCGCGTCAAAGTTGTGAAGAACAAACTCGCGCCTCCGTTCAAACAGGTCATCTTCGAAATCATGTACGGCGAAGGTATCTCGCGCGAAGGCGAACTGATTGACCTCGGCGTCGAACACAAGCTCGTCGAAAAATCCGGCGCATGGTTTGCTTACAAAGGCGACAAGATCGGCCAAGGCAAGGACAACTCCAAGAACTTCTTGAAGGACAATCCTGCAATCGCCGCTGAGATCGAAGCTGCTCTGCGCGCCAAGTTGATGCCAGAGAAAGTCGCAAAAGCTGGTGAAGAAAAGTAAGAAGCCACCCGAGCCATCCAGTGCCCGCGATTCTGCAATGCGGGCACTGGGTCGGCGCGAGCACAGCGCGGAGCAACTCCGTCGCAAATTAGAATCCCGCGGATATGACGAAAGCACCGCCGCAGAAGCGGTTGGTGAACTCTCCGAACGCGGTTGGCAATCCGATTCACGCTTCGCAGAAATGCTAATCCGCAGCCGCGTTGGTCAAGGCTACGGACGCATGTATATCGAAGGCGATCTGCGCGTCGCCGGCGTGCCAGACGCCGAAGCATCAGCAGCACTAGAAGCCGCTGACTGCGACTGGACCCAAGCCGCCCTTGATCTTCACGCCAGAAAATTTGGCGCAGCACCAAAGACAATGGATGAGCGCAATAAACAATATCGCTATCTTGCTGGGCGTGGATTTACTTCAGATCAAATTCGTAAGGCAATGAAGGGTGTTGCGCCAGACGAAGATTAAAAACTTTATCTGAATCTATGATGTTGCTCTAAGCGTTGCGCAGTTCCTGAAAAATATTCAGACAGACTGAGTTAAGCATCTCTATCGCCAGTGCGTCGCCATTCCAATCGGGTACGCCCTTCGGGTTCGTAGTGAGTGCCAAAGCGAACAAGCCCGCGCTTTTTTAAGTGGCAAGTCATTTCATAGCTGATCATCATGCCGGGTTCGGTTGGCGTCACTTCGACATCGATAGCTCGGATGCGTGGCTCATATACCAATAACGTTGCTTCGATCTGTGCCTTTAATTGGTGGATGGACGCGGGCAAGTTTCTATAGACCATGGTCAAGTCCGGCAAGCCGTAGTTCGGCAGATGCTTTAGCGTGCCAGCGCGAGTATTGAGAATGCGCCTTAGGTTTTCGAGCACACTCATGATTTCCAATGTATTGCTGTCATGGTCGTCCAGCGATACTCCATCTATGTGGCCGAGTAACATGTCGTAGAGAGAGGGGCCTGTGCTCATGTTGTGGCCTAGGCTGCGAGAGTCGATTGATCTGATGTGGCTTCATCAAAATCGACGGTGATGCCATTTTCTTCAGAATGCGAAAGTCGAATGGCCTTTGGCATTTGATTGCCGGTGATGCGCACCAAAAGCTCTCGTGATAGTACCGGCAGAATTTGCTGATCCAACAAGCTGTCGATGTTGCGCGCGCCAGAGTCGGGTAGCTGACATGCACGTACCAATTCGTCGACAAGGGCATCGTTACAGATCAGTGGAACGCCAAACCGACGCTCGATGCGCTGCGCTACTTTATCGAGCTTCATCTTCACAATTGAAGTCAGTGCTTCGGCTGACAATGGCCGATAGACCAGCGTTTGAAAGCGTGCGAGTAGCGCGGCTTGAAAGTGATCTAGGAGAAGTGGGCGAATGGCATCCATCAGCATGCTATTGGCGGCGACGCTATTGGTTTCTGCTGCAGTGTCTGTCACTGCCATGATCTGATCGCTGCCCAGATTCGAGGTCATCAGAATCACGGTATTGCGGAAATCGATGACGCGACCTTCACCATCGCGCATGAATCCGCGATCAAAAACCTGATAGAAAATATTGAGTACGTCGCGGTGCGCCTTTTCAACTTCGTCCAGCAAGATAACGCTGTATGGGCGTTGACGAACGGCCTCCGTGAGCACGCCACCTTGGCCATAACCCACGTAACCCGGCGGTGAGCCTTTGAGTTGCGATACGGTATGGGCTTCTTGGTATTCGGAAAGATTGATGGTGACCAATGAACGTTCGCCGCCAAACATCAAGTCTGCGAGGGTTCGTGCCGTTTCAGTTTTGCCGACGCCCGATGGTCCGACGAGAAGGAACACGCCGAGCGGGGCTTCGTCGGACTTCAAGCCAGCTTTGGCTGTGCGTAGGCTTTTGCCGAGCCCGCTTATTGCATCTTCCTGACCTACAACAATCTTGTTGAAACGAGCTTCCAGGTCGAGCAGTGTTGCTAGTTCATCCTCGAGCAGGCTGCCGACGGGTACGCCAGTCCAGTCGGCAATAACGTGAGCGATGGAGGCTTCATCAACCTCTACCTGAATCAGGGCATCGTGATCTAGCTTGTCCATCAAGCCATGTGCACTCTGGATCGATTTTTGCAATTCTGCGCGAATGGCTTCGTTGGGTTCAGTCTGCCATTGCTGGCGCAAACCAATCAGCGCTGTTGCGGCTAGTTGCTGTTCTTTAAATGCCAGATTGAATGCATCCAGCTCTGTTGTTAATGACGAGAGACGCTTATCGATGGCATCTATTTTTTCGCTTGCATCCGTTGATGTGGCGACTTGATCATCTAATAGCGCACTGCGCTCCACGGAAAGGGCGGCTTGTTCAGCGGTACGTGTTGAGATCTGAATCGGTGTCGCTTCGATGCTCATACGAACGCGCGCTGCTGCGGTGTCGAGAAGATCGACAGCCTTATCCGGCAACTGACGGCCCGTGAGATAGCGGCGCGAAAGTCTTACGGCAGCGACAACAGCTGCATCGGTAATGTGAACGTTATGGTGTTGTGCGTAACGATCCTTCAGCCCGCGCAGCATGAGGCAGGCGTTCTCATCATTGGGCTCATCAACCTTAACCATTTGAAAGCGACGTTCGAGCGCTGCGTCATGCTCGAAGTACTGTTTGTATTCTGACCACGTGGTCGCAGCAATCGTGCGAAGTTCTCCGCGGGCGAGTGCAGGTTTGAGTAGATTGGCAGCGTCTGCGCCGCCTGCGGTATTGCCTGCGCCAATGAGTGTATGGGCTTCGTCGATGAAGAGCAGAACAGGGGTCACTGATTGTTGAACGGCTTCAATGACGCTTTTCAGGCGCTGTTCAAATTCACCTTTAACACCTGCGCCTGCTTGGAGAAGCCCGAGGTCCAACGTGAGCACGCTCACGTCTCGTATCACAGCGGGGACATCGCCATCTGCAATCTTGAGCGCGAGACCTTCAACCAGTGCTGTTTTTCCGACGCCAGGTTCGCCGACGAGGATGGGATTATTCTTTCGACGACGCGCAAGGATATCGATCATCTGTCGAATTTCGACGTCACGCCCAAAGACGGGGTCGATCTTTCCATCACGTGCTTTCTGGGTGATGTCGATCGTAAAGCGACGTAGGGCTTCGGATTCTCTTGTTTCTGTGCCTTTGGATTTAGCGGGCGCGGCAGTTGAAGAATCCTTGCTTTGAATATTGATCGTCTCAGGTACTGCTTCTGAGATTGCGCTTGCTTGAGTGTGAACCGCACTTGGCGCTTCAATTGAAATGCGGTCGAGCTCTGCTCGTAGATGTTCGATCTGCGTGGGTGAAATCGAAAGTAAGGCCCAAGCATCAGGTGCACGAAGCAGCTGTGGCGCTTCCGCAAGTGCTGTAAGCAGGTGCGCGGAGCGAATAGAAGGAGCGCCAGCTCCAGTATCTTCTAGTGACGCTTTGACCCACGCGGCTTCCATCAGTTGTCCAATCCGATGCGACAAACTGGGTTTGCCTCGTAACTCATGTGGAAGTCGGTTGATGGCACTGAGCAGGCCGTTCCAGATGCCATCGACGTCGAGTTCATAGCGGCGTGTGATTCCGACAATATCGCCATCGCCAAGCTCAAGCAGCTTGATTAACCAGTGTTCCACTTCGATTTCGCGATGTGCTCTGGTTTCGCAAAGGCTCACTGCATTGGTGAGCGCCCGTGCGCAATGATCGTTGAGACGGCGTAGGAACGGCGAAAGGTCACGATGGGTCATGGCTGGAGTTCAAGCGTTCCGGTCGAGCAGAGACGGGTAAAAAAGAGCACTGGCACATGCCTGATGAAAATCAGGCAATCTGTGCCAGCTCTCAAGTGGGCGCTGATTTAAGAGCGCTCGTTCCAGCTATCGGCGTGGATGATGTTGCCGTCTTTGTAAGACCATGTGATCTTTTCGTAGCGCAGTTCGACTTCTTCAAGATGGTTGTGCTTTTCAAACGTTGGATTCTTGATGTCGTGCATTTTAGGGCGTACGGCAACCACTTTTACGTTGTCTAGTTTGGTGTTGAAGTATTCTTTTTCTTTGCCAGCGTCATCAATCTTGTACCACTTCATTTCGATTGATTTGAGCGTCTGTCCGCTGGTGACGGCCTTGTAGAGATATGGCGTCGATGCGTCAGTTTCTTTGGTAAATGTGATTGGCTTGTGAACACGCGTGCCAGTCAATTTTCCGGTATTTGAATCGGTGGGAATGTTAACGCTATGGTCGAGTGCGACAACTTCAACGCTACCTTCGCGACCTTGAACCGTGACGGAACCTTTGATGTCGGCGCCGCCGTCATCTTTGATCCACATATATGCAGGAATTGCCATTTGAATCTCCTCCGTTAAGTACATCAAAAATCCCGTTGCTCATGCTTCGGGCGTTATTAAGTTCCGGTTGTTTCCGGAATCAAAGTAATTTCTACGCGACGGTTGCGCGCACGACCTTCTGCTGTTGTGTTGTCGGTAATTGGACGACCGCCGCCATAGCCCTGAATGGCAAAGGTAGATACAGGTAGGCCAGAGGTTTCCATCAGCCAGTGACGTACGGCGCCAGCCCGTTCTTCAGAAAGACGCTGATTCTTCTCAGCATCGCCTGAACTATCGGTGTGTCCAGCGATAAGAATCCGTTTGCCTGGATGCGCTTTGATAACGTCAAGTACGCTAATCAGGGCGCGAGTTGATCCAGATTTGAGTTCTGCGCTACTGCTCTCAAACAGCGAAAGGCCATCCAGCGTAATGACTGCGGGAGGTTGTGCTGGGGGTTGGTAAGAGGCAATGGCCCGATTGAGTTCCGGAACAAGTGCATCACCGCGATACATGCCAAGGTCTAATCGTATTGGCGTGCCTATGCGTTGATAGCGATCGAGACGATCGCGCTCTTTAGTTAAAGCCGCCAGAGCATCACGTCGTGCGCTGTCTTGATCAACAGGCGTTGCGTAGAAGCGGTTGATATCTTCACTGACAGAGGTCATCAAGGCATCATTGTTTTTCACGGCTCCCCATGTTGCGAGCACGCCTAGACAGGCGAGAATCACGATGGCGTGTGTAAGAGCTCGTATGCGAGGCGATACCCATTGCTGCTGTGGCAAGGTTTCCAGAAACGGCTCGGGTAATGGCCATGGCTGTGTCGTGGCTGTAAATAGCGCTGGCGACAAACAGGTTTGCGATTGCAGATGAAGATTCCATGGTGAGTCAGCTTTGGTGGCTGGCCCGCAATCGATCCATGCGATGCCGTGCAATGGCCAAGGCATCGAAGTTTGTCGACGGTCTAATAAGCTTGAAATAATATTTTTCTGAGTCCAGCGGACTAACGATGTCATGCCGGCGGCGCGCCAAGCAGAAGGACGCGCATCTACATCAGACTTTATGTTTTGATCCGGCGCTTCAGCCACGCTTAAAAACGTACTTATCGAATCTAAGTTATCAATCTGATTGGCTGATGAGAGACCGACCCACTGATAAGCGCCTTCGTCTGTGCGAGTGAGTTTCTGATAGACCGCTAGATAAGCAGATAAATGCTTGCCAAGTAACCTACTGCTATCGCTCAGTACTTGACGTGCTAAATGCAGCGTATTGTCCAGGCTTTCTTGGGTATGAAGGTCTGGAGTGATTGTAAGAATGACGCCATTAGGAGCGCGGCTATCACGCCATGTGTAAACGGCGCTGCACAGCTTAGGTAAATCGACGGTGCGATTGACGCGTAACCAGATGGCTCCGCCCTTTACGCGAGCGATATGTTCGCTGCTGTTAGGGTCAGTAGAGAAAATACTTTCTAGGGAATCGCCTATCATCATGATCAGTGGCATGTGATTGCGTAGGGCTGCAGGAATATTGACTGTGCTTGCGCCCAAAGCCGCCAGAACAGAATTGCTTTGATGTTGTGCGCGCCGCTGCCTTTGAGTACGCAAAAAAATGAGTATTAAGGCGCTCCCAAATACTGTTAGCGCTAGTGCCATCGATACGCTGCTGCGCAAAGGTAGAATGCAGGTGACGATGACGATCGTGAGAAATGCGCCGAGCGCGACCAGCGTTCGTTCGGGATATCCCAGACGAAAATCGCTCATTACGCTTTAGCTCGAAGAAGTTGGGCTAGCTGCTCGTCAAGTGATTGCCCCCATGCAATCCAGATCAATGCAGCGGCAGCGCACGCAATTGCAGCGATTGCCCACGGCGAGAGTTGACGCAGCCAAGCGAATCGAGGAGGGCGCGTACTGTCAACGATAAATCCTTCATGCGGGACCCTCGTGCTGGCTAGGCGCTCATTGAGTGCAACTACAATTGCTGCACGTTGGGGTTCTCCTGCGCGTGCATAGCGTCCGCGAAAACCTAATCCAAGAATCGTGGAATAACACTCGAGCAATTCGATATTGGCATGCGGTTCGAGCATGCGAGCCGACAGGCGTTGATAAATCCTCTCGCCAGCATCGTGGTTGCTAAAACGCTCAACTTGTAGGGGGTTGGAATCCCACTCGTAACGCTTATCAATTGGAAGATATGTCAGCGCAAATTCGTCCAATAGTCCGCATTGCGCATAAACCGCATCCTCGCGAACGTCGGCTGGAATACGGCGCGACTCCAGTGCTTTCTCAAAGTCACGAACCAATTGTTGGCAGCGTTCACGTAGCTGTGGCACTGATGTGGTAGTTGCACCTTGTGCAAGTAGGGAAACTTCTAACGCCGTATCGCGGAGCATGGCGCGCACAGAAAGTTTGTCGGATGGGTTCATGGGATGAGGGTCTTCATGAAGTCAGCACCGCATAGAGTTCTAGCGAGGCATCGGGGATTGCTGTCGGCAAATAAAGTTGGCAAGCGCGTGCAGCCAACATTCGCGCATGAGCCGGGTTACTGGCATCAAGTGCAAAGTATTGGTTCTCCAATCGAACAGGGATTGCCGCTGGAACGCGTTGTACTGGCTTCAAGGGAATGCCTGCCAATGCAGAATTGACGATATGGTCGATATCGTCAGGCGCGCCTATCTTGCAAAGCTTGGGAATATGATCAATAAGCTGGAACGATGGCATGGCGGCATTTACTGACAGGTAGTAATCCGCGCCTGCGAGCAGTCTTTCATCGTTGAATTGACCGGTCCAAGTTGTTGGACTCTTGCGTGTCAGGCCAATAGGGATGACACGTGACGGGATAATGGCATCAAGCAATTCACGAATGAGTCCTTCGAGTGTTGCAAAGACTTCCTCTTGCTTCGCGTGCTCGTAAGGCGGAATCGCGGTTAGAGCTATCCGTGTTGAAAATGTCATTAAAGCGCCAGCTAGCCCGGCCATTAATTCGTAAAGGCGCTCTGGTGGTTGATTGATATGTGTATTGAAGAACAAAAGCCGTGGCCAATGCGTGTTGATGCAATGCAGTAACCAAAACAAAGAAACATCTGATACGCCGAACTCTGCAATTTGATCAATGCGCTCACTTCGGCGTGCGGAGAGCACAGTACTCTTGGCGAGAAGGATTTCTGATAATCGTGTGATGCGCTCTGTGTGGCGCGGATGTGCTGCCAAGGACAGGCATGGCGGCACAAAAGTACGGTCGACTTCAAACTGTCCGCGCGTGCCGCGAACCAAGCGGGCGACTACGCAGACGATGTTTTCTGCATGTGGTTCGAAGTCGAATAGCAAATGCACAGCGTGTCTCTCTACAGACATTTCCTCTGCGCCAGTGCCATGAAGATCAGAGACCTCAATAAACTCTCTGATGTATCGACGTGGGTGCGATATGGCTTGTTCGTCAAATCGACAATTACTGCCGTTGGCATTCATCAAAGGAAGGGCGGCAAAAATGCGCACGCTTTGTACGTCTGCTGGAACATCACGCAAAAGATCGCGAGAGCGTGGAAGAACATCCGTTGCGGCAGTGTTGATGAGAGTGCCGTCTGAAAAGCGCAACTTCAGACGAGTGAGTGTTAAACGATTAGCGACAAGAAGTTCTTCTTCAAGCTGTACATCAATTACGCCCCACGGTTCTGCAATTGCAAGCGATGCAAATTGATGCTGATTGAAATGAAGCCACTGCTCCTGCTGCTGAAAATGTTGCGGCGTAAGAATTAGGCCCTCATGCCAGAGTGGTTTGAAAATCTGCATGGCTTCCCGTTTTTATTTGTAGGAATTATGTTTGAGTTCGATCCTAACTTACGGAAAGTCGTTTGATGATCGATAAAGTGTGATGTGCGTCTCGCGAAAAATTTATTAGTGATGTCGGTCACATGTATCCCTTTGACGTTATCAATGTTTCAACGATCTAATCGATCGCCCTTAAAAATCGACTCATATCCGAAAGTAAACGGGTCGCTTAAATATCCGATAAGCAAATCGTGGCTCGTCCGATTTTTATAAGCGGGTGGTGTTCAGGTCGACGTTGATAAGCCGAATCACTTCATTCGGATTCACCGTCAGTAGTTCAACTTTCTGGGGATACGAAAATGACAGATAGCTTCCAGCGGGAAATTCCAAAAGCCCGGGTAAATATTTCACTGGATTTGCACACCGGCGGCGCGCAGAAGCGCGTAGAGCTTCCACTCAAGATGTTGGTAATGGGTGATTACAGCTCGGGCCAAGCGAAGGGCTCGCTGGCTGAACGTAAAAAAGTCGACATCAATAAAAACAACTTTGATGCGGTTCTAGGTGAATTTAATCCGAAGTCGAAAATCACAATCCAGAATACGTTGTTAGACGATGGCTCTGAAGCGAACGTCGATCTGGACTTCAAGTCGATGAAGGATTTTGAGCCAGAGCAAGTGGCGCGTCAGATTCCTGAGTTGCAGGCCTTGATGGCCATGCGAAATCTTTTGCGCGATCTCAAATCAAATCTTCTCGATAACGGAACCTTCCGTCGCGAGTTGGAAAAGATTGTCAAAAACCCATCGTTGTCAGCGAGTCTGCGTACAGATTTAGAAAAAATTGCAACCTCAAGCATGTTGCCTGAAGGCAATGCTTGATCTTGTCTCTTCTAATGCTGAACGAATAATTACAACGGGAGAAAACATGTCACAGAATGAAAATCAGTCGGTTGGCTCAAGTGCCACCAAGACTATCGAACATGAGAGCAGTGTCTATGCCTCGCTCTTTGAGAAAATTAACCTCAAGCCTGTTTCGCGTGCGCGCCCTATAGAAGCGTTCCAAGACAATGATGCTTTGTCTGACGCACCGACTGATGAGCGCTTATCTCGCGCCGTTAGCGTATTTCTTAAAATGGTCGGCGAGTCGAGCCGACCTGTAGATCGTCTCGATAAGTCACTTCTCGATTTTCATATCGATGCGCTGGACCAAAAAATCAGCCGCCATCTGGATGCGGTGATGCACGCGCCAGAATTTCAGCAGATTGAATCTGCTTGGCGCGGGCTGAAATTCTTGGTCGACCGTACTGACTTTCGCAAGAACGTCCGCATCGAAGTGCTCGATTGTTCTAAGGAAGGCTTGCAACAAGATTTCGAAGATACGCCAGAAGTGGTACAGAGCGGCCTGTATCGCCATGCCTACACGCAGGAGTACGACACGCCGGGTGGTCAGCCCATTGGCTCAATCATTTCAAATTATGAATTCACCAATTCGCCACAAGACATCGCCCTGTTGCGGAATGTTTCCAAGGTTGCAGCCTCCGCACACATGCCGTTCATTGGTTCGGTTGGGCCGAAGTTCTTTGGCAAGGAGACAATGGAAGAGGTCGCCGCCATCCAGGACATCGGCAACTATTTTGATCGTGCTGAATACATCAAGTGGAAAGGTTTCCGCGAAACGGACGACGCGCGTTACATCGGCCTGACTATGCCGCGCGTGCTTGGTCGTTTGCCGTATGGCCCGGATACAACTCCGGTGCGTAGCTTCAATTATCAGGAGGCCGTCAAAGGCCCTGATCATGATCGTTACTTGTGGGTCAATGCCGCGTTCGCATTTGGCGCTAACGTGGTTCAAAGCTTTATCCGCAATGGTTGGTGTGTTCAGATCCGCGGCCCACAGGCTGGCGGCAAGGTAGATGATCTTCCGGTGCATTTGTATGACTTAGGCACGGGGCATCAACCCAAGATTCCTACCGAAGTACTGATTCCCGAAACGCGCGAGTTTGAATTTGCCAACCTTGGCTTCATTCCCTTGTCGTTTTACAAGAATCACGACTTTGCCTGTTTCTTCTCAGCCAACTCGTCACAGAAGCCGGCCTTGTATGACACCAAAGAAGCGACAGCCAATAGCCGTATTAACGCGCGACTGCCTTATATCTTTCTGCTGTCCCGTATCGCGCACTATCTCAAGCTGATTCAGCGCGAGAACATTGGCACGACAAAAGATCGGCGACTGTTGGAGCTTGAACTCAACAACTGGATTAAAACGCTCGTTACTGAGATGACAGATCCGGGTGATGACTTGCAAGCTTCACATCCGCTGCGTGAAGCGAAAGTGACGGTAGAAGATATCGACGATAACCCGGGCTTCTTCCGCATCAAGCTCTTCATCATCCCTCACTTCCAAGTGGAAGGAATGGATATTGGCCTGTCGTTGGTGTCGCAGATGCCGAAGGCTAAAAACTAAGGTCGGCGGGCTGTAGGTACAAGATGGTCATGTAATAAAAGCCCCCGATTTTCGGGGGCTTTTGTTATGTGCAAGATGGGTGAAGCTCAAGCAGCTAAACGCGGTGCTCGAGTAAGCGATGGCAATTGCAAAAGTGCGTCCAGCTTTTCGCAATCCGTTTCGCGCCGCGCGGCATCAAACATAACTCCTGCTTCCGCGTAGCTGCGACTCAGCCACACCAGCCATTGTTTGAGACGGCCTGGTGCATAACCCGGTGCGAGTTTGATGCGTTCTTGTCGCCAGAAATCCTGTACGAGCGGAAATAATTCTGCCCACGTCATTGGTACAACTTCTTCGCCATTTTTTTCTGCAGCGATTTGTAGTGCCAGATCAGGCTTGGCAACAAGGCCGCGGCCGAGCATGAAATTCTCTGCGCCGCTGATTTCGCGACAGCGACGCCAGTCTTCCAGTGTCCAGATTTCGCCGTTGGCAAATACAGGTACTGAGACGACTTCTTGCACACGTGGAATCCAGTCCCAGTGTGCAGGTGGACGATAGCCATCGACCTTGGTGCGTGCGTGAACCACGATTTGTGATGCGCCACCCGTGGCGAGTGCGCGTGCACAGTCGAGCGCAACATCTGGTGTCTCGAAGCCCAAGCGCATTTTTGCAGTGACGGGAATATGGGTGGGGACAGCGCGACGCACTTCGCGGACGATGGCGTGGAGTAGTTCTGGCTCTTTCAGCAGTACTGCACCACCACGTGATTTATTGACGGTTTTTGCCGGGCAACCAAAGTTGAGGTCAATGACGGGCGCCCCTAACGTGCAGGCGAGAGCGGCGTTGTCGGCAAGACATACCGGGTCTGAGCCGAGCAATTGCACTCGCATGGGGGTTCCGGCTCGGGTTTGTGCGCCGTGATCCAGTTCTGGAGCGAGTCTGCGAAAGTAGTGCTCGGGTAGTAAGCGATCATTAACTCTAATGAATTCAGTAACACACCAATCGATGCCGCCGACGCGGGTTAGCACGTCACGCAGGATCTCGTCGACCAGACCCTCCATTGGTGCCAAAGCGAGTTGCATGTACAGGTTCCTGAATTCAGGAAGGTATTTTAGTCTTTTCGCTGCACTGCGGCATAAATACTGTGCCCATGTAGACAAATACATGCCTATACTCAGAATTAACCACGGATGGTAAAAAGAACCTAATAGTCATCCGTACCTGCTTGCGATGGAGTTTTCGCTCGCAGTATCAGTGCGAGGAGAGCATCAACAGTGAGTAGTGAACGAACCAGCCAGCGTTCGCCCCAAGAGGCGTATGGCCACAAGCTGTTCGCGCCGACTATGCGCAGCGAGGCCATTGTCCGTGCCTCGATTATTCAGCGGATCTTTGAAAATGAATCCGCGCGCGTCGTTGTTTTGCAGGGGCCCGCCGGGCACGGCAAATCAACGACCATGCAGCAGATCAAGAGCCTCTGCGAAGAGCGCGGCTATCTAACGGGTTGGCTGACGCTGGACGAAGCAGATAACGATCAACGTCGCCTTGCAATTCACCTGCAAGCTTTGCTGAATTCGATCACCGCGGCATTTAAAAAAATGGCGTCAGAAGACGCTGAATCTGGCACGCCAGAAAAGCGCCGTGAAAAAACAGATTGGATGATTGATCAGTTGATCAAGATAGGGCGGCCGGTTGCGTTGTTCTTTGATGATTTTCAGGTGCTCAATAATAAGTCCGTGATGACCTGCTTCCGTGATTTGGTGGAGCGTGTGCCTGCAAATGCACGGTTCTTCATCGGTTCACGATCAGTACCCGATCTCGGTTTGGCGCGTTTGGTTGTAAATCAAAAAGCATTGATCTTGCGTGCTGATGATCTGCGCTTTTCACCTTCTGAAGTCGAAGAATTCTTTGCCAGCTCTGATGATCTTTTGGTTAACGAAACCGAGAGAAGTGCGATCTATCGTCGCACTGAAGGCTGGCCGGCTGCTTTGCAGCTATTCAAACTCACGCTGAACAATCCTGCGGTACGTAAGTCGCTAGGCGATCTTGGTAATTATCGTCCGCGCGAGCTTGCAGAATATCTTGCAGACAATGTGCTGACCTTGCAGAAACCCAAGGTGCAGGAATTTTTGCTACGCACGTCCTTGTTGCAAAGACTTTCAGGGCCGCTGTGTGATGCGGTGACTGGCTGGAATAACTCGCGAGAAATATTGCTGGAGCTGGAGCGTTCAGGCTTGTTCCTGCGCAGCCTCGATAGCGATCTGCATTGGTTTAAGTATCACGCCTTGTTCTCGTCGTTCTTGGCTGAGCAGTTGCGTAGTCAATCGAGTGACATCGCACGTGAAGTCCATGAGCGCGCTGCCGATTGGCACTTAAGCCAGGGCATGTACGAAGAAACAGTGCATCACGCCATTGCTGCAAAGAAGTTCTCGATGGCAGCAGATGTAATGAATATCTGGATGACGCAGCTGGTGGTGAGTGCGCAGCTCATTACGGTTGAGCGTTGGTATGACCGCCTGCCTTTCGAAGAAATTGCGAAGCGTCCAGACCTCGCAATCAAGTTTGCATGGCCACTCATTTTCCTTAGACGTACGCAAAAACTGAAGCCTTTGCTTGAGTTGCTTGAAACCTTTAAGGGCAGTGGTGATTACGCCAACACCAAAGACTCTGCTGTCGCGCTAGCGATGGCGGCAATTTGTGCTGATGATTTGCCCAAGTCTTTTGAAATTATCAGTAGTGTCGAATTAGAGGGACGTGACCCGCAGGGATTCAGTGCTTTCGAACTCAGTGCGGGTGCAAACCTAGTTGGTTATCACTATTTTGCTTCGAGCAATTTTGAAAGTGCGCGAAAATACTTAGCGCTGGCTCGTGCTTATGGTGAACGCGGCGACGCAGCGTTTAGCAGTGGCTACACGGTTGGCGTGCGCGGTGTCTCACTGATGGCGCAAGGCCAATTGCGTGAAGCGCTTGACTGCTTCCGTCAGGCATTCGCTGAGCAGCGCATGCATATCGACAAATCTTTTGCGTCTGCAGCGTTGGTGTCTTGCTATGTCTGGGCACTTTACGAGGCAGGCGAGTTGGATCAGGTCGAGTCCTTGTTTGTTCAGTATCACGACGTCATTACCAGCACGGTACTTCTGGATTTTCTCGCTGTTGCTTATATGGCGATGGCGCGTACGCATGATGCGCGTGGCCGTCCGAATAAAGCGCTCGAAATTCTGGATGAGGCGGAGCACATTGCTTATGCCAATGGCTGGCAGCGTCTGCTTAGAATTGTGAACTGGGAGCGCGTACGTCGCGGTCTCTTGTTGAGTGGCATTGAAAAAGGCCGCGCGATAGCAGCAACCATTACTCCGCCTGCTTCGCCACTATCAGAAGATAGGATATTTTTTGCAGATGAATTCGAGGGCGAAGCCTTTGGACGAATTCGTTTAGCCATTCATGAAACAGATGCATCTGTGGCGACTGCGTTGCTGACGGATGATATGGCTAAGCATCGTCACCGTAGTTATCGCCTAATCAAATTGTATTTGCTGGATGCGCAGTTGCAGGTCAAGCGCGGTGCTAGCAATGCGGCTCATCGTAGCTTGAGAAAAGCTTTGCAGCTCGGCGCGCCTGGTGGCTTTGTGCGCTGTTATTTGGATGAAGGCAATACGATTCTGCACTTGCTCAAAGAAGAGTATCAGGCGGTATTGGATGCAGGCTCGCAAGACGTTCCGTTCGGAACAGATCGCGAACACTTGGAAAAACTTTTGCATGCTTCAGGAACCGATCTGACGCGCACATCGAATCCCTTGAGCCCAGAGCCGCTGGAGCCTCTAACCGATCGTGAAAAGGAAATTCTGATCTTCTTGGCAAATGGTGTTTCAAATAAAGAAATGGCGGGTCGCATTTTTGTTTCTGAAAACACCGTTAAATTTCATTTAAAAAATATCTATTCAAAGCTTTCAGTAGGCAGCCGCTTGCAAGCGATCACTGCTGCGCGACAGTTGGGGCTGTTGCATTAAATTGAGTTAAGCGTTCTCGTGGGACTTGTTGTTACGGACGGGTAGGGCTAGGTAAGAAATATCTGGCACAAAAACTACCCGTCCGTGTAGTGCGGCAATGTCGTGCAAGCTTCAAATTGCATCGCATAAACCACTCAAGCTGGTTGTACGTTGGCGATGTTTTATGCCGCAGTGCAACAAAGACTTGATACAACAGGAGGAGAGCATGCTGAAGAGCACTGCTATTTTTGTCGGTAGTCATCCGACGCTTGGTATCTGTTTGATCCCCGCGCTGCCGCGTCCCAATTTCTGCGAGCGCCGCGTGGCGCGCGCTGCTTACGAGTAAGCGTCCATGCTCTCCTTGCGTTTCCGCATTGCTGCATGGGTGATGGCCCATCGCAAATTCACTTGGGCCGTTTTCACACTGATCACCTTGGGCTTTGCTGCCGGTATTCCGCAAGTTCAGCTCAAGACGATCTTCTCCGACCTGCTGCCTAAGGATGACCCTTACGTTAAGGTTTATAAGGATCACCCGAACTTCGGCAATCCTTTAACCGTCACCATCGTTGTCAAGCGTAAGAACGGCGATATCTACAACGCCGAAACGCTGAACAAGGTTTGGAACCTCACTCGCGATATCGATCTTTCGCCTGGCGTTGATCACGATCAGATTCTCTCGATCGCAACCGAAAAGGCTCGTTACGCCGAAGCCACTCCGTTCGGCATTGACGTTCGCCCGTTGATGGAAGATCACGTTCCAGCGACTGCTGAAGAAATTCAGGAATTCAAAGGTCGTGTTGATAAATCACCCGGCGCTAGAACGTTCCTGATCTCGAACGACGCAACGGCAACGCTGATCAACGCAACGTTTATTGAATCGCGCTTGGATTACGGCGTCGCATTCAAATACGTGCATGACCTCGTTAAGAAGGCACACGATAAAGATCACGACATTTATCTTGCTGGTCAGCCAGTTCTGACGGGCTGGGTGTATCAATACAATTCGCAGACGAACTGGATCTTCGCAGTCACGCTCGGCATGTTGGTATTGGCACTGGTTCTGTACATGCGTAACGTTGTTGGCGTAGTCACGCCAATCTTTACGAGTGCGGTTGCTGCGATTTGGGGTTTTGGTTTTGTCGGCTGGCTGAAGTCGCCGATTGAGCCCCTGTTGATGATTGTGCCGCTGTTGCTCGTAGCGCGTACGTTCTCACATTGCGTGCAGTTTACTGAGCGCTACTACGAAATTTACTGGCACGTGAAAGATCGCGTTAAGGCTGCTGAAATCACCATGGGTGTGATGATGGCGCCGTCAGTACTCGGTATCTTCACGGACATCGTCGGTATCTTCCTCATCGCCGTAGCGCCAATTCCTGCAATGGAACGCTTTGCACTGTTCTGCGGCTTCTGGTGCATTTGGTTGATTCCTACCGGTGTGGTCCTGATCTCGCTGCAGTTGGCGGCACTTCCAGCACCTCGCAACGTTGCAGACCTTATTGGTCATGGCAAGGTCACCAAATTCCAGACTGGGTTTCAAGGCCTGTTGCGCTTTTTGGCGAGCCTATCCTTTGGTAAGCGCGCACGCGTGACCACGATTTTTATGGCGGTGATTGCAGTCGTTGCGGTGATTACCGCATTGCAAATCCGCATTGGTAACCCGGTTGAAGGAAGTAACTTGCTGTGGGACGACTCAGAGTTCAACGAGTCTGTTCGCCAAATCAATCGCTTGTTCCCAGGTGTGAACACGCTTGAAATTGTGTTTGAAGGTAAAGACCAGAAAAATCCGCGTCGTTTGATGCAGCAAGCTGACACCATCATGACGATGCAGAAGATTCAGGCCTTGATTGAACGTGGAGATCATCCGCCACGTGCAACGCTGTCCTTCGGCGACTATCTGATGGAGGGCAACCGTTTGTTCTCTGGTGGTGATACTCGCTGGATGCCGCTCGACCCAACCAATATGGCGGTCAACGCAGCGGTAGCTTCGGTACTCATGGGTAGCAGCCCCAAGGCCTATTCAAATGTGATCGACTTCGAGTTGCAGAACGGCACGGTGTCACTCTGGTACAAAGACAACAAGCAGGACACGGTGGACTCAGCGCTGGAACAGGCTAAGAAAGCGATTGCGGTTGTTGGCGCGGATCACAAAGATTTCTTGATTCGCCTCGGCACGGGCACCATCGCATTGCAGCAAGCAATGAACGATGTTGTGCATCGCTTCCACTGGGTCATCATCGGTTTGCTGAACATCGTGATCTTGATCGGTTGTAGCTTGGCTTATCGCTCGATCGTTGCAGGTTTGATCCTGCTGATTCCAGTGAACATGGCCAACTTCATCCTCAATGCTTCGATGCACATGATCGGCATTGGTCTGGATATCAACTCGCTGCTCGTCGCGGCCATCGGTGTAGGTGTCGGCATCGACTACGGCATCTATCTGTTGTCACGTATCTGCGAGGAATACCACGCGCATGATCACGATTGGGGCCGCACGATCACTGCATCGCTGACGACTACCGGTAAGGCGATCATGTTCACGGCATCCATCATGTTCGTCGGCATTCTACCTTGGTACTTCCTGTCAGGCCTGAAGTTCATGGCGGACATGGGCTTGCTCCTCGTGCTGACGATGTTGATCAACATGATTCTGGCGCTGGTTGCACTGCCGTTGCTGGTGTATCTGGTCAAGCCAAAGTTTGTAGCACGTAAAGATTTGCTGGTTGGCGAAGGTGTGGATCTGTCGCAGTTCACCTCGGCTGATTCAGATATGCAAAGTGGAAAGTCGGTCTGATTGAAGGATGGATATGAGCATCCAAACGGACATTTATAACGTTTTAGTGTGTATACGCCTGCATCGTGCGGTGTAGGCGGGTACCCGTGTGCAACCTGCGGGACTAAAGGTTGTTGCGTAGAGGAGAGTAGTGATGCGTATTAAAAAATATGACTTTGATTACGGCCGCCGTATGTTGCTTCAAAAGGCTGCAGTTGGTGCCAGCGCAGGTGTTCTGGCTCCTCTATGGCCAATGATTGGCAATACTGGTGATACCAGTAAGGCTTATCCAGATGAACTTCTGTCGATTTCGATGTACACCAAAGGCAAGATCAAGCCTGGTGATGTTGTAGACGCAAACAATGTTGAAGCGGTTAAGGATCTGCTTGATCCAATCGCTTATCAGCAGGTTAAGACCATGGGTCGTCGCATCAACATCGTTGAGTCCACCAAGGACGCAACGAAGTTGTTCCCGGCTCCGTATCTTGCTGCCACGCTGAAGAACAAGGGCAAGGCCAAGCTTGATGCCAACAACAACGTTGTCACGCAAGATGGCCAGCCTTGGATCGGTGGTAACCCGTTTCCTGATTTCAAAAACGCTATCGAAGCCACGGCTAACCTGACCTTGGCTTGGGGCCGTCACGATTACTCGCAGTATGCGGTTCGTGACTGGGACATCGCGCCGGATGGCACGCTGGCCTACACCTACGATTTCGTTTGGGCTGAACTCAACACCACCGCGCGTTCCGATGGCAAGGTGTGGGGCGGCAAGAAAGATCTGCTTCGTTATCAGTCGGTGTGGTTCACTGCACCACAAGACGTTGCCGGTACTTCGTTCCTCAACACTTGGTATTACGACCAGCGCAAGTTCCCGGATCTTCAGGGTTACCTGCCTGCGTTTAAGCGCGTTCGTCAGTTCCCGACCAACCAGCGTTTTGAACCGTTGGTTCCAGGCGTCACCATCTTCCTGTCCGACGCATGGGCGGCAGGTGATCCGATGCTGACGTGGGGCAACTACAAGATTGTTGGCCGTAAGCCAATGCTCGGTTTCGTTGGTGGTCGCAACTTTAACGGCGGCTACAACGCTAACTACGAACGTAAAGTGCATGGCGGACCGAAGGGCCAAACCTTCTTCGAAACCTATGCAGAGCTGATTCCAGAAACCGTGATTGTAGAAGCCGAGCCAACGGGTTATCCGCGCGCTCCGCTGAGCAAGAAGCGTACTTGGATCGACGTTCGTAACGGTATGTACGTTGCGTACAACACCTACGATCGCCGCGGCGAAATGTGGAAATCGTTCGAGCCTGCTTATGCGCAGTACTCCAATGACAAGATGACGGTTAAAGATGAAAGCGGTAATCCGTCATGGTCGTGGGTGTATGTGCACAGTCATGACATCCAGGCCAACCGCATGAGTCGCTTCGTGCAGGCTAAGGAAATCACTGGTGGTTACAAGAGCAGCTACTCCACCAACGGTGTCGACGTTTACAACAAGTACCTGACGGTTCAGGCGATCCAGCGTTTGGGTTCAGCCTAATGCGTGCTGTAAAACCAGTCGTTTCACTTTTTGCGTTTGCCGCAATCACATTGGGGGCTTATGCCCCCAATGTGGTCGCAGCGGGCACCATGCAACTGAAGCCTATTGTTACGGGGACGGTGCACCAAGCACTTTTCTCGATTGCACTTGATGGCAACACTGGCGTTGCAGTCGGTGCTGGCGGGCAGATCATGGAAAGTGCAGATGCTGGCAAGACTTGGAAACAGTCTGCAGCTAGCGTCGGTGAGCTTTCTTTTCTTGGCGTAGCCGTCAACAAAGATCATGCGATTGCGGTTGGACAGCAGGGCCAGGTTTTTGTCCGCGCACAAGGCAAGACTTGGAGTAAAGCCGAAACCGGCACCGACAATCGTTTGCTCTCAGTATCAGTGAACAGCAGTGGCGTCGCCGTTGCTGTTGGCGCTTTCGGTACGGTTTTAACTTCTACTGATGGCGGTTTGAACTGGCAGAAGAGTTCGCCAGAGTGGATCAACATCATGCCGCAAGGAGAAGAGCCGCATCTTTACGTCGCAAGCGCTGATGAGAAGGGCGTGCTGACGATCGCTGGTGAATTCGGCTTGATTCTTCGCAGTGCTGATGGTGGCGCTACCTGGAAGACTTTGAACAAGGGTGATGCTTCAGTTTTTGCAATGCACGTTCGTGCAGATGGCGTTGGCTACGCAGTAGGTCAGGCGGGCTCGATGCTGCGCACAACCGATGGCGGTGCAACTTGGAAGCCGCTGACGACCAGTACTCCAGCAATTTTGTTGGGTGTGACTTCAAGTGCAGATGGAAAGGTTTACATCACCGGCATGCATGACATGTTGATCAGCACCGATGATGGCAGCACATGGAATCATGCAACGAATCCAGAAATTACAACCGCGTGGTATCAGGGTATCACCGGTTCCGACGCGCAGATTCTGGCGGTTGGAAATAGAGGGCAAATCGTCAGGGTCAAGATTAACTAATTAGCGTAGAGATCTTGTTCGTTCAGTCGTTTGTTGATCCCATAGGGGAGAGGTCAATCTAATGAATACCGTTTATAAAAAGATTGCGTTAGCAGGATTCTGCTTCGCATTGTCCACATCAGCGTTTGCTGGTGGAGAAGAAGACACAACTGCGATGCCTGAAGAGGCTGCGCCTGCTGCGGATGCAGCAGCGCCTGCTCCTGAAGCTGTGGCAGCAGCACCAGATGAAGCAGCTGTACCTGCTGACGCTGCACCGGTTGAAGCCGCTGCGGTAGAAGCTGCGCCTGTAGATGCAGCGCCAGTTGAAGAAGCACCTGCAGAAGCTGTTGCTGTTGAAGCGACTGCATCGGAAGAAGTGGTTGCTGATGCAGCGCCATCAGATGAAGCGCCGGCTGAAGGATCTGAGGGTTGGTTTAGTCATTTTGATGTCAGCTTCGGCGGCTTTATCCGTCCAGAAATTGCATTCTCGACCGGCTCGGCTAACCCCAATAACCAAACGGGCAATCCATTCAATCGCAAGAGCGTGCCAATTCAGGGTGCACTGCCTCCTTCCGCGATTCAGACCACGGTTGGCAATACGCTAGGTATTCTGGGTGTTCCCGCAAGCGTTATTAACACTTTGGATCCTGTCTTTACGGGTCTGACCGGTGCGACAGGTTGGGGCACGATTGCAGTTCCAGCTCCTCTGCAAGCATTGCTGCCGAATACAGGTGGCAACGTTCAGCGTCCAATTGATTACGAACACAACCTTTTCAATTTGCACATGCTGCGTGCTGAAATGGAAATGGGCATGACGCTCACCAATGATCTCAAGTTCATTGCTCGTGTTCGTGCAACCTATGATCCAGGCAAGTACAAAGATTTCAACGAGAACTCGGTCAACGGCATCTATGGTGGTATTTCTGGTGGCGACCCGGCGCTGTATCAGGGCCGTCCGAATTACTTCCAGTATCGCGTCGAAGGCAATTCCAAACCGAATCCTTTGGAGTGGTCTGGCAAGAACTACCTGGTTTACTTCCCAACGCTGTTGTTTGATTACAACCACGGTCCTTTGAACGTTCGTTTGGGTAACCAGCAGATTGCTTGGGGCCAGGCGCTGTTCTTCCGCGTCCTTGACGTCGTTGACGGTCTCGACCTGCGCCGCCACTCGGTACTCGATTACGCTCAGGAAGAATTTGCTGATGAACGCGTTCCAGCACTCGCATTGCGTGTTGGTTATCAATTCAGCGACGAACTACTGGCAGACGCTTACTTCCAGAAGTTCCAGCCAACGATCTACGGCAACCCCAACACGCAGTACAACGTTATTCCGGCGCAGTTCACCGTGCATGACATGTACTCGGAAGGTGGCTACGACAATAAGTACAGCTACGGCATGCGTGTCAAAGGCAACTTTGGCCAATGGGGCTTCCAAGCGATGGCAGTTCGTCGCTACAACCCTGATGGCGCGTTCCGTTGGACCAAGAGCGGTGTAAACAAGGCCCTGCCTAACACGTTTTCAAACGGCACTTTGAATACCTTTGGTGCGGTTGTGAACGCAGCTAACGGGGGCAACTCGGGTCCTGCGCTTGCTGAAACGGCATTCGAAGCTTCGCCAGGTGGCGTTTACTCCTCACAGGAGTGGTTCCACTACGCTGCAATGGTGCGTCTCAATGGTCTTGATGGTTTGAATGCAGCGATTGCTGATCCGAAAGTCAACGATCCGCTTACGGGCAAGCCCTATTTCCAAGACGCTACGCAGAAAGTATTTGCTTCGACAGTTGACAACATCACTGATGCTAGACGCGAGCTGGATACCTTCTTCCTCGCTGGCGGTGGCAGTTTGCGCGGTCATATCGAGCGCAGATACTTTGTTGAAAATAACTTCGGCGTCGGCGTGAGCTATGTTACAGAAGGCGAACCGGGCTCCATTTTTGATCAGTTGATCATCAACCTCGAAAATACCTACACGCCGAAGCGCGTATTCACGTCGCCAGATCTTGGTCAGAGCTTCTTGACGGATAAAAGCAACGTAACTGCACTGGTGATGGAAAAGTACCATCGCTTTACGCAGTCTTTCCCAGCAACGTATGTCGTGTTGCAGTACATGCACCGTACAACGGACGACATCTTCGGCCGTTCGCTTAAAGGCTACGGCGGCGACGACAACGGTCCTGGTAAAGGCATTGGAAGCGCCAACTACGTTGCTCTGGCATTCCAGCAGCCGTTCCCACAGGACATCTATCGCATCGGCTTTGCGACGCTTTACGATCCTAAGGGCGGCATCTTGGTGCAGCCAGGCATCGTGTGGAAACCACGCGGCTACCTGTCGGTTGATTTCTTCTACACCTACATCAACGGCAAGTTGGGCGGAAACCCCAACAACAATGCACTCTCGACTGCAGACTTTGCAGACGAAGCAACCGTTCGTGTGAGTTATCAGTTCTAAAGCGGAGTTTCTCCGCTGACGGCCCCCGACTCCTCCCCGCACATGGAGTCATTAAGGCGACCACTACGGTGGTCGCCTTTTTCTTTTTGTGGGGTAGTGAAATTCATGGCGTTCTCCATTCGCTGGAAAATCACCATGAAAAGTGTCGCTTGAGTCGATGCTGTTTCGTGTCTGCATGAGAAATAATCTCATCAGAAATTGGCGCTAAATTTGAGCCAAAAAATTCGTTAAATCTGAAACGTCTACACGCAGAAAAAATGCTGCGCTGCAGCGATGTTTCATGCCAAATCTCCTACGTTAAAACTACCCTTGCGGGTAGCGGTAAGAGGGTTATCACGGCGTAGCCTCCTACGTACACAGGGCGGTTTGTGCGTGTTCGAAAAGAGAGATTCCGACGCGCAAATGGAAGCAAAAAATGCCAGCAGAAAAAGCTAGCAACAAATTGCCGGAAAAAATTAAATACTAAAAATTATCAGGAGAACAACGATGCACGATTACGCAAAATCTCAGCGACTTGAAGGTAAGGTTGCACTGGTGACTGGCGGTGGTGGTGGCATTGGCGCTGAGTCTGCTCGCGCGCTTGCTCAGATGGGTGCCGCAGTGCTCGTCACTGATGTTGCCGAAGCAGCAGGCAAGGCTACCGTTGATGGAATCGTCAAAGCTGGCGGTCGCGCCGCTTTCTTCAAGCATGACGTCACCAATGAAGCGCAGTGGGAAGCCGCTGTTGCTGAAGCGATCAAACAGTTTGGCGGCTACGACATTCTGCTGAACAACGCTGGTATTGAAACTGCAGCCTTCATTACGCAGTGCACCAATGAAGATTTCAGTCGCGTGATGAACGTCAACGTCAACGGCGTCTTCCTCGGCATTAAGCACACGATCCGTGCGATGGCCCCAGGCGGCGCAGCAGGCAAGGGTGGCAGCATCATCAATCTCTCTTCTGTTGCAGGATTGATTGGCACGACGGGTCACATCGCGTATCACACCAGCAAAGGCGCTGTGCGCTTGATGAGCAAGGCCGCTGCTGTTGAATGCGCGCAGCTCGGCACCGGTGTTCGCGTTAACTCTGTACACCCAGCAATTGTTCGCACCGAGATGGGCGACAACTTCATGAAGCATTTTGTTGATCTCGGCTTGGCACCTGATGTGGCTACTGCTGAAGCAGCTGTCGGAGCAGGTCATTTGCTGGGCTTTGGCAAGCCATCCGATGTTGCGGGTGCTGTGGTGTATCTGGCTTCGGATGCTTCGCGCTGGATGACGGGCACTGAATTCACCATCGACGGCGGCTACACGGCGATCTAATCGCTGGCATGGCCAAACTCCCAGACCTATTGGCTAGTGCTAAGCGTCCAGCTCTGTGGCTGGGCGCTGCTGGCTTTGTTGCTTGCTGGAGGTATCGCGATGAGTGAGCAACCCCAAGCGCATCCATATCAGATGGATCGCCTGTTTTCCTACACCGGAACTTTGCAGGCGCCACCAGAGGTGATTGGGCCAGTGCCAGAAGGTATTCGCGCAACGTTCTACATCACTGGTGGTGATGTCGATGGACCGAAGATCAAAGGTCATCTGCGTCATGCCGGTGGTGATTGGTTCACCGTGCGACCAGATGGCATTGGCGTGCTTGATGTACGCACCACGATAGAAACCAACGACGGCGCGCTGATTTATCTCAGCTACCTCGGTTATGGAGATCTTGGTGTTGATGGATATGAAAAGTTTCTACGCGGCGATTTGCCCAAACGCTTGACGCTGCGTACTTCCCCTCAGTTTCGCACCGCGCATCCGGATTATCTCTGGCTGCAGCGCGTGATGTGCGTTGGTGTGGGTGATGTCGATTTAGAGAAGTTTGTGGCTTCTTACGATGTATACGCGGTGCGCTGAAGGATTCAGCTGCCTAATAAAAAGTTGTGCTGAGGAGATCAGCACCGAGTAAGTGGAATACGTACTCGCCGTAGTGCGGGTATGACAACAAGAGGAGGATGGTTATGGGTGAAGCTCCCAAGGAGAAAGTAATCGAAGGACAATTGTTGTGGACTCCTAGAGAAGAGTTCAAAAACAATTCCAACGTTACTCAATACATGGAATGGCTGCGCATTAATCGCGGCAAAGATTTTGCTGATTACGATGCGCTTTGGCAGTGGTCCGTCACCGATATCGAAGATTTCTGGGCATCGATCTGGGACTACTTCAAGATTGAGTCATCAACACCTTACAAGCAGGTGCTGGACCGCCGCATCATGCCAAATGCCAAGTGGTTTGAAGGCTCGCTCGTCAATTATACCGAGCACCTGTTGCGCCATGAGCGCACAGCAAAGGCGGACGAACAAGTATTCCACCATCTCACTGAGACGACGCCGCTAGCGCATATGACGTGGCATGAGTTGGCACGGCAGGTGCGAATTCTGGCGACGCAGATGCGCACACTCGGTGTTAAGCCAGGCGATCGCGTCGTGTCGTATATGCCTAACGTGCCGGAGACGGCCATTGCCATGATGGCGACCACCGCCATTGGCGCGGTGTGGTCATCCGCTGCGCCGGAGTTCGGCGTCAAGACGGTGATCGAGCGCTTTTCGCAGATTGAGCCGAAGCTGATGTTTGCAGCTGACGGTTATCGCTTTGGCGGCAAAGTGTTCCGCCGTGAAGCTGAAGTGCGTCGTATCGCAAGCGAGTTGCCGACGCTGGAGCGCATTGTCTGGCTGCCGTTTATCGAAGCCGGCAATATGGTGCCGGACATCCCGCATACGATTAGCTGGTCGCAATTGATGAGTCACGCTGATGTTTCGCGTGAGAGCTTCAAGTTCGAGCGCGTGCCTTATGACCATCCGCTGTGGGTGGTGTTCTCCTCAGGCACCACCGGTCTACCTAAGGCCATCGTGCACAGCCATGTCGGTGTGTTGCTTGAGCATCAGAAGCTGATGCATTTCCAGCTCGATCTGAAACCAAACTCAGTGTTCTTCTTCTACACCACTACAGGCTGGATGATGTGGAATCTGGTGATGGCCTCACTGATTACCGGCAGCTCTGCGGTGCTCTATGACGGCAGCCCGGCGTTTCCGTCTGATTTGCTGTGGAAAGTCGCCGCCGAAACCGGCGCTACCAGTTTTGGTGCCAGCCCGACCTTTGTGCAGATGATGGAGAAAGAGGGTCTGGTTCCGAGTCAGAAATACGATCTGTCGAAGATGGAGACCATGATGGTTGCTGGCGCTCCTTCAACGCCGGAAACATTCAACTGGTGCTATCGCAGCGTCAAGAAAGATCTGTGGGTGACTTCGCAGTCGGGCGGCACTGAAATTTGCTCTGGTTTCGTCGGCGCCACGCCAACCAAATCGGTCCACGCCGGTGAAATCCAGACGCGCATGCTCGGCATGGACGTGCACAGCTGGAGCGACGACGGGAAAGAATTGGTTGATGAAGTTGGCGAACTGGTTGTGACTAAACCTTTCCCTTCGATGCCGGTGTATTTTTGGAAAGACACCGACGGCAAGCGCTATCACGATGCTTACTTCGATACCTTCAAAGACGCAGACGGTAATCCGATCTGGCGTCACGGCGATTTCATCAAGATCAACAAGCGCGGTGGTTGCTATATCTATGGTCGTTCCGACTCCACGCTCAATCGTTATGGCGTACGTATCGGTACTGCTGAAATCTATCGTGCGGTTGAGCAGGTTGAAGGCGTTGCCGACAGCCTGATCGTTTGTGTTGAGCTGCCAGGCGGCCACTTCTTCATGCCACTGTTCTTACGTCTGAAACCCGACGTTGTGTTCGACGACGTTCTGCAGAAAAAGATCTCTGCAAAATTGCGCGAAGACTGCAGCCCTCGACATGTGCCTGATCGCATGTACGCCATCGAACAGATTCCATACACGCTCACGGGCAAGAAGATGGAAGTTCCCATCCGCAAGCTGCTAATGGGCTGGCCTTTGGAAAAATCTGCGAGCCGTGACGCGATGATGAATCCGACGTCGATTGACTACTTCGTGACGTTCGCGCAGGAATCGATTGATTACCAGTGGCGTCCATCTGATGCGAGCGCTAACGCTTAATTCCTCAATGAAATGCAAGGTCGATGAGTACTGCTCGGCTTTGTGGAGAGCGAAACAATGAAACGAGTTCAGGACAAAGTTTGCGTTGTAACCGGTGGAGCACGTGGCCTTGGCCTTGCCGCGGCAGAAGCGCTGCTCGCAGAAGGCGCAAAGGTATTGATTACAGACGTTGATGTTGCTGCGGGTGAAGCAGAAGCAAAGCGCCTCGGCGCCAATGCTGCGTTCCGCGTTCAAGACGTCACCAATCGTGCAGATTGGGATGCCACGCTTGATGCGGCTATCGCCAAGTGGGGCCGCCTTGATGTCGTCGTCAATAACGCGGGCGTTGGTAGCTTTTCAACCGTTGAAGATATTTCTCTGAAAGATTGGCAACGCACGATTGATATCAATCTCAGCGCCGTATTTTTTGGCACACAGGCTGCAATTGTGCGCATGAAGGAGAAAGGCGGTTCCATCGTCAATATTGCTTCGATTGAAGGAATGATTGGCGAGCCACTGATCCCTGCATACAACGCCAGCAAGGGCGGTGTTCGCATCTTCACCAAGTCTGCTGCGATTCATTGCGCACGCTCTGGCTACAACATTCGCATCAACAATGTTTGCCCTGGCTTTGCCGAGACGCAGATGGTGGCGGGTGCGCTCGCGGCATTAAAGCCTGAAGACGCACAAGCTTTTGCAGTTAAAACGTTAGGCCGTATTCCCATGGGCCGTTTTGCGCGCCCAGAAGAAATTGGTAAAGCGGTGTTGTTCCTGGCTTCAGATGATTCCAGCTACATGACGGGCTCCGACCTCGTCGTGGATGGAGGCATGACCGCGTGAGCGCTAGGCGCAAAAAGACACAAGGATCGGGTTCGACGCAAGAGCCCAGTGTCGATAATGTCTTTGGCCAATATGTTCTCGGTGATTTTCGCCCCAGCGATTTGATCGATGTTGCAGGTGAGTTAGCCAAGCAAGCGAGACGTCAGCCGGGTGCAGTGATTAATGCAGGCCTTGGATTTTTAAAAGGCATCCGCAGCGTTGTGACCGGTCAATCTACGCAAGCACCAGATCCCAGCGATCGGCGCTTTTCTGATCCTGCTTGGAAGGACAGCAAGTTGTTCAATGGTGTTCTACAAGGTTATCTGGAACTTCGTGACGCCCTGCAAGCCTACGCCAAGGAATCAGGTCTCAACGAGAATCAGGTTGAGCGCGCTGAATTTCTGATGACGCAGATTGCCGACGCTTTGGCGCCGACCAATTTCTTGCCGACCAATCCTGCTGCCCTGCGCAAGGCGCGTGAAACTCGCGGTGCGAGTTTGTGGGCTGGCTTGAAGATGTTTGTGGACGATGTTTCCAAAGGTCGCCCGATTCCTTCACAGGTCGATGAGAGCGCATTCAAGGTCGGTGAAAATCTGGCTGCGACGCCAGGCTCGGTCGTGTTTCGTCATGACATGTTTGAACTGCTGCAATACACCGCGCAGACCGCACAGGTTCGTGAGCGTCCGATCTTTGTCGTGCCGTCGATTGTTAACAAGTACTACGCTTTTGATATCGCGCCCAAGCGCAGCGTGATGGAATATTTTGTGCAGCAGGGCTTCACCGTTTATGTGATGGCTTGGAGAAATCCAAAGCCCGAGCATGATTTCTGGGGCATGCCGGATTACATCGATGCGATTGATGAAGGTCTCGATGTCGCGCTCAATATTTCGAAGAGCGATTCCGTCAATATGTGGGCAGTGTGCGGGGCAGGACCTCTGGCAACGTCACTGGTGGCACATCATCAGTCGGTAGGTCAGCGCAAGGTCAATAGTCTTTTGCTGTTTGTATCGCCCCTGGATATGGCCGCGATGTCGAATGCGCCAGCCATTGGTGCTTTTGTCGATAAACAAGCGATGCCGATGGTGCGCAAAGAAATGCGCAAGAAACGCATGAGCGCGCGCCAGTTCACGCTGCTGTTCGCAATGCTGCGCGCCAATGATCTGATCTGGAATTATTGGGTCAGCAACTATCTGATGGGCATCAAGCCGACCGCTTTCGACATTCTTTACTGGAATGGCGATGGCACCGGCATGACCGCTCAGTACAACTACGACTTCACCGCCTTTGTAGAAAACAATCCGCTGGTTTCGGATGGCGAAATGCTGGTGCGCGGTAAGCCTGTCGCACCATTGGCGGATTTGGATATCGATAGTTATGTGCTGGGCGCCGCCAATGATCATCTCTGCATTTGGCAGGGCGTTTATCGCAGCGCGCAGATGCTCGGCAAGCGCAGCCAATTTGTTTTGGGTAATAGCGGACACATCCAGACCATCGTCTGCCCGCCAAGTAATCCCAAGGCGAGTTACTTCCTCAATGATCATCTCCCTGCGACCGCTGGTGAGTGGCACAAAACAGCGACCAAGCATCAAGGTAGCTGGTGGGATCATTGCGTAGCGTGGACACATGAACGCGGCGGCAAGTTGATTAATGCGCCGAAGGCAGAAGGCAACGCGAAATACCCACCGATTGGCGCTGCGCCGGGAACATATATCCATGACCGCGTCTAGCGTATACGCGGGCAACAAGGCTCACTTCGATCCTAATCGGACTTACGCCGAACTGCGCGTGGGTGCCAAGCGCAGCATGCGTCTGCGCCGCGTAAAAGTGATGGGCTATTCCCTTCGTGTGGCGATTTGGCCTGGACGTGCAGAAGCGCACACGCCCTTGGTTTTGTTTAACGGCATTGGCGCTCGTCTTGAATTGCTGGAGCCATTTGCTGATGAGCTAGGTGATCTGGAAACGATTGCGATTGATGTGCCGGGCACTGGCAAATCGTCGCTACCGATGCATCCGTACCGCATGTGGATGTTAGTGATCCTGATGCAGCGCGTGCTCACCAAACTCGGCTATGAGCAAGTTGATGTACTTGGCGTGTCATGGGGCGGAACGTTGGCGCAGCAGTTTGCATTGCAAAACCCCAAGCGCTGCCGTCGTCTGATTCTCTGCGCAACAGGGCAGGGCATGCCGATGATTCTGGATCCGCGCATCCTGCTCAAGTTCATCACACCGCGTCGATTCAATGATCCGGTTTATCGCCGCAAGATTGCAGGTGAGATTTACGGTGGGGCTGCGCGCAATCAGCCGGGACTGATACGAGAGATTGGCCCGCGCATGATGCCTACCAGCAAGTTCGGTTATCTGATGCAACAGCTCGCGATTAGCGGTTGGACGAGCCTGCCTTGGCTGCCCTTGCTCAAACAACCGGTGTTGATCATGGCTGGCAACGATGATCCGGTGATTCCGCTGATCAACGCTCAAATCATGTCCAAGCTCATTCGCAATTGTCGTCTGCATGAAGTCAACGACGGGCATTTGTTCCTGGTCTCCGATCCTGTTGGTTCTAGCCAAGTAATTCGCGAGTTCTTGGATTCTCCACAAAATAAAGTTTCAAAGGCGGCATTAGGAAATAAAGCATGAAAAAACTCCAAGGTAAGGTTGCATTGGTAACAGGATCTGGCCGAGGGATCGGCCGTGAAATTGCGTTAAAGCTAGCGCGTGATGGAGCACGCGTAGTGGTCAATGATCTTGATGAATCATTTGCTACAGAAACAGTAGAAGCGATTCGTGCGGTGGGCTCGGATGCCATTGCGGTCATTGGCAGTGTTGTTGAAAAAGATTTTGGTGATCGTTTTGTGCGCGCTGCGATTGATGTGTTTGGCGGCGTTGACATCATCGTCAACAACGCGGGTTACACCTGGGACAGCGTGGTGCAGAAGACCACCGACGAACAGTGGCAGGCCATGATTGATGTACACATGACTGCACCGTTTCGAATTCTGCGCGCGGCGGCGGATTTCATCCGCACGAAGTCGAAAGAAGAAGCAGATCAGGGTCGCGAAGTTTTTCGCAAGGTCGTCAATATTTCTTCGCTTGCTGGTGTCGGCGGCAATGCCGGGCAAATTGGTTATGGCGCTGCCAAGGCGGGCGTCAACGGCATCACTAAAACCATGTGCAAGGAATGGGGCCGTTTCAAGGTCAACGTCAACAGCGTGGCATTTGGTTTGATTCGTACGCGTTTAACTGAAGCTGCAGCGGGCGCAGGTTCAGCAATTGCGGTCGATGGAAAAAACATCAAGGTCGGCGTGAATCCAGAAGTGCTCAAGACGATGGAGCAGGGTATCCCGCTCGGCCGTGCAGGCACACCTGAAGAAGCAGCTGGTGCGGTGTATCTCTTATGTCTGCCCGAGTCTGACTACATCAGTGGTCAGGTCATCGTGTGCAGCGGCGGTTTCATGTTCTAAGTATTTATTCACCACAATTTCTTAAATCACAAATCACAAGATCAAGCAGGAGAAACAACATGAGTGCTAAAAAACCAGTCGTCATTTACGGTGTTACCGGATACACGGGCCGTCTCGTTGCAGAATATTGCCGCGAGTTCAATATCCCTTTCATTGCTGCTGGCCGTAATGGCGCCAGCATCAAAGAAGTTCTCAGCAAGGTTCCTGGCATCGAGACGGCCGATTACGAAATCGTCGAAGTTAAGGAACACACAGTTGCAGCTTTGCGTGCAGTGCTGAAAGGCGCCAAGGTCATGCTCAACATGGTCGGCCCGTTTGCCAAGCTGGGTAATGAAGCCGTAGAAGCTTGCCTTGCAGAAGGCGTGCATTACACTGATACCAACGGTGAGCAGAACTGGATGATTGAGTGCGATGAGAAGTGGGGCCAGAAATTTGCTGACAAGCAACTCTGTCTCTCGCCCGGTATCGCGCAGATGTACACCACCGGCGAAATCGCCGCACAGATCGCACTGGAGACCCCAGGCCTCACTACGCTGGATATGTTGGTGTTGTGGAAGGGCTTCCCGACCTACGCTTCGGTGCAGACAATCTTCAGCATCCTCACGTCTGACTTCTTCTATCTTGAGAACAACAAGTACGTGATGTGGCCTGCTGGTGCCAAGGCTGATGCCATCGTCCCGGGCCAGCACGAAACCGCGTTGGTTCTGCCTTGGGGCGGCACCGCACATCCGGTTTGGTTCAAGAACGATCCACGCGTGCTTAATTGCAAAGTTATGGGCGGCGTCTTTGCGCGCGCCGTGATGGACAACGTGGTTGCGATGAACGCCAAGATCGATGCGGATATCCGTCCGCTGCCACCTGCTGAGCAGGAGAAGGCATTGTCGGCAATGGCCGCGAGCGTACAAGCTGGTATGCCGCCACGTGAAAATCCGCTGGTCAATATTTCGATTGACTCCGTCATGGCTAGCGGCCCGCTGGGCTTCAAGCACGTGATCATCCGTGGCAACCAGAACTACAAGCAAACCGGTTTGCTGCAGGCCTACTTTGCGCACCACCTGCTCCAAGCGCCGCCTAAGCGTTATGGTTTTGCTTCCGGCTGTCAGGCGTTGGGTCATCGCGAGTTGCTCGGTGTTCTGCAGAACTTCGGCTTCGTCAGAGCGCCAGAAGTTACGCTCAACGGCTTGCCAGTTCCGCAGTAAGCAGCACAACGGCGGTAAATACGACGGGGCGGTCCTTCGCAGGGCCGCCCCGTCGTACGTTATGCTTTCGAAAATATTTCGATGACATTCAACAATGACTACTGAAGCACCTCTCAATCGCCGAATTGTTTTGGCGCAACGTCCGATTGGTTCGCCGACCGCTGCTGATTTTCGTTTGGAAGAAGTGCCACTGCCTGAACTCGCAGATGGGCAGGTTCTTCTGCGCACTTTATATCTGTCGATTGATCCCTACATGCGTGCGCGCATGAGCGATGCGCCTTCGTATGCGCAGCCAGTCGCGATTGACGCAGTGATGGTGGGCGCTACGGTGTGTCGCGTTGAAGCTTCGCGTTCGTCATCGCTTGCCGTTGGTGATGTGGTGCTTTCGATGAATGGTTGGCAGGACTATGCGGCGGTATCAACCAAAGGGCTGATGAAGATTGATGCATCGCTCGCGCCACCATCGTATTCACTCGGTGTGCTCGGTATGACTGGCTTCACTGCCTATGTCGGTTTGCTCGACATCGGTCAGGCCAAAGAAGGCGATACAGTTTTGGTGTCTGCCGCGACCGGCGCGGTCGGTGGCACTGTGGGTCAGATCGCCAAGCTCAAAGGCTGTCGTGCGGTGGGTATTGCTGGCGGCGACGACAAATGCGAATACGCAGTCAACACGCTCGGCTATGACGCCTGCATCAATCACTATGACGAGGACTTTGCCGAACAGCTTGCTGCGGCTTGTCCGAATGGTGTCGATGTCTACTTTGAAAACGTCGGTGGCAATCCGCTGATGGCGGCAATTCCGCTACTCAACGTCGGCGCACGCGTAGCGCTTTGCGGAATCATCGCTTGGCTCAACGGCCCGGCACCTGGCCCTATCGATACCGCGCCGCAAATCATGCGTGCCTTGCTCAATAAACGTGCAAGCGTGCAGGGGTTTGTGATCACCGACCACTACGCCACGCGCCATGCCGACTTCCGTCGCGACATGAGTCAGTGGGTCAAGGAAGGCAAGATCCACTACCGCGAAGACGTGATCGAAGGATTGGAGCGTGCGCCGTTCGCGTTGATGGGTCTGCTGCGTGGCGACAACTTTGGGAAGGTCGTCGTGCGTGTTGAGAAAACCGAAGCTACATGAAGCGGTGAATCTTTACTCGTGCCCGCGCATTTTATTTTTGGCGCGCGGTAACGAGAATCATGCCTTGAGAGAATTGCGGCAGTAGTCGCGATACGGCACCTGATAGTGACTGCAGGATAAATTGCAGCACTCCGCGCTTGCCCGATTTTGGCCAGCGATACCAAGACATTTCGACGAGTTTCAGATCGTTCATGTCGAGTAAGCGCTTGGCAGTCAGATACGAGTAGTGGCAGGTATGTTCTGGGTGCGTGTTTTCAACACTAAAGAACATTTTCACGATGCCGCTGAGTGAAAACGCGTTTGGAACGGTGATGATGAACTTGCCCTGTTCTGTCAGAAGCTGGGACAGATTGCGCAACGCGGCGCCTGGATTATCCAGATGCTCCATCACCTCGCCCAAGATGACCACATCAAATTTCTGTGCCTGTATTGCGGAAGGCCAACTTTTGAAGTCGGAGGTGATGTCCAACTCGTGATAGGAGGCATTAACTTTTGTTTTAAAGGCCTCAAGTGCGTCGCGGCTGAGATCAACAAATGTTGCTGTTGATGCGGCGGCTGCAAGCCTGCCCGAGATGGTCTTGGTTAAATCAGCGGAATGAAGGTGAAACGAATAAGGTCGTGGGTCGCTAAAACCGCCCAGGCCGACGCTGAGGATGTTCTTGCCGCGCACGGCATCAAGCAAGAAAACCTCACGATCAAAAACCGCGAGTTTAGGTACAGCCAAGCCATTGAGCATTATTATTCCCCTTAGGCCGAAAATTGTAATCTAAGATCAATAAGGGCGGTAATTTCCCTCTTTTTTCTTCAGGGAACTAGAAACCGCTCCAAGTGTCACAAGACGGTCGCGCTTAGTCAGCTTAGAATAAGCCGGTCATCCCTGAAGTCGCTAAACGGAACTGAACAATGAATTACGACAGAAAGCTGCAGCCTATCCCCGTGCGTAACCAGCCGGGCGTGTATGTCGAGCCACGCAGTGAATCCCTGCTGGTAACGAACAAGGTTCTGCGCAACACCTATCTGCTGCTCTCCGTGACGCTGTTGTTCAGCGCCGCGATGGCCGGTCTGTCGATGATGCTGAACGTCCCTTATGGCGTCAGTCTGGCCTGTTCGCTGATCTCCATGGGCCTTCTCTGGTTTGTGGTGCCACGCACCGCAAATTCGGTTAATGGCATCTACACCGTGTTTGCAGTCACTGGCTTGCTGGGCTTCGGCCTTGGCCCGGTAATCAATATGTACCTCAAAGGCTTTGCCAACGGCCCGCAAATCGTGACGATGGCGCTTGGCCTGACCGGTTCAATTTTTGTTGGCCTGTCGGTTTACGCGATCCGCTCGCGTCGTGATTTCAGCTTCATGGGCGGCTTCTTGGCTGGCGGCATCATGCTGGCTTTCGTATTGAGCCTCGGTCTGTTGGTTGCCTCGTTCTTCGGCATTCAGTTGCAGCCGCTGGCGCTGGCTATTTCTGCCATGTTTGCACTCCTGATGTGCGGCTTGATCCTGTATCAGACCGGTGAAATCGTGAATGGCGGTGAGACCAACTACATCCTCGCGACTGTTACGCTGTATGTCTCGATCTACAACTTGTTTACCAGCCTGCTGCATCTATTGGGCTTTGCGTCTAACAACGATTAATTCGACGCTTCAACAAAAAAGCCCCGTTCTGCGGGGCTTTTTTGTTGCCTGTCCCTAATGCAACGATTTTAGGGGGAGAATTCGGGTGCATTGGGCCTAATTCAGGCCTGATAGTAACGTTTTTAAGCTAGCATTACCCACTACTAGAATTGATGATGACCAGCCACATTCGATGAAGCAAAACGAAAAAATAGTAAAAGAATCTGAAAGATTCTTTTATATCGACAGCCTTCGTGGAATTGCAGCTTTATTGGTTGTTTTTCAACATGACTTTGTGCCTCTGCTTGGTGGCGACTCCGATCATTTTTTCTGGCGCTACGTTCTTGACGCAGGAAAGATGGGCGTCATCTGGTTTTTCATCATCAGCGGTTTTGTGATCCCGTATAGCCTTAAAGAAGGCGAAGGCGCGCTTAGAAATTTTGCGATTTCAAGATTTTTAAGACTGTATCCCGCGTATTGGTTGTCGATGGGATGTGCGCTGTTGGCGATGAGCATTGCTGGTGCTGTAATGCCACCAACACGACTCATACTTGCCAATATCACCATGTTCCAGACAGCGCTCGGCATTGCCGATCTCAGTCCTGTTTACTGGACATTATTTATTGAATTAGTTTTTTACATTATTTGTGCAAGTGCATTCGCAGTCGGACTGCTGGGAAAAATAAAGTTCAGATTGACGATGGTCATCGGCATGATGGTTCTGGCCATGTTGATGGGGGTTGCTAGAGATGTATTCAACATGAGGTTTCCGGTTGCCTTGCCGTTGGCATTGTCGTTGATGTTTTTTGGTTCTATCTGGCGTGATGCCTTGGTTGATCATTGCGCCGTAGCAAAAAAATATGCGACTTGGGTGCTGGCTTTATATTGTTTTGCCATGCCACTGACGTTCTACATGGCCTATCGCACCGATATGGGCTATGGGGAAACCTGGACGCGGTATGCCTGTACTTATGCTTTCTCAATCGCAACTTTCATTTTCTTTACTCAGAAGTTTCGTATCACTGGACGATTCTGGGTTTGGACCGGCGCGATCAGCTACTCGGTTTATCTATTCCATCCGCTCGTGATTAGGATGGTCGCTTATTGGCTCACGCCGTTCGACTTTCCTGTCTTGCTGGTCGCGGTTATTGCCGTTGCTAGTACCTTGTTGGTGGCGCATTTGGTATACACGCTAGTTGAGAAGAGATTTATCAATCTAGGTCGGACTTTGCAGAGAAGGCCGGTGAAGCCTGTTGCCGTTACGGGCCCGTAGAATTTTTTCGCTTTCAGAATTCGCTTTGTAATTCGCAGACAGATTGACCTTGAATATGACGCGTCCTCGCTTTCTACCTGACAATTTCACGCTAGCGCTGCTTATTGTGATTGCGCTGGCCAGCGTTTTGCCCTGCCGCGGTGAAACGGCGCAGGTTTTTGATCATGTGACGAATGTCGGTGTCGCGCTGTTGTTTTTTTTGCACGGCGCCAAGTTATCGCGTGACGCGGTGATTGCGGGCCTTACGCATTGGCGCCTGCATCTGGTGGTGTTGCTATGCACCTTCGCGCTATTTCCCGTGTTGGGTTTGGTGTTGAAACCGGCGTTGCTGACGGTGATCACGCCGGACCTTTATCTGGGCGTGTTGTTTCTTTGCACCTTGCCTTCGACCGTGCAGTCGTCCATCGCCTTCACTTCAATGGCGCGAGGCAATGTGCCGGCAGCGGTGTGCAGTGCTTCGGCTTCCAATATGGCGGGCATCTTCCTGACGCCGATGTTGGTCGGCTTGATGGTGATGCCGCATACCGGCGCAGCAATTTCTTTTGATTCCTTTGGCAAGATCGTGCTGCAACTTTTACTGCCCTTTGTATTGGGACAGATTGCGCGGCGATGGATTGGTGGCTGGGTGAGCAGTCACCCACAACTGGTGCGGCCGGTGGATCAGGGCTCGATTCTGTTGGTGGTCTATACCGCGTTTAGTCAGGCCGTGGTGGAGGGCATCTGGCAACAGGTGCCATTGTCGGCTTTGATTTATTTGCTGCTGATTAGCTCGGGTCTTTTGGCCCTGATTTTAGTCTTGACGACGGTGCTGAGCCGACGCCTCGGGTTCAACAAGGAAGACGAAATTACGATTGTCTTTTGCGGCTCTAAGAAAAGCTTGGCCAGCGGCGTGCCAATTGCCAAAGTGCTTTTCACTTCCCAGACGATTGGGATGATGGTGCTGCCGCTAATGTTGTTCCATCAAATTCAGCTGATGGTTTGTGCGGTTCTGGCGCAGCGGTACGCGGCGCGACCGCAGCAGTAACTGTTAACGCCAGCGCGCTACGAAATCCAGAAAGCTACGCGGGATTTGTTTGACGATGATGTTTTTCAGATTGCGCCCTTCCAGTTGTTGCAGGGGCCAAGGCGTGAGATTGCGATAGTGCAAATATAGCCACTGGTAGGGATGATCGCAGCGATATTGCCAAGGCTTGGCACGCTGCCAATAACCTTCGAAATGCAGGATGCAGGGCGATGCGCCAGCCAGTCGCTGCTGCACATTGTGGCTCTGCAAATCCGAGAAGCGTTCAGTGCCTTCAATGAATGGCGTCATGCAATTCCACTTCGGATGCAGACGTAACCACTTGCCTTCGGCAACGGTGTTGAGCGCGATCTGATCGGGGAATCCGGCAGCAAAGCGTTTGCGATCCAAGGCTTTCATGCGGCCGTAAAAATCGCTGGCGCGCATCTCTTTCAGATTCATCAGCAGCACGCCGGAATTGAAATAATCCTCAGCGCTGCTCAGTCCAATATCGGCTGGAACATGGGCATGCGCTGGGCTAATGACATCCTGCACAGCGGCTAGTGGCATGCCAGTTAAATCAAGCTGCCATAGCGGCAGCAGGCTTTGCAGAACCAGCGTGTCCGCATCGACGTAGAGAATGCGCTCAACATCAGGCAGCAGTTCCGGCAGTAGAACGCGGAACCACACGACCTGCGGATAACGCTCGGTGATTGGTAATCCGGCTAGCTGCGCTTCGGTCGGTAGATGGCAGACGAGTTGCATGCCAAGCGTTTCAACTTGTGCTCGCAACTTCGCGAGTTGTTCGGCATCGACAGTTGCATCGTGAAGGAAATGCACCGTCACGCCTTCGCCGCCATGATTGATTGCTAGCGACTGCAATAGCGTTGCGATGTGCGGAACGTAGTTCCGATCTGCAGCACAGGCAATATGGATGGCGTCACGGCTCATGGTGCTGAGGATGCCAGTAATCGCGGAAGTCTGAGCGCGATGCTGGCCCAGTTTTTCCAATAGGTCGAATCGTGACGCAATGCTTCCCACAGATAGTGTCTGGCGCGATCGGAGCGACCCACTTCGACCTCATACAGCATGCACAGCCGCGCATGATTGGCGCGCACGCGGCGCGATTGCGATAGCCACTGCGGATGCTTTTTCATCACGGCTTCCAATGTCGATGAGCGCAGGGCGGTGTTGTGCTTGACGCTGCCGGGCGTGTCGAAGGCCAGCAGCAAGGGTTCATTCAACATCTGACAGGGACTGCTATTGGCTTCAAGCCGGAGCGACAACTCCCAGTCTTCCCACATTTCAAAGCTTTCATCGAATCCGCCGATGCGTCGAAGATGATCGTGACGAACCAGCCATGCAGGCGTTGATATCTGACTGCCACGGCCCCCGAAGAGGACGCGAAAATCGTGATCGTCTGCTAGCAATTCCTTGCCGTGATAGCGCGGCGGAGCGCCATTGGCGCGAACCACGATATAGCCACATGCCGTCATTGCTGCTTGAGGATGTTCTGCAGCAAATGCCACTTGTCGTGCAAGCTTCTCAACAAGCCAAATATCATCGCTGTCCTGAAACGCGATGAACTCTCCGCCGGCAACCGTCAATCCATAGTTGCGAGCTTTGGCTGCGCTGCCGAGTCTGCCGGGCGTCAGCACTTTCAGGTGTGGATCGTCATAGCTTGCGAGCAGCGCTTGTGTTTCGTCAGTCGAGCCATCGTCGATGACGATCAGTTCCAACTCGCGATGGGTTTGCACCAATACGCTGTCGATTGCGCGACGCAGTGTTTTTGCCCGGTTGTGCGTGGGCAAAATTACACTGACCAGCGGCGCGGTCATTTCCCTTTCAATCCTTGCTTGATTCGCTTGATCAATTTCACCAGCGGCAGCGGTATCAGTGCGCGGCGGCGCAGCTTTGCGCTGTCAGCGGCACTGCGCGGCCAAGGTGTCTGCGCGCGGTGATGGTGGTAGTCCGCAAAATAGGGCAGGGGATTGAACGTGGCCCAAGGTTTTGGATGTGCTGAATAGTGAATGATGACCGGACGGAAATCGCTGCTGAGCACTTGCTTGCAAGACGCCATCGTAAGCGCGGGATTCCCGCGATATTTGGAGAAATATTCCGTGCTGAGTGCCGGAAAATTCCAGCGCGGACTGACCAAGTGAATGTTGAAACCAATCGCGAGATTGAGCGCATCTTGATCTGGAAAGTGCAGGTGCCCGACATTCTTCCTAGCGATGTCGAGAATGCGCTGCCCACCACCATCGCGACGCAGCGTTTTCAGATTCAGCAACATGACGCCAGAGTTGAAATACTTTTCGTAGGCGATATCAATATTCTTCGCCACTTCCGGATGTGCGATAGCGGCCAGGTAGTCGTTGATGCAGGCGCCGTAGGTGTCGCCAATATCCGCATCGAAAAATTCGGCGAGGGACTCGCGCACGACAATGTCGGTGTCGAGATACAAAACGCGATCAAGCTCAGGCAGCAGATCCGGAAGCAGCGTGCGATACCACGCCAATTCTGGAATCAAGGAGCAAGCGGGTAGATCGCCCGTGGTTTCGCCCCCCTTGACCTCGAGAAAGCGCAGCCCGACGCCAAGTTTGTCGCAATAAGATTTCAGCGTCGCCTGAACCGGTGCGGTCAGCGTGTGGTCGTGCAGATAATAAATTTGCACACCACGATCTCCCTGGGTTTTAGCCAGGGAGTGAATCAGTGCGGCGGCATGAGGCGCGTAGGCATCATCCGAGGCGCAGGCGACGTGAATCATGCAGCGGACTTAATTTTGAAGAGCATCATGCGGTCATTGGTGAGCATGAATTCAGCCATGCCCTTGTCCAAATAAATCAGTTCGGTAGCAACCTGCTCAAATCCAAGCTGTTCCAGCAATGGACGCCACGACTTGCGGCTGTCGTCGGCCTCGCGGCTCAGCAATTCATCTGGCTCGTTAGGGATCAGCATGAAGTAGGGCACTTTGAGGCGGACTAGCTGTTGCAGCCACCAAGTGATGGCTTCCAGTGTGCATTCCGAGAAGCTGTGGATGTTCATGGCCAGATCAATCTGGCCGGGCTGCAAGGTCGACTGGAATTCATCCAGCGGCAGAATCTTGGCGCGATCCGTCAGCCCGCGATACTTGAGGTTGTAGCTGCAGATGAAGGTGGAGTCTGGAATCGCATCGGTGCAGTAATACTCGCTGATATTAGGCAGGGCATTGAGCATGCGATCTGCCATGCGTCCGTAGCCGGCGCCGATATCGAGGATGCGCAGCTTGGGCTTGTCGAAGATCTTGAAGTGACGATCAAGGAAGTAGATTTCATTGATCGAATCGAGCAGATCGCGGCTGACCGTCGGCAGGCCATCGTAGTCGTAGGTCCAGCAGCCAAAGGCGCCGTCTTCCTTCAAGGAATTGAGCAGGCCTCTTGGATCACGTTCCTGGATGTAACGGGCATACAGGAAAAAGCGGGCGCGGCTGACCAGATCGCCTTGTTCGCGATAGGCGTAGACGTAGGCGTTGTCGCCGCGGTAATAGGCGAAGTGCAGGTAAGTGCTGAGACGCTCCTGATTCCACCAAGTGCTTGGGGTCACAACCGGCAGACCGGTGGCGGCATAGCGTTGGCGCAGCGAGAGCAATTCAGGGTTGTCCCCCTTCAGCGTCGAGGTGGCATCGGCTGGCAACGGCTTAGCTTCGTCATAAAAGACGGGAGCTTCTAATTTGCGGAGCTGGTAACCAAACTTGGCAAGTCCACGCTGGATTTGGTCTTTGATCTTTTCGACAGGAGTGACTGGTTTCGGCACGCGTTAGTCCTTAACAAGTGGTGACTTCAAAAATTGGGGCCCTAGTCGCAATTTGTAGGCATCAGACTACAAATTGCTGTCTTCTCTGGTGGCAGTTCATGCGGCTTAAAAGCCTGTCTTTTTATCCTGCCCTGATCAGAGTTCGATCATCCCCGGGCTTCTCGCCGCATCTTAGCGTTTTTCACGGCAAGGAATGTATGATCCCTGCAATTTACAACATCAGACCTTGGATTACATGTTGAAGTCTCTGCTCCGGCCCCTACGTCAAAAGCTATTTCCTAAGCCAGTGGTTGCTGGGACGACTGTGCAACTGTCTCCCGCCGATGAGGCAATTGCTGCACGTTGTCGTCCATACACGATGACGAGCCCGGAGCGCATGGCTTCGCTGCTCGACTCCGTCGAATACATCGTCAAGCGTGATCTGCCCGGCGCGTTTGCCGAGTGCGGCGTTTGGCGCGGCGGCTCCGTGTTGGCGATGGCCCTCAAATTGATGGACCTCGGCGTACGTGATCGCGATATCTACCTCTACGATACGTTTGAAGGCATGACGGCTCCGACCGATCACGACACTTCACCTTTCCACGCACCAGCCAGCGTGGACTGGGAGGCTGCACAAAAGGCCGGTGGCAAGATTTATGACGGTCTGTTCAATGCCGAAATTTTCAATGAGTCGCTAGTGCGTGATGTGCTGCTGCAAAGCGGCTATCCGGCTGAGCGTTTTCATTTTGTACGTGGGCCGGTCGAGCAAACCATCCCGGGCACAATGCCTAGCGAATTGGCGCTGCTGCGATTGGATACCGATTGGTACGAATCCACGCGTCATGAGCTCGTCCATCTTTATCCGCTGCTGACGCGCAATGGCGTTCTGATCATCGATGACTACGGTCATTGGGAAGGAGCCCGCCGCGCCACTGACGAATATTTCGCTGACGGTTCGGCGACGCCGGTCTTTCTCCATCGTGTGGATTACACCGCGCGACTTGCGATCAAGCCCTAATAAATAGCACTCGCGATCATTCTATTTTTAAGTCATCGGCCATGAAACACAGCATTGTGGGTATCGTGGCCGGTCGACTGTTTCGATGATTCGCACGATGGGGCAGGACGCTTCAACTTACAGCTTTGATCCGTCGCCCGACGCCGCCCAGGCCAAGGCCGGTGAAGTCCGGAGTTGGACAGCGACCATCCTGTCGCGAGCGGTAACTCAGTTATTGCAGTTCGCTGCATTGGCGGTCACGGCGCGAGTGTTGACGCCTGCTGATTTCGGCAAGGTTGCGATGATTCTGGGCGCTGTCGGCATCATCGGCATTTTCCGTGATCTCGGCCTGACGGCTGCCACGGTGCATGCACGTACGCTGACTCACCGCCAAGTGAATACCCTGTTTTGGATCAACAGCGCAGCGGGATTTTTGATCACGCTCATCGGCGTAGCAGCTGCTCCATGGGTTGCGGCGCTCTATCACGACCCTGATCTCGAGTTGATGTGCATGGCCTTGGCCATGGGGTTTTTTATCAATAGTCTCTGCGCCCAGCATGGCGCGCTGCTGCAGCGTCGTCTGGAGTTTGTAACGCTCGCACATTTGCAGTTAGTGACTGCAGCCGTCAGTGGACTGCTATCGATTATTTTGGCTCTGAATGGCTTTGGCGTTTGGTCGCTAGTGTGGCCAATTCTGATCTCGGGATTGATCAATACGCTGCTGCACTGGCACTACTGTCGCTGGCGGCCACAGGCGCCCAGCTACGATCCCAGTGCGGCGCAGCTGATCCATTTCGGCAAGAACCTCATCTTGTTCGGCTTGCTGGACTTCGTCGCTCACAATATTCACAGCGTGATGCTGGGCCGATACGTCGGCGCTGCGCCGGTCGGTTATTACAACCGCGCATTTAATCTGCTGCAGATGATCACCGGCTATGTGCAACAGCCGGCCGCACGCATCATTTCGCCGTTGTTGTCGCGCCTGGGCCACGACACGGAAAACTTCCGCCTTCAATATTTAACGGCGGTGCGTTTGATCGTTTTTATTCTGGCTCCCGCAGCCATGCTCGTCCTGACCTGTGCCCCTGACGTCATCAGGTTGCTGTTTGGCAAGCAATGGGTGGCGTCGGTACCGGTTCTTCAAATTCTCGCCCTGGGCACCGTGGCACAAGCTATCTGCGCGACAACCGGCTGGATTTACCTGTCTAGAAACGACACTCGTCGCATGATGCACTGGGGCATATTGGGCTGGGGTTGGATGCTCATTTGCCTTGCCGTTGGCCTGCGCTACGGCATCATGGGCGTGGCTTGGGGCTATACCGTTGGCGTGGTTACGCTGCTCTGGCCCTGCTTGGCCTATGCCTTCAAAGGTACCTCATTCAAGGTCTCGGAGGTGCTGGTTACGTCGTTGCCTCCCGTCATCGCGGCGGCCTGCGGCGCGACCGTTATGTTTCTACGTCCGTGGCTGGAGCAGCCGTCCGCGATTCTGAACCTCCTGATCATCGGTACATTGACCAGCATCGTTTGGCTGCTGGTGACATTGATGATGCCGTCTGGACGCCGTACGCTGGCAGAGATTCCGAGAATATTGAGGAAAAAGTCGATTGAGTAGTTCCACTTCTGAGTCCAAGGCCGCGCCGCGCTATCTGATCGTTGATCGTGCGTGGATTCGCCGTCCTTCGCGTACCCATTACATGCGTCATATCGCGACCGTATTGCCGCAGGCGATTGGGCGACTGATTGAGCGTCTGCAACTCGTGCACTCAAGCCGTGTGCTGGATTTTGGCTGCGCCGATCAGCCTTACCGGAATTTCTTCAGCGATGACGTCAAATACATCGGTGCAGATCTGCAAGGCAATGCACTAGCGGAAGTGGTGATCGACGCCAGCGGACGTTTGGGTGTGGAAGACAACACGGTAGATGCCGTGCTTTCCACGCAGGTGCTGGAACACGTCGGCGATCCTGCCGTCTACTTGAGCGAGTCACTGCGAGTGCTCAAGCCGGGCGGCCAACTGCTGTTGAGTACCCACGGCATGATGGTTCTGCATCGCGATCCGGTCGATTATTGGCGCTGGACGTCAGACGGTCTGCGCCATGCCGTTGAACAGGCCGGATTCGAAGTGATTCACTTCGAAGGGTTGATGGGGCTGGGCGCAACTGGCGTGCAGTTCTTACAGGATGCGACGGTCCTTAAACTGCCCCGATTCATGCAGCGGGCCTATATCATGATCATGCAGTGCTTCGTGACCTTGGCGGATCGTCTGGATAACGATCAATCCAAGGCCCTTAATGCCCTCGTTTTTGCCGTCATCGCACGGAAGCCATCAGCGGAAAAGACCTCGTGACACTATCAGCCACTATTCGGCGCAGCCTCATCGCCAGCTCGCTTGCCGTCGTCGGAAGCTTCAAGCCATTACTGCCTGTCAAAAGTTTTCCTGGGCGCGCGCTCGCGAGTGTTGAACGGCGCTTGAAGGAAGCCCGCTTTCGCAGTCCGCGCGTTGTGCCGGAATTTGCACGGCTTTATCCCAATGCATTTTTTATCCAGATCGGTTCTAACGACGGTGATCAGCTCGATCCTTTGAAGGATGCGATTCGCACCAAGAACTGGAAGGGCATTCTGGTTGAGCCGGTTCCTTATGTTTTTGAGAAGCTGAAACTGCGACACGGCAACAATCCCAGATTAACGCTGGAAAATATTGCGATCAGCAAGCAGGCGGGCGTCATGCCGTTCTACCATCTGCGCAATGCCGAAGAAGAACAGAACCTAGAAAAGCCGCCACGCTGGTACGACGCGCTGGGATCATTCTCGCGCGAGGTCGTCCTCAAACATGAAGATTTGATTCCGGATCTTCGCGAAAGACTCACGGAGTCGAATGTCAACGTGACGACCTTCGATGCGCTTTGCATCAAGAACAATGTGAAGCAGATCGACCTGATCCACATCGATACGGAAGGTCATGATTTCGAGATTCTGAAGACGATCGATTTCCCTCGCTACCGTCCGAAGCTTGTGATCTACGAACACCATCACCTGAATCCAGTTGATCGTGCAGCGGCACAAGAATACTTACGCAAAAGCGGGTATGAGGTCTTTGAAGAGATTCTCGATACTTGGTGTTTGGACATGAGTCAGCCGACTTTCCGCGACCGTCATCTACGCAGCTTGTGGACTGAGGGCGCGGTGGAGTGATCGCATGATGCCGGCGAACAATGCCGATCAATTGCATATCGCTTGCGCTGCAGACGGTAAATATCTTCCGCACTGCGCGGCGACGCTGGCGTCGGTTTTTGCCTGTGATGCACCCGAAAAAATAACCGTGCATTTCATGCACTCGCCGAATATGGATCGCGCGGCGCGCGATCAGCTATTCGATTGGATCAGGGCACAGGGCGCAACGCTGAATCCACTCGTGATTCCGGATGAGGCGGTGAGTGATCTGCCGCGCATCCCATCGATTCCGCAAATCATGTGGTATCGCGTGTTGCTGCCACGATTGTTGCCGGAGTTGGATCGGATTCTGTACATGGATGCCGACATCATCGCCATGTCCAGCTTGCGCCCGCTTTGGGAAACGCCGCTGGAAGGTCAGTGGCTCGCGGCGGTAGATAACGTGATGGAGCCCCACGTTCGCAAACATCCTGTGGAACTGGGATTGGCCAGCGAGAACGATTACTTCAACAGCGGCGTACTGCTGTTCAATTTGAAGCAGATGCGTGCTGATGACAGCACCGCGAGCATCCTTGAATTTGCGCGCAATCCTGGACGGAAATTGTCATGGCCGGATCAGGACGCGCTCAACATTGTTCTGGCGAGTCGACGCGTGCATCTGCATCCGCGATGGAATTGTCAGAACACTCTGTTCTTCTGCAATCACGGTGAGCACACCTTTGGTAAACAGGTGATGCAAGAGGCTTTGCGTGAGCCGGGCCTGCTTCATTTCGAGGGCTACCACCTCACCAAGCCTTGGCATTACATGTGTACGCATCCGCATCGGGATTTGTATTGGAAGTCTCGCAAGAAGACGCCGTGGCCAAAGAAAAATCCAGATGGTTTTACGCTAGCGAATGCCGTTATCCGTCCTTTGCCGACGGCTTGGTGGCCATTAGCTTTCCGCATTAAAAACCGTCTTCGGAAGTTGCTGGCATGAGCGCCACAACACTAGAACTCGTTTGCGCGGCGGATGAACGTTTCCTGCCGCACGCGGCAACTATGCTGTTGTCAGTGGTTGAGAAGGCAGGCATGCCGGTGCGAGTGCACTTCCTGCATTACGACGGACTCTCGGCTGACATGCTTGAGTCTTTGCGGCAGATGCTGAGCGCATCGGGAACGCCGCTGCAAACCTACGGCATCAGTGATGAGCTGGTTCGCGAGAAGATCGGCGAATCACGACCTTATTCTTATTGGTACCGTTTGTTATTCCCGGAGCTGGCGCCGGGTTTAGACAAGGCGCTGTATCTCGATTGCGACATCATCGTCGTCAACGATCTTGCGCCCCTGTGGCAAATGGACATCTCCAATTATCTGTGGGGCGCGGTGTGTAATCCGCTGTATCCCTCGATGGAGCCTTGGCCGCTGATCGAGTTGGGTCTTCCTACGTTGGGAGACTATGTGAATAGCGGCATGTTGTTGATGAACCTCAAGCGCATGCGTGACGAGAAGGTCATCGGCAAGTTCCGTGACTATGTGACGGCGCATCCCAAGATCAATTGCCCTGATCAGGATGCGATCAATGCCTTGTTCTACAAACAATGTCTGATGCTGCATCCACGCTGGAATCTGCAAACCACTTTTTACGAATTGGCGCCGCGCCATATTCCGGTGCCTGCAGAAAAAATTCGCGAAGCATTGGCTGACCCCGCGATCGTTCACTTCATCAGTATTTCAAAACCATGGCATTACCTCAGCCGACATCCGCTGCGTCATCTCTACGCGCAATATCGTGCGAAGACGCCATGGCCGAACTATGAGCTTGAAGGGCGTGAATTCATTTATCGATTGATTCGTCCGCTGCCACCGAGCTTGCAGTACCGCGTGTTCGATTGGTTGGTTGCTGCGAAAGCGCTGAAGCAGCGAGCGGCGAAGCTTTTATTATCGAAGCAGACTTAGGCGGCGACACGATCGTGAACACGCCTCCCAAAGTCAGTGTCATCATCCCCACGCATAACCGCCCGCATACCCTGCCGCGTGCGATACACAGCGTGTTGCAGCAGGGTTATGCCGACATCGAGCTCATCGTTGTCGACGACGCTTCAAAGACGGCGGCTGCCGCTGAAATTGTCGCAGGGTTTGCTCTGACGGATCCCCGCATTCGTTATATCCGCCGCGAAGTTGGTGGTGGCGCTGCGGCTGCGCGCAACACGGGGATCGAGGCTGCGCTAGGCGAATTCATCGCGTTTCAGGATGACGATGATGAATGGCTGCCGGGCAAGCTTGAGCAGCAGATGGCGCTGATGGCCGAGTTGGGTGAGGAATGCCATCTGGTGGGCGGGCCGCTGATTCGCTACATCGCCGATGTTAAGACGAAGGTCTTTGCGTGGCCTGTGTCGACGAACGATTCTTGGGTGGATACCAAACGTTTTATTGAGGAACGTACTGCCTATCTTCAGACCGCGATGATTCGAAAATCGGCGCTGAAGAGAATTGGAGGATTCAACCCTGAAGTTCCAATTTCCGAAGATTATGAAATGGTGTTGCGTCTGCTCGACCACGGACGCTTGGCGACAGTTAAGGATTTCGTCACTGTTGTATACGAGCAGAGTGGCAGTAGCTTGTCGGCTCAAAAGCCGCTACGCGTCGTGTCCAATCTGAAGATTCTCGAACTGCACAAGAAGCGTTTGCAGGCCTATCCGTTGGCTATTGGCATTCTTTGTTATGAAGCGGCGGTTAGTGCATTGCTGACTGGCCAGCGCAGTTTGGCGCTACGCCTCTGGTTTCGCGCTTTGGTCGCTTATCCTCGGGTACTTCGAGTTTATCTATTGCTACCGATGCTGATTCTGCCACCGGATACGGCTTCTGCACTGATAGGATTATCTGATCGGCGGAAAAGGGCGCGTGGACGCTGATGAGCACCATGCCAAAGGTCAGTGTCATTATTCCTACGTTCAATCGCGCGCACATCCTTGGGCGTGCAATCGCTAGTGTTCTGGGCCAGACTTACTCCGACTTGGAGTTGATCGTTGTGGACGATGGCTCCAGTGATGGGACTGCCGCTTTAATCCAGACCTTTCCTGACCCCAGGCTGCGCTATGTCCAGCAACCGCGGAATCTTGGAGTGTCGGCCGCGCGCAATCGAGGTATCGCCGAGGCGCGTGGTGAGTGGCTGGCGTTTTTGGATAGCGATGATCTTTGGCTGCCGCAAAAACTGGACCGACAGTTTGCGGCTCTGAGCGGTGTGGATTGTGTTGCCAGTTACTGCAGTTTGCTGCGCATGGACGGGAAAATCTCGATTGAGGTTCCGTTTGGCGACGTTGGAAGCAACTCTGGACCCAAGCCTTGGCCATCGCTGTTGATGGACGGAATTTGGTGCACCCAGACTTGGCTCGTGCCCAAACGTGTGGTGATTGAGGCGGGGCAGTTTGATGAGCGCATGAAGATCTGGGAAGACTGGGATCTCTTGTTGCGGATTGCATTGCTCGGGCCGATTCATCATTTACCCGAAGTGCTGGTGCATTCAACGGTTTCGCATGACAGCTTGGTCGGGCAGCATCAGAATCGTCCGACCAGTCTGCGCATCTTGCAGCAAAAGCACGCTGAATTATTTTCGCGTGATGCAACGGTGGCAGCACATCACATCTATACCCGCGCACGATTCGAATTGTTGTACGGCGATTGGATGCAAGGCTGGCGCGCGCTGGCGCGCGTGATCGTGCTGCAACCAACACGCAAGCGGGGCTGGGGTTTGTTGGCGGCATCGCTAACGGGGCGTAAAGGTTTACAGCATATTGCTGAGTGGGCCAAACAGAGAAAAGGCGGATGAGTAAGCGTGTCGTTACTTTTGGAACGTTTGATGTTTTCCACGTTGGGCATCTGCGCCTGTTGGAGCGCGCGCGCTTGCAGGGCGATTATCTGATCGTGGGCATTTCAACGGACGAACTCAATCGCAGCAAGAAGCAGCGTGATCCGGTTTATAACTTGGCCGAGCGCATGGAAATCGTTTCTGGCTTACGCTGTGTTGATCAGGTGTTTGCGGAAGAATCATTGGAACTCAAGCGTCAATATCTGCTGGAGCATCGGGCTGATGTGCTGGTGATGGGTGATGACTGGGCAGGTCGATTTGACGAGTTCTCGGATATCTGTGAAGTGCGTTATCTAACGCGTACGCCGGCGATCTCGACGACCGTCACCATTGAAAAGATACGCTCGATATGACGTTACCGATTCAAAAATCCCGTGAGCTACTAACGCGCCGATTCGATACGCCGGATCAGGCTTTACTGACGCGGTATATCAGTCAGCCCTTTGGCGGTGTCGTGGCAGCCGCCGCGCATGCATTGCGTTTGAGCCCTAACGCTGTGACGTTGATTGGTTTGATTGTGATGCTGGCAGGCACGAGTGCCTATGCTTGGTGTGGTGGATTGAGCGGCGCGCTTTTGGCTGCTGCACTATTACAGTTGGGATTTGCTTTTGATTGCGCAGACGGCCAACTGGCACGCGCAACGCGTCGGCAGAGTCCGTTTGGTGCTTGGCTGGATGTGAGTTGCGACCACATCCGGCAGGGTGCTATCTGTCTTGCGCTGACTGTCGTGGTGCCAAACCCGCTCGGATATTTTTGTGCCGCATTGCTACTCGCCGGTTTGTCGGTTTACCTCCATACCGTGACCTCGATCAAGGTCGCAGCGGCACCGCCGATGAGTTTGAGCGGCAATGCGAATCGCCTGCGTTTTGCAGTGAAAGAATGGCTGGATACTCCGGTGTTTTTGCTGATGCTTTGCATGCTCAGAGAGTGGCCTGAGTTGCTATTGATTTATGTCGCGAGCTACGGCTTGCTGACGCTGGCACGCGCTGTTTCATTGGCCAAGCTGCGCTTGGCGCGCGCTTAAATGATTTGAGAATGGATGTGATGAAACGAGTGCTGGTCACGGGTGGTGCGGGATATATCGGCTCACATACGCTGGTGGAGTTGAGCGAGCGTGGCTATGAGCTTTTCGTGCTCGATGATTTTTCTAACTCCACACCACGCAGCCTTGATGCGGTAGCAAAGATCACGGGCAAGAAAATTCCGTATAAGGTTTGCGATATCCGCTCAGAGGCTGATGTGGCGGCTGTCTTCCGGGATTTTCGTCCGGATGCAGTGATTCATTTTGCTGGGGTTAAATCAGTTGGCGAGTCTTGCCGCGAGCCAGTCAAGTATTACGAGATCAATGTTCAGGGCACTTTGAATCTGCTTTCGGTGATGCAGGCTGCAGGGTGCCGCAATCTGATTTTCAGCTCGTCGGCGACGGTTTATGGTGCGCCATCTGAAATACCACTTACTGAAAACGCGGCGCTGAGGCCTGTGAATCCGTATGGTCACAGCAAGCGCATGTGTGAGCAGGTGCTATTGGATCTGGCTGCTGCAGATACGCGCTGGCGTGTAGGTCTGCTGCGTTATTTCAATCCGGCGGGTGCACATGCCAGTGGATTGATTGGCGAAGATCCAAATGGCGAGCCGCACAATTTGGTGCCGTACATCAGTCAAGTGGCATCTGGTCTGCGGACGGAATTAAAGATTTTGGGTGACGATTACGAGACGCCTGATGGCACCGGCGTGCGGGATTACATTCATGTGGTTGATCTGGCGATCGGCCATGTCGTGGCCTTGCAGCATATTTTGGAAGGTACGGAGGCTGCACCCTTGGTGGTGAACCTTGGTTCTGGCGCAGGTTGCTCGGTGATGGATGTGCTGACGACATTTCGCCGCGTCAGCGGTCAGCCGATTCCGGCACGCGTGGTTGAGCGTCGTCCCGGAGATTTGCCATCTTATTATTCGTCTTCAGCGCTTGCCGCTGAGAAATTAAACTGGCGCACTGAACGTGGCATTGAAGAAATTTGTCGTGATGCTTGGAATTGGCAGAGCAAGAACCCGCAGGGTTACGGCGGCGGCCAATAAAAGTACATGGAAATTAACAAAAAAATGAAAGTGGCACTCGTTGCAGATTGGATTACTGATCGCGGTGGCGCTGAACTGGTGTTCGAACATTTGTTGCGTCTATTTCCAGATGCAGACGTATTTACCTCGGTGGTGAAGGGCGATCACCCCATGTTGCGTGGGCATCGTGTGACGCAATCATGGCTGGCGAAGCTGCCGTTTCTTGCGAATCGACATAAATGGTCAGCGGTTTTTCGACCCTATGCATTTCGGGGGTTCAATCTGTCGGCATATGACCTCGTCATCTCATCCGCCAGTGCAGAAGCCAAGCATGTCGTGATTCGGCCTGGGGCCGCTCATATTTGTTACTGCCATACGCCAACTCGATATTATTGGTCTCATGCTGAAGACTATATGGCGCGTCCAGGATTTGGCTGGATGGATTATGTTGTCAGTCTTGGCTTGCGCTTTCTGCTCCCGAAAATGCGTGCGCTTGATTTAGAGGCGGCTAAACGTGTCACTGCTTTTGTCGCGAATTCGGCCACAACGGCAGAACGAATTCTTCAGTATTACGCTAGAGAGTCGGTCATTGTTCATCCTGGAATACCACTGGATCGATTCCAGGTTGGGACTGGATCTAGAGGCGGATACCTTGCTGTAGGCCGAATCGTTCCTTACAAGCGATTTGATTTGCTCGTAGAGGCTTTCAATCATTCTGGTCGTCGCCTGACCATCGTGTCGTCAATTCAGAATGAGTTGTCAGACAAGCTAGTGAGCTTATCTAACAGTAATATTCAGTGGCACTTTGCGCTTCCAGATGCAGAAAAATTGGATTTGATGCAGAAATCGCGTGCCGTCATGTTTCCTCAGGAAGAGGATTTTGGGATTGTTCCGATTGAGGCGATGGCCTGCGGCACGCCGCTCGTCGCGTATCGATCTGGAGGGGCTACTGAGACAGTTGTCGAAAATGTCTCTGGAATCTTCTTTGACGAGCAGACGGCAGAATCTTTGAACGCTGCCATTGGTGAGTTCGAAAAACGCGAATGGTCGCCGACCCTGATCAGGGATGTGGCCGAAGGCTTTTCGACAGAGAGTTTTGGAAAAAAAATTAGAAGTGTAGTCTCGGCTGTTACAGCTGAAAGCCAGCTTCCCCGAAATGCTGCCTGATGTGGATTCGAAACCCTAAGATCGTATGGACTTTTTAAATCGCAACAACAGTCTGCAGCAGGAAACTGCACTGAGATGGCCTACGAGCGTGTCGTCGTGGGTGCTCGCTGCAGCCTTGTTCATGAATCCCTTGAGCGGCGTGCGCTTGCTGGAGTCGATGTCATATGGCGACTTCTTCTTTGCGCTTGCGGGCGTGATTGCTTTATGTGAGCGCGGCTTCAACCGGGAAAGAATCTATTTCTACGCGATCTACTTGGGTATCGCGATTTTAATAACCTTGAGTTTTCTCGTTAACAAGTTCATGCCTGAACCGATGAAGGCGGCTGAGTACATCGAGTTTATTCATACTTTCATCAATAACCATTTTCGTATTGAGTTTGGGCAATTTCCAAACTTCAGGGTGATCTTCGCGGCCTTGATTATTTTTCCGCAGGTGTTTCTGGCTTTGCGCATAAAGACGATGGGTGAGGCGCGCGTCCTAACTTATTTTTGGTTAGCGGGTGCAATTTACGGTGCTTTGTTCACTGTTCTTTATTGCATGGGATGGATTCCGGGTCATGTGGATGCGCACTGGATAACCTTCCATCGCTCGAAAGGCTTGACCGGGCACCCCAATGCCTTGGCCCTGAATACTGCAATTGCCTTTCCGATATTGGTTTTGCTTTTCATGGAGAGAAAAGAAATTTTGCTGCGTTTGTTTGTTCTCGTTGCTGCGTTTCTGATGTGGCGCACGATTGGTTATGCGGGTTCGCGTACAGCCATTTACGCCTTGATGGCGATGGCCTTGGCAATATTCATTTTGATGTACCACGAGCTGCCACACCGCGCGCGCTTTAATCTGATGGCCATTGGTTTTATTGTGGTGTCTTATTTCGTCGTGCAGAAATACATCATTGGTCTTGATGGCTCGACTTCGGTGTTTAGGCGCCTGGAAAGTGGCTCGGCAGTTTCAGATGCCATTCGTGCACACGACAGGGAAATTGCGTTGACGGGGTTTGCGAACTCGCCATTCTTTGGCGCGGGTTATCAGTGGCTCTATACCGCTCACAATATGTATCTACAGGTATTGCATGCGTCCGGTATCGTTGGATTTACCGGATATGTCCTAGCGATGCTGTTTCCTCCTTATTTGGCATGGCAGTCGCGCTTCTTGCGGGCGAGTAATTCCGGGCGATTGCATAGGAATGTTTTGTTGGTGTGCGCCTTTGGCGTTATCGTTTCGGGATGGGCACAGCCGAACATCAATGCACTTAATCCGACGATTCCGTTCGGCTTGTTGCTGTGTCTCGGCGTGATTCATTTAGGAAAAATGAAGCAAGACGCACAACAAGCGGTTCCACTCTCAGCCAAACCTGTTGGTTTGTAATAAAGGAAATGACGGTAAAACTGAATATCATTGTTGCAAATGATAGTTGCGAGGTTGATGGCGGCGCGGCTCTAGTGGCACTAGAGGATGCTCAAGCATTGGCTCGCAAGGGACACCGTGTAATTTTCTTTTCCGCTTGTGGAACGCCCCCTGTCAATCAGACAGGTATTGAGTGGATTTCATTGGGGCAACGAACAATTCTGGATGAGCCTAACCGGCTGAAGGCAGCCGTGAATGGTTTATGGAATGCCTCTGCGGCAAATGCATTGGGTGCGCTGCTAACCCAACTTCCGAAGGAATCTACAATCGTTCACTTGCATGGTTGGTCCAAGGCTTTATCGGGCAGCGTTGTTTCGATGGTGCATCGCAAGGGCTTTAGATTGGTTTGCACGCTGCACGATTATTTCTCGGTCTGCCCTAATGGCGGTTTGTATGACTATCCGACGCGTCGCGTTTGCACGCGTCAACCGATGTCGATGAGTTGTGTGTCACGCAACTGCGATTCGCGTAGGTATGCGCACAAAGTGTGGCGTGTCGTGCGTCAATTCATTTGGCGATATGGGGCCGGTATTCCGCGCAAGTTTGATTTAATGATTGCCGTATCAAAGTTTTCGGCTGAAAAGATCGCGAGTCATGCCAAGGGTTCGTCGATTGAGGTTGTCGATAATCTGCCGACACTTCAGCAGTCTGCGTTGCAATCGATGGAGCAAAGATCGGCGGTGGTATATGCCGGACGTATCGCAGCAGAGAAGGGTGTGGACCTCTATCTTGAGGCTTGCCGCATTGCGCAGATTCCAGCTGAAGTATGGGGTGATGGCCCGCTATTGCCCGAATTGCGACAGCAATGGCCGGATGCAAACTTCAGCGGCTGGCTACCAAAGGCAGAACTGACTAAGCGCTTGCAGAAGGCGCAGGCTTTGGTGCTGCCGTCGCTGTGGTACGAGAACTCCCCCATGATTATTGCGGAGGCGGCTGCCGCAGGCGTGCCCGTTATTGTTTCCGATCACGGTGCGCCAGCAACGCTGGTTGAAGACGGGGTGACGGGCCTACATTTCCGTGCCGGCGATGCCGCCGATCTGGCGGAAAAAGTGGCGCAACTTCATAAAGATCCACAATATGCCCACGTCATGGGGCAAACTGCGTATAAGCGGTTTTGGATGGATTACGATGCGCGCGCTCATGGTCGTATCGAGCAAATTGAAGCTTGTTATCAAAAGCTGTTGGGGGCGGCTGAATGAGTCGTAAGTTTTTGCCAGATTTGCTTGCAACCGTCGCAATGGCGCGTCCGTTCATCGACGCCGTCGTGGCGGTGTTTGCTGCCTGCATGGCGGCATTTACCTTGGCTGCTTTTCGTGGCGAACCGCTGTCGACTTATTTGACGATACCGCTGCATCAGGTTGCGATGTTATTGATCGCATTCATTTTGCCCTTGGCCTTGGCGCAGTACGGCGCATATCGCAGTCAGCGTGATATTCCGCCGACGCTTGAATTGCTACGGCTTTGGTCAGCGCTGATTCTGGTGGTCGGTTTGCTGGTGGTGTTGGCCGCCATCAGCAAGACGACGATCCATGTTTCCAGACTCTGGTCGGGCATCTGGCTGGTTTACTTATTCATCTTATTAACCGCCATGCGTTTGCTGGCGCGTTCCACTTTGCGTCGCTTGCGCATTTGGGGTTATGACGCGAAAACCATCTTGCTAGTGGGCAATGGCACTTTGGCATCGAGAGTGGTGGCCCAGTTAGTCACGGACAATGCAGATGGCTATCGCGTTGTGGGCTATCTGGCCGAGAGCCCCTCGCAGCTTGCAGAGTTTGGCGGGCTGCCCTATCTGGGGCGTGCGGTTGAAGCTCGCCAAATATGCGTCCGTCAGCGCTTGGCCATTGATCAGGTCTGGGTTGCCATCGACGAGGCTAATCTGGATGAATTACGCACCAGTATTGAGGCCTTGTCTGAGCTGCCTTACGAACTGCGAGTTGTACCCGATGGCCTGATTTCCACCCTGTGCGAAATGCCGGTAAGTACGGCTGCGGGTCTGCTAACGGTTGAGCTTTCCAGCTCCCCGACGACAGCAGTCGATCGAGTTTTGAAGGCAATGGAGGACCGGGTGTTAGGGACGGCTATAGCCATCTTTGCGATTCCGGTTTTATTGCTTATTGCCCTACTGATTCGCATGGACAGTGCGGGTCCAGTGCTTTTCCGTCAAAAGCGGCATGGTTGGAACGGTGAAGAAATCACCATATTTAAGTTTAGAACCATGCACTTACATGATGAAGTGCCGGGTGTTGTCACGCAAGCTAAAAAAGAAGATGCTCGGGTTACGCGGGTGGGGCGTTGGCTTCGACGAAGCAGTTTGGATGAGCTGCCTCAGTTGATCAACGTGCTGACCGGGAGCATGTCTTTAGTGGGGCCTCGGCCGCATGCCACGGAACATAATGAGCTTTACGTCAACATCATCCGGAATTACATGCACCGGCATCGGGTGAAGCCGGGGATCACCGGTTGGGCCCAAGTAAACGGTTATCGAGGCGAGACGGACACCCCAGAAAAAATGCAGCGAAGAGTTGAATATGACCTTTACTATATCGAGCATTGGTCTATTGGCTTTGATCTTGTCATACTCGTACTTACATTTGTGCGAGGTTTAACTTCGCCTCAGGCATATTAGTTGCTAGTTATAAAAGGTTTTAAGGGGATGGAAATGCAAAAAGTGTTGCTGGCAAGCACGATTTTTTTCTTCGCTGGTCTGGCTCAGGCGCAGGATGCTGTGGAGAGCACTCCGAGCTCCAGCGCCCAAGCACCTAATGACGCAGTTGGTGTTCACTTAGCTCCTGGGCTACGTGGTACGGCTGCAGTTGGAGGGCAGGTGATTTACAACAGCAATTTCTATCTCACTGAGGACAACCCTAAGTCCAGTTTTGGATTTGTGCTGACGCCAAGCGTTTTGCTTCTGCGCGAATCTAAAAAGCTGAAATATGAAGTTGGTGCCGGACTCGAAGCAACCAAATATACGGGCGTTGATGAAGGCCCTGATAGTTACGTCGATGGATCGATTAGTGGCAAGTTGGATTGGGCCGCACTGACCCGCCATAACTTTCATTTTGATTACATCACGCGGTTTAGCCATGACCCCTTTGGCTCGATCCGCACGGAAAATGGCGTGCCTGTTGATCAGGGTTTGGATAAATGGATTCAGACTGCAGCGACTGCACGTTATCGCTTTGGCGCACCGGGCGCGTTGATCAATCTTGAAACCGACCTTGGCTGGATGGGACGCGAATATCAAACTAATCGTGATCAAACGCAGTTGCTCGATTTTGATTCATGGAGAATTCGCGAAACGGCTTTCTTCAACGTTAGCTCCAAGACGGCACTGCTTGCAGAAGTTATGTACAACAATGTGAGCTATGACGTAGAAGCGGCTAACTTTCCAAGCCGCGATTACCAGACGACGCATTACCGTGTAGGTATGCACTGGATTGCAACAGGCACAACTTCAGGCGACCTGCGTATCGGTAAGCTGCGTCGCAACTTCGATAATCCAGCAAAAGATTCGCTGAATGCATTGGACTGGAATGCGACCATTACTTGGGCTCCGTTGATCTATTCAACGTTCACTTTCCAGACTGGTGTTCAGAGTCAGCAAAGCTACTTGGCGAATGTGCAGTTGTTGCAGAATCGCTTTGGCTTGATCGATTGGACTCACCAATTTAGCTATTACTTGCGTTCGCGCGTTATCTATTCGCGCGTCAATTCTCAGTTCATTGGCTCTAACCGCGTCGACAACCTTGATACGTTTGCTGTTGAAGCGAACTACTTCCTGAAGAAGCGCCTGATGACGATTGCTGGTGCTTCATATTCGCGTCGTGACTCTAACGAAGTGGGCCGTGACTACGGAGATACCTCGGTTTATCTGGGCGTCCGCTACAACCGTTAAAATTGAAATACCTTGGAAGTCATCACGAAATCACATGTTGAAAACTAGCTTTATGGCCCTCTTGGGCCTGCTTGGTTGTTCTGTCGCAATTGCCGCTCCGTTGCCCGGGCAGAGTACTGTCGCTACAACGGCTGAATATCGTTTGGGAGTTGGCGACGTTGTACGTGTTGAGGTTCGTGATGAATCTGATTTAACGATTGAGGCGCAAGTTCAGGCCGATGGCGCCATTAAATATCCTTTTCTAGGCAGCGTTGTCGCTAGGGGCAAGAGTGTTTCGCGCTTGCAGCAGGACATCAGCTTAGGTTTGCGAGCTGGCTATCTGGTTAATCCAGACGTACGTGTCCGTGTGGTGGCCTATCGTCCTGTTTATGTCACAGGACAAGTAGTGCGACCTGGTGGCTATCCCTACATTGTCGGATTAACTGTAGAAAAGGTAGCGACCATTGCGGGTGGTTTTACCGATAGGGCTTCGTTGCGAAACATTTATATCGTGCGTGAGGGACAAACCCAGAACCAGAAGCGGAAGGTCTCGCTTGATACCCAAATTCTGCCAGGGGATACGATCATTGTTGAGGAGAGCATTTTTTGAATAACTTCCCCCCGGCTCAAGATGATGTGGGTCGAAACACGGCAGGAAACTCTCTCGTTAATGAGCAATTTTTGGATCTGAGGGAATTGTTGGGTGCGCTTGTTCAGCACCGTTGGGGCATCCTCAGCGTCACCGTCGTCATTACGCTTTTGGCAGGTCTGTGGATTTTTGCGACGACCCCCATTTATCGTGCGACCGTGTTGTTGCAGATCGAAAATCGATCCAATCGTCCAATTAAAGAAGTGCAGGATGTTTATGATCCTGGCTACGGAACTTACGAACAGGTTGGCACTGAATACGGTCTTCTCGAAACCCGGGAGTTAGCCCGTCGCACGATCAAAAAACTCAAGCTGATTGAGAATCCCGACTTTGGAATGAAGTCTGGTGGTGGTTTAGCCGATATTGATTGGCTGTCTTGGCTGCCGTTTCTGGCTGACACCAGCGCTCCCAAGGACTCTGCAGCAGAAGATGCCCGAACGTTGGAAAAGGCAGTAGATCTTTTTGGCGCCAATCTGACTATTGAACCGATGTACGGCACCAAGCTGGTCCGTGTTCATTACGAATCAAAGAGCCCAGATCTTGCCGCTGAAGTGGCTAATGCGCTTTCAGCAGTCTTTATCGAAAGCAATTTGGAATCGCGTCTTGCGATGACGCGTACGACGACGACTTGGTTGAATGAACGTTTAGAAACGATCCGTGCAGACTTGAATAAGTCCGAAGGTGCGTTGCAGGATTTCCGTGACAAAGAACAGCTCGTCAGCGTTGGTGGCGGTTCGCGTGGCTTGGTTGAACAGCAGGTCACAGATAACGCGCAACGAATTCAAGAAGCGCAGCGTAAGAAAACGGAATATGCCAGCGCCTATAAAAAGGTCAAAGAAGCTGGAAATAATTTTGCACAGCTCGAGAACATCAGCGTTCTGCTCAACGATAAAGTCGTTGTAGATGCCAAAACTCGCGTACTTGAAGAGACGCAGAAGCTGAAATCGCTGGCGTCACGCTACGGCGCCAAGCATCCGGCCATGGCCACTGCCAAAGCTGCGCTGGATTCTGCGACGGCTTCGTATCACAGCCAGTTGTTGATTGCTGCTCAAGGCGTCAAGGCGGGTTATGAAGTGGCGTCTGAAACTGAGCGTCAGTTGAGTATTCAGGATCAAGGTGTTCGCAATCAGGTTCGTGGTCTTGATCGTAAGCAGGCTCAATTGGATGCCTTGCAGCGTGATGTTGCGACCAACCGCGATCTTTACAATCTGTTTCTGACACGTTTCAAAGAGACGGAATCTGCTGGCAACTATCAAGAAGTTGTTGCACGAGTAATCGACCCAGCGGTTGTTCCGTCTAAATCGTTCAAGCCACAGAAGAAGAAAATTCTGTTGTGGGGCCTGGCCATTGGTTTTGCTCTCGGTATCCTGAGTGCGCTGCTGCGACATTTGCTCAGCGACACCATCGTTTCCGCTGAAGAAATGGAGCTCTTAACCGGCTTGCAGGTTCTGTCTGCGTTGCCGGAGTTTGAGGACAAGGCAAAGGGTTCGACGCAGTTTGTCGCCGAGCCCAAGACCGGATTTAGCGAAGGCTTGCGCAGTATTCGAACAGGTCTTCTGTTGGCTGACCTTTCGCATAAGCGAAAGAAGATTGTGGTGACATCGTCGGCGCCTAAAGAAGGTAAGACGACCATCTCCTGCAATCTGGCGATGGCGTTTGGTCAAATGGAACGTGTGCTGTTGATCGACTGCGATTTGCGCCGTGCATCGGTTAGCAGGTCATTGGGAATGACCGATAAGTTGCCTGGCCTGACGGAATATCTGTCCGGCACCGCTCCTTTGGATAAGTGTGTTCACCGCATCGAATCCGGAAAGATCGACGTCCTTCCAGTCGGACAAATTCCACCCAATCCGGGTGAGGTTCTGGCTTCGCAGAAATTCCATTTGCTGATTGAATCGTTTGCTGCTCAGTACGATCGAATCATTTTTGATTCTGCGCCTTGCCAAGCTGTTAGCGACACCTTGCTGCTCGTTCAGCATGTGGACGCAGTTATTTTTGTTGTGAAGGCAGAAAGCACAACACGTAACTTGATCAAGAACTCAGTGCGACAGTTGCGACAGGCACGCGCACCGCTGGTTGGTGCTGTGATTAATGCCGTCAATATGAAGAAGCACTCTAAGCGTTACGGTACTTACTATTACGATTATCGCTACTACGCATAGCGATTACTTGCGGTTGCTTGGGGTTTCTTGAGAGGGGAGATCTGCGTGGGGGTTCAGCCGTCGACGAGGCTGTTGTTGCTGAGCGCGCTTATCGTGCTTGTCGCGTGCGGCGTCTATAGCAATGCACGTTGGATTCTCGCTGAATCTTATCTGCGTTTCTCTGAGCAACGCGGGCAGTCTTCAGAAACTCGAAGTGTCGCCCAACAGGCCGCGGGCATCGCACTCAAGTTGCAGCCGTACAGCGCGCGAGCCGTGCAGTCGCAAGCCAGTAACGATCTGTTTCTGAACAAGCCTCAAAAGGCACTCGATGAATATGTGAAGGCGTTGACGCTTGCGCCTGCAGATGCCTATCTATGGCGCGATTACGCGCTGGCACTCGTCAACGCTGGAATTTTTGATCAGCGCCTTGATCGGGCTGTCTTGCAGGCCCAAACGTGGGCGCGAAAATCTAAACCGATTCACATGTCTTTAGCCGTCGTCGGTCTGAGAGTGTTTTCTCAGTCCAGCCCCAGCTTGCGCGCGCAGTGGTTGAATAGCATTCGATTCGCATACTGGACCAAGCCAGCGGTAGTGCTCTGGTATGCCTATGTAGAAGAGCAAGAGTTGTTGCTCTGCGACAACACCATCATCTTGCAGGCTGACACCAATGCTTGGTGCGCCGCTGCGCGATGGCGTCATGGACTTTGCTCCAATTTTGGCGCTGAAGCTGACAGCTGCTTTCGTAAGCCGGTCAAAAAGTCATGAAGCAGCCGACCACCCCAGCGCGGTTGACCTTAGATCACGTTTTATTCGGAGCCCTGCTGGTGTTGGTGGCATGGTTGCCCTTGCCGTGGGGCAGCAATCGCTTTGGCGCTCAAGCGGCTCTTGGTGTCGTGGCAGGCATCCTTTGTGTGATTTATCTGGGCAACCAGATTTTCAAAACAGATAAAGATGCGTTTTTGCCAAAGCGCTATTTCTGGCCTCTTTTGTTGTGGGCTTTGTGGCTCGCTTGGATATTTTTTCAAACGATTCCCTTGAGTCCTGACTGGCTGGCGAGGTTGGCGCCAAGCGCGGCTCAGTACTACGCCTCAGTGTTTCCCGACCTGGCTGTGCAGTCTGAGTGGCCCATCAGCTTGCTGCCCGAGCGTACTCATCAAAAAGTAATGCTATCACTGGGGTATTTCTCGCTATATGTGCTGGTGATTGGTCTGGCACGCGATCGTGGCCGACTCAAGATGCTGGGGCAGGTGATTGTGTTTTCGGCGCTGGCGCAGGCCGTCTACGGCGGCATCATGACGCTCTCTGGGCTTGAGTACGGATTTTTTGAAAAGAAGACTGCCTACTTAGGTTTTGCTACCGGCACTTTTGTGAATCGTAATCATCTGGCTGGCTATCTTGAGCTCGGTGCTGCGATGGCCATCGGCTTGATTCTCGCTGATCTTAAAGTGGCGGATCTGAGCACTTGGAAGAAACGCTTAGTCGCCTTGTTGGATTTCTTATTCAGTACGCGGCTTCGTGTTCGCGTATTCCTAGCAATCATCGTGGTCGGCTTAGTGCTGACCCGTTCTCGTGGCGGAAACTTGGCGTTTTTTAGTGCCCTGATTGCATTGGGACCTATTTATTTGTTCTACAAAGAACGGCAGTTGTTTGTAAAAAGCGCTGTTTTATTTCTAAGTTTGGTCGTTGTTGATGTCTGGATCGTCAGTAATTGGTACGGCTTGGAAAAGCTCACCACTCGCTTGGAGCAGACCAATACTGAGACCGAAGCCAGAACCTTTGCCTTTAAGGCCTATCCGGGCCTCATAGAGCAATATTCGCCTAGTGGCTCAGGCATGGGGACGTTTGCTGCCGTTTTTGGCAAAGGACAGCCAGACGATTCTTATGGCTATTACGATCATGCCCACAATGACTACGCCCAGTTTTTGATTGAGGCGGGAATTCCTGGAACTTCAATCCTGCTTATATTGGCGGCGCTTAGCTGTTTGCATGCAGTCTTGGTGATCCGCAAACGAAATGATCGCGTAAGAGTCGGAATTTGTTTCGCTTTCTTGATGGCCAGCACAGAACTGGCAATCCATAGCGTGACAGACTTCAACTTGCAGATACCCGCGAATGCTGCTACCTATGTAATCATGATGGCTATGGCAGGAGCTTGTAGCCAAGATCGTCCTCGACGTCCACGGATAGGAGAAAAAGTCTCAGGAAAAAATGAAGCGCTGACGGCTTAATTTGTCAGCAAGTGTGAGGGAAGTACGATGAAAATTGCGAACATTGCAGCCGCCGTTTTAGCTTGCGGCTCATTCTTTGGGACAGGCGCAGTCGTCGCCTCTAATGATCCCGCAGCCACTGGCCGATTGTTAACAGCCGATGGTGGTGTATTAATTCAGCGCAGTGCTCAAACTGATATAGCGATCGTCGGCAACATCCTCGGTGTCGGCGATATGATTTTTACGACCGACACTGGCAGGACGCAGTGGCAGATGTCGGATACATCGCTCTTTGCGATTGCCCCGGACAGCGCATTCAAAATCAACAAATATGCTTTGCCTCCGAAAAAAGGTAACGGCGGCGTTGCTTCTTACACGTTATTGAAAGGGTCAGTGCATACGGTTACCGGCCGAATTGGTAAGGCGGTTGCTGCCAATGCATCGCGCGGTGTTTACACCTCATCAAGCACGCGATTCAACCCTGAAAACCTGCGCAAAGTTGCTGCAGCGCCGTCGGCACCGTACACGCTGAAAACGTCCATCGCTGTTATCACGACTCAAGGCGCTGACTATTTGGCTACACAAGTCGATAAGGTTTTAAAGGTACTGGTCAAGGTCGGTTCTGTAACGGTTTGTACTGTCGGCGGCTGCGCATCACCAGTGGCGGGTGAAGGTGTTGTGGTGAGCTGTGAAGGCTGCAAGCCAGCGGTTGTTGCGAGCGCTAACCTTGATCTGGATGTTCTGTATACCAGCCTTCAGTTTGATCTCAAAAATGTAGCCATTGTCGTGGATGGTGATCAAGTGCATGACCCACGCACAGAGCCTGTCTCGCCAACACAAGCTTGCCGCACAGTCTTATCGCAGTTGTACGATGCAGTGCCTTGCGGTGGCCGTGGAAATTCAGATCCTGACGATCCTGTGAGTCCCAACTAATTTCTTGTTCAAATGAAAAAGCCCCGCATTAGCGGGGCTTTTTTATAGACAGGATGTTGATCGCTCTTACAGCGTCGCTGCAAGGCGACTTCCTTGGTTAATCGCGCGTTTGGCATCGAGCTCAGATGCGACATCAGCGCCACCAATCAGGTGGACTTTTACGCCTGCCGCAGTCAGCGGTTCTTGTAATGCGCGTAGTGGTACTTGTCCGGTGCACAGCACGATGTTGTCGACTTCCAGCAGCGTTGCTTTCTCGCGCTTCTCGCCGAAGCTGATTAGCAAACCGCGCTCGTCGATGGCTTCGTAATTCACGCCGCCCATCATCTCGACGTTCTTCATCTTCAGTGTGCTGCGATGGATCCAGCCCGTGGTTTTGCCAAGGCCAGCGCCAGGTTTGCTGGCTTTGCGTTGCAGCAGGAAAACTTCACGCGCAGGTGGGGCGATCACTGGGCGAACGCCAGCAACGCCGCCGCGTGCAACTGAGGGATCGGCAACGCCCCATTCTTTGAGCCATTCGTCGAGATGCAGCGTTGGCGAATGACCGCCTTGAACCAGATATTCGGAGACGTCGAAGCCAATGCCGCCTGCGCCAATCACCGCAACGCGTTTGCCGACGGGTTTCTTGTGAAGCAGGACGTCAATGTAAGACAGCACTTTCGGATTGCCGTCCTGACCTTTGATCTTTGGATCGCGCGGCGTCACGCCAGTCGCGAGTAGTACTTCATCGTATTTGCCGTTGATCAACTCATCAGCGTCAATGCGCTTGTTGAGATGCAGCTTGACGCCCGTCGTTTCAATCTTGCGACCAAAGTAGCGCAGCGTTTCGTAAAACTCTTCCTTGCCCGGAATTTGTTTGGCGATATTGAACTGCCCGCCAATTTCAGCGGCGCCATCAAACAGATGCACTTCATGACCGCGCTCAGCGAGCACGGTTGATGCGGCGAGACCTGCAGGGCCTGCGCCAACAACTGCGATGCGTTTCTTCTGAGTCGTTGGCGTATAGACCAACTCTGTTTCATGGCAGGCGCGTGGATTCACCAAGCAGCTCGCGATCTTCAAGGCAAACGTGTGATCAAGGCAGGCTTGGTTACAAGCGATGCAAGTATTGATTTCATCGGCGCGATTGTTTGCAGCTTTCTTAACGAACTCCGCATCAGCCAAGAGCGGACGCGCCATCGAGATCATGTCGGCGCTGCCATCAGCCAGAATCTTTTCGGCAACATCTGGCGCATTGATGCGGTTCGTCGTACAGAGCGGAATCCTCAGCTCTGCTTTCATCTTCTTCGTTACCCACGCAAACGCGCCGCGCGGAACGCTGGTGGCAATAGTCGGAACACGCGCCTCATGCCAGCCGATGCCGGTGTTGATGATCGTCGCGCCAGCTTTCTCGATAGCCTTTGCCAACTGCACCGTCTCATCCCAATTCTGGCCTTCTGGAATCAGATCAAGCATCGACAAGCGATAGACGATGATGAAATCTTTGCCGACGGCTTCACGCATGCGCGTGACAATTTCGACTGGCAAACGCATGCGATTGCTATATGAGCCACCCCATTCATCGGTGCGCTTATTCACGTGCGTAACGAGAAACTGGTTGATGAAATATCCCTCAGATCCCATCACCTCAACGCCGTCGTATCCGGCTTCGCGTGCGAGCACTGCACAGCGAATGAAGTCGCGAATCTGACCTTCCACGCCGCTGCTCGAAAGTTCGCGCGGTGCGAATGGGGTGATCGGGGATTTAACGCGGCTCGCTGAAACTGAGAGCGGGTGATAACCGTAACGACCTGCGTGCAAAATCTGCAAGGCAATCTTGCCGCCTTCAGCATGTACCGCATCGGTGATCACGCGATGGCTGTTGGCGTGACTGTGTGTCGTCATGCGGCCCGCGAAAGGGGAGACCCAGCCGGCGATATTCGGTGCGAAGCCGCCGGTGACAATCAAGCCAACATCACCACGTGCACGCTCAGCAAAATATTCGGCGAGACGCGGGTAGTTTTTTTTGCGGTCTTCGAGACCGGTGTGCATGGAGCCCATCAACACACGGTTTTTGAGCTTGGTAAAGCCAAGGTCCAGCGGCGCCAGCAAATGCGGATAAAGATTAGACACGGACAACTCCCTCAAGGATTAAATTCTTTTGGCGCGATGAGCTCAACGCCGATAGTGCATGGTGGCAGTCGCCGGGGCTTGCGCAATTGGCTGCAAGGACAGCGATAGGCGGGCGCGTCTGCCGATGTCTCAGGGGGCAATATAGGCCGGTGAGTTCGTTAGCCGGATGGAAATCCAGTTGCCGTCTAGCTTTAGTGCACTTCGCAAGCCGCGGCCGTCGATCAGGGTCAACTGCGTGTTGCGGGGCAATGTCGGTGCTGCAATGCGGACGTTGTTCGCGCGGCCGGCGGTCCAGACAACGAGTTTGCTGTGTCCTTTGGCATTGGCAAACAGCAAGGCGTAATTGTCGCGATGGCCGATATCTACACGTTGCACCAAGCGGTACCCGGTCAGTTGTGCGGTGAGGGTCTTGATTGCGTCGTATGCTGGTTTGAGTGTGAGGTCGCTGCCGACAATGCCAAAGTTGTGTTCGTAGTTACCTGGCTCTTGGCCATCATTTTTCCAGTCGTACCAGATGGAAAGCGGAACGCCGTTGAGCAAATTGATGAGTTGCATGCGCACAGCAAGATCAGCTTGATCTTCTAGCGGAATGCCACGGATCACGGTGGGGTATCCCCATTCGCCACTCAGAATCGGGATGGTCTTTTTGATATTTGCAGGGGTGTACTGTTCAATCAATTTGCGCAAGCGGGCATAGTCTTCCGTAACCGTTTCAGGCAGTTTGAATAAACGGTAAGGATGAACGCTAACCCCATCCAAGCAGCTTAAAACGCCGGCTTTAAAAAGCCCTTCCAGGAAATCCCATGGAAAACTTGAGGCGGCAGGTGCGATAACAGTCGCATTGGTGTTGACAGCGCGAATTGCGTTGCAGGTGGCCATCGCGAGGCGAGCGTATTCCTCAACATTCGGCTTTGGTTTCCAGAACTTGATATTGGGTTCATTCCAGATTTCCCAGATCACGTTGTACTTGCTGAAATGCCGCTCGGCCGCGGCCGCCCAGCGTGCAAATGCGGCGATGCTGCTGGGGCTGCGAGGCGACATGACCTCGTGATAAGACCAAAGGCTCTGAAAAATCTTGGGCGTACTTTTTTCGTACAGCGCGTTGGAGTAGTCGAGAATGAACAGAGGACGCATGCCGCGCTTAGCAAGATTGGCCGCTAGCTCGTCATAAGCCGACCAGTCGTAAACGCCTTTATAGTTCTCAGTTTCATCCCATTTGAGATCGGTGCGCACCACGCGTATTCCGGCGGCGGCGATCATATCCAACTCCTTCTCGTGGCCACGAGTGAAGTGGATGTTGATGCCAACGCCTTCCGGCATTACCAATGTCGGCAGCGTACCCGCTTGGGCAGGCAGTGATAACAACGCCGCGAGCAAGCCTAGCTGCAGACATTTACGGACAAGCGTGAAGCTGCAGAACTGCATGAGCTTGCTGGCCATCTCTGAGGTCATTCCTTTGTCCGCTGCCGACGAATGTTTGTATTCAGTGCAAACTGATACGGAACGGCATCGCTGTCAATCGGCGGTCTTCAACAAGACTCAAGGCTTGCGCTGAAACACCGACAGTTTGCTGCCATAGCCGGGGATTGGCGGGATGATGATCAGCCCTTTCTCTGTGACCAGCAGGTCGCCTCGCTCGAACATCGGCGGCTGACCCAGCTTCACTGAAGAAGGATTTTCGAAGCTCAGCAAATCCGTCTGCGAAACCAAGGTGCCGCTGGCGTCGATCAAGCCAATCTGGCCGTTACTGTAGAACGCCGCGAGAACGCTATCGCCAACCAAGCCAATTTCATCCGGCAGGCTAGGGAAGCTGCCAATCAGCTGTGGCACTCCCGCACTGCCATCGGCCTTAATCTCAATCGACTTCACTGCGCCGATCGCGACATTGAGTACATCGCTATCGCTGACGACCAGAGTATTGCCGCGGCGTTGCAGGCCGTTAGGAAAATACAGATTGCTGGTGAGCCAATCAATTTGTTCGGTGACCTTCATCGGGTCACTGCCGAAACGTAGGCGAATGATTTTCGGCGCTGGAATAGAGGCGCCAAGTGGTCCGTTGACGATGTACAACTCGCCATCAGGACCGGCCGTCATGCCGTTGGCAGAGCTCATGCCAAGCGCGTGAATCGCTTTGAAGGCAGGTGGATTGTCGTTAAGACGTGCAGCGTAGAGATTGCCGTCGAAGGCCGCGGCGTAAATCACATTGCCGCGTTGTGCCAAGCCAGTGAAATTGGCCTTGGTCGTCGCGAGCGATGTGGCATGCCAGCCACTGGAATCTTTGGTGACTTCGTAAACGCTATCGCTGCCAGAAACAAACAGTCGACCTGTCGGCGTGAACAGCGTGTTCTCAGCGCTGGGAATATCTAGCAGCTGTGTTTTCACTCCACATGCGGAAGCAACGCAGAGTGTTGCAGGATCTACCGCAGTGGTCTGCGGATCAGGATCGCCGCCGCTGATACAGCCAGCCAGCAGAGTGGTGGCCAGTATCAGCGGCAGCGTACGCATCAAAGCATCTCGACTGCGAGAGCGACGGCTTCACCGCCGCCAATGCAAAGCGTAGCAACGCCTTTCTTGCCGCCGGTTTTCTTCAGCGCGCCAATCAGCGTGGCAACGATGCGAGCGCCGGAAGCGCCGATCGGGTGGCCCAGTGCGCAGGCGCCGCCGTTGATGTTGACCTTGGCGTGGTCGAGCTTGTGTTCTTTCATCGCCGCCATCGCAACGACTGCGAACGCTTCGTTGATTTCCCAGACATCAACGCCAGCGATATCCCAACCAGCCTTGGCCAGCACGTCGCTAATTGCGGTGACAGGTGCAATCGTGAACTCAGCAGGCAGGCGCGAGTGCGAAGCGTGAGCAACGATCTTGGCCAGTGGCTTGAGACCGCGCTTGGCGGCTTCGCTCTGCGTCATCAGCACGACAGCAGCAGCGCCGTCGGAGATCGAGCTGGCGTTGGCAGCGGTGATGGTGCCGTCCTTCTTAAATGCGGGCTTCAGCGACGGAATTTTTTCCGGCTTGCCTTTAGCTGGCTGTTCATCTTTGTCGAGCGTCTCAACGCCCGCTTTGCCTTGCACTTCAACTGGAGCAATTTCAAAAGCGAAGCTGCCGTCTTCGTTGGCGCGCTTGGCGCGTACGAGAGATTCAATCGCGTAGTCGTCCTGCTCTTTACGCGTGAAGCCGTACTTCTCAACGGTGCGTTCAGCAAACACGCCCATCGCGGTGCCGCGCTCGTAAGCGTCTTCGAGGCCGTCCATTGCGGTGTGGTCGTACATCTGCGCGTGGCCGTAGCGGTAGCCGCCACGAGCTTTCAGTAGCAGGTAAGGCGCGTTGGTCATGCTTTCCATGCCGCCAGCAACAACGACTTTATTGGTGCCTGACTTGATCAGGTCGTGGCCGAGCATGATCGCTTTCATGCCGCTGCCGCACATCTTGTTGATCGTCAGCGCGCCAGCGGAATCTGGCAGGCCAGCACCGCGTGAGGCTTGGCGGGCTGGAGCCTGGCCTTGGCCGGCAGGCAAGCAGTTACCCATGATGACTTCTTCAACGTCCGTAGCCTGCAAGCCGCTGCGTTCTACTGCTGCTTTGATCGCGACCGCGCCAAGCTGGCTGGCGCTGAACGGCGAGAGGAAACCCTGCATGCCACCCATCGGTGTACGGGCAATAGAAACAATAACGATAGGGTCCTGCGACATGACGAGCGCTCCGGGGTTCTATGAAGATTGAGGGCGCGCATTATCGCCGAGCAGGCTGTTCTGTGTACTACTTAAGGAGGGAGGGGAGGTGCCCCAATCTCTGTCTGAGCGCGCACTGTATGTTTTATAATATTTATCAATTATATAAATGATAAATATATTGGCACGTTTCACGAACTCGTTAAGACGAGCTGATCTGGGAGTCGTAAAACAATGCGCCCTGCTTCCGAGAGGGAGCAGGGCGCATCGGGGACAGCGGCTTTAGGGCTTACTTCTCGTCTTTACCGCCGAGGGCTTTCAAGGCGACCTTATCGCCGACGAAGCTGATGCGGATGGTTTGCTTGCTGCCTTTCCAGGTTTCAGTGGTCATCGTCAGGTCACCGATGCCGCCGCCAGAGGAGTCGTCAGGCGAGCCGAGGATGCTGTGCACTTCATCGCGGGTCATGCCGGCGTCGATTTTGGCGTAGTTATCGGCATTGACCTTAGAACAGGCGCTGAGCAGCAGGAGCGCGGCGGCGCTGGCGGCAACGAGTAGTTTCTGGTTTTTCATGTGATCTCCCTGAGTGGTGATGGCAGCCATTACAAGGGATTCACCTGAATGGCAGCTGAAGCACTGTCTAGCAAGCCTAGCGCATCGCCATATCGTATAGACCCGCTGTTCGCTAAAATGTGCGCCACAACGCACGTTCCGTGCGGTCATCTCCCAGATCTATGAAATTGCCCAGCTTGCCTTGGCGCCCTGCATTCAAGGCGCTGCTGATCTTCGTGCGTTACAGCGCAGCCGCTGTTGCGCTCTATCTGGCGTGGAAGAACACCGACGACGCCATCTGCGCGGTGATGAATCTCAGCTTGTTCTTCTTGCCATTTACCTTGGCGTTAGCGATTAGTGGTCGACGCATTAGCAGCTTGTCGATTGCCTCCTGCTTCAGCATTTTTCTTTATGTGCTCGGCGAGCTGAAGTTTGAATACTTTGGCGATCGTTTGGCCGTGGCCGATTACAGCTTCGTCACCGAGCCTGCGAATTGGATCATCGTTTGGCGCTATCCATTGCTGTGGCAAACGTTGGCGGCATTCATGGCGTTTGTAGCGCTACTGGTGATTGATGCGCTTTACGATAGTCGTGGCTCCAAATCTCTGAGCGCACGTTGGCGCTGGCTGGCTGCGGCGGTGTTTGTATCGTTGTTGGCCTTCAATTATTCCAACCGCCAATATCACATGTGGGAAGTATTCCGAGACGACGCGAATTGCGGCGACATGAATACCTGCGGCGTGATGAGTCGTTTGGTTTACTCCATCAGCGTTTTCGAATTTGAACCACCACAACATACCGAAGACCCAACGCTGTTTGTCACCAAGAAAGATTTACTGACGCCATTGCGGCCGACCGCTACGGCATTGCCAGATATTGTGATCTGGCTCAACGAATCAACGTTTAATCCGCAGAATTTCCGTTTGCCGAATGCACGCCTGCCGCGCATGGAAATGTTTGAAGAGAATGACCGCACGCGTGCATCAGGTCTCATGCGCACACACACATTCGGCGGCAAAACTTGGCTTTCAGAATTCTCGATGCTGACTGGCATGCTGCCGGATGATTTCGGCGCGCGTCGCAGCCTCGTGTTCAACACGGTGAGCCCAAAGCTCAATTCAACACTCGTTAGTCTGCTCAAGGCCAATGGCTACGCCACTGTCGTGTTGATGCCCACGCCCAAACGTTTCTACGGTGCAGCGCGTACTTATGCCGCGCTGGGTTTTGATCGCATTCTCACGCTGCGTGATTTTCCTGAGTACGACAAGATCAAGGGCGACGAATGGGATATCGCTGATAGCGATCGGCTTTCTGACGCTGCGCGCAAGCTGATCACAGAGCATCGCAAAGGCGCAGATGGCAGCAAGCCAATTTTTGTCTACATGCTGTCCGTGCATGAGCATGCGCCGTATTCGGATAAAACCAAGATAGAGTACAACTTGGGTCGCAGCGGGCTCTCACAGAAACTCGCCGCAAAATTCACGCACTACGTGAACAAGCTGCGTACGCTGAACGTTGGTGTGACGGCGATGGATAAATATCTCGCCGCTTCTGAGCGCCCGATGCTGTTCACCTACTTTGGTGATCATCAGGCTTACTACGAAGATGATTCTCCGCCGTATCGTTTCAAATTTACGAGGCCAGAAAACATTACGCAATTTCAGATTCGAACCAACTATGGCTCGCACATGCTGCCGCGTTTGCCGTTGACGGATATCGCGCTGGTGCCAAGTTTGGTCGCCGATTTCGCAGGTGTGAAGCAAGACAAATACTTCGAAGCACTTTCGGCGATTCGCCGACTTTGCGAAGGCAAGCTAGACGATTGCGAAGACCAAGCCCTAGTGAAGAGCTACAAGGGCTATATCTTTAGCGAAGGGCTAGGCGAGTTCCGTCAATAGAACTCGCCTCGCTGTTTACTTGCAGACGCAAGATGGATCCGTCGTGCATGAGGCTTCGATGTCTTTGCCTACGGCGCGTCCCGGTTTGCAGATAGCTGCTTTGCCGACAGGGCAAGACACTGCGCAAGAACCGCAGTTTCCAACAGGACGTGCTTCGCAACGTGAGCCTGTGTTTTGCTGAATATCAACGGTGTTAGGTGCCGTGATGTTTTGGCTCGTATTGCCATTGAGAAGTACGACAGGCTCTGCTGCAAATGCAGCGCCAGCGAGTAGCAGCGAAAGTCCTAAGAACAAGCTACGAAAAATATTCATATCGTTTCCCTCCTATGCAAAGTAGTGATGAGCAACATTCCATTGCAGCTGTGACAGTCTGACAGGCTTGCTGCTGACGAGTTCAGCTTAGGTTCATCTGGTTTTGTAAGGATGAACCCGTACCGCATCAAAACCAATCCGGTCACTGTAGTAAACATTTACCGGAACCCACTATTCATCTTTGGCTTTATGCGTTGCGATCGAGATTCTTTAGCACTTGCCTGATGGCGCACGCTAAAGGATACATTCTGATATTGGAGATTATTACTTATGAAGACTAAAGCAATTATTCTTGCCTCAATTCTGGCGACGAGCGGTTTATCAATGGCCGCAATTGCCGCCAGCAACCCAGACGCCCCAGCCAAGCAGCGTAGCGAAGCCGGACAATACACTTCCGACACGGCTATTACGGCCAAGGTGAAGGCAGCGTTCTTGACTGAAAAGAACCTGAAGTCTCTGGATTTGCACGTCGTTACCGTGAATGGCACGGTACAGCTCTCAGGCTTCGTAGTGTCTAGCGCGCAGATTGATCAGGCCGTAGACGTTGCCTTGCATGTGGACGGTGTTAAGGACGTCAAGAACGACCTTCGCCTGAAGACGTCTGCCTAACTTGTAGATTTCTCGAGTAGTGGCCCGCCAACACATGGATGTGTTGGCGGGTTTTTTTGATTCTGCGTTTAGAATGCATGGACCTGATTAGGGGATGGCAATGAAAGAGACAAAGACGGAGCCGGTAATCGGCCTCGCTCTGGGCAGTGGCTCGGCACGTGGTTGGGCGCACATTGGGATCATCCAAGGTCTGGAAGAAATTGGTGTTCGACCGCAAGTGGTTGCAGGCACTTCGATCGGCGCACTGGTCGGGGCGGTGTATGTCTCGGGTCAGCTCGAAGAGTTTTCAAAATGGGTTCAGGCCTTAAGTTCGCGCGACGTCTTCAAGCTGATGGATCTCAGCTTCTCTGGCGGCATGGTTAAAGGCGAAAAATTATTTGGCTTCTTCGAAGCTAATCATCGCAATCCCAATATTGAAGAACTGGAACAGCGCTTTGTCAGTGTTGCCACAGAGATGAAAACAGGCCGTGAAATTTGGATCACCAAAGGCCCAATTCTTCCAGCAGCGCGCGCGTCTTGTGCATTGCCTGGAATTTTTCCGCCGGTGAAATACCGCGACAGTTGGATGCTTGATGGTGGACTGGTAAATCCGGTTCCAGTGTCGCCTTGTCGCGCACTCGGTGCGGATGTGGTGATTGCTGTAAATCTCAACGCGCAGTTAGTGGGCGCGCATTTGTCGCGCACCAGCGCGCAAGAAGTAGAGCATGAAGTCACCAACAAAACTGAACGCACCTTGTGGCATAAGGCCGTTGATTACTTGTCGAAAAGTGATGGTGAGAATCCCACCTTTTTCGACGTCGTCGCTTCTAGCGTCAACATCATGCAAGACCGCGTTACGCGCAGCCGCATGGCCGGTGATCCACCAGAGATGACGCTGATTCCGATGCTGGAAGACTACGCGCTGATGGACTTTCATCGTGCCAAGCAGGCGATCGATGAAGGTCGCCGCTTGGTCGAGGAAAACGCTGGAATGATTCGCAGCTGGGCGCGACTGGGTTAAAACTTACAGCTGATATTTAAAATCTGTGAGCTGCTCTGACAAGCTCCACAATTTTGCGGTGAGCTTGGGGTCGCGTGCTTCTGGGCGACAATCAACTTTCTTTGGATAGCCGCTCAATTCTTTGAAGCCACCGGGGCCGATGAAGTCGCCGCCTGAAACATCGGCCGCGGTTGCTGCATACAGCGCAGGCAGGGCGCCCATCGCTGGAGCTTGCGCCATCATCTTCGTCATCAGGCGCATAAAGAAATTGCCGTAATCAGGATTCGTTGCCGTGTAGCCAGGATGCGCAACCGTTGCGATGACGTTCGATCCAGACTGGCGCAATTTACGATCAAGCTCAAACGTAAACATCAACGTTGCGAGTTTGCTCTTGCCGTAAGCGTCCATGTCTTTGTACGCCTTGCGAGAGAAGTTGAGATCATCAAAGTCGATGCCCGGCGTTAGACGATGCGCCATGCTCGAGGTGTTGACGATGCGTGAGCCAGGACTGTTGCGTAGAAGATCAAGCAATAAACCTGTCAGCGCAAAAGGCCCGAAATGATTGGTGCCCATGTGCATCTCGAAGCCGTCGCGGGTTTTTTGCAAAGGCACCAGAATTGCGCTGGCGTTGTTAACGAGAATATCGAGCGACGAAAATTTTCTGCCAAATTCATCGGCGAATTCACGAATGGATTTGAGGCAGGCAAGATCAAGCTTCATCGGGATGACTAAAGCATTGGGTACGCGTCGCTGTACTTCTGCAACGCCAGCCGCGGCTTTTTCTGAATCACGACAAGCCATCACAACGCGGGCACCTGCAGCGGCCAGCGCAGCGGAGATCTCCAGTCCGAGGCCACGGTTTGCACCGGTGACAAGTGCAAGCTTGCCATCGAGTCTCGGCATGTCTGCGAGGGTCCACTTCTTGTTCATTTGATTCAATCCTGTGTAAATCGCTCAGCCAAGCGTGCTTGCAAGTTAGCGTCACTACCTTTGTTTAGCCTCAGCCAAACGGCTGAGCCATCCTGACTGGCTTTAACTAACGACGACTGTTACTTCAACCGTCATGCCTTGGTAGTCATCTGTTCCGCCGGTGTAACTGCCGGCTAGGGGAACGGCTTGCGTCGCATCGCGCGCAACCGCAACGCGAATCAGATTGCGCCCGCCGATGATGGCATTGGTGGGATCAAACTCAACCCAACCAGCGCCGGGCAGAAAGACCTGCACCCAAGCATGGGTAGCACCACCGCCGATAACGCCTTGGTCTGCACCAACCAGTTTTTCATCGTAGAGATAACCGGATACAAAACGTGCGGCCATGCCGAGACTGCGGACGGCTTCCATCATGAACAGCGCAAAATCGCGGCAACTGCCGGTGCCTTTTTCGAGCGTCTCGATTGGCGTTTGCGTGCCCATCTCTTCGCGTCGCGCGTAGCTGAACTGTGCATGGATCGCTTTGGTAATCGCAGTCAAGACTTCCAAAGTACCTGCTGCTTTGCTGTTCATCACAAAGGCTTTAGCCCATAGATCAACACGACGTTCTGGATCGGCGTAGTGTCTTTCTTGTGTGCGACCGAGATCAGAGACATCTTCTGCGGCGTAATTGAACGGCAGATATTGTGCGTAATCTTCAATCACAATTTCCTGCTCTTTGGCAGGGAAGTGTTCTGCGGTAAACGATGAGACGAAGGTGAGTTCCATCGCCGGCGCAGTGAATGCGGCAATCGCAATGGAGTTGCCGAAGACATCATGCAACCAACGCACATTGGCGTTTGGAGAAATGCTTAATGCGGTTTCAATCAATCGCAGATCATGGCTGTCGCGCGGACGGCACATGAGTCGGTGTTCATTAAAGATCACCGACTGCGCGTAGTGGTAAACCGTCTTGTGTTCAACTGTGAGTATAGGCATGGCGTATTGATCTCATACCTGTATCAAATTCCAGGTAATTCAGGCGAAACGATGATCTTCAATCGTTGTAGAAAAGTTATGACCTGCAACATCCAGATAAATCTGGCGCTCTGTCACTGAGATTGAAAGCGCACAGCGACGGTCCAGTTTGGCAGCAACAGCTGGAATAAATTCCCTGCCAAAGCTGTAGATTGGAATTTCAGCGGCGCGGTGCACTTTGTGACCTGCAAGCTGCGCGAGGTATTGAGTGGGGTCGCGCTGGATATAGACCGCAGCACGGCCCGCAAGTTTACTGCCGCGATGCAAGCGCTCAGGATCAGGTGTGCCGACTTCGATCCATGCGGTGATGCGTCCAGTGAGATCGCGCACCATTACGGCAGGCTCATCAGTTGAAGCAATGCCCTCACTCAATACCACGCCTTCCTGATACTCAAGGCAGTAGGCGAGTAGACGCGTAAGCAGATATTCCGCCGTCTCCGAAGGATGCCGCGCAATGCGCAGTTCCAGCGTTTCGTAAACGTTGCGGTCGATGTCCGAAAGCTGGACAGAGAAATTGTAGAGAGTTGATGTGAGTGCCATACCTTGCACACTTTACAGGAGAGACGGCGCTTAGCGCGGCGCGTTGTCGATGTCTTCGTAAGCTTCCCAGCGAAAGCGCGGTGTGCAGATCGCTAGGAACAACAGATCCTGTGCACCATTATTGTGAATGCGCTGACGCTCGCCGGGTGGAATGACGACGACATCGCCGACGCCAACTGTCTGCGCAGGAAAATCACTCACCTCGACAACGCCACTGCCTTCCAGAATCACATAACGCTCGGCAATGCCGTCTAGGCGATGCCAGCGCGTGGTCACTCCTGGTGCAACACGAGCGCGGGCGATGGATGCAGCTTCATCGCCCGCGGTGTTGGATAATTCCAGAATGTGGCACTGCTCTTCTGTGAGGCGCTCACGAGATTCATCAGCAATGAGTATCGCGGCGTTCATCAGCTCAAGGCGTCAGAATGACTTTGCCGATGTTCTTGCGGCCTTGAACATGAGCATGTGCTTCACCGGCTTGTGCAAACGTAAATACTTTATCGACATGCGGACGCACCCAGCCATCTGCAACGCCTTGCAACAGCACGTCCATCCAGCGTCGGATTTTCATTGGCTCATGCCAGAGATGGCCCATGTTCACGCCAAACACTGAACGGTTGTCGTTCATTAGTGAAACTGGATTGAACAAAGGCATGCCCAATACAGGCCCCAACAAACGTAGCGGGCCAGGCAGTCCAGACTCTGTTGCTTTCGACAGGCCAAACATGCCGAGACGGCCGGTATGGCGCAGCGTTTTGTAGCTTTTCTTCCAGTTGGTGCCGCCCAGTGGATCGGTGATCAGTTCAACACCGAGGTTGTTGGTGAGACGCATCACGTCCTGAGCCCAATCGCCACGTGTGTAGTCGATTGCTTCGTGCAGACCGCGTTCTTTCAGGAACGCATGTTTACCACTGCTGGCGGTGCCGTAGATCGTCGCGCCGATATGGCGCGCGATATCAATTGCAGCCAAGCCAACGCCGCCGCCAGCGTTATGGATCAGAACGGTTTCATCGGCTGAAAGTGAGCCCACTACAACCAGCAACTGCCATGCCGTGAGGTAGTTCACCGGAATCGCTGCAGCTTGTTCGTGACTGAGTGCTTCAGGCTTTAAGAAAACCTGATTTTCCGGAACCACGACGACATCTGAATAACCATTAAATCGGGTCAGACAGAATGCTGCTTTGCCGAGCCAGCTCGGATCAGCGTCTGCACCGATTGCATCGACGATGCCAGAGACCTCATAGCCGACGACGCAAGGCAGTTTAGGTGCATCGGGATAAAGTCCTTCGCGCGCCATGATGTCAGCAAAGTTAATGCCGCTGGCTTTGACGCGAATGCGAACTTCCTTGCCCTGTGGCTGCGGGTCTGCTGCTTCACGCAGTACCAATTTGTCTGGGCCACCGCGGCCGCTAATAAAAATTTGTTTCATGCTGTCCTTAGCTCATTAACTGATAGCGTCCGCCTTTTTTCAGCGCACGCTGATAGGCCGGACGATCTTGAATACGTTTTACAAAGGCTGCGCTTTTAGGACGATTGCCTTCGGGTCCGCGTGCCGATGAAGCTTCCATCACGAAACTCATCTGCACGTCTGCTGCTGTGATTTCTTCGCCTGCAAACCAAGTGCTCTTGTTGAGCTCACTTTCGATGAAATCAAGATGCGTACGCATATTGGGGCCGAGAAAATTTTTCTCAACGTTGGCAACAATCGCTTTGGCAATCGGGCGAATCAAAGCGGGAGAGCGTTTTGGAATCACGCCAAAAATCAGCTTCATCACCAGCAGCGGCATCATCGAGCCTTCGGCGTAGTGCATCCAATAGTTGTAACGCAACCGCTCGGGCGTGCCAATCGCGGTAATGAGCTTGCCGTTGCCATAGCGCTCCATCAGATACTCAATGATCGTGCCGGATTCAGCGATGGTTAGGTCGCCGTCGGTAATTACAGGTGACTTCCCCAGTGGATGCACGGCCTTGAGCTCTGGCGGGGCCAGCATGGTTTTGGCATCGCGTTGATAGTGTTTGATTTGATATTCAACGCCGAGTTCTTCAAGCAGCCAAAGCACGCGCTGCGAGCGGGAGTTGTTGAGGTGGTGGACAGTGATCATGGTCGATCCGATTAAAAGTGGTGGCGCATCAAACCACAGATGCGAGGGGCCTGCTACGTTACGGGGATGCGCGCAGGGTGGATGCGGGATTAAACTTGGCGCTAATAAAAGTTCATAAAACTCAAGGAGAAAACAAATGATCGGATACGTCACCCTCGGTACCAACGATATTCAGCGCGCGGCTGCGTTCTACGACGCCCTTTTGGGCGAAATCAGTGCGAAGCGCGTGATGGAGTTTGAAACTTTCATCATGTGGGCCACCAAGCCGGGCACCCCAGGCCTTTGTGTCATCAGCCCGTATGACAAAAAAGCCGCAACGGTAGGTAACGGCGTGATGGTGTCGCTAACCTGCGACACCAAGGCGCAGGTTGACCAGCTCTATAACAAGGCCATCTCACTGGGCGCCAAGGATGAAGGTCCAGCTGGCCCTCGTAGCGATGGCTTTTACGCCGGTTATTGCCGTGATGTGGACGGTAACAAGCTGGCTTTCTTCCATATGGGCTAGGCCCAGTGGCGGGTTAGCGACCAGCGCGACAAATGCTATATTCAGCCGAGACAGGGAACGAGAGCGGTTCAATTTGCCGCCCGCGAAAAACAGATGTTGAAATACAAACCTAGCAGGGGAACGACATGAAAAAAGTAATCTTGATGGCTGGGCTTTTTGCAGCAGTCGCTGCGATGCCCGTATTCGCAGGCACGCCTTGCGATGAAGTGAAAGCACAAATTGCAAAGAAGCTCGATGGCAAAGGCGTTAAGGGCTATACCCTTGAAGCTGTTGCTGCCGCTGACGTTAAAGGTCAGAAAGTAGTGGGCAGCTGCGAAGCTGGCTCCAAGCAGATCGTCTACACCCGTGGCGCTGCTAAGGCTGCAAATGCTGAAACTAAGGCTGCTACCAAAGCTGCTGCTCCAGCCAAAGCTGAACATCACGCCGCACCCGCTGCTAAGGCTGCAGCAGCGCCTGCTGCTCCAGCGCCGGCCATGAAAGGTCCAGTGATGACCAAGCCGGGTGCTGCTAAGCAGTAAGTTTTCAGCAGTCTAAGGTACAAAAAAGGCCGGATTATCTCCGGCCTTTTTATTTACAGTGGTTTAAGTCGTGAATTAACCGCGACGCTTAATCACGCCATCGTTGAGCATTTGCTGGAAGTGATCACACACGGTTTCTTCGGTCGTGCGGTACTTCATGCCCAGTTCACGTTGACTCTTGCTGGCATCAAATCGCGTTGGATAACCCACGTTGAGGCTGATGTACTTGCGAGTCATGCCTGCGAGTGGCGCAATCAACCAGATCATCGCCTTCGGCGCTTGCATGAACGGGAACAGATATTTGTTGCCAAAGCGCTTACGCAGCAGCTTGCCCAGTTGCAGCATCGTTGGATTGCCAGCGCTGGTGATGTGGCGACCCTTGGCGGTCGACGTGTAACCGGCTTTGATGTGTGCGGTTGCAACATCGCGCACGTCGACCAAGCCCATCTGCAAATGCGGTGCAGCAGGGAACATCATGCCGCCGACCAACTGCTTCATGATGCCCATGCTGGCGGAGTCGCTGCTCTTGGTCAGCGTAGGGCCGAGCACGAGGCCTGGATTAATCGTGACCATGTCCCAGCGCGATTGCTTGCTGTTGATGGCCCAGGCTTCGCGTTCCGCTACTGTTTTGGAATAGGGATAGGGCTGGTGATCGGCGGTGCTGGTGCTGTTCCAATGTTCTTCAGTGAAGGTGTTGTTCGGCACATTCAGTGAGTCGATGTTGTCGCCGTGGATGGCTACAACGCTGCTGGTGAGCACGATGCGCTTGACGCTGCTAACGCGATTAGCGCCTTCCAACACGTTGCGAGTGCCTTCCAACGCTGGGCGTACCAGTGCTTCCATTGAATCGCTAAAGCCACTGATCACAAACGGCGAGGCGGTGTGCATTACCAGCTCACAGCCTTCCATTGCCGCGTCATAGCTGCCTTGAACAAGCAGATCAGCTTTGAACAACTTGAGACGGTCTGGATGCTGCTTTGAGAGCGCATGCAGGTGTTCGAGGCCAGACTTTTTAGCGGGATCGCGCACCGCACCGTGCACGGTGTGGCCGGCTTCCAGCAGGTATTTAACAATCCAGCTAGCGATGTAGCCGCTGGCGCCTGTTACCAGTACTGGCGCTTTGGGGTTGATGGTGGTCATAGACGTCTCTCAGACAAGGAATAGATCGGCGTGCAGTGTGCCCGAGTTTCAGTGGACCGTGGCGGCCATTCTGTATGTCTTGTCGGCCAAGATTGAAATCTGATCTCTAATTGAGCTGCTCACCCAAAAACGCGAGCACGCGATCTAAGGCCTCTTGCGTAGGCTCGCCTGTGCGATCGATCAGATGTGTGGTGACGACGCTATGCGCAGGCTTCATCGCACGCGGGTTTGCGTGGCGCTCATCAATTTCGATGCTCTCAAACGCAACGCCAAATTCTTCGCTCAGTCGCTCAAAGCGTTCAGCGCGACACATCGGATCTTGTTTGAATCGCAATCCAAGAATGCGCGCACCCTGCTGCTCAATTTTTTCATGCGCTGCCGCGATTTCTTCGGCGCTTGCGTGCAGTCCACTGCGTTGTGCGCGCGTAGGCCCGGCGGGTAACGAGGGTTGCGATAACACAGGCGCGATCACTGGCGCATTCAACATCATCGCTAAACCGAAGTTGCCGGTGAGACACATGCCTACGGTGCCCACGCCCGGGCCACCGCATTCCTCATGGGCATGGCGGGCGAGGGCGCGTAGCCAGTCCACAATCGGGCTGGATTGATTTGCCGAGAGCAATCGAAACTCTCGGCTAATACAAACCCGCGCCAGTGTGTTGGCAACGCTCGCAGGCGTAAGTGCTTGCATGGGTGTGCCGAACAGTTGCGGCATCCACACTGAGAAGCCTGCATCCGCTACACGCGTCGCAAAGCGTGCGACCTGCGGCGTGATGCCCGGCACCTCCGACATCACGATCACCGCCCGGCCCGCACCGCGACGGTAGACGACGCGCTCGCGCCCTTCCAAGGTGAGCGAGACGGCATCAAAGCCGGGAACAGCGGTGGGGTAGTGGCTTGTCATGGGTGTAGTGGTATCTTGAATAAATGGGATTTCCGGCAAATCATGCGCTGGGCGTGGCAGCTGGCATGAGGCCGAGAATAGCGGAGAAAAGGATAAAAGCCTGCCGTTAAAGGTAAAAATTACGGGGAAAGCGAATGCTCAGCTGGAACGATATCGTCGTCGACTTTCAAAACAATTGGATCCTGTATCTGTCGATGCCATTTATTGCATCAGGCATTGGCTTCGTTACCAAGATCGTTGCGATCAATATGATGTTCCATCCCATCGAGTTCTGGGGCATCAAACCTTACTTCGGCTGGCAAGGCATTGTGCCGCGCAAAGCCAACCGCATGACTGAAATCGCGGTCGACATGCTGACCAGCAAGTTGCTCACGACTGAAGAAATTTTTTCGCGCCTTGATCCGGATCGCGTTGCTGCAGAAATTGAAAAACCAATGGTCGCCGCGATTGAAGAAATCACGCGTGACATCGCTGCGGCTTATTCACCCGGTCTGTGGGAAGCGGCACCGGAAACGCTGAAGAAGCTGATGGTGAAACGCATCCAGGGCGATTCACCTGCGGTCGTCAGCAAATTTATGGCGGAAGTCAAAGCCAACATCAACGAAGTGTTCGATCTGAAGGCTGCGATGGTTGCCAGCCTGATGAAAGACAAAACGCTGCTCAACCGCATCTTCCGCGACGTTGGACGTGCGGAGTTTCGTTTTATCCGTAATTCCGGTCTGTACTTTGGCTTCGCGCTAGGCATCGTGCAGGCCATCACGTGGGCGGGCACGCACTCGGTATGGGTGATGCCGATCTTTGGCGGCCTAACAGGTTGGCTGACGGACTGGCTTGCGCTGCGCATGGTTTTTGAACCGAAAGAACCCAAGCGCTTCTTCGGCGTGTTCGTCTGGCAAGGCATGTTTATCAAGCGTCGTAAGCAGGTGGCAGCGGAATACGGCCGCCTCATCGCCAAAGAAATTCTCACGCCAGAAAACGTTATCAACGGCATCCTGCATGGCCCATTGTCTGATCGCTTAGCGGATCTGGTGCAAAAGCACGTGCAAAACATGGTGGATGCGCAGTCCGGTATCGCCAAGCCTTTTGTGGTCTTTACCGTTGGCAGCAAGAAGTATCAAGAGATGAAACGCACGATTGCTCAGCGCATCGTCGAGCGCATGCCAGAAACGCTCAAGCATGTTGAGAAGTACGCCACCGATGCGATGGACATTGAGCGCACCCTGTCGACCAAGATGCAGGACCTCACTGCCGAACAATTCGAAGGCCTGCTGCGTCCAGCGTTCCAGCAAGACGAGTGGATTCTGATCACCGTCGGCGCGGTGCTGGGCTTTATGGTCGGTGAGCTGCAAGTGTTCTTGATGTTGCATCACTGAGGCAAGGTCTTGGCGTTATCAGGCATTATCTCGGTGTCACTCGCACAAAAAGCCCGTCATGAACACTGTTGCCGCTGAGTTTGATGTTGATCTCTTCGTTATTGGCGCTGGCTCCGGTGGCGTGCGCGCCGCGCGCTTCGCTGCGGGCTTCGGCGCCCGCGTTGCAGTGGCTGAGAGTCGCTATCTAGGCGGCACCTGCGTCAACGTCGGCTGCGTGCCGAAGAAACTTTTGGTCCACGCGTCGCACACTCACGAAGATCTTGCGCATGCCAGCGGATTCGGCTGGACGGTAGAAGGAGCGCAATTTGATTGGCCCACGCTAATCGTCAACAAGAATCGCGAGATTCATCGGCTCAATGAGATCTATCGCAAGTTGTTGCTCGGTAGCGGCGTCACGCTTCATGAAGGCCACGCAAAAATTCTGGATGCGCACACCGTTGAGATCAATGATCAACGTATCAGCGCTGCCAACATTCTGATCTCGACGGGCGGTTGGCCGCATAAGCCGGATATTCCCGGTGCGGAGCACGCCATTACTTCCAACGAAGCGTTTTTTCTGCCGCAGCTACCGCGTCGTGTGATCGTGGTGGGCGGCGGTTATATTGCTGTCGAGTTCGCAGGAATCTTCCGAGGCCTTGGAGCAGAAACAACGCAGCTTCATCGCGGCGATTTATTTCTGCGTGGCTTTGATCAAAGCGTGCGCGAACATCTGCGGGATGAGATGCAGCGAAAAGGCATCGATCTTCAATTCAATGCCGACATCACGCGCATTGATCAACAAGCGGATGGCAGTCTTGCCGCAACCTTGAAAGATGGGCGTGTGTTGAATACGGATTGCGTGTTCTACGCCACCGGCCGCAGCCCGATGCTCGACAATCTTGGCTTGGAGAACGCCGCAGTTACGTTCAACGACAAAGGCTATATCAAAGTCGATGAAGGTTTCCGTACGGAGGTGCCATCGATTTACGCACTGGGCGACGTCATTGGTCGTGTACAACTCACGCCCGTTGCACTCGCAGAAGGCATGGCGCTGGCGCGACGTTTGTTCCGCCCTGAAGAATATCGCCCGCTCAACTACAAGCTCATTCCGACGGCGGTGTTTTCGCAACCCAACATTGGTACTGTCGGTTTAACAGAAGAAGATGCCCGCAAAGCTGGGCATAAGCTCAAAATATACGAGAGCCGTTTCCGTCCGCTTAAACTCACACTGACGGATGATATGCAGAAGACACTGATGAAATTGGTGGTGGATGCTGAAACCGACCAGGTTCTGGGCTGTCATATGGTCGGGGATGAAGCGGGAGAAATTCTCCAAGGTATCGCGATTGCACTGAAAGCCGGTGCGACCAAACGTGTGTTCGATGAGACGATTGGCATTCATCCAACAGCAGCAGAAGAATTTGTCACGATGCGAACTGCGGTTTGATGAGTTGTCTGGTTCTGATTAAATCCAAGGATAGGTTTGATGAAACTCTCTGATTTCCCCATCACCAAAAAATGGCCTGCACAGCATCCTGAGCGAATCCAGTTGTATTCATTGCCAACGCCGAATGGCGTTAAGGCTTCGATCATGCTGGAGGAGACAGGCCTTGCGTACGAGGCACATTTGGTGGATTTCGGAACCAACGATCAGTTGTCGCCAGAGTTTTTATCGCTCAATCCCAACAACAAAATCCCCGCGATGATTGATCCCGCAGGGCCGGATGGAAAACCGCTGCCGCTGTTTGAGTCGGGCGCAATGCTGATTTATCTGGCAGATAAATCCGGCAAGTTCATTCCCAGAGATGCCGCAGGTCGCTACGAAACCATTCAGTGGCTGATGTGGCAGATGGGCGGCATTGGCCCGATGTTTGGGCAGGTCGGCTTCTTCCATAAATTTGCTGGCAAAGATTATGAAGATAAGCGTCCGCGTGATCGTTACGTTGCAGAAGCAAAGCGCCTGCTGAGCGTTCTGAATGAACGATTGCAGAATCGTGCATGGATCATGGGCGACGAGTACAGCATCGCGGATATCGCGACTTTCCCATGGGTGCGTAACCTGATTGGTTTTTATGAAGCGGGCGAACTCGTCGGCATCAAGGATTTTCCGCACGTGCTTCGTGCGCTTGAGGTGTTCATTGCACGTCCTGCGGTTATCAAAGGGCTGACGATTCCTGGACGGTCAGAGGCAAAATGATTCGTAAACTTTTATTCAGCGTTACGGCCTGGTGCATTGCGCTGCCAGTGGTGGCTTGCATCGTGCTCGCCGCAGTTTGGGGACGTCCGCTAGGCTGGACGCTGATGGGATTTGTGATCGCGGCATTGATTGCCGCCGTTGTCGTCGCGGTGCATCACGCAGAAGTGATCGCACTTCGTGTCGGTGAGCCGTTTGGTACTTTGGTGCTGGCATTAGCAGTGACGGTGATTGAAGTTTCGCTGATCGTTTCACTAATGTTGTCTGGTGGTGAAACAGCGAGTGCGCTAGCTCGCGACACGGTTTTTGCAACGGTGATGATTGTTTGCAACGGCGTTGTCGGCCTTTGCTTGTTAATGGGCGCATTGCGACATCGTGTGTTGGCTTTCCGTGTGGAAGGGACCAACCCTGCGCTTTCAGTCTTGGCAACACTCACGATTCTGACGCTGGTTCTGCCCGCGTTTACGTCGACTACGCCGGGTCCAACACTCTCCACTGCACAGCTTGCTTTTGTCGGAGTAGTTTCGTTAACGCTCTACGGCGTTTTCATTTTTGTGCAGACCGTTCGTCATCGCAGTTACTTTCTTCCGGTCAACGTGAAGACTGAAGGTGCGCAAATGGTGCCACCGACAGTGGCAGTGACGATGACTAGCCTCGGTCTTTTGCTTGTTTGCTTGGTTGCTGTGGTCGGTCTTGCCAAGGTGCTGGCACCGAGTATTGAGAGCGCTGTGGTTGCAGCGTCTGCACCACATGCCGTGGTCGGTATCGCGATTGCTTTGATGGTTCTGTTGCCGGAGACATTGGCAGCGGTGCGAACTGCGATGCTGAATCGCATGCAGATCAGTTTCAATCTGGCGCTGGGCTCTGCGTTGGCGACGATTGGCTTAACCATTCCGGTTGTGGCCGCGACGTCGATCTTGCTGGGATTGAAACTTGATCTCGGACTGCCGCCGAAAGAGATGGTGATGCTGTTGCTGACCTTGATGATTTCTGCGATGACGCTGTCAGGTGGTCGCTCGACCGTGCTTCAAGGCGCGGTGCATCTGGTCTTGTTCTTCGTGTTTCTCTTTCTGGCCATCGTGCCGTAAGACGTCAGGAACATCGCTATGCCACATGTAAACATCAAGATCACTGACGATTCGGCTGGTAGTTGAAATGAAAATGCTCGGTTATGTGTTTTCTGAGCACGTATGAATGCGATTTCGGGAGTTTAATTGACTGCATTTCCATTATTAAACCTTCACAAACTCCATTAGTGCGTTATGAGTTGGATCGCCAGCCTGCAGTAAGGCGGTACCTTTGTACTTGAAGCCAGTCTTTTCAAGTGCGGTAACAATTTCAGGGATGGATGTGAAATTGCGAATTTCGCTTTGGTTGGTTGGCCAATCAGCGCCGACTCCCAAGTTAAAAACATCATGTGCCAACGCGACCATTCGATTCATTGACGCTGAACTCACATCATGGTCTCGCAAGATCAAGCGCCCGCCTGGCCGTATGGTTCGATAGAGTGATTGCATAAATGTATCGCGCTTTTCGGGCGGGGAGTGATGAAAGCCAATGTAATTGGCGACGACATCAATGCTGTTGTCTGCGACGTCGCTGACAGGCTCGTAATTGTTCAGGGATACGTAGCGGCCGAGCTTATTAAGTTGGCCGCGTTCTGCAATATCGACTGGTGAATACGTAGGCGCGGCAACATTAACAGTCACTATGTCACCACTGATTTCAGTCATGGTGCGGAGTTTGCTGAGGTAGCGTCCGGTAGAGCCGACTTCTAGATAGCCATTAATTTTTGACGATGTGCCCAGCAATTGCAGAGTTTCGCGCGAAAGCTCTTCTTTTTGTTTCCACAGCGCGGGCAGTGCGTATGTCGCTTCTGACAGAAATGGTTTGATTGTAGGCAGTTTAGATTGAACCTTCCGGTAGATATCTTGGTCCGTTTTGCCAACCAAAGTAATGTCTTCAATTAATTTGTGAAAACTATCTTCAGGATAAAGATGAAATACATTCTGTAAGAATAGAAAGAATGCGGCGCGTAACTGTGGGTTTCCGTAGATTGCTTTGAAATTAGAGCTCTCGGTTAGAGCGTCCCTGTTTTGCATGCCAAGAAGTTTTTTATCGGAGTCTGTTGTCGCTGAACTGCTGTTGTTCTCCGAGGATTGGCAGCCTGCCATCAATGAGACTGCAAACAGCGTCGCTAGCTTTAAAAGGTCTCTACGGCTTAAATTGTGATTTAAGGGGCTGGGATGTTCGCTCAAGGGACTGCCTCCAAGTTTTTCGCTATTGAAGGGGAATTGTGTATGCGTTCTGTTTTAGTTCGATTGCCAGCATTGGTTTTCTTAGCAGTTTTACTTGTTGTTCCTTCAGCGTACGCACAGACAAAGCCTGCGGGCATTGTCGTTAACGATATCACTCAGTTGAACCCGATCAAAGTAGACCGGGTGGTCAAGCCTCACTCCATTGAGGAAATTCAGGCTCTGGTGAAATCACATTCAGGCCCTATTTCTATTGGCGGAGGACAGTTTAGTCAAGGCGGCCAAACGGCATTTGACGGTGCACTGTTTATTGATCTCCGTGAGTTCAATAAGGTTGTTGGATTCTCTGAGGCAGATAAGAGCATTACTGTTCAACCGGGGATTACTTGGAGAACTATTCAGGACTATATCGACCCACATAATCTTTCTCTGCAGATTATGCAGACCTATTCAAATTTTACGGTAGGCGGATCACTCAGCGTAAATGTACATGGCCGTTATGTTGGTAAGGGTCCATTAGTGCAGTCCGTGCAGTCGATCAAGTTGGTATTGGCTGATGGTAGTTTGATCGAGTGCAGCCCTAAAGTGCATTCGGATATTTTCTATGCTGCGATTGGCGGATATGGCGGCATCGGAGTGATTGCGGAGGCGACGTTGAATCTTGCAGACAACGTCAAGGTTGAACGACGTGTCGTGGGTATGCCTGCTACTCAGTACCGGCAATTCTTTTTCAATAATATCCGCAACGACAAGACGGCAATCTTCACCAATGGCGATATTTACCCGCCAGATTTTGATACGGTTAGTTCGGTCACTTGGTACCAGACCAGTAAGCCTTTAACTGTCGAAGATCGACTTATTCCCAAGGATGTTAAATATGTTTGGGAACCGCGCATTCTAAATTGGATTGCAGAAGCTCCTTTTGGGCGTCAACTGCGCGAGTACGTCATTGACCCATACATTTATCGTAACGAGATGGTTGTATGGAGAAATCATGAGGCAAGTTATGACGTGCATGAGCTAGAACCGAAAAGTCGAGACAAATCAACATTTGTCTTGCAGGAATACTTTGTTCCGGTTGAAAAATTCGAAGAATTTATTCCAAAGATGCGAGAGGTCTTCAGCAAGAACGATGTGGACGTAGTGAACGTTTCTATTCGTCATGCCTTGCCTGATCCAGGAACTTTGCTGGCATGGGCGAGAACTGAAGTTTTCGCATTTGTTGTTTACTACAAGCAGGATACCGATGGAGCCGCGCGTGCTCACGTTGGCGATTGGACGCGTCAGATGGTTGATGCAGTGCTATCAGTCGGCGGCGATTATTATCTACCGTATCAGCCGCATGCGACCCCCGAGCAATTTCACCGAGCGTACCCTAATGCTGCGCAATACTTTGCACTAAAGGAAAAGCTGGATCCAACTTTCAAATTTCGTAACAAGTTACTGGACAAGTACGCGCCAAGTTCCAGTGGCTCGATTGAGAGAGTTCTTCAGGGAATTAAGGGGTATCAGCGTGCAGAAAGTAATACCTTCCTGACTGTTCCTGAGTGGTACATTGTGTTTAATCCGCAGGAATATGCGGAGCACTTGAAGTCTAAGCCGCCGAGCAGTTTTCCGTATTTCGCGAGCATTGCTGAATTCTGGAGGCTATACGGACATACCTACAGTTTGACGAAAGATAAGTACCCGATGAATTGGGGTGCTCATCTCATGAACTTGGTGATCGGTACTAGCTACACCGTAGAGTTGGCGATCAAGGGAGTGTATGAGAACACGATTGGACGACTATCAGAATGGGTTTCAAGTCCGGCACTTACACAAGAAGATCAGCTCATACAAAAATATAATGCGGAATATGTCCAGTTTATCTATGTCTACCCTTGGTACGAATTTCCATTCTGGAGCAAGCTGAAAGAATTCTGGAAGACAGCTTCGTGGCAGGGCGATAATTTTCCTCGAAAAATCGAGCGACGCTTATTCTTCAGCTCGGAATTTCTCATTAAGACGGCTTATGGCTGGTTAATCGGACTAGGGTCAAAAAGCGTCTACGATGAAGATGAAGGCAAGATCTACAGCATTGTGGAAAATCTTTCGCAGCATGCGGAACGTCTTGATGATCGTCTGAAAGTTATTCAGCGTTTTCCGAATGGAAAGACCATTATCGTGGTGCCTCGCTACGAGCCGTTTCGTGAGGTGGTAGGGAAGCTTGCCGTGACTGGTGCGCGTTTTGACGAAATTGCAGGAAGTCACAAAATTCTTGTCACGATCATCACGCCTGCAGTTTGGAAATATGATTTCTCTGAAGGCGCGGCAGTATTCCAATCAGCAGTTGTAACGGACAGCAGCGTTGTGCGTTTAGGAGTGCTGACCGATGTTAAATACCTCAACGCGTTGGTTGTCGATGTGCAGCGTAAAGGATTTAAGTTAGAGCACATATTCGATTATTGATACGCCCAATTCTTGGCAGATGACTTAATCGCCGAAGTACAAATGCCCGGTGATATGCCCACTAGGTGGCATTTGAATGTAGTAACCGGGATCGCGCAGCTTCTCGATCACTTTATCGTTGTCGACGCGCGCGAGTTTGCGTTGGGCCAAATCAATATCCATCACGTGCGTGAGCAAGCCCATGCGTTTGAGCAACTCGGGCGGAAGTGATTCAGGTTTCAGGTCAGGACGCAGATACAGATACATCTCGACCTGTTTGCTACAGCGATACACCGCGCATGGAATTTTCTCGTTGCTCATACTCAAGCGTCCTTCTGACTTGGGGGCGTCCACTTGATGCCCTTGATGTCGCAGAGAGGCTTGGACATTAATTCTTCGTGACAGGCTACGCCGTAGTCGCGATAGAACTCCAAAATCGTTTGTAGATCTTTGGCGTAATCGCCGCTCGGCATCACGGCAGGGCCGAAGGTGATGATTTTTTTCTTGTAGTCGCAGGCCGCAGGCAGAATCGGCGCCTGTGCGCCATGAGCGATGTGATAGAAGCCGCGCTTCCATTCTTCTGCGTTGCTGCGCGTGCCTTCTGGCGCGATCAGTAGAAACATTTTTGGATTGTTGTTGAAAGCGTCAATGCTTTGTTCAACCACGCCTTTCGCGCTGCGGCGATTAATCGGGATCGCGCCCATCCAGCGCAACATGCTGCCCATGGCGCCTTTGAACGCACTGTCTTTGATCATGGTGCTGGCGCGAATGCCGAGTGCGAACAACGTCGAGAGGCCAATGACACCGTCCATATTGGAGGTGTGCGGCGCGCCGAGCAGCACCATCTTCGGCACATTGGGGATCGCCCCAGCCAAGCGCCAGCCCATCAGCCGGAGAATCAAATATCCAAGCGTGCGCGAAAACGCATTGCCGCGGCGTGGTACTTGGGGGCCGATTGGCAGACTCATGATTTTTCCCTGTTTTAAAGCGTGTATATAAAAAGGCCGACGCTACGGTGGCGTCGGCCCAGTGATTATCTCAGGTTCGGCCGCATAGGGCATGGCGCACGGCTACTGTCCTTGGATTGGTAGGCTTGACTGGTAAAAATCTGGACGCGATTCCAATGGCGACCTGTCAACGGTAGAGTTCAGAAAGTAGCTGGTGGAAGAAGGCTCCTGAGTGCCTACAGGAGCTGAGTCTCTTCACAACCGGCAATTCATAAAGGCAGAGAGGGGAAGTAATGTTGACTCGAATTTATCGTGCGGCCGGGGTTCCGGCGGCTCTGTGCGCAGTTGTGGCGGTGTTGATTAGCGGCTGTGGTTCATCCGAGCCCGTTTCATCCTCATCGGCGGGCCAAGGCCCTAGTCGCTGCGGTGATGTGACGACGCGGCCTTGGTGTAATCCCAAGCTCTCGCCAGCTGCGCGCTCCGATCTGCTGCTCGGCGAAATGACGCTGATGCAGAAGCTCAGCCTACTCGCTGGCGATGACATCATTTCTGCAGCCAGCGGCGATCCCTACGCCGGTATCAGTAACGGCATTCCAGAACTCGGCATTCCAGATCTGCGCATGTCCGACGGCCCCGTCGGTGTTCGCGGCAGTGAGGCCACTGCATTTCCAACGCCGCTGTCGCTGGCTTCCAGCTTTGATCCCAGACTTGCGCAACGCACCGGCAAAGCCGTGGCTAACGAAGTCCGTCACAAAGGCAACGATCTGCTGCACGCGCCGGTGCTCGACATCATGCGCAATCCGCTCGCGGGGCGCACTTTCGAAACTTATGGCGAAGATCCGTATTTAGCGGAACGTCTCGGCGTCGAATGGATTCGCGGTGCACAGACGGAAGGCGTGATGGCCAACGTCAAGCACTACGTGATGAACACACAGGAAGGTCAGATTGGTTTACCGCCGATCACGTCGCTAGTGGGCGGTCGCCAGTTGATCAATCACATCGTGGATGAACGCACGCTGCGAGAGATGCATCTGTTCCCCTTCGAAGCAGCAGTGCGCGAAGCCGATGTTGCCACCGTCATGTGCGCCTATGGTTTTGTGAATGGATCCGCGGCTTGTGGCAGTGAGTTCCTTCTACAGCAGGTGTTGCGTGATGAGTGGGGCTTCGACGGCTTCGTCGTCTCTGACTACGTGCTCGCAGTAAAAGACACGGTGTTGTCGATCAATAACGGCACGGAAATCGAGATGCCGCTCGGCATGTTCTACACACCAGCGCTGCTGCAAGTCGCGGTGATCGCAGGTCTCGTCACAGAAGAAACGGTCGACCTTCGTGTTGGCAATATTCTTCGCACATTGTTCCGATTTGGATTCTTTGATCGCGCGAATTACGTCCGCGACGATGCAGCTATCGATGCCGATGCTCACCAGACGGTTGCGCGCGAATCGGCCGAGCAGGGCGCGGTACTGCTACGCAATGACGGCACATTGCCGCTGTCTGCGTCTTCACTGAATCGCATTGCTGTTTTCGGCGCATCAGCCACAGTGCGTCCGAGCGGCGGCGGTTCTTCGGCGGTGATTCCACGCCGCTTCATTTCTCCACTTGATGGTCTCACTGCGCGTTTGCCGAATGCAGAAATCGTGCATAACGCGGGCACTGATGCCGCCGCGGCCGCAACGCTTGCAGCGACAGCGGACGTAGCCATTATTTTCGTCGCTGACAAAGCTAGTGAAGGCGTTGATAAAACTTGCTTGTCACTCGACTGCCCGGATTTGCCTTTGTCTGTGCTCGTGCCAGGACTGCCAGAAATCGGCGAGAAGCCACAGGACGAGCTGATTGCTGCTGTTGCAGCAGCGAATCCGAAGACCGTTGTTGTTTTGCAGACTGCAGGTCCAGTGCTGACGCCTTGGCGTGATCAGGTCGCCGCATTGATGGAAGTCTGGTATCCCGGACAAGAAGGCGGTGATGCGATTGCGCGCCTCTTGCTCGGTGATACCGATCCGGGTGGTCGTCTGCCGGTGACATTCCCCAAGGCAGAAGGCGACACGCCTACGGCTGGTAATCCGCTGCAGTATCCCAGTGTCGCGAATCAGATTCTCTATACCGAAGGCGTTTTCACGGGCTATCGCTGGTACGACAAACAATCCGTCGAGCCTGCATTTCCCTTTGGCTACGGCTTGTCTTATACGCAATTTGAATACAGCGATCTGAAAGTGAAAGCGGGCGCTGGAAAACTCACGGTCAGTCTTAATGTACGCAATACCGGCAGTCGTGCTGGCTGGGCAACGCCGCAGTTGTATCTCGGTTTGCCTGCGCCTTCGGCAGCAGTACCGCAGCCGCCGCGTGTGCTGAAAGGCTTTTCTAAGCAATGGCTCAAAGCGGGTGCTTCTGTCCGCACAACATTCACGCTCAATGATCGTGCGCTTTCATATTGGGACGTGGACAGCAGCGCTTGGAAAGTGGCTGATGGTTGCTACAGCGTCGAAGCTGGCGCGCATTCGCGTGATCTTCCTCTTAAGCTGACTTTCAGCCGGGCCAATACTTCAATGACCGTTGGTTCGTGCAGCTGATCTGATTTACAAACGACGCACAAACGAAAGGGCCGACCCGCAAATGCGAGTCGGCCCTTTTAATTTGACACTGAATCTTACTTAGATCGCCAGTTTTGCTTTGGCAGCCTGATATTCGCGACGCAGGCGTGCAACAAGTTCGCCAGCGCTCACAACATCTTTGACTGCACCTACACCCTGACCAGCGCTCCAGATGTCCTTCCAAGCCTTGGGGCCAGCCTGCTTAGTGCCGTCGCCCGCGCCAAAGTCCATCTTGCTTGGATCAGCTTGTACGAGGTTGTTCGGATCAAGACCGGCGTTGACGATGCTCGGCTTGAGGTAGTTGCCGTTTACGCCGCTGAAGCTGTTGGTGTAGACGATGTCGTCTGCGCCGCTGTCGACCACCATCTGCTTGTAACCCTGCGGTGCATTGGCCTCGTGTGTGGCGATGAAGGCAGAGCCGATATAGGCCACGTCTGCGCCCATCGCTTGTGCAGCCAGTACAGCGCCACCATGAGCAATGCAGCCCGACAGTGCGAGCGGGCCATCAAACCATTCGCGGATTTCTTGAATCAAGGCAAATGGCGACATCGTGCCCGCGTGGCCGCCTGCGCCATTCGCGACAGCGATCAAGCCGTCAGCGCCTTTCTCGATTGCTTTGCGTGCGAAGAAGTTGTTGATGATGTCGTGAAACACCACGCCGCCGTAGCTGTGGATCGCTTCGTTCACATCGGTGCGTGCGCCGAGCGAGGTGATGATGACCGGCACTTTGTACTTCACGCACATGTCGAGATCGTGCTGCAGACGATCATTGGATTTGTGCACGATCTGGTTCACGGCAAATGGCGCAGAAGGCGACTCTGGGTGCGCAGCATCCCATTCAGCCAGTTCGGTGGTGATGCGCTTGAGCCAGACTTCCAGTTCCGCTGCAGGGCGAGCGTTGAGCGCAGGGAAGGAGCCCACAATACCGGCTTTGCACTGTGCAATCACCAACTCAGGATTGGACACAATGAACATCGGCGAAGCGATGACAGGGAAGGACAGGCGACGCAGATTTTCAGGAAGAGCCATGAGGGATACCTACTAATAGAAAAGTTTGTGGCCGCAGTTTATGCCATCCCGCCTTCTGTATCTCCGTTGACCTTTTAGGCTGAACATGCGCACGAAATGCACGCGAGGATCAAGAATGTTTAGCTTTTCGCAGCCATCCGGTGTAGAAGGAAACTTCACAACAGGAGAGTGCGCATGAGTAAAGGTATGGACAGTAAGAAGAACGACAAAAAGAAGCCAGCTAAGACGATGAAGGAAAAGAAGGCGGCTAAAGCTGAAAAGAAAGCCAAGCGCTAAGCGGGCTGGCTAATCTGGGCTGATGCGAAACGTCTAACCGTCGTTTTACATCAGCCCATTTTTATTTATGGGCGGTTGCGGCCAAACTGATCGTGGCTAGAAACCCAATCACCCGCTAGCACTGCGCTGCTCAGCGACGTTTCACCCGCCAGCACTACGCCTGCGCAAATCTCAGCAAACTTGTCGGCTTTGCCTTTGCCGTAGCAGCCGAGTATGTCCAGGCATTCCTTCTGCGTTGCCAAGCCCGTGCCGCCGCCATACGTGGCGACGATCAGTGAGGTGAGCGTGATCGACCAGTAGTAGTCACCGTTATCGAGCAACTGCGAATAGGTTGTCGCTGCGTGGGACTCGGCGATATTTGCGACGTCTTGTCCCGTTGCAATAAACATCGCCGTCAAACCATTCGCGGCGTGCGCGCCGTTGTTGGCGCTGCCAACCATGAACGCACCGGCCTGAGAAATCTGACGCATGCGGAACAGATCCTGCGTACTCACGCCCATCAAACTTTTCAGCACGTCGTTCTTGATCACCGCTTCTGCCACCACGCGCTTGCCACGTGTGAGCAGTGTGTTGATCTGCGAATGTTTTTTGTCGGTATCGATATTGCCGGAGAGGACGTAGCGCGGCTTGTCTGGATGCGTGCGCACGATCCATTCGCAAGCAGCGAGCGTTGCTTTGCTGACCATGTTTTGGCCTGCGGCATCGCCAGTGCTGTAGTTGAAGCGCAAATAGCGCAGCGGGCCAATAGCGTACTGGCCGATGTGTTGCAACTTGCCGACGCTGGTGGTGGTTTCTGCGGCTGCCTTAATCGCATCAAAGTGCGCAGTGATCCAATCGCCAAACTCACGTGCGGTGAGCGCATCGTCAAAAATAAATACAGGCGAGCGCTGCATGAACTGTTCGACGACGGTGGTTTTCACACCGCCGCATTCGCTGAGCAAACGCATGCCACGGTTGTAGCTCGCCACCAGCGTGCCTTCGCTGGTTGCCATCGGAATGTAGAAATCACCACGCGCGTGTTCGCCGTTGATACGCAGCGGGCCTGCAAGACCTAGTGGAACCTGGGCGACACCGGTGAAGTTTTCGATGTTGCCCGGCAGCATCGAAGGATCAAACGAATAGCTGCCGACATGTTCAAGCGTCGCGCCAGTTTGTTCACGCACAAATTCGCGGCGCGCAGCGGCGGCATCACGCGTGTAATCGTTATCTTTATTGCGCGGAATTTTTGCGCGCGGTTTGGATTCACTGCTCATGGTTTCTCCCCGGATATTCTTTCGATCATGCAGGGAAGTTGACGCAAACGCCAAGGCAGAACATTGGCCGGAAAAACTTAAGGTGAAGTCGCCAAAGCCGTGGAAGACGGCTAGCGCTCAATGATGATGAGCTTGCTTGCTCGGCGAGCAGCCATCGCAGCCGCTACTACCGCAATTGGCTGTGGGCTTTGCGTCTACCGGGCCCAGATGCATCCATTCGCGCAGGGCGGGGAGATAACGACGCGCAACCGAAACTGAGCAGGCGCCAACAACGGTGCCAACCAGAAGAATTTCGAATGCGTGATAGAGCGTCATGTCCCTACGATAGCGCCAATGCGACGCGATAGGTGATGAACGAGGCCAGATAGGCCAAGCCAAACAGATAGCCTGCTGAAATCGCGACAATTTTCCATGACAAAGTTTCGCGACGAATCGTTGCGAGGGTGGAAAGACATTGCGGAGCAAACACATACCAAGCTAGCAGTGACAGCGCGGTTGCCAGTGACCACTGTGCGGTGATGAGAGGCAGCAGCGCCGACTCAGCGTCGCCGCTGGTTGAAGAGAGAGCGTAAACCGTTGCGAGTGCGCTCACGGCTACTTCACGTGCAGCGAGGCCGGGAATGAGCGCGATGCAGATCTGCCAATTGAAACCAATCGGCGCAAATATCGACTGCATGGCGAGACCAATCTGGCCAGCAAGGCTGTATTCAATCGCCGGACCCGTTGCGCCAGCAGGCGGTGCAGGGAAGCTCGACAGCGCCCACAACACAATCGTCAGCGTGAGAATGATGGTACCGACGCGGCTCAAGAAAATAGCAGCGCGTTCCCATAGGCCGAGTGCGAGGTTCATCGGGCTTGGCAAACGATAGCTCGGCAACTCCAGCATCAGTGTGTGTTCAGCGCGATTGCCGCTCCACATCTTCATCACGGTTGCGACAGCGAGTGCGGAAACGATGCCAGCGAAATACAGCGCGAACATCACCAGACCTTGCAGGCTGAAAATGCCCCACACGGTTTTAGCTGGGATAAATGCAGCGATCAGCAATGCATACACCGGCAAGCGCGCCGAGCACGTCATCAGCGGTGCAACCAGAATCGTTGCGATGCGATCACGCGGATCTTGAATGCTGCGCGTGGCCATGATGCCCGGAATTGCGCAGGCAAAACTCGACAGCAAGGGAATGAATGAACGACCCGTGAGACCTGCGCCGACCATGAAGCGATCAAGCAAGAACGCTGCGCGTGGCAGGTAACCACTTTCTTCCAAAGCGAGAATGAACAAAAACAGAATCAGAATCTGCGGAAGGAAAATCACCACGCTGCCTACGCCAGCGATGATGCCGTCGACGATCAAGCTGCGCAGAATGCCGTCAGGCATCAGGTTGCTGATGAAGGAACTGGTGGCAGTAACGCCAGCATCAATGCCGTCCATCAGTGGCGTTGCCCAAGAGAACACGGCTTGGAACATTAAGAACATCACCGCCGTAAGAATGGCGAGGCCAAACACGGGGTGTAGCAACACGCGATCAAGTGCGTCATCAACCGCGGCGGTGCGCGTTGGCATGGTGACGGAGTTGCTGAGCATGCGATTAACGATGGCGTGCAGATCGCTGCCGTCTGGCAACGCAGGCGGTGGCGCAGGTTTGGCGAGACTTAGTTGCTGCACGAGTGTTTGCGTGCCGCCAGCGCGCACGGCGATGGTTTCAACAATCGGCATGCCGAGTTCTTTTTGCAGACGCGCACGATCAATGGTGATGCCGCGACGTTGTGCGAGGTCTGAGCAGTTGAGAGCAACAATCATCGGCAGACCGAGACGTTGTACTTCCAGCACAAAACGTAAGTGCAGACGCAGGTTGGTGGCGTCGACGACGCAGACCAGCAAGTCGGGTTTTGCTTCGCCAGGGAATTTTCCCATGCAGACGTCGCGGGTGATGGCTTCGTCAGGACTTGTTGCGGCGAGGCTGTAAGCGCCAGGCAGATCGAGCACTTGCACATTGCGGCCATTGGAATCGGCGAAGCGACCTTCTTTACGCTCTACCGTGACCCCAGCGTAGTTCGCGACCTTTTGGCGTGAGCCTGTCAGGCGATTAAACAGAGCAGTTTTGCCACAGTTGGGATTGCCAACGAGGGCGATGCGCAAGGTATCCGCGGTGCTCACAGCGCTCACAGTGCAGTCTCCACCAACACGCGCGCGGCTTCAGCGCGGCGCAGGGCAAATCGAGTGAAACCAATTTGAATTAGCAATGGATCAGCGCCGACCGGGCCTTTGGCCACGATGCGCACGGGCTCGCCCGGAACAAATCCGAGTTCACGCAAGCGACGGGCGATAGGGTCGTGCAAGCTCGTGGCTTGCACCGCACGTACTAAGGCCTGCTCGTTATAGGCCAGTGTCAGCAAGCTGGCGCTGGGCGCAGTGGTGGGATCTTTCGCAATTGTCATTGATTCGCATTATCGCCCTAGACGGCCCCGTGTGCCAGCCTTTTCACGGATATTCACACTTAACTGCAGTCATCCCCGCGGATCGTTCACAATGGCGGATGAAAACACCTATAGGACTTGAGCCGCTGGTCGACGATGGCATCGTCGACGAAGTGATTCGCCCGCTCAAAAGTGGCAAAGAAGCATCGGTTTACGTAGTGGCCTGCGGCGAGCACATCCGCTGCGCCAAGGTCTATAAAGAGGCGATCAACCGCGGTTTTCAGAAGCTGGCGGAATATCAGGAAGGTCGCAAAGTGCGCGGCAGCCGCGATGCACGAGCCATGGGCAAGCGCAGTAAGCACGGTCGCCGCAAGCAGGAACTGGCTTGGAAGAGCGCTGAAGTCGACGCGCTATACCGCCTCGACGCCGCTGGCGTGCGTGTACCCAAGCCGCACGGATTCTTTGATGGCGTGCTGATTATGGAACTGATCGTTGATGACAACGGCAACTCCGCGCCGCGCCTCAACGATGTTGATGTCACCAAAGAAGAAGCCATCCTCTGGCACGCCTTCATGATGAACCAGATCGTGCGCATGCTTTGCGCAGGGTTGATTCACGGCGACTTGTCAGAGTTCAACGTATTGCTTGGCGCCGAAGGCCCGGTCGTCATCGATTTGCCGCAGGCTGTTGACGCTTCAAGCAACAACAACGCCTTCCGCATGCTGCTGCGTGATGTGAACAACATGACGGAGTACTTCAGTCGCTCAGCACCCGAGCTGCGCGATACCGAATACGCCTACGAGATTTGGAAGTTGTATCAATGCAGCGAGCTCAAGCCCGATAGCGTGCTCACTGGCCGCTTCGAACATGCGGCAGAATCAGCAGACGTTGATAGCGTGCTGGCGCAGATTGATGAAGCGCGTGATGAAGCAGAGCGGCGTCAGCGTGGACGCGAAGCAGCGGAGTTTGATGAGTAGCTGCTTGAAGAATCCTCTCTCCTGCTAGCAGGAGAGAGGGGTAATACAGTTCTTAAACTTCTGGCGCAATCTCAACTTCAATGCCACTCAGCGCATCGCTGAGTTCGATCTGGCAAGACAAGCGCGAGGTTGGGCGCACTTCAACCAGATCTGCAATTGCTTCGAGCATCATCTGCTCGTCTTCGCTCTTGGCAGGCAGCTTATCGTTCCAATCTTGCTTGATGTAAACGTGGCAGGTGCCGCAGGACATGGCGCCGCCGCAGGTGCCTTGCAGATTGAAATTGGCATCGCGCAGCGCTTCCATTAATGGACGGCCGCTGTCAGCGCTGATGGTGCGTGCTTCGCCGTTGCGCTCGGTTACGCGAATTTCTGCCATTACATCTTCTCCAACTAAATCTTTAAAAGTGAAAAATGCCGCCGGTTTTGAACCGGCGGCATTATGAACTACGAAACGCTTGCTGATTTAGATCTTAGACAGATCAGCATCAACGTAGAAGCGCTTGAACCAGTTACGGAACGGGAAGATCGGGCCGTCACCGTCGCAGAGCAGCGGGTTAGGGCGATAACGCTTGTTGTTCCAAACGATGAAGTCGACGCTTTCAAAGCCGGCGCTTTCTTCGCCTTCAGCAGCGCCGATCATGTGATCGATCTGCTTCTTGGTGAATGCCAGTTCTGGGCTGCCTTCTGCGTAATCAACATGACGGAACGACATGTTCATCTGCGTGGTGTCGTGGGTCACTGGCACCGAGTACGAGATCATCGTTGCGGTGATGACTTTTTCGGTAACAGGATCTTTCTGGTTGAAGCGCATCACGTTCAAGCCAGGGCCGAACATGTCGCCAACGATGTAGCCGTTGCCGATGTCGAGGCGCATCTGGTTGCCGTCATAGGCAGCAGAAACAGGTGGAATGCCCGGTGCGTTGTGCAGGAACTTCAAGTGAGCAACGTCAACGCCGTTTTCAGCAATTTCCTGAATGCAGGTGTTGGCGGTCCAGCTGCCGCGACGTGAACCGGTGTAGCCGGTAGCGTCTTCGATTTCTGGGATGTAAGGCATTTCCCAATGTGGTGCTTCGCAGAGCGGATGGAACCACGACCAAATCATGCCGTACTTCTCAACCGTAGGAAGCGTGCGCAGAATTGCCTGCTTCTTGGTGATGGGTGGCATTACCTTGGCGTAAGGGATGGCTTTGCACATGCCATCGGTGTCGTATTCCCAGTGGTGGAACGGGCAACGAACGTTGTCGCCGCAAACCTTGCCGCCGTGGCCGATGTGCGCGCCAAGGTGAGGGCAGTAAGGATCGGTCACGCCGACCTTGTCGCCTGATTCGCTACGGAACAGCACCCATTCCTGGTCGAAGACCGAAATGTTGCGAAGCTCGCCAGCTTTCAGGTTTTCGGAATAATCAATGAAGTACCAGCCCACAGGGACGGGGAATGGTGCGCGCTTAAGAGTCTGTGACTCCAGCAGCATCTTCAGGTTGATGGGAGTAGGGTTGGACGTCATAACGAATTCGCCTCCAGAGCGCTCATAATTTATTTGAGCCTGCTGCTAACCACGCACACGCGGATACACCGCAGGGAGCCTGAAGATTGGGCTCATTTACGCAAGTATTCTTCCTTTGGATGGGTCTTGCGTTTCACTGCATTTTGAGGCAGACAAAAGCCTTAAAAAACAGCCCATCTAGCTAGAGAACGGCTAAAAACGGGAAATCGTTCTCAAAATTAGCTTATCAGGGCTGCTGGCGGCTGCCTACATGGCCGCTTCGCTGAGCTGCCACAGATGCTTGGCCAGATCGGTATTTCGGCTCAATTTGCTGCCGGTTTTCCGCTTCCGACCAATGAAATACTCACCGCTGACATCGGCCAATTCTGGTGACGTTGCGAGCCATACCGCGGTGTCGGCGCCTTGTGCTGGGGTCAGCATGGTGAGTCGGATCAAAGGCTGCAAAAAGCCCGGAACCTGACGATAGATGCCAGTGGCAACTGCGCCTGGATGGAAGGCATTGACTCTGACCTTGGTGTTCTTGAGTCGACGGGCCAGTTCGCGCGTGAACAGCAAATTGGCCAGCTTGGCCTGCCCATAAGAATGCAAACCCGTGCTGTGACGCGAAGGATCTTTGAAACTCGCTTCGTCGATTTTGCCCAAGTTATGAATCATTGAGCTGGTGACGACAATGCGGCCCGCACTAGCGGCTTTCACTGCATCCAGCAGATGACGCGCAAGGCGGAAGTGACCGAAGTGCATGATCCCCATCATCGACTCGTAGCCGTTGGCCAGCGTGCTGAGTTTCAGGGTGTAGAGACCCGCGTTGAGGATCAGTACGTCAATGACCGGCATCGTCGCCAGCAGTGTTTTGGTGAATTGATCGACGTTGCTGAAGTCGGCCAGATCCAGTGGCAGCGATTCAATCTGCGCTGCGGGATAAGCGGCCTTGATGTTGCTGATCGCTTCTTGCGATTTGGATTCGCTACGTGCGGCGATGATCACGCGATCACCTTGTTTGGCTAGCGCCAAAGCCATTTCGTAGCCGATGCCGCTGTTACCGCCGGTGATCAAAACATTGCGTGCCATGGAAGTGCCCAAAGAATTTGTTCAAAAGGGCAGGTACGGTAGCAAATTGGCGGCATTTACTGCGTGAATATTGCGTGCGCTGGGCCCATTAAATGAGCCCAGCGACGCAGGAACGACTTAACGCTTAGGTGGCCAAGGCACCAGCGCAGAAACCTTCTTCATGTGTTCGCGATAAGCCGGGCGACGCTCAGCGCTGCGCTCGTCCATTAACGGAATGCTGGCGAACTGGAACATCAGGGCCATTGCAGCGGCACCCGAGCAAACCCACCACCATTGATCAGGCGCAGCGGCGAGACCAAACAACATCAGTCCCACCCAGAAGCTGACTTCGCCGAAATAGTTCGGGTGACGTGACCAAGCCCACAAGCCGCTGGTGATGAAGGTGCCGGGCTTACGCGTTTTGATAAAGGCGTGAAGCTGAAGATCCGCAATCATCTCAATCGCAATCGCGCCAAACGTGACGATGGTGGCAACGACATCCAGCCAACCCAGTGGCGCGGTACCGCGTGTCATCACGGCGTAGATCGGTAAGCAGCCAAGAAAGACCTGAATGGTTGGGAACAGGTGAATGCCGCCAAAATCAGCGAGCACGCCATACTTGCCAGCGCGGCTACGTACCAGCGGATAGCGCCAATCTTCGTGGCTCAGGCCTTCCCAGAACGTCGCCCAGTTAGCAGTCAGGCGAATCGCCCACAGCCAAACCAATCCAATCACCAGATACGCGCGCGTGGGGTCAATGCCCGGTGCGTGATGTTCAAACCACCACATTGCGAGCAACGGTGGAATCACGCTCCAGTAAGCGTCGTAGAAACTGGAATTTTTGAATGCGAGGCTGAAGCCAAAAATAACAACCGTCGCCACCACGTCCGCAACAAATGCGTCCCACGGTGCAGCGATATCCAAGTTTACTAAAGCAGCCCAACCGGCTGCGATACAGACGACATAGGCGACCGTGATCAGGCCAAGTGCTGATGCCTTGCTTGCCATTTACTGAACTCCCCGAGTTTCTATATTTTGATGGAAGCGAATATGCCGTTACCCGAGGCGGCCAGCCTCATCACTGAGGACGAGATAACAGGCGCACTCACGGTTAGAATCAGGCCCCCAAATATTCCGTTTGAGCCCGCTCATGAAAACTCGCGCCGCCGTTGCCTTTGCTGCTGGACAGCCACTGTCCATCGAAACCGTTGATCTGGCTGGGCCGCGCGAGGGTGAGGTATTGGTGGAAATCAAAGCGACTGGCCTTTGCCACACTGACAAATACACACTCAGCGGCGTGGACCCAGAAGGCATATTCCCAGCGATTCTCGGCCACGAAGGTGCGGGCATCGTTGTTGATGTTGGCCCCGGCGTTAAATCACTGAAGAAAGGCGATCACGTCATCCCGCTCTACACGCCGGAATGCCGCGAGTGTGAGTACTGCCTCAATCCAAAAACCAATCTCTGCCAGAAAATCCGCACGACGCAGGGGAGGGGTTTGATGCCGGATGGCAGCAGCCGCTTCTCATTCAATGGCCAGCCGATCCTGCATTACATGGGCTGCTCGACGTTCTCCAACTACACCGTGCTACCGGAAATCGCGTTGGCAAAAATTCGTGAAGATGCACCGTTCGACAAGGTTTGCTACATCGGCTGCGGCGTCACCACCGGTATCGGCGCGGTGATCTTCACCGCCAAGGTTGAAGCAGGCACCAACTGCGTTGTGTTTGGTCTCGGCGGAATCGGCCTCAACGTCATTCAGGGTTTGAAACTGGTTGGCGCCAATATGATTGTCGGCGTTGATCTCAATCCAGAACGCGAAAAACTCGCACGCCAATTCGGCATGACGCATTTTGTGAATCCGAAAAATATTGACGGCGATCTGGTTGCGCACTTGGTTGAACTGACCAAGGGCGGCGCGGATTACAGCTTTGAATGCGTCGGCAATGTGAACCTCATGCGCCAAGCACTTGAGTGCTGCCACAAGGGTTGGGGCGTCTCCACCGTGATCGGTGTGGCCGAAGCGGGTAAAGAAATTGCAACGCGTCCATTCCAGCTTGTCACGGGTCGTCGCTGGCAAGGTTCGGCCTTCGGCGGTGCGCGCGGCCGTACCGATGTGCCAAAGATTGTTGATTGGTATATGGACAAGAAGATCAACATCGACGAACTCATCACGCACAAACTCACGCTGGATCAAATCAACGAAGGCTTCGATTTGATGACGCGCGGCGAGAGCATTCGCAGCGTCGTGGTGTATTGATGTCCGCCATTACGACGCGCAGTACGCACGCTTGCTTCGGCGGTACGCAAGGCTTTTATAGCCACCTGAGCACAAGCACTGGCATCGAGATGCGCTTCGCCGTGTTCGTACCACCACAGGCGCAAACGCATACAGTGCCCGCCGTATATTTCCTTGCGGGCCTGACCTGCACGGAAGAAACCTTCGCCATTAAAGCTGGTGCGCAGCGCTTGGCTGCAGAATTGGGCTTAATGATCGTCACCTGCGATACCTCACCGCGTGGCCTCAATATTCCGGGTGATAGCGAGTCTTGGGATTTCGGTGTCGGAGCAGGTTTTTATCTTGATGCGACCCAAGAACCGTGGGCAACTAATTACCGCATGGGCACTTACGTCAATGAAGAACTGCCTGCGTTGATCGAAGAAAATTTTTCTGCACGCAAAGATCGCCGCGGTCTGTTTGGTCACAGCATGGGCGGGCATGGCGCATTAGTGAACGCGCTGCGAAATCCCGGTCGTTGGCATTCGCTATCGGCGTTCGCGCCGATCTCCAATCCTTGCGCTGTGCCTTGGGGTGAAAAGGCGTTCTCGCGCTATCTCGGCGATGACCGCGAAGCTTGGAAAGCCTGGGACGCGAGCGAGTTGATGCGTAATAAAAAGTATCCCAGCTCGATCCTGATTGACCAAGGGCTGGGCGATCAGTTTCTCGAACAGCAATTGGCGCCAGAATCACTGGAAGCTGCGGCTGAACTCTCCGGCCAAGCGCTGACGCTGCGTCGGCATGAGGGCTATGACCATGGGTATTACTTTATCCAGACGTTCATCGCTGATCATCTGGCGCACCATGCCGCGGTGCTCAACAGTTGAGCTTTACTTTTCTTAGGGGCTTGGCAGCTTCCTAATCACTGCCAAGCTTGCTACAAAGCTCTACATCCGCGTGTTCAGGTTTTCTGGCTATATGAAACTTCGCATCATTCTATTGGCATCTAGCTTGTTGGCAGGCTGCGCAAGCGTGCCGCCGGTGGTGAATCCTTGCGTGCGTTATTGCGCCACGTATGAAGAAGGGTACCAGTGGGCGGGCGCTTCCAATCTGAAAGATGAGCGTAACTGCGGTGGCTACACCGCGGCATTTGGACGCGGTTGTAGCCAGCAAATTTCAGATCGACTGTTGTCTTTAGCGCCGGGCCGCGACGGCCTCTAGCGCAGCGCGCTCTAGCTACGAGAGCGCAAGATTGATTTAGTTACCGTGGCACGTGCAATCAGTTCGTCATTGCAGTGCATCTCAGCTTCCATAAACCCCACGCTGCGCCCACGCTTGATGACCTTGCCAGTGGTGACAATGCGATCACCGCGCATGGCGGCGCGAATCAGCGAGACATGAATATCATGTGTCGCCGCATTTTCACCTTCGACCAAAACACCAAGCAGCGCTGAATAGCAGGCCATGTCGCAGATCGTATAAGCGACGCCGCCATGAAACGCACCGCGCGCATTGACGCTCATCTCGCCTACGGTAAACGCGATGGTGGCAAGGCCATTGCCTGATTCAATTTTCTCCACGCCCATCATGCGATGGAGTGGATGGGTTTCGACCGACGTCAGAATCTCTTGCTGCCACGCCTGTAGCGTCATAGTTTGAAACCCGGAGTGACCAATCCTTCTGAGAGCAGTTCTCTCACCACTGCGCCGTCATGTCCCGGCACCAGCTTGAGCGTGGGCTCAGCCTTCTGCAGATCATGCAGCGCTTGGAATTCGCCAACGACCTGACTGCGGTTCTCGCCAATTACCAGCGTCATGAATAAAGGACGTTCGCGTACGAGTTCGATATTGCGCATATGCCAGCTGACATCGCCGAGTAGCAACAGCTCACGACCATCCGCACGCTGCACATAAACCATCTGGCTGCCCGGCGTGTGGCCGGGAGATTTGATCAACACTACGCCTGGGGCGAGCGCCATCATGCCGTCGTATTTAATTGGCTTGTAATCCTTCACCACATCTTCAGGCAACACAGAAGGCTCCATGCCTTTGCGATTGTTGAACTGTTCTTCAGTGAGCTTGAGCGCAGGCAGCAAGGCAGCAAGGTGTGGATGTGCAGCGAGTCCGCCGATGTGATCCATATGCTCGTGCGTGATGACGATTTGCGAGGCTTTCTCCAGCGCTTGTTGCATGCGCAGATAAGTGCTGTCGCTATACATCGGCACCAACGCTTCAGGCTCGGCGATTTCGCGATTCATTGCGGCATCAACAATCACGGTGTTGTCTGGGTAAACCAGTTGCCATGAATAGACCGAAATTGGTGTCCACTTCCACGGATCGCCTGCGACGACCATCGCTTCGGCAAAGCGAAAATCCATAATGTGTTCGTAGCGAATTTCCAGAGGCTTATCGCCGGGGATGGAGTTGGCCAGCGCACGAACCTTGGCAATGTCGATGCTGTACTGCGTGCCTGCGCTAGGGCTGTAGACGACCAGCGTGTAATAAGCGCCAGCCAGAATAACCACCGTGACCAGCAATCGTTTGATCCATTTCGACATGAGAAGCCTTCCCTGAATGAAGTTTTACTGCGGCTGATTTTGCCTGATGTACGAGGCCAGCGCTTACAGCTTGTTGTTGAGTACGGGCGCAATCCAATCCGCGTCTAGCGCTTTCATTGGGTGGCGCGCAGTGACCTGTCCCATGAACGGTGGCCAGATGCTGTAGCCGAGCAATTGCTGTACGCGGGGCGACATCTCACGCGCGAGTTGCGGCGGCACGCCAAGAAAGAAATTCTCCTGCGTACGCGCCCATGGTTCGCAATATTGATTCGAGAACGCTAGACGAGGCGAGTTGCCAACATTCGCGCCACCGCGATGCAGCAACGTTCCCGCAAACACCACGCAAGCACCAGCCGGCATGCGTACAGGTATCAGTTGTTTGAGCAACGCTTGCTGCGCCACGGTGTCGTGATCAAGGCCATCGTAAACACCTGCAACATCGGCATCACTCCATGCATGACTACCGGGCAAAATCTCAGTGCCACCGTTCTCCGCAGTAAAAGCATCTACGGCGACGATGGTGGAAATACTGATTGATGGGCGAGGGCGCGGAACGCGATAGAACATATCGTCTGCATGTAACGGCTGTGGTGTTTCGCCGGGGTGAATGCAGATCGCCTGACTTGCGGTGAGTAAGTAACCCGGCTGTAAAAACTTATCGAGCAGCGCAAGCGCCCGTGGTTCTTCAGTGAGCTTCTCAAAAATCTTGCCGCGTGCAACGAGCGTATAGACGCGCTCAGTTTTATAACCTTCGAAATTATTGCGGCCTGCGTGCGTATTTAGATACGGCGTCAAGCCTGCGCGCACCTCGCACAAATCTTCGGTTGAGAGGAAGTCTTCGATGATGGTGTAACCGTCGCGATGTATGCGCTGTACGTGCGCATCCACATCGAAGTTGCTTGTTGCTGATTCCATCTGTGATCCTCCGCGAGAGGGGATGATGCTTATCTCGTCGTTAAAGCTAAAATTGTGTCATCACTTACACGTGGAAAATGCTATGACGCCTAACCCTGACTATATCCGTGCCCTGAAGGAAAGCGTGCTTACCGCGCCATATCCTGCGCTGATTGGCATGTCGCTGGATGAGATTGATTTCGATAGCTGCATCATCGGCGTCACGCTGGGCGAAAAGCATCTTCAGCCCTTCGGCATCATTCACGGTGGCGTGCTCGCCACGTTGATTGATACGGCAACGTTCTGGGCAGGATTTCTGCGATTGCCGGACGACGTTGGTTTGGTCAACGTCGATCTCAAGCTCAACTATCTCAAAGCGGTGTCGAGCGGAAAGCTGCGCGCTGTCGGCAAATGCCTGCGCGCAGGTCGCGTGATCAGCTACACCGAAGCCAGTGTGTTTGATGCCGGAGGCGAACTGATTGCGCATGGCACCTCAACGTTGATGGCCTTGCCGGGCAAGGGTCTCAAGTTGGGTGTGCCGAAGTTTCTTTAAAGCGAATTTCGCGGTGTTTTGCGTGAAAGCTCAAGGCTGCCTAAAGCGATCTTGAGCTTTTCTTGCGACAAGCCTTCGGCGATCAATGCTTTGATCATCGCGTTGGTCAGATCTTGCCACTCAGTCGTCTTCACTTCCTCAGGCTCGCGCATATCCAGTTCGTCCAGCAACTGTTCCATCAGCGTGACGCCAGCGTGCCACAAGGGATGACCCGCTCCATGTTGCAGCAAGCGCTTGGTCAGCAGTGGGCCCCATGCAACGTTGAGGAAGGTGATAGCTGGCGCAGGTGTATCGCGACCAAAGGTGAGACGCTCAAGCTGATTAGCGACGACGCGGCGCGCTTCACTGATCACAAAATCACGACGCTGCTGTGCCTGCTGGCGTTGCAGTTCAAAGAAGCGCTGAACCTGCGTTTCTTGAATCGGCTCGGCGTTCTGCATCGACAAGCGAACAAATTCTGGCGACAGATTGAACTGCACCAGCACCTGTTGCAGCAGGTCCGCAATTCGACGCGTTTCAGCATTGCCGGTAACGCGTGAGGTTGCCGACTTCAGCAACATCTCATTGATCATGTTGGCCAGCGGATGCGCAGCGGCAGCGGTGAATAGCGTTTCATCTGTCAGCGCTGATTTCATCAAGGGATAACGCATGGATTCGTGCTCAGGGAGCATCGAGTCCGGCACGATGGTGTCGCCAATCGCTTCGTTGAGAAAGTGTCCCGCCAGCGCAATACGCTGCAGGGGAATCCAGCTTTGTCCCTGTGCCATACCGGGCAGAGGGCGTTGTTCAGCCAGTGCCAACAAGTCGGCAGCGAGCAGGCCATCGGTGTAGCCCTCGCCATCTGATTTGAGCGCATAAGACTGCAACATCGACACCGTCTCGGAGTCCATGTGCGTCATATCTTCTGGCGCCTGCATCGACGTCGCCGGCTTGCGCTGGCGCGGTGGTGCGGCTTGAACTTTGAGCTCGTCCTGATCGGCCGCAGACTTTGCGGTCTCGATGCCGATGCGCGTTAAAGCAGCGATCAGCGAGCGATACAGGCCTTCTTCAAGGCCCGCGATGAAGAACTCATCAAATTTGGTAAACAGCAGCGCGCGGTTGCGGCCGGGCCACTGCAATTCGTCTGCGGTGTCTTGCAGCGCGCGGCACAGGCCAGCAGGGGCCAGCGCCTTGGTGTAAATCGGAACATAGAGCATCAGGCGCAAGCGATTAACGCGAGCATCCAGCTCAGTCACCAGCTTGTGAAAACGCGCCTCAGCGCGCAGCTCGATATTGGCAACGGCAATCGAGTCATCGTTGGTCGTTGTCTGACCGCCACGCGCTTGACGCTGGGGCAGGGTGCCGCCGGTGAGGTGGGCATCGATGTGTTGTACAAACGACTCGATCCAGAGCTCGCGGCGATCATTCAGTGCGCGCGTCAGTACCTGAAAGCCTTGTGCTTCAGTCGGGTTCAGCGCTTTGTCGGCGGCGTGTTTCACGGCAGCAATGAACTGCGGCATGAAATTGCCGAAGAGTTCTTTAAGCGTGCTGCGGACGGTTTTGCGTAATTCTTCGGCCGCCGCAATGCTCAAACGCTGCAGATGGGCGGATTGTGGCCGCGATGGAGGCTCGGATCTCATGACTGAGGCAGCCCCGTTACGCGCGCGCAGTTCCGTGCAGGCACTTTATGCAAAATTGACAATGACATCCGATCCTTGGCTCTTATTCTTTAGATTGAGGATGCCATATTCCGGCGCAATTCGGTGTAAGTCAGTGACGCATTTTTTCAATTACTGACCAGCACTGTCACTGAAGTCGGGCGCTTTGGCGGCCCGAGCGTGGTGGATCAGGCTTCTGGCGGCGCTTTCGGGGCCAACAGAATTTCGCGTACCAGCCTGAACATCTCGCGGAAAGCGCGGCCGTTCTGGCTCTCGCCGGTGACCTTGGACATTTCGCGGTCACGGCGCGCATCACGTACCAGCGCGCGCAGCTGTTTGGTGTCGCCGACAGGGTAACGGGTGGTCCATTCGGCCCAGCCAGCTTCGCTGCCGATCATCTTTTCGCGCCACTGCTCGATCTCGCGCAGCGCACGGACGTCGCGCGCCTTGTGCGTGTGCCATACCGCCAGTGCCTTGCGCATCGGCTCGACGTCCACGTCACGCAGGAGTTTGCCGACGTAGCTGGCCTGACGTTTGCGCGCACCATGAGCGGTAATACGGCGCAGATCGCGCATGGCTTCGCGCAGCGGACCTACCTCGTCAATCAGCAGGTCGATCTGCTCTTCCGGCAGCTCAAGCAGGGTTACGCCCAGTACCTGCAACTCCAGCATCGCGTTCTTTTGCTGGGTTTTGCTGGGACCGTCGTACTGTTGTTCAGGTTCTTCTTTATAGCGGCGCATGACTGAATTCTTATTGCAGGCCGACATGATACGACGTCTGTGCTCAAGCCGACGGTTTAAGGGGGGAATGTAGATAAAAGATACAGGGGTGGCGCTACGTATCGCTTAAGGACGGTAGCCTCGTTTGCCCTATTGGTTTGCTAGGGCTCAGGACCACAAGACAAGGAGACGTCATAAGCGGTTGGGAGCAATAAATTATGGCGCGCCAAGCCGGCTTACCGTTTCAGATTACTGCGACCTTACGAGTGGTCGCGTTTGTTTTTCTGCTCTCCGGCGCCTTCCTGTGGTTTGTGCTCGGACGCGCACATCAGCAAATTGAGCAAAGCGGACGTGAAAACTTCCGCCTGCTGGCACATAGCGCCTTCGGCGAAATCGACGCGATGATGCAGTCGTACGCGAGCTACCTTGGTACCGTCGCCAGTCTGTTGCCGACGATGCCTGATATTTACACTGAGGCAAGCAGCCGAGCCTTGGCGCAAAGCTTTCTGGATCAAGCTGTTCCGCATAGTTTTGCAGTGACGCGGCCTCGCGACATGCTGTACTTTCTCAAGCGTGATCCCGAAGCGCCTGCTGGCAGTGCGTACACGATGGGTCATTTCGCTGTGCAAGCGGATGGCAGCAGGATGGTCTCGGTCAGTTACTACACGGCTGACCACCGCTTGCTCTCGCAGCGTCGCTATTCCTTGGACGCCCACCCCGAACAGTCCGAGTGGTATTTGGGCGCGCTGCGCTCGAAAGGTCCTTACTTCAGCCGTCCTCATCTCGCCCCAGCCTGGAATTCTTTGGCGATGACTTTGGCATTGCGCTCTGGTGAGAGTGTGGTGTCGATGACGTCGCCACTGGGTCTGATCGACCGCCTGTTGGAACGGGTGCCGGTGAGTGCCAACGGTGCGGCTTTGTTGTTCGACGATCAGCATCGCATCGTTGCATTCCGTGCCAAGGGTGAGCGATGGAAGCAGCTCTCGCAATTTCGGATGAAGCCTGTCGCTCAGCTAGGCCATCCCTTACTGGTAGCGGCTGCAGCTGTGACTGATCGTTTGGCTGAAGGGCAATTGAGTCTGGTGTCTTTGGCTGACCAGCCGTTTCTGCTGGCTTGGCACGCCATCGCCAAAATTCCTGGAACGCAGTACCGGTTGTTATTGCTTTCGCCACTGGCGGATATGTCGCAAGCAGCCGAGACAGCAAAGCGTGATGCATGGTTGGTGGCCATCGTCGGTCTTATGATTCTTTTGCCGCTGACTTGGTTCAGTACCGGTGCCATGGCCGGCGTTCTGCAGAGGCTGGTGCAACAGTCAGAGCGCATCGGCCATCTGAATTTTTCGCCGATGGAAAAGCAAAAGCATAGGCGTTCGGCTGTGCGTGAGGTGCGGGCGCTGGAGCATGCTCACGATGCAATGCGAGATGCCCTCGCTAAAGGCACGCGCACACTTGAGCGGGTGTCCGGACATCTGGCGCGATTGATTGGTATAGGTGCCAATCTAGTCAAAAAGAAGACCCGGCAGGCTTTGCTGGAGGCTGTCCTTGAAGCTGCACGCGAGATGTCCAGCGCCGAAGCTGCAGTGCTGTTCCTGCGTGACGAAGACGACAAGCTGCGGCCAGTGGCGACGCTGGGCATGGAGCCGCCGCATTGCCTGTCTGCGCTCGACATGAAGTTGCCGGAGATGAAGCATCAGTCACTCGCGGTGTACACGGCGCTGAGTGGTGTCGTGCATGTTGTTGATGATCTCGACTTGGATCAGCGCGAAGAGTTGGTCAACCTGCGCAAGTACAACCGCGAGCGATCCAGTATTCGCGTAAAGACCATCGCATCCTTGCCTTTGCGCACGCTTGATCGTGTGATTGGTGTGATGCAAGTTATCAACGCGCGCGATGCCGATACCGATCAAATCGCGCCTTTCTCTTCACCGCAGGTAACTTATCTGGAAGCGCTTGCTGGACAGGCAACCGTCGCGCTCGAAAATCAAAAACTGATCGCTGCACAAACGAATTTGCTCGATACCTTGGTGCGCACACTGGGTGACGCTGTCGATGCCAAGAGTGCTTACACCGGGCGTCACTGTGCGCGTGTGCCTGAACTCGCGATGATGCTTGCGCGGGAAGCAAATGTTGCTGAGAGTGGTCCGCTGGCCAATTTTTCTTTTCGGACTGAAGAAGAGTGGCGCGAATTTCGCGTCGGTGCGTGGCTACACGATTGCGGCAAGATCACGAGTCCCGAGCACGTCTTGGATAAAGCGACCAAGCTTGAAACGGTTTATAACCGCTTGCATGAAATCCGTACGCGCTTTGAAGTCTTGCTACGTGATGCCTTGATTGAAGTGTTGCAAGCGCAGTTAGCCGGCCGCATGAATGCTGAAACTGCAGAACAAATCTACGCTCAACGCGCAGCGGTTTTGCAGGGCGATTACGTCTTTATCGCTGCTTGTAATGTGGGAAGCGAGAATATGGCAGCCGCGGATATTGCTCGTGTGCAGGCCATCGGCAAACAAACTTGGCTGCGAAATTTCGATGATCGGCTTGGAATTTCTTACGAAGAGAAAGAACGTCGTCAATCCAGCACGCCTGTCAGTTTGCCGGCGCTTGCATCGCTAATTGCTGACCAGCCATGGCACTTGATTCCGCGGCCGCCAGAAGAAAAACGTGCGCTGACTGAAGGCTTCCGTATGAAAGTTCCAGAGCATCTTTACGACCGAGGCGAGCTGTACAACCTGTGCATCGAACGTGGCACGCTCACGAGAGAGGAACGCTTTAAGATCAACGAGCACATCATCCATACGATTCGCATGCTTGAAGGCGCAAAGTTTCCTGCGCTGCTACGACGTGTACCCGAGTACGCAGGTACGCATCACGAAGCGATGGACGGCAGTGGCTATCCACGTGGACTCACCGCGGCAGAGTTATCAATCCCGGCACGCATCATGGCGATTGCTGACATCTTCGAAGCATTGACTGCATCCGACCGGCCCTACAAACCCGCCAAGCCTTTATCTGAGTCGGTTGCGATCCTGCACAAGATGAAGCTCAAAGGTCACGTCGATCCTGACCTATTCAACTTGTTCCTGCGTAGCGGCGTGTACATGCGTTATGCAGAGCGTTTTCTCGCGCCTGAGCAAATTGATCTGACCGACATCACGCCTTATCTGAGTTGACGCGGTTTATTTGCTTGAGGATTCAGGCCAACGTTGAGGCACGCTTAAAAGCTTGCTGGTGTCATAACCCCAGCTACCAATGAGCGCGGTATAGCGCGCTAAATCCGATGCGCTCATATTCGGTTTGCGGCTCATCAGCCAGACGTAATCCCGCTTGCTGCGCGCGATGATCACGACGGAATAATCGGCTTCCAGATATGACACGCGGTACTCAAGCTTGAAGGGCAGCCACCAATAGAGTCGGATGCCCCAAAGTGCATTGCCACTGCCATCTTCCACGTAGCCGACGGGATGCATCACTTTTTCAGGGCCATCAAAGCTGCCCTGACGGTTGCGGTAGACCGTAGCGATCGAGCCGTCTGGATTCATCGAATAGGTTTCGACGGCGTTGTGGGCACCACGATCACTGTCAGCGGTGATTTGTGCGATCACATACCAACTTCCCATAAAGCGCTTCAGATCGACGCTCTCAACCAAAGGTACTGGCAGGGCTGTCGCTGGTGACTCTGCGTGAGGGGCAGTGCTGAATATGCCGATCAGCGCCGTCCAACTCCACTTCATGATTCCGTTCATATCTAACTCCAGTGGGTATGAAGGTATTACGACGATCAATCTAATTTGGACGCATTTAGTCGAAAAAGCGAAACAATTCCGTCACTGCTCTGTTTTCTTTGCCTGCGGTCAGTGCAGGTGCTCGGCGTGCTGAGCTCGTTTGCGGTGCAACGCAAGCGTTAGATAACGAGAACATCTGAACCGGTCTTAGAAAAGAAAAGCGCCGGTGATCACTCACCGGCGCTTTCTATTGATACTGATGTAGGGCGGGAGCATCCCGCCTTTCGCGCGATAGGCGGGATACTCCCGCCCTACGAAAAAACTTAAAGCCGCAAACCACCATCCACATCAATGCAACGACCACTGAAATAATCGTTGTCGAAAATAAAGCGAACAGCTTTGGCAATTTCAGAAGGATCGCCCATGCGCTTCAACGGCACCGGCGCAATAGCTTTCTCCAGAATTTCAGGTTTCATCGCGGCCAGAATCTCGGTGCGCGTAAAGCCAGGTGCAACGCTGCCAGTACGAATCTTGTAACGACCCAACTCGCTGGCCCAAGCCGTAGCCATTGCGATCACGCCAGCTTTGGCGGCGCTGTAATTGGTCTGGCCAGCATTGCCGGCACGTGAGATGCTGGAGATGTTTACGATCACGCCGCCGTTACCGAGGCGAATCATCTGCTCTGCCGCAGCACGGCCGCAGAGGAAAACACCGGTGAGATTAACGCCAATCACCGCGTTCCACTGATCCATCGACATGCGATTCACAATCTCGCCATCTTTTACTTTGATCAGCATCGCGTCTTTGGTGATGCCCGCATTGTTGACGAGACCATCTAATCGGCCAAAGTCTTTAACGATGGCCGCCATCGTCGCATCCACCGCCGCTTCATCCGTCACGTTAGCGGTATAACCACGCGCCACCACGCCAAGCTTCTCGCAAGCCTCACGCGCTGCGACAAGGCCTTCTTCCTTCAGGTCAATAAGTGCAATGTTCGCGCCTTCAGCAGCAAACATTTCAGCAATAGAACGACCAATACCTTGGCCTGCACCGGTAATAGCAACAACTTTGTTTTTGAGATCCATGAGAAGAGTCCGGATAAGAGTGGCGATAGTGGATTACACCCGCTGATTTTAACTGTAATGAGTAGGGCAGACCCCCTACCTGTTGAGGTGGGTTCAAAAGAAAGCCCGCTTTCGCGGGCTTTTTGTTAAACGAGCATCAGCGCCGCACGAGAATCCAACCGACGGTGCCCGTTGCCTTGACATACCACCACGCGCCTTCTGCGTTAGAGATATTGCGTACCAACTCAATTGCATTGCCTGCTGATAGGAGCGACCCGCGCATCGAGCCATTCGGTGTCGGATAGAGTTGGCAATCCACTCGCAACAGTTTGCGCTCGCTATTGCCGCTCAGCGAACTGGTTATCGCAGCGATGTCATCGCCACAAGCTATTGCAGCCTGAATAGGCGCTTCGCGAGGCGCAGTAGTTTGTTGCTGCGTAGTTGCGGCAACTGCGGTCTGTGGCGGTGAAGGTATTGGCGCTGTCGCGACTGATGGCGCCGCAAATGTCAGCTTAGGAGTTGCCGCGTTAGGTAGCGGAGCCAGAGGCTCGGCCCAGAAGACGGTGTCGCATGAGCCGCTACCGCGCATGCTGGGTTCGAAATCAACTCCTGCAGGATTGGTATTGGTTTCTCGGTAGATGAAGGCAGTGCATTTTTCAGCCTCAATCTGGAAATCCTGATAGTAAGTTTCGCCCGTTTTAGGAACAAAGTTGACTCGCGGATAGCAGGAGTATTGAACGTTATACCCTTGCTCAAAAAAACTTGAACCAACAACAATTCGATGTCCGGCAGGAATGGTCACGTAGCCCGCCTGATTGGGTTCTAGCGCGTATGACTTGCCGTCGGCACAGATCCACGCTCGCTTGTTTACGGCGAGGTTTAGTTGTGCGGTGGGTTCGTTACTGGGGAGTTTGTAGGGCTGCATGCCGCACGCAGCGAGTAGGAAACAAGTGGCGGCAGTGGCAAGCGTTCGGAATGAAATGATCATTGTTATTTCTCCTAGCGCTCAACTTCCGGACGTAGCCGGGCAATGACTTCAGATGCAGAAAGTACATCCGGGCCAGGTTCTGTTTTCAGCAGAACATAAACGTAAGTAGCGGCCTTGCCGCCGATGGTCGACACCGTGCGTTCGCTGCTACGTCTATCGCTGATTGCCGCGGGAAGATTTTCATACATCACGAAAAAATCTTTTCCTTCGCGTTGAGTTACTTCTGCGCTGCGGTACAACACATAAGTGCCTACCTTTTCGCGACTGATGAAGCCGTTGCCGCTGAAACCAATCTTGATTAGCTGGCCAGGACCTTTGGTATCCCAGAAGCCTCCGGCCCAACCGGTCAGTGGATTGCTGGCGTCGTGATAGCCAGTGGCACAGCCAGCAAGCATCAAGCTCGCCAATGAAACGCAGAGTGCGCGTAAAGCCATTATTTTTCTCCCTGTTTTATGGCGCCTTTATACATGGGCGTTTTTTTATTTTAGAACAATTTTTACTCAGCATTCGCTGTATGTCTAGATGAGGTGGCCATAGATTTTTTAACCCCGCCCATAAAAACAAAGCCCGCGAAAGCGGGCTTTGTTTTAAACGAGATGCTGGCGTATCAATCAATCCAGCCGCGCTTCACCAACTCCATCTTGACCATCAACACAACGAAGTTCCAGATCGCTTTGATATCGTCCCAAGCGCTAGGCTCGTAACGCGCGCGATCGCGGATGTAGGTTTGGAGTTGATGCAGTTCTTCATCGCTGAGCGTTTCAAACTGTGGCATGCCGCGTGATTGAAGTGCGCCGCCTTGAACAATCATTTTGAACGCAGCCGAGTTGAGTGGGATGGGTGATGCACGCAGATCAGGTGCGTAACCACCTGCAACGGCCGACACGCCATGGCAGATCACACATTGTTGGAACACGAGCTTTCCTTTCTCTGCGACGACTGGATCAACCTTGAACGAAGGATCGTCAATGGCCTTGACCTTGCCCGGAACAGGCGCGGGCGATGCAGGCAATTTGGCAGCGCCATCAAGCGCAAACGTCAGCATGCGGCGAGGGTACTGGCGACCGACCCAGCCATGTTGTGCAGCGAGTGAACCGAGTAGCGATGGAGCGCCGCCCCAACCAGCGAGCACGGTGACGTACTGCTTGCCGTTGACGGTGTAAGTCATCGGTGCGGCTTGCGTGCCGACACCCATGTCGTAGCTCCAAAGTTCTTTGCCGTTCGTTGCATCTGTCGCAACAAACTTGCCATCAGCACGGCCTTGGAAAACCAAGCCACCATGCGTTGCGATCACGCCGCCTGCCGTTGCGCCTGGCGTCGGATTGCTCCAGGCTTTTTGCTGTGTGATCGGATTCCACGCTAACAATGAAGTGGTGCCTGCGGTCTTCGGAATGTCATCGAAGAATCCGTTAAGGCCCATCACATCGCCTTTCTTCATCTGCCATGTGCGAGGATCGCGGCCGCCATCGTTGTAATAGCCCGCCATCTCACGCGCTGGGATGTAGACCAAGCCGGTGTCCGGGCTATACGCCATCGGCTGCCAGTTGTGCGTGCCGCCGGAGCCAGGCCAGATCAGCGCTTCACCGTTTTCATAACGCGCGCCGCGTACTTCAACTGGGCGACCCGTTGTGAGATCGATGCGCTCTGCCCACGTCACCTTGCCGATTTTCTCAGCCGAGATCAGTTTGCCGGTGTCGCGATCTAGCATGTAGAAGAAACCATTCTTCGGTGCATGCATGATCACTTTGCGTGGCTTGTTGTCGATGTTGACGGTGGCAAGCACCATGTCCATCGTCGAGTTGAAATCCCAGCTCTCGCCCGGCGTGGTCTGGTAGTGCCACAGGTATTTGCCAGTCTTAGCGTCGAGCGCGACGACTGAGCACAGATAGAGATTGTCGCCGCCCTTCGGTGAACGCAGCTTGTGATTCCACGGCGAGCCGTTGCCGGTGCCCAAATAAATCACATCCTTCTCGGCGTCATAGGTCATTGCATTCCAGACCGTGCCGCCACCGCCAAATTTCCACCACTCGCCGGTCCAGGTCTTGGCAGCTTCAGCCATCGCTTCGTTCTCGAAGCCATCAGCAGGATTGCCCGGCACCACAAACCAGCGCCACAGTTCCTTGCCCGTTTCAGCGTCATACGTTGTGACGTAGCCGCGCACGTGACCGAAGTCTGCGCCGCCATGACCAATGATGATCTTGCCGTTGAATACGCGCGGTGCGCCGGTGATGTAACGGTTGTCTTTGGGATCGGTGGTTTGCACTTCCCAAACCAACTTGCCGGTCTTGGCATCAAGCGCAAACAAACGGCCGTCTTGCACGCCTGCATAGACCTTGCCTTTGTAGAACGCGAGACCACGCGAGCCCCAAGCCAAACCCATCTTGCGTGCTTCTACCTTCGGGTTGTAGTTCCACAACTCCTTGCCGGTGAGTGCGTCGATTGCGTAAACGTGGCTGTAACCAACCGCGGTGTAGATCACGCCATCAACAGCAAGCGGCTGGCTCGATACGTTCCAGACATCATTCAACTCCAGCGACCAAGCCAGCCCCAAGCGCGAAACCGTCTTGGTGTTGATCTCATCGAGCGGGCTAAAACGCTGCTCATCAAACGTGCGACCCCACGCAGCCCAGTTGCTGCCGTCGGATGTTTTGTTGAGCGCAGCATCGTCGATAACCGTTGCCGCAGCATTGCCGCACAGAACAGTCAGCAGCAGTGACAGGCACAGCGTCCGGAATTGAATACGCATTGATGATTTCCCCAAAGAATTCCAAGCAGCGCGACAGGCGCGCAGCACAATGCCTCATTGTCCGAAAAGCGGGCGGGGGAGCTATCCACCGAACGTAGTAGGCGAGGGCCTGTGGGGCGGGAGTATCCCGCCTTTCGCGTACCTCACTTCGCTGAAGGCGGGATGCTCCCGCCCTACGAAAAATCACTTGACCAGGTACCCCGGGCGCAACCCGGGAAACGCCACATCATCAATAGAAAGCCCCGGGTTTCACCCGGGCTACGTGGCTGAGCATTCGATCACGGCAGTGCGAACCAAGGCGCTAGAAAATTGAGAAATCGTACCTTGATTACTGTATCTAATAGGATACAATGCAAATGCTTGAAATACGTCAAACCGCAGCCTTTGCCGAGTGGATGGCTAACCTCCGTGATATTCAAAGCCGCGCAGTAATCGCTCGGCGTATCGAGAGAATGGCCAGTGGAAATTTCGGCGATCACAAATCGGTGGGTGAGGGTGTATCGGAGCTGAGAGTTCCGCTCGGGCCGGGCTACCGCGTGTACTACACGCAGCGTGGCCGTCAAATTGTGATTCTGCTGTGCGCTGGTGATAAATCTTCGCAGCGGCGCGATATCAACAAGGCCAAGCTGTTGGCGCAACAATTGGAGTAAGACATGAGCCTCAAAACCACAAAATTTGATGCCGCTGATTATTTGACTGATATCAAGTCCATCGCGGCTTACCTCAACGACGCGTTAGAGAACGGCAGTCCAGAAGAGCTGATCGTCGCACTCGGCACCGTTGCGCGCGCCAAGGGCATGTCGCAGATTGCACGAGATGCAGGATTGGGTCGCGAGAGTCTCTACAAAGCACTCAACGGGACATCTCGTCCGGAGTTTGCAACGGTATCAAAAGTGATTACTTCACTAGGTTTGAAAGTGGCCGTAGTCCCTGCTCGTGCTGTAAAGCAGAAAGCTGTAAGCAAGCGGATTAGGCGCGCCGCGGCTTAAGTAATTTTCTGGCCCTCATTTCGCAGGGCTTCCTTGAAGTGGCTATAAACACCGATCCTGCGGCGCAGCGGCCATGTGATTGCCCGGTACGCGCGTATAGCTTGGGGCCATGAAAAAACTCTTGATGCTGTTGAGCTGCGCGCTTGCCGGCTGTACGGGCACCAGTAGCGAAGTCACTGGTTCCGCATCTGCAGAAGGACCCGCGCTGACTTTGTCGCAGGCTCAGCTCGATGCGGGCCTGAGCTGCACGCCCGACATCGTCGGTGCAACGCGCGATCCCGTGCTGATCACACCTACCTTTACCAATGCGCAGGATTCCTTTGGTTGGAATTATCTCCAGCAACTGCCATCACTCGGCATCCCAACGTGCAGCATCTCGATTCCTGATCGGGGCTTCGGTGATCTACAGAATGCTGCCGAATATGTCGTCTACGCCGTGCGCAAGATATCTGCACAGAGTGGCCGCAAGGTTGTTCTATTCGGACATCAACACGGACCGCTCAATGAAATGTGGGCGCTAAAGTTTTGGCCTGATATTCCGTCCAAGGTATCCACCTACATCTCGTTGGCTACGCCGCATAACGGAACCACTGCGGCTGAGTTTGCGTGCAATGCAGGCAGACGTTGTCCTCCGTCGGTGTGGCAGATCGCAGCAGGTTCTAACTTTCTCGCTGCGCTCAATGCTCGGCCTTTACCCAAAGACATCGTCTACACCTCCATCGCTACCAGCTTCGATGAAGTGATCGTGCCGCAGCCTGCTGTGAGTCATCTCGAAGGCGCCACCAACATCGTGTTGCAAGACATCTGCCCGCTGCGTCCCATCGAGCATTTCACCATCCTTGCCGACAATCTCACTTACTTGCTGGTGCTTGATGCGCTTGATCATCCGGGGCAAGCGATCAACCTCGCGCATTTGCCATCCGATGTCTGCCTCACCACTTACATGCCCAGTGTCACAGACCCCACCAGCGCCATCACCGCGCTACGTGGTTTTACTAACTTTGGGAGTGACTTCTTGGTTTCCACTGTGCAAGGCACGAGTGCAGAGCCGGAATTGCGTGACTACGCAAAGCAATAATTAAAGAATCGAGCCTAGCTTTACTGGTTTCAAAAATGACATTTGAAGCGAATCGTAGGGTGGGTAGAGCGCAGCGAAACTCACCCTACAACTGCTTGAATCACTTGAGTGGCGAGGGATCAGATTTGCCGCCAGCGTTTCCAGTCAATGAGGCGGCGTCTTGTTTCGCCGCCCACATATTGTCCACCAAGTTCGGATACCGCCGACCTGCGGCCGCTGCACGTTCTCGCGCAGCTTCGACTTGAGCAGGGCTTAGCTTGCTCTTCGTCTTGCCAGCGGGGTTGGGTCTCTTCCAGGGTGGTTGCTTCATGTTTTTGTCGGACCGTCTCGTTATGTGGTCGTACAGAGACGGCCCAGTGGGGGTGTGGGTGGGAGAACTCAGCGCCGCGCAGACACGCTCTAATTCAAAAGCGGTCGCAGTGGCGCATCTACAAAGTAACCATTCATTACTGCAAATCCCACCATGACGTAGTTATGATCTTTTAGATAGTCATAGATTTTATTGGGACTTTGACCTGTCATGTCATAGCCATGCATCTCAATAATGATGATTTTGGGCCGGTATTGATCAAGGTCAAAAGAGGTCAGCGCTTCGAAGTCGTAACCTTCGATGTCGATCGTCAAAATATCAAATGTACTTGGAATATCACGTTCTTTAAATATTGAACTCAGCGGTCGAGTTTTTACTACTTTTGTGCGTTTAACACCGACCCAATCCGTCCAGTTTTTGACGTGGGCCGGGTCGAGTGACGACACCAAAGGGTTATTAAAGTATGTAAAAACCAGTTCACTTTCTACATTCGAGATTGCCGCACAAACGCAGATATCCTTTTTGCGTATGTTTTGGTGCTTGCTGATCAACTCTTCATTGGCATCAACGCAGAGCCCTCGCCAGCCCCTCCTATACAGAGCATAAGTATTGGAGCACATCATCGGATCGTTGCTACCGACGTCTACATAAAAGCCCGAATTTCCGTTCGATCCGAGGCGATCCAAGATCGTTATTAGAATGCGATCTTCGCCTGTTTGGGCATAACTTATCGTCTGATGCGGGTCGAACAATTTGCGTGTAATTTCGGCAGCAAGGACACGCAGTGCTGCTAGAAAACTAAATTGTCCAAACGTAGTTCTTATGCGTGCAACTCTTTTACGAACTGTTGCTTTCATGATGGCAATTCCAAAAAATGGCAAGCGTTAAATTCAATGGCACCGTGTTCAGCATAGTTCTTAATATAGAACGGCACCAATAAACCATTTTCTCAAGCAGTCGGTTTTATTAATCGCCGCGTTGAGCGCATATCACCGCTCAAGAGCACACTTTATCAGATGTGAAAACAACGAAATCGATGCGGCATAACTGAAAAAATAAGGGGCGGTAGTCAATAAGTCTGAGGCAGATAGCTAATGACCTCGGCATCTTGTTTCTGGCAAGGCAAAGATTTTGACGCTATTGGTGCGATTCTCCCGCCGCACGCGCTTCGCAAAATCTGTCAGCATGTAATCCATTAATCACTCGTCCCACACCATGCAGGATCTGGACCTATCATTTTTAATCGTCGCGCTGCTCAGCTTGGGCTTGGCGATTATTGTTTTTGTGACTGACCCACGCAGTCGCGCATCGCGCGCGCTGGCGTTGGCCATGGGCATCATCGCTCCAGATGTATTGATCTCTGGCATTGGGCGTGAGGCTGGAGTGTTACCGCTGTTTTGGATCGAAACCTTAGGCGCAATTTTTGAGAGTGTCGCCATCCTCGCCGGCATCGAGTGGGGACGGCGCATTGGTGAAAGCTCGGTTGTCGGCGGTTGGCGCAAAGCCGTCAATGTGCTCTTCCGCATTTCACAGGGCTTGATCGTTATCTTTGGATTGATGCGACTCGGCTATTTGATGATTGCGCCAGATCTTGCGGTTGCCAATCATTCCGGCTTTGTTCGCACCAGCGGTTTGGAGTTTGCGCTGTTCATGCCGTTTCTCGGCCTGTCGATGCTGCTCTCCAGCATCGCCATCATCATCCTGTTCTTCGTGCAGTCTGATCGCGCCGAATCTGTTCGCTTAAAAGCTTTGCTCATCGCTGCGCCGTTTTTCCTCGTGTCGCTAATCCTCAATCAACACTGGCTCACGCTTTCGCTCACCATCGGTCTGTTGATCTTCCTCTACGGCTCCGTTCGCTATCTCATCATTCAGAGTGAGCGTGGCAAATTCATGAGCCAGTTCATCTCGCCCGAAGTTGCGCGAATGATGCGTGCCGAAGATCCCAATGCACTGCTGCATCGCGAGCGTCGAGGTATCTCCGTAGTGGTTTGCGACATCCGTGGATTCACCGCCTATGCACGAGAGCGCGATTCATCACAGGTCGTCGATTTACTAGAAGCCTTCTACAAAGCAGTCGGCCAAGTCACGGACGCACATCAAAGCACTGTCAAAGATCATGCAGGTGACGGCATCCTGATTCTGGTCGGCGCGCCTGTGCCATTAAAAGACACAGCATCCGTAGCCATCGCACTTGCACAAGACATTATGCGACTTGCACGCCCACTTCTTCGCGCTCAATCAGATGAACTGGGATTGGGTGTTGGTGTTGCAACAGGTGCCACCACCATCGGCGCGATTCAAGGCGCTGGGCGTTTGGAATACGTCGCCGTCGGCAATGCAGTCAATCTCGCAGCACGTTTATGTCAGCGTGCAGAAGATGGCGAAGTGCTTCTCGATGAAGGCACGCGCAGGGCACTAGCTGATGAGCACAGCCTCTCTGTGCAAGATCGCGCACCAGAACCACTCAAAGGCTTTGCAGAGCCCGTGCCGGTGTATTCACTGACGTAATGCGGCGTGTTTAGTGTGATACCGCACTATGCAATCTATCCATATGAGCTACTCTGGGGCGCGACTAATCGCTCACGGAGATTAACGATGGATGCTTTCAAAACCAGCAAAGCAGTGCTTTTGACCGCACTGTTGATCGGTGCCAGTGTCAGCATGGTGGCTTGCGGCAAGGAAGAAATCTGTTGAAATTTGGGAGTGGTAAGCGGCAGTCAAGATCAAAAAATCGTCTTAAGTAACTATGGCTATCAAATTCGGATCCGTAAACTACTCTTATGGATTCTCGAAGTTGAGTTAGGTTTGTGGAGACAATGAAGCAAATATGCTTCATTCCAAATATGTGCTTAATTTCTTCAAGCAACTGAATGGAGTAAGAGGGTCTGCATCTGTCTACTTCATCAACGAAGACAAATAGTGGCAATTTCAAGTCGGTTTGATCGTTTAATATTCCAAGTAGATCAACGATTCCGCCCCTGAAAATTTTAATGGCTTCTAATCTTGCTGAGTGTTCGTCCAGCATGTGTTTAAACAACTCATCTAGGCCACTTTCAGTCGTTTGAACTGCCGCATCTATGGCGTTTTTAGCAATATCGTTTGGGGTTTCTGCATTATTTGCGACAGCAGTTACGATTTCTTCTACTGCAATGCCTGTGGTTTTCTTAATCAAGCTGGTCGCAAGCACCTTGGCTGCTGGCAAAACTGCTTTTCGAAACCCGTGCATTGCAGATTGCAGAGCGGCTTCTGCAGATTTCTTAATCTGTTTGGATTTGGGTAATTTCTGGGTTTGCTCATCAAGAGCAGCCTTCATGCACGCCATTAATGCTGTTGCGCCTTCCGAACCAAGATCGTTCTGCCACGCGTCAAAAAGTACTACTGGGTATCCTTGATTTTTTAAATCTTGAAGCCAGCGTGTTACGAAAAAAGTTTTACCTGTCCCCCATTCCGCATCGAGCGCTATTGTTAATCCTGCGCCCCGCAAGGCGCTTTCTTGAGATTGTTCAATCAGTAGTTTTTGAAGGAATAATGCGTAGCCCTCTCTATCCAGAACATCATCGCTCCAAACGCTTTGGCTATCGGCCATCTCTGAGTCTTCTGAGCTTCTATTCATTGAATTATTCCGGAAGTGATACGGTACTTTCAGAGTTGCTGCCGCTTGATAAGAAAAATCAAACAGATTTAGGTCCAAATGAGTGAGTCGACTTTATCTATATTCATTAATTTCGCAAAGTATGCTGTCTCTAGCTGAATCGATCCCTGTAATAACAAAGCCCGCTTTCGCGGGCTTTGTTGTTACAGCAATAACACTTACATATTCCGTCGATACTGCCCGCCCACCTCAAACAAGGCATGGGTAATCTGCCCCAGCGAGCAAACCCGCGCCGCGTTCATCAGTTCAGCAAAGATATTGCTGTTGTTGATGCAAGCTTCCTTGAGCTTGGCCAATGCAGCCGGTGCCTTGTCTTTGTTGCGATCGTGGAAGGAGGCGAGGCGAGTGAGCTGGTCTTGCTTCTCATCGTCTGACGAACGTGCCAGCTCAATCGTGGTGGCTTCGTGCTTGTCGCCGTTTGGATTGAGGAAGGTGTTGACGCCGATGATGGGCAGCGAGCCGTCGTGTTTCTTGTGCTCGTAGTGCATGGACTCTTCTTGAATGCGTCCACGCTGGTAGCCGGTTTCCATTGCGCCGAGTACGCCGCCACGTTCGCTGATGCGCTCGAATTCCTTGAGCACGGCTTCTTCAACGAGGTCGGTGAGTTCGTCGAACAGGAATGCGCCCTGGTTCGGGTTCTCGTTCTTGGCCACGCCCCATTCGTTGTTGATGATGAGCTGGATCGCCAGTGCGCGGCGCACAGATTCCGTGGTCGGGGTGGTGATGGCTTCGTCGTAAGCGTTGGTGTGCAGGCTGTTGCAGTTGTCGTAGATCGCGATCAGTGCTTGCAGCGTGGTGCGGATATCGTTGAAGTCGATTTCCTGCGCGTGCAGTGAGCGGCCGGAGGTTTGGATGTGGTACTTCAACATCTGGCTGCGTGCGTTGGCGCCGTACTTTTCCTTCATCGCCACGGCCCAGATGCGGCGCGCGACGCGACCCATTACGGAGTATTCCGGATCCATGCCGTTGCTGAAGAAGAAGCTGAGGTTGGGCGCGAAGTCGTCGATCTTCATGCCGCGTGCCAGATACGCTTCTACGAAGGTAAATCCATTCGAGAGCGTGAAGGCGAGCTGGCTGATTGGGTTCGCACCGGCTTCGGCGATGTGATAACCGCTGATGCTCACCGAGTAGAAGTTGCGAACGTTGTTCTCAATGAAGAACTGCTGAATGTCGCCCATGCACTTGAGCGCGAATTCCGTTGAGAAGATGCAGGTGTTCTGGCCCTGGTCTTCCTTGAGGATGTCGGCCTGCACGGTGCCGCGCACGGTGGCGAGGGTGCGAGTCTTGATCTCTTCGTATTCTTTGGCGTTGGCTTGGCGGCCGTGTTTCTTTTCGAACTCGCTGGCCTGCTGATCAATCGCGGCGTTGAAGTACAGCGCGAGAATCGTTGGTGCCGGACCGTTGATGGTCATGGACACGGATGTCGTCGGCGCGCAGAGATCAAAGCCAGCGTAGAGCTGCTTCATGTCATCGAGCGTTGCGATGCTGACGCCGCTGTTGCCGACCTTGCCGTAGATGTCTGGGCGTGGTGCTGGGTCTTCGCCGTAGAGCGTCACGGAGTCGAACGCGGTGGAGAGGCGATGCGCGGGCATGCCTTTCGACACGAGGTGGAAGCGCGCGTTGGTACGTGCGGGGCCGCCTTCGCCAGCGAACATACGCGTTGGGTCTTCGCCTTCGCGCTTGAAGGGGAACACGCCTGCGGTGTACGGGAAGTAGCCGGGCAGGTTTTCCAGTAATAACCACTTCAGCAAATCACCTTCGTCGCTGAACTTGGGCAGCGCAACACGAGGAATCTTGGTGCCGCTGAGTGAGAGGCGGTTGAGCGGCGTGCGGAATTCTTTGTCGCGAACCGTGTAGACAAATTCATCGCCCGAGTAGGACGCACGCACGGCTGGCCAGTCGTGCAGTGCTTTCTTCGACTCTGCAGTGAGGTGGTCCATGCGCTTGTGCATTTCGGTTTTGAGATCTTCAACCGGATGCGCGCTGTGTTCCATCATGCGGATGGTTTCACGTAGGTGCTGGCGCTCACGTGCGAGCTGGGCCTGATGCTCAGCGCGTTTGCGATAGCCGCGTGCGGCGTCGGAGATTTCTGCGAGATAACGTGCACGTGAACCAGGCACGATCTGGCGTGCGCTGGTGGAATGCTTTTCTTGCGGCTTGGCGAGCAGGCCTTCGCTGAGCTTGAGGCCTTTGGCGGCGAGCTGTTCACGCAGGCCGTGATAGAGCGCGGTGACGCCGTTGTCGTTGAAGCGCGCAGCGATGGTGCCGAACACCGGCATCTCGTGCGGCATCTTGCTCCACGCGCCTTTGTTGCGCTGAACCTGTTTGCTGACATCACGCACGGCGTCTTCTGCACCGCGGCGGTCGAATTTGTTGACAGCGACGATGTCGGCGAAATCCAGCATGTCGATTTTTTCGAGCTGGCTAGCGGCGCCGAATTCTGGCGTCATCACGTAGAGCGAGACGTCAGCGTGTTCAACAACCGCTGCGTCGCCCTGACCGATACCGGCGGTTTCCGCGAAGATCAGATCGAAGCCTGCAGCCTTACATGCGGCGATGGCGCCAGGCAGGGCAGGAGAGATTTCCATGCCGCCTTCGCGCGTGGCGAGTGAGCGGAAGAAGATGTTGGGGTGATTGATCGCATTCATGCGGATGCGGTCACCGAGCAGAGCGCCGCCCGATTTACGACGTGAAGGATCGACCGCGATGATGGCGATCTTGAGCTGGTCGTTCTGGTCGAGGCGGAAGCGACGGATGAGTTCGTCGCTGACGGATGATTTACCTGCGCCGCCAGTGCCGGTGATGCCGAGTACGGGTGCGGTGCGTGCAGCGCCAGCTTTGTTCACTTTCTCCATCTGTGCGGTGGAGAGCTTGCCGGCTTCGATCAGCGTGATGAGGCGGGCGAGTGAGCGGCGGTCGCCGAGCTGGGTTTTGGTGAGCAGGTCTTCTGCCTTGCCTTCGAGCGTGTGCGAGGCGCGATCAACCATGTCTTTGATCATGCCTTCGAGGCCGAGCTTCTGGCCGTCTTGTGGCGAGTAGATGCGGCCGACGCCGTAGTCGTGCAGTTCTTTGATTTCTTCCGGCACGATCACGCCGCCGCCGCCGCCGAAGATTTTGATGTTTTCGCCGCCGCGCTCTTTGAGCATGTCGACCATGTATTTGAAGTACTCAACATGGCCGCCCTGGTAGCTGCTCAGCGCGATGGCGTGGGCGTCTTCCTGTAATGCTGCGGTGACGACGTCTTCCACGCTGCGGTTGTGGCCGAGGTGAATCACTTCTGCGCCAAGCTGCTGGATGATGCGGCGCATGATGTTGATGGCGGCATCGTGGCCGTCGAACAGCGAAGCGGCGGTGATGAAACGCAGCGGTTTGCGTTCAGGCGCGGGCAGGTTCTGGGCGGTAGCGGTTTCGTTGCTCATGGGGGCACTTTTGTAGGGAATTCTAGACATCGGCAGGTTAAAGCACAGGGCTGTTTTGGACGATGCCTAAAACTGCCGTATGCTGTGACAGAATTTGCCATGTTTAGGCCAAAAAGTCGTACTCCATAGAGGGTAGATGCCAAAAACAGTCCCCGCTAAATCTGTGACGGAAAAGGGAACAATCGCCATGGCGTTCGTCCGCCAGGCGCTAGGTTCTCTGGAGCGTCGTGGCTTCGATACGGCGCCGGTGCTGCAAAAGGCGGGAATTTCAGCCGCGGCGCTGGATTCTGACCGCGCCCGAGTCAGTGCTGACGCCTTCGGCACCCTCTGGCTGACGATTGCCGAAACCCTCGATGACGAACTGTTTGGTCTCGACACCCGACCGATGAAAGTCGGTAGCTTCGCCACGCTCTGCCACCTGATGCTGCACACGCCAACTTTGCGTGAGGCACTGATTCGCGGTGCACGCCTGATCAATCTGCTGATTGAAGACACACGGCTTGAGTTGGAGCTGGATGGAACGGAGGCGGTGATTCGCTTCGTCGACACCGGTGCCTTGCCACTGGAACGCCGCATCTTCGCTCACGAGACTTTGTTCGTGATGCTGCACGGCCTCATGTGCTGGCTAGTGCGGCGACGCATCAGCATTCACAAGGCTTACTTCTCATATGCGCAGCCAGCGTGGTTTCGTGAGTACGAACATATCGTCGGCGATGATCTGACGTTCGCTTCTTCCGAAACACGTTTTGAATTTGCCGCGGTTGATCTTTCAACAGCCGTTGTACAAACCGAACGCTCCTCACGCGAGTTCCTAAAAGACGCGCCACATAACTTCATCGTCAAATATCGCAATCCCAAGAGTGTGTCGGTGCAAGTGCGCCGCTTGCTACGCGATACCGCGCCAGAAGATTGGTTAACGTTTGAAGGATTGGCAGAGCATTTGAATTTGCATCCGACGGCGTTGCGTCGGCGATTGGAAGAAGAGGGTTCCTCCTATCGTGCTGAGATGAATGCACGGCGCTGTGACTTGGCCTTGGAACAACTCGCCGATCCCAAACGCAGCGTGCTCTCCATCGCACAATCTCTCGGCTTCGCCGAAGCCAGCGCGTTTCATCGCGCGTTTCGGCAGTGGACGGGCCAGAGCCCGGGGCGTTATCGGCGCGATGCAAAGTAGGCGGTTAAATGTGCTCTTCACTTGCCCTATAAGTTTGGGTTATTTTAGTTAAGCACTCTTACTTGATAACTAAATTATGAAAAAAGTATTGGTCTTACTGCCGATGATTTTAATTACATCTGCATGCAATCAAAAATATGTACAGCCTAGTGGAGCGGGAACCGCCACACTTCAAATTGTTACAACCAGTTATTTAAAGCGTATGTGGGTAGTTAACTACCCCGGTGTAGTCAGTGGCTATAAATGTTCAGATTCTCCAAGGCAGGTAATTGCGATCCTCAACAATGACTCAGCTAACGGGAAATTCTCCGACAATGGGGAAGATAGAAATTCCGTAGTAATAAATATTCCTGCGGATGGAACCCCATTTCGAATTGGTGTTCCTTTAGTTCAGCCGGGCGCGGTGACAGGAAGTCCATACGGATATGGAACGGTGGCGGTGAATTACAGCTTTTGCGTGGCACATGCGTCTTTCAAGCCTATGCCAGGACAATTTTATGTGGCGCAACATGCCATTTATGGCGGCTCATGTTCGATACAAATATTTTCAGCAAACTCAGCATTCCAAGCCACGGGAATTGATCCCACAGCTAAAGAACTAGATGCATGCTGGGATGCCGACAGTGGTGCCGGACCAGAGAACCACTACAAGGATCGTTATGAAAGAAAACAACAGAATAGTGTGGTGAGGTAGCCCGGGTGCAACCCGGGTTCTTGTTTGTTAATGGTGGAGTTCCCCGGGTTTCACCCGGGCTACGGATTCCTTTAGCTCTTCGATAGCGGTGTCATTCCGACGCGCAGCGAGGAATCTTGCTGTTGGCATGCAAAGCAAAGCGTTACAGCAAGATCCCTCACTGCGTTCGGGATGACAGAAATTAAAAAGCGACCCGAAGGTCGCCTTTTTTAATTCATCACTACCAGTTGATCAACATCAATCTCCGGACTTTCCATGAAATCCTTTTCTACTTCGCCGCGAATCTGCACACGCGTTTTTTCGCTGATGGCTGTGGCGGGGAAATGCTTTTGATCAATCTCGACGCGGATTTCTTTTTTGCCGTCGGAGAAGATGTACTTTTCTTTGCCCACCTTGCGGATTAAATAGCCTTCAAGAACGACGGGCATATCTTCAACTGGATTCTTGGTGACTTCATCAATCGATTTGTACGTTGCAGACGATGAAGGGCCGATGTATTGCGCTGTTGCGGCGGATGCGAATGTGGTCAGGCCGGTGACGAGCATGCTGGCGGCGAGTGTTGGGGAAATTCTGTTCATGAGAAAAATCTCCAGTCAGTAGTTGAAGGCGTAAAGGATGGTACTTGCCGTGTTGGACTGAACGATTGGACAAGAATGCCCATGCCGATTTCATCTGCAATAAAAAAGGCGACCCGAAGGTCGCCTTTTTGTTTTACGGACTACATTAATTTGAACGCGCGACTCTCCAGCGGAGTCCATAAGGCTCCACACGTTTCTCGCCACCAAAGCTTGGCCACAACATGCTCTTTTCGGTAAAGCCGACGGAAGACTTGGTGTAGTCGCAAACGCCTTGTGGATAGAGCGTGCGCAGTTTGTTGAGTTGAGCTTCGGTGATGCCAGCGGGGTAGTCACTTGCATTGATTGGCTTGAGTTGGCATTTGATGACGTCATCGGTCAGCGGCATGCCTGCGGCCATGCGTGGTGTGCCGGGAACGGGCAACAAGGTTTGGCACGGACCGATTGGTGAGTTCGGTGTGTCGAACTCTTCTGGAACATCAACGCGCAGTGGAATCACAACGCCCGGTAAACCTGCTGATGGGAGCAATGGCGCTTGAATGCCGAGTGGGCCGAGCAATGCGTTAGGCAATTCCAAGCGACCGCCGAGTGTGCCAATGACGCAGCGATCTTGTGCATCAGATGGGCGCGCGGCTTGAACTGAGGCGATGCGATTTTCTGACGTTGGGTTATGCATTGCTGCAATCCATTTATCCATCGCGGAAAATGCATCAGGCTGCGTCAGCACACCGCGCCACATGCTTTGCGTAAGGCCTGAACTCGGCACAGTGTCTTGCCCCGTGTATTTGCGCAGACGTGCACGCACGGTGAATGGGCGGATGGATTCGTGAATGTTCAGCACTGGAATCAAATCGAGATAGGGTGCGAGATCCATCACTGGTGTTTCAGCGATTGCACCGCGGCCAATCACTTGGCCTGCGCGATGAGCGAGTTCAGCAACATCGGCGCCCATATCCATGCGCTCAGAGATGTAGTCACCATCAATGCCGAAGCCGCCGATGTTTTGATTGAGATCAATGAATTCATCGGTGCTGATGGTGCCCGCGTTAAGTGCGGCGAGGCCGTATTGAATGCCGATGTTGTCCATCGGGCGACGTGCGAAACCGGTTTTGGGATCGCGGCCCCAGATATTCACCTGTGCATCTTGAACGGTGCAGCGCACGCCTTTCTTGGTTTCTTTGTTGTAACGCATCGCCTCGGGGACAGCGCTGGCGCAGCCTTTGGTTGGATCAATTACGTCGAGGAAGGCGGTGACCCAGCTGGCGCAGATGCTGTTGAGCGCGGGCGAGTTATCGGGCGTAAGTGCATCGGTGGTGATTAGATGTCCATTGACTGCGGCTTGCTTGAAGCCTGTCCAGTTTGAACGCGTGCTGTAGTAGTGATTGAGCAGGCCGCAATCGACAACAGTCATCGCAGTGCTGGCAACGTCTGCGAAAGTTGCGGTGGGCATCGCGCCGGTGAGTAGGCCCGGTGCGTTGTTGATTGCGTTGTATTGCTGAAGCGCTGCGCCTGAACCGTTGGTGCCGATCACATCGTCAATTAAACCGTACTGCTCGGTGATGTGTTCTTTGATCATCATCGCGGTTTCGATGCTCAGCATCGGATTGCAGTTAACGCCGTAAGCACTCGCAGTCGAGTGAACGATGACATCGCCTTTGCCCAGGCGTTGGTCAATGCCGACCAGATTGATGAGGATGCGATTGGTGTCGATGTTGCTGGGGTCTGGCAAGCCTGCCATCACGATGGTTGGGTCGTTGATGCCTTGGTGATAACCGGTGCCGCAAGATTCGCCGTAGGCGTAATACACGCGGTGATTCCACGTGGGTGCGAATGGTTTGTCGCGACCACGTGCGTGCGGATCATCGAGCACCGAGATGCGCGCGATGCCACGATTGATCGTCGCGGATTCCACGCGCACAACGAAGGGCACAGCGGCGCCATCTTTAGTGACCGTCGTCATCGCGTCTGCAGGATATGCGGCGTAAGGATCAGCCAGTTCGTTAAAGCCTTGCGTCAGCGATGAGCGATAGAACCACTGATAAACCGTTTTCACCGAACAGTTGTCATCAATTGGATCGCCAAGGCCCGCTTCTTTGGTTTCGCAAATGAAGGGCTTTTGATGAGGGCCAGAAATGATCGGGCCAGTGATTGGATGGTTGCGCACCACGAGTGAAGCATTGCGTGTGCCGCTTGGGCCGGTGGCTGTTGCGCTGAGTGTGTTGGCGCCTTTTTTAAGACCGCTGACTAAGCCATTCCAATCGCCATTGCTTTGACGAGTGAAGACGCTGCTGACATCGGTGCCGTTGCGTTTCACACGCACAGTGTCGGCTGCATCAAGACCGCGAACGGCGAGCAACACGTCGCCGTCAGAGACGGTGTCGGGCAGCGTTGACAGCGTGATCAATTCAAACTGATGCGCGGCGAGTAGCGGCGTTTTCAGTGTGTGGAAGTCGGCATCAACTTCGCCGGCTCCGCCAGAACCTGAACCAGATTCTGTTGCGGGACTGCTGCGGCTGCACGAGATCATCGCGCTGCTGATGGCGCAGAGCGCCAAGACAGACAGCAAATTCTTCAGGCGTGAGTGGGCTCGCGCTTTCATGGTGTTTCTCCTCAAAATAAAACTAGATGCGCTCAGCCACTTACGTTGAGGGCTGAGCTTTATGTTTTGTGTGGCCAGTATGCGCGTGGAGTGAGGGGTGGGGCGATAGTAAATATCGTTGCAATACCAACGTAAAAGGCCTGTAGGAGCGCCTCTTAGGCGCGATAGAGCCATCGCGCCTAAGAGGCGCTCCTACGCTTGTTCTGCAAAAGTGTTCATGCACAAAAAAGGCGACCCGAAGGTCGCCTTTTTTGTTGACGCGTCATGCTTAGTGACGGAAGTGGCGCGTGCCGGTGAAGACCATCGCCATGCCGGCTTCATCAGCCGCCGCAATGACTTCGTTATCACGCATCGAGCCACCTGGCTGAATCACGGCGCTGATGCCTGCGGCGGCTGCTGCATCAATACCATCGCGGAACGGGAAGAAGGCATCCGATGCCATTACCGAACCACGAACTTCAAGCTTCTCATCAGCAGCCTTGATGCCTGCAATCTTGGCTGAGTACACGCGGCTCATCTGGCCTGCGCCGACGCCGATGGTTTGGCGGTTGCGGGCGTAGACGATGGCGTTGGATTTCACGAACTTGGCAACTTTCGCTGCAAAGATCAGATCGTGAATTTCAGCTTCCGTTGGTGCGCGCTTGGTGACGATTTTGAGCTTGTCGGCCGAAGGTAGTGCGAGGTCGTTGTCTTGTACGAGCAGGCCGCCGTTGACGCGCTTGTAGTCGAAGGTGGCGATTGGCGACGAAGGCAATGCGCCGCACTCCATCAAGCGCACGTTCTGCTTGGCGGCAACAATCGCTTTGGCTTCTGCGGTGACGGTAGGTGCAATGATCACTTCAACAAACTGGCGATCGCAGATTGCTTTAGCGGTTTCTGCATCGAGTTCGCGGTTGAAGGCGATGATGCCGCCGAAGGCTGAGGTTGGATCGGTCTGATAAGCGAGGTTGTAGGCGGTGAGAATGCCTTCAAGACTCACGGCAACGCCGCAAGGGTTGGCGTGTTTGACGATGACGCAAGCGGGCTTCACGAATGCTTTGACGCATTCCAGCGCAGCGTCGGCGTCAGCGATGTTGTTGTACGAAAGTTCTTTGCCCTGAATCTGCACTGCGGCGCTGATGCTGCCGGCTGGTGCGTTGCGCTCTGCGTAGAACGCGGCGCGCTGGTGCGGGTTTTCGCCGTAGCGCATTTCCTGCTTCTTGTTGAGCTGAACGCTGAACACGCCAGGGAATGCTTCGCGCTGGCCATCCGCTGCGGTTGCGCTGCTCAGGTACGCAGCAACTGCGCCGTCGTAACGTGAGGTGTGAGCGAAAGTTTTGAGTGCGAGTGTTTCGCGCGTGGCTTGGGTTACGCCGCCAGCATCAAGTTCCTTGAGCACCACTGCGTAGTCAGAAGGCTCAACAACAACGGTGACCCAAGCGTGGTTTTTTGCCGAAGCGCGCAGCATGGCTGGGCCGCCGATGTCGATGTTTTCGATAGCATCTTCACGCGTGCAACCCGGCTTGGCGACGGTCTGTTCGAAGGGATAGAGATTGATGATGACCAGATCAATCGGCGCGATGCCGTGTTCTGCCATCACTGCATCGTCTTGCCCGCGACGAGCGAGGATGCCGCCGTGAATCTTCGGGTGCAGGGTTTTGACGCGGCCATCCATGATTTCTGGAAAGCCGGTGTGCTCGCTGACTTCCGTCGCAGCAACGCCTGAATCTTTCAGCAGCTTGAAGGTGCCGCCGGTAGAGAGAATCTCAACACCGCGTGCGGCGAGGCCAACGGCGAGTTCAACAATGCCAGTTTTATCGGAGACGGAAAGGAGTGCGCGGCGTACTGGAGTGATCATGATTAAGCTCGAAAGCAGACTTTAAAAATGTTCATGCCCGCGTGAGCGGGCATGGTGTGGAATTCTTGTGTGACCTTAGACTTATGACGACAACGCCTTGATCTTGTACTGCTGCAGTTTCTTACGCAGCGTGGCGCGGTTGAGGCCGAGCATGTCGGCTGCGCGCGATTGATTGCCATCGCAATAGCTCAGCGTTGCACGCAGCAACGGTGGTTCTACCTGCGCAAGGATCGTGTCGTACAGATCTTTGGGTGCATGTCCGTTCAGAGCCTCGAAATAATCATCGAGACATTCTGAAACAGAATTGCACAGTGGTTTTGAGTCGAGAGTTCTTTGCGCGGACATTTCTGTTTTGTTCCCAGCCCTGTTGTTTTGCTAATTAGGCCCACCCCAAAACGGCCGGCAATCATACCTACAACGGTTCGCATAAAAAAGCGGTTTCGCTTATTTTTTGCTCAGGGCTTGAAACCCGCCAGCATGTCGTGCTTGAACTTGGACCAGATCTCATTAGGTGCCCAAATTTGTTGCGGTTCCTGCGATGCCACTTCCACTGTCTCGCCTAACTCAATGACGCGGTAGAGAAACACGAATACCGACACTCGCTTGTTGAGCGCGCAATGAATGAAACTTTTGCTGTCGCTGAGCGATTTCATCGCTGTCACAAACTTTTCGAAATCTTCGCGGGTTGGGTTATTCCAAGCCACAGGCAGATGGATGTAGTCCAGACCCTGCTGCGCACAATGCTCAACTTCATTCGGCATGAAATTAGATGAGGTGGGCACTGCAAGGTTGATGACAGTCTTGTAGCCCGCGCGAGCCAGCAGCGCGAAGTGTTCCGCCTGCGGTTGGCCTGCGGTGGCGATGGTGTTCGAAATGTGTACGTAGCTGATCAGTGAGGGAATACGGCAAACGCCTGCGAGACGCGTCCAGCCTTCTTTGATCTGATCGGGTTCAGAGGTGAACCATGTGGCGTAGGCCTCGCGGACTTCTTCCTGCTGACGTTCCAGCAAGCCAGCCAACACGATCTTGCCACCGGCGTTCACGCTGGATGCCAGCAAAGGCGCCAATGAAATCAATGGGCGCGCGAGAATGTTGGCGATGACGAAGTCGGCCGGGAAGGGCACGAAGTCAGCCGGCAGCATGACGCGGATGCGCTCGAGCACGCCGTTTTCTTTGGCGTTGTTCTCGGTGGCGGTCAGGGCCTGTGGGTCGATGTCGACACAGATGGCATGCGCTGCACCGAGCTTGAGTGCGGCGATAGCGAGAATGCCGGAGCCACATCCGTAGTCGAGAACGGTTTTGCCTGTAAGGTCTTGGTGCGACAGCCATTCCAGACACAGCGCGGTGGTTGGATGCGTGCCGGTGCCAAAGGCCAATCCCGGGTCGAGCTTGAGGATGATGGCTTCAGGATCGTTGATCTCGCCAATCTTCTCGGTCGGGGCGACCCAGAGATGCTCGCCGAACTTGAGCGGGTGCCAATGATCGAGCCAAGCACGGACCCAGTCCTGATCTTCGATCAGTTCGCTGGCGATGGTGACGGTGTCGCCGTCTGGCAGCAGCTCGCGCAAAGCGTCTTGTGCGGGGGCGAGGTCAACGTTGTCATAGAACAAGCCGAGCGTGACGGTGTTTTCCCACAGCGGCGTTTCGCCGGGCAGAGGCTCCAGCACTGGACGGTCTTCGCCATCAATAAAGCTGACGCCGACGGCGCCATTGCCGAGAAGAATCTCTTCAACAAATTCGGGGTGTGCGCTGGAGATGCGCAATTGCAGCCAAGCCATGTGGGAATCCTGATGCGTGGTCTTTCTCGGGCGATCACGAGAAAGGGGCGCGCATTATAAGGTGCGCGCCGGTGATTCCCACGAACAGATAACTCCCTCTCCCCACGCTAGTGGGGAGAGGGCTGGGGTGAGGGGCTTGCACACTTTGCAGACCGAGCGGCCCCTCACCCTGACCCTCTCCCCGCAAGCGGGGAGAGGGAAACCATTTAGTTACAGCGTGCCAGTCAGCGAAGCGCGCTTAATCAACTCCACCATCGGCGCATCCGCGGCGAGGGTGCCAAGAACAAGGCCATGCCCACCACCCAAGCGACTCGAGCAGAAGGTATCACTAACAGCGCTGTTACCAGCACGAATCAGCGTCGTGGCCTGCAGGGCCAGCGCCATGCGTTCAACAATCAGGCGTGAGCGGGTTTCAACCGTGGCGCGATCTTCAAAGGCTTGTGACAGCCACTGAATCTCACGATCAAGATCAGCGTTCTCGCCGCGCACACTAAGCAGTTCGCCAAAGAAAGCTTCGCGCGTTTCAGGTTCTTTGTTTAATGCACGCAACACATCGAGACACTGGATATTGCCGCTGCCTTCCCAAATCGAATTCAAAGGTGCTTGACGATAGAGACGTGGCAGATTGGTTTCTTCGACATAACCAGCACCGCCTAAACACTCCTGCGCTTCGTTAACAAAGGCTGGTGTGCGTTTGCAAACCCAATATTTACCGATGGCAGTAGCGATGCGTGCGAAAGCAGCTTCGCCTTCGTTACGCGGGGATGCATCGACTGCACGCGCAACACGCATGGTGAGTGCAGTGTGTGATTCAGATTCCAGCGCCAGATCCGCCAACACATTTTGCATCAGCGGCTGTTCGATCAAACGTTTTCCGAAGGCTTTACGCGATGCTGCATGGTGTAGTGCTTGCACGCTAGCTTGGCGCATTAGTGCGCTTGAACCAATCATGCAATCCAGACGCGTCAGCGAAACCATTTCTAAAATCGTGGCAACGCCGCGGCCTTCTTCACCGACGCGCACAGCCCAAGCGCCATGGAATTCCACTTCGCTCGACGCATTGCTCCAATCGCCGAGCTTGTCCTTGAGACGTTGAATGCGAATGGCGTTACGCGTTCCATCAGCCAGAATCTTCGGCATCATGAAACAGGTAATGCCGCGATCAACGTAGGCCAGAACGAGCCACGCATCGCACATCGGCGCAGAGAAAAACCACTTGTGGCCGACAATTTCGTAGCTGCCATCGGGCTGTAAATACGCACGCGTGGTGTTGGCGCGCACATCAGAGCCGCCTTGTTTCTCGGTCATGCCCATGCCGATGGTGCAGCCGGTTTTTTGTGCGGCAGGCAATACGCGTTGATCGTATTCGTAAGAGTGAATCAGCGGCCCCCAGAATTTGGCGACTTCCGGTTGATGCATAAGCGCAGGCATCGCCGAGTGCGTCATCGTCAGCGGGCAACCGGTACCAGCTTCAGCCTGACTATGCAGATACGACACCGCTGCGCGCGCAACATGCGCGCCAGTCTTTTCGATGTTACGCCACGCATAAGCATGCACGCCGTACTGCATGCCAAGCTGCATCACCCGGTGATAGCTCGGATGAAATTCAATTTCGTCGATGCGATTGCCGTAGCGATCAAACGGTTTGAACTTGGGTTTGTTTTCGTTAGCGGTGTAGCCGAGTCGCATCAGCTCGCCACCCGCAACGCCACCGAATTCGCTCAGATGTGAATCCGCCCAAGCGCCACCTTCACGTGTGATGGCTTCACGCAGCGCAGTATCCGTGGTGTAAGCGTTGTAATCGCCGACTGGCGTCGCCTGATTTTCTACGGAGTGGGTAACGAAACGTTCTGCTGCAGACATGGCGGCCATCCAATCAAATATCTAGCCAGCATTTTGCGCCACGTCCGCGTGCACAGCCACTACCCACCGTATTGGGTAATCGGGATATCTGTGTTGCAGCTATGTTGTTGGAGATTAATCCGCTGCAGCCGTCACCGGCCCCTGATTGCGCGTAGGCTTTGCCAGCATCATGACGCCAATCAGCGCGAAGCTGATCCAACCGGAAATCCAGAAGAAGTCGATTGACGACATCAGGTAAGCCTGACTCTGCAGACCACGAGTAAGGATGCCGATCGATTGCGTCAACGAAAAGCCGTGATTGGTGAGTTCAGTGAGCGGTTGCGTCAGTGCAGGATCGTAGATGCTGGATGTTTCTGCCAAACGCGTTTGGTGAAATGCTTCGCGGCGATCCCACAGTGTGGTGGTGATGGACGTGGCGAAGCTGCCCGCAGTGATACGCAGGAAGTTGGTCATGCCCGATGCGGCAGGCACGCGTGATGCGGGCAGGCCATGCAGGGCGATGGAGACCAGCGCGATAAAGAACGTGCCCATCGCCAGACCTTGCACCAGCATCGGCAACACAAAGCTCCAGAAGCTGCCTTCAGCCACGTAGTTGGCGCGCATGAAGTAAGACAGGCCGAAGGTGACGAATGCAAAGATCGCAAACCAGCGCGCGTCAGTTTTCTGCAAATATTTTCCGACAAAGGGCGAGATTAATACCGCCACGATTCCGCTAGGCGCCGCGACTAAACCGGCCCACGTTGCGGTGTAGCCAATTTGTGTTTGCAGCCACAGTGGCAGCAACACCACGTTGCCAAAGAACACGGCATAGCCAAAGCACATGGCGATGGTGCCGAGTGTGAAGTTCCAGTTTTTGAACAGGGACAAATCAACAATCGGATGCTCTTCGTAAAGCTCCCAGATGATGAAGGCGATAAAGCCGACCAGTGCAACGAGTCCGAGGATGACGATCTGCGGGGAGTGGAACCAATCCAGATCTTTGCCGCGATCGAGCATGATCTGTAACGCGCCGATCCACGTCACCAGCAAGCCGAGGCCGACGGTGTCGATAGGGAGCTTGCGTGTGGCTGTTTCACTCTTGCCTAGATAACGCCAGCAAACGAAGGCAGTGAAAATTCCGAATGGAATGTTGATCAGGAAGATCCACGGCCAGGTGTAGTTGTCAGAAATATAGCCGCCAAGTAATGGCCCGCAGATCGGCGCTACCAACGTCGTGATCGACCAAATCGCGAGTGCAGTGCCTCGTTTCTCTGGTGGGAAAATTCCGAGTAGCAAGGCTTGTGAACCAGGAATCATCGGGCCCGATACGGCGCCTTGCAGTACACGAAACGCGACCAGCGATTCCAAACTCCATGCGATGCCGCAAAGGAATGAAGCGATGGTAAACATCAACACCGAGAACACAAAAGTTTTGACGACGCCGTAGCGCTGCATCAACCAACCTGTCAGCGGCACCGACACGCCGTTGGCTACGGCGAATGAAGTAATGACCCATGTGCCTTGATCAGGGCTGACGCCCAGATTGCCCGCAATCGTCGGAATCGAAACGTTGGCAATCGTGGTGTCCAGCACCTGCATAAAGGTGCCGAGCGCCAGCGCTAAGGCGGTAATCGTCTTAGCGCTGGGGTCTAGCTTCATTGCGGCTGCGCTCACGGCGTGTGCTCTTAACCAGCGTTAGCTTTGATGATGCGATCGATACGTGCTTGCGCGTCGCTGTTGTCAGCGTCGCTGATGCCAACCGGGCGCGGTGTTGTGCGCACTTGTGTGGCAACCAATAAGCCCGAAGTGTCAGCAACATCGACCTTCACACTCATCGACAAGCCGACGCGCAGTGGGTGATCGTGCAGTTCTTTAGGATCAAGTGCGATACGCACCGGAATGCGCTGCACGATCTTGATCCAGTTGCCCGATGCATTTTGCGCAGGCAATAGCGCAAAGGCTGCGCCGCTGCCTGCTGCAAAGCCTGCGATCTTGCCGTGATACACAACGTCAGTGCCGTAAAGATCAGCGTGCAGTTCTACCGGTTGTCCAATGCGCATTTTCTCTAGCTGCACTTCTTTGAAGTTGGCATCAACCCAAGCATCTTCCTGCGCAACAACTGCGAACAGTGGGGTGCCTGCAGCGATGCGCTGGCCGAGTTGCACGCTACGTTTGGCGACAACGCCAGCAATGGGCGCAATCAACTTCGTACGATGCAGCGCGAGCTCAGCATCACGTACTGCCGAGGCAGCGCGTAATACCTGCGGGTGATTGGCAATCGTCGTGCCTTCAGTCTGCGCATGCGTGGCATTGAGCTGTTCGCGTGCGGCGGCGAGGCTTGCACTGATTTCAGTGATGGCGTCTTGCGCATGTGCCAGTTCTTCGCCGGAGACCGCGCCATCAGCCGCTAGTGAAACCCGACGGTTGTAATCGTTCTGCGCGCGCTTAAGTGCGGCCTGGCGTTCAGCGATCTGTGCATTGAACTGACCGTTCTGTGCAAACAAGCCACGCACCTGGCGTACGGCGCGAGCGAGATCCGCTTCGGCCGAAGCCATCGCTGATTCCGCATCGGCGGAATCAAGTTCCACAAGCGCCTGACCTTTCTGCACGCTCTGCGTATCGTCGACATGTAGCGCGATCACCGTGCCCGGAATTTCGCTGGTGATCTGCACGATATCGGAGGAGACATAAGCATCGTCAGTCGATTCAAAGTGACGCCCGTAGATGAACCAATGCGCGGTCCAAGCCAGGATGCCGACAATGACGAGTACGGCAAGAATCAAGAGGCCGCGCTTGCGCTTGCTGTCGTTAGTGGTTGTTTCGGTATTCATGAAGCGGCTCCGTTGAGAGCATTAGGAATTTCTGGATCAAAGCTACCGCCGACGGCGAGCAGCAAAGTGACTCGTGCAATGGCTTGCGAGGCGACTAAATCAATCTTGGTGCGACGCGCGTTGAGCACAGCGGTTTCAGCATTGAGCACGCTGAGATAACTATTGAGACCGTTGCGATAACGCAGCTCAGCGATGCGGTAAGCATCTTCGCTGGCAGCTAAAGCCTCACTGCTTTCGGCAATTTGTTGTTTGTATGAATTCAGCAGCGTGAGTTGATCGGCTACTTGTTGCACGGCTTGCAGCACTGTTTGGTTATAGCTGATGACTGCGGCGTCTGATTCAGCTGATGCTCGGCGATAGCTGGCCTTGAGGCGTTGCGCATCAAACAGTGGCAGATGGAAAGTAGGGCCGCCGCCGTAGACGCGATCGTCAGAGACAAACAGATTGTCTAAACCAATCGCAGCGAAGCCTGCGAAGGCGCTGAGATTGATGTCTGGATAGAACGCGGCTTTGGCTGCTTCTTGTGCGCTGACAGAAGCGTCAACGCGTGCACGTGCGGCGAGGATGTCCGGCCTGCGTTTTAGAAGATCAATCGGCAATTGATTGGGCAGCACCAATGATGTGGTGAGATCAATCTTTGGGCGTTGGATGTTGGCGTAAGCATCAGCGCCGCGACCGGTTAATGCGGCGAGGCGATGCACGGCCAAATCAATATTCGCTTCTGCCTGCAAGCGCAGCAGTCGCGCTTGCGGTGCGGCAGCTTCTGCTGCGCGCAGTTCGCTGCGTGTGTCGAGCCCCGCTTTCACGCGCTTGATAGTGAGATCAAGAATGTTCTGGCGCTGTTCTTCATGGCGACGTGCGAGATCGGCCAGTACATAAGATTGATCAAGTGCGAGATAAGCTTCTGCAATGGTGCCGGAGAGCACATCGCGCGCTACGGCAACGTCGAGTTCGGCGGCTTTAGTTGCCGAACGACTCTGCGCAATGATGGCGGCTTGACGTCCGAAGAAATCGAGATCCCAACTCAGATTGAGACCAACGCTGCCGCGCCAGTAATGTCCACCACCAAATGGCGGCGGCACGATGTCGCGTTCTGGAAAGCGCTGATAAACCTCAGTGCCATCCAATGTGAAACCTGGTTGCGTTGCTGCTGACGTTGCTTGAACTTGCGCCTGCGCAGTGCGCACGCGTGTGAGTGCGAGCGCCATGCTTGGATTTTCACGCAGTGCGTCGTCGATTAAACGATTGAGCTGCGGATCCTGATAAATCGTCCACCAACCCTCAGCTGTTTTTGCGGCGGTGGGGCCTGCGAGTCCGAGCTGTGTTGCCTCAAGCGCTTTGGCTTGCGAGGGAACATCGGGCGCGAGTACGCAGCCGGTGAGGGCGAGCGTGAGAGATGACAAAGCCACTAGATGAAATTTCATGACATTCCCCAACGCACTATTTCTGCATTTCCACTTCAACGCGGCTGACGAGCTTTCCGAGCAAACGGGTCAGTTCGCCGACTTCGTCAACGGTGAAGCCATCCAGTGCGGTGTTCAGACGTTCAACGACAACAGGGATGAGTGATTCCACTGTTTTGCTGCCTTGTTCGGTGAGTGCGAGTTGCACGACGCGGCGATCTTCGGTGCTGCGCTGGCGTTCCAGCAGGCCGCGGGTTTCGAGTTGGTCGATCACGCGCGTCAATGCGCCCTGATCGTGGCGGTAGTCGCGGCAGATATCGGTGGCGGTGACGGCGAGGCCGTCGCGCACGGTCATCAGCACGACCCACTGCATGAACGTGAAGTCTTTCTGCGCAAAAGCGACTTCCAGGCATTCGCTCATCAGGCTGTGTGAGCGCTTGATGAGATAGCCAATGCTGGTCCGGGCGCGATAGCCCTCGGGTTGGTAATGCTTGTGCATGTCTAACATTGCCTCGGCAATAGTTGCTTAAGCAAACATTAATATCAGTTGAGCCAAAAGTAAAGTCGCCACGAGCGAGTCGACCGTGGCGATGCTTGCATTCGTTCAGGAGGCTAGTGGCGTGCGCCGAAATGGACGCCGTCTTGACTGATTTTGGGGATTTGTAAGCCTATTCTTACTATAAAAGTAATTAATTGGTGCAAAGTTTGGCTTGTCAGACATTGCTTGGTAAAAAAATCGACTTGATTTGTCAGAAATTTCCACTAAAACAATATATATCGTCCTACATAATGGGAAAGCCAGTGTTGCTATGTTACTGCTGCTATTAGCGTTTTAATGATGTTGCAGCGCAATAACTGAATAAAACTGTAATAAAAATGTAAAACGCGCATTTATTAAGAAAAGTTAAGGCTCGTTAGTAAGAAGTAGACCCCGCGGACTTTGTTGCAATGGCACCCCGTACGCCGCAGCGCTGTTCCGTCTTCGCTTCATCAATGGCTTTGTAAAAGAATATGGCCTCCGTGCTTGCTGTACGCGAACTTCGCAAGTTTTATCCAAAAGTTAAGGCGGTTAATGGGGTCAGCTTCGAGGTTGAAGAGGGGCAATGCTTAGGTTTGCTTGGCCCTAATGGCGCGGGCAAAAGCACGACGATTGAAATGCTGGAGGGTTTGGTCAAACCCACTTCCGGCGAAATCCTTTATCGCGGCAAAACGCTCGATGCCAATTACCGCGAGCGCGTGGGCATGCAGTTTCAACACACTGCGCTGCAGGATTTCCTGACAGTCCGCGAGAACCTCAACTTCTTCCGTTCGCTCTATCAGCGGACGATGCCGCTCGATCAACTGATTGAAGCCTGCCATCTGGAAGACTATCTGGATCGCGATCATCGCAAGCTTTCTGGCGGTCAGCGTCAACGCATGCTGCTCGCGATTGCACTGGTCAACGATCCTGATCTGGTTTTTCTGGACGAGCCGACCACTGGCCTTGACCCACAGGCGCGTCGCAATTTCTGGGAATTGGTTCGTAGCGTCAAAGCGCGTGGCACCACGGTGGTGCTGACCACTCATTATATGGAGGAGGCGTACCTCCTCTGTGACGACATCGCGATCATGGACCATGGTCGCGTCATCGCTCGTGGTTCACCGCAGAACCTGCTGGCCGAACATTTCAATGACAGCGTTCTCGAACTGCCCGCCGCCGAAGTGGCAGGGCGTGAAATCGATCTTCCCTTGGTCCATAAAGAAGACCGCGTCGAAATCCTCAGCGCGGATGTCAACGCTGCCGTACGCAAGCTGTTGGATGCGGGACTGTCGCTGGCGCAGCTGAAGATCAGACCGAGAACATTGGAAGACCTGTTCATCCAGCTCACTGGTAAGGAGCTGCGCTCATGAGCAAGCGTCTTATCGCGATGATCAAGGCGCGCATTCTTGAAGTGCTGCGTGATCGTTCCGCTTTGGCCTGGAACCTATTGTTTGCACCTTTGCTAGTCATTGGCATGGCGACGGTGTTTTCCGGTGGCGCACAAACAGTGGCGAAAGTCGGCGTGATCGGCGATTTGCCACTCACCGCAGAGAGCAATGCCTTTCTCGGCACGCCCGCAGTGTCCTTCTATAAGGAGACAGAGCCGGACAAGGCGATTGCCAAGGTGCAGCGTCAGCGCATCGACATGCTGTTGGACCTGCGCAGCCATCCTTCGCGTTACTGGATCAATAGTGAATCCGCCAAGGGCAGCCTTCTGCAGAAAATGCTGCTGGTGACAGAACCTGCCGCGCAAGAACAACCGGTGACCGGTGCGCGCATCCGTTACGCCGACTGGCTGGTGCCAGGATTGTTGTCACTCAACATCATGTTCTCGAGTCTGTTTGCGATTGGTCACGTCATCGTGCGCTATCGCAAATCCGGTTATCTCAAGCGACTCAACGGTACGCCGCTGCGCGCGTTTGAATTCATCAGCGCTCAATTGCTGGCCTGCCTGATTCTGATGGTGGTTGTTAGCGGAGGCATTTTCACCGCCTGCAATTTGCTGCTGCATCTGCGCATGGAAGGCAGCTATCTCAATCTGTTGCTGGTGGCGGCGCTGGGTTCGATGACCATGATCGCCATGAGCCTTCTCGTCGCTGCGCGTATTTCCAGCGAAGAGCTTTCGGGTGGCTTACTCAATCTGATTTCGTGGCCGATGTTGGTGTTGTCTGGCGTGTTCTTCTCGCTAGATGGCGCGCCAGGTTTTGTGCAGACCCTGTCCCAACTGTTTCCGCTGACGCACATGCTCGAGGCTGCTCGTGCCGTCATGTTGGACGGTGCTGGTCTTGCCGATATCGCCAAGCCGCTGACGGTGATGGCTTTGATGACGCTGCTGTTCCTTGCGCTGGGCGCAAGCATATTTCGCTGGACCCAAGATTGATTGTTTAGATCAGCTGACGAGCTGGTTGCCAGGGATGGAAGGTGTTGTGTGGATAAGCGAACCGAATTAAACGCCGACAAGGCAAGTGGATCCCTGCTGTGCGTTCCGCAGATCTCCAACTCTGAAAAATTCCGCCTGTTGGCGATCACGCCTTTGGAACGTGCAGATCTTCCGTTGGCTCGCACCTTGGCGCGACATGATGTTGCCGTTGCGCTGGACATTGGACGCAAGCCGCAAGAGTGGCCGTCGCTGTGGGCGCAGATTGCGCAGGATCGTACTTCCGATTTGGGTTTGCGCATTGCCGACGGAGTCGACGTCAGCGATCTGGCTTTGCCGCACAACATCAGTTTTCTGATCGTCGACGGTGATCTATCGCGCTTGCCTGCCGATTGGCGCAAGTTGCCAGTGCTGGCACAGGTCTGCTCAGTTGCTGAAGCGCAAGCGGCATTGCTGGCCGGTGTTTCGGGCCTCATCGCGAAGGGACAAGAAAGTGGTGGTCGCATCGGTAGCGAGAGCAGCTTCGTGCTGCTGCAAAGACTGCTGGCCTTGGTCGCAGCGCAGTCAGGTGAGGCCGTTCCTGTTTGGTGCCAAGGCGGCATCGCACTCAACACCACGGCGGGCGCATTTGCCGGTGGCGCTTACGGCGTGGTGGTGGATTCGATTCTTGCCGCTTTTCCCGAGAGCAGCTTGCCGCAGGAACTCAAGACTCAAGTCTTGAACATGGACGGCAGTGAGGCACGTGAAGTCGCCGGTTATCACGTCTACGCACGTGGTCAGCGTGAAGTTGCCGCTTTGGAAAACAGCGACTCCGCTGCCGTACGCGCAGCGATTGCAGCGGGCAGCTTGTTACCGCTAGGCCAAGATGCGGCGCTGTCGCGTTTGGTTCTGAGTGAGTGCTCCAATATCGAAGCCTTGGTGCAGACACTGCGCCAGCGAATTGCCGGACAAGTCCAGCAGGCGCAAACCTTGCGCGTGCTGGACGAGAACAATGCATGGGCGCGTTCACACGGCACGCGCTATCCGATTGCGCAGGGGCCGATGACGCGCGTCAGCGATACCGCGGCCTTTACGGCGTCAGTCGCCAACGCTGGTGGTCTGCCTTTTCTTGCTTTGTCGCTGATGCGTGAAGCCGCCTGCCGCGAACTGCTCGAAGCAACCGTGCAACAGGTCGGCGATAAACCTTGGGGTGTTGGCTTGCTCGGTTTCGGTTCGCCGGAAATTCTCAATCCGCAATTGGAACTGGTGAAAGAGTTCAAGCCGACGGTGTTGTTGCTCGCAGGTGGTCGTCCGTCGCAGGCGCGACCTTTCATCGAGATGGGCATCCCCACCTATCTGCACGTGCCTTCACCGGGCTTGCTCGATCTGTTCCTCAAGGACGGCGCCACGCACTTTGTTTTCGAAGGTCGCGAGTGCGGCGGCCACGTCGGTCCGCGCTACAGCTTTGTGTTGTGGGAGCAGGCGATTGCGTTGTTGTCGCAGGTTGAAAATCCCGAACAGCTACATGTGTTGTTTGCTGGCGGTATTCACGATGAGCGCTCTAGTGCAATGGTCGCTGCGATTGCAGCACCGCTGGCTGCGCGTGGTGCAAAAATCGGCGTGCTGATGGGCACCGCTTATATCGCAACCGCTGAGGCCGTTAGTGACGGCGCGGTGCTTGAGAGTTTTCAACAGAGTGCGATTGTCGGTGGAGAAACCGCCTTGGTCGAAACCGCGCCGGGCCATGCGATCCGCTGCCTGCCTTCAGGTTTCCTTGATTTGTTCGAACGCGAGAAAGCGCGTTTGCAGAACGACGGCATCGAACAAAAAGAAATCTGGAAACAGATGGAGGCGCTCACGGTGGGTCGCCTACGCATCGCGACCAAAGGCGTTGATTATGTCGACGGCAAACTCTCTGCGATCAGCGCCGAGACTCAGGCCGCCGAAGGCATGTACATGATTGGTCAGATCATCGCGATGAAGCGCGCAGTGATCACGGTCGCCGAGTTGCACGCGAAAGTTACTCGCGGCGCGACGGATTACATTGCCAAGGTTCAGGTTCCCGCGCTGCAGCGTGCACGCAATTCAGAGTCGATCGCGATCGTCGGTATGGCTTGTCTGTATGCAGGCTCGCCGGATCTTGAAAGCTATTGGAGCAATATTCTCGAAGGTCGCGATCTGGTCACGGAAGTGCCTGCTGATCGCTGGAGCGTCGAGCAGTACTACCGTCCGACCGTCACTGCCGACAAGAGCATCAGCAAGTGGGGCGGCTTTATCAATGACACGCCGTTTGATCCGCTCAAGTTCGGCATTCCGCCCGCATCGCTTGCCGCGATTGAGCCGGTGCAGTTGTTGTCCTTGGCGGTTGCGCAGCAGGCGATTGATGATGCCGGCTACAACAGCCGTTGGTTTGATCGCGAGAAAACTTCGGTGATTTTTGGCGCCGAGGCCGGCATGGACCTTGGCAATCAGTACACCTTTCGCAATCTGTTCTCGCAATACTGCGGCGAAATACCAGAGGCACTAGCCAAGGCTTTGCCAAGCCTGACCGAAGATTCTTTTCCCGGCATGTTGGTCAACGTGATCTCGGGTCGCATCGCCAATCGTCTCGGATTAGGCGGCGTCAATTATTCGGTGACCTCGGCTTGTGCAAGCTCGCTGACTGCGATTGAACTCGGCGTCAAGGAATTGCGCGCAGGCAGCAGCGAGATGGTGCTGGCGGGTGGCGCAGATTTCCATAACGGTATTGCCGACTTCCTGATGTTCTCATCTGTCGGCGCGTTGTCCGCGAAGGGCCGTTGCCGTTCCTTTGATAACGAAGCCGATGGCATCGCCCTCGGTGAAGGTGTTGGTGTAGTCGTGCTCAAGCGTCTGTCGGATGCTGAGCGTGATGGCGACCGCATCTATGCAGTGATTGATGGCATTGCAGGTTCCAGCGATGGCAAAGGTCTGGGCCTGACTGCGCCACGTAAAGAAGGACAGAAGCGTGCGCTAGAACGAACCTACTGGCAGGCGGGTGTGTTGCCTGGAGAAGTCGGGCTCGTTGAAGCGCATGGCACCGGCACTGTTGTTGGTGATCGCACCGAGTTGAAGACGCTGACCGAGGTTTACACCGCTGCGGGTGCAGTGCCAGGTCAAGCGGTGTTGGGTTCGGTGAAAAGCCAGATCGGACATAGCAAGTGTGCCGCTGGTATCGCCGGCATGATCAAGATTGCCAAGGCACTGCACCATCGCGTGCTGCCGCCGACGGGACAGATCACGACGCCGAATGCGGCTTATCGTGTGGAGTCCAATCCTTTCCAACTCAATCGCAAACCTGCGCCGTGGTTACCACATGCTGCTGTCGCGCGCGCTGCGGTCAGCGCCTTCGGTTTTGGCGGCACCAATTTCCACGCAGTGTTGGGCGCTTATCCAGCACATCAAAGCGCGGTTGGTGCAGCGCATCTGCCTGCTGAATTATTTGTAGTGCGTGCAGTCAGTGACGCGGATGCGCAGGCCATGCTGCGCGAACTCGCTGCATTTATTGACGCCTCGGATGCGCCACTGAATCTACGTGACCTCGCCAACACCCTTTGGCAGATGGGCGATGGCGCGGTGCAGATTGCCTTCGTCGCCGAAGACCTCGCTACGCTCAGCAAGCGAATTGCAGCAGCGCTGTTGTTGGGCATCGCCGATACGAACATCCATCGTCGCGGTGAGTCGGATAGTGTCGGCAAAGTCGCGTTCCTGTTTTCAGGCCAAGGCAGTCAATACACCGGCATGCTGCGTGATCTGCTGGTTTACTTTCCGCCGCGCGCAGAACTATTGGCCGCAGGCCGTGATGAGCTGTCACGAATTTATCCATCGACGGCCTACGATGACGCCACGCGTAAGCGCCAGCAACAGGAGTTGACGGACACCCGCATAACGCAACCTGCACTCGGTTTGGTTGAGCAGGCGGCATTCGAGTGGTTGCAGCGTCTTGGTATCCAGCCGGATATGGCAGCTGGACACAGTTATGGTGAACTGGTGGCGCTGGCCACCGCCGGTGCCTTTGATGCATCGACCTTGCTGACGCTCTCACGCGCTCGTGCAGAGGCCATTGTTTCTGCCATCAGTGGTGGTGACAACGGCGCGATGGCCGCAGTGCGACTAGACGTTGAGAGCCTGCGCCCTTTGCTCGCAGGTTTCCCGACCGTGGTCATGGCGAATCAGAACAGCCCGATACAGACCGTGATTTCAGGCCCGACCGTCGATGTTGAAGCGGCCTGCGCTTTCCTCGGCCAAAACAATATTGGCTACAAGCGCATTGATACCAGTTGTGCATTCCACTCGCCTTTGATGGCAGCAGGCGAAGCCAATTACGCCGAAGCGTTGCGCGGGCAAGTCGTCGGTGCTTTGCAATGGCCGGTGTATTCCAATGAGCACGCAGAGCCTTATCGCAATGACGCCAAGGACATCTGTGCCAGCTTGGCGCGCCATATCGTCAGCCCAGTTCGTTTCGTCGCTGAGATCGAACGCATGCATGCGGATGGTGCGCGACTATTCCTTGAAGTGGGTCCGCGCAAAGTGCTGACCGGTTTGGTTGGTCGCATTCTCAAGGACCAAACACACACGGCGATTGGTCTTGATCCGGAAGATCGCGGACTCGCCGGTTTGCTTGAGACCTTGGCACAACTGGCAGTGTTGCTGCCGAATTTCGATGCCAGCGCTTTGTTCGCAGGTCGCACGCAAGCACTGGATTTGAGCAAGCCACAGAAATTGTCTGCCACCACTTGGCTGGTGAATGGTGGTCGTGCATGGCCACTCAAGGGCAATGCGCCTGCTTACGCGGCAGCTGTCATCACGCAGCCGGTGATTCATGTTGCGGCCGCACTGTCGACACCTGCATCTGTCGCAATCGCAGGAGTGGTTGCGCCTGCCGTCATTACTTCTGGCGACCAAGCCTTGGTCGGTTATCTCGCAAATATGCGCGAGCTGGTTCACGCGCAGCGTGATGTGCTGCTGGGTTATTTCGGTGCGCCGGGCGCGCAGGTCGCCGTACATGCGAGTGAGCGCTCATCGGTGGTCGCTACCATCGCAGCCGCACCCACTGTCCTCGCTGTAGCGCCTATTGCTGTCGTCAGCGAAGCATCCGTTGCACTCAACAGCCAGCAAGTGCTGCTATCGATTGTCAGCGAGCGCACCGGCTATCCGGCCGAAATGCTGGATCCCGATCTTGATCTCGAAGCGGATCTATCGATCGATTCAATCAAGCGTCAGGAAATTATTGGCGAGCTGTCGCAGCGCATGTCGCTGCGCAGTGCCATCGGTGCCAACGCTGATGCCTTGCTTGAACAATTGACTGCGCTGAAAACCTTGCGTGCGATGAGTCAATGGTTGACTGAGAAATTGCCTGCGCCAACGGCGTCAGTGCTTGTTGCAGAAGTGGCGAAGTCTGAGCGACTTGAAACGCAGGTTCCTGCACTGGCCGCGATCACGGTAGGGCCTGCTGCGCAGCCGCCGGTCGGGCAGATGTTGCTCGATATCATCAGTCAGAGCACTGGCTATCCGCCGGAATCGCTGGATCCCGATCTGGATCTGGAAGCAGATCTGTCGATCGACTCGATCAAGCGTCAGGAAGTGGTGGGTCAGCTTTGCACGCGTATCGGTGTTGAGAACGGCAGTGACAAAGACGCGATGCTTGAACAGCTCTCAAGTCTGAAGACACTGCGCGCGATGACGACTTGGTTGGAGCAGCGTTATGCGCCAGCCGCCGCGCCCGTTGTGACTGCTAGCGCGCCAACGCAATCACAAAGTATTCCGCTCGGCCGGTACATCTTGCGTCTCAAGAATGCGCCAGCGCCGAAGTTTGTTGCTGATGCGCTGGTCGGCAAGAAATTTCTGATCAGCGATGATCGTTTGGGATTGGCGCCGCGCGTCGCTGCTTTGCTGCAAGCACGCGGTGTTGAGGTCCAGATTGTTGATTTCCCCAGCGCCAAGGCACTGCCATCGGATCTGGATCAGATTGATGGATTGGTCCATCTCTGGAGCTTGAATCCAGCAAGTCGCCTGCGCGATGTGAAACGATTGTTCGCTGTTGCTCGTGATTCCCTGCAGAAAAAAGGACGACACATTTTGGTCGCCAGCACGCTGCGTGGAGATTTTGGTTCGGCGAACGCCAGATCGGAATTCAGCTATGGCGCAGGGCTCGCGGGCTTGGTCAAGACGGTCGTCAAGGAATTTCCGGATTTGCACGCGCGTTGGGTTGATTTCGATCTTGCCGAATCACTTGATGCGATCGCCGGTTATATCGAGCAAGAACTGCTGGATCAGAATCCATTGCCTGAAGTGGCTTACCAGGCCGGTCAACGCTTCGTGCGCGAGATCGTGCCGACGGAATTGACCACCGGCTCGTTGGACGGCTTGCCGCTGACACCGGAAAGCACGGTGCTGCTCACTGGCGGTGCGCGCGGTATTACGGCCTTGATTGCGATTGAGCTGGCGCGTCGCTATCGCTGCCATCTGGAAATCGTCGGCCGCTCTTCGATGCCGACGCAGGAAGAGCAGGAGTTGACGCGTGGTATCGATGATCCGCGCAAATTGCGTCAGACCTTGTTGGCTGCAGACCCGAAGCGCAAGCCTGCGGAAATCGAAGTGCAGACGCGCGGCATTCTGGCTGATCGCGCAGCGCGTGAAACTTATGCGCAGGTGATTGCAGCGGGCGGCAGTCTGAATTACGTCAAGCTGGATGTGCGCGATAGCAAGGCGTTCATGCACTTCATCGACAGCGTCTATGCGCGTCGTGGTCGTATCGATGGTGTGATTCACGGCGCCGGTGTGGTCGAAGACAAGCTGGTACGCGACAAGACCGACGAGAGCTTTGGTCGTGTGTTCGATACCAAGGTCAGCGGCGCGATGGTGCTGAATCGCCGAATCCGCGATGACGTCAAATTCGTGGTGTTCTTCTCCAGCGTTGCCAGCGCGTTTGGTAATCGCGGGCAAGTTGACTATGCCTCGGCGAATGATGTGCTCGATAAATTGGCGCATAGCTGGCAGAACCGTATCAGTGGTCGCGTGCTGTCGGTCAACTGGGGCCCTTGGGCCGACACGGGCATGGTTTCGGAATCCTTGAAGAACGAGTACCAGCGCAAAGGCATTGGCCTGATTCCGCAACAGGAAGGCGTTGACGCCTTATTGCGCGAGTTGTCGCATCTGACCGGCGACGCACAGATCTTGTTGATGTGCGGTGCTCCGGAAAATTTTGACGGCCGCAGCACTCAGCAGCCCGCAGAGGCGGCGGCTTGAGCCGCATCGCCATCATTGGTTTGAGTTGCCTGTTTCCGGGCGCGCCTGATCTTGGGCGCTTCTGGCGCAATATTGTGGACGGCGTTGACGCCATCAGCGAAGTGCCTGCAAGTCGTTGGGACGCCAGCTTTTACGATCCTGAATCCAAGGCAATCGATCGCTTCTATTGCAAGCGTGGTGGCTTCGTCGACGCTTACGCGGATTTTGATCCACTGCTGTTTGGTGTCATGCCAAAAGCCACAGAGTCGATTGAGCCGGATCAATTGCTGACGCTGAAGGTAGGTTACGAAGCGCTGCGTGATGCCGGATACGAGCACAAGGAATTTGCGCGTGAGCGCACCGGCGTCATCATCGGCCGTGGCAATTATGTTGGCGCTGGCGTGCTGCGTCTCGAACAGCATGTGCGTTTACTGCCGCAGATTTTGCAAACGCTCAAAGATTTATTTCCTGATCTGGGTGCTGATGCCTTGGCTGCAGTGCGCAGTCGTTTGGAGCAACAATTTGCGTATTACGGCCCGGATGTCGCGGCGGGCATGATCCCCAATCTGTTGGCCTCGCGTCTGGCCAATCGTCTGGATTTGCATGGTCCGGCGTACACGCTGGACGCTGCTTGCGCGAGTTCGCTGATTGCAGTCGAACAAGGTTGCGCGGCACTGCAACGCGGCGAGACCGATCTGATGTTGGTGGGTGGCGCGCACCTGACGCACGATCTCACGTTCTGGGCCACCTTCTGCCAGCTTGGTGCATTGTCGCGCAGCGGCACGATCCGACCTTTGTCAGAAGACGCTGACGGCATTCTCGCAGGCGAGGGCGTCGGCATGGCCGTGCTCAAGCGACTCGATGATGCCTTGGCCGACGGTGATCGAATTTACGCAGTGATTGAAGGCGCGGGTTCATCCAGCGATGGACGCTCTGCAAGCTTGGTTGCGCCATCGGTCAGTGGTCAACGCATTGCACTCGATAAAGCTTGGGCCAACGTTCCTTTCGGACGTGATGAAATCGGTTTGCTCGAAGCACACGGCACTGGCACGCCGACTGGCGACGGCATCGAGTTGGAGACGATGGGCGAATTCTTCGGGCCGCATGAGCGCGTGACGCCAAGAGCAGTGATCGGTTCTGTGAAGTCGATGATTGGCCATGCGATGCCGGCTTCTGGCATGGCCAGCCTGATCAAGACGGCCTTGTCGGTCTATCACGGCGTACTGCCGCCGACTCTGCACTGCGATAAGCCACATCCGAAAATGGCAGCGACACGTTTTCGCACCATCGGCCGCAGCGAACCTTGGACCTTGCCGCGCGAGCAACGCGTGGCGGCGCTGAATGCTTTTGGTTTTGGCGGCATCAATGCGCACGTGGTGTTGCGCGGTCTACCGCAGACAGCGGCGCTGCCAGTAGCGCATTCGCCACTTGCGACGGTGCTGATGTTGTCGGCGGATACGCCGGAAGAATTGTTGCTGCGTCTAGATAAAGGTGAGAACGATGTAAATCCGCGAGACGCTCGCTGCCGCTTGATCGTGTTGGCACCGGATCTTAAAAAACTGGCGACTGCTCGCAAGGTCGTCAGCGCAGGCAAGCCTTGGCAAGGTCGTCAGCAAATCTGGTTCTCGCCGTCTGGATTGATCGGCGCCGGTGGAAAAATTGCGTTTGTCTTTCCCGGTGTCGACAGCACTTTCCAGCCACAGGCCGATGATCTGGCGAGCTACTTCGGCAAGCCTCTGCCCCCGCATTGCGAGCCACAGGATCCAAGTCAGTCACTGAGTCGTGTGGTGGTTGGGCTGATGGGATTCAATCGCTATCTGTTTGATCGATTGACCGAACTTGGCATACACGCACAAGCCTATGCGGGCCACAGTGTCGGCGAATGGAGTGCGATGTTGTGCTCCGGGATGATGGATCAGGCGTTGTCTGATCGCACCAATGCCGGAATTGATTTCGATGCGGTGAAGTTTCCCGATGTTCAGTTTCTTGCCGCGGCTTGCGATAAGGAACGTCTGCGTGAAGCGATGGTGGGTTTGGAGCGCATCGCGATATCGCATGACAACTGCCCACATCAGGTGATCGCCTGCGGTGCGCGTGAATCAATTGCGATCGTTGCCGAGCGTCTGCGTTCGGCAGCGGTGTTTGTCAGCGTTCTACCTTTTGTTTCCGGATTCCATTCGCCACTGTTTGCTGATCACATGGATTGGTATCGCCAATTCTTCGGTGCGGCGGAATTGCTGCAACCGTCGGTGCCAGTGTGGTCGGCGACCACCGCTGCGCCGTTCCCGTCAGCGATGAGCGACAAGCGCCAACTGGCGTTGGATCATCTGCTGCAAGCTGTGCGTTTCCGCGAGTTGGCCGAAAACCTCTATGCAGAAGGCGTGCGGTTGTTTGTGGAAGTTGGCACCGGGTCCTTGACTGGTTTTATTTCGGACACGCTCAGCGGCAAGCCGCATCTGGCGCTGCGTTCCAATCATGAAAGTCGTAGCGGGCTGGCACAGTTGCAGCAGCTTTGCGCTGCACTGTGGGTCGAGGGCGCAACGTTTGATCTGCGCCTGTTGCTGAATTCTTCGGCAGCGTCGGTGCAGGATGTTGTCGAACCCTTGAGCGTCAGCACACGCAAGCTTTCTCTCGGCGTGCCACTGGTTCGTATCTCCGTGCCACTGGAACAACATTTGTTGCCGGCCAGTTTTGCAAGCTCGATGCCTTCGGAGTTGTCGAGTGTTGCCGCCAACGATTTCGTCGGCACCATGGTGCGCGACACACTGGTAGATATCGAGCGCAGCGGGCGTGAAGTGCTCGCCTTGTGGCAGCGTCATCGCCAGGTGCCAGTGCCGCTGACCCCGATGATTGCGACTGTGCCATCCATCGTCGCGGGTGCGACATCGCAGCGGTTGCTGCGTCATCTTGATATCGAAACGACGATTCCCTACGTCAAGGATCACGAGTTGTATCCGCAACGTCCGGCTTGGCCGATCGTGGCGGACCGTCATCCAGTAGTGCCGATGACGATGGAAGTGATGCTGGTGCGTGAAGCGGTGGAAGAAATGTTGCCGCGAAGCAAGGTGATTGAGGTCAGCAACATCCAAGCTTACAACTGGCTAGCGGTCAGCAAAGCACTGACGGTTGAGTTGAGTGTTGAAGCCGTCGGTACTGATCAATTCGACGTTGAGATCATCGGCTACTTCAAGGCGCGCGTGACGGTGGCGGACGACTATCCCGCAGCTGATCTGTTGCCGTCTGCGGCGCTGCAGTCCCGGCGCAAGACGGAGGTGAGCGCCGAAGAACTCTATCGCGAAGGCTGGATGTTTCACGGCCCGGCCTATCAGGGTGTCGCTGTCTTTGACGGCATTGGCGATAACGGCATTGATGGCACGCTATGCGTACCGTCAGGAAAAGGTTCGCTGCTCGACAATATGGGGCAGCTCGCTGGTTACTGGGTGATGGAGCAGCCTAGCGATTGCTTGGCGATGCCGATCGGTGTTGATCGCATACGTTTCTTTGCGCCTGATCCGCAGCCGGGTGAACTCACCAACGCGAAAGTACGCGTGCGTGATCTCGATGCACTCAACTGCGTGACGGATCATCAGCTGCACAATGCCAATGGAAACCTGTGCATCGCTATCGACGGCTGGCGTACGCGACGCTATCAAATGGATAAGGCCTTCTGGGTCGCCAGCCGCAAGCTTTCGCATTTGCAGGCATCGCAGAACGTGCCGCCGAATGTCGCGTTGTTTGATGATCGTTACGACACCGCAATCTTGCGCGACTATCTTAGCCGCCGTTATCTCAGTGCAAGCGAAAGAGAAATCTATGACGGCCTGCCGCCACGTCGGCGACGTCAATGGCTGGCGGGTCGTGTTGCTGCCAAGGATGCCGTCCGCGCATGGCTACAGCAGCACCGTGGTGTTGCAGCGGTGTGGCCGCAGGAAATGTGCATCGACAACGATGAGTTCGGGGCACCCAAACTGCGCGCCAACGTCACGCAGACGGTGCCGAACTCGCTGCATATTTCCATTGCACACAAAAATCTCAAGAGCAGCACGCTTGCTGTCGCAATTGTCGGAGAGCAAGCGGTTGGCATAGATATTGAAGTTGTTGAAGAGCGCACACCCAGTTTTCTCGAGCTCACCTTTAGTGCCGCGGAGATGGCCATGTTCTCTGCTGAAAATACTGCCGCCGAATACACCCGCGGCTGGGTCGCCAAGGAAGTTGTTGCCAAGCTTTGCGGCACCGGCCTGCAAGGTCGCCTGCACGATTACGTCATCACGGCTCGCGACAGTGATTGCTTTTGCGTTAACGGCTACTGGGTCGTCACCCACGCCTTACGCGAGTGCATCGTCGGCTGGAGCCTTGCACAACCCGCTGTCGCGCTGCGTGCCCATTCCGTCTAACTTTCTATCGAACCCTAAAGCCATGAGCACTTCATACGACGATGTACTTGCAGTCGTCATTCAGCAGATACGCAGCACGGTCAACGAAGACTGGATCGAGGATTTCGAAATCGGTCCGGAGACGCGTTTCAATGACGATCTTGAACTTGAAAGTATCGAGTTCGTAAAAATTGCAGACGCTATCCAGAACCATTTTGGCAACCAGCTCGGCATCATTTCCTGGCTGTCAGGTAAGAGCATTCATGAGTTGATCGGTTTATCGGTGGGTGATCTCACCGGGTTCATCACCTCAGCGTTGGCGACGCCCGAGGCCTGATCGATCATGGCGCGCATTCTCTTTTCTGTTCCACCACTCACCGGACATCTGAATCCGGCATTGGCAGTGGCTGAAGAACTGGAAAAGCGCGGTCATCAGATTGCGTGGGCAGTGCATGCCAAACAAATTCGCGACAAGTTGCCGCCGCGCGCATGGGTCTATCCACTTGATGCCGAGGACGTCGATGGCCCGAGCATCGCTGACCCGCAGGTGCGCGGTCTGGAGAGCGTGCGTCTGTTCTTCGAGGATTACACGCTGCCGATTGCGCTGCGCATGTTGACGCCGCTTGAAGCGATTTCGCGCAGCTTCTGCCCGGACGTGATGGTGGTGGATCACCAGTTGCCCGGTGCTGCCTTGGTGGCGCGTAAATTGGGGGTGCCATGGACAACGTTGGTGACGACGACTGCCTCTATTCTCAAGATGTCGCCGACGGTCGATGAGTGGGTTGCGCAGCAGTACATGAGCTTGCAGTGCAGTTATTTGCCTAAAGAACTGCGTGTTGAGCGTCCGGATTTTTCACCACATCAGGTGGTGGTTTTTTCCAACGAAACTTTACTGGGCAACGCACATCCACGCGTCGATGCGCCGTACCACTTCGTTGGCCCGACAAAAGGTAATGGAAGACGCGTAGTGGATTTCCCGTGGGACTGGTTGCGCAGCGATAGCCGCAAGCTGCTGATCTCCTTAGGCACGGTGAGCCGTGATCGTGACACGCGCTTCTTTGAAGTGATGATGGCGGCTTTAGCCGAGATGCCCGAGATTCAAGCCGTAATGGTGGCACCGGAATCGCTCGCCGAACGGGCACCGCTGAATGTGTTGGTGCGTTCCTACGTGCCGCAACTTGAATTGCTGGATCAAATGGACGGCGTCATTTGCCATGCTGGACACAACACGGTTTGCGAAGCACTGAGTCGCGGCCTGCCATTAATTGTTGCGCCGATCCGAGATGATCAGCCGGTGATCGCGCGTCAGGTCATTGATGCCGGAGCTGGCCTGTCGATGCGTCACGGCAAGGTCACACCAGCGATGGCACGAAGCACCATCGAAAAATTATTCAGCACACCCGAATTAGCTGCGAACGCGAAGCGCCTTGCTCAAAGCATGCTCGCTGCGCCGGGCGCTGTTGGCGCTGCCAATTTAATTGCGGCGCAAGCGTCGCCTTCAGTCAGACCGGTGCATTGAGCATGGATACCGTTTCGGTTAGCGGCACAGAGTTATCGACGATGAGCCTAGGGCGGGGGCCAACCGTCGTCATGCTGCATGGCCTCGTCATCGGCAATATGGCGAGCTGGTTCTCATCAGCGGCGCTGCCGCTTTCTGCGCAGCGAAAAGTGGTGCTGTACGACCAGCGCGGCCATGGCGACAGCAGCTTTGCGTCGTCGGGCTATGACCTGAATACGCAGGTGCAAGATTTGCAGTCGGTACTCGCGCATCACGGCATTGATCAAGAACCAGTCGATTTGGTCGGGCATAGCATGGGCGCGCTGATTGCCTTGCATTATTCATTGCAGAATCCAGAACGTGTACGTCGTCTGGTCTTGGTCGATGCACCGATGCCTGCGCGTGAACACGTCGCGCCGAGCCTGATGCGTGTGCAAACTCGCGAAGGCTTGACGGCTTGGGTGGAGGACGAACTTGCCGTAACGCGTGGCCTCACTGGCCGCCGACGTGAGCGTTTGCAAAAGCGTCTGGTTGCGCTGCTGTTCGAGAGCACTTTGCGTGAAGACGTCTACGCGATGGCCTCGGAGTCCGATACGCAGTTGCAGGATCTCAAGATTCCGACGCTGCTTATTTATGGCAAGCACTCGCCGTGTTTCTCTGCGGCTGAAAAGTTATCGCAAGTGTTACCGCAAACACGCCTGGTGACCTTGGATTGTGGTCACTACATTCCTGAGGAAGCACCGATTGAACTGCGTGCCTTGCTTGAGGAATTTCTCGCATTGCCTCAGGTCGCAGTGCCCTCTATTTCAAAATCCGAAGTTGCGGCTCTCGTACAGCCGCACGGAGTTATCTGATGGCAAAGCCTTACTCCCGCCGCGTTTCCGGACTGGAGCGTTACTCGCTGGTGCTGCATGGTGCCTATCGTTATCACGTCGACGGCATTCTTGAAGGCACTGGACATGTTGATGCAGCGAAGCTGCAGGCGGCGGTTGATGTTGCGGCTGCCAGCAATCACGCCATCCGCGTGCGACTGCGTGGATTTCTCGGCTGGTGCAAATGGGTGGACAGCGGTCGTGCACCGCTGGTGCGCCAACAAGCTTTATCCGATTGGGACGGCAGCAGTGAATTCAATGCGCCCTTTCTGAATGAGCGTCTGAATCCACAGCGCGCAGTCGCCGATGTTCTGTTGGTACCTTGCCGCGATGGCCATACGCGTATCGTGTTTCGTACGCTGCATGCTGCCATCGATGGCCGTGGCTGCATTCATTGGATGATGGATGTTTGCCGTGTGCTGCGTGGTGAAACGCCGATGGGTTCAGATTCAACCCTCAGCGATTTCGATGTGCAGGAGCAGTACGCCGACAAGATTCCGCAAGAACCGGTGACTCCGCCTGCGCAATGTATTCCGGTATTGCAGGTCGCACCACCGGAGCAGCGTAAAGAGCTGCGCTACATCTGGCGGCGCGTGGTGATCAATCGCGATGTGCCGCAGTTGCTGACCAAGGCCGCTGCGTATCTGGGCGAGTGGGCGCGTCGCCGAGAGGCTGGCGATGTCGGCTTCACTATTCCAGTTGATTATCGCGGTTTCCGAATTCAGGAAATGGGTATCGGCAATCTCACCGGCTATTTACGCTTGACCGTGCCGCCGGGTGCGACATCGCGCAGCCTGATGGTTCAACTCGGGCATCGCGTTAAGGCCTATGCCGATTGCCGACAGTTCCCGGGTATTCGCACGCTGCTGTGGATTCCGGTTTGGTACATGTTGCGTCAGCTGCGTCCGGAGATCGACAAAGCGCTCTACACGGTGACGCCAGCGTTGCCGACCGGCGGCGTGGTGTCGATGGGCAGCTTGAAGGCAGAGCTGTTTAATTTTCCTGGCTTCGCCGCCGAGCGTGCTTACGGCGTTCCCGGTGCGGTTGGAAAACTCAATTTCATATTTGTGAATTATCCCGATCACGTCTGCGCAATATTCTCGTCACCTGCAGCCTATAACCATCAGGGCCAGCTTGACGAACTGGTCAACGCATTCCAACAGCATTTCTCAGCAGGACCTTCTTCTTGAACGACATCAATCTCGAAAAGCTGCGCGTCAATCGCGGCGCTCACGCTGCGCCGAAAAAACGTCGCAGCAGTAACACACGGACATGGATCATTGCTGGCGCTACGCTGGCGATTATTGTCTACGCATTGCTGCCCAAGCCAACGGCGATACAGGCTACGCAAGTGGTCAGTGCCTGGCCTTCACAGCAGTATCAGGTGTTGAATGCCACCGGCTATGTTGTTGCGCAGCGCAAGGCGGCTGTGGCGCCCAAGGGCACCGGACGCGTTGAGTGGATTGGCGTTAGCGAAGGCGATGTCGTCAAGGAAGGTGTGGTGCTTGCACGCTTGGAGAGCCGCGATGTCGCTGCCAGCTATCAGGCTGCAAGTGCGAATAGACAAGTCGCCGAGGCAGCCGTGACCTCTGCAGAAAACGAAATGCAGGACGCTGACCGCAACCTCGATCGCACCACGCTTTTGTTCAACAAGCGTTTGCTGTCCGTGCTCAATTTGCAGGATGCAAAATCACGCAAGGCGCGCGTTGCTGCCAGTTTGAAAAGTTCCCAGGCTTCACTTGCTGCCGCACGTGCGAACGAGCAATTGGCCAAAACCAATCTTGATTCGACACAGATGGTTGCTCCCTTCGATGGCACCGTGCTGTCGCGCTCGGCTAACGTCGGCGATATCGTCACACCGTTGGCGTCGGCGGCAGACGCAAAAGGTGCGGTGCTGTTGATTGCTGATTTGAATTCGCTGGAAGTGGATGCCGATGTGTCGGAATCTTCATTGGCGCAAATCAAGATGGGCCAACCCTGCGAGATCGTGCTGGATGCTTATCCTGATCGTCGCTACCGCGCGGAGGTACGCATCATCGCGCCAACCGTCAATCGCGCCAGTGCCACGGTCACTGCCAAGGTACGTTTCCTTGATCGTGATCCCGACGTGCTACCGGACATGAGCGCTCGCGTCGCCTTCTTGTCGCAAGCGGTCAATGCAGATCAACAAAAGCCTGTAATGGCAGTAAGCCCGACAGCGATTGTCGAAGGCGAGGGTGGCAGCCATGTGTTCCAGATCGGCGCTGATGGTCGTGCTCATGCAGTTGCAGTGCAGGTGGGTGCGGTGCTCGGCGGCGTGCGCGCGGTCAGTGGCAATTTGAAAGTAGGCGATGCACTGGTTTTGGCGCCGGGTAGCAAAATGTCTGATGGCGATCGCATCAAGCTGGCAGATGCGCCGTGAGTGAGTCGCTGATCAGTATCCGGCAATTGAGCAAGACCTATCAGCGTGGGACGCAGCCCGTGCCGGTCCTGTTTGATATCAACTTGGAAATTGCTGAAGGCGAATACGTCTCGCTGATGGGCCCCTCGGGTTCGGGCAAGAGTACCTTGCTGAATTTGATTGCAGGCATCGACAAGCCAAGTAGCGGCAGTCTGTTGATTGACGGTGTCGATATTGCGATGTTGCCGGAAAACGATTTGGCGAGCTGGCGCGCCAGCAATGTCGGTTTCGTTTTCCAGTTCTATAACCTGATGCCGGTGCTGAATGCTTTTGAGAACGTCGAACTGCCTTTGCTGTTGACGGATCTCAGTCGTGCCGAGCGTCGTGAGCATACCGAGACAGCATTGGCGATGGTGGGGCTGGCTGATCGCATGGATCACTATCCGAATGAACTCTCTGGTGGACAGCAGCAGCGCGTAGCGATTGCACGCGCGCTGATCAGTGATCCGACCTTGATCGTCGCTGATGAGCCGACAGGCGATCTTGATCGTCACTCTGCTGACGATATTCTCAATCTACTTGATCGCCTCAACGTCGAACTCGGCAAGACCATCATCATGGTGACGCACGATCCCAAGTGTGCGGAGCGTGCGCGTCGTCGCGTGCATCTGGAGAAGGGCGTTCTGCTCAGCGGCAGCGGTGGTCACTAGTTTGAACAATCAGTTCACCTATATCTTTCGCCTTGCTCGCAAGAATATGTGGCGGCATCGCCTGCGCACCGGTCTGACGATTGCGGGCATTGCTGTTGCCATCGTCTCTTTCGGGCTGCTGCGTACGGTGGTGGACTCGTGGTATGCCGGTGCGGAACTGAGTTCTTCAGGGCGTCTGATCACGCGCAGCGAAGCCTCGCTGAGCTTTTCATTGCCGGTGACTTATGGCGAGCGTATTCGTCGCTTGCCTGGAGTGACGGGAGTGACTTGGGCCAATTGGTTCGGCGGCATCTATATCAATGACAAGAATTTCTTTCCGCAATTTGCGATTGATGACTCCAGCTATTTCAAACTTTATCCGGAGTTTATTGTTCCCGCGGATCAGCTCTCTGCGTTCCAGAGTGACCGTCGCGGCGTGATCGTTGGTCGCAAGACGGCCAACAAATATCACTTCAAGATTGGTGACACCGTGCCCTTGATCGGCACGGTCTATCCCGGCAACTGGGTATTCACTGTTCGCGGCATTTACACCGGCGCTGATGACAAGGTCGATGAGAGCCAGTTCCTGCTGCATTGGAACTACGTCAACGAAACCATCAAAACGGTGCTGCCGTCGATGGCGGATCGTGGCAGCCTGTTCATCAGCAATATCTCCAATCCAGCGCAGGCCGCGACCATGTCGGCCAGCATTGATAGTTTATTTCGCAACTCTCTGGCTGAAACCCGCACAGAAACGCAGAAAGCGTTCCAGCTCGGGTTTATCGCGATGGTTGATACCGTGCTGGTCGCGATTCAGACCGTTGCCTATGTGGTGATTTTGATCATCATGGCGGTGATGGCCAATACGATGGCGATGGCCGCGCGTGAGCGCATGCGCGAATACGCCACGCTCAAGGCCTTGGGTTTTGGTGACGCCTTTGTCTTTATGCTGATTTTGGGTGAGTCCCTCAGTATCGCGGTTGCCGGTGGTGTGCTCGGTATCGTGCTGACGTTTCCTTTGTCGCGTGCCTTCTTCAGTGCAACACGCGATTTGTTTCTGGTATTTGAAGTGACCTCGTTCACACTGATGCAGCAGTTGGGCTCTGCTGTTTTCATCGGACTCATTGCGGCGATTGCACCGGCGTTCAACAGTCGCCGCATTTCCATTGTTGATGGCTTGCGAGCAGTCACTTGAGCGCGGGTCTTTCAACCAGTTACGTGGCGCGCAACCTGATGGCGCGCAAGCTCACCACGATCTTGACTGCGTCGGGCATGGCGCTGGTGGTCTTTGTGTTTGCGACGGTGCTGATGATGGCGGAAGGTTTGCGCCAGACCTTGGCCGGTACCGGTTCGGCAAATAATGTGGTGGTGATTCGGCAGGGTTCGCAAACTGAGGTGCAGAGCACCGTTACACGCGAGCAGGCCAATCTGATGGAGACGCTGCCGGGGCTCGCGAGTAATGCCGCAGGGCAGGCGCGCATCTCGCGTGAGGTCTTGGTGTTAGTCAATCTTCCGCGCAAGGATAGTAGCGGTCTGGCCAATGTCGTCGTGCGCGGCACCACTGCGCATGGTTTGGAAATGCGGCCACAGGCCAAGCTGGTATCAGGCCGAATCTTTAAACCGAACTCTTCTGAAATTATTGTCGGCTCTGGAATCGCTAACGGAAAAATTGGTCTGAAGCTGGGCGATATTCTGACATTCGGACTGCGCGGCTGGACAGTCGTCGGCGTTTTTGATGCCGGCAGCAGTGGCTTCAATTCCGAAATCTGGGGCGACAGTGAGCAGATGATGCAGGCGTTTCGCCGCGGTGCTTACTCATCGGTCATTGTCGGTCTACGCGACGGCAGTAGTTATGAGCGTTTTGCAGAAGCACTGGCACAGCAGCCGAAACTGAAGGTCGACATCAAGCGCGAAAATCGTTTTTACGCTGACCAGTCTGAAAAGATGTCGGACTTCATCAGCATCCTCGGGCAGACCATCACCGTGATCTTTTCGATCGGCGCCATCATTGGCGCGATGATCACGATGTACGCCAGCGTGGCCAACCGCACGCGCGAGATCGGCACGCTTCGCGCGCTGGGTTTTCGTCGAGGAAATATCGTGATGGCCTTTCTGAAGGAAGCCATGTTGCTAGGCCTGACCGCAGGCGTCATCGGCCTCGTGCTCGCTTCACTCACACAAATGGTTCAGATCTCGACGACCAATGTGCAGACTTTTTCTGAAGTCGTTTTCAATCTTGTCATGACACCAGAAATTATTTTTGACGTTCTTCTTTTTTCAATTCTGATGGGTGTTCTCGGCGGTGTTCTGCCTGCCTTCAGAGCTTCACGTTTGGAGATTGTCGATGCCCTTCGATCCACCTAACTCAGTGGCCGCCCCTTTAGTGTTGGCACCAGTGCTCAAGCCGCGTCGTACCTTGCCGCCTTTGCAACGGCAATCCGAGATTGTGCGTCCGTTGTCGACGCCGGAGTACTACCACAGCTGTGTCGGGCGCAGCCCACGGACGCTGGAGATCACACGCGAGAACGGCTTCATCTTTCGTGGTGAAGGCCGTATCAGTGCGGAGCGCTGGCAGGCTGCACTGGATCAAGTCACAGCGGTCAATCCGGGCCTGCGCCTACGATTGGTCGGCGACGGATTTCGTGCACGCTGGTTGAATGATGGTCAGCCAACGCGCTTGCGCATTGTTGAAGATTGCAGCTGGGACGCACGGTCCAGTGATGGAGCGGATTTTGTTTATGAAACCGTGCTGTCACTCAATGACGGACTGACCTCTGAATTGCTGGTGATGCATCAGCCGAATAATCGCATGCTGGTGATGTTGCGCGGCCATCATGCGGTGATGGACGGCAAGGGTGCCATGCACTTCATGAGTGAACTGTTCCATGCATTACGTGGCGAGCCACTGTTGGGAACCAACGTTGCGTTCAGCGACGTCGACGTGATGATGAGCGTCGGTGCGGTTCGGTCCACTTCGCGCCATATTAAGACAGTTGCGATGACCGGCATGCCACAAGGCATGGCACGCGGCGATGACTGGCGTCTTCTTGATCTCGGTGCGCCACAAAAAAATATGCTTGGACGCATTGTTGAGGCGATGGTGGAATTTACTCACCAGCATTCCGATTTGCCGGTGTCGATTGGCGTGCCGGTGGATTTGCGTCGCCACGTCCCGGGGCTCATTTCTACCGCAAACTTTACCAATATGTTGCTGGTGCGCATGGAAAAGGGCGAGGGCGCGGAAGATTTCAAACGCAAGTTGCACGAGATGCTGGATCAGAAGATGGAGACGCTCTATCCCAGCATTCTCGACATTTTCAAATGGTTGCCGCTGAGCTGGCTGGATCGCCTAGTGTCACGCAACGAAAAGAATTATCACCAACGCAAGGCGTTGGAGACAGCGGTGGTTTCCAATCTGGGCCGCTTCAATTCGGTGGATTTTTCCTGCGACGGTTTTCGCATGGACGGCATGGTTGTCGTTCCGCTCACTGGAAGTGTTTTCGCCGGTCTTGCGGGTGTTGATGATCGCGTTGAGCTAGCGATCAATATTCCGCGGGTGTTGAGCAGTAATGGTCGTTTCGATGCTTTCGAAGCTTTTTTAAAAAAACGTTTGGCAGGTTCTTGATCATGTTCTTCTCTCGAGCGCACTTCGTGCGTGTTACCCCGGGTCTTCTTTGCTTGGCACTGTTGTTGCCATTCGCGGCGCACGCGGGTGACTTGCTGCAGCTCTACGAAAAAGCGCAGAAAAACGACGCGACATTTAATGCTGCTCAGTACGCGCGCGATGCTGCCTTGCAAAGTGAACCTGCTGCGCGCGCCCTGTTGTTGCCACAGGTCAACGGCAGCTACCAGTGGACCGAAGATCGCTCCGATACCTCGATCAACTACATCGATCCAGCTACCGGAACGCCGGTGACCTTGAATCAATCCAATGGCGGGCGTGACACCCATCTCAGCGTTGTTCTGAATCAGCCTTTGTTTGATCTCGAGCATTGGTACCGTTTGCAGGAAGCCAGCGAGAAAACTGCTCTGGCGCAGCTCAATTACCGGGCGGCGCAGCAGGCTTTGACATTGCGTGTCGCTGAAGATTATTTCTCCTTGCTGGCGGCGTATGACGCCGTGCACTCCACCACCGCCGAACGCGATGCGCTGGCTAGCCAATTGGAATTGGCCAAGCAGAACATGAACGTCGGCATCTCAAGCATCACCGACGTTCAAGACGTGCAGGCGCGTTATGACCTCAGCGTCGCTAATGCGCTGGATGCGGAGCAGAACCAGACCGCGGCAATTGAGGCGCTGGAAGAAATTACCAAAGAGCCGATGCGCAGCATCGACGACGGTCGCGTACGTGTGGTGCCTTTGATTGCCGAGGTGATTCCTTCAAGAATTGCCGCCTTGCGCGCGGATGCTCCCATGCCGGTGCTGAAGAGCGCGGCTTCGGCCGCTTGGGTTAAGGAAGCCGGCTCCAACAATTTCGATGTGCTGGCCGCGTTGTTGCAATACCGTGCTGCGGAGCACGCCGTCAGCGCCGTGAATTCACGTTATCTGCCAACGGTAAAAGGAACTGTCGGCTATACCGATCTCAATAATGAGGCTGGTGGATTGCCGACCAAATCGTCTGGCATGTCTTGGGGTGTTGGCGTCTCGGTGCCGATTTTTGCTGGTGGCGCAACGCGCGCGGCTTCGCGCGAAGCGAAGGCGTTTCGGGAGCAGCGACTAGCGGAGTACGACGGTGCACAGCGTCTTGCCCAACGTAACGCTGGCACTGCTTATCAGGCCGTGATGATTGGCGCCGCGCGTATCCGCGCTTATAAGCAGGCGGTCGCCTCCAGCCTTTCTGCCTTTGAAGCCAGCCGAACCGGACTCGAAATTGGTACCCGCAGTCGCATCGATCTGCTGAATGCGCAGACCCAGCGTTATCAGGCTGAGCGTGACTACGATCGCGCACGGTATGACTATCTGCTCGCCATCTTGCGTCTGAAGGCCACGGGTGGCGGCCTGCTGTTGCGTGATCTGGAGTCGATAGACCGGTTGCTGGTCACGCCCTAATCGGCAGTCGGATCGAGAAGTGGGCAGCGGTTTGACGCTCAGGGCGTGGCTCACTATCATCTGCGCCCCTTGGACGGTTAGCTCAGTGGTAGAGCATCGCCTTCACACGGCGGGGGTCGCAGGTTCAAATCCTGTACTGTCCACCAAGACACAACGCAGTGATCGCAAGTTAACGTCTTGTGTTCACTGCGTTTTTTGTTTGTGAAGCAATCTATTCGCAGGACGTGAATCATGTCAGCAGTCAGCCCTCTCATGCACGCGATCCAAGATCGCGATCTCGTCGCCGCCAAAGCCGCACTGGAGCGCGATGCCGCGCAAGCAACGACGGATTTGCCGGGTGGTTTGTCGCCGCTGATGTTCGCGCTCTACAACGGCGCGCATGACATCGCCACGCTGCTGCGCGAATTTCGTCCGCTGAGTTTGTTTGAAGCCGCTTCATACGGTGATGCAACACGTGTTGCTGAATTGTTGGTCGCCGATAAAAGCCAGATTGCTGCGTACAGCCCAGATGGTTGGACGCCGCTGCATCTCGCTGCGTTCTTTGGTCAGCGTGATACGGCGTTGGTATTGGTTGCGCTCGGTGCGCCTTTGGATGCGCTGTCGCAAAACCCGATGCAGAACACACCCATGCACGCAGCAATTGCTGGCGCGTTAGGCGAGAGCCTTGCGCCGCTTTTGATTGGCTTTGGTGCCGACGTACATCACGTTGGTGGCAGCGGCGTTACTGCGCTGCATCTGGCGTCATCGCGTGGTTTTGAAGGTCTGTGCAAGCTGCTGCTCGCACGTGGCGTTGATCGCCATCTTGTTACTGAAGACAACAAGACTGCCGCGCAAATTGCACGCGACCGTGGACATTTATCCACGGCCGCGTTGTTGGAACTTGCTGGTAACTAAAGCGCCGAAGATATTCGGCGCGAGCGTTTAGTCGCCGCGACGACGGAACATGCTGATGCCTTGCATCGCAAGGACGGGTTCGTCGTTCTGATTGCGCACGTCGTAGTGAAATTCGATAGTGCCGCGATCTGGCTTGCTGACCGATGAGGTCACGGCCAACACGCGTGTGCTCGCATGCAGCGTGTCACCAGGGCGCACAGGCAGAATCCAACGAATCTGATTCACGCCAGGTGAGCCGAGCGTAGCGGTGCGCGAGAACAGGTTGTCGACCAACATGCGCATCATCAATGAGCAGGTGTGCCAACCGCTGGCGATCAGGCCGCCGAAGATCGACTGTCCGCCGGCGTCAACATCGATATGGAAAGGCTGCGGATCGAATTGCTTGGCGAAATCCACGACTTGGTCGTGAGTGACTTCGATGCTACCCAGATCAAACGTCTGCCCAGGCTGAAAGTCCTCGAGATACATCAAGCTCATACCGCTCCCCTTAACCATCGAATTATTGTGGGGGCGATATTAATGAATCTTGGCCCCAACAGCGAGGCCTAGGCTCGGATGGGCTGCTTTTACCCGCAATTGATGCGCGATTAGCGCCGGGCTCGGAAGAAATCGCGCAGTACCGTGGCGCATTCAGGCTCAAGCACGCCGCCAGTCCATTCCAGACGATGGTTCAGGCGCGGGTTTGAAATGACGTCGTAGACCGAATGCACGCCGCCAGCCTTGGGATCGTGCGCGCCATATACGAGCCGTGACACGCGCGCATGAATGATCGCGCCTGCACACATCACACAGGGTTCAAGCGTGACGTAAAGCGTGCTGCCGGGCAGGCGATAGTTGCTGATGGCTTGCGCAGCGGCGCGCATCGCCAGCATCTCAGCGTGTGCGCTGGGATCATGATTGCCGATAGGGCGATTCCAGCCTTCGCCGACAATCACGCCGTCTTGCACGAGCACGGCGCCGACAGGCACTTCGCCTTCATCTTGCGCACGCAGCGCGAGCGTTAGCGCATGGCGCATCCAGCGTTCGTCGTCGTTGAGAGTGCTGACTTCAGTGTTCATGGCTGGATGATAAGCGGCTGAATTTAAGCGCCGGGTTTAACCGCACGATACAACGCGCGGACCAGATCTGTCTGCGTGATGATGCCGACGAGGCGCTTGTCGTCATCAATAATTGGAATGTGGTGGTGGCCGTCTTCAGAGAACAGCGGTACTAGTTCGATCATATGTCGCTGCGCACTCATCACTCGTACGCTGCGCGTCATGATCTGACCGACGACTTCTGGTTTTTCAGCGGTGATCGCGCCCGTGCGGCGTACGGCTTCACGCAGGCTTTTGCCGATGTTGGTACGTGCATCGAGATCCGCTTGGCGCATGAAGTCAGCGACTGTGACGATGCCGACAATGCGACGACTGATATCAATCACTGGCAATGCTTTGATGCGATGTTCACGCATCAGCGCCCAAGCCTCATCAAGGTGAGTGCCAAACTGCACCGAGAGCGGCGAGGTCGACATGATGTCCGCACAGCGCAAGGCACCGAGATTACGTTGATACGCAGCGAGTTCAGCGTGATGCAGCAACTCTTCAAGATCATCTCGGCTGACGTCGAGCACTTGGTTATAGCGTGTCAGTGCAACGTCGAGATCAGCAGCGCTGAAGCGTGCGGCAGTCGACGATAGCGGCGCAGTGGCTTGTTGGCCGTGTGGATAGCGTCGACCAGTGAGGCTGTTGTAAATCACGCCTGCAAAAACCATCAGCAGAGAATTCAACAGCACTGGGAAGATTGCGAAGTGAAAACTCGTTGCGTGCGCGAGCACGACAAACAGTGCGATTGCGCCGCCGGGCGGATGTAAGCAACGCAAGCTAAACATCGCAGCAATCGCAAAGCCCACGGCAATCGCGCCAGCCCAAGCGGGATCAGGGATGTAAATCGCACAGGCGATGCCGATCAAGGCGGATACGGTATTGCCGCCGATTACTGGCCAAGGTTGTGCAAGCGGGCTCGCAGGCAGTGCAAACACCAACACTGCGCTCGCACCGAGTGGTGCGATAAGCCAAGGCGTGATTGAGTCTGCGCCTGCAAACCAACGACTGATCAACGCCGTGATGAGAATGCCGATGCTGCCACCGATGAAAGCGCGCAGACGTTCTTGTCCGCCAACACGAGCGCGGCCGGGGAGAAAGCTAGCGAGGAAAGGGCGGAGGCTATTCAATTTTAAATACGTCATTCCCGCTTAGGCGGGAATCTAGTTTTTCTTTGCTTGGCGCTGCATGAAGTAAAAAATCAAAACTGGATTCCCGCCTGCGCGGGAATGACAGTTCTTATTTTTATGCGTTATTCCCACTCAATCGTTGCGGGTGGTTTGCCACTGATGTCGTACACAACGCGTGATACGCCAGCGACTTCGTTAACGATACGACGCGAGCAAACATCCAGCAGATCGTAGGGCAGGTGAGCCCAATGTGCGGTCATGAAGTCGATAGTTTGTACAGCGCGCAATGCGATGACAGGTTCATAGCGACGACCGTCGCCAGTGACGCCAACAGACTTCACTGGGAGAAACACTGCGAAGGCCTGCGAGGTCTTGTCGTACCAACCCGAGCGACGCAGTTCTTCCATGAAGATGTGATCCGCTTTGCGCAGCGTGTCAGCGCTGGCCTTGGTCACTGCGCCAAGAATACGAACGCCGAGGCCGGGGCCTGGGAACGGATGGCGATAAACCATTTCGCGTGGCAGACCGAGTTCAACGCCAATCGTGCGGACTTCGTCTTTGAACAATTCGCGCAACGGTTCGACCAGCTGCATGCGCATGTGCGCGGGCAGGCCGCCAACGTTGTGATGCGATTTGATGACGTGCGCTTTGCCGGTCTTGGCTCCAGCGGATTCGATGACGTCCGGATAGATCGTGCCTTGAGCAAGGAAGTCGACATCCTTGAGCTTGCCCGCTTCTTCTTCGAATACGTCGATGAAAGCTTTGCCGATGATTTTGCGCTTGGCTTCTGGATCAGACACGCCTTCAAGCTGCGAAAGGAAACGCTCTTCAGCATTCGCGCGAATGACTTTAACGCCGAGGTTGTTGGCGAACAGTTCCATCACCGCATCGCCTTCGTGCAGGCGCAGCAAGCCGGTATCAACGAATACGCAGGTGAGCTGTGGGCCAATCGCTTTGTGTAGCAGTGCTGCAACAACGCTGGAGTCAACACCGCCGCTCAAACCGAGCAGAACTTTGCCGGTGCCTACTTGTGCGCGTACGCGTGCGATGGCGTCATCAATGATGTTGCCTGACGTCCATGCACGACCGCAGCCGCAGATGTCGTGCACAAAGCGTTCATACAAGGCTTGGCCCTGCGTGGTGTGCGTGACTTCTGGATGGAACTGCACGGCGTAATAGCGACGTGCTTCGTCAGCCATGCCTGCGAAGGGCAAATCAGGCGTTGAAGCAATGCATTTGAAGCCTGCAGGCAACGCAGTAACGCGATCGCCGTGGCTCATCCACACATCGAGCAGGCCGTGGCCTTCAGCGTTGACGTGATCTTGAATATCTTTGAGCAGCGCCGAGTGGCCGCGTGCACGAACCTGTGCGTAGCCAAATTCTTTCTGGTCATGCGCTTCGACGGTGCCGCCCAGCTGCATCGCCATCGTCTGCATGCCGTAGCAAATGCCGAGGACGGGAACGCCGAGATCCCACACGGCTTGTGGCGCGCGTGGTGAACCGGCTGCAGTGGTGGACTCAGGGCCGCCAGAGAGAATGATGCCTTTAGGTGCGAACTCGCGAACGGCGTCGTCGCCGCAGTCCCATGGCATCAGCTCGCAGTAAACGCCCGCTTCGCGCACGCGACGTGCGATCAGCTGCGTGACCTGGCTGCCGAAATCGAGAATCAAAATTTTGTCGGAATGGATATTTTTCATGGCTTCAAACTAAAACCCCGACACAAGGTCGGGGTTGTGGCTTATTCAACGCGGTAATTCGGCGCTTCCTTGGTGATCGCAACATCGTGCACATGCGATTCCTTGATGCCTGCCGAGGTGATTTTGACGAAGGTGGTTTTGGTGCGCAGTTCTTCAATCGTCTGGCAACCGGTGTAGCCCATGCTTGCGCGCAGGCCGCCAACCATTTGATGAACAATCGCGCCCATCGAGCCCTTGTAAGGCACGCGGCCTTCAATGCCTTCTGGCACCAGCTTTTCAACTTCAGCCGTGGTGTCTTGGAAGTAACGATCTTTGGAACCCTGTGCCATCGCGCCCATGGAGCCCATGCCGCGATAGCTCTTGAAGCTACGGCCTTGGTAGAGCTCGATTTCGCCTGGTGCTTCTTCGGTACCGGCCAGCATGCTGCCGACCATTGCAACGTAAGCGCCTGCAGCAACGGCTTTGGCGAAGTCGCCGGAGTAACGAATGCCGCCGTCCGAAATCAGCGGGATGCCTTTCTTGCGCAGCGCATCAGCAACGTTCATCACTGCGGTGATCTGCGGCACGCCAACGCCAGCGACGATACGCGTGGTGCAAATCGAGCCAGGGCCGATGCCGACTTTGACTGCGTCAGCGCCAGCTTCAACCAGTGCGAGGGCTGCAGCGCCGGTGGCGATGTTGCCGCCGATGACTTGCAGATCCGGATACTGTTTCTTGATCAGGCGAACGCGATCAATCACACCTTTGCTGTGACCGTGTGCGGTGTCGACGACGATGACGTCAACGCCCGCTTCAACCAATAGCGAAACGCGCTCATCGGTATCTGCGCCGGTGCCAACTGCAGCGCCGGTACGCAGGCTGCCTTTTTCGTCTTTACAGGCGAGCGGGAAGTCGGAGGACTTTTGAATGTCCTTGACCGTGATCATGCCGCGCAGCTGGAATTTGTTATTCACCACCAGCACTTTTTCAATGCGATGGGTGTGGAGCTTGGAAACGACTTCTTCTTTGCTCGCGCCTTCTTTGACGGTGACGAGACGATCTTTCGGCGTCATCACGCGGGAGACGGGTTCGTCGAAACGCGTTTCAAAGCGCAGGTCGCGGCTGGTGACGATGCCGACGAGTTCCTTGCCATCAACCACCGGCACGCCGGAGATGCGGCTGGCGCGGGTCAGTTTGATCACTTCGCCAATGGTCATCGTCGGTGGAACGACGATTGGGTCCACAATCACGCCGCTTTCGTACTTCTTTACGGCGCGGACTTCAGCGGCCTGACGGGCCGGAGTCATGTTCTTATGGATAATGCCGAGGCCGCCTTCCTGAGCGAGCGCGATGGCCAGCTTGGATTCGGTGACCGTGTCCATTGCCGCGGACAGCAGCGGAATGTTCAAGCGAATTCGCTTGGTCAGCAGGGTAGAGGTATCAACCTGGCGCGGTAGGACTTCAGAATAGGCCGGTTGTAGCAGGACGTCGTCGAAAGTCAGGGCGTCTTGTTCGATGCGAGTCATTTAGGGCTCCGCCAAAACGATATTATACGGACTTTGATCCCTCGCTTCAGCAGTCGCGTTACAAAAAAGATCGCAGACGCTTGTTGGGCCTGTGGATTTTCATGATTTTGCACCCCAGAGAACGCATGGCTTTGCCAGAGTCCAACCCGCGTCGCACGATTTATCAGGTCTCGGAACTGACCGAGATTCTGCGCGCGCTGGTGGAAGACGCGCTGCCGCGGACTTGGGTTCAGGGTGAAATCTCCAATTTCTCGCGCCCGGCCTCGGGCCATTGGTATTTCACCCTCAAGGACGCGCGCTCGCAGATTCGCTGCGCCATGTTCAAGGGCGCCAATTTCAATGTGCGGCCACAGCCGCGTGATGGCGATAGCGTTCTGATCCGCGGCCAAGTCAGCGTCTATCCGGCGCGTGGCGAGCTGCAATTCATCTGTGAGCACATGGAGCCAGCGGGTGAAGGCGCGCTGCTGCGGGCCTTTGAGCAGCTCAAGGCGCGTTTATCGGCCGAAGGTTTGTTTGACGACAAGCGCAAGAAAGCCGTTCCGCGCGTGCCGCGTGGTGTCGGTGTCATTACCTCGGCAACCGGTGCGGCGCTGCAAGACATTCTTGCGGCACTGTCGCGACGCTTTCCGCTGACGCGGGTTTATCTGTATCCGGTGCCGGTGCAGGGCGTGGAAGCGGCTCCGGCGATTGTGCGTGCGCTGGCGGAATTGCCGCAGCGTGCGCCAAAGGCTGACGTCATTATTCTTGCGCGTGGTGGCGGTTCGCTCGAAGATCTCTGGGCTTTCAACGAAGAAGCTGTGGCACGCGCGATTCGTGCCTGCACGCTGCCGGTAGTGAGCGGTGTTGGTCACGAGATTGATTTCACCATCGCAGACTTTGCTGCTGATTTGCGTGCGCCGACGCCAACTGCCGCTGCGGAGTTGGTGAGCCCCGATATTCGCGATTGGATGCGCAGCGTTGATGATCTTGATGCTTCGCTCACGGAAGCCATCACGGAAACTTTGCGAAATTCAGATGCGCAGTTGCTTCAGTTTCAAGCGCGCCTTGCATTGCTGCATCCAGGCCGACGCTTGCAGGACGCAGGGCAGCGTCTCAAAGAATTGCAATCACGCTTGGTTCAGGCCCAACGCAATGATGGCCAGCGCGCGCACGCGCGTTTCCAATATCTGCATTCGCGTTTATTGGCGGCGCAACCTGCGTCAGCGATTCGTCTCACGCGTGAACGGACGGAGTCGCTGCAAGCGCGGCTCGCTTCGGCCTTGCAGATGCGTTTGCAGAAACAGAATTCTGCTTTGAATGCTGCAGAGTCGTTGCTCCGCAGCCTCAGTCCCTTGGCCGTGCTTGATCGCGGTTACGCGATTGCGCGTAACGCAGCGGGTGAGGTGATTACGGATGCTTCAGCATTAAAGCCGGGCGAAATATTGGATGTGCGTTTGGCACGCGGTCGCGTTGATGCCGAAGTAAAGCGCACACACTCGCCGGAATAAACGATGTGTGGGGTGGGTAGAGCGTAGCGAAACCCACCGCCAGCACACGATTAACGCTAGATCCGTAGCACGCGCAAAATCCGCAGCGTAAACATCGGCTGCTTAAAGATGGATTGGGAGTTTTAATTGGTCGGGGCGAGAGGGTGAGGCATCACGCTTAGTGAGCACTGCTCGCTGTGATGCTGAACGCACGTACATGGATGTACGGGCAGGACTCAGTGCCATGGATGGCTCTGTGAACTGAGTTTGGGAGTTTTAATTGGTCGGGGCGAGAGGATTTGAACCTCCGACCACCTCCACCCCAAGGAGGTGCGCTACCAGGCTGCGCTACGCCCCGACAAGAAAAAACAACAAAAACGACGACCAAAACAAGGGGCGCGCATGGTAACGGATGCGCGCCCCGGTGGAAAGCAATTTGCCCTTATTTAGGGAACAGATTCAGCAGCGATTCCAGATCGGAACGTAGACGTTTGATCTCGCTGGCGCGACGTACGCCGCCGCGTGGTGCGGTGGCTGCTTTTGCGGCCGTTTCTACAGTCGGCAGTGCTGCCAATGGTGCGACGCTGACAGCCGGTTTGAGACTGGCTTCGCGCAGGCGAAGACGTGCGCCACCAATGGTGAAGCCCTGTTCATACAGCAAGCTGCGGATACGGCGCACCATCAGCACATCATCTTGCTGGTAGTAACGACGGTTGCCGCGACGCTTAGCTGGCTTTAACTGGGGAAACTCTTGTTCCCAGTAGCGCAGAACATGCGGTTTAACGTCGCACAGCTCGCTAACTTCGCCAATAGCGAAATAGCGTTTACGCGGAATTTCCGGCAGTTCAGCTAATTTGTGTTGCTCAGCGGCCCGCATCGATTTCTACTCTTAGACGCAGTTTCTGGCCGGGACGGAACGTAACAACACGCCGCGCGGAAATAGGAATTTCTTCGCCAGTCTTAGGATTGCGTCCAGGGCGTTGATTCTTTGAACGGAGTTCAAAATTACCGAAACCAGACAGCTTTACCTCGGCACCTGCTTCGAGTCTTTCGCGAATATCTTCGAAAAACATATCGACGAATTCTTTCGCCTCGCGCTTATTCAGCCCGAGTTCCTCAAAGAGCGCTTCGGCTAGCTCAGCCTTTGTTAACGCCACGTTGTGGTTCCTCTTTCCTGATGCCTAGGTCCTGATCGAGGCCTTGAGCTTATGGTCTAGGGACTGTGTTATCTCAGCCACCGAGCGATCAATTTCTTCAAGGGTTAGGGTGCGGGAATAATCATTGAAAATCAAGCCCAAAGCGACGCTTTTGCATCCATCTTTTAGACCTTTTCCACGGTATATATCGAACACAAAAACTTTCTGCAATGAATTGCCACCAGACTGCTTGGCAACATCAACAATCTCGCTTGCCGAAATGTTTTCGTCAACCACTATGGCTAAATCCCTACGTGACGAAGGGAATTCGGAGAGTGATTTGGTCTTCGGCGGAGCAACGTTTTGGATCGCATTCCAGTCCAGTTCGAAGACATACGGCGCCTCCGGCAAATCTAATTGCTTAACGGCGAGTGGATGTAGCTCGCCGATCCAACCAACCGCTTGTTCTGCGCGAAAAATGCGAGCGCTGCGGCCGGGATGTAGCGCGCTGTGCTCTGCGGCTTCAAAGCGATATTCATCTGCTGCGCCACCGAGCAGCGCGACGACATCAGCCTTCACGTCATAGAAATCCACGCCACGAACGGTGGTGCCCCATTGTTCTGGACGTGCGCTGCCAGCGGCGAGGCCGCCGATGCGTGCAGTTTCGACGATGCGGCCGTCGCGTTCTTCAAAGCAAACGCCACTTTCAAATACGCGTACACGCTTCTGCTGGCGCTGGTGATTATGTAACCAGACCGGGATCAGACCGCTCCACAGCGTGGTGCGCATCACCGCCAAGGTTTCAGCGATAGGGTTGTCGAGTGGAATCGCAGCAATATTCGGCGTCAGTACTGACTGGATGCGCGGATCAACAAACGACAGCGTGATCGCTTCCTGCCAGCCACGTGAAACCAGCTGATCTTTAATGCGAGCCAGCGGGCGCTGCTCTTCCGGCAAGCGAGTCGGCGCAAGTTGCGCAGCGTAAGGTTTGGCGACGATGCGATCGTAGCCATACATGCGTGCGACTTCTTCGATCAGATCGTGCTCGATACGCAGGTCGTAGCGATGGCTCGGAATGCGAGCCAGCCAGCTGTTGTTGATCTCGTTGCGCAGCGTAATGCCGAGACGAGCGAGCAGGGCTTCAACTTCCTTTGCCGGAATGTCGACGCCCAAAAGTTGTTTGAGGCGCGAGTGACGCAGGCGAATGGTGGTTTCAGCCTGTTGGCGACCGGCCTGGCTAATCGGGTGCACTTGGCCACCGCAAATCAGCAGCGTCAGCTGCGTCGCGCGTTCCAGTGCCAGTTTCTGCAAGCCCGGATCCACACCGCGCTCGAAGCGATACAGCGAATCAGAATTCAACTTGTGACGACGACCCGTCAGCGCAACCGCATGAGAGGCAAAGCAGGCGCTCTCGAAGAATATGCTGGTGGTGCTGGCGGTGACGCCAGATTCAGCGCCGCCCATCACGCCAGCCAGTGCCAGCGGTGCGCGATCATCGGCAATCAATAACTCGCCGTTGTTCAGCGTCACGGTTTGTTCGTTGAGCAGTGTCAGCGTTTCGCCAGCCTTGGCTTTGCGTACGCGCAGACCGCCGCTAACTTTGTCGCAGTCAAACGCATGCATCGGTTGGCCGAGCTCAAGCAACACGTAGTTGGTGATGTCGACGATCGGGTGAATGACGCGAATGTTGGAGCGGCGCAGGCGTTCACGCATCCAATCAGGTGTGCGTGCTTTCGGATTGAGCTTGGTGATGACGCGACCGGTGTAGGTCGGGCAGGTTTCGAGATCTTCGATCTCAACTTTGATCTGCGCGTGACCTTCGACAACGGCGTTCGGAATGTTCGGACGCTTCAGCTGCAAACCATAGAGCGCGCCGACTTCACGAGCGAGACCTTGCACGGAGAGGCAGTCGCCACGGTTAGGCGTCAGTTCGAGATTGAGAATGTCGTCAGCAAAGCTGAGGTACTGCTCAATCGGTGTGCCGGGTTTGGCTTCGTTATCGAGTTCCAGCAGGCCTTCAGATTTCTCGGACATGCCGAGTTCTTTGGCCGAGCACAGCATGCCGGAAGAATCGACGCCGCGAAGTTTTGCCTGCGTAATTTCCAAACCGCCTGGCAGCTTTGCGCCAACGGTAGCGCAGGGCACGTTGAGATTCGGGCGCGCATTGGCTGCACCGCAAACGATCTGCAGATTGCTGCCAGTGCCAACATCGACTTCGCAAACCTGCAAGCGATCGGCCTGCGGATGACGCTCGGCTTTGACGATGCGACCAACGACAACGCCCGTCGGAATTTCCCCAGCCATCGGTTCAGCATCTGACTCAAGGCCAGCGAGGGTGATGCGCGAGGTCAGGTCTTCCGCCGATACCGACGGATTGACCCACTCGCGTAACCAGTTGTAGCTAAGTTTCATATTTCTAATCCAATAGAAATGCTCTCGCGCTCTATCTGAGGCGAGGTGACTTAATAATTATTGAAACTGCTCTAAGAAGCGCAGATCGTTATTAAAGAAGTTGCGCAGATCGTCCACGCCATAGCGCAGCATCGCGAAACGTTCCACGCCGAGGCCAAAGGCATAACCGGTGTAACGCTCGGGATCGATGCCGACGGCTTCGAATACTTTTGGGTGAACCATGCCGCAACCGAGCACTTCCAGCCAACGGCCTTTTTCGTCCTTGATGTCGACTTCGGACGAAGGCTCGGTGAACGGGAAGTAAGAAGGGCGGAAACGCACTTCTGCTTCGCGCTCAAAGAAGCGCGAAAGGAAAGTTTTGAGATCGTGCTGCAGATCAGCGAACGAAACGTTCTCGCCAACGTACAAGCCTTCAATCTGATGAAACATCGGACTGTGCGTGCGATCAGAGTCGGAGCGATACACGCGGCCAGGGCAGATGATGCGGATCGGCGGATTGCGGCCTTCCTTCACCATTTTTGCCATCGTGCGAATCTGCACCGGGCTGGTGTGCGTGCGCAACACCATCTCACCGTTCTTCACATAAAAGGTGTCGTGCATGCCGCGTGCGGGATGCAGTTCTGGAATATTGAGTGCGCCGAAGTTGTGGAAATCGTCTTCGATCTCCGGGCCTTCAACGGTGGCGAATCCAAGTTCGCCGAATAGACGTTCAATGCGCTGAATCGTGCGCGTGACGGGATGCAGGCCGCCGAGTGTTTCGCCGCGACCGGGCAGGCTGACGTCGATACGTTCTGCAGCAAGCTGTGCCGCCAGTGCGCCTTCAGCGAGTTTTGCGCCGCGCACTTCAAGTGCAGAAGCAACAGCTTCTTTGACGCGATTAACGAGTTCGCCAAATGATTTGCGCTCATCAGGCGCCATGCCGCCGAGTGCTTTGAGCAGTTCGGTGACGCGGCCTTTTTTGCCAAGGAGATCGACGCGCAGTTGTTCTAACTCGCGAGCGTCGCTAGCGGCCTCGATTTCGGCGAGGGCTGTGAGTTTCAGTTCATCCAATTGTTCGGACATGGATATTCAGGCTCGGAAAATAAAAAAGGGGAGGGCTGGTCGCCGCTCCCCTTGGAACTTCTTTTGCTACAGGTCGCGATTAAGCGGCGAGCTTGGCCTTGACCTGTTCTGCGATCTTGGCAAAAGCAGGCTTGTCATGGATAGCCATGTCAGCGAGCACTTTGCGATCCAGCGTAATGCCAGCGAGGTTCAGACCATGGATGAAGCGGCTGTATGAAACGCCGAATTCTTCCAGACCTGCACCGATACGGATGATCCACAGAGCGCGGAACTCACGCTTTTTCACGCGACGATCGCGGAATGCGTACTGACCCGACTTGATGACCTGCTGCTTAGCGGAGCGGAACTGACGCGAACGGGCGCCGTAGTAGCCCTTCGCCTTCTTCAGCATCTTCTTGTGGCGCGCGTGCGCCGTTACACCACGTTTAACTCTTGCCATTTTAAATTCTCCCGATTAAGCGTAAGGCAGCATCTGACGCACTTCGCGCACGTCACTGGCGTGCACTGGTGCTTCACCGCGAAGCTGACGGATACGCTTGCCCGACTTTTTGGTCAGGATGTGGCGCTTGTGGGAGTGGCCGCGCTTGAAGCCGCCTTTTCCAGTTTTGGAAAAGCGTTTCGCCGCGCTTTTTACAGTTTTCAGTTTAGGCATGATTGCCTCCATCTTCAGTGTTGCCGGTTTCACATCCCGTTTGGGAGCTTGCCGGGCCTATCAAAACATTTGATAGGACTTCTTTTTGTTCCTCACCGTGAGCGGCAAGGAGAAAAACTTATTTCTTCTTAGGACCCATGACCATGATGGACTGCTTGCCTTCCATCTTTGGCCACTGTTCTACAGAACCCAGATCTTCCAAGTCATTGCGGACTCGTTCCATCTGTTGCTGACCCAGTTCCTGGTGGGCTAGCTCGCGGCCGCGATAGCGGACCGTGATTTTGACCTTGTCGCCGTCTTCGAGGAATCCACGAAGCTGACGCAGCTTGGTCTGGTAATCGCCTTCATCGGTGGTCGGACGGAATTTGATTTCCTTGACCTGAATCTGCTTCTGCTTGCGCTTGGCGGCATGCTGAGCTTTATCTTTCTGATAAAGGTACTTGCCGTAATCCATGATCTTGCAAACAGGAGGTTCCGCGTTAGGCGAAATCTCAACCAATTCAAGGCCTTCTTCTTCGGCCTTGGCAATGGCGTCTCGCGTCAACATGATGCCGACCTGCGAGCCGTCAGACCCGATAACTCTTACTCTCGACGTGGTGATTTCACCATTACGTCTATCTTCTTTTTCGCCAGCGATGCTAAGGCCCTCCAGTTCAAGCCGTTTCCACGATACAACCCACAACGCACAGGCGAAGAGGGGATCGGGGGCGCGATTGTAAAGGCCTCGCCCGCGTTACTCAAGTTATTTGGTGATTTTTCAGCGGGATAAGCCGCGTTTTCTGGGGAAATGGCCGCTCTTCCCAAGAATCTCAGCGCCTTGATGGCCGTACAAATGAAAAACCCTCCGAAACCGGAGGGTTTTCAATGTTTGGTAGGCGCGATTGGACTCGAACCAACGACCCCCACCATGTCAAAGTCCGAGGATCCTCAAGGGGATATCGTAGACGAAAGGCCCGCGACAGTGCGGGTTTTTTAATGCCTGGTCATTTAGAAGTGAGGGCTGGGCGTCGCCGTAGGCCGGGCTCTATTCGCTAGGCTCACGGATTCTGCGTATCCGCCCTACGGGTAACGATCCCTGACGCAAGACGCTGTGAAGCTGATCCACATGCGGCGTCAGATGTTGAACAGAAAGATGAGCGTAATTCTTTACCATGCGTTCATCTGACCAACCGCCCAACTCCTGAAGGATGTGCCGAGGCGTTCCATTTTGAGCATGCCAGCTCGCCCATGTGTGGCGCAGATCATGCCAACGGAAATTCTTAATGCCAGCTCGATCGAGAGCCAATCGCCATGCCTTCGTATTCGTTTGAATGACGCGGCGGCCGCGATACACAAATACAAATTCATGATGCTGAAGAATCCACTTGCGCAAAATCGCGCAGGCCGTGGAGGAAAGAGGCACAGGAATCGCTCTTCGACCTTTAGCCTGGTCGGCATGGATCCACGCCACGGATCTATCGAGATCTACTTGCGTCCAAGTTAGGCCGGTAACGTTGCTGCGGCGCAGTCCAGTTTCGAGGCTGAAAGCTGCCATGTCTGAAAGGTGAGGAGGCAGCTGGGTAAGTAGGCGCATGGCTTCACCGAAGGTCAGCCAGCGGACGCGCTTCGCGCGATCCTTGACCTGGCGAACCTTCGGAGCGAACTTCAGCCAGCGCCAGAGGATGGCCGCATTTAGCATTGCCCTCAGCAAGCTGAGATAGCGGTTCACCGTTGACGGCTTCCGCTCACTGAGCACCAGCTCCTCGACGAGAGCATCTATGCAGTCGTCATCAATCTGCTCGATCTTAAGGCCCGAAAGGCGAGGGTTAAACCACTCCAGCATCTGACGCTCGAGATCGAGCGTGCGCTCTGATTTCCATGCGCGGCCCTCCCTCAGCCAGCGGTCTGCCAGAGCGGGCCAATTCCTCGTAAGGGGAGCATCAAATCCCAAAGTATGTGTCTGTTCTTATTAGAGATATCACCTCTCATTCTAGTGTGTCTGTCCCACAAATTCTGCTGTCGCCTCAACACGAAAAATGAGCCGACAAACGAGGTAAAAAGCGACCCCGTTTGACGCCTCATTTTCCCCCTGCGGGCTTCGGTGTTGACCCGCCATCAGAACCGCTGCGCTTTTGTGTGACTTGGTCGCCGTTGGCTATGCCGGCACGCATGCCGACATAGCGGCATCAACCACCACAAAGAGGACATCACATGAACGCAGCAAAAGTTAAGACGGCAGCAAAGCCAACGATGATTGCAATCAGCTTCATCAAAGTGAGCGATGACAACCCACGCGTGGAATTGCGCGATCTAGAAGAACTCGCGGCCAGCATTAAGAAGCGCGGGATCATTCAGCCACTCGTTGTGCGCGATCTTCCAGATTTCGGCGCAGAGCTGATCGCAGGCCACAGACGCCTTGAAGCGGCGAAGATGGCAGGCCTCAAAGAGGTTCCGTGCGTCCTTCGCGACGCGAAAGGAAGCCTCGAAGTAGAGCACCTGATCGAGAACACTCAGCGCGACGACTTGACTCCGTTAGAAATCGGAATTGCTGTCTATACGTCGATCTTCAACGGAACGAAGCAGAACGAGCTTTCTGCGGAGCTAGGTAAGTCGGCGGCTTGGGTGTCGAAATACAACACGATCGGACACGCAGCGGATACAGCGAACGATGACCAGATGGCGCAGCTCGTGTCTGAAACAGACGGAGAGAAGTGCTACGCGATTGCGTGCGAGATCCTCGGGCGCGGAAAAGTTTCGACGTCGAAAACTGGGAAGAAGGCGCAAGCAGAATTACCGCTGCCGGATTCAATTGACCAGGTACTGGCGATGCGCGCTAAGGACAAAGGCTGCGGAACAATCGAAGACATCATCGAGAACACCAAGGAGCGCGACGAGTTCGTTGTATCGCTTATCTTCAAGGACGAAGCTGAAGCAATTAGATTCTTCAGCTAGCTGAGTGGTGGTAGGAGCGGGGCAGGGGAGCGATCCTTTGCCCCGTTTTACTTGCTCGCAAAACTCATTGACTGCGTCGCTGGCGTGCCTTGTGTTGGAAGATTGTCATTGTCGTTACCGTTCGGCTTACTGGGATCAAACCAGCCGTTCTTAACATAGAACGTGCACTGCTCGAGCGACATCGTCGTGATGGTCGTGCCTTGCTGCGTGTTGCATGTGCAGCGGTAGACGTTGTCCCAAATCACTTCACTGCATCCAGAGATTTTCGGAAACGTCGAAGCCTTGAATGTATCGTCATACATCTTTGCTGACGCTGGCTGGCCTTTAATTCGCTCTTTGAGCTTCGAAGCCCACTCGGGGCCATCTATGGTTGCGTTGAGTGCAACGCGCTTCGTAGGCACTGACTGGGCGGTTTCTGAGGCCTTCTCGACGTCAGCTTTCGGTTCATCTTTGGAAACACCGTTCCACATCTTGTGGATGGCAAAAACGATGCAAATAACAGCCAGGCCGATATAGATAACGATCCACTTGAGCTTACCCCAGGGAATCGTTTTTTTAACCTGGTGATCGTCGCTGCTGATGTACCAATCGTAGACTTCCTTGGGAAATTTAAAGGCCTCAATTTTCGCATCTTTGCGTTCGCGATCATTGTTTGGGTTCTTGTACTTTTCCCACTGCAACATGTTTGAACGTTCCATTCCCCAGGATCGTTCGAAATGCCAATGACTGCCGACGCGACCACGGATAAAAATATCCAGGTCGCCGCCTACCTGCGTAACAAAGAAGAACGTAAAACCGTCGTGCCTGGCTTCTGCAAACGGTTCGACCCAGGGCGGAACCTGTGAGCCTTGCTTGCGATTCGGAAATGTCTTATGGGCTTCATCGACCAGGATAATTGCGCCCTGGGGAAGCGACCAAAGCGCCATCGGATCATTTAGCCTGGCTAACTCTGGATTCTTACGATCATAGGGCTGTAGCTCTTCCCACTCGGTCAGAACGCCCTTCTCTTTGATGCCGTTGATGGCGAAGTAATAGACCTTGCGACCTTCGCGCTTACGCATCTCCTCGATGTGTTGCAGTAGCCAAAGTGTTTTGCCTGCACCGTTGATACCAGTGACCAGGTTAATGACTGCTGAGGCCATTACACCGCAGCCGGTTTCATAACGAGCTTCGTTGCGCCAATCAGCGTGAGCTTCGTGCTGTACGCAGAGAGAACCATGTTCAGCATGATCTGACAGCCGAACATCTGCCAGAGATCAGGAAACTGTCCACCGTTGAAAGAGAGCTGCGTCGCAATGTATGCAGTGACGTGGCTAATCAGCACATCAGCGCCCTGGTAAGAAATAAAACCAATGCCCAGGGCAAACAGGATTTTCGGAATCAAGCTGCCAAGGACTGATGCAAGGCCTGCCAAGAGGAACGGCATTAGAACGCACCCTGGACGATGTATAGCGAGTACAAAGCGGCAGAGATCAGTCCGAGCGTGCGAATCAGTGTGACGTAAGGACACATGCTGCTGAATGGAATGCTGACCGACATGCTCAGTTGCGGCAACGAGACAGGAATGTCAGCAGGACAGCCGCCACCCGCAGCAGCGTTCGAATCAAACCAACCCGTGACATCGAGTTCACCAGTCTGATGCAACAAGCCACCTTGCTCCGTAGTGCCAAGACCTTCATCAATCGCTGCAGAAATTGCCTCAGGTGGTGGCGTACTTAAAGCGCACGCTTGTTTCCAATCTTGAACGGCGATGTAACCAGCGATTGGGTCGCCCTCAGTGCTTGGTGGACTCGTGCAGTCAGTACCGCCGCCTAGGGCATTACAAGGTTGCTGGCCTTCACCACCGCACGTTGTGTTCGGCTCATCGTCATCCGGATCAGGTGTCGTGCCAGGAGGAGCGCCCGTAGACGTACCAGAGCCTAGTCCGTTAGTACTGTTATTGACCGTCGTGGTGTTAAAGATCGACGTCGTTGTGTTGTTCGTCGTGATCGCCGCAACAGGTTCAGCGGCAACGCCTGCGGTTCCAGTATCCGGCCCAGGCGGTGAAGTAGGCTGTACTCCGCCCGACGTCGTGCAGACTCCTTCGCCGTCTTGATCTTTGACGCACCCACCACTTGGCACCGCGCCAATGCATTTATATTTTCCGTTGATATATCCGCAGGAACTTCCAGGCTTCCACTGCGCAGTGTTTTTTGTCTGTGCGTCTTGAACGATACCCGGCGTGTCATCAGGAACCATCCCGCTGTTACCCGTGCAGGTGCTTCCATTCTCTTTGTACTTAGCGACCCACGTGTGATTATATTTCGAGGGGTTCGTTACAACGCCAAGCACTACCGCTGCAAATTGACCAGGATCGCCCTGGCCCTGCAATGCCATCGTGCAATTCGAATAGCAGATCGAGCTAGGCGGCATGAATAAATCAGATTGTCCCTTGACCTGTTTGCTGTTGGTCCCGCATGGGTCACCACACGTACCATCTGGCTTCTCAACCTTCGGTGGCGTACATGTGGGGCCATTCGTGCAACGAGGAGGCGTACCTGCGATCTTCGGAAGATTCGGAGAGGTGCACGAAAGCTGTGCAGTTACACTGCCAGGATTAAAATTATTTCCCGACGAGTTTTTTTGCGTGTAATCAATCTTCCAGCCTGATGTATATGCGTATGGCTGGCCAATGGTGCGCGAACAAAGCGGCTGCGCGCATGGCTGCGGAATGTGATTGTCGATGCCGTATTGAAGCGCAGCACCGTAACTACTGAAATTACCGTCTGCTGTATATGACGTAGTCCAGTAAATCGCGGCGTTCGCCTGGACGGTAATTGCCAGAAGAAAAAATGCGCAGAGAGGTTTAATCATTCGCATGGTTTAAGACCGCGCAAGAGCGATGAGTGCGATAAACCACGTCGCTTCAATTATGATGAAATTGAGCATGGTCATAAATAAGAAAAGGCAGGTGTCGACCCCTGCCCGTTTTCCTTACTTGCCGCCAAATGCGCGGGAAGCCCAATTGCTGACGTACGCAGCAGCGTTCATCAGGAAGTGGGAGTTCTTGATCAGCATGTACGTCACGATGCCAGCGGCAACGTAGGCGACAGCTTCAGCAACGTCAGGCTGTGCAGCTTCGCCAGCAGCAAACGAAACAGCAGGAGCCAACGCAACGGCGGCAACAACAGCAAACTTCTCAGCGCCGCGCTTGATGGCCGACAACTGTGCAACAAGGTGCTTCTTCATAAAAAACCTCCATCGGCCTCAAAGAGGGCTGGCCGTTTCGCCCTTAAATTACCTGCGACCTTCGATTGCTTTTCCGATTACGTCAGAAACGAAAATCACGACAACAAAAAGAATCTGAACCGAGAGCAATTCGTTTACTTGCTCCCTGGGAATTGTTTGAAGAAGGAACGGCGTCGGTACTTCTGTCCAGGAACCAAACCCCGTCTCACACGCAGGGACGTCTGCGCCGCCGCTAGTGACGACGGTTACGTGTGAGTCGGGGCAGGTAAAAACGAACATGATGTTTCGAGTTCGAAAGTTATGCAGCCTTAGCAACTGGTGGAGACTTCTCGCCGAGCGGACGGATATCCGCAATGATGATCTGGGTTTCCTTACCATTCGTTACGCGATCGAATTCAACTTCGCAGACAAGTGGCATTTCACGCTTTGCCAAGACCTGCGCTAGTGCTGCGCTGCCCAGGCGATAGGGCGTGCAGGCGTAGCCCTTAGCGCGTCCCTTCGATTCATCGAGACGCTCCTCAATGAAAGCAGTGCCAGTATCGAAGGCCTTGCCGTCGATAGAATCCTGAAACCACTTAACGCCGGTTACTTTTACTTTTTCAAGCATGACAATCTCCAGTTATGGGCCGTAAAAGCTTGATCCGAGGTCGCCCTGGTCTCGGAGCTTTAAAATCATCCGTACTTACGTCGATACCAGTCAGGCGCAACCATTCGCTGAACCTCAACAACTTTCACCGAAGGTGAAATCGCCACTACGTTTTTTGAAACGCCGATATCGGCGTACCCAGCAACGAGTAGTTCCCTGCGATGCCGATAGAACGCTGTCTTCTTGAGGTTCAAGGGTTCACCGTTTTCGTAGCGAGCCAAAGTGCCGCGAGCCGCAGCACTGAGCGCGGTCGTATCGCGATATGAAATATCCATAAGGTTCCTTACCTGGCTTCGGTCGAGGAAAACCGCCTCAAGCCATTGAGTGTCAATCTGCGCAAGCCAGCAGCGTTGCTTCTGTGTGAGGTAGCGACTCTTCAGCGTGAACTCTTCGCGAACAACACCTGCATCGCGACAGAAATCGATTACGTCTTGACCAACGTGACTGCCGCTTTTTTTCTTGCGGTTGTCTTGAAGCTCAACGTGTTTGAGATAGCACTTGCCGGATGCATACTTGGATCCATAACCAAAAAGAACCGTTCCACCGTCCGGAGTAACTGAGCCTTTTTGTCGGCCAACGTGGAAGCTGCCAAGTTTTAGAATGAGCTGACGAGCATCCTGCTCATTACCGCAGGAGTAGTTACGCGTGATATCGATGCGCGATACACGAGCGCCTGTATACGACCACGACTTGTCTGCGAATCGTTGAACGTCGCCGCATGTGAAAGGGGGCAGGTTGTGAAGATTTAAAAGCCGATTAACTCGACGGATCGTTTCGTTCCAACCGTATCCAAAGACGTTGTCTGGCCGCTCATATCGAGCAATGTTTCCGTGAAACTCCACACGGTTGCCATCGGAACGCAGATACATCTTGTCGTCATAACTGCCAAGCAGTTCCTGACGCTTAGTGACGATGCACTCGAGTACGCCGTCGCGGTCGGTGTCGGTTTTGTGGCCATCATTGACGAGAGGCAGACCGCCCTCGAGGTGAACCTGCGAAATCGTGACCCAGTCGATGTACACGAATGGCTCGGTTTCGAGTTCGAAAACCTTGGACTGCTCACGCCATTGACGAGCGGTCTCGAAACTAACTACTTTCGAGGAGGACTCAAGCACTTTGAGGCCCTATTTTCCCGTTTTCGGGACTAACTTTACGTGTTACATGGACGTAAAGCTCCGCGCTCTCGAAAATTGCGAATTTCGACTCAGCCTCAGCGGGTGCACCATGGGGGCCGGCGCTGCGCGCCTTACCCCCCAAGGTCTGCACCCGCTGCTGATTGAGTGCGTCATATTCGCCGAGCGTGAGAGGGCGATACTCCTCACGTCGATGCTGCGCCAATTCCGCAGCCTCAGGACTCCAGTGGCTATTCAGGGCGCTCTGAAGCGAAATGGTGACGTCCTGAAGGCATCGAGCGGTGTAGTGCGCATCTGCGTCGCCAACGCGGTCTGCGTCATGCATTGCCTGCTGCTGGCGCTGAATCTCGGCACCGGCTTCAAGCGACCATTTCCGATAGTACGACTGACCTAGTACGAGCTGGACTGAGCCGTCAGCGCGAGTGCGTAAGTGAACGCGGAAAAGACTCTTGCAGTCAGTCATGACAGAAGGTGCTTCATCGCGAAGCGAACGAGATACGCCACGACGATCATGGCCACGTAGTGATACCAGGAGAAGCGAATCACTCGTCACGCTCGCGGACACTACTATCGCGAGTGGAAACACCACGGAGAAATGACATTCCACCCTCACCATCATCAAGAGGATCAGGTTGAGTAGAAGGAACGTCTATGTCGCTACGCAACCAACCAGGAATGGGGGAGGCGAGAAGAGCGGCTACGTTTCGGGCGGCTTCTATTCCGCGACGAACAGCGACATGACGCTTAAAGCGGTGAATGCGGTATTGCCAACGGATCACTGATGCAATCTCGCGAGCGAGGAAATATCCGGCTGCCCCCGAGAAGAACGCGACGAACATGCCAAATTCGAATGCAATCGCAATGGCGTTGCCGAGTTCTGTTAAATCCGCATCTATCATTTGATCCCCCGATCGATAACCGTGTAAACCCACGGTTGACAGGGAGATGTATACAATTGGTTGACACCCACTGTCAACTATAGGTTTACATGAACGTCTTGGAAGCGGCCATTGAGAAAGCAGGCGGAGTTCGCCCATTAGCTCGAGAACTGTGGGTCACTCCGCAGGCAATATCGAACATGCGCACTGAAAAACCGGTGTCACCTGACGTTGCGGCTGGGTGCGCAGAATATTTGGGGCTAGACCCTGTTCCAGCGACTATGGAGGCGATGATGCGCCAACCTAGCGCAGGTATTAACGGATCGCGGCGCTGGTGGGATCGCCTACAGAAATGGGCTCGGCAGAACCCGGATAGCGCAAAAGAATATGCCCCTTACGCAAGCGAAAGGGGCATACATTGGCCAAATACCGAAGTTGGTAGGCGCGATTGGACTCGAACCAACGACCCCCACCATGTCAAGGTGGTGCTCTAACCAGCTGAGCTACGCGCCTATTGCCTGAGCAACAGGGCGCGCAGAATAACGGTGTGAGGGATGAGACGCAAGCAAAGTTTGTGGATAAATATGGCGTCGAGCAAAAAAAATGAGGGCGGCCGAAGCCGCCCTCATTTACATCACCGCCTATTACTGAAGAGTGAGTGCGTTGGTGAGATCGCCCATCGGAGCAAAGCCGTTGGCTTTTAGTGCGGTGTCGCGTGCAGTCAGGCCTGGCAAGGTATCCAGCTCGAAGCGGCGCGTGATGAGGCGCAGGATAGAAGCGGTGTCGTATTGCGTGTGATCGACCGTGTTCTTTTTGGAATAAGGCGAGATGATGATTGCAGGAATGCGCGTGCCTGGGCCGAGCTTATCGCCCTTGGGTGGCGCAACGTGATCCCAGAAGCCGCCGTTTTCGTCGTAAGTCACCACAACCACCATGTTCTTCCACTGTGGGCTGGCCTGCAGTTTGGTCAGCAAGTCGACGATGTGATCGTCACCTGCTTTAACTGAGGCATAACCGGCGTGTTGGTTGAGATCGCCTTCTGGTTTATAGAAGGTGACCTGCGGCAGCGTGCCGCCAGCGATGTCGGCGACCAGATCGTTGTAATCCTGCAGGTGCGCTTTGCGCTGTGCAGCGTGGGTGACAGGATCCAGATTGCTGTAGTAGTTGAACGGCTGATGGTGGAACTGGAAGGTCGGCGCCGCACCGGGAACGCTGCTGCCGAAGTCGCGAGTGGTGCTGGCGGCCGTTGAGATTTGATCCCAAGCGCCGGCATACCATTTCCAGCTCACGCCTTTGGTGGTTAGCAGATCGCCAATATTCGTTGCGGTCTGAGCGGGCAGTGTATTGGCCTTGCTTGGATCGGCGTAAAGCTTTGCGGCATCGCTTGCAGCGGGTGCGTTGCTGCTAGGTTGATACGGCGGCTGCATGGTGTTAATCGCATGAAATTTGCCGTCACCAAAATAATTCTTTGGCGTAAGCGTGCTGCTGTTGACGAAGGTAGGAACGCCGTCAATTGCAGATGCGGGTGAAGTTGGTTTCTGTGTTAAGCGTGGCAGGAAATTCCCGGACGTATCTGTGTCAATCGCAGAGATTGAATTTTTGGCTGGCGATGCAGCGTCATCAGCATTTGGATATTCCGGTGCGCAAGCGCAGATCAGGTACTGGTGGTTCAAGAACGAACCGCCGTATGCGCCGATGAAGAAATTGTCTGCCAGCGTGAATTGTTTGGCGACATTCCACATCGCCATCTTGCTGCCATCGTAATAACCCATCACCAAGCCGCCAGCATCAGCATAGGCGACGAACTTGTCGTTCTTTCCGCCGTTGATCTGCATCTGGTTTTCATAGAAGCGGTGATAGAGGTCGCGCGTGATGACGGAGATCGGCATTTCTTTGCCGGCGCCGTAAGCGCTTTCGATCGGGAAGGGCTTGTTGGGCAGGTTGGCAGCCAGCGTATCTGCTGCAGATACAACGGGTGTTTGTCCTGCAGCGGTTGCGCCGCCCCATACCTGAGGAAGGCTGGTGAATACGGTTTCTGCGACGTTACGATCCGTTTGTGGAATCAAGGTGCCGACGGCAGTTGGATTCACGCCAGGAATGCCATTGGCACCGGCAAAGTTTCCGTACAGATTGTCGAAGCTGCGGTTTTCAGCGTAGATCACGACGATGTTCTGAACCTTGTCTTGCAGCGCGGCGGTGACGGCTGCACTGCGATCCGAAGTGTCGTTGTTGGTGCAAGCACTCAAGCTCGCAGCGAGTGCTGCAGCGAGTAGAAAAAGGCGAAAAGAAAATTTCATTGGGGCTCCGATAATGTGGAATTTGCGTAGGTAATCATCGTGTCGGCCTGTGACAGAGTTATGTCCGTCGCGGGTAAAAATTTGATAAGGAAATCAAAGTAAAAATCGAATAAATGTAATTGCTCTGTCACCGCATTTTGTTCAAATAAAAATTATGAAAATTCAATTTTCCCTAGAAAAATTTACTCTTGGCGCACTTCTGTCTGTGCTGCTTACTTTTCAGTTTGCTTGTGGTGATGCGTCATCTCATTCGAGTGCCACACAGGTAGCAGATGCCGCCACTTCAGCAACAAAAAAAGCGTTCTATACAACGACTTTTGAAAAGCACCCGACTGTTGCGGTGATGACTTCTTTGGGGCGATCCATGTTCATGGATCCATCCCTGTCTGCATCAGGAAAAGTGTCTTGCGCGAGTTGCCACAGCCCTGAGCGTGCATATGGACCGGCCAATGATCTTGCGGTGCAAATGGGCGGTGCCAAAATGAATTTGCAAGGCACGCGTGCGGCGCCTTCGCTACGTTACCTGCAGAGCGTGCCGTCGTTCAGCGAGCATTTCCATGATGATGATGGCGATGACAGCATCGACCAGGGGCCAGCTGGTGGCCACACATGGGATGGTCGCGCCGACACGGTCCACGATCAGGCACGTCTGCCTTTGCTTTCGTCTTTGGAAATGGCGAATGAGAATCCGGCTGCGGTCGTGAAGAAGATTCGAAATGCGGCATACGCATCCGCTTTTCGTGATGCTTTCGGATTGGACGTTCTGGACAACGACGAGAAAGCTTTTAACGCAGCGCTACTCGTGCTGGAAGTGTTCCAGCAAAGTCCCGCGGATTTTTATCCTTATGACAGCAAATACGATGCAGTCTTGAGAAGGCAAGCGAAGCTCTCTCCGCAGGAAGCGCGAGGCTTGGCTCTGTTCAACGACGCTAATAAGGGTAATTGCGCGAGCTGCCATCCTTCGACTATCAAGGGCGGCGCTTTTCCAGCGTTCAGTGATTTCGGATATATCGCCGTGGGCGTTCCACGCAATCAAAAATTGCCTGCCAATGCCGATCTGAATTATTTCGACATGGGTTTGTGTGGGCCCATGCGCAAGGATTTATCAGCTGAGAAAAAATACTGTGGCGCCTTCCGTACGCCTTCGTTGAGGAACGTGGCGCTACGACATCGCTTCTTCCACAACGGAGCATTCAATAGCTTGGAAGACGTCCTGCGCTTTTATGTCCAGCGTGATACCCAGCCAGAGAAGTGGTATCCACGAGATGCGAAAGGGCAGGTGAAAAAATTCAACGATTTGCCGCCGGCTTATCATCCCAACATCAACATGGACCCGCCATTTGGCCAAGCTGTTGGTGACAAGCCTGTGCTCAACAATGCCGAGATTCGCGATGTGATTGCGTTCTTGAAGACTCTGACCGACGGTTATCGCGTAGAGGAAAAGGCGGCGAATTAAGCAGCGATCACCATCATACGGTCACGCAGTTTTCTGATTTCGTCGCGTTTCTGCGCGGCGGCCTCAAACTCCAGGTTCTGTGCAAGCTGCTTCATCTCTTTTTCCAGTTTGGAGAGAACGCGGCTGAGTTTTTCTGGCGTGGTGACGTTGTATTCCGCGGCGGATTCAGCAGCCAGCGCCAAAGCGCTGCCGGTGCTTTCCTCGTAACCGAGGCGCATGACGTCAGCGATTCTCTTCTGCACGCCTTTCGGCGTGATGCCGTTGGCTTCGTTATAAGCCTCTTGCTTGGCGCGACGGCGATCCGTTTCGTCCATCGCGGTGCGCATCGACTTGGTGATTTTGTCGGCGTACAGAATTGCCCGACCATTGATATGACGCGCAGCGCGGCCGATGGTTTGAATCAGCGAGCGTTCGGAACGCAAAAAGCCTTCTTTGTCGGCATCAAGAATCGCGACCAGCGAAACTTCTGGCAAGTCGAGACCTTCGCGCAGCAGGTTGATGCCGATCAGCACATCAAATTTGCCGAGGCGCAGATCGCGAATGATTTCGGCGCGCTCAACGGTGTCGACATCGGAGTGCAGGTAGCGCACTTTGACACCGTGTTCGTCGAGGTAATCGGTGAGGTCTTCTGACATACGCTTGGTCAGCGTGGTGATCAACACGCGTTCTTTCTTCTCGACGCGCAAACGTATTTCGCCGAGTACATCATCAACCTGACTCAGAGCCGGACGCACTTCGACTTGCGGGTCGACCAAGCCCGTTGGGCGTACGACTTGCTCAACAATCTGTGAAGACTTTTCGGCTTCATACGGTCCGGGCGTCGCCGAAACAAAAACGACTTGCGGACAAATGCGCTCGAATTCATCAAAGCGCAGCGGACGGTTATCCATTGCTGAAGGTAAACGGAAACCGTACTGCACCAAAGTTTCTTTGCGGGCGCGATCGCCTTTGTACATGGCGCCAAGCTGCGGTGTGGTGACGTGCGATTCGTCAATGATCGTGATCGCGTCGGGCGGCAGATAATCCAACAGACACGGCGGTGGCTCGCCGGGCGGACGGCCCGACAGATAGCGCGAATAGTTTTCGATGCCGGAGCAATAGCCCAGTTCCTGAATCATTTCTAAATCGAAATTGGTGCGCTGATCCAGTCGCTGCATTTCCAGCAGCTTGTCGTTCTTCTTGAAGTATTCGAGACGATCCTGAAGATCGAGGCGAATCTCACTGAGCATGCCCAAAGTTTTTTCGCGCGGCGTGACGTAATGCGATTTTGGATACACGGTCAGACGCGGCACTTTGCGGCGGATTTCGCCAGTGAGTGGATCGAAATAACTCAGCGTTTCCACTTCATCATCAAACAGTTCAATGCGTACGGCTTCGTCTTCTGCTTCTGCCGGATGAATGTCGATGATCTCGCCACGCACGCGATAAGTGCCGCGTTCCAGAGCAACATCGTTGCGGCTGTATTGCATAGAGGTGAGGCGATGAATGATGTCGCGCTGACCAATGCGGTCGCCCTTGTTCAGGTGCAACATCATTTTGAAATAACTTTCTGGATCGCCCAAGCCGTAAATCGCAGAGACGGAGGCGATGATGATCGCGTCGCGTCTTTCCATCAGTGCCTTGGTGGCAGACAAGCGCATCTGCTCAATGTGCTCGTTTACTGCGCTGTCCTTGTCGATGAAAGTATCGGTCGACGGAACATAAGCTTCAGGCTGGTAATAGTCGAAGTAGGAAACGAAATACTCCACCGAGTTGTTCGGGAAAAATTCCTTGAACTCGCCGTAAAGCTGCGCCGCCAGCGTTTTGTTTGGCGCCAGAATCAGCGCAGGGCGTTGCACCTGCTGAATCATGTTGGCGATGGTGTAAGTCTTGCCCGAGCCCGTCACACCCAACAGTGTTTGATGCGTGAGCCCATCTTGCAGACCCTGCACCAGTTTTTCGATCGCAGCAGGCTGATCGCCAGCCGGTGGCCAGTCAGATTGGAGTTGGAATTTGTCGTCCGCACGTGCCCGGAGACGGACGACTTTTGCAGATTCAGCAGTGGCTTCAGAAGGGTCGCGCATAAGAGGCGAAGCATAGCGCGAGGCGAAAGCATTTTGGTGTCCCCGACCGGAGTCGAACCAGTGGCCTGTCCCTTAGGAGGGGACCGCTCTATCCAGCTGAGCTACGGGGACGTGGTGCGGATGATAAGGGAACTATTCACTCAAAGCGACGAGTGCGGTCTCATTGCAAGTGCTTGTATTCATGCAAAAGGCGGGGCGGGAACGGATTAATTTTTACCGCGGCGCATCAGCCATTCCATCACCAATTGGCCAAAACCAAGCACTAGCGCGACCAGGCCAATGCTGAAGCGCTGAGTGATTTTGTCGCGCTCGGCTTTAATCGAGCTGGTGATCTCAAAGCGAACTCTTGCGCGCATCGTTTCGAGTTCATCTTTACTGGTGGGCTGAAGATTGGGGCCGCGGTTTTGCAGATCTAGCTTCAGATTGAGTTCGGTCGAGGCATCAATATCGCTCTCGGAATATTTCGGCAGCTGATACCACTCCTGGCCGAAATACATGCAGATACCCAGGCCAGCGCTGAATAACAGGATAGGTAGTACAGGACGGCGGCGAGCGTAATTGGTTGGCGGCAGCATGGAGAGCAATCCTTTAAATAGTTTTTTGTTTGAACTCGCAGAGATCGCGAATCAAACATTCCGGGCATTTGGGCTTGCGGGCGATGCAAGTGTAACGGCCATGCAGAATTAACCAGTGATGCGCATCGCGCATGAATTCTGATGGAATGGTTTTCACCAATTTATCTTCGACGGCGCGCACGTCTTTGCCGGGAGCAATACCGGTGCGATTGGCGAGGCGAAAGATGTGTGTATCGACAGCCATCGTTGGTTCGCCAAACGCGGTGTTCAAAACCACATTCGCAGTTTTGCGACCCACGCCTGGCAGCGCTTCAAGCGCATCACGATCATGCGGCACTTGGCTGCCATGCAATTCGATCAGCATTTTGCACAGGCCAATCACGTTCTTGGCTTTGGTTTGATACAGGCCAATCGTCTTGATGTATTCCTTCAGGCCCGCTTCGCCGAGCGCAAAGATGGCTTCAGGCGTATTGGCAACGGGATAAAGCTTTGCCGTTGCTTTGTTCACGCCAACGTCAGTGGCTTGTGCAGATAAAACCACGGCAACCAGCAATTCGAACGGCGAGTTAAAACGTAGCTCTGTCGTTGGATGCGGATTGGCCGCACGCAGACGCGAAAATATTTCGTGGCGCTTGGCGGGATTCATCAGTGCTTCTTCGGCGGTGCATCAGCTGATGCTTCGGCAGCACGCTTGGCCTGTACGCGTGCGAGTGCAGCGGCAACAGGATCGTAAGCGGTGTTGATGCGTGGCGCTTCACTCGGATCAGCAGATTTAGCGCGAGCAATCATTGCGGCTTTCTTCAGTTCGCGGGACTGCGCTTTGTCTGCGATATCGCGTTGCAGACGTAGCTCGCGTGATTCGTAACGTGTGCGCAAGGTATCGGCTTCGATGCGACGTTGCGACCAATCTGGCAACGCTGCGGCCAGCGGTTCAATCGTGATGCAATCAACCGGGCAGGGCGGCAAGCATAGATCGCAACCCGTGCAGGCGGAAGTAATGACGGTGTGCATCAATTGATTGGCGCCGACAATCGCATCCACCGGGCACGCTTGGATACACAGCGTGCAGCCGATGCACACAGCCTCTTCAATCACCGCCGTGAGTCGTTGAATCTGCGCAATGCCGTTAACGGGATTGAGCGCCAGCACGGGCTTATTCAGCAGTGCAGCAAGACGCTGAATGCCTAGCTCGCCACCGGGCGGGCATTGATTGATCTCAGCCGCGCCACTCGCAATCGCTTCTGCATAAGGCTTACAGCCCTGATAGCCGCACTTAGTGCACTGCGTTTGCGGCAGCAGCTGATTGATCTGATCGGCGAGGGAGTTGAGCGCAGTCATCGCAAAAGAACGTGAGGCAAGCGCAAAAGCTCGCGCTTACTTCACCTTCATGCCGGGTTGCGCGCCGCTGTCGGGCGAGAGAATGAACGGGCCACCAGCGTCGCCGCTAGCTGCCAGCACCATGCCTTCACTCATGCCGAATTTCATTTTGCGTGGTGCGAGGTTGGCGACCATGACGGTCAAGCGGCCAACCAAAGTTTCTGGTGCGTAAGCGGATTTGATGCCAGCGAACACTTGGCGCTGACCCAATTCGCCGAGATCCAGCGTCAGGCGCAACAGCTTGTCTGCGCCTTCAACGTGTTCAGCGTTGGCGATGCGTGCAATGCGCAGATCAACCTTGCTGAAATCATCGATAGAGATGTGTGCATTGTCTGCAGGCGCCGCTTGTGGCGCTGCGGCAGGTTTGGCTGGAGCTTCTGTAGTCACAGGCTTTTTCTCTTGCGGCGCACTGGCCAGTTCTTCGGCAACGATGGCGTCGGTGGATTTCTTTTCGATACGCGTCACGAGTGCGGCGTAAGGGCGGATGGCGTGGCCGAGTAACGGCGCATCAACATCGTTCCAGCGCAGTGCTTCAACATTGAAGAACTGCTCGACCTGCTGCGCGAGCGCGGGCAACACGGGTTTCAGATAGATCGTGTACGCACGGAAGATATTCAGATACAGCGTGCAGTACTGATGCAGTGCCAGCTGTTGCTCAGGAGCTTTCGCAAGCTTCCAAGGCGCGACGCGTTGTACGGATTCGTTGGCCGCATCGGCGGCACGCATTACGCGTGTGGCGACTTCGGAGTAATCACCGCGCTCGTAAGCTTCGGCAATGATGTCTTTCAGCGCGCTGGTGTGCGTTGCCAGTTCTGCGAGTTGCTCAGCCGTGAGTAATTCAGCGAGTTTGCCGCCAAACTGTTTCTCGATGAAACCGGCGCAGCGTGAAGCGATGTTGACGTACTTGCCAACCAGATCGCTGTTGATGCGCGCAGCGAAGTCTTCGAGATTGAGATCCAGATCATCCACGCCCGCGCCCACTTTGGCGGCGAAGTAATAGCGCAGATATTCCGGCGTCAGGTGGTTGAGGTAAGTGCGCGCCTTGATGAAGGTGCCGCGGCTCTTGCTCATCTTGGCGCCGTTGACGGTGAGGTAACCGTTGACGTGCAACTTGGTCGGCGTGCGATAGCCCGAGCCCTTCAACATCGCAGGCCAGAACAGACCGTGGAAGTTGACGATGTCTTTGCCGATGAAGTGGTGCAGTTCGGCATTGCTGCCCGCTTTCCAGAAGTCATCGAAATTCAATTTGCTCTTCGCGCACAGCGCGGTGAAGCTGGCCATGTAGCCAATTGGCGCGTCCAACCACACGTAGAAAAACTTGCCCGGTGCGTCGGGAATCGCGAAGCCGAAGTAGGGCGCATCACGTGAGATGTCCCAGTCCTTCAGACCCGCAGCAAACCACTCCTTGAGCTTGGCTTTGACGGCAGGATGCGCGACATCGCCGTCCAGCCAGCTTTCGAGAAAGCTCTGGAATTTGCCGAGTTCGAAGAAGTAATGCTCGGAGTCCTTCATCACCGGCGTGGCGCCGGAAACAACTGAGTGCGGATTCTTTAAGTCGGTCGGCGAATACGCCGCACCGCAGTTCTCGCAGTTGTCGCCATATTGATCAGCCGTGCCGCACTTGGGGCATTCGCCCTTGATGTAGCGGTCTGGCAAGAACATGTTCTTGACCGGATCGTAAAGCTGTTGGATTTCGCGATTCGCAATTGCGCCCGTAGCTTTCAGCGCTTTGTAGATCGATTCCGACAACACGCGATTCTCTTCCGAGTGCGTGCTGTGGTAGTGGTCAAAGTCCACATGGAAGTCAGCAAAGTCCTGTGCGTGCTGCACGCGGATGCCTTCGATAAAGGCTTCCGGCGTCACGCCTGCCTTTTCAGCGGCCAGCATGATCGGCGTGCCGTGCGCGTCATCGGCGCAGACGTAGTGCACTTCGTGGCCCTGCATGCGCTGGTAGCGCACCCAGATGTCGGCCTGGACATAGCCCACCATATGGCCGAGGTGAATCGGACCGTTGGCATAGGGCAGGGCATTGGTGACTAGAATACGGCGCGTCATAGAAAGGGACTGAAAACGGTCAAGGCCGCAAATTATGACACGACGGTACTGCTGCACAGTTTCACAGAAGGGGTTTGCAGTAATTTCTCGTGCCTAAAAAGCACAATATCTTCACCAGAGGAGTTTCTAAAATGCCTATCAGTAAGCGTATGGCTGCCGAATTTATCGGCACGTTCTGGCTGGTTTTGGGTGGGTGCGGTAGTGCGGTGCTCGCGGCGGCCTTCCCCAGCCTGGGAATTGGCTTTGCTGGCGTCTCGTTAGCTTTCGGCCTGACGGTACTGACCATGGCCTATGCCATTGGCCATGTCTCTGGCTGCCATTTGAACCCCGCAGTGTCGTTTGGTCTCTGGGCTGGCGGCCGTTTCCCGACGGGCGATCTGCTGCCCTACATCCTCGCGCAGGTAGCTGGCGGCATTGCAGGTGCTGCAGTGCTGGCTTGCATTGCCAGCGGCAAGCCGGGATTTGACTTGGTGGCTTCGGGCTTCGCCGCCAACGGTTTCGGCGAACACTCCCCGGGCGGTTTCTCGATGGAAGCAGGCTTGGTCAGTGAAGTGGTGATGACCTTCATGTTCCTCGTCATCATTCTGGGCGCTACGCATGACCGTGCTCCAAAGGGTTTTGCTCCGATCGCGATAGGTCTCGGCCTCACGCTGATTCACCTCATTAGCATCCCTGTCACCAACACCTCGGTGAACCCAGCGCGCAGCACCAGTCAGGCGGTGTTTGTCGGTGGTTGGGCAATTCAGCAGCTCTGGTTGTTCTGGCTGGCGCCAATTGCGGGTGCACTAGCTGCGGGTTTTATCTCGCGCTGGTTGCATGGTGAAAAGAAGTAACGCTTTTGCAGCATTTGCGGCTCCTAGGCATCCTGCCTCCGCCGCAATACCGTACATCCTGTACATAAAAGAAGCCGCCGCAGGGCGGCTTCTTCTTTTATGCTTGGCCCATAACGAATAGAGGCAGTCATGCATAAATACGAACTGATGATTCCCGGCGCAAAGAGCGCTGCCGGATTTGTGACCGTTGTTGCGCCTTGGGACCGCACGCCCATTGGCGAAGTAGAGATGGCTGATGCCGTCGCCGTTGAGCAGGCGCTCGAAACGGCTTACGCACTATTCCGCAACCGCGACGGCTGGTTGTCTCGCGCCAAGCGCATCGAAATTCTGGAAAAAGCCCAAGGCCTGATCCGCGAGCGCGCTGAATATCTCGCAGTGGAATCGGCCCGTGAAGGCGGCAAGCCCTTGCTCGACTCCAAAGTCGAAATCGCGCGTGCGATTGATTGCCTGAAAATCTGTGTTGAGAGTTTGCGCGCCGATGCGGGCGAAGTGATCCCGATGGGCGTTACCGCGTCCAGCGCCAATCGCATCGCCTTCACCCAGCTCGAACCCATTGGCGTGGTCGTTGCGATCAGCGCCTTCAACCATCCTTTCAACCTCATCGTTCATCAGGTCGGCCCAGCGCTGGCCGCCGGTTGCCCGGTCATCGTCAAACCCGCACGCACTACGCCGCTGATGTGCATGCGTTTTGTCGAAATCCTGCGTGAAGCTGGTTTGCCCGCTGAGTGGTGTCAGCCGCTGATGCCGGAGAACAACGAGCTTTCGTCCAAGCTCGCTGCTGATACGCGCGTTGCGTTCTTAAGTTTTATTGGTAGCGCCAAAGTCGGTTGGAACTTGCGCTCACACCTCGCGCCTGGCGCACGTTGTGCACTCGAACATGGCGGTGTTGCGCCAGTGATCGTCGCGGCTGACGCAGATCTCACGCAGGCCGTGCCGCTGCTCGCCAAGGGCGGTTTCTATCACGCAGGGCAGGTCTGCGTGTCAGTTCAGCGTGTGTTTGTCGCGCGCAAACTGGTTAAAGAATTTTCAGAGCAATTGGCTGAGGCCGCGAAGAAGCTTGTTGTCGGTGATCCAACATTAGCTGAGACCGAAGTGGGTCCGCTGATTGATCCGGTTGAAGTGGATCGCATCGAGAATTGGGTCAACGAAGCGCTGGCGGGGGGTGCGGAATTGCTCTGCGGCGGTCGACGCTTGCCCAACAACTGCTACGCACCGACTGTGCTGCTCAATCCTGCGCCGGATGCCAAAGTTTCAGTTCACGAAGTCTTTGGTCCAGTGGTGTGCGTTTACACCTTTGATGAAATGGACGCTGCGATTGCTGACGCTAATCGTTTACCGTTTGCATTCCAAGCCGCAGTGTTCACGCGTGATATCGATACGGCGCTGCGTTGTGGCGAGCGACTTGATGCATCTGCGGTGATGGTCAACGACCACACCGCATTCCGTGTGGACTGGATGCCGTTCGCGGGCTTACGTCATTCTGGTTATGGCGTTGGCGGTATTACGCATACGCTGCATGACATGCAGGTGCGGAAGATGACGGTGATTAAGTCGGCGGAAATTAAAAGATAGTTTGGGCCGTAGGGTGCGCTGTGCGCACGCGGTTTGGCGCTGACCTCGGCAACGCGTGCGCACAGCGCACCCTACAAAAAAACAGAAATGTAGGGTGGGTAGAGCGCAGCGAAACCCACCTTTCTGCGTGATGAAAAGATGGTGGGTTTCGCTGCGCTCTACCCACCCTACGTATTAGTTCTTGAGGAAATCCAGCAGCCCTGATTCCTGCGGCCATGCTGCGAGCGCATCAAGAATCGCGCGTCTGGCTGGATCTTTCTCTAACGTCTGATATTCCGTCAGCAAGTCCTGATACTGCTCCAGCGTTAGTGACGCCAAGCCCGTATCAAAATCCAATTTGCGTGTGACGAACTCATGCCATTGCCCTTGTTCATCTGCATTGAGCGTCTTGGGATAGTTGCGCGCGCGATAACGGAATAGGAGCTCGTTATAGCGCGCATCGCTGAACATGCCTTGGAATTGCGTTAGCGCTTCTGGCGCTGAATCACGCACACGTTGCAGGCGTGGTTTGTCGGCGTCAGGAAGGAAGCCGCCGTATATCGAAAGCTCAGGATCACGCTCGTCATATTCTGGTGCTGAAAATACAGTGCGGACTTTTTCTGCGAGCGCTTCGCGCGCGCGCAGGAGAATGGCGCGATGTTCTTGGCAGCGATTCAGATCGATGCCCCAACGCTCGGCTTGATCAGGATTGAGCGTGGACAGTGGCGCCAACATCGGGCTCTTGTTGAGATGTACGCCCTTGAGCGGAATGCGCGTCATGCCTTCGGGCAGATCAGCTTCGCTGGTGAAGACGCGGTCATATAGCTCGTCTTCGTCCAGTTCCAATAACTCAGTCGGGTCAACGCTAAGGTCGTAGGTGATGACCTGATTGTTATTGGTCGGATGCATGGCCAACGGCGCGATCACAGAGATGCAACCGCGCGCAGCGGAGATTTTTGCGGAGACGTGCAACACCGGCGTCAGTTCGCGCAGATTGAACAGCGTCGCGGCGAATTTCTTGTCGCGCAGTTTCAGCGCGTGTTCGAACAGGCGCGGCTGTGCTTTGCGCAGGGCGCGGGCGAGGCCGATGGTGGCATCGACGTCGGAGAGGGCGTCATGTGCATGCTCGTGGACGATGCCGTTGGCGGCGCTGAGGTGGCCGAGCTTGAAGCTGGTGGCGCCGTCTTCGCGCTTGGGCCAGTCGAGGCCTTCGGGACGCAGCGCATGCCAGAGGCGCATCACATCGAGCAGATCCCAGCGGGAATTGCCGCCAAACCACTCGCGCTGATACGGGTCGTAAAAGTTGCGATAGAACAGATTGCGCGAGACTTCGTCGTCGAAACGGATCGAGTTGTAGCCGGCGGCGCAGGTGCCGGGCTGGCTGAAGGCTTCGAGGATCTGGCGAGCGAATTCGGGTTCCGGCACGCCTTTGGCCAGGGCCTGTTGGGGCGTAATGCCAGTGATCAGGCAGGCGTCTGGGTGCGGGAGTACGTCGAGGACGGGTTTGCAGTACACCATCAGGGGCTCGCCGATGGGGTTCAACTCGGCGTCGGTCCGCCGTCCGGCGAATTGGGAGGGGCGATCCCGGGCCGGATCAGCGCCAAAAGTCTCGTAATCGTGCCAAAAGAAGCTTGCGGGAGAAGTCATGGAGCCTGTTTTTCGTAAAGCGCAAGGGTGTTCAAGGGTGACGCCATGCGGGACAATACGGACTTGCATGGAGCTGAACAACTGATGTCGTTGAACCAAGATTCCCTGATGGCCGCGCTGGACAGCTATATAGACCCGCTGATTGGCCGTGGCCTCGTCGCCGCCGGAGCGGTGAAGAGCGTCGATATTAAGTGGCTGGGCAAGCCACGCGTGGAGATCGAACTCGGATTTCCCGCCAACGGTTATCGCGCCACGCTGATCGAGAACATCCGCAATCATCTGAAAGCGACGGTCGATAGTGACGCTGAAATCAAGGTCAGCTGGGCGATCAAATCTCACGCAGTGCAGAAGAACCTGCAGCCGTTGCCAAACATTCGCAACATCATTGCGGTCGCCAGCGGCAAAGGCGGCGTCGGCAAATCCACCGTTGCAGCCAATCTCGCACTGGCACTGTTTCTGGAAGGCGCACGCGTTGGCGTGCTGGACGCGGATATCTACGGCCCTAGCCAGCCCCGCATGTTGGGTGTTGGTAAAACCCGTCCGACGTCATCCGACGGCAAGCGCATGCACCCGGTTGCCGCGCATGGCATTCAGGTGATGAGCATTGGGTTCCTGATTGATGAAGAACAGCCGAGCATCTGGCGCGGCCCGATGGCAACACAGGCTTTGTCGCAGTTGCTTAATGAAACTGATTGGGAAGACCTTGATTATCTGGTTGTCGATCTGCCACCAGGCACCGGCGACATTCAACTCACGCTCTCGCAACGCGTGCCGATCAGCGGCGCTGTGATCGTGACCACGCCACAAGACATCGCGCTGCTCGACGCACGCAAAGGTCTGGCGATGTTCCAGCGCGTAGAAGTTGCAGTGCTGGGCGTCGTCGAGAACATGAGTTATCACGCTTGCTCCAATTGCGGTCATCACGAAGCAATCTTTGGTGAAGGCGGTGGCGAAAAATTAGCCGCGCAGTATGGCGTTGAGCAGTTAGGCCAACTGCCTTTGAGCTTGCAGATTCGTCAGCAGGCCGATGGCGGCACACCAACGGTCGTAGCATCGCCAGAGTCGGATGAAGCGCAGCGCTATCGCGACATCGCTCGCAAGGCGTCGGCACGACTCGCCTATGGTGTTTCAGGGGTCGCATTCCCTAAGATTGAGATCACAGAAGATTGATTCGGCCAGGTGAAGTTTGAAGCAGTCGCACATTTTATTGGGTTTATGCAGTATTTCATTTAGATGATATTTGCGGGGCTGGCCGAATCAATAAAATGGTAATCATTGTTATTGAACCGGCACGAATCGCGTCAGCAATAAATTATGACTTCATGAGTGGATATTCGATTCATTTCAAATCCATTCGTGCCGGTTCAATAAGGCAGCTCTGCGACAAACGCAGCAGCCTATAAAACTAGAGTACGGAAACAATGAGCATCAAATCGGACAAGTGGATTCGTCGCATGGCAGCTTCACACGACATGATTTCGCCATTCGAGGCGGGGCAGGTTCGTGTTGCAGCAGACGGTCACAAGATCGTGTCTTACGGCACTTCCAGCTACGGCTACGACGTGCGCTGCGCCAACGAGTTCAAGATCTTCACCAACATCAACTCGACCATCGTTGATCCGAAAGCATTCGATCCGAAAAGCTTCGTTGATTTCACCGGCGACTGCTGCGTGATTCCGCCGAACTCATTCGCACTTGCTCGCACTGTGGAATATTTCAAGATTCCGCGCAGCGTGTTGACGATCTGCTTGGGCAAAAGCACCTACGCGCGTTGCGGCATCATCGTTAACGTGACGCCGCTGGAACCAGAATGGGAAGGCCACGTGACGTTGGAATTTTCCAACACCACGCCACTGCCCGCGAAGATTTACGCCAACGAAGGCGTTGCACAGTTCCTGTTCCTCGAATCGGATGAGGTTTGCGAAACCTCGTACGCCGATCGAGGGGGCAAATATCAGGGACAAAAGGGCGTCACGCTGCCCAAGACTTAAGTAACAATGGATTCCGCTAAAGACGGAACGGCGAAAAGTAGTACATGGGGTGTAGCCGTAAAATAAATTGAGTAGGGGTCCTGCAATGGCTGTAGCGGTCGACGATCCACGTTTTAATCTGCGCCCATCGTTTAGGCGTCGGGCGCTTAACCGTACGATGAAAATCGCTACGGCGATGACTGAGCAAATATCGCGCGCACGTTTATTGCGTGACAACATTGAAGTGATTCGTAACCTGTCTTACGGCCCACATCCTTTTAATAAGCTGGATGTGTATCGCCCGCAGTTTGCAGCGCGCCCGATGCCGGTGTTGCTCTACATTCACGGCGGCGCATTTAGTCTTTGCTCCAAAGACACGCATCGCGGTATTGCGCGTGCCAGTGCTTGGGGCGGGCAGTATCTTGTGTTCAACATCGACTATCGCCTCGCGCCGCGCTTCAAGTTTCCTTGTGCGCATGAAGATGCTTGCGCAGCATTTAATTGGGTTGCTGAGAATTGTGCGAGCTTCGGTGGTGATCCGCAGCGCATCGTGGTTGCAGGTGAATCTGCTGGCGGCAATCTCGCTTTATCTGTTGCCATCGCTGCAAGCTACAAGCGTCCAGAGTCGTGGGCGAAAAAAGTCTACAACGCCAAAGCGAAAATCATCGGCGTGAAACCGATCATGCCTTACCTGCAAGTCACCAACGCTGCGCGCCAGAACAATAATCCGGGTGCAGGCTGGTTGGCACTGCGTGCGGCACGCGATATCGCAAAAGCCTATTTGGGTTCGAGCTTGGTGCAGCCCAGTGCGCTGATCATGATGGCCGATCCGATTCGTGTGCTCGAAGAATGTGGCGCACCCGATAAACCTTTCCCGGCGGTGTTCTCTGGTGTCGGTACTTGGGATCTGTGTTGCGAAGACGTGCAACGTCTTGAAGCAGCCTGTGGTCGCTTGGGTATCCCCGCAGAAATGCATTACTACCCACGCGAGATTCACGCCTTCCACGTTTTTGCATGGCGTGAAAATTCACGACTCTATTGGTCGAAGGCTTTTGCATTCCTACGCAAAACTGCCGCGGCGCATGCACCCGCTCTGAGCGTATAAGCCTCAGCGTTAAGCCAGCAACAAGCCCGTCACTCGCGAAACTATCGTGAGTGACGGGCTTTTGTTTTATAGGTCTTTCTTGATACCCAAGAACACGCCAGCGCGTGGACCAAACTGCGGCGCTCCAACACCGACACCTTCGCCATCACGAATCTCGTACTGACGATCAAGCAGATTGATCACCGCCAGTCTGAGATCAATTTTGCCCAGCCCCGGTGTGATCACGCTGCGCTGCGCAGAAGCATCCAGCTGATTGTAGAACGGCAGGCGATCGCCGTTGGGCACTGTTGCGCCGTCGGTGCGCAGGCCGCTGGCGTAGAGATCAGTGAGTGAGTAGGTCGTGTTCTCGTATACATACGAGACGCCAGCGGAACCACTGAAACGCTGATCATGATCCAGATAGATGTAATGACTCTGTGTGTAAGCCAGTGCAGCCGGATCAATATTGAACTGCGCAGAGTCGATGCCTTGACCTTGAGCGCGTGACAGCGCCATGTTGTTGTACGCGCTGAACGCACCATCACGATACGAAGTCGTCATCTCGATGCCATAGATGCGGCCCTTTGCGTAGTTGAACGGCGTGTAGATCAGCGCAGAACCAAACTGTCCTTCGTCTAACAAGCCATGAATGATCTTGTAGTAGCTGTCGACGCCGATATTGAGATTGGGTGTGAATTGATGCGTAGCGCCAATATCAAAATAGTGTGTGCGTTCAGCCTGCACAGGATCATTCGGACCACTTTGCGCATTCGTCGTGTTGTCGAACTTACTGATGGTGGCGTTGCTGATTAACTCATTTGGCGGCGGCGTGAAGTAGCGTGAGTAACCCGCATGCACGACTGTTGCGGTGGAGGCGTTCCAGATCATTCCAAAGCGGGGGCTGAGCTGGCTGGCGTTGATATAAGCGTTGAGCTTGTCGTAACGCAGACCGTAATTCAGCGTGAGATCGTCGGTGATATCCCACTCGTCCTGCGCGTAAACGCCGAAGAGATGATTGCCGCTCTTGGGGTTGTTATCAATGATAGTGACCGGGCCACCATTCACATTGCCGCCGGCATCCGTTGTGAATACTTGCGAGGTGTTGTTGGAAACATCGTTCTCATTGCTGAAGAACACACCACCGCGCAGAGTGTGATCGTCACTGATGCGATAGCCGATATCACTCTGCAAACCTGCCGTGGTGCTGCGGCGATAAATATCTGCAGCCACGCCATTAAAGGCCAGTTCGCCTTCGGTGTCTGGCGAGAATTCTACTGAACTGATTCGCGAGAACGCGGCGACCTGATAGGTCAGCCGCGTGCCAGATTGTCCTTGCAGTGCGACGAGGCCATAAGTGTTGCGCTCATATTGGCGATCATTGAGATTGCTCGAATCAAAGCCGCAACTACTACCACCGAGTTGCGCGCAGAAATCTGCATCGGGTGATTGCCCTGGGTTATTCGGAATCTGATACTTCCCAAAACTGGTCCCAGCCAGAACGCTCACCTTCATGTCTTCAGCGGGATAGAACGATAGATACCCGAAGCCCTTGCCCTGTTGCGTTTGATCGTGAATCGGGTGATAGCTATCTGTCGGTGCTTCAACGCCAACTAGACTATTCAGGAATTGACCCGTTCCATACATGCTGACGCCATCCTTGGTGGTGGTGCCGTATTCAATACTCGGATTGAACGTGCCGTGACTGCCGCCATAAACGCTGACACTGCCACCATCAAAAGTATTTGGCGTCGTGATGTTGACGATGCCCGCTGTGCGATAGCCGTACTGTGCAGGCAACGCGCCAGTCAGCAAGCTCACCTGATTAGCAAAGCGTGTATCCAGTGCCTGACCAAATCCGCTGATGCCTTCCGGAATGATGATGCCGTTGATGCGGTACTGCAGATCCGCATGATCGCCGCGCACATGGAGTTGACCAAAAGAATCGTTGGCTACACCGGGTGCTTGTAACAGCAACTGATTCATCGGCGTGTTCTTGCCTTGCGGCAAGTTGGCAATAGTGGTCTGGTCAAAAACGTATTGGCTGCTGCCCGTGCTAGGTGACAGAGAATTGCGTGCATGCTCCAGACGTTCCGCGGTCACCGTTACGGTTGTGAGCTTGGCGACCAGCTGAACATCGGTGTGCGTCTCTTGGCCTGCAGTGACGACAACAACCGTGTCACTGTCGACATAACCAGAGCGCGACAGCACGATGTGATAGCTGCCAGCTTTGAGACCGTGGAAGTGAAAATGACCTTTGTCGTCAGCAATAGTGCTGCCAATCAAAGTGCCATCGCTATCGAGCAAGCGCACTTCAGCTTTTGCAAAGGGTGAGCCTGCGCTATCGCGCAAATGACCTTCTACTGCACCTTCATCGGCAGAGGTAGTTTCAAGATTGGCGGCATAGGAAGCCGGAGAAATAAAACCGGAGGCGATAGATAGCAGTAGCACAGACGGCAGGCGCAGCGCGCGTGCCAGTGGGTTCAGAGTAAACATGGTGTCCTCGCAAATGAACGGTACGCACAGCAGCGCTGCGCGCGAAATTAGGTCGACTTAAATCGACGTTCGTTTAAGCGAGGTTTGCGGGAGGGCCGCAGCTGGGCGGCAGTTGGAGCTGGGTTGAAGAAGGTGCAACGGATGCCGAAAGCGCCAGCTCAAACGATTCAAGCGGCGAGGCATTAGGAATCTGGAGTGCTACTGGAGCGGTACCGCTGGCATCAGCAATAGAGCAGAGCTGGCAGGCAACATCGGCGTCGGCTTTAAGCTGGTGCTCCGTTGCATGCACCACCAATAGCCATTGGCTCGCCAGAAAGACGAGCGCAATGAAGAGATGGCGGATGTTACGGAGGTTTAGCATGCCCAGATACTTAGGTCGGTTCCGACTCATGAAGAGATAGGTGATTACTTCAAGAGTCGTGGCGGCATGGAAAAGTTCCGTTTCTTGCTGCTCTTTATTCTGTTTTTACTGAAAGCCCGCGCATCGTATTCGGCGCACGGGTTCTGTTTGTTTACGTTTAGCGGATGAGCGGTATTGATGAGTAGCTCTGCGGTTTGACGTTTACCGTTCTTCGGTAAACACCTGCCGTTGGCAGGGCATGGGAATTTTCTGACGTGGTTGATGGATATCTTTTTTGCACGGGCGCATGCGCACAGCGATGCAGACACCGGCACCACCAATCGGAGAAGGAGTTCAACATGATAAAAAAACTCGGCATACCCACGGCGCTCGTCGCCACACTCTTACTTTCTGCTTGCGGTGGTGGTGGCGAAAGTTCTACAGATGGAGGATCACCTGGTGTTGATTCGCGCAGCGCAGTCGTCGGTCCGCTGACACCAGTACAAAACACGCTTTCTACTTCTGTATTGCAACCACTGGCAGTCGCCACTGCAGGCACGCCGCTCGCTGGTGTTGTCAGCTGCGCTGACTTTGCAGTGAATGGTGACGCACTCAATATCGTCAACTCGCTGGCTAATAGCGTGCAGGCCGCTGCAACAAATCCTGCGGCAATCACCGGCGCCGCAGCACAGATTCAAACTCAAGTGCAGCAGCTCGCTTCAGATCTTCAGCAGATGCTGACTTCGCTCGCGGGTGGTGCAGGCTGTAATGGCACGGGTTCAACCACGGCAGTGAGCACTAATCCACTCGCAGGTACACCGCTTGCTGCGCTGGGCGATCAGTTGCTTCCAGTGCTGGCCAACATTAAGAGCAGTTCTGGCAGCACGCCTTCACTGAGCACGTTGGCTGCACAGCTTTCACAGATCAGCCTTGCATTCGATACTGCCTATGCACAGTTGCCAGCATCAGCGAAGACCGCACCTGTACTCGGCGGCGTACTGACGACGGTGAAAGGCACGGTGACTAGTCTGGTGTCCTTGCTGCAGACCGCAGCAGGCGGCAATCCAACGGCGACTACCGCAGCACTACAGACGACAGTGACATCACTGCTGAACAATCTGCTGTTGAATGTTCTGCCAGTGAATGCGATTCAGTCATCGAGCAGCAGCACGGCAATTTCAAATCCGATCACCGCTGCGATCACGCAGATCACTTCATTGCTTGGCACGGGATTGGGTTCTGGCGCTTCGCTGTCGACCTTGCAGAGCACGCTGACCAGCGCGCTGGCTCCAGTACTCTCAACCTTGAATCAAAGCTCTGGCGCAGGTGGTGCGACTTTCCTCACCAGCTTGTTGTCGCAGCTGACTGGTGCACTCTCGGCACTGCCTGCTGGTGGATCAGGTGCTAACGCAGTGACCAGTTTGCTCAACACCGTATTGCCGGCTGTGACCAGCACCATTACCGCAATCCTCGGCGGTGTGCTCGGTGGTGGCGGCTCGGGTGGCACTTGTATCTTTGCTGGCGTGCCGTTGCTGTCGGTGCTCTGCATGTAGCGTGTAGTAGGGCGTAGGACGAATAAGGGCGCCGAAAGGCGCCCTTATTTTTTGCAGATGATACTTAGTGCGCTAGCGAATAAAGCCGTATTGCACGCCCATGTCATACAGATTTTGCCAGTCAGCAAAATGATCGAGGCGTGATTGATAAACCTCAGGTGTCATTGCAGGTGCTGATTTGCCGAGTTCAGGAATAGGCAGGGAAGGCACGCCAGGCAGATGACCCGTATCGAGCAATTGATTGACGCAGAGCTGACCAAACGGACCCGGCGCAACATTGAATACAGGCGCAGAAAGATTCGGTGGATTTTTGAAATCCAAAGCAATCGCCAAATTGTTGACCTTGTCTGAACGCACCGACAAAGGATCCAGTCCAAAGCGCCAGCGAATCAGATCGAGGATTGAATTGGGTTCAAAATCAAAATGAGTGATGTGACCACGTTTTGCGCGCGGGCCAATCAACAAGCAAGGCACGCGGAAACCTAAACGACCATCGAGATTGCCGACTGCTTTTTCGGCGTCTGACACGAGGCCAACAGGTGGTTTAACGTGATCAAAGAAACCGCCCCACTCATCGTAGTTAATGATGAGCAGCGTCTTTTCCCAGTTGGGGCTGGTGCTGACGGCTTTATAAACTTGATTGAGAAAAGCCTGACCATCGCGCACGTCAGCAAATGGATGATCGTCTTGTGCAATGCCGTAGCCTTCGCCGACGGCAAGACCAAAATTGGGATCGATAAACGAGACGTTAGGCAGCGTGCCGTTTTTGCAGTCTGCGATAAAGCCGACCAAGCCCAGGTTGGCATCATTAAATGGTTTGCTGATGCCCAGATATTTGGTGGCCCAAAGTACGGTGATCGGCAAATCGTTGAAGTAGTAACTCGTGCTCACGCCTTTGGCAGCGCAGCGATCCCAGATCGTTGGTAGTGACGAGATATCAAAACCATTGCTGTTGCGATCGGTTTGCCCCGTGTGCATGTACATGCGATTCGGGAAGGTCGAACTCAGAATGCCGGAGAAGTAACGATCACAAGTAGTGAATGCGGGCGCCGCGCCGCCGTAGAACGACAGATCGTTCTGCGTGTAATAACCGATCGGGAAGGTGACGGAAGCATCGTTCACCGTTTTCAAAAAACCGTCGCACTTACCTTTGTTGTATTGCTCGCGACCGTCTTTGTAGCTGTGGCCCGGGTCTTCAAGCGTGCAGCCTTGGTACTCTGGTGCCAGCGGATAAGTCGACTGCATCTCGCCGTTCTTGTCCGGATATTTCAGGCCCGCCTGAATGCCGTCAGAGCCTGGCAGCCAACCGAGAAAATGGTCGTAGGAGCGGTTCTCCATCATCACAACGACGATGTGATCGATGCCCGAATCTTGCGGATTGGGTAGCGCAGCCATCAGCTGCTCTGCAGTCGTTGGTTCGCTGCGTGCGCAAGCGGAAAGCCCCGCACTTCCTGCAGCGCCAGCGGCAGCAATGCCTGCCAAAAAGCGGCGGCGCGATGCGTCAACCGTGGACTTCGGATCCTTCTCACTCATCATCTTCCCCTAATCAGGGCGGATACATGTCCGCGCCATTGATCGTTAATCGAAAAACGATGATGACATGATCGATTTACAGAACGATGACCAAGCAGAGGTAAATATGCCTCTGGTGCAGGCTTAGAGTTCGATCGACCAGGCTTTGTGCATCGGCGGTGGACGTTTGAAATCTTCGCCCAGCGTCTGTGCAGTGATGTCTTTGATCTTGAGTCCTTCCAACGCTGCGGTATCCAGCTTGAAGCCGCGACGGTTGGTGGAGAAATACAGCTTTCCGGCGGGCGTCAGCAGCTTGCTGCAGAGCGTGATCAGTTCAACGTGATCGCGCTGCGTATCGAGCGTGCCTTCCATCTTCTTGGAGTTGGAAAAGGTTGGCGGATCACAAAGAATCAGATCATAAAGCGTGGGGCGCGATTTGGCCGCTTCTTCGCGCAGCCAGAAAATGCAGTCGGCTCTGAGCAAGCGATGTTTATTGTCTTGCGAGCTGCGGCGGTCTGGATCTTCGGCGTAGAAACCGTTCAGTTCCAGATTGCGCTGCGCCCAGATGAGATAGGTGTTGGACAAATCGACCGACGTTGTCTGCGATGCACCACCCACAGCCGCGTGCACGCTGGCTGAGCCGGTGTAGCAGAACAGATTGAGGAAGCGTGCGCCGATCGCTTCTTGCTGAATGCGATAGCGAAGCGGGCGGTGATCGAGGAACAGACCGGTGTCGAGATAGTCCTCGAAGTTCACACGCAGGCGACAGCCATGCTCTTCAACTTCCAGAAATTCTTCCTGCTGATCCATGCGCTGATACTGCGCTGTGCCTTTCTGTGCGCGACGAATCTTGAAGTGGATGCGTGAGCCCGGCACTTCGAGAATCTGCTGAATCTGTGACAACGCTTCACGCAAACGCTTTTCAGCTTTCACCGGATCAATGGTTTTCGGTGCAGCGTATTCCTGTACATGCACGTGACGAGCATCGGCTTCGTAGATGTCGACAGCGACTGCGTACTCGGGCAGATCGTTGTCATACACACGATAGTTGCTAACGCCTTCGCGCTTGGCCCACTTGGTCAGATGCTTAAGGTTTTTGCGCAGACGATTGCCGAAGTCTTCGCCGCCGGTGAGGGGCAGTGGTTCTGGCTGAACAGCAACTGGTGGAGCTGCAGCCGCTTTCTTCGCTGCCATTGCTTTGGCCCATGGGCTTAAAGGCGCGGCGGGTGCTTCGTTGGTTTCTTCTACTTCGTTCTCAACATCAATCTCAGCAACTTCAGGCTCGACAGCAACAGGCGCTGCCATCGTGCGAGGTGCGAGATCAAAGTTGAGCAGCTTGCAGGGTAGGGCGCCGTTGAACAGTGCGTAGATCGAACTAGTACGCAGGCCAATACGCGGACCAAGATCAGCGCGGCCGGTGAACACAGAAGCCTTCCAACCGGTGAAGCGCATCTTTAATGCAGAACCAAACAGCGAATACAGCTTGATGATTTCTGCTTCAGCGCCGAGGCGTTCGCCGTAAGGCGGGTTGACCACGACGAGGCCAGCCTTTTCACCGATGGGGCGCATTTCAGACGCGTCCATCACCTGCCACTGCAGATATTTTTCGAGCCCTGCGCGTTCTGCGTTGAGGCGTGCGGATTTGATCGTGCTGGCGTCGAGATCCTGTCCCATCATCAAGGGCAATTTCTTCGCCCTGCCTTTGGCTTTGCGTGCGCGTGCTTCGGCAACGAGATCGTTCCAGACTTTAGGCTTGTGCTCGAGCCAATGCTCAAAGCCCCAGCGCAGGCGCTCAAGACCGGGCGCGATATCCATTGCCATCATCGCGGCTTCAATCACCAACGTGCCGGAGCCGCACATCGGATCGAGCAGCGGCGCGTTCTGTTCCATCAACGCGGGCCAACCGGCGCGAATCAAAATTGCGGCGGCTAGATTTTCTTTCAGCGGCGCTTCAACGCTGCGTGAGCGATAACCGCGGCGATGCAAGCTGTCGCCAGCAAGGTCGAGGCTCAGCGTCGCGTTGAGCTTGTCCATGTGCAGATGCACGCGGATGTTCGGGCTATCGGCGTCGACGTTCGGACGTTCGCCAAATTTCTCGCGGAAAACGTCAGCGATCGCGTCTTTGACTTTCAGGCCGGCGAAATTGGTGTGCGTGACATTCGGCGAGTTGCCTGCCACTTCAATTGCAAAGGTGCTGCTGAGCTCGAACAGATCCGTCCAGTCGATGGCCTTGGCGCCGGTATAAAGCGCATCGGCATCCGGAAGCGGGAAGGTCGTCAGCGGCATCAGCACTCGGATCGCGAGGCGCGACCACAGACAAGCGCGATAAGCGACGAGCTGTTCGCCGGTAAATGAGACGCCGCCATTACGCTCTTTAACGTCGGTTGCGCCAAAGGTTGCCAGCTCGGCGGCTAGTAGGGGTTCCACGCCCTTGGGGCAGGTGGCGAATAAAGGGAAGGCGCTCATGCCCCTATTATCACCCGAGGCATCAATTTTCAGACAGCTTTTTGCGATAACCTCGGCTTCCACGCCAATCATGCAGAGAGAGACATGAATATCGTCGACACCATCCTCAATTCTCAGGGCGGCCAGACCGTCGAAAAGCTGGCCAGCCAGTTCGGTCTCAACACCGAACAGGCCCGCGAAACCGTACAAAACCTTGTGCCGACCCTGATCAACGCCGCCAAAAGCGCCGTTGCCCAGCCCGGCGGCGTGCAAAAGCTGCAGGACATCCTCAAAAACGGCGGCCATCAGGAATATCTGCAAAACCTATCGCAGGCTTTCAGTGCCGACGGCATCGCCAAGGGCCAGAAGACCATCGAACAGCTGCTCGGCAGCAACGAAGCCGTAAACCTGATCGTGACCCACCTGGCCGACAAGACCGGCGTCGCCGCGGACAAGATCACCCAAGTATTGCCGGCCATGACCAATCTGGTGATGGGTGCGCTGGCTAAAGTTCAGGAGTCGCCAGTTGGTGATCTGGTGAACACCGCTTTGAATAGCCCACTGGGCAAGATGGTCGGTGGTTTTCTCGGCGGTGGCGCTCAGGCCGAAGGCGGCAACAACCCGCTTGCTGCGGTGACCACACTGCTCGAAAAATACAATGTCAGCAGTATTGCTGATGATGTGTTGGGCAAGATTTTTAGGCGCTGAAATTCTTTGACTGTGCTGTCGTCCGGCGCATGGCCGACGGACGACAGCATTGGCGCGACGACCGCGCCGCTGCGGTGATCTGATCTGCGTCACTCTTGGTTAACAAAGATACCGGGGGAACGTATGTCGAAAATCGAAGAGCGTTTGATGAATGCAGTGCGTGAAGGCATTGCAAAAGATCGTCTGCCATTGCCCACGTTGCCCGAAGTGGCATTGCGTATTCAGGAGTTGGCGCGTGACAAGAACGTCACCGCCAGTCGCATGGCTGCCGAGATTTCTCGCGATCCTGCAACCGCAGCGCGTCTGCTCAGAATCGCGAATAGCTCCGCGCAACGCTCAATACGCAAAATCGACAATTTGCAGATGGCGGTTGCGCGACTCGGTATCGATCTAACCAATAGCATCGTCACCACCTTGACGATGTCGCAACTGTTTCGTGCGCGCTCCGAGCTTGTTGGCCGTTTCTTGAAAGCGAGTTGGGTGCGCAGTCAGGAAATTGCGGCGATGTCGCATGTGATGGCCGCGCATTTCACCGTGCTCAAACCTGAACTGGCCATGTTGGCGGGTCTAACGCATGAGATTGGCGTGTTGCCGATTTTGCGGCTCGCCGATGACTTTCCTGAGATCAACGAAGATCCGGCGGCGTTGGAGCGAGTGCTACAGCAACTGCATCCACGCACTGGTTGCCTCGTGTTGCGCGTGTGGAATTTTCCGCCAGAGATTGTTGACGTGCCGATGCTGCACTTGGATTTTTCGCGTCGCCACGATGGCCCAGCGGATTACGCCGATGTCGTTACGGTCGCCAACTTACAGAGTCATGTTGGACAGAATACCGCGCTGGCCGACATTGATCGCACACGCGTGCCTGCGTTTCAGAAGCTTGATATCAGTCCGGAAGTCGACGTTCTTGAGGGTGGCGATATTCACGATGAGCTACAAGAAAGCTACGCGCTGCTGGCTGCGTAGGCCCAATAAAAAAGCCGGCTTGCGCCGGCTTTTTTATTTAGCAGAACCCTTACTGAAAATTCATCGTCAGGTTGGCCGTGTAGAAGCGACCGCGATCCGTACGCACGCCAGCTAAGTTGCCCGGCGCCAATGGTTGGCCGACGATTTGATCGTAGATCAACTGATTGGTGATGTTCTGAGCCGCAACGCTGATCACCCAGCTATCGTCAGGGCGCGCAATGATTGCGCGTGCATTGAGGATGGTGGTGGAGGGCTGCAGTTTGCGCTCGTCGTCATCAACGTCGAGATAACGGCTGCTGCGATACAGAATGTCTGCAGCAAAGGTTGCGACCAAGCCCAGTGGGTCTACGTTCTGTGAGTAGGATGGAATCAGGCTTCCAGTCCAGCGTGGAGCAAATGCCAGCGGCTTGCCGGTGAGGTCTTGCGTGGATTTTCCGGAACCTGCAATGGCAGGTGCCTCGTGATAGCTCTTGTAACGTGCATCTGCGAAACCCAGAGAGCTGCTCAGCGAGAGGCCACGGATTGGCAGTAACCAGCGGCTATCCACTTCAAAGCCGCGTGAGCGTGCAGCTGCTGCGTTGAGAATGACAAAGCTGTTGTCTTGGAAAGATGAGATCTGAAGATTGTCGAAGTCGGTGGAAAATACCGACGCCGAAATATTCATTGAGCCGCCCATCAAACGCGTCTTGCCGCCGACTTCATAACTGGTCGCACGCTCTGCCTTGAACTCAAGATTATCCGGAGCCAGTGGCAGTGCGTTGAAGCCACCGCTCTTGAAGCCGCGCGAGAACGTCGCATAGGCGCTCGTGTTTCTACTCGGTGTCCACTTCACGCCAAGTTTCGGCGAGAAATCTCTTTCTTCGATTGACACCGGTGAGACGTGATTACACTGATGTGCGATCAGAGAAATAATCGAGATGCCGCATTTCGCGGGCTGGCCCGTGAGTTGCGAGATGATCGGTGAAACGACCGCGTTTTGCGTTAGCTCATCCTGCAACTGCTGTGGCAGCAGGCTGATGACTGGCAGCCCATTGGATTCGCTGCTGGCGACGCCATCTTTTTTCTCGTAGCCGAAACGTGCTCCACCAATCAGCGCCCATTCAGGCAAAAACATATGTTCAAACTGACCGAAGATGGCGTACGCCTTGTCGTGCTGAGTGAGGTTAACTCTGGCAGCTTGGGCGGTATCGATCCCCGCGGAAGTAAGAGCTGAAAGTACTGTCTCTAGAAGGGGTGAAGCTTGATAAATCGCGCCACGAATAGGTTGAGGTATATCGTCGCCGTTCGCTGCTCCCTCATAGGCTAGCGCTTCGGAAAGTCTCTCAATCTCAAATTTGTCGGACGTTTTGAAATTCGAATCGAAGTAGTAAAGCCCGGTGACAAATGAGAAGCCGTGGCCCCAGCCTAAGAGCGTAGGGTTGTTGCCGCTAAAGCGCAGTTCCTGGCTGAACTGTCGATAAGGGCTGGGTTGAATCAGTGAGTCGCGGATGAATACGACAGGTGTGAAATCCGCGTCGAGATCACGTGCCTTGGTGAACTGTTCGCCGTAAGCACTGATTGAAGTGAATTCAAGATTCTTGATGTCGAGCGTGCCGCCCATATCGTGCGTCAGCGTGAAATTGGCACCGCTGATGATGCTGGCTTCTTTCGACGGAACATTGGATGAGTTGCGATTGCTGCGTGGATTGCTGTCGAAGTCGGGATCACGATCCTTAATCAGTTGTGTCATCGCTTCTGACGCAGAAATGATCTTGAAGATATTGAAGTTCTCGAACTGATTCGAGGTAAAGCCTTCAATGTCGCCTCTCCAACCCTCTGCAGGTTCAACGCTGATGCGCAGGCGCGAGGTGTATTGGCGTGGGTTGCGTTCGTCGCGCTTTAAGAAGGTGTTGTAAAGCACGCCATCGCTCATCGAGTAGTTACCCGAAAAGCGAACAGCAACGCCTTCCATCAAAGGCAGATTCAACATTGGACGGTAGGTGCGTGCGCCGTAACCTGCGGTGAGCACTTCCATGCGCGCATTGACGCCATCTTCTTCTGGTGCGCGCGTCACGATGTTGAGCAGACCCGCAGTGCTGTTCTTGCCGAACAGCGTGCCCTGCGGGCCACGCAGAACTTCAAAGCGATCAACATCACTCACGAATGCCGTAGCGAAACTGGAGCGGCCATAGAACACACCATCAATCACGGTGCCGACGGAAGGATCGGATGCTTGATTGGAGTTGGGCGTGCCGAGTCCACGCACGCTGACCTGTGCAGCGGATGACGTCATCAGGATGGTGACGTTGGCAGCGTAGTTCTGCATCGTGTCGACATCCATCACGCCGATTTCACGCATGAAATCGCCGTCGATGCTGGTGACCGAAGCAGGAACTTGCTCCAGCGTCTGCGCCATTTTTTGGCCGGTGACAATCACCGTTGGCAGCACACGCTGCTCAGGATCTGCGGCATGCGCTTCAGTGAGAGCGGCAGCAGCTAGGGCACACGCAAAAGCTAAACGCGGCAACGGTGCCGCCAATCGATAATTCATTATTTTCCTCATTGCGAATTCGCGTCCTTGCAGTCAGAGCGCACAACTAGCAGCTGGCTTTAAGCTTGGCCGTTTGTTCTTTAATTTGTTTGATCAGGCCATCAAAACCCTGATCTTTGAAAATCTTGTCGTACTGTGCCGAGCGCAGCGCCAGATCGCTCACACCTTCAGCAATCACATTGATCGTACGCCAGCCAGCCGGCGTCTCGCGAAGGATGTATTCAAAATGAACTGAATCATCAGACGGCAGATTCAACGCAGCGCGGACGGCGCGCATTTTGCCGTTATCTTGCGTGTCCAGTGTGGTGAACTTTTCGCCGTTGAATTTGGTGAACTGAGCGGCGTAGGTGCTGATCACCATGTCTCGCAGGGTCGCGGTGAATTCGTTTTGTTGTGCAGTGCTCAGCGTGCGCCATTGGCGGCGCAATACGTGCTGCGCCAGAAACGGCATATCAAAGGTGTTATCGACGGCCGGATTTAGGCGTTGCCCGCGATCCTTGCAGCTGTAGGACGCGCCATGTTTCATGTTGTCGAGCAGCACCGCATGGAAGGTGGTGACGGTGTCAGCAGGCGACAATGCGGCATAGGCCGTCGGCATGCCGATGACAAATAAAAACAGTGCAAAAAATCTCAGCATTTCTGGACTCTTGATCTATTAGTTCTGCTTTTCGGGAACGCTTTTATGGGGCGTTTTCACGAGCAGCGAGGGTAGCACAAGGAAGGTGCAGGCCAAGTAGAGCAGCAGGCCTACAGTGAGTAGCAAACCCATGCTAAACATGCCGCGGTGGACCGACAGCATCAACGAGGCAAAGCTGGTCAAAGTGGTGAGTGCCGAGATCGCAACGGCAGCGCCAGTGCTGGTCATTACAGGGTTGCTTTCATCCGCTGTGGCATTGCGCGCGCGCCACAGAATCACGATGCCGATATCGACGCCGATGCCGAGCAGCAAAGGCAGGGCAATGACGTTGGCGAAATTGAGCTGCAGATTAATCACGACCGATACCGCAGCCAGTAACAGCGAACCAAGAACCAAAGGCACCAGCGTGCGGATGGTGTCTTTAAAGCTCCGCAGCAATACCAGCAGCAGAATCGTAATCAGGATGAATGCGCCAGTGAAGGCTTGTGCGAATGCGCCCATCACCGTGCGCGCGCCAGCAACGTAGGCGACAGGTGCGCCAGTGGATTGTGGTGCGACGGTCTGCACCGCATCGGCAAAACGAATCAGTGCTTCATCTTCGTTAACATTTTCTTTAGGTGAAATATCGAGACGATATTGGCCGTCGGCGGAGACCCACTGACGGCGAAGATCGGCAGGCAGATCAGCTAGTGTCACGGGCGTTGCAGAAAGCGAGTTATGCAGGCGACGCATCAACTTTGGCATTGCACCGAGCAGAGCATCGCTGAGCAGACTCAGACGTGTTGTTTGCTCAACTATAGGTGCCGCGGCAGTTTTCTTTAGCCATGTATCTAGCGTGTCAGCGAGATGTGTGGCCGCAGCTTTAGTAGAAGCATCTCCACCATAACCGCGTGCTGCATCGCGCAGCGCAGTAATAGCGGCGATATCGCGTACCGGATCAACCGGCTTGAGTTCAAGATTTTCAGGAACACTTACGCCAAGTGAAAGGTTCAGCGAATCCAGCGTCATCAATTTATCGTCCTGCTGTGCAGGAACAAAACTTTCGAGACTCAGCACGCGACCGACTTCAGGCAATGCGTTAAGTTTCTTGCTGAGCTGCGCAGCTTGCTCAGCGGATGGCGCAAGCAGCGATGCACTGAGCGGCGATTCAGGACCTTTGGCGAGATCTTCGAAAACCTCCAGCGATTCGGTATGCGGCGGCTTCAAGTGCATTGGGTTGTAGTCGAACCTGACCCAAGGCAGCGTAGCGAGACCGATGAGCGCCAAGACCAATGCCGTGCGACGTGTGCCACGCGGATGGCGAATTGGCAGATTGCCGAGCCAAGTCAGCGCCTGCGGCAAAGGTGTTGGCTTGGTGCTATCTGCTTTTGGTGGCCACTTCTCAATGAGTGCGGGCAGTAGCGTGAGGCTGGTGAACAAGCCAATCAAAATGCCGGTGCCTGCAATCACGCCGAGTTCGGCAACACCGCGATAGCTGGTTGGAATAAAGGCGTAGAAACCGACGAGTGTTGCTAGTGCGCACAGCACGAGGGCTTCACCAAACTTGCCGCCTGTTTCTGTCAGCGCGTTGTGACTGGAGAGACCACCCGCAACCAACTCGCGATAACGCATACCGAATTGCACGCCGTAGTCGATGGCGATGCCGATGTAGAGCGTGGCGAATGCAATCGAGATGAGATTGAGGCGGCCAACACCAATCACTGCAAAACCTGCGGTGAGTATCAGGCCGCTGATCAATGCGACAAGGCAAGACAACACCAGATTGAGCGAGCGCAAACCGGCGTAGAGAAAACCGGCGACGAGAATGAGCGAGGCGAGGCCGGACAGGATTGCGCCATCGAAGGCTGCATCCATTTCATCCAACCACATCGGAATTGAGCCGGTGAGGCGTACGCGCACACCGTGTGCGGCGTCGAGTTGCAGGCTGGCAATCGTGCTGCGAACTTTGAGTACGGCTGCGCGATCTTCGATTTTGTCGCTCGGCTTGATCATCAAGAAGCGTTTGCCGCCAGACAGGTCCACTGGCATCACCAAGGATTGCCAGGACAGGGGCAGGTTTTGGCCTGCGTCTGCAGCGTTGACGGTTTTAGAGATCGGATCGGTGATTGTTGATAGTTCAAATGGTAGCGATGCGCCCGGCTGCGTCATCGCTTGCTGCAGCAAGCCAAACAAGCCAGCGAGACTTGGGTCTGCAGTGAGGCGACCCAAGAAGGGCTGTGCGGTTTCGAGCGCAGTGCTTAGACCATCAAGTTGTTCAGCGTCGAGGTACAGCAGCGCGTTGCGCTCGAAAAACTCACCGCTGCCAAGTGAGAAAACTTTTGCGAACTCAGGCTGTGCGGCGAGCGTGGCACTAAGGCGTTGTAGCGCGTCGTCGGCTTGTTCTGGCGCTGCCTCAATAACGGCAACGATTGTCTTATCGGAATCAGGAAATGCCTTGCTATAGGCCGCTTCGGCTTTGCGCCAAGGCAGATCGGGTGAGAGCAGGGATGAAGGATCCGCATCAACTTGCAGATGCGTTGCCGCATACCAACCGGCCCCACCAGTCAGCACTGCGAAAGCGATGACGACGGCCCCCGCGTTGCGCTGAACAGCGAGCGTCCAGGCGGTGAGGACGCGGGTGACAATGGCGGCTGTGTGCGAGCTCATGGGCGGGCGGTTCGAAAGAATGCCGCGCATTCTAAAGGACTGCGCCCGGGCTGGGGCTTTAGGGGCACTTTTACCCCCTCCCACCGTTTGTGGGAGGGGATTAAGGCTTAGTTTTTACGCTTAAATTGCAACAGCCCATCCACAGCTTCAACCAGCACGTGATCGCCATTGGCGAACTGGCCATCGAGCACGCTGCGGGCGAGTGGGTTCTCGACCAAGGTCTGCACCGAGCGCTTGAGTGGGCGCGCCCCGTAGACCGGATCAAAGCCCGCTTCCGCAAGCAGATCCAATGCCGCTTCGCTGAACTCGATACCAATGCCGCGCTCGGCCAAACGTTTGACCACACGCTGCACTTGAATCGCGGCGATGCTGCGAATCTGCGCGCTGCCGAGTGGATGGAACACCACGGCTTCGTCGATGCGATTGATGAACTCGGGGCGGAAGTGACTGCCGACAATGCCCATCACCGCTTCTTTGATCGCCGCATAATCGCCGCGCGTGGTTTGGTTGCTCATCATTTCTTGAATGACTTGCGAGCCGAGATTGGAGGTCATCACCACAACGGTGTTACGGAAGTCGACAGTGCGGCCTTGGCCGTCGGTGAGACGACCATCGTCCAGCACTTGAAGCAGTACGTTGAAGACATCGTGATGCGCCTTCTCGACTTCATCTAGCAGGATCACGGAGTAGGGGCGACGACGCACAGCTTCAGTGAGCATGCCGCCTTCTTCATAACCGACATAGCCCGGCGGCGCGCCGATCAAGCGCGCAACGCTGTGGCGCTCCATGAACTCGCTCATGTCGATGCGCACCATCGCGTCCTCGGTATCGAACATGAAGTTCGCCAAGGCTTTGCACAACTCGGTTTTACCAACGCCGGTAGGGCCGAGGAACATAAAGGAACCAATCGGGCGATTGGGATCGCTCAAGCCTGCGCGCGAGCGACGGATGGCATTTGACACCGCAATAACGGCTTCGTCTTGACCGATGACGCGCGTATGCAGCGCATCTTCCATGCGCAGCAATTTATCGCGTTCGCCTTCGAGGAGTTTGCTGACGGGGATGCCGGTCCAGCGTGCAACAACGTCGGCAATTTCTTCGTCGCCCACGCTGGTGCGCAGCAACTCGAATTTCTTCGGCGCGCTGCCGGTAGCACTGGCCGCAGCTAAGCGCTTTTCCAGCTCTGGAATTTTTCCGTACTGCAATTCAGCCGCGCGCTGCAGATCACCAGCACGACGTGCGGTGTCCATGTCCATGCGTGCGCGCTCAAGTTCTTCTTTGGCGCCTGCGTTGCCAGCAACAGACGCTTTCTCGGCTTTCCATTTTTCTTCGAGATCGGAGGCTTCGCGTTCAAGTTTCTTGATGTCTTCTTCAAGCGCAGCGAGTGAACGCTTGGCGCCGTCGTCATCTTCTTTCTTCAGCGCTTCGCGCTCGATCTTGAGCTGAATCAGGCGACGGTCGAGACGATCCAGCACTTCCGGCTTGGAGTCGATCTCAATGCGAATGCGTGATGCGGCTTCATCTATCAAGTCGATAGCCTTGTCCGGCAGATTGCGATCGGTGATGTAGCGATGCGACAGCTTTGCAGCAGCGATCAAGGCGCCGTCGGTTATGTCGACCTTGTGATGAACTTCGTAACGTTCCTTGAGGCCACGCAAAATCGCGATGGTGTCTTCCACGCTTGGTTCGCCCACGAGCACTTTCTGGAAGCGACGTTCCAGCGCAGCATCTTTCTCGATGTATTTTCGGTATTCGTCCAGCGTCGTCGCGCCCACGCAATGCAGTTCACCGCGTGCGAGCGCGGGCTTGAGCATATTGCCCGCATCCATTGCGCCTTCGGCTTTGCCTGCGCCGACCAGCGTGTGGATTTCGTCAATGAACAGAATGACCTTGCCTTCCTGCTTGGCCAGGTCGCTGAGCACGGCTTTCAAGCGCTCTTCAAACTCGCCACGGAATTTGGCGCCTGCGATGAGGCTACCCAGATCAAGCGTGAGTACGCGTTTGTTCTTCAGCGACTCGGGCACTTCGCTATTAATGATGCGCTGTGCAAGGCCTTCGACGATGGCGGTTTTACCCACGCCCGGTTCGCCGATCAACACCGGATTGTTCTTGGTGCGGCGACTCAGCACTTGAATGACGCGGCGGATTTCTTCGTCGCGACCAATCACGGGATCGAGCTTGCCCGAAGCAGCACGTGCTGTGAGATCGATGGTGTATTTGTCGAGTGACTGACGCTGATCTTCTGCGCCAGCAGAGTCCGCTTTCTGACCGCCGCGGACTTGATTGATAGCTTCTTCCAGCATTGGCTTGCGTGCGCCAGCGGCTTTCAGCGCTTCGCCCACGCCGGTTTTGTCGTCGAGTGCGGCTAGCACGAACAACTCAGTCGTCGTGAACTGATCGCCTCGCTGTTGTGCAGCTTTTTCAGCCAGATTGAGCAAGCGACCTAAATCGCCGCCGACATTGATCTGACCGTTGTTGTCGCCCAAGCGGGGTTGGCGCTCAAGCACCTGCGTTAGCTTGCTGCGCAGCAAGTCCACTTTAACGCCCGCATTCTGTAGCAAGGGCAGGGTGGAGCCATCGCCCTGATCCAGCAGTGCCTGCATCAAATGCACCGGCTCAATCGCTGGATTATCGCGGCCCACGGCGAGGCTCTGCGCTTCTGACAGCGCTTGCTGAAAACGACTCGTGAGTTTGTCCATACGCATAAAAGTCATCCAATCCGTCAATCTTGATGCTTATAAAGTGCGGCTGGTGGCCAGAATTTCAAGTCGGTTCAGGCGCCAAAGCCGCCGCCAAAATATATTTCCAACAACTTAACCCCATTCGGCCGCGAGCGCCGTTTATGGATAGACCAACCCCGGAGCTATCCATGAAGAACCCTCAAAACCTGCCTCGTTTCCGCCTGACCTTAATGGCCGCTGCCATTGTTTTTGCTGCCGCCTGTGGCACCACCGCGCCGACTTCCAAGGAAGATTCGGCGACTGTTGTGCCTAAACCTGCGCCGCCGCCAGTGACCAATGTGGTCGTGGAAAGCGAAATCAAGAATGAACCGCAGTTTGCGCCATCACTGTTGGCTGGCGCACAAGACGCGGTGATGCAGCGAGAGCGTCGCGACTATGCAGCCAAGGCCGCTGCGCCATCGATGGCGATGGGCATGATGACGCGTGAGGCCTATGTGATGCCGATGCCTCAGCCGCAGGATCGCGAGGCTTATGCGCATTTGAGCGATAACCCCATCCATCGCGCAGCCGAGCAACCGGTGTCGACGTTTAGCATTGATGTGGATACGGGCAGCTACGCGAATGTTCGCCGCTTCTTGAATGAAGGTCGTTTGCCGCCAACGGATGCCGTGCGTGTTGAAGAGTTGATCAATTACTTCGATCTGGCAGGCGCAGCGCCGAACAACCGCGAAACACCGTTCTCAGTGCAGACCGAATTGGCTCCAACACCATGGAATACCAAAACCAAACTGCTGCGCGTTGGTATCAAAGGGTATCTGCCGCAGGGCCCGTTGCCCCCATCTAACTTGGTGTTCCTGGTCGATGTTTCTGGCTCGATGCAAGACAGCAACAAACTTCCGCTGGTGAAATCCGCGCTGAAGTTGCTGACGCGTCAGCTCAAAGCAAATGACCGCATCAGCCTTGTGACCTACGCGGGCAATACCGCTGTGGTGCTGGAGCCAACCTCTGGCGATCAGAAATCCACCATCGAGCAAGCAATTGATCGTCTCGATGCCGGTGGTTCTACCAATGGTGCTGGCGGCATTCAGCTGGCTTACCAGCAGGCTGAAAAAGCATTTATCAAAAATGGTAACAACCGCATTCTGCTGGCGACCGACGGCGACTTTAATGTCGGTGTTACGCGCTTTGAATCGTTGATCGACATGGTCAAAGAAAAACGGAAGACTGGTGTTGCGCTCACGACGCTGGGCTTTGGCACAGGCAACTACAACGATCAGTTGATGGAGCAGGTGGCGGATGCAGGTGATGGCAACTACAGCTATATCGACAGTCTGCAAGAAGCGCAGAAAGTGTTAGTGGCGCAGAGCGCTGCAACGCTGTTGACGATTGCCAAGGACGTGAAGATTCAAGTCGAGTTCAATCCTGCGCAGGTTTCTGAATATCGTTTGATTGGCTACGAAAACCGCGCGCTGAAGCGTGAAGACTTCAACAACGACAAGGTCGATGCTGGTGAAATTGGCGCAGGCCATGCAGTGACAGCGCTTTACGAAATCTTGTTGAGCGGCGAAGGCGGCGACAGCGTTGATCCTCTGCGCTATAGCAAGAAGTCCAGCTTTGCAGCGCCGGGTGTTGGTCAGTCTGGTGAAGTCGCATTTGTGCGCCTGCGTTACAAGCGCCCGAATGAATCGACCAGCCGTTTGATCGAAGAGCCGGTGCGTCGCGAACAAGCGCGCAACAGTATCGCAGCGGCAAGTGAGTCACTGCGCCTTGGTGCTGCGGTTGCAGCCTTTGGCCAAAAGCTCAAAGGCGGCACGTACACCGGCAACTACGGCTATAACGAAATTGCGACCTTGGCCAAAGGCGCGCAGGCCGTTGATAACAGCAACTCTGTTGGTGAATTCGTGCGCTTGGTCGGTTTGGCGCAGAGCCTGAGTGCGCAGGTGAGCGTTGCGCCAACACCGCAAATGATCGAGTGAGCTAAAAGTATTTAGGAATATATGTGTTGCAGGCTCTAGCCGTAAGCTGCAGAGTTGTGGATCATCGGGGAATGTCTGTCCCCGATGATCCACACACTGACGAAAGCTTGATGCTGCGATACGCAGCAGGCGAGGCGTCTGCGTTCGCGACTTTGTATGCGCGACACAAGGATGGTGTTTGGCGTTATCTGTTGCGTGGCTGTCGCAACGAAGCGCTCGCTGCAGAGTTGTCGCAAGAGGTTTGGGCCAGCGTGATCAAGGTGCGCAACATCTATGAGCCGCGCGCGCGTTTTGCTACTTGGCTTTATCGTCTGGCGCACAATCGTTTGGTGGATCACTGGCGCGCTGAGCGTCCGCAAGAAGAGTTGGATGTTGCTGCCGAAGTGGCTGCGCCGGAACATCACACGCCCGCAGCTCGTGCGACGCAAGCCGAGCAGGGCAGTCGCTTGATGCAAGCGCTGGATGCTTTGTCGATTGAGCAGCGCGAAGCATTTTTATTGCAGGCCGAAGGTGGCTTGTCGCTGGAAGAAATTGCTAGCACTCAAGGTGTAGGTCGCGAAACCGTTAAGTCGCGCTTGCGTTATGCGCTCGCCAAACTCAGAGGAGAACTTGCTGATGTCTGGCCCTGAACAAACCCCGCAAAAACCCGACGATCGCGAGCTGGAAGATTTTCTCGCCGGTCGCGGCAAGGTGCGCGAGGTGTATCGCGCCAACGCACAAGAACAATCGCCTACGGCTGTGGACGAAGCCATTCTGCGGATGAGTGAACAAGCGCTTGCAGCGCCTGTTGTTGTTGTTGCCAAAAAACCACGTGCGTTGCGGCCTTGGAACACTTCACTCGCTGCAGCGGCGGTGTTGGTGCTGTCCTTGGGCGTGTTTCTGCAAGTGCGCCAGGATCCTGTTGCTGAGCGCGCTGTTTTTGCGCCAGCTGCCAATGAAGCGACGCAAGATCTTGCTGCTGCTCAGCCAGAACTTGCTCCGACGCAAGCACAACCGCAGTCGCCAGCCGCAACCCAAATGGCGCAGGCACGTGCCAAAGCGGATCAAGCACAGCGGCAAAGAAGTGAGATGAAGAGTGAGATGAAAAAAGAAATGGCAGCAGCCAGTGCTGCCATCGCGATGGCTGCGCCTGCAGCAGAACCGATAATCGCCGCAGCGCCGGAGGTTCAAGCAGATGTGGCGCCGCCATCAAGACGTGATGCGGAGTTGGCATCAAAGTCATCAGCAGAATCCGAAGCGCAAAATTTCGTACTGCAAGATGCAGCGCCAGCTAAACCTGCGCCTGCACCAGCGCCACCTCCGATGGCGATGTCCAAGGCTGTGCGATCCGCGCCAGAAGGGCGCATGGCAGCGGCGGGGGCATCCATTGCGCCAGCGACTGCAGAGACGCAAATCGATCACTGGCTGCAAAGCTGTTCCAGCGATTTGGCGCTGAGCCGCGACGATAGCGGCATGTTCAAAACGCCGCAGCAGTGGCATGGCTTATCTGTGATCGGCTTGAGTGATGGCGCGCTGATCTTTGCGCCCGGTGTGTCACGAGAAGCAATTCTTGCTCAGCACGGCAAGGCGGAATGCCTCAGCGCTCCTCAAAAAGACCAGGGATTGCGCCTGCGTTGCGGCTGCTAATCGGGGCTCATTTCCCCGCGTTCGGCCGCACGCTTTGGATTTCCGGAGTATTGTTCGCTGGTCAAAAAATGACCGGCAAGCTTTTGGGGCTCGATTTAATGGTCCATCGAAACTTGCCTTGTTTGAAGTTTGAGTATAGTTTTCACATTAGTTAAATATTTATCACATACCATGCTACTGAAGATGGCCTTGCGGGAGGCGTTAAAAACCCGCTGAATTTTGAAGTGAGAAGGAGTTATGGAGAGCATTCCTGCAATTCTGAAACTCGATGCCGGTGGTCTACCGGTTTCCTGGATCCGCTGGCAAACAGCGGTCACTCTTTACAGCCGCGAGCGTGTTCGCTGGGTGGCGGGTGAAGGGCGCTTTACGATCTACGGCGGCATTTGTGCTCGCACGGGTGAACGCAGCTCTATCGAAATCGGCTCGATCATCGCCGTCGCTGACAAATCCAAACGGTATGAACGCAGCACGCCGCTGCTGACCAATCGCACGCTGTTCCAGCGCGATCGCAATCTCTGCCTCTATTGCGGCTCATCGTTCCCGATCTCACAGCTGACGCGTGACCATGTGTATCCCGCTTCGCGCGGTGGCCAGAGCGTTTGGGAAAACTGCGTGAGTGCCTGTCGCGAATGCAATCAACGCAAGGACGATCGCACGCCAGAAGAATCCGGCATGAAACTCTTGGCGGTGCCGTACACGCCCAATCTTGCGGAATATCTGATTTTGCAGAACCGTCGCATCCTCGCTGACCAAATGGAATTTTTGCAGGCGTATGCACGTAAGCACCCCAAACAGGGGCGCGCCAGACTGCGTTCGGCTTAGGCAAAAAAACTCCTAGGTAGCAGCCGTTTTTACACGGCTTCTACCTGTGTATAGAATCGTTGTTGCTTCAACTATTAAAACTACGATTCAACGCTAAATCTTGGGAGTGGGTCTTCGATGTTTATCAAACTGAGCAATGCGATTGCTTTGGCTGTGGCCATTGCACTAGCGGGTGGCTGTGCCACCAACGATGGTTACCATAAAGCGTTTGCGGCTGAGTCTGCGATCAAGGGCAACCATCAAACTTTTGCAGCGCCTCTAGATCAAACTTTCCGTGCAGTAAAAATAACGCTGATTCGTCAGGGTTTCACGATGGAAAGCGCGGATCCCAGTTCCGGCTTGATCAAAGCGACCCGCAATTTTCAGGATCCTGTGGAAAAAGACGTGTCGTACAACATCGTCGCCACGGCTGATGTGAACGCAGAAGACGAGAACAGCATCGTGACCATCGCCGCGAGCCAGCAGACTATTCTGCATCGCGAATGGCACACCTGGTGGAAGTTGCTCTGGATTATTCCGATCTTCCCTACGGGTACGGAGTATCAGACTGTTGTGACGAAAGAGGGCAACGTCACCGATGCTGCCTTCTATAAGGATTTCTTTGCTTCTGTAAGCACGGCAGTGGATGCGAGTATTGCTGCGGCAAAGGCCAAGGCCTTGAAGCTTGCTGCGGAGAAGGCAGAAGCCGATGCGGCCGCCGCCGCAGCTGTTAAAGCAGCAGCAGAAGCAAAAGCAGTTGCAGAGGCAGCAGCTAAGGCAGCAGCAGAATCCGCAGCAGAATCCGCAGCAGAGCCAGTGGCTCCCACAAGTGATGCAACGCAGCCTGTAGCGCCTGTAGTTGAAGGCGTCAGTGCTTCACCCGTTGTGACACCGGCGCAAGTTGATTCGACCCCGGCAGCGAGTGCTCCTGCTCCTGCGGCAGCACCCTAAATCAATCGGAGGCTGTTTCTGATCGAAACAGCCTCCGGTTTATTGGGAAGAAGCAAACGTCGTTTGCGCGCTTAAGTAAGCTGATCTAAAAAATCAGCTCGGTTTGATTAGGTGGTTTTTTCTTTGGCAACGTCGCGTTGAATGTCGACTATCGCCGTTAACAAGGCAGATTCAATTTCCATCGCAATCTGCTCGGGCATATATCGCTGCAAACCAACATAAGCGGCTTCTCGGATTTTGCCGATTTGATCGCGCTGCCTGTAAGTTTTTAAGAGCGCTTCGGCAAGCGATTCGGGATCATCGCTACGAAACAGAACGCCGTTGACGCCATCAGTAATCATCTCTGCTAAGCCGCCAACCGCTGACGCGATTACCGGCACGCCATATGCAAACCCCTCCAAGGCAACCAGCCCAAAAGGTTCGTCGCGAGATGGAATGCATATCCAATCAACATCAGCATAGAAAGTGCTGGAGTCTGAGACCCAGCCAGCAAAGCTAACGTGTGCATCTAGCTTTAGTGAATGACAAAGCTTTTGGAGATCTGCTCTCAGAGGGCCATCGCCACCGATGATGGCTTCTGCTTGTAGTCCGCGATCGAGTGCGATACGGAAGCCGCGCAGAAATATATCAACCCCTTTTTTGCTGACTAAGCGGGATAGCGTGCCGATTCTTAAAATTCGGTCGGTCGTGGTTTGCTGGCGTTGCGGTACGTTGGATGCGCACAAGGGCAAGCAATTGGGAATGACGTGCATGTTCGCTGGAGAGAATCCGCGCGCTGCAAATAACTTGCGTAAATGTTCGCAGAGCACAATCAAATGTGTCGCCTTCATTAGCCGCGGGCTTTCGTTGTGCGTGACTGCGACTAATGGCACTTGTTGCGGGCGTAGTTGACTGAGTCGACTGGTGACCTTGGCACCGTGCGCAACGATAATATCTGGGCCGATCTGCTTGACTAGTCGGCGCAGTGCCCACGGAAATAGCATGCGATGCAAGCCGCTGGCAGGGCAAATATGCAAGATGATCGTGCCATTGCTCTGTGCCGCCAGCTTGTTCAATTCTTCAGCGTAGCCAGCGTGATCAAGGATGACGCAATGAACAATATGCCCGCGACGCGCAAGCAATTCAGCGTGATCGAAGAAGACTCGTTCGAGTCCGCCACGGCCACGCGAAAACATGACTTGCATGATTTTCAATGGTCCAACTCCCTCGTGAAAAGCACTCTCTAGCTACCTGATGCTTTGGCAATTTTTATCTGCTCTTATTCTAGAGGCTATTCGGGCCAGAGACGCAGAAAAAACGCACTAGCGCGCGAGTGCGTGTGCAGGATGGCCCGCTGTACAGCTAGAGCAGTTTCTAGGCGCGCTTCTTCTTTGGCACTTCAATCACTTCTGGTGCCAGCGTCGTTTCAAGCTCCACAATCGCCTCTTCGATATAACCCAGCAGCTTCTGCACGCGCGGCAGGTTTTTGCGGCAGGCAATGATGCCGAAGTCGATGAAATCGTGACGGCTGATCAACGTGATGTTGAGCGCAAAATCGTCGAGCACGAGTGAAGCGGGATAGATGCCATCTAGCTTGCAGCCCTGCCAATACAAGGGCCGACGCGGGCCCGGTACGTGCGAGATCACGGTGTTGGCAATGGTGTATTTGCGATCCAGCCCCGTCAGCCAAGCCAGAGCGCCCGGCGTGATCAGTGCGGCGCTGTAGGCCAACACTTGTGACGGCGTCATCTGACGGAAGCGCTCTTTGGTGTAATCCATCGAGGCTTTAACCGCGCGCAGACGATCCGCTGGATCCACGACATCGGTGGCAAGACTGGCGAGTGCGAACGCAATTTCATTGCCGCTCTCGCTATCGTCATGACGCGTGGAGACCGGCACCAAGGCGATCAATGGACGATCAGGTAGCTCGTTGAGCTCCATCAGGTAACGACGCAGCGCCGAGCCGCACAGCGCGAGTACGACATCGTTAGCAGTGGCATTGAAAGCTTTAGCGATGGCTTTTACGCGTGGCGTGGAATACGACTGCGCGGCAAAGCGACGTGAGCCGCTGACTTTCTGGTTGAGAATGCAACGTGGTGCTTGCAGGCTGGTAATGGCCTCTGGATGTTTGTTGCGCGAGTCACTCAAAGTTTGGCGCAACTGTCGCACCACAGCGGGCACAGATTTGTAGCCGGAACCTGCAAGTCGTGTCAGCGCGCTAAACGTGCCTGCGCCGGGTGTAGGAATGGGCAGCGCAGCGTGCTGCGTTTTGCGTGTGCGCACACCCCAAGGGGCAGGCATCAGGAGTGAATCTTCGACGTCGATCGACATCGATTTCATCATCAGTCGGATGCCGGCTATACCGTCCACCAATGAGTGATGAATCTTGAAATAGAGTGCGATGCGGCCGTCTTCTAGCCCTTCGATCAAATAAGCGCGCCACAGTGGATAAGCGCGATCCAGATGCTGGCTATGCACGCGCGAGACCATCGCTAATAGCTCGCGGATGCGACCGGGCTTGGGCAAGGCTAAGTGCACAAAATGGTGGGCGATATCGAAGTCTTCGTCTTCTGACCAAAACTTGATGGCTCCGCCGCCGGTCAATCGACGGTTAAAGGGCGATGCGGCGGTGGTGCAGTGTCGCAGGCGTTCAGCGAGTTGGTTGGCAAAGTCAGGTGGTGCGCCCGGCGGCGGAGTGCACAGGATCAGCGCGCCCACATGTAGGGGCTGTTGCCGCTTTTCCATCAGCAAAAAAGCGGTATCAATGGGGGTGAGTCGCTTCATGTCATTTCCTTCATGGTCAGCGTCTTCTTTTGTTAAGACTCCTAGTCCGACCCGCTATGTGCGGCTCGGTTCCGCTCTTTGTCACAGTATCGACCTCAAACATGACAAGAACTTGGCAGGTATTGTTGGTATAAGGAACGACCAAAATGACATGCCAGCCCCGTCATTCCTGACCAAAGCAAGAAGCAGGCCAATGAAAAAAAATAGTAAAACGCTTAAGGCTTACGACAACACGGAATTTCTGCACAGCGACGGCGCCCGCATGCTGCGCATCCAGACCGAATACATGGAGCCGGACCAGCGCCTGCTGCGCAAAGGCATCAAGCACACAGTAATCTTCTTTGGCTCGGCGCGTATCCAGCCGGGCGACAAACCGGGTTATTACGCTGCTGCCGCAGGCTTAGCGGAGAAACTGGCAGCCTGGACCACGCAAGAGCATGCGCCGACCGAGCGTTACCACATCTGCACCGGTGGTGGCCCCGGCATCATGCAGGCCGCCCACGAGGGCGCTGCACGTGTCGATATGAAGCTCAATGTCGGTTTGAATATTTCCTTGCCGTTTGAGCAGCACATCAATCCGAGCGTGCTGCCGGATCATGCTTTTGAGTTCCATTACTTCTTTATGCGCAAGTTCTGGTTTGTGAACTTGTCAGCGGCCGCGGTGATTTTCCCTGGCGGCTTTGGAACGTTTGATGAGTTGTTTGAGTTGCTGACGCTGACCCAGACCGGCAAATCTGCGCCGATGCCAATCGTGCTTTATGGCAAGGCGTTCTGGACCAAGGCGGTGAATTTCAAGGCGCTGGCGGATGCTGGCCTTATTTCGCGGGAAGATCTGAAGCTGTTCAAGATCGTCGATAGCATCGACGAAGCTTTCAAGATTGTCAGCAAGGGTTTGGGCAGCTCACATTCTGAACGCGCGCGTTCCGGACAGAAAGATGCTTGGCCCACAGTGAAAAAGGAAAAGGCGCTGCCGAAGAAATCGACAGCGTCTCGCGTCAAGAAGCGGGTTTAGCTGCGTCGCCCTGCGCGGCCGATGAGATCGTCGAGGAGATCGAGATCGTCGTCGACGTTGCGACGCAAATCTCGCTCTTCTTTGAGCTTCTCAACGTCGCGCCAGTCGCGAAGCTTGGCCTGAGGAACGACTGGTTCAACGATCACGACTTCTTCTTCGAGACCATCGAGGTCGTCAGAGAATTCATCGACGTTGGTTTTCGCCGGTTCTGGTTTCAGCTGTACTTTCGGTTTTCTCGCCATTGCATTCCTACAACGAAGAAGATTCAAAACGCTTTTTTGCTATTTAGCAGGCTTTTAGAACCCTGTGAAGTGGGCGACGAAAATTCCTTGTGTAAGCTTCGTTTGAGCGGGTGTTTAAGCGTGAGTCCTGCGCAAACGCGCGGCCTTGCGTTCTGCGCGGTGTTCGCGCCACATCAGCAAGGCTGGCGTCAGAATTAGTGTAATCGGCGTGGCGAAGGCGAGGCCGCCTGCAACAGCCGAAGCGAGCGGTATCCACCACATTGCCGACGGCGCGTTGTGCGTGACCAAGCGATGGATGATGTCGATGTTTAGCGCAAACGCCATCGGCAGCAAGCCCAGAATCGCCGTGCCTGCCGTCAGCAGCACCGGACGCAGACGCATCACGCCCGTACGCAAGATCGCTTCACGTGGCGGCAGGCCATTGCCGTCTGCGCGCAGATGGTTGTAGGTGTCGATCAGGATGATGTTGTTGTTGACGATAATGCCCGCCAGCGAAATCACACCCAAGCCGCTCATGACGATGCCAAACGGCTCGCGCAGCAGCATCAGGCCCAGCATCACCGCAGCCGTTGAGAACAGGGCTGCCGAGAGAATCAGCACGGTCTGATAGAAGCTGTTGAACTGCGTGACGAGGATGGCAATCATCAGGATGATTGCGAGCGTAAATGCATTGCCGAGAAACGCGGCCGCTTCAGCTTGTTCTTCCTGTTCGCCTTGAAAGCGTATGCGCACTGTGCCGTCGTTGAATCCGGCGTAAGGGTGCTTTACAAAATACTGTGTCAGCGCTTTGACTTGGCTGTCTGCCAGAACGTTGGACGCAACGTTAGCTTCAACTTTCATCACACGCCGTCCATCGACGCGACGAATCGCGTTAACCAGCGGTGCAGCGCTACGTTCGACAAAGTTAGAAGCAGGGATCAGCCCACTTGCGGTCTGGATACGTAGATTCGAGAGCTGCTGCAGATTGCGATAAGGCTCGGTGTAACGAGCACGAATATCGATTTCATCGTCCGCATCTTCAGGGCGATATTTGCCGAGCAGTACGCCATTGGTGACCAGCTGCACGGTGTTGCCGACCAGCATCACGTCAGCGCCGTACTTCGCGGCTTCAGCGCGATCAACCACCAAATGCCACTCAATGCCTGCGAGTGGGCGCGTGTCTTCGATATCGGTAAAGCCGCCAATCTTTTCCATCGCGGAGCGAATGGCGAGCGTGGCATTGCCGAGACGTTCGTTGGATTCGTTCAGTGACTCCGGCACAGGCGAGGACAATTCGATCTGAATCGGTTTGCCTTGGCTCGGGCCATTTTGTTCTTGAATAACTTCAATCACGACGCCTGGCATGCCTGCGGTGCGTTGACGTACTTCTTCAACGATTTTGTTGGCCCTGCGTCGATCTTTCCAATCTTTGAGTTCCAGCTGAATCACGCCGATGTTGTCCGCAGCAGCTTCGTGACCACCGCCGCCACCGGTGCGTGCATAGACGCTTTTGAATTCAGTCATCGGCAGCAGACGTTTTTCTGTCTCGCGCATCACTGTATCTTTTTCGTAGATCGAGAGATCGCCGCGTGCATGCACGTTGACCATGATGCTGTTCGGTTCGCTGGCCGGGAAGTACTCCACGCCAGAGCCCAAGAAGCTATACGAAGAGAAAATAACGATCAGCATCGCAATCGCGATCCAGAAAGTTTTGACGGGACGATCCACTGCCCAGGTCAGTGCGCGCAGGTAAGAACCCGTGCCGCCGCTGAGCTCACTCAGATCGCCGGTCTCGGCGATCGCGATGTGTTTCTGTTCTGCTTCCGAATGTGAATCCTTGCGGCCCCAGCGCGCGCCGAGTGCCGGGATAAAGATCAGCGCCATCACCAGCGAGGCGGTCAATGTCGCCAATAAGGTGATAGGCAAGTAGCGCATGAAACCGCCGAGCATTCCCGGCCAGAACAGCAGCGGGAAGAAAGCGGCGAGGCGCGTAGCCGTCGATGAAATGATTGGCCATGCCATGCGTTTGGTGGCGTCGCGATAAGCGGCCTCAGGCGAAAAGCCTTCGCACATTCTTCGATCGGCATATTCCGAGACGACGATGGCGTCATCCACGAGCATGCCCACTGCCATGATCAAGCTGAAGAGCACGATGATGTTGACGGTAAGACCCATGCCAGCCAGCACGAGGATGCCGATCAGGAATGAGCCCGGCACTGCAATCGCGACGAGGGACGCGGTGCGCCAGCCGAGATAACCGATGAGTACGCAGACGACGAGAATGACGGCAGTGAGTACGCCGTTCTGCAGATCGTTCAGGCCTTCTTTGATTTCCGCGGACGCGTCTTGCGAGTAATCAACCTTGATCGTTTCGGGCCAGAGCTTTTGATGTTGAGCGACCGAATCACGAACGCGCTGAATCGTTTCAATGACGTTTTCGCCGATACGCTTTTTCACTTCCAGCGTGATGGCAGTTTCGCCATTGCGACGTGCAAAGCCTTGAGGATCTTTGAATGCGCGAGTAATCGTGGCGATGTCAGAGAATTTAACAACGCGATCGCCAGAAACTTTCACCGGCAGATTCTGTACGTCTTCAACACTTTCAAGTACGCCCGGCAATTTCACTGCGAACTGGCCGTTGCTGGTTTGTAGCGTGCCTGCAGCAATCAGACGATTGTTGCGTGAAAACAGACTGAACAGTTCATTCTGTGAAATGCCATAACTGTCCATCTTCAATGGATCAATCGAAATCTCGACCATCTCTTCACGATTGCCGCCGATGTCGACTTCCAGAACACCTTTGACGCTGGCGAGATCGTCTTTGAGATTGCGTGCGACTTGCAGCAGCGTGCGCTCTGGTACAGGACCAGACAAGGTCACAACCAGAACAGGAAACAGCGCAATGTTTACTTCGTTGACGATGGGTTCTTCACTGTCGGCAGGCAGTTTTGATTTCACTTCATCGACTTTGCGGCGAACATCACGCATGGCTTTTTCTGGATTGAAGCCTGCTTCAAATTCCAAAGTGGCAGAGCCAAAACCTTGCGCCGCTTTGCCCGTCATTTTTTTCACGCCTTCAATGGAGCGCAATGCTTGCTCCAGTGGACGTGTCAGTAAGCGTTCAGCATCTTCTGGTGAGATGCCTTCGTGCATCACGGCGGTGTAGATGTAAGGAATCGGAACGTCAGGGCTCGATTCTTTAGGGATGTAGGCGTACGTAATCGCGCCAGCAACAAAAATAATTGCCAGCAACAGCAAAACTATGCGGCCGCGGTCTAGAGCGGCATCAAGAAGGGCTTTCATAAGTGCGAGCGGCTCTGGCGCAACTTACTTGGCAGCAGCAGCGGGCGCTGCTTCAGCTTCTACATCGACACTCTCGCCAGCGGCAACAAAACCTTGGCCACGAGTAATGAGTGAAATGGTTGAGGGCACGCCGGTAATCCAAACTGCATCGCCATTCGATCGAACGATGTCCGCTTTGGTGAATACAACCTTGCCGTCAACGACATGCTTAACGCCGATAGCGCCGTTATCGGACAAAGTCAGCAGCGATGAAGGAATTTTCTGTGCGGCAATGTTTTGCACAGACAGGCGAATACGTGCCGACAGGCCAGCCGGGATTTCACCGCGTGGATTGTCTACAGCGATATCGACCGTGAAGGTGCGAGTCTTGTCATCTGCGAGTGAAGAAACAAATTTAACGCGGCCCTTGAGCTGGCGGCCGAGAATTTCTGCTTCTGCAGAATCGCCAACCTTGATGTAGCGGATATCGTTTTCGCCAACGCCACCAGAAACAATCAATGGATCAATCTTGATCAGCTTGCCAACCGGCTCGCCAATTTTTACGTAGCTGCCGACTTCAATGTTCTGCTGTTCGAGCACGCCAGATACTGGCGCGAGGATGCTGAGGTTTTTCAGATGCAGATCAATTTCTTTAATGTCGGTGCGTGCCACTTCCAGCGCAGCTTGGCGTGAGGCTACTTCAGATTCGGTGACGTAGCCGGTTTCGCGCAGACGTCGTGCGCCTTCAAATTCAAGTTCGCGCTGTTTGAATATTGCGACAGCACGGGTTTTACGTTGTTCGGAATCGCGTGGATCAACGCGCGCAAGCAATGCGCCCTGGTTAACGCGTGCGCCTTTGCGTGCGCCGATGGCGGTGACTTGACCTTCGATCTGCGATGCGATGACAACAATCTGATCTGGCGTGGTGTCGCCGTTTAAGGTGACTTCGCGTTGAACGGTTTCTGCGTTCTGCGAGCGAACTGAAACCTTGAAGCGTTTCAGCGCTTTTTCAGCAACAGGTTTGTTTTGATCTTCGGATTTATGTGAGCTACCAAAAATGAGACCCGAGATCATCCAGATCACAAGAACGCCGATGATTGCCGCAGCGATGCTCCAGGTACGTGCTGCGCCCGTTTGTCTTTTTTTCATGGTTTCCAACTAAGGTGCGGCGCTTGGCCGTTCCAAATGGTCAATTTCATATGCTGAAACCGACGGTGATTGACTGAATAATGATGCTGTAAATGCTAACACGCGTAATCGTCCATCCGCGTGATAGCTCAATGCTTTAGGGGACTTTACATATGCGTCGATCGGTCGGTTTGGCATGAGCTGACAGGGTTGTGGGATAAATTCTTGCCAAAGCGGCAGACAGCATCATTTTTTACGTTAAGCACTACAATTTCGGTCAGTGATCAAACAAATGATTGGAGATTTCAGATGGACCTAGCTCAACAGGCTGCTCAACAGACGGATATCGAAGCCGCAGCATTCAGACGCCTGCTTGCCCACCTTGATGCTCATAAAGAGGTTCAAAACATTGACCTGATGAACCTCGCCGGGTTTTGCCGCAACTGTCTGGCCAAGTGGTACGCAGAAGCCGCAAAAGAGCGCGGCCTTGAGGTGAGTTACGATGCTGCACGCGAGCGTGTTTACGGCATGCCATACGCGGAATGGAAGTCGCAGTATCAAACAGAAGCTAAATAAGCGGCCCCTGCGTTTTGGGAGGGGGTTGGTTCTGGTGTGACTTATTCAGCCCAGACTTACGCTATATACTTCTATACATATCGAAGCGGATGTTGATTCGTTGCTGACCCCCGAAGAAATTCAAGCCTTATACCTCTCTGCCAAGGTTGCACTGTGGGCGACTGCACTGTGCCTGCCGGCCGGTATCGCATTGAGCTGGGTAATGGCGCGTTATGAGTTTCGCGGCAAGTTGTTACTCGATGTATTGATCCAACTGCCGATGGTGTTGCCGCCGGTTGTGCCGGGATATTTATTGCTGTTGTTGCTGGGAACGCAGGGGCCTGTTGGCGCTTGGTTGTTGGCGCAATTTGGCATCGTGATTGCCTTTACTTGGAAGGGCGCAGTTCTGGCTTCTGCGGTGATGGCGTTTCCCTTGATGGTGCAGCCGGTAAGACTCGCGTTCCGCATGATTGATCCGCGCCTTGAACAGGCCGCGACCACGCTGGGCGCAACACCTTGGCGTGCCTTCTTCACCATCACAATTCCACTCGCATTGCCGGGCATTATTGCGGGCAGCGTGTTGTGCTTCTCACGCAGCCTCGGCGAATTCGGCGCGACGATGGCGTTCGTTGGAAACATTCCTGGCGAAACGCGAACCTTGCCGCTCGCCATCTATAGCTACACCCACGTGCCGGGCGGCGAATCGCCAGCTATGCGTTTGGTCTATCTCTCGGTTGCTTTGGCGATGGTGGCTTTATTCGCCAGCCACATCATTAGTCGACGCGCTGAACGCCAGTTGGGTTACGCGAGCGACCGGAGCTTGCGTTGAAAGTTGATCTGACTTTTAAGCGCGGTGAGTTCCAGCTTGCGGCGCAAGTGGAGCTGAACGGCGGCGTCACCGGTATTTGTGGTCCTTCAGGTGTGGGCAAGAGCACTTTCCTCGCTTTATTGGCGGGACTGCTACGCCCGAATACAGGCACGCTGAATTTTTCTGGCGTTGATCTGATCGACACGCAACGCGACATCTTTGTGCCAGCGTGGAAGCGCCATTTTGGTTTGGTGTTTCAAAACGGAATGTTATTTCCGCATCTATCGGTGCGTGACAATCTGCTTTATGGGTTCAATCGACTGAATCCGAATGAGCGTCACTTGGATCTCAAAACCGTGACTGCTTTACTTGAGATCGAACCGCTATTGCAGCGTCGACCGGATCAACTCTCCGGCGGCGAACGCCAGCGTGTGGCGCTAGGGCGAGCGCTGTTGTATTCGCCACGTTTGTTGTTGCTGGATGAACCGCTATCGTCGCTGGATGATCGACTCAAGCAGCAGATTCTTCCGTTCCTGAAACGAGTGAAAGAAGAAACACGCATCCCGATGATCTACGTCACGCACGCGCAAGCGGAAGTCGATTACCTGGCGGATCGCGTTCTTAAGATGGAAGACGGTCGCTTGGGCGAGTAAGCCTTAAGCCGCTACGCCCAGAATCACACTGGATGCTTTGAAGATTGCGTAAGCTGCTTTGCCTTCAGACAGCTTCATCGATTTCGCAGCTGTATTGGTGATGATGGCAGCTACGGAGTTGTCGCCTTTAAGCCCAATAACAACTTCAGTGTTCACCGCGCCAGGCGTCATGCGCGTGATCTTGCCATTGAGTCGATTGCGCGCCGACAGTTTTAATTCCTGCTCGCCATCGTCAACGCCAACAATCACCCACGATGCTTTGATCAAGGCAATCGCTTCAGAGCCTACTTTCAGTCCCAGTGATTCCGTGCTCTCACAGGTGATGACCGAAACCACGCGCTCACCACCTGACAGCTTCAATTCAATTTCATCATTGACGCTGCCTTTTTTAATGCGGGTAACTTTTCCGGAAAAGTGATTTCGTGCACTGGTCAACATGGTCATCCTTCCGAGAATTTGCAGATCTCTACCAAAATTTTTGATTCGTCCATTCAGCACTTCGAGAAAGCGATTGTTCTCGATTTCTACGGCTCTGAATGTTTCTACGAGCTGACGCCCTCGTGGCGTGAGCGTGGTTCCGCCGCCGCCTTTGCCGCCTTTGCTGCGTAAGACCAGCGGTTTTTCCGACAAATTATTCATTGCCTCGACTGCATCCCAAGCGGCCTTGTAGCTCAGGCCAATGGCTTTGGCCGCGGCCGAAATCGACTGCGTCGTCTCGATGTTTTCGAGCAAGGCCATCCAGCGTTGTCCGGCAAAAGATTCGCCGCCCGCTTCAAGCGTTAAAGCACTGCGGATCCGGAGTGAGGCGGATTTCATGTCTGACCTTAAATATATGAGTGCGTCTCAAGCGTAAGCGCCTGAAACTCGAGGCGGCTGAGTATAAAGCTGGGGCTTGGCTTGACTTACAAATGATAGGCATTATCATTTGGATAACAGTGAAGGCAGGCATTTGATGGTGCCAACACTTCAATACAAAGCACCCAGCCAAGCCTTTTGAGCCAAGCCACGGTCAGCGAAATCGCACCGCGCGCGAGGAAAGGCATGAACCTGCAATCTGATTTTGTTCCGCTATTGGCGGAACCAACCCCGGTCATTAAAAGTGACGCGCGGATTCAGCTGATCTTCGATGTTGAAACGCTGCTGCTCGATCCGATGCCCGGCATCGCCGATAGTGTCGGTTGGGCCATGATCGAACAGGGTCTCGCGCCAACCATCGACGAGATGGAGGAGGCCGGCATCGGCCGTCGGCCGATCAGCCAAGTGTTATCGACACTGCTCGGCACCGAAGACACACGCGTCATCGCCGATGCTACTGCGCGCTATCACAGCTACTTTAATGACAGTGGACGTTTCCGCTGCCGCATACGCGAAAGTGGTGTGCGATTGGCGCAAGTGCTTGCGCGGGATTCGCGTTTTGAACTGCACTATCTGACGCATATCGGCTCACGCAATACACACAAAATTCTGCACCACTACGGTCTGTCGCAGATGACCCTCAGTGTCGTCACGCTGGAGCACGCCACCTGTCCCGGCATTCGCTCACCGCTGATGAAAATCATGGTCGAGCAGAGCGCCAGCGCGGCGCGTAACTGGGTACTGTTGACGGACCATCCATGGGAATTAATGGCGGCTCATCAAATCGGTATGCGCAGCATCGGCTTGGCCTATGGCCGTTCCGATGTCGCCAGCCTTTGTGCATTGGAACCCGATGCCATCGCCACTGACCCGGCAGAAATCCATGACTTGTTGAGATGCATGCTGCCGATATCGCTTGAGCCGATGACCTTGCTCAGAAGTCTGGCTGTGCATTGATCGAATAAATCTACAAAATATATAAGTATCAATAGTTTGAATTGATTCTCTCGACCGCTTTGGTCGCTGTAAGCGCGGCCGCCTTTGTTGCGGTGCAGCATCGGTTGTTGGCAAAACCCTAACTTTTGTTAGGCGTTTGTTGGCGGCTGGGCTGGTCAAATCTCCCCACAGAACTATTCGTCCAATCATCTGGAGAGAGAGATATGGAAGCTGGTCATGTTGTGGTGCGTGTTGATTTTTCCAAGCACAAAGCGGGCGAGCATCAATTAGGCAAACCTAATATCGCATCCAGTACCGCATGGTCAGGCACAGCCGGTGATTACCGTTTGATTGAACCGCTGACGGAACGCGAGCTAAGTTTTCTCGATTGTTTAGCTCACGGTGTTTCCAACAAGGAAATCGCGCGCAGCCTTTGCGTGTCAGAAAACACCGTTAAGTTTCATCTCAAAAATGTTTACTCCAAGTTTTCAGTTCGTACACGACTGCAGGCGATTAAAGCCGCCTATGAACTTGGCGTGCTGACGCCTCCGGCCAATGCGCAACCCGCAATGACCGGGGCCATGTCATGAAAAAAAATTGGCTCTCAAGTTATCCCGTCGGTGTGCCAGAAAATATTTCTACGCTCCGCCATAACAGCTTGGGCGAACTCATCGCAGAAGCTTGCCGTGCTTTCTCCGAGCACACGGCTTTTGTACAAGAGGCCAACACGCTGAGTTATGCGCAGCTCGATGCGCTGAGCGAACGCCTTGCCGCTTTCTTCGCAGTCGATTTGAGTTTGGCTGTTGGTGAGCGCGTGGCTTTGATGATGCCGAACATTCTGGCGTATCCGCTCGCTGTTAGCGGTGTGTTGCGCGCAGGCTGCGTGGTTGTAAACGTTAACCCAATGTACACGCCACGCGAGCTCAAACATCAGCTGCGTGATTCTGGAGCCCGCGCGATCATTGTTGCCGAGCCATTTGTAGCGACTGTGAACGAAGTGTTGGCCGAAACATCGGTAGACACGGTTATCGTCGTGCCAATGGCTGGCATGCCGCAGTCAGGTAGCGCCACGTATGACCACTCTGGCGCGACTGTTTTGAACACAGCGCTGTCCACAAACAGTGTGATGAGCGCGCGTGAGTTACGTCATTCGGATACTGCGCTGCTGCAATACACCGGCGGCACCACCGGTCCGTCGAAGGGCGCAGAGCTGACGCACGGCAATATGCTTTCCAACATTGAGCAGTTCGGCACTTGGCTAGGTGACACGCTCAAGCCGGGTCGCGAAGTGATCATCACGGCGCTGCCGATTTATCACATCTTTGCTTTGATGGTGAACACGCTGAGCTTCCTGCGTCTGGGTGGCAAGAACGTGTTGATCACCAATCCGCGCGATATGCCGGGCCTCGTTGCGACGATGAAGCTTGAAGGTTGCACCGCCATCACTGGCGTTAATACTTTTTTTAACGGCTTGCTCAACACGCCGGGCTTTGATGCACTGAATTTCTCCACACTCCATCTCTCCATGGGTGGTGGTTCAGCAGTGCAGCCTGCGGTGGCGCGTCGTTGGGCAGAAGTTACGGGCAAGAAATTAGTAGAAGGCTATGGCCTCTCCGAAACCTCGCCAGTGCTGACCGTTAATCGCACCGACATTCCAGAGTTCCGCGCAGGAATTGGTTTGCCTTTGCCATCGACTGAAATCTCTATCCGTGACGACGATGGTAAGGAAGTGAAGCAAGGCGAGGCAGGCGAACTCTGTGCTCGCGGCCCGCAGGTCATGCGTGGTTACTGGAACAAGCCAGAAGAAAATGCCAAAGCGTTTACTGAAGATGGTTTCTTCCGCACTGGCGATATGGCGATGCAAGATGAAGACGGCTATTTCCATATCGTTGATCGTAAGAAAGACATGGTGTTGGTCTCTGGCTTCAATGTTTATCCCAATGAAATTGAAGCCGTGTGTGCAGAACACCCGGGCGTGCTGGAATCTGCATGCATCGGCGTGCCTGATGAAAAGACCGGTGAAGCAGTGAAGGTGTTTGTGGTGAAGCGTGATGGTGCTCTGACTGAACAGGTGCTGATTGATCACTGCCGCAAAAATCTCACGGCTTACAAAGTGCCGCGTCAGATCCAGTTCCTAACCGAACTGCCTAAATCTCCTGTAGGGAAAATTCTCCGTCGCGAACTGCGCGGTTAATGAACTGAGTACCCAAATGAAATACGACTACGATTACCTGATCGTTGGATCAGGCTTTGGCGGAAGCGTGTCCGCGCTGCGCCTTACAGAAAAGGGCTACACCGTCGGCGTGATGGAAATGGGCCGTCGCTGGACGCCCGAGAACATGCCGAAGACCAATTGGAATATTGCCAATTTCTTGTGGATGCCTTTTGTGGGGCTGCGTGGTTTTTTGAGCATGCGTTTTTTTAAGCATGTGGTGATCATGCATGGCAACGCGGTGGGCGGTGGCTCAATCGGTTACGCGCAAACATTGCTGGTGCCGCCGGATAGCGTATGGGCCGATGGCTCATGGGCTGGCTTAGATGAATGGCAGAAAGTGATGCCCGGCCATTACGCCACCGCCAAGCGCATGCTCGGCGTCGCGCGCAATCCGATTCTTGGCAACGCTGATTTGATGTTGCAGAAGATGGCCGTCGCCGCAGGCGTTGGTGATACTTTTTATCCAACTGATGTGGGTGTGTTCTTCGGCAAAGAAGGCGATCGCCCCGGAACGACTTATGCCGATCCGTTTTTTGGCGGCGCAGGCCCTGATCGTAAATCTTGCATCGGCTGCGGCTCTTGCATGGTCGGTTGCCGGCACGATGCCAAGAACACGCTCGACAAAAATTATCTTTATCTGGCTGAAAAGAACGGCGCAAAAGTTCACGCCGAAACCAAGGTGCTCGACGTGCGCCCGGTAAACGGCAAGGCCGACGGCAGCGATGGTTATGAAGTCACTGTCACGCCGACGTTTGGTCCGCCCAGCGACAAGCGCACCTACCTCGCGCGCAATATTATTTTCTCCGCATCGTCTCTTGGCACGCAGGAATTATTGTTCCGTTTGAAGCAGGGCGGCTCACTGCCCAACATTTCTGACGATCTCGGCAATCGCGTTCGCACCAACTCAGAGTCTCTGCTCTCGGTTCGTTATCCCGGCGCTGGCATTGATATGTCTAAGGGCATTGGTATTGGCTCCGGCATTTACGTTGATGAGCACACGCATATCGAAGCCGTTCGATATCCCGCGGGCTCCGACATGATGAGCAGCTTGTTCACCGTGCTGACAGACGGCAAGCCAGGCTGGTCGCGCCCGATCTCATGGCTGGGAGCGATGTTCAAGTTGCTGATCGCTAATCCGGTTAAAGGGCTGCGTTCGCTGCTGCCATTCGGATTTGCTGAGCAGACAGTCATCTTCCTCTGCATGCAGACGGTCGATGGTCATATCAACATGCGCTACAAGCGTCCTTGGTACTGGCCGTTCCGCGAAAAGCTGGTGACGGAAGGCGATCCAATTCCAACCTTTATTCCTTCTGCTAACGAATTCGCGCGCAAAGGTGCACTGGCGACCGGTGGTATTGCACAAAGCTCGATGAGCGAAATCTTCATGAACGTGCCGATGACCGCGCATTGCATGGGTGGTTGTGCGATGGCTGATACGGCTGAGCGCGGTGTTATCGACTCGCAGAATCGCGTGTTTAACTACAAAAACATGATGGTTGTCGATGGCTCCATGCTGGGCGCGAATCTCGGCGTTAATCCGAGTTTGACGATCACGGCACTGGCCGAGCGTGCGATGTCGTTTATTCCGCAAGCGCAGAAGGCTGCAACGTAAAGTAACGATCACTCACGTGTCTGGTGGTGCCAGGCACGTGAAGTTTTATGCAGGATTGGCACGCGACCCAGATCGCGGATAGGATTTCGCTCTACAAATAGAACAGAGCGGAAATCATCACCAATGCCGACCCCACGGGTGCGGACAGCTAGTGTCGTAGAAGCCAAGCTTTATCCCGGCGTCGGTACTGGTCAGCTATTAGCGCGGCCCAAGCTTGATCCTCCTCGTGAGTTGATCGACGGCGTGGCCAGCGTGGCTGTGATCTGTGCACCGGCGGGTTATGGTAAATCCACAATGATGGCGCGCTGGCACGAAGTTCTACGCTCGCCAGATGTTGCTTGTGCATGGCTGTCGGTGGACGAAGAAGACAACGATCCGGCGCGCTTCCTTCGCCACTTGGTTGCCGCTTTCCAAAGTATTCGCCGCGAAATTGGTCGCGACGTGCTGGCGCAGTTGGTCGGCGCACCCACTGGCGGCATCAAACCTTTGCTGGAATCGCTGGCCGCAGACTTGGGCCGCGTCGAAACAAGAACCGTGTTGTTTCTTGATGATCTGCATTCCGTCACGCACCCAGAAGTTCTAGAGATCGTTCACTGGCTGATCAACTACTCGCCGCGTCTCTTTCAATACGTGCTCGGTAGTCGTTTGGCGCTCAATTTGCCGCTCAGTGGTTTGCGTGTTCGTCGCAAACTGATTGAAATTGGCGTGCGTGAGTTGGAATTTAGTCTGGACGAAGCTTCACAGTTTTTGGCGATTCGCTTGGGCGATTCGCTAGACCCTGCAGAAGTGCAGCAGCTAATGGATAAGACCGAGGGCTGGGCCGCTGCGCTTGAACTCGTTGCTGCGGCATTGAGTAGCCAGACACATCGCGATGAATTGATCGCGCGCTTCACCGGTACTGATCGCAGCATGGTCGATTACTTGGGCGAGGTGGTGTTGAGCGGCCTCAATGAGCGCATGCGTGGTTTCGTTGAACGCATCGCGCAGTTTGATCGCGTCAATGCAGCACTCGCCGCTAAAGTCACCGGCGTTACCGACGCCACGCGATTGCTCGAAGAGCTACAAGCGCGCAATCTATTTTTAATTCCCTTGGATCGCCACGGCGAGTGGTTTCGCTTTCATCACTTGGTGGGTCACTTCTTCCGTGAACACTTCCGGCGAAATGAGCCAGAGCGCTGTCGCGAAATTCAAATTGAAGGCGCACGTTGGTTTTACGAGCAGGGTCATGTCGAAGAAGCCATCAACGGCGCCATCCGCGCCCGTGACTGGGAAGACGCCACTGAGTGGGTCGCTCAGTCTGTTGAAGAACTGATCTATCGCCGCGGCTATCACCAAACTTTGATGCACTGGATGCAAGAGTTGCCGGAAGAATGGGTTGATCGCTTTCCAACTATCCGTATCAACTACGCTTTTGCGTTAGCGTTTTATCCTCGACAGGCAGAGGTTGAAGCCCAGCTGCACCGCCTTAGAAAAATTCTTGCACGCTTGGAGAAAGCACCGCAGCCGGATCAAGAGGCGATTGATGGCATACGCAGCGCCACTGAACTGCAGGTGGCCATTTCGCACGGTCTGCGTGATGAAGGCATTGCGGCGCGAGACGCGGCATTGGCGTGGATTAAACGCTGGCCCGATGCGCCTGCCGTGCAGAAAGGCCACATCTCCAATGTCTTGGCGTTTGGATATAAGACAACGAGTGATATTCCCGCTGGATTGGCGATAGCCGCTCAAGGTCGTCGCTGGCACGAGCAGGGCGAGGGACATTACGGGCTGGCTTGGGGCATCTATGTTGAAGCGCTGCTGCATTTAAAACGCGGCGCTTATCGCGAAGCAAGACAGGTTTGTTTGGCGGGTTTGGAGCTGATTGATCAGCATCTCAATGGTCATCGCGCGCATTCCAGCTTGTTGCACACCATCTTGGCCGCGGTGGCCTATGAGTTTGATGAAGCCGATCAGGCGCAAACACATATCGAACAATCCATGCGCAGCGTGCAGGACTACGGACCTGCCGATGCGATGATCCTGGCGTATTTGACGCAAGCAAGATTGAAATTCTTAAGTCGCGATTACGCCTCCGCTTATGCCATTTTGCATGAGGGTCAAGCCCTCGGTGCGCGTCGTGAGCTACAACGTGTTGTGATCACTTTGGCGACCGAAGAGTGCACTTGGTTGGGCCGCGAAGAGCGTTACGAAGAAGCGCAAGAGCTGGCGATGAGCCGGGGCATTCTGTTGCCGACGACGGCTGACCCTGTATCCGGTTTAATCACCGACAAGGCATCGCGTGTCGCTTTGCGTATCAATGTCCGCAAAGACCCGGCAAAGGTTTTAGAGGCACTGGAGCCCGCGATACAACATTCCGCGGAGCTCGGTCTTTATCACCGGTGGGCGGAGCTGCTGGGCCTCAAAGCGGTTGCCTACAAGCTCAATAATGAAATGCCCAAGGCGCTCAGCTGCATGAACGAAGCGCTACAAATCGCAGCGCCGCGCCAATATCTGCGGACCTATCTTGATGAGAGCCGAGAGCTTGGCGTGGTCCTGGAGATGATGAGCAGGGCAGAAGCGGACTATCCGGAAACGATGCCAATCGTCCGCCGCCTGCTGCGTTCAATCAACAAAACCGCACAGGCCACGGCCAAGGTGGCCGAGGTTTCGAGCTCGGCCGGAGCCGAGTTTGGCGAGCTGACCCGGCGTGAGATCAACATTCTCAAGCGCCTGGAATCTGGCATGAGCAATAAGGAAATCGCCGAGTCCATCTTTATCTCGGAAGGCACCCTGCGCTGGCATTTACACAATATTTACGGGAAGTTGGGCGCCAAAAACCGCTCCGGGGCCTTGGTCAAAGCGCGTGATCTGCGCTTGATTTGAGTTTTGGAGCCTTGCCCCGGCTCTTACGTACGCGGGAGCGCCGCTTAGAAGTCCGGCTTAATGTATAATTACTGACCGCGTGACCTTCTCATCGACTCACGCAATCTTCGCTTGAACTTCGGCGTAGAACCCACAGATTAACCCTAGCGGCACACGATGAGTGTCGCGCCCAGCTTTTCCACCGACCGTAGCGCCCTGTCGAGCTGTTTGTCTCGGCTCCATGCATCACGCGCACTCGCGCTAACCAAGTCGGAAAACCAGACCGCAACGATTCTGGGCCAGTGTCAATGTCGAGCAGCGCCCTATAGGTGCGTCGTCACTATTGTTTGTGAGGGGCCCGTGTTTATCCGGCCCTTCGCCAGTTGAAGATATTTTCTTACGCCTGAGAGCTCAGTTCACAGAGCTTTTAAGGATGTCAGTGGCCGTACCGCAGTGTTTAAGAATGCACGAGAGATAGTCGATGAATGTTTCCGATCAGCAGTCCAAAATCAAAACCCTAATTGCTTTAGGCAAGGACAAGAATTTTCTGACCTATGCCGAGGTCGCTGACCACCTGCCCGAAATCGTCGATTCCGAGCAGATCGAAGACATCATCGGCATGATCCACGCGATGGGCATTCCGGTTCACGAAGAAGCCCCGACCAACGAAGAAGCCCAGTTTTTTGCTGAGCCTGCTGTAGTCGCCTCCGCGGAAGAAGAAGAAGAAGCCGCCGAAGAAGTCGTCGCCAATGCGACGGTTAACGACAAGTTCGGCCGTACGACCGATCCTGTGCGTATCTACATGCGCGAAATGGGCGGTGCTGAACTGCTCAATCGCGAGGGCGAAATCCGCATCGCCAAGCGCATCGAAGAAGGCCTCAGCGAAGCCATGTACGCAATGGCGCTGTACCCAGAAACGATTGCCATCCTGCTCGAATCTTTCGAGGCCTACAAAGCGGGCAAGAAAGGTGTTGCCGAAATCATTACCGGCTTCCTCGACCTCAACGCCGAGATCGCACTGCCTGCGCCAGCTCCTGAGCCAGTCAATGAAGCCGAAATAAGTGATGACGCCGCCGACGTCGTCGAAGAAGTCGCCGACACCGGTCCTGATCTGGTTCTGATCGGAGAGAAATTTGCTGAGCTGCAGTCGCTTTATGACGAAGCTTGCGATGCCCTGTTGAAGCTCGGCAGCGCCAACAAGAAGACACAGCAGAAGCGTGCCGCCGTTTGCGAACTGGTCATCACGTTCAAACTGTCGCCAAAGATGGTCGACGAGATCACCAAGAACTTGCGCGGCAAGGCGACTGAAATCCGCGAAACCGAAAAGGCGATCATGCACATCTGCTTGGTCGACGCAGGCATGGCGCGCGACGAATTTCTGCGCATGTACAAAGAGGGCGGGGCGACCGACGAAGAGTGGGTGATGAAAGCCATCCGCGGCAAGCGTAAGTATTCCTCCGAGTTGAACATGCGCAAGGAAGAAATCTTTGCGCTCCAGGCGACGCTGCGTCAGAAGGAAAGCGATAGCCTGCTGCATCTCGATGAGATCAAGGACATCAATCGCCGCATGAATGTGGGCGAAGCCAAGGCTCGCCGCGCGAAGAAGGAAATGGTGGAAGCCAACCTTCGTCTCGTGATTTCGATTGCGAAGAAGTACACCAACCGTGGTCTGCAGTTCCTCGATCTGATTCAGGAAGGCAATATCGGTTTGATGAAAGCGGCCGACAAATTTGAATATCGTCGCGGCTTCAAATTCTCGACGTACGCCACGTGGTGGATCCGTCAGGCCATCACGCGTTCGATTGCCGATCAGGCACGTACGATCCGTATTCCTGTGCACATGATCGAAACGATCAACAAGCTCAACCGCATTTCGCGCCAGATGCTGCAGGAAGTGGGCCGCGAACCAACGTTGGAAGAGCTGGCCGTGAAGATGGAGCTTTCAGAAGAGAAAGTTTTCCAGGTGCTGAAAATCGCCAAGGAACCTATCTCGCTGGAAACACCAGTTGGTAACGAAGGCGATTCACAGGTCGGCGATTTTGTTGCTGACGAATTATCGGAATCCCCACAGGAAACCGCGATTCTGCAATCGTTGTCTGAAGCGACCAACCAGATTCTCGCAAGCCTGACGCCGCGTGAGGCGCAAGTGCTGCGTATGCGTTTTGGTATTGATATGAATACTGAGCACACGCTGGAAGAAGTTGGAAAACAATTCCAGGTCACCCGTGAGCGCATTCGTCAGATCGAGAGCAAAGCGCTCCGCAAACTGCGTCACCCATTGCGCGCGACACACTTGCGTTCGTTCCTCGACGAATGAGCGATAGCGTTTCGTGGGCCAGTGACAGCAATGCTCCAAATCATTGCTTGCCATGGTCTGCGAAACTCGAAGAAGCTGCGGTCAACAATAAAGACACCTGGTGCTCAATCCCAGGTGATCTTGTTGACCAGCACGGCGTTATTTGGCTGAAAGAACCGGCATCTGCAGATCGCAATGATCTGGTGAAACGATTGCTGGGTGGAAACTACGCCAAGCCATTTGTCGTTGACGATGGCATCACAAGACGTCTTCATTTCGATTTTCGCTTTGCACAAAGCGAAATGAATATGGACAAGCCGAATGAACTCATCTCTGCGTATGCACGCAAGATGATGGCTTTCCTTTTATTCTCCGCCAAGCCCAGACACATCATCATCGTTGGATTGGGTGGCGGGGGACTGACTAAGTTTGCTTACCGGCAATTGCCATCTACACGCATCACCACGGTTGAAGTGAATGCGGATGTAATTGCCTTAAGTGATTTGTTCGGACTGCCTCGGCAGGATTCGCGAATGAACGTTGTGCATGCAGACGCCGCTGATTACTTCGCGACAGAAGACGCTTACGCGGATGTCGTCTTGCTTGATGGCTGCGACAAAATTGGTATTGCACCAACGTTTAAGTGCACTTCCTTCTATCAAAACCTGTACGCAAGACTTCGCCCTCATGGCGTGCTGGCTTTAAACCTGATTGGCAAAGGCGATCAGCTGGCCGCGCACTTGGCGCTTCTTGCTGAGGTGTTTTCTAACAAGCTCCTGGTTGCGGATGTTAACGGCAGCGCCAATCGAGTTGTGTTCGCGTTTAAGGACGCAGATTTTTCTCCTGACTGGGACAAGATCCGGTCGCGCGCGAACCAGCTTCAAATAGAACATGGACTCGATTTCCCTCGATTCGCGCGTCTGTTGCAGCGGAGTCAGAAGCGACAGAAATATTAGGGAATCCCGAGGTTTTAGACGCTCGTCTCAGTAGATCGCCCCGGTATAAAGCCACTCCCCACATAGGTTTTTCTGCATTTTTCCCACTGAATATCTAAAAAATAACGAAGCCAGTGTTTAATATTGGCCTGTGGTTTTCTGGTGTTTCCTTGGATAGTGGATTCCAGCCCTGATAGATACATTCAAATCTCGCAGTGAGTTCGCTGCTCCGGGTAACACCGGGGATTCACGACACTAGGGGAATGCGCGGTGCTAGGGAAAATTGTATTCACGTCTATGAGTGTGGCCTGTTTGTTAACAGCCGCAGCCGCTTCGGCTCAGCAGCCATCATCTGCCGAGCCCACGCCAGCGACCTCGTCGCCGGCCGATGCTTCAACTCCAGCTCCTGCGGCACCATCGTCGACAGACAGCTCAAGTATCGATATGGACCTCGACGCGCTACTGGCAACTCAGTCAGCAGAGCCCGCATCAGCTCCCGCAGCTGCTTCTACTGATGCCACGCCAGCAGCCTCGTCAGAGACCAATACCGCTAGTGATACTCCAGCTGCGGCAACACCTGCATCATCGACAGACAATGCTGCAATCAACGCTGGAGCCGAGTCGCCATCAGCAACGCCAGCAGACGCTGCACCAAATTCGGACGCGAGCTACGCACTGATTCCGGTCGCATTCAAGAAAGAAGAATCGGGGGCCGAGACGCAAGCCATCCGTGAAGCGCCAACGCACCTTGAAGAAATCGTGGTGACTGCAACCAAGCGCCCACAATTGGTGCGAGAAATTCCCGCCAGCATCGCTGTACTGACCGGCGATAAGTTGGAAGAGATGGGTGCGCACGAACTCAAAGACTTTATCCAATCCGTGCCCGGCATCAACAGCCAAGACGAAATCGCGGGCATTCAAAGAAAGCTCAGCGTTCGCGGCGTAGGCCCAGATACCGGAACCAACCAGACCGTCGGCATTGTCTATGGCGACGTGCCGATGTCCGATCCTTATGGTTCGTACACGATTGCGGATCCAGATCCATGGGATCTGAGCACCGTAGAAGTATTGAAAGGTCCGCAGGGCACCTTGTTCGGCGCGACTTCATTGGCTGGCTTGATTCGCTATGTGCCCAACAGTCCTGAGCTAGGTCGTTGGGGTGGGCGAGTTTCTGCTGACTGGGTACACGTGACTGACGGCGGCACTGAACCCAGCTTTGCTGGCGTACTGAATATTCCGGTCGGCGAAAAGGTCGCCATGCGCTTTGCCGGTACATGGCAGCACAAGCCCGGCCTGCTCGACATCGACAATCCGGCTTACAAGAAAGTTGATGCCGATGATGGCTATACACGCACCGGTCGCGCCATGGCTTTGTGGCAGCCGACCGAAGATCTCGCAGTCAATCTCTGGTACGTAAGAGGGCAGCGCAATGCGGATGAGTTGGGTTACATCACCAACGACAAAGGCGTCTTCGTACGTGATGACGCTGTTGCTCCGTCGCTGGTTCGCAATGGCTACAGCCTTGCCAACCTCGATGTGCGCTACAACTTCGACTGGGCCACGTTGGTATCGATTACGAGCTACCAGACCAAGAACAGTTTCAACGACGCGGACACCTCTTATCTTGTGCTGCCGCTAGCGCAGGCGGGTATACGCACTCTGCATGCGACGAGAGATGTTAAAACCAGCGGATATCTGCAGGAACTCAGATTGGTGTCGCCAGGCGACGGCCCATGGACTTGGATGGGTGGCGTGTTTTACAGCACCTACAAAGCGGATATGGACACGATCCTCTACGCATATCCCGCGCTCCCGCTCATCGCAAATTTGCTCAATCTTGTTCCGCCAGAGCTGCTGGCAGGTCTCTATACCCCGAACGGCATCATCGCAACCAAAGCCGGTTTCCACCCAATCAAAGCGAGCGAGAAAGCTGTATTCGGCGAAGTGTCACGTAAGGTCGGTGATGACTGGACCTTCACCCTTGGTGCAAGAGTTTATGAAGCTGGCGTCTCGGGCACCGCCGTAAAGACAGGCTTACTTTCTGTGGTCGGTGGCCTTAACGGGGAATCGGGTAGTTCGCAAACGCTTGAGTCAGTCGGCAAGGGCTTTAGTCCAAAGGTTGCTGCAACCTGGCACTTCACCGATGACATCATGTTTTACGGCACCGTGTCGCGAGGATTCCAGTACGGCGGCTTTAACGTCGGCACGCTTGGCTCGGTCCCGCCGAAATTTAAATCAAGCACGCTTTGGAATCATGAATTGGGTGTGCGCACCGATTGGATGGACAGCACGCTCCGTTTCGATTTCACCGCGCTCTACGTGATCTGGAAAAATCCGCAGGTCAATCAGGTTAAGAATGAAACGAGTGGTTATACCGACAACGTCGGTGGCGCTCGCAACATCGGTGGCGAAACCACTATCACTTATCTCACGCCAATTTCTGGGCTAAAGCTGGAATCGGCCGCGTCGTATATCGTCAGCGAGACTTCGAAGCCCTTTACGGATGTGAGCGGTACTGTGGTTCAGCCGGGCACCGCGTTGCCGAGCTCACCCAAAATCCAAGCTTCGAATACGATCAGCTATGGCTTTGGCATAGGCGAGTGGCAAACGCAGACTGCACTGCAGCACACCTATCAAGGTAAGGCTTGGAACAACATTGTTCACGACGTTGAAGTGGGCGGCTATAACTTGTTGAACCTCAGCTTTTCTGTGACCCGCGCTGATCTTTCCTTCGTTCCCAGCATGAGCCTTTCAATCAACAATCTGACCGGCACCAGTGCAGCCACTTCCGCACTCGGCGGTTCAGGCACGGTTCCTGGCAGCCCAGAGTTGTCGGCCATCGTCACGCCGCGTCCGTATGTATTCACACAGCCGCGTAGTTTCCGACTGAACCTTTCTGCGAAATTTTAAGCCATGTCCTCACCCGCAATTCACGAAGAAATCGTCAATCTTGGTCAGAGCTCCTTGCACTACAGAAGTGCCGGAACCGCAGGAGAATTACCTGATGTGTTGATGGAGCATGGTGGTGGTGGCAGTACCGCTGATTGGAGTCTGATTGAGCCGGTGCTTGCCGCGCATGGTCGAGTTTTCACTTACGACCGTGCGGGTTCCGGCACGAGTCCGCGCGATGATTTCGGACGTAGTGCAGTCGCCAACACGCAACGCCTAGCCAAACTCGTCGAACAATTGCCAATCAAAAAACCTTTCGTTCTCGTGGGCTATTCCTTGGGCGGGCTCTATGCGCGTCACTATGCCGCGAAATATCCAGATCAGGTCGCTGGCATCGTTTTGCTGGATGCCACACCCACGAAGCACGTCATCAAGAAATCAGATTACAACCGCGCGTTTCGCACGATGCATATGTTGCACTGGGCTGCACGTTCTGGATTGGCGAAAGCGTTTTGGTATCTGAGCGGCAAGAAGATCGAGCGCGAACGCTTCGAGGGTTACATCACAAAATTTTCTTCACCTACATTCATCCCGAATGTGAAGGAAGAGTTGCTTGCGATTACAACCGTTCAAGCGGATGTTGCAACTCTTGCCGAAGAACTCACGCATCCGAGCTGGGCGATCCTTGCTGGGAGTGCGCCGAAAGCATCACAAGCAGCGACGCTCGCAGAAGTGCGAATCCTTCATGATGCGTTGATGGTTAAAGCGCCTGCGCTGAGCGGACAGGTTGTTGTTGCAGGTGCCAATCACAGCACCTTGGTCAGTGAAGAGAAGCACGCTGTAACCGTCGCGAATCACATCCTGACTTTCTTACGCAGCTTGGCTTCCCGCTAAGGAAACGATGTGAAATCGGCCACGTAGCCCGGGTGAAACCCGGGATGCTCTGTCATAAAAAAGCCCCGGGTTGCACCCGGGCTACGGCTAGCGAAATTAAGCGGCCTCATCCCTTCGATTTATAGCGCTCTCCAATCGAGCGATTAAGCCTTGGCGTTATCCCGCTCGCGGCAGCGACGGAATCTCTGCAGTAGCGGCTGGTATACCGCCTCATCGACGGGGCCAACACCGATCCACTCGATCTCCATCGCGTCTAATTGCACCGCATCAGTTTTGACGCCTTGGCCCATGTTCTGCACCAAACGTTTTAACTGATACTCGCGACGCAACGGTTGATCTTCCGGCGGCGTTGGCATGTCCGTCAGCATTTCAGCCCGGATGCAGAGCAGCTTCAGCGCTTCTTCATTCGCTGCGAGATCTGCTGAGTGTTCGTTAGCGAGCGCCTTCTTGATCGTGTCGAGTCCGCTCTTTGGCCATTTTTGGACGGATGCAATGTAGCTTTCGGCAGCTGCTTTCAAAGTGTCGATCTGCTCTGCGTCCACACCGCGAGCCACTGCAAGCTTATAAGCACGCACATGGTTGGCGGCTTCGAACAGATCGCTCCAGCTACGCTCGGCGTCGCGTACACGTTGGCGCGCGAATGATTTTTCGCAACGTTCCAGACCCTTATCAAATCGGTTGCGCAGCTCACGCGTATTCGCGCGCGGAAACTCGCCGAGTGCCTCGAAAGAACTCCGCAATGTGGCCAGCGTTGCCGCACTCGCCAACAACTCCGGCCCCTCAAGCGCAGCGATGGTCTCGATCTGCTCACACAGGGCAATCGCCTGTTTCTGGTTTTCCTCGAGTCCGGCGGTGAAGGCGGCGGACTCCTGCTCGCGCTTCTGGAACACGGCATCGCAATGCTGGCGGAATTCTGTCCACAGGCGTTGATCAATCTCGCGTGGCAGCGGACCCACGATCTTCCACTTCTGCTGCAAATCCTTGATGGCATCGATGGCCTTGCGACCGTCGTTGCTGGCGAGCGCCTGACTAGCACGTTCGATCAGCGACTCTTTCGTTTGCTGGTTGCGCGTGTACTCAGCATCCAGTCGACCCTGCAGGCTCGCAGCGAGTGCATCAAACTTTTCTTGTTGCTGTTTGCCGGCCTGCCGCTCCACTGGCGAGCAGTTGCGCCATTCCTGTTTCGTCTCGCGTAGGGCCTTGATGACGGACTGCCAGTCAGGCTGCTCCCAGTTTTGTCCCGCCTCAAACGCAAGCAAGCCGGTAAGCAAGGCATCGCGGCGCTGAAGGTTTTCCTTACGGACAAGCGCCTGAGCCGCAAAATATTCGCTGCATGGCTCATACGCTTTCTTGGATGCTGCTTGGAAGCGTTGCCAATCTTCTTCCGGCCCTTCGCTGGCGCCCTTGCTGAGAATGCGCCACTCATCCTGCAAGCTCTTGATTCTTTCGGCGAGCGCCAGAGGATCGAGCGTCGCCTCGACGAGCAACTCCATTTCCGCGATCAGCTCTGCGCGCTTCGGCGCGACTGAAAAACTCTTCCAGTCCTTCAACTCGGTGAGCTGCTGGTCAAGTTGTTCTAGCTGGCTGGCCAGATTGGCTGACGCGGGCGGAGCGCCTGCCAGCTTCTCTTCAATCGTGCGTCGAAGCCCGGATGCGTGAGAGGTGCTACCAGCGCTGAGCGCTTCACGTGCCTTGCGAATCAACCCACCGATTTCGCGAACGATTTTTTGTTCAGCCTGCTGCTCTTCAGTCAGCACTGGCTTCTGCTGCTCGACAAGCTGTACCGGCTCTGCGACGGCGACGGATGTCTGCGCCTGCTGTTCTTCGCGCAGGCGCTGTTTTTCTGCAGCCGCATTGGCGACCGCCAGCTCACGTGCAGCCTGCGCCGCCGCTTGGCGCAAAGGTTCTGCACCGATCTCGCGTGAGCGGTCGATCCACTGCTGAACTTTGTCGCGCAGCGCTGGATCAGCCTGAGCAGCCAACGCTTCCCAGCGACGCTCGAACTGATCCAGTCGCCGGCTGTACAAGGCGTCGTAAGCGCGTTGGCTGTGGCGCTCAAGGGCTTCCGCGGCTGCATTGATCTCGACCTGCAACTCCTCCAGCTTGCGGGCCTGCTCAAGCTGGGCATCGCGCTTGGCCGTCAGAATCTTGTAGACACTTTTGTCATTGCCACCGCGGATATCGCGGATGAGCTGTCGCAGAATTTCCGGATCTTCGATCGTCCGGGCCGCCGCTTGGCGAACTCGGGTCGATGTCCCCGCAACAACCAGTCGCATCACCGCCTGCATGTCTCCGCCATCAATGGCTGACTGCAAAGCTCTGTCTTCCTCAACAGCAGCCCTTGCGCGCTCAGCTGCGCTGATTTTTTCAGATGGCGCCGATTGAGGCGTTGGCGCCGGAGTAGGGAGCGATGGCGTTTTGCGAAAGAGGCGCGAGAACAGTGACATTATTAACCTGAACAGCATTTAGACCGGGCGAGCATTCTACCTTCGCCGGGAAAGCATGCTCTAACTGTTTTCACCTACCTTTAAAGTCTCCCCCAAACGACTTCCATTGACACTAACTCGACGACTAGGGCCAGCCCATAGCCGCCGGTCAGGCTTCGCAATTTCATTTTCAAGAAAGGACATTGAATTTGCGGTCTAATCCGGCGATAGTTCAAAAACAACCATAAGAAATCACGGCTTTAAAAATGATGCCGCTGAATAAATCCGCCGCAAGGCAGCAATTAATTGCCGTTATTAAATGGAGCTGGAACCAGTTGGCACCGGCTCCAACTATCGAGCGAGCGATCGAGATGATTGATGAAAATCTCTTAGACAAGGTATTCAGATAACTTGAGCGTTGGGCCTTAAATCTGCATGAAGAAACCACCTGTTTTTGTGGTTTTAGACACAACACGGGAGTAGAAAACACATGCACTCAAAGTTGCTACGGACCACCGGCCTGCTTGTCGCGTCGATGCTCGGCGCATGTAGTACGCATTACAACGTCAAGCCAGAGATGGTTGCCCGATACAAAGCTCCGCCTGCGCCATCGGCCCAAGAAACGCAGCTTTACCTAATCCGCGGCAGCGCGTTTCAAGGCAGCGGGCGTGGTATGTGGGTGGCGGTCAACGACCAGGTCGTCGCTGACTTGGCGAGTGGCTCGCATGTGCTGCTCAAAACTAAAGCGGGATTGAACAGTGTCAACTTTGTGCAGGGCAAGGCCGGCTTTGCATATATGACAGTCGATAATCGGGGCGGCCAGACGGTCTTCGCCGCCGTTGACTATGCGACAGGCGCTCTCAAAGAAGTGCCGCGCGATCTGGGCATCTCGATGGTGATGGAGACCACCACGAGCGCGCCTCTTAAGGAACCGCGCCCCAACGACGCCTACGATAATCTGCTGCTTAATCCCGAGCTACTGGACCTAGGGCTGACTGACACCAGCGCCGAACCGTTGCACGTCGATGCGCAGAGCGCTGTGATTACGTTCTACCGGCCGGCCAAGCTGATTGCACAGGTCCCGTTCACGATATGGAGCGAGGCCGGCTACGCAGGCAGTCTGCTCGGCAACCAGTACGTGCAGGTGCGGGTTGACCCGGGTACGCACACGTTCATCGGGTTTTCGGAGCGCCTGTCGGTTCTCAAGGCCACGGTAGAGGCCGGCAAAGAATATGCCGCGGAGTTCGATGTCGGCATGGGCTGGAACCAAGCCCACATAAAGTTGCTGCCCGTCAACCTGAATTCCGAGGGGGCCAAGGTTGATGCTTGGCGGCAGCAATTGAAGCTCGTCGGCGCAAGCGCAGCGACATTGCAGAAGTCGGAGGTTGCGCCGCGTGTCGCTGCGGCTTTTGACTACCTCAAGGCACTTAAAGACCAATGGGGCCCGGAGGAAGTAGCGTCACGCTCCCTTAAAGTCAGTGACGGGCGTTAGTACGGTTTTTATCGCCCATTGCGAGGCTTGTTAGGTTTGCGAGGGTAACCAAGAGGCGCTTGTTCATCTGTATTCGCGGTTTCGATCTGTGAACTAACCGCATTGGCGCACGTCTGCTCCTGGCACAAATCGGTCTCAATAAATATTTCAGCGAAAGCCGTTTGTATGTTTAACGCTCCACTCACTGCACACTAGCCGCAACGTTCCAGCCACAGATTGCGCGTACGCAGATTGTTGAGCCAGAGGCCGGTTACTTTTCCAGCCTTGCGTTCAATCGCCAACGTTAGATTTGCTGGCAAGGGAATGAATGACGTGCCGACTAGGCTGCCGCCTAAGACTTCGTCAGACCATGCTTCAAGTTTGAAGCGGCATTTACCGTAGATCGGCAACAGATCGAGATAGAACGTGCCGTCTTCCAAAGTGATCGCGACTTCTGTATCGAGTTCGTCGTAGCGATAGCGGCCAATCAAGCCTTTAAAAACTTGCTGTGCATTTGCGACTTTCTGCGGCAGACGCACGCAACGTTCGCGGTGGCCGCTGTCGCTGAAGTCCAGCGTCTTGAGATTCTTGCTAAGCGTCTTAGGTAAATGCAGTTCTACAACGCCGTGGCCCGGGTTGTTGATCGCCAATCGGTTGCCTGATTTCTTCAATACGCCGCTGACGGCATTGTGAATTGACAGTGCCAGTACGGGCTCCGGATTACCTGCTTGCGGATGCGCTTGCACGCCGAAGACGCGATGCGAACGCGATGAATACCAGTAGCCGTGCAGCGCTTTCCATTTCTTCGCGGGCAGGGGATTGTTCGGCGCTTCCAATGCAGATTTATCAAGCACGGCATCAATGACTTTCAACGCCAATGCGGGCGCGCTGCCGTCCATGCGATTGCACATGATGATGATGTCGAGTGCGTGCTCGGGCACGGTGAGCATCTGGCAGGTGCCGCCGAGAACAGCGCCAGCGTGATGAATGATTTCAACGCCGCGATAGAACTCACGCGTGAGACCCAAGCAATAGTCGCCTGTTGCGCCACTGGTGTAGCGCGGCTTTTCAAGCATTTGTTTCCAGCTGCGTTTGCTGCCGACTTTCTTTTCGCCGCGAAGATGAGCCAGCCACTTCAGCATGTCGTCAATGCTTGAGACCATGCCGCCGGAGCCGAGCAATTCAGCACTCGGATAAATGCCGCGTACATAACTACCGTCAGGCTGTGGCAAATGAAGCGTCGCGATGCCGGGCGTGATTCGAAGGTCGCTCGGCAACAGTTCCGTATCCGCCATATTGAGCGGATCCAGAATGTGCTTCTTCAAGAAAACTCCAAGCGATTCACCGCTGACGCGTTCAACTACTTTTGATAGCAGGTGATAACCGTTGTTGCAGTAAACCATGCGCTCGCCCGGCTCATAGTTTTTGCTGGTAAAGCGCTGGCTCAATTCCAGCCCCGCGCCATCACTCACCATATGCGGATAGCCGCGGTGCAATAGAAGCGAAGGCAGATCGTAAGGATCGCGCAGGCCGCTGGTGTGCAACATCATTTCGCGCAGCGTTGCATCGCCTGCTACACCCTTCAGCTCAGGCAAATAGGTTCGCACGGCTGCGTCGATATCGAGCTTGCCTTGTTCAGCGAGCAACAGCGCTGCGAGTGAGGTGAAGTGCTTGCTCGTCGAGCCGATACGCATACGCGTCTGCGGCGTGTTGGCGGTGGCGTGCTCGATGCTGGCAAGACCAAAGCCACGGCGATAAATCGCTTGTCCTTTTGATGCAACGCCAACGATTAATCCTGGCGCATCACTTTTATTCCAGGGCTGAAAGATTTCGTCCAGACGCTTATTGATGGTGTTGGTTTTCATGCGGCTCATTTGCTACGCGAGAAATATAGATTTCTGGTGCGGGAAGTGCTGAGGAAAAAGCCGGTCGATTTCTTCCCATCTCTTTCGATAACGATGGTTCCATGAAAAGGACGTCCACCTAATGCCGCTGTGAAAATAAAGGCGTCGCTGGAAAGTGCTTCGAGAGGCATACGGCAAGGGGCGTAGCGCGAGTGCAGGTCAATATAGAGCTTGCCTTCATCAATGATCACTTCTACTGGCTGATTAAAGTCGGCCAGTACATAGGTTCCAATCAGATCAGCGGCCAAGTCTTGAGCAGTAGGTGCAACATCAGGAAGGTGAATCAATGTTTCCTTGATGCCGCAGTTTTCGAATTCGATCTGTTCAATGCGCTTGCCAGTTTCAGGCAAGTCATAGCGCAACGTGAATTCGCCAGAGGTCGAATCGCTGCCCAGAAGACCGTCACCTTGATCCTTTAAGAAGCCCTCAGGCGTGCCGATCAATGAGAACGCAAGTTTCTCTTCGTGGGCCTTGATGCCAAAGACCAGTTTCGTTGTTGGGGAACAGTAGTGTCCTGCGAGTGCTTCGCGTCCGGTGGACTTCGCCGCGACTGTCGGTGCTTGCAGAGCCGAGCCCAACAAACCCTCAGCAATTTTCAAACTGATACCGGCAGGATCACTGTCCGAGCGATTGGCCATCACGATGATGTCCAAAGCATGATCGGGAAACGTCATCATCATGCAGGTGGAACCAATGGTGCTGCCTGCGTGATGAATAATCTTCACGCCGCGATGCAACTGTCGCTTCAAGCCGAAGCAATAGTTGTGCTCTACGCCATTGTTGAACTTTGGTAAGCGCGCCATCTCTGCCCACATGGCAGGAGTGCCAACGCGATCAGGCTTACGCAGATGCACCATCCAACGCAGCATGTCATCGATAGTGGAGACGATGCCGCCACCGCCAGTCAGTTCTTCACAGGGATAAATGCCGCGCTTATAAACGCCATTAGGCTGGCGAATATGCGAAGCCGCCAGACCCAGTGAGAGGTCCATATCGTTAGGCACCATCTCTGAATCAACCATGCCCAGCGGTGTGAACAGACGCTCTTTGAGGAATGCGGCAAACGAAAGCCCAGAAACTTTTTCAACCACCAACGACAGCATCATGTATCCGTAGTTGCTGTAGTTCCAGCGTTCGCCGGGTTCAAAATTTGAGCTGGTGAATTCAGACGACCATTTGTGTGTGAGGCCTGCAGGGATTTGCGGGAACAGTCCTTCGGTGAGGAAGAACGCCGTGCTCTCCAACGCATCACGCACGCCGCTGGTGTGGCCGATCAATTGGCGCAGCGTAGGTTTACCGTTCGGGCCCTTCAGATCGGTGAGGTAAGTGCTGACCGGTGCATCAAGATCCAGCTTGCCTTCTTCTACCAGCAACATGATCGACACCGCGGTGAATTGCTTGGTGGTCGAGCCGATGCGCATCCGCGTTTCAGGCGTGTTGGCAACAGCGAATTCGAGGCTGGCTAGACCAGTCGCTCTTCTGTAAATCGTTTGATTATCTTTGGCGACGCCGATGACATAACCAGGCGCGTCCTTGCTATTCAGCGCTTCAAGCAGCTTGTCGAAAATAGCGATCGCCATGGAGATAGTGTTCGTGATGGAGCTTTCCACATTAGCCTCGTTCATACAGCTTTTGTAATGGTTCGTTCAGACAGCGCTTGCGGCTTTCTCATCAAGTGCTTTTAGGGCTGCTTGAGTCTCCGCTTGCTTTGCGCGTGTGATCGGAAATGTCCAAATGAGGAAAGCAGAAATTACGGCCCCAAATAAAGGCAGCCACGCAGTGACTAATCTGATTGCGAAAGCGCCTTCTGGGGTCTGATGTGTGGCCGTGGCATCAAAGCCGATCCAGCCTGCTAGCGCCAAACCTGCTGCTGCGCCAATCCCGTGGATTGATTTAATCATGAAGGAATAAACCGCGGAATAAATGCCGGACTGATCCTCGCCAGATTGCAGGCGTCCATGGTCTGAGGCATCTCCAATCATGGCCGGAATTGCTACCACGAGGGCCGTGATGCAGAAAATGCTGATCGGATTCAGGATCATCATCGGGATCAGACCCGTTTCGCCCACTGGAATAAAGCCCATGCCAGCAGAAGCGCAGGCTGTAATTACGAGTGCAATCGCTGCGACGCGATGGCGCTCAAAACGCAGACACATCCAGCCCCAGAACGGCAGGCTCAGCAATGAGAAGGGCATAACGATCAACATGATCGCCGCATAGTGCTTGCCGAGGCCGAGATAGCTGGTCACGAAGAGATAAGACGTACTTGCCGACATGCTGGCTACCATCGAGGCAGGGAAGACAGCAAGTAGCAGTCGCATCAGCGGACCGTTGCGCGCAATCATCATGACCAGCTCGCGCAAGCTTTGGCGTGGCTTCTTGATTTGTGGCGGGGCAGCTTCACCATCGGGCACTGTGGCGAGCGCGTAGAGGTTCATCGCAGGAACGCAGACGACGATGACCAGCGCTGTAAACGCTAGCGTCTGAAAGTTGAGTTCGGTGGTTGGCGTTATGCCCAGACTTTTGGTGATAAACGGCACCAGAAAGAAAACCAATCCGCCGGTTAGCATCGCGATTCCGCGCCACATTTGTATGCGCGCACGTTCTACATAGTCGCGCGATAAACCAAAGCTCCATGCGATGTACGGAATCTCGGTTAGTTTCCAGCCGACGTAAGTCACTGCCATCCAAATGCCGTAGTAGGTGACGGTAACGTTCGCTGGTGGGCGATACAAAAACCACAAGCCAATCACGGTGACGACGGTGCCAGCGAGAATCCAAGGTTTGCGACTACCTGTATTGCGAAACGTTCTGTCCGTCAGATAACCAATCAATGGATAGGTGAGGCCGTCAAACAGACGCGTTAGCAAAAGCACGGAAGCCAGAGCGACCAGTGATATTCCCGCATGCGCCGCATAGATGCCTTGCACCTGCGCTTCTGGCGCGTGCGTAAAGCCTTGCATGACTCCTGGGAGTGCAAAGGCCAGCAGGATGCTGCGCTTTAAAGGCTTGTTGGTATTCATTTGCTCCTTAATCGCGAACAGAGTCTGCGAATAGCGACTCTAATCCCGAGTGTGCTTTCATATTTTGATATCGACCATACGGGAAAACACCGGAATGGTGTCTGGCTAAGCCATTAGTCCGCAAATGGATTTTCTACCCGTGGCCAGTAATTGAGGCTGCGAATCTTGTAGGGAATTGCCGCCATATTCCGGTCAGTGGTTCCCGGGGTCATCAGGTAAATAATTTCGCCAGCAATCGGCGCAAAGCCTTGGTGAAAATGTTGATTGGATTTGACCACAATCAACTGCTTCTTCAAGACATCAATGCCCAGAGACTTGAAGGTCTCGGGAGAAAATACCTGGCCTCGAATGGAGTTCAGAACCAGATCAAGGCCATCGTCTGATTGAACCCAGACGACCGTTCCCAGCGGCATTCGCATGCCCAATCCCTGTTCAAACTGATTCTCACGAATCGCGCGAACCGTGACTTTCAGATCAACAGGATCACCCGACATTGGGCCGCACTTTCCACCGATGCGTAAATTGAGTGTTGCGCCGATGCCTGCGCTTTTGCATAGCTGTATCGCGCCTAAATCCCAGAAATAGCCGAGAACCGCATTGCTGATTCCAACGTCCAGCAGGGCGCGCAATACAAACGTGGCATCGCTCATGGCGCCGCCACCGGGGTTGTCACCGGTATCGGCCAAGACCACTGGAGTCGCTTTGGATTGATTCGCTTGCTTGAGCACTTCAGACAAGGGCGATGTTTGAGAATCGGTTTCTCGCTGATCCCAAATCTCTTGGCCCAATTGCGCCGCAAGCTTCGCAGCCTTTTCGACATCACCATCGGCAATTACCCAGAAACGTGCGCCGGAATCTGCGACATCGCCTGCGGGAAATCCATGACCGAATGACACCGAAAGAATGCCGTCTTTGCCTTCGAATGATTTCATGCGTGCGACGAACGATTGCATTGGCTCGCTGGTGGTTGCCCACTTTGCGACCATGCGGGTGTCGTACATCGCCGTTACTGGCGAGATCTTTTTGGCAACGTGATCAAGCATGATTCGATACAGCTCGCGCTCGCGATCGAGAATATCGGTGTGCGGATATTCCTTGTAGCAAATGATCGCATCTGCATTGCTCTGCATTTTTTCCGTGTAGTGACAATGCAGATCGAGCTCAACGCCGATGTGGATGCTGGGGCCGGTGATTTGGCGTACGCATTCGATTAAGTCACCTTCGCAATCGTCATAGCCTTCAGCAACCATCGCGCCGTGCAGATACAGCTGCACCGCATCAATCGGCATGGCTTGCTTCAAATCCGCGAGGATTCGTTCACGAAATTCTTCGTAGACTGCGCGCAGTGTTCGTCCAGCCGGTTGTGCAAACGCACAAAGGCTTTCGATGACTTCATGGCCGTCAGCCGCTGCCATGCGTTTCAGTTCGGCATGCATGGCGCCAACGCCAGCGGGATCCTTGATGCTGGCGTCATTCAGATGAATGCCGTAGGTCTCGTAATCAGTGCGTCCGGTCGGCACCACGGCGAAAGTATTGGTCTCGGTAATCAGCGTCGCTGCGAATATCTTCATGGGCTCAACTCTAGACCAACCGGAAACGTTCGGAAATTGCAGCGGGGAGTGTGCGATCAAACGGGGCAGCGCCATACCGAGGAATCACCGGAATTGGAGAGGGGCCGAGTGGTGCCTTTCTGCTCAAAAGCACCAATTTCCCGTGTTTCTTCTGATGTGAATACCGAGTCCGTGCTGCTTTACTGCCTCGGTCAATTTTCCGAGAGCTATTCAGATGAGCGTTGCCTCCAAATTTGAAACCACGGTGACTCTGCGTACGCCGTACCTGCTTTTCCTCGGCGAGGCGGATTTCGACGCGCGTGCCAAGACTGCGTTCGGTCTGCGCGACTGGGCGCCGAAACTGTGTCTGGGCCAGATTCGTCTCCCGGCTTGCAAGGTGACCTTGGGCTTGCCTGACATGACGCCTGCCGCCGCTGCGATTGCAGGCGCGGGTTCGTTGGTGATCGGCGTTGCGCCTAAGGGCGGGCAGATTGCTGAAAACTGGATTCCTACGCTGCGTCTGGCGATTGATGCGGGTCTGGATATCGTTAGTGGTATGCACGATTCGCTGGAAGATATTCCCGGCCTCGCTGAAGCAGCCAAAGCGCGCGGCGTTCGTTTGATCAACGTCCGCAACCCGCCATTGGATTTGCCTACAGGCACCGGCCGCAAACGCACGGGCAAGCGCTTGCTGACAGTGGGAACCGATTGCGCACTCGGCAAAAAATACACCGCGCTGGCGATTGCCAACGCGATGCGTGCTCAAGGCATTGATGCTGATTTCCGCGCAACCGGCCAGACCGGAATCATGATCGCGGGTCGCGGCTTGCCGATGGATGCCGTCGTCGCTGATTTCAGCGCTGGTGCAGCAGAATGTTTGTCGCCGGATGCGGCTCCTGATCACTGGGATATCGTTGAAGGGCAGGGTGCACTGTTCCATCCCGCTTACGCAGGCGTAACGCTTGGTTTGCTGCATGGCTCGCAACCCGATGCGCTGGTGCTGTGCCACGACCCTGCGATCTCAAGAATTAAATCGCTGCCAGTTTTCCCAACGCCGAGTCTCGAAGTTGCTGCGGCTCGCTATCTCGAAGCAGGCGCACTGACGAACCCTGCGATTCGCTTGGTCGGCGTTAGCCTGATCACGGAAAACATGGATGAGGTGACTCGTCAGCGAGTGTTGGGCGATGCCGAACAACGTTTAGGTGTTCCTGCGTTTGATCCTCTGAAGACTTCGCTCCAGCCGGTAATCGACCGTATGCTTGGTCGATGAAACGTAAGCTAAAAGTCAGTACTCGCTCTTGGCGGCTCAAAGAGCCGTTTGTCATCGCGCGCGGCAGCCGCACAACCGCCAACGTCATTGTTGTTGAGTTGGAAGGTGATGGACATGTGGGGCGTGGCGAAGCCGTTGGCGTGACTTATCGCGGCGAAACGATTGATGAATTGATCAAGCAGGTTTCGCAGGCGCAGGGCGTTGTTGAAGCGGGCGCTAGCCGAACAGAGCTTTTGCATTTTCTCCCGGCTGGCGGCGCACGCAATGCAATTGATGCGGCGATGTGGGATTTGGAAGCCAAACAGTCCGGCATCCCCGCGTGGAAAAGCGCAAAGATGAAATCGGGTGATAGCGTCGAAACCGCGATCACCATCGGCATGCGTTCCGTGGATGCTTATGAAACCGCTGCTCGACAGCTGTCCGGTCATCCATGGATCAAAATCAAAGTCGCGAAGGATGATCCTGTTGCGGCCGTAGCGGCTGTCCGTAGAGCAGCCCCGAAGTCGCGTCTGATTGTTGATGCCAATCAGGCATGGGAACTGGACGATCTGATTAAGTTTGCGCCTGAGCTGGAAAAGCTCGGCGTTGCTCTTCTTGAGCAGCCTCTGGCCGTTGGTCGCGACGAAGGCTTGGCAGGCGTGCGATGCCCCATACCTATTTGTGCGGATGAATCGGTCAATACGATTGATGACCTAGCGCATCTTGTCGGCCGCTACAGCTTCATCAATATCAAGCTCGACAAGACCGGTGGATTGACCTCTGCGCTGACGCTTGCTCATGCCGCGCAGGACTGCGGATTCCGACTCATGAGCGGCTGCATGGTGGCGAGTTCGCTCGCCATGGCGCCCGCAATGATTTTGGCGCAGATGTGCGAGATCAATGATCTGGACGGCCCGATGCTGCTTGCAGAAGATTGGCCCGGCGGAATCCGTTGTGATCTCGGCAAGATGCAGCCCCCTTGGCCGGACTTTTGGGGCTAGGATCGTCGGCAGGCGAACTCCTAGTATTTATACGGATGTGTACGCAGGGCTGACCTGCGAGATTCATATTACAAATCACGCTGTTTGATTAGGATTTCCATGAAGATTTTTGCCGCTACCTTTGCTACTGAAACCAATACATTTGCGGTTGCGCCGACAGGGCGTATTGATTTTGAAGCGGTTGGCGTCTTTCACGGTGATGGCAGCGCGCTGAGCCCAACCGGCATCGGCATTTTTCATGCTGAACTACAGAAGCTCGCTGCAGCAGACGGACATCAGCTTGTTGAAAGTCTCGCAGCGTTTGCACAGCCTTCGGGCCCTACGCTGCGTGCGGTGTATGAAGAATTCCGTCAAACCATTCTTGATGATCTGAAAGCTGCAATGCCGGTGGATGCCGTGTTGCTGGTGCTACATGGCGCGATGGTCGCGCAGGGTTATGACGATTGCGAAGGTGATCTCACCCAGCATGTGCGCGAGATTGTCGGCCCCAATGTGCCGATTGGCATGGAGTTGGATCTGCACTGCCATTACACGCAACTGATGCGCAAGAGCGCAGACATCATCATTGCTTACAAAGAGTATCCGCATACCGACGGCCTTGATCGTCTGCGTGAGCTTTACGTACTGACGACCCAGCAGGCCAAGGGCAATATCAAGCCCGTGACCGCTGTGCACGATTGCCGCATGGTCGGCATCTGGCACACGACGAAGGAGCCGATGATTTCCTTCGTCAAGCGTATGCAATCTTTTGAAGGCAAAGATGGCGTGTTGTCAGTTTCTTTAGGCCACGGATTCCCTTGGGGAGACGTTGTAGAAAACGGCGCGATGCTGTGGGTTGTCACCGACAACGATTTGGAAAAAGCCGACGCTCTGGCCAAGCAACTAGGCCGCGAGTTCTGGGATCTGCGTGCGCAGACTTACGAAGCACCGATGACAATCGCTGCGGCATTGACCGAAGCCAATGCTGAAAAAGCAGGCCCGGTTGTGCTGGCTGACATTGGCGACAATGCAGGTGGTGGTGCGATGAGTGATAGCACTTTCGTGCTCAAGCAGATGATCGAGATGGGCATCAGCAACGCTGCCATCGGCGCGTTCTGGGATCTGGGTGCAGTGGCAATCTGCAAAAGCGCCGGCGTGGGTGCAGAAATTAATCTTCGCCTCGGCGGAAAATGTGGCCCGCAGTCTGGTGATCCGATTGATGTGCGCGTCACTGTGCGCGCGATTAATGATGAACACAGTCAGCGTGGACTTGGTGCGATCTATCCTTTGGGGACGGGCGTGTGGGTTCAAACGCAGAACGGCATCGATATCGTGTTAAACACGCGACGCACGCAAGTGTTCTCACCAGATGCCTTCGAGAACCTTGGCATTTCGATGGAAGACAAGCAGATGATCATCGTGAAGTCATCGCAGCATTTTCATGCCCTGTTCGCGCCTATTGCGAAGAAGGTGCTCTACATCGGAACGCCGGGATCAACTTCGCAAACGTTTGCTGATATTCCGTTCGTTAAGCGCAGCCTGAACTACTGGCCTAAAGTAGAAAATCCATCGTAACGGCATCGTGAGAAAAACCTAATGTCGTATGTCCTGCTAGAAAATGCCCGACTGTTTGATGGCGTATCGCCTACGATCAGAGAAGGCGTGTCGGTACTGATTGACGGCAATCGCATCGTCGAAGTCTCCGAGTCGAAGATTCAGGTGGAGAACGCCGATCGCATCGATTGCCAAGGCAAAACACTGATGCCGGGCATGATTGATGCTCATGTGCATATTTATGCAGAGTCATTGAAGTTCGGTTCGCCCGAGCCACCGATCACGTATCGCGCTCAATACGCGCAGAAGTTCATGCGCCACATTCTCGGCTGCGGCTTCACATCGATCCGTGATGTTGCGGGCGGTGATCACGGCATGGCGATGGCGCTGCGTGACGGATTCTTTGTTGGCCCTCGTTATTACTACGGCGGTTTGTGCTTGTCGCAAACGGGCGGTCATGGCGATCTTCGTCAGAACTATGCTTCGGCATCGTTTTGCGATTGCGGTGCAACCCATAACTTCTTGGCCGTGATTGCGGATGGCGTTGATGAGTGCATCAAGGCTGTACGTGAAGAACTACGCAAAGGCGCCAACCACATCAAGATCATGGCATCGGGTGGCGTGTTGTCGCCGAGCGATCCGCTTGAGCGTTGCCAGTATTCCGACGCAGAAATCCGCGCCATCGTTGAAGAGTGCGATCGCCGTGGTGCCTATGTTGCGGCACATTGCCACACGGACAAATCCATTCGTCGCTGTGTCGAACTCGGTGTTCGCACGATTGAACATGGCACGCTAATTGAAGAAGAAACAGCACAGTTTGTTGCTGAACGTGGAGCTTTTGTCGTGCCGACAATGGCGACGATCTTCGCGCTCAAAGATGAGGGCAAGTCCTTCGGCATCGACGCGGTGTCTTACGAAAAGCTGTGTCGCGTTGCAGACTCCGCTATGGATGGCCTTGCAGTGATGAAAAAGGCTGGCGTCAAAATGGGCTTCGGCAGTGATCTGATCGGGCCGATGCATGTGCGTCAGGGAACAGAGTTCACGCTGCGCCGGAACATGTTGTCAGCCTGGGACATCCTGCATTCCGCAACGGTAGTGAATGCAGAAATCATAGGCATGGCCGGACAGCTTGGTGCTGTGATGCGGGGGTATCTGGCAGATTTGCTACTCGTGGATGACAATCCTCTCGACAACATTGATCTACTGGCAGCCAACGGCGCGCATTTGTCGCTGATCATGGTGGACGGCAAGTTCATCAAGCGCACTATTTAGGTAGGCGCTAAACCGGATCGGCACACACAACAGTCGAAGTGTTTGTTGGCAGAAGGATCACAGCGACACACTTTGAGACGACATGCGTACGAGTATTCTTGACCTCTTCAGAATAGGCGTTGGTCCTTCCAGTTCACATACGGTTGGTCCGATGCGTGCAACGCATGCGTTTGCCACATCACTCGCGACTTATGGGCAGTTGCTGGAAACAAAGCGAATCGAGGTAGAACTGTTTGGATCTCTGGCACTGACCGGAGTAGGGCATGGCACTGATCGCGCAGTCTTGTTGGGACTCAGCGGCGAGCGTCCAGACACAGTCGATCCGGACTGCATCGAACCGATCATTACTTCGATCAAAACGAATCAGCGCCTGAATTTGCTCGGTCAGCAGTCGATCGATTTCAACATCAAAACGGATCTGTTGTGGCGTAGAGATTTGACCTTGCCGGGTCATCCCAATGCACTTGCGTGTCGGGCATTCAATGCTGACGGGAAACTCCTGCAAAGCCGCACCTACTATTCCATCGGTGGTGGTTTCGTATTGCTTGAAGGCGAATCTGCACAGGCTGAGGTTGCGTATGCAGTGCCGCATCCTTTCTCAAGCGCAAGAGAATTGCTTGATCGCGCGACTGCTGCAAATCTTCCGATTTGGAAAGTAATTCTAGAAAACGAATCAGCGCGTCATGGCGAAGCGGTGGTGCGCAAGTACGTCGATGACATCTGGGCCGCGATGCGTGCCTGCATGGAACGCGGACTTATCACCTCCGGAATATTGCCGGGTGGTCTAAACGTAAAACGTCGTGCACCACGCTTGCATGCGCGACTCGCGGAGCAGAGCAGCAACGATCCGATGGTGGGCATGGATTGGATCAATGTTTATGCGATGGCGGTTAACGAAGAGAACGCTGCCGGAGGTCGTGTAGTTACTGCGCCTACGAATGGCGCAGCTGGCGTCATCCCCGCAGTACTGCGTTACTACGAACGCTTTGTGCCTGGTGCTGATCAGGACGGAGTGCTGCGTTTCTTTTTAACAGCGGGCGCGATTGGCGTTCTCTACAAGGAAAACGCTTCCATATCTGGCGCAGAAGTCGGTTGCCAGGGCGAAGTAGGCGTCGCCTGCTCAATGGCCGCGGCGGGTTTCGTTGCTGCTTTAAACGGAAGCAATATCGAAATTGAACATGCCGCTGAAATCGGCATGGAGCATCACCTGGGCATGACCTGTGATCCGATTGGTGGCTTGGTGCAGATTCCTTGCATCGAGCGAAATGCGATTGGTGCAGTCAAAGCCATCAACGCATCTCGCATGGCGATGCAAGAAGGATCAGAACACTCAGTCACGCTGGATCAAGTGATCAAGACGATGTTTGAAACCGGACGTGACATGCAATCGCGCTACAAAGAAACCTCGTTGGGAGGTTTGGCGGTTAATGTCGTTGAGTGTTAACGCGACAAGACTCGCACATCAGTTTTAGCTGAGTGCGAGTACCAGCTGCGTGCGGCGGCTGAGGCTCAACTTGCGGTAAATCGAGTTGAGCTGGAATTCAATCGTGCGACGTGAGCGGCACAGGTGCTCGGCAATTTCATCATTGCGCAGACCCTTGGCAACTAGAAGAGCAACACGACGTTCAGTTGGCGAGAGCTTCTGTAGCGCGGTCCAAGCTTCGGGTGACGGCTGTGCCGATGCCTTGCTGTCATCGCTTTCATCGTTGTGTTCATCGGCCAAGGTGACGACGTAGCAAGGACGTTCGCGCAAAGCGGCCGTGTGCAAATTACGTTCTACCGTTGCCGTCAGCCCTTTGATGTGCGGGTGATGTAGTTTCAGCGTTTTTCCACCCACAGCCTGGGGGCTGCTGGCAAAGAGATGGATCAAATTTTCAGGCAGCGACAGTTTGCGTTCGGCCGTTTCACGCAGACCGCGGTTCCAGCGCTCGCTGAGCTTTTTACCTTCTGCGGTGGCGAACAGCTGGTGTCCATCCTGTGCGATCAACAAGGTCGCAATCGGCATGCGGTACAAAAGATCTTCGTAGGCGAGGCGACGTGCGCAATCTTGCTCGAGTGCACGAATGCGCCGAAGACTGGCTTCGATCATCGGGTGCAGGTACTCGAGGAAGGCACGGTCATCGCTACTGAGCTCTGACTGCTCGGGTGGGCGATGAATACTCAGAACCGCTTCTGGCTGCTCATCGCGCCAGAAAGCCAGATGGACGAAATCGGTCCATTCCGGATCAGGCTCCTGCTCGACACGCCGACGCATCGCATCCGGATCTTCCGAGACGATCTGCGAATAGGTGTAAAGCTGAATCTTGGGGTGACGCTCGAGATACGGACCAGAAATGGTCAGGCTGGTCGCCGGCACATAGTCAGGATTGCGTGAATACTCGACATGGTGTTTGGCGCTCGTTGGTTCGAAGCCAACGATATTGAACATGAGGCTGCATGAACGATGTGGCAATTGATTCCGGACCAGCTTCAGGCAACTTTTCCAGATGCTGTCGAGATCAAGCGCGCTCTGTAGCTCGACGACTGCGGCGTGCGAGTCATCAAGAAGTTTGGCTGGGCGGTTGCGGATGTTTTGCATGGATTGAGTATATCCATAGCACTTTCTTGGGCGCTAGGTAAAAACACCTGAAATTAGGTGTTTTACACCTAAGTCCACCTATGCCTTAGTACGCACTATTCGGTGTATTTACTGATGTGATCAACAGGTCTGCCGATTAGGCTGAGTTCCATGATTGATCTGCAAAAATTTGACGTTATCGTCATTGGCGCCGGCATCGTCGGCGCAGGGGTGGCGGCTGAATTAGGCGCGGGGGTGCGGGCGGCCGTGCTTGAACAAGAAGCGCAGCCTGGTTATCACACCACCGGCCGCTCAGCCGCAGTGTTTGCTGAGAGCTATGGTGGCGAAACTGTTCGCGCCTTGTCTCGTGCAAGCCGGTCGTTTTTGACTTCTCCGACGGCGGGCTTCACCAATACAACACTGCTGACACCGCGTGGATTTCTATTCGTGGCGCGGGAAGACCAACTCAGTGGCTTGGAAACATTCGCTGATCAGGCGGATATGCGACTCACCGCCAAGCGCCTGACGCTCCCGCAAGCTTTCGAACGTATGCCATTGCTGCGACCTGAATACGTCGCTGGAGCGTTGCTAGACGAAGGTGCGAGCGATATCGAAGTTCATGCTTTGCATCAAGGCTATCTGTCGATGCTCAAGCGCAACGGTGGAAAATTATTCTGCAACGCTCGCGCGAACACGATCCAGAAGATCGGCAACGTCTGGCGCGTAAGCACTGAAGCGGGTGAGTTCGAAGCGCCCATCTTGGTCAACGCAGCAGGTGCGTGGGCAGAGCAAGTCGGCAACATGGCAGGCGTTAAGGGCATTGGCCTTCAACCGATGCGACGCACTGCAGCTTTGGTTGATGTGCCCGCCAGCGCAGGCATGGAGCACTGGCCGCTGACGATTGATATCGACGAAGAGTTTTACTTCAAACCTGATGCGGGTCGTCTGCTGATTTCACCTGCGGATGAAACTTTGAGCGAACCTTGCGATGCAGTGCCCGATGACATGGATCTGGCGATTGCAGTGGATCGCATCGAACGTGCGACCACGCTGGATATCCGGCGTATGCACAGCAGTTGGGCTGGCTTGCGCAGCTTCGTTTCAGACCGCACGCCTGTTGCTGGCTTTGCATCCGATGCGCCGGGATTTTTCTGGCTCGCAGGACAGGGCGGCTATGGCGTGCAGACTGCACCGGCACTGTCGCGCTTCGCTGCTTCACAGGTACTTGGACAGGCATTGCCTGCTGATCTGATCGACGTAGGCCTCAGTCCAGAAAAACTTTCACCAGCACGATTGCAAAACACCTGATGCAGTGGGGCTCATGCTCGCTTGTGGTGCGCAGGAAGTAGCAATTTCCCGCGTTATTACGGATGCGACGCGCCATCCTCAACTGGTCTACTGACACAGTCGAAATTAACCAAGAGATGAATCTTGAAACTGCTTTCCACTCAGCCTCAAACCGCTACAGTCGACCACGCCGAAGGCTTCGCCACGACGGTCGTCATCCGTAAGCCATACCTGTTATTCCTTGGAGAAGCGACGCATTTCTCTCAGGCCAAGACAGCATTTGGACTGCGCGATTGGGCACCAGAATCTTGCGTAGGGCAATGGTCTTTGCCGGGCTGTGCAGTGACGCTGGAACTCGCTGAGATGAATCCAGCGCAGGCCGCGGCGAAAGGCGCGGGCTCGCTGCTGATTGGTATTGCGCCAGTTGGCGGACGCGTTTCAGAGAGCTGGATTCCTAGCTTGTTCGCAGGCATCGAAGCCGGTCTAGATATCGTCAGCGGCATGCACACCTCGCTTGCAGATATCCCCGGACTCGCCGATGCAGCAAAGGCACGTGGCGTGCGCCTGGTTGATGTGCGTCGTCCACCAGAGAATCTGCCTACGGGCACTGGCCGCAAGCGCAGCGGCAAGCGATTGCTGACAGTGGGCACTGACTGCGCACTCGGCAAAAAATATACGGCGCTCGCTTTGACGAAGGCGCTTCGTGATCGTGGCGTTGATGCAGATTTCCGCGCCAGCGGCCAGACCGGCATTTTGATTGCAGGCAGCGGCATCCCGATGGATGCAGTTGTTGCTGACTTCACCGCTGGTGCTGCCGAGTGCTTGTCGCCAGATGCAGCGCCTGCGCACTGGGACATCGTTGAAGGGCAGGGCTCGTTGTTTCATCCCGCCTATGCCGGTGTAACGCTGGGCTTGGTGCATGGTTCGCAGCCTGACGCGATGGTGCTTTGCCATGACCCGTATCGCACGCACATTATTGCTGCGCCGGATTTTCCGACGCCGTCGCTGAAAGTTGCGATCAAACAGTATGAAGAAGCTGCGCAGCTGACCAATCCCGATGCACGCGTGGTTGGCATCAGCTTCAACACTTCGGCGCTTAGTGATGCTGAACGTAGCAAGTTGTTTGCTGACACGGAAAGTGAGCTGGGTTTGCCTTGTTTCGATCCTTTGAAGACATCAATGACCGCTGTCGTCGACCGGATGCTTGCCTAATGAAACGCACACTCAAGGCCTATGTGCGTTCGTGGCCGATGAACGAACCATTCGTCATTGCACGCGGCGCACAGACTTCGGCGGATGTCGTCGTTGTTGAAATTGGCTACGGCAATCTCGTCGGGCGAGGCGAGGCTGCGGGCGTTATGTACGCTGGTGAAACGCCAGAGACGATGCTGCAACAGATTCAGCAGGTTCGTGAATCGGTTGAAAACGGCGTTGATCCCGCCGGTCTTCTGTCGCTATTGCCTGCGGGCGGTGCGCGCAACGCACTTGATGCTGCGTTGTGGGATTTGGAATCAAAAATAACGGGCGTCCGCGCTTGGCGTCGCGCTGGTCTGGATCGTGGCGATGCGATCACGACGGCGATCACCATTGGTATTCGTGCAATACCTGAATACGAAAAATCTGCACGCGTGTTGGCAAATAACGCATGGATCAAGATCAAGGTCGATAAGACCGATCCGCTCGGCGCTGTGCGTGCTGTGCGTCTTGCTGCGCCGAATGCGAAATTGGTTGTCGATGCGAATCAGGCTTGGACGGTTGAAGACCTGAAGAATTTTATGCCTGCGTTGCTTGAGCTCCGCGTTGATTTGTTGGAGCAGCCGGTGAAGGTTGGCTTTGATGATGGCTTGAGCGGATACGAAAGTCCGATCCCGATTTGCGCGGATGAATCCATTAATACCGTTGCAGATCTGCCGAGTCTGGTCGGTCGTTACAGTTTCATCAACATCAAGCTCGACAAGACCGGCGGTTTAACCACGGCTCTGGAACTTGCGCGCGAAGCGCAGAAGCTGGGTTTCCGTTTGATGAGCGGCTGCATGTGTGGCGGCTCTCTGGCGATGGCGCCTGCGATGGTGTTGGCGCAGCTGTGCGAGATCAATGATCTCGACGGCCCGATGCTGCAATCAGAAGACTGGCCCGGTGGCATCGTCTACAAGAATGGCGTGATGACGCCGCCATGGCCTGAATTCTGGGGATGAAAATCTTGTGGTGAAGTGCCGCTTTCAGATTTCTGCGGAAGCAGATCCGCTGGTTGCGGTGCGTGTTTTTCACCTGATCTCCGTGCGCAATGCAACGCCGGAGAAATTCAGTTTCGAAAAGAACGGCACACAGATTCGCATGACGCTGGACATGCTTTGCCGCGACGAGCCGACATCGCGTCTGTTGGAGTGCAAGTTCTTGAGTATTCCAACAGTCAATCAAGTGCTGCGAGTGGTGTTCCCCAAAGTGCTCGCAGGCAATGTTGATGAAACTCCAGCGCCAGCCTTTTGGATTTAAGCGCTATCTGGTTTGCGTATCAGCCTGAGTAGGCAATCGATTCGCAGCTTTCAATATGAGATGACACGATGAAAGCACTCGTTAAGCAAGAAGCAAAAACAGGTCTTTGGCTCAAAGATGTTCCAGAGCCTGAGATCGGCATCAACGATGTCCTCATTAAAGTGAAGCGCACCGCAATCTGCGGCACCGACATGCACATCTGGAATTGGGATGCGTGGGCGCAGAAAAACATTCCTGTGCCGATGGTCGTGGGTCACGAGTTCGTCGGTGAGATTGTTGAAGTCGGCTCCAACGTCAACGATTTTCATCCGGGCCAAATCGTTTCTGGCGAAGGCCATGTCGTCTGCGGTCGTTGCCGAAATTGTATGGCCGGTCGTCGTCATCTGTGTGCGCACACCAGTGGCATCGGCGTTAATCGTCCCGGCTCATTCGCTGAGTACGTGTCGTTGCCGATGGCGAATATCTGGGTGCATCGCGACGATATCGATCTGGATGTTGCAGCACTGTTTGATCCATTCGGCAACGCAGTTCATACGGCCTTGAGCTTTCCAGTTCTTGGAGAAGATGTGTTGATTGCGGGCGCTGGCCCCATCGGCATCATGGCAGCTGCGGTATGTCGTCATGCCGGTGCACGCCATGTTGTGATCACTGACATCAATCCTGAACGCTTGCGTCTTGCGGTGAAGATGGGTGCGACGCGTGGCGTTGATGTGCGCACGGAAAAGCTTGCTGATGTGCAGAAGGAATTGGGCATGACAGAAGGCTTTGATGTGGGCCTTGAGATGTCCGGCAATCCATCTGCATTCCGCGATCTGTTGGAAAATCTTTGCCACGGCGCCAAAGTCGCCATGCTTGGTATTCCGTCTGGCGAAGTCGCTATCGACTGGAATACGGTGATCTTCAAGATGCTGACGATCAAAGGCATCTATGGTCGTGAGATGTATGACACCTGGTACAAGATGTCGACGATGATCGACTCGGGCCTCGATCTGCGCCCGATCATCACGCATCGCTTGCCTTACGCCGAGTTCGCCGATGGCTTCGATGCCATGAATAGCGGCAAAGCGGCGAAGGTCATTCTTGATTGGTCGAAGTAGGGCGGATTGAACGATGAATACGGCTTACCGCGACCACCTCACATCTGAGCTCGCCGCAATACGCGCGGCAGGTTTGTACAAAGGCGAGCGCGTCATTGAGACGCCGCAGAATAGTCATGTCGGTGTTTCAGGCAAGCGCCTGATTAATCTTTGTGCGAATAACTATCTGGGTTTGGCGCAAGACGAAGAAGTGCGTCAGGCGGCCATGCGCGGCTTGGAGACCTGGGGCTATGGCATGGCCTCGGTCCGTTTTATCTGCGGCACGCAGACGATTCACAAGCAGCTGGAAGCGACGCTATCCAAATTCTTGGGCATGGAGAGCACGATTCTCTATCCATCCTGCTTTGATGCAAACGGTGGTTTGTTCGAGACGCTGCTCACGGAAGCTGACGCCGTTATCTCTGATGAGTTGAATCACGCCAGCATCATCGACGGTGTTCGCTTGTGCAAAGCCAAGCGTTATCGCTATAGCAACAACAATATGGCGGACTTGGAGCAGAAGCTTCAGCAGGCGCGCAGTGATGGCGCTCGCTTTGTGCTGATCTCCAGCGATGGTGTGTTCTCTATGGATGGGACCATTGCCCGCGTTGACGAGATTTGCGCATTGGCTGAGAAGTATCAAGCGCTGGTGCACATTGATGAAGCGCATGCCACCGGATTCGTTGGTAGCAGCGGCAGAGGCACTCACGAATATCGTCAGTGCATCGGCAAGGTCGACATCATCACCGGCACGCTAGGCAAGGCCTTAGGTGGTGCCAGCGGTGGATTTACTGCCGCCAGCAGCGAAATCGTTGAGATGCTGCGTCAGCGCTCGCGGCCTTATTTATTCTCCAATACCGTTCCGCCCGTCGTCGTTGCTGGAGCCATCAAGGCATTGGAGATTGCAGAAAGCGCCAATCATCTGCGAGCGGCACTGAAACGAAATGGCGAGCACTTCCGTAAAGGATTGACTGCTGCCGGATTTGAATTGCTGCCCGGTGAACATCCCATCATCCCGGTGATGCTGCACGACGCTACGCTCGCAGCGAAAGTCGCTGAGGGTTTGTTAGCTGAGGGCGTTTACGTCACCGCGTTCTCATATCCAGTCGTGCCAAAAGGCAAAGCACGCATCCGCACGCAGATGTCAGCAGCGCACACGCTTGATGAGTTAGATCAAGCGATCGCTGCGTTCACCGCGGTGAAAAAGAGATTGATGTAAGTCGTATGGCTACTTCTGTGAAGCGCCCGCATAAGCCGTCGCTTCGATCTCTACCTTTGCGCCGGGAATCAGCAAATCACTGACTACCGTTGAGCGAGCGGGTGGGTTGTTCGGGAAGTACTCGCGGTAGGTGTTGTTGAAAGCCGCAAAATCCGCCTTGTCCGTAATCCACACGCTGACCTTAACAATAGCGTCGAGGCCCACGCCTGCTTGCCCAAGAATGGTGCGAATGCGCTCAATGGCTTGTCGCGTTTGTGCAGTGATGTCATCGGCGACCAATACACCTTTGTCATCAAGGCCCAACTGGCCCGATGCAAAAACAAAATCCCCAGCGCGAACAGCAGGCGTGAGAGGCACTGTGCTGCCATTGGCCAGAACCATGGGTTTGCCGATGTATTGGATCACTGTTTTATCCGTGTATGAATGTCTAAAGCGCAGTGTCGGATAAAAGAGCTATCGGCAGATACCAAGAAAACACCGGAATTGAAAATAAACCTGCGGTACCTGCGCAATGGGTTTGATATTGGCAACGCTATTGCATGAATAAGGTGGAGCGCAGTGGCCCAAATCGATCCCAATATGCGCACTTTGTTGGCGTTACGGGGAAACACCTAATTTTTTCGAAAACCGCAACGTAAAAGTAATATTCGTACACAATTTTCCATCGAGAACTTTGCATCTTCTGCTTACCGCACTAATAGGTAGCCTAATGTCATTTTCCAATGAGTCATTTCTGGCACAAACACATGCTCAAGGTTATGGAGACATGTTCAATGGCTACGGTTCTTTTGTCGTCGTTGTTTCTGATTCCACGCAAGTGCCAGCGGTGCAGGCCTACAAAGCCCCAGCAGCTAATACTTCTCTTCTTGGATTTCTGACGCCGCGCGAAATAGAAATTCTCGAGCTACTCGGAACAGGACTATCCGTTAAAGGCGCTGCACGAGAGTTGGCCATTTCTCCAGGCACAGTGAAATGGCATGTTAAAAACATTTACTACAAACTCGGCGCAAGCTCTCGCGAAGATGCTTTGTTGAAAGCGCGTCTGCGGAAAATTATTGAATAGTGGCAGCTATACCTGCTGTCAGCGAGAAACAAAATCTCTGATACGAAAAGCAGTTCTTTCTGAAAGGTAAGTTCCAAGCTCACTTATATTTGAAAAATCGGTTTGAATATCCAGTGGACCGATTTCAGTGTCTCGCCGTATTTCTAATCGGTATGTAGAGCCTTCCCGCGTTATTGTCGCGAATCTTTCCAATATGAGATTGCTCTCTTTCGATGCTATTGCGGCTCGAAGAGAGGGCTGACTTTGCATCTTTAAAGCGACTTGCTGCTCCAAGTGACGCTGCCTCTCTGCGCTACCCCATGCTGGATAAGAATAAATCTGTAGCCCTGCTGGAGGTTCGCTAAGGACATTGATCTTATAGTTGAAGTACAGCGGAGTAAAAAGGAACGTCCATAGTCCGGAAAACCACGTTGTTTGATCCCGCGAAGACGCGAGTAATTTGTTCATTCGATTTCGAGCCATGAAGCCCCAAGTAAGAAGTGAGATGGTCAAAATCCAATCTACTACCCCACCTGTATTTTCTATGGCAGCATTCTCTTGAAAGATAAAATGGCCAATGGACAAAGTAATAGAGCTATATGAAAGTAAGAAGAGCGTTGCGTTAAGGATCGCGGGAATACGTTCCTCTTGCCCCAATCGTTGATTAATAGCCTTGGACTGTTTGGCGCAATAGTGTGCAATGTAAGCGCCAAATGTGATGCCGCTGAGAAAGAAGAGCAGGGTAGTACTGTGAACTCGAAGTCCTCTGATTAAATCTTCTTGCGGCATGAAATCTTCCTGATTAATTGCACAGAGTCTAATAAAGATTTCAAATCACTTCTATTACAAATAAACCGAGACCAAAAAGTCACGTACTTCCTGACTGTCGCAGTCCGCTTGATCAAAAATTATCTTCTTGAACGTTGATTCAATCCGGTCAACTGCATCCTTATCTGGCGCATTGGTTTCTTTGAGCTTCGCATAAGTCACTTCACCGCTACTGTTTATTGCGAAGTCGATTTTAAAATCGATAATCCCACGCACTCTTTCTGCGCCACTGATCGCAACGCCGATCACGACCCTGTTGGACTGTACGTCGCGTTTGAGCGCTTGTTCTGTTCGAGCGACGCAGCCGCCCGCGTGTGCATCACTCAAGAACGTTAGCGCAAAGGCTAAGCAGAGCGTGCTAGCTCGTAAGTAGCGTTTTGAATTTGACTGAGACATGCGCCGGTTGGACCTGAATTCCAATATATCGATGAAGCGATTTCTGGAAGCGATCCTACCAAAGGCGACAACAAGAATTTTGATTAAGCGGTTATATCGAAAGCACTACTCTGCGCAATCGGACGCAGATAGTGAAATTGCGCGCGTTCATCGCTGGTGGAGAAGAAGGCGGCGACCACGTCACGTGTGGGTGAGACGTAGAGCGCTTGGCCATGGAATCCTGCCTTGAACATATCGCCGTCTCGGAAAACGGCGTCCCATTGCCATGAGCAGGCCTCGGGTGATTCGCCAAACCATTCCGTAAGTGTGGGTCGCTTGGCTGACAGTGGATACAAATTCGGCCGACCGCCGTTCTGGATCATTCGCAGCACTTCTTTCGAGATCACTGGACGTTGCCGCTGTCCGGTGGGAGTGAAGGCCAAGCCCAGTCGGGCAAGATCGCGCAGGCTTGAAGAAAACATGCCGTGTGCAATCGCGTTTCCTTGAGGCGCGAGACCCATCATGCCGTTTTGTTCTGCTCCGATTCGCGACCATATGCGCTCGCTAAGCACATCTGCGTAGCGGCGGCCTGTCACTTTTTCGATGATCAGTCCGAGCATATTGGTATTGGCGGACGAGTATTCAAAGACTTCGCCTGCAGGCCGTTTGCGGGTCATGCTGAGAAGCGCTTCGTTGTGCGTCAGCATTTCGCGACCATCTTCAGGTTCAAGAATTCGCTCGGCCATGATGAGACGACTTAATTCTGATTGAGGTGAAGCGTAGGAACTGATTTCCAATTCTTCGGCATTGATTCCGCTGCAATGATCGGCGACGTCTTGAACCGACGTACCTTGCCATCCGCTGGCTGCGAACTCTGGAAGAAAATACTCAACCGGGCGCGTCGGATCTAACACTCCATCGCAGACCAGCATCGCGGCGAGGGTGCCAGCGAGCACTTTCGCGCTAGACCACCAGAGATGATTGTCTTCAGGACGCATGCCCGGATAGCGCTCAAAGACGATGCGTCCGCGATGCAACACGATAAAGCCCTGCACACGAGAGCGAGGGTCATTCAGAAGTTGATCAAGCGTCAGTTCGCCCAACGCCGTGCATGCGCTAACGGCGCCAATGCTGCCCTCAATGTCGATGTCAGCGGCGAGGGGAAGATCCATCACCGCACCCCCTCGCGCAACGACTTGGTGCGGGAAGAACTGCGGCATGTTGAGATACATGTAAAGCGCCTGCTCGCCAGCGACGGCGATGTTGTTGGCGCGATACTGTCGCTGCAGATCGTAGGCTTCTTCAGCAGAGAAGCCACGCTTGGCGCGCTCGAATTCGCTCATCAAAACTCCATTGTCGAATCGTCTACAAAGCTGACTTTCGAGCTCGGCGATCCATCTGCACAAGAATGCCCACTGAAAGTAGCAAGCAAATGAGATAACAAGACACGCTGACCCAAGCGACATAGCTATAGCCGCCGGAGACAACTGTTGCAGCCATCGCAGGGCCTAGTGCGGCGCCGCCAGCTTGCAGTGCTCCGCCTGCGCTATTCCAGCGACCCGACGAATCGAGCGTTGCGATAGCGCCTTGCAAATAAGGCAGCCCCAAGAACCAACCAATCTTGATCAGCACGGCTCCGGCTGCAAATGTCGCGACAGAATTTCCGTGTGCCAATAGCAGCGCTGAACTGATGACGATCAAATAGCTCACCGCCTGTGGAATTAATAAACCAGAACGTTGCCCCCACAGCAATGCCAGCGCAGCACCTGCAGCGCCGCCTAATACTGAGATGCCAAGAAGCAGCGCCACGCTCTGCTGATCAAGGCCCACGTGCAAGCCGATGCGCTCTTGATAAGTCCACAGCGCTGCGTGTCCGGCGTAAACGAACAACATCGTTAAACCCAATCGGATTAGTGCACCGATATTTCCGCTTGCGCTTGGCTGTATTTTTCCGCTGCTTGCATCCGTTTGCGGTGGCATGCGACTTGGCAATCGTCGCGCACTCAAAAGGCCTGCGGCTGCTAACACGGCGGAAAGCGCCATCAAGCCTGAAGAACCGAAGTCGCGCGCGACCACACCGGACAACATCAGAAGCGCAGCTGCATACAACAGCAGGCTCACACCCGCGATTGAGTAATCACGTTGCGGATTGGGTCGCGCGGCCAGTGCGCTATAGAGCACTGCAAGCGTGACGCCGATACCAAGCCCGGCCAGTATTCGCGCCGCCGCTAATTGCGGATACGAACTCGCCAGAGTGGTCAGCGCGCAGCTGAGAAGAACGGTCCACATTGCAATGGTGGCAACTTGGTCTCGTTTGAACACGTGGCCATGTAGTGAGAACCACAGTAGCCCAACCATGTACGCGGCTTGCTCCATGGCGAAAACGTAGCCCGCCTGCTGTTCGCTGATGCCAAGCCCGTCGATAAATGTTCCGAGCAGAATCGGAGCGATCGTTGTGCTCGACATGCCGGTCATGCCAACCAGCAAGAGCGAGAACAGAAAGCGCCCGGATTGGAGGTAAGACGAATCGAAGTTCCGCGTCATCAATGGCTCACTGATCGGTATGGGCAATCTTAGAGGGCAGCATCAGCTTTGATCAGATCAGCCGCGCGTTCACCAATCATGATGGCCATCGCGTTTGTGTTGGCGTTCACCAACGTAGGCGCAATCGATGCGTCCACCACGCGCAGGCCGTTAACGCCGTGTACTCGGCATCTGGCATCAACAACTGCAGCGGGATCGTCTCCCATTTTGCATGTACCTACCGGATGGTAATGCGGGAGAGACTTCGCTTTCAGATAAGCGACGATTTCTGCTTCAGTCGATACAGCCGGGCCAGGGCTCACTTCGCGCACGACCTGCTCGCGCATAGGCGTGCTCTCCATGATCTTTCTGCATAAATGGATCAATCCAACAAACGCTGGTAGATCACGCTCATCCATTAAGGCCGGACGAATCAACGGAGCATCTGCTGGATCTGCAGAGCGCAGTCGCACATCGCCGCGCCCAATGGGATTTCCCAGATTAGGAATTAGAGAGACTGATGCAAACTTGTAAATCTGGTGCTTGCTTCCCTGGTGCTCCAAGCCAACCGGCGTAAAGTGAATTTGCGCGTCAGCTTCTTTCAGGTCCGGTTGAGATTTAACGAATGCAATCGACTCGCAGCCCGGCATCGTCATGAGGCCGTCTTTAGAACGCCACCATCTCAGCAACGCTTTTGCGAGCGAGAACGGGTTGTATTGATTGTTCATGGTGGGCTGTCGCATCTCCCACGTCATCCAAGGGCCGCAATGATCTTGCAAGTTGCTGCCAACGCCCGGGCGGTTGAGCAAAACCGGAATTCCCAAATCTTTCAAATGTGCTTCGGGGCCGATACCTGAGAGCATGAGCAGCTTTGCTGAGCCGACAGCGCTTGCAGACAAAATGACTTCGCGTCGCGCGCGCGCCGTCGACAATGCGCTACCACGGCGGAACTCAACGCCAACAGCACGCAGTCCTTCGAATAGAACGCGCGTGGCCATTGCGCCAGTGACGATATTCAAGTTCGGTCGTTGGCGTGCGCGATCAAGATACGCCCATGCGGTGCTGTCTCGACGTCCGTTGAATTGCGACACTTGGTTCTGTGCAACGCCTTCTTGGCGTGCGCCGTTGAGGTCGGGATTTGCGGGAACTCCAGCCTGTATCGCCGCCTGCACAAATGTCTCAGCTAATGGATGAGGGCTACACACTGGCGATACATGCACAGGCCCGTCCTTACCGTGGTATTCACCGCCGAAGGCGAGGCTGGTCTCCAGCTTTTTGAAATACGGAAGTACATCGTCCCAGCCCCAACCCGGATTACCCGCTAAACGCCAGCGGTCGTAATCCTCGCGATTGCCGCGAACAAAAATCTGACCGTTAATTGATGAACTGCCGCCGAGTACCTTGCCGCGTGGCCAGTAGTCGCGCTGTCCTCCACGTGTGGCGTCTGGCTCGGCCCACTCACCCCAGTTGTAGCGGGGATTGTCGTAGGCGAGGGCACCGCCAAGCGGCACCGTAAAAAAAAACTTGCGATAGCTGCCGCCTGCTTCAAGCAGCGTTACGCTCACCGCCGGATTCTCTGACAAGCGATAGGCTAGTGCTGCGCCTGCGCTGCCGCCACCAACGATCACGTAGTCAGAAACAAGTTCGTTCGATTGAGTCATGGTCTGCTTTTAATTTGAATTTCGAGTGCATCTGCGCGGCAACCATTATTGGCAGGCTTGGCCCAACAAATGGCGGCCAAGATTTCACGTTATATCGGTTGATGGTCAATTTGAGCATGTGGGCAATTGAGCCTTCCTTTCCTTTCCTGACGAACACCTTTGCGTGTCGATTTGGACGCCTAGAAACCGCGTGGTTTCTTGGTATATGGGATAGATTGGTGACGATGCGTTGATCATAAAGGCGCAGGCTCCGGTGCAGGCTCTTCGGCTATTGACCGAAGGGGGTAAAGCTGCTCCACTGGATCGAAGGATAGTTGAGTAACGAGGCGGCCAGTGGACGGTCAGTTGGTTCAAGAAGTACTTCGAATACCGGCGGAACTGGGTTCCGGCCAGGCCATGATGTATCGGCCAGAGGATCACGTCTTCGCACTTTCTGAGCGCTACGAACTCAACCGCGAAGGCGCGTTACGCGTGAACGGTCACGACTGTCTCAAAATCCAGTTTCGTCTAGAAGGTCACGCATCATTCCGTTTCGGGAGTAAACATCTCCTCGAGTTGGCGCCCTACGAGGCAGCGATTGTTCTCGATGGCAGCGACGTTGAGAAGGATTGCCTTGTTCAACCGGGCGTGACTTCAACAATCATGCTGGGCTGCGACGCCGAATTTCTGAGTCGCTATTTCGAAGGCGACTGCCGTGATTTGCCACGTCAGATTCGTCAGTTCCTGGCCGACAAAAGTATGAACTTCTACTGCGGTTCGCTGCCGATGACACCATCGATGGTCGCCGCATCTCGTGCGCTTTTGGTCTCAACGCACACCGGTGTAATTAGACGCGCGTACTTTCAAGCGAAGATTGTGGAGCTTCTCTGCGATATGTTCCAAAGCTTGGGTGCATCAGAAACACCAGACACACTGCCTTCTCGCGTGATCGCGCAATTGGAATCGGTGCGGGAACGCATTCATCAACAGTTCGCCCAGCCGCTGACCGTGACTGAACTTGCGCATGCAGTCGGCACCAATGAATCCAAGCTGTCTCGCTTGTTCCGTGAGCGTTACGGCGTGCCGGTTTACGAATACCTTCGCAACGTGCGTCTGAATCGTGCACGCGAATTGCTTCGCTCGCCCAACTACACAATCACCGACATTGCCCTCATGGTTGGCTACGAGCACCCAGCAAATTTCGCCACTGCGTTCCGAAAAGAGTTTGGAATCTCCCCACGACAGGGACGCATCGTATCGGTGCAGTAGATGTCGCTGAGTGGCTAGCGGCCGTAATGCCATCAGGATCGCAAAGAAAGTAGCTTCGCCTCCAAAAGACCCCTTTGCCATTGGGTGCTTAACTCCCAAATCGAGAACTGGGAGACTGGAATGGTTAACGCCGTTATTACAAAGACAGGCCTGTGCGTCGCGGCAGCTGGTTTGCTGAGAGTTGCCGCCATAGCGGCAGGTCCGGCGGTGTAAGCGGTGTCGCGTATTCAGTCACTCACCAAAGCTGCCGTATTCGTCGCCATGAATATCGTGCTTGCCAGTTCTTCGTTTGCGAACGAGCTTAGCGCTTCTGCCGCTGACGCCTCGTTATTGACCGCGCGCACCACACTTGGACCTTTACGCGGAACACAAGCAACTGGAGGCTCTGGAATTCGGTGGTTGGGAATTCCCTATGCCAAGCCACCAATCGGCGATCTCCGTTGGAAAGCACCAGAACCGCACCAGCCTTGGACTGATGTGCGAAGTGCCGATGTATTCGGCTCCCCGTGCGCGCAACTCGGTTCAATTTACGGGCCTCCGCCAGATGGAAAAGTCTGGGGTGCATCAAACGTTGAAGCTTTCGACAAACCTGTCGGCAGTGAAGATTGCCTGACGCTGAATGTTTGGAAACCCAATCATTCTGCAAGTCGATTGCCCGTCATCGTGTTTGTACATGGTGGCAGCAATATCGCTGGCTATTCCGGCGATCCTGTTTACGAAGGTGAGAAGCTCGCGGCCGCAACAGGCTCTGTTGTCGTCACCGTCAATTATCGTCTGGGTATTTTCGGATGGATGACACATCCGGCTTTTCAGAGCGACGACGCCAAGAGTAGCTCTGGAAATTTTGGAACCTTAGACATCCTTCTGGCGCTTCGATTTATTCAATCAAACGCAGCTGCTTTTGGCGGTGATCCAGCTAACGTAACTCTGATGGGCCAATCAGCAGGCGCCATCAACGTATATAGCGTGATGGGCTCTCCGCTTGGCGCGGGTCTCTTTCAGAAAGCAATCATCCTCAGTGGAATCATCGTCTCCACGCCGAGAGAGAAGGGCTATGAATTCTCAAGAAAGTTCGCTACGCAGTTGGTAATGGATGACGGCTTAGCTAAGTCGAAAGACGCAGCTAAAGAGTATTTGGAAAATAAGAATGCTTCCGAACTCAAGGCTTACCTGAAATCAAAAACAACAGCTCAACTGCTTACTGCTCAAGGCCAAGATCCTGCTTTGCGTCGAGTGCCGACGTGTTTTGGCGATGGCGCCGTTATTCCTGCCGACCTCAATGATGTCTTCGAAAAGGGGCAGTTCAACCGCGTTCCAACAATTGTCGGCATGACCCGAGATGAAGCAAAGCTATTCACAGCGAACGTCATGAAAGTCTCTGACGCTGAGCGATTCACCCTGATGTTGAAAACGGATTCTGATGCCGCGCCGACGTTGAAGCTGAAAGATTTGGTCACGCCATATCTGTTGCCAGCTTTGGGCTCCGGATTTTACGACGCCTATGCATGGCTGATTCTTAAAGCCGCAGAGCATCAGGCGAACGCCGCCATTACCACAATGGCTCGGCACGAGCCCAAAGTATTCGCCTACAGATTTGATTGGAACCAAGGCCCAGAACCTTGGAGAACCTTGTATGGCGCAGGACACGCCATCGATCTGGCGTTCGTCTTTGGGAATTTCTCAAACAACTTCTTCTCAATGGATTTCTCCAAGCGCAACAGCGCAGGCAGAGAAGCCTTGTCCAAAATCATGATGCGAACGATCGGCGCATTTGTCCGATCTGGCGATCCGAATAATCCAGAGCTCACGGCAACGTGGGATGCGTGGAGCCCGTCGGAAGGTAAGACCAAAAAATTCGTATTCAACGCTACCGATCAAGAAGTCGATTTGTCCGTGCGCTGAAAGAAGTGCGTGGGCAATTTAAAAAATTAGGAGAACGCTGGAACCATGAGCAAGATCACGAGAATCATTGTGGGTAGTAGGGGTTTATCTGTCGTAGGATATTGTTTGGTTCTGGCGCTGACTACGTTTCAGGTGAGTGCACAAGACAATCAGCAGGCGGAGCAAAACGCGTCACCAGCGCCAGCTCAATCTTTTGATGACGGACTTCTGAATGACATCATCAATTCCGGTGACACAAGCGCGCCCGAAGATACCATTGCCCAGCCATCAGCTGACGTGCTGCCAAGCAATGACAACGCGGCTGTCGTTGATCTGCCCAATATCCCGGTTGTCAGCGAACAGGCAGGAGCCTCGGTCGCTGATGCGCCAGTAGGCAACTCACGACAGATTGAAGAAATCGTTGTCACTGCAACCAAGCGAGAAGAATCGATTCGCGATATTCCTGCATCAATCTCAGCGTTCTCCGGCGCGGACTTGGAGAACCAAGGCAAGTTGAATCTAAACGACTTCATTCAGCAGTCGCCCGGCGTTGTTGCTTCACAGCAGGGTTCTGGATTCACCCGCATTTCAATGCGCGGTATCAGCACGGACACGAATCCAACTTCTACCAACCCGGCTACTGTCGGTATTTTCATTGGCGATACAGCTTTTACTGATCCTTACATCAACGGTATTACGCCTGATTTAAGTGCTTTCGATTTGTCCGGTGTGCAGGTACTGAAAGGACCGCAGGGAACGTTGTTTGGTGGCGCAGCGCTGTCTGGTGCAGTTCGTTATGAGCTTCAGGATCCCGTCGTTGGTGAATGGCAATTCCGAGGCTTCTCTTTGTACACGAGCCCTGATCAAGGCACGAGCGCATTTACGAATGGTGCCGCGATCAACGTGCCCATCCTCAAGGATGATGGACTGGCACTCAGGTTTGCCTATATCAAGCGCAACACCCCAGGCCTATACGCCAATACGCGAACCAATCCGCCAGAGCGGGGAGTGGACGAGGGAGAGGGCGATCAAATCCGCGCAATCTTGTTGTGGACTCCGTCTGAAGATTGGAAATTCAAGCTGACACATCTCACTCAAAACTTTTCGGCACCGAATGCAACCTCGTCTGCAGACTCACCGAATGGCCCGCGTGAGAGCGATAAATTTATTCTGGACCAACCCTTGAAGAACAAGTTTGGTTTGGATTCATTTGAAGTGAATTACAACTTTGATTCCATGCGAGTGGTGTCACTGTCCTCTTTCATCAGCAAGGATCTTTTCGTCTCGAATGACTTAACCCCGATCATCACGGGTTCTCCACCGCAGGGCTATCCGCAAGAACTGGGGTTATTCCTTGCAGTCAACGACGATTCTCGTGCGTTCTCTCAGGAGTTGAGACTGCAATCGACGGGAGATGGGCCATTCAAGTGGCTGGTCGGCGGATACTTCTACAACTACAAACTCGACTTCAACATGCTCGGAGATACGGTTCTTCACCAGAATATTTCCGCCAATGACCTGTTGAACTCCTTGCCGGGTGTTCTTGGAAGTATCGTTGACTTCACCACGCAGACCACTTCACTGCTCTACGCTGTGAACAAGGCAAAATCGCAGGAGCGCGCGTTCTTTACCGATCTCACTTACACATTGTGGGACGACCTCGATTTATCAGCGGGTGCGCGCTTCTATTCGACTTCCGTGTCGGGAGGATTCGTCGGGACAGGCGTTCTGGTGCTGGCGTCGAACAATCTAATGCCGGTGGATCTGACGAGTCGAATCGCGGAGCATGGAATCAATCCGAAATTCTCTGCGACCTATCGCTTCAGCGAAGATATCTCGCTGTATGGATTAGCCAGCAAAGGTTTTCGATTCGGCGGCCTTCAGCAGGTTCCATCAACGGCTACCAACGGCGTTCCTGCAACTTATAAATCCGATTCGCTGTGGAATTACGAATTGGGACTGCGAACCAGCTGGCTAGATCAAACGCTGCAAGCAGATATCACCGGCTTCTATATCAAGTACAAAGACCCGATTATTCAGCAGGCGACGCAGGGTATTCCGCTGAACTACTACGTCAATGTTTCGTCTGCAGTTAGTAAAGGCTTTGAGGCTAATTTCCTGTGGAATCCGCCTGTCGACGGTCTGACTGTTTCAGCGTCAGGCGGCCTTACTGATGCGTATATCACTGCGCCGTTTACCGCAGTGGGTGGTGTGGAGGTCAAGTCTGGCGCGCAAATGCCTGGCGCAGCGCGAAGCCAATACAATGCTTCCATCCGATACATGAAGCCGCTGTGGTTTGTACTGGCGGGCGTTGATGTGGGTTACAACTACATCGGCAAAGGATTTAGCAACGTCACGCACGACATTCCTATCAATGATTTCGGAACGCTCAATGCGGGACTCTCTTTGATGGGTGGATCTGAGACGAGTCGCCTGCGTCTGAATTTCAATATCGTCAACATACTCAACGAGACAGTTCCGGTGACTGGATCGATTAGCACGGCACTCAATCAGATCACAAAAATAAATCAGTACGTTTTGAACCAGCCACGTACTTTCACCATTCGATTGGGCCTTGATCTGTGAGGATTCTCCGCTCGCTTGGTTTCGCGCTGGTGGGCTGTGCAATGGCTACGACATTGCCATGCTCCTCACATGCAGAAGCTGCGAATCCGACGCTGAAATCCGTTGATCCTTTGTACGCGGGATTCGTCAATCCTCCGAATGCTGCTCGCCCAAGAGTGTGGTGGCACTGGATGAATGGCAATGTCACCAAAGAAGGAATCCGTAAAGACTTCGAGTGGATGCAGAGAGTCGGAATCGGCGGCGTGCATAATTTTGATGCGTCTCTTTCAACTCCGCAGGTTGTAGACAAGCGACTGATCTACATGTCGCCAGAGTGGGATGAGGCATTTTCGTATGCGGTTGGTTTGGCCGATCAGCTCGGTATGGAATTCGGGATTGCCGCCTCTCCTGGTTGGAGTGAAACAGGAGGGCCATGGGTTCCACCGCAAGATGCGATGAAGAAGCTGGTGTGGACCAGCATTGATGTTGCTGGCGGACAAGCTTTAGCGCAGCCATTACCGACGCCTTCTGATGTAGCAGGACCTTTCCAGGCGCTGCCTCCATCAGCAAATCCGGCGGCAGCCTACCGCGCAGTCGAGAAGCCCGTTCTGCCACGCTTCTATTCCGATATTGCAGTGCTGGCTTTTCCGATTGAGCAAACAAAGTCACTGCCTACTCCAAAGATTTCACTATCCGATGGAGTGGAAGTGGCATCGGCATCCATTGTCGATGACAGCTACGACACTGGAATTGAAGTGCCGGTTGGCGACGAAAAGAAACCGGGTTGGGTGTCCATTGAGTACCCAACTTCTCAAACGATTCGTTCAATCACGGTTTTCGTTCCCGGCGTGACCGCGTTATTTGGATCGAAATACCAAGCCAGTTTAGAAGTGGAAGAAGGCACTGGCTGGCAACGTGTGACCGATGTGCCGTTGACGGGCGTTCCATCGACAGCAAGCTTTGATCCGGTGACGGCGAAACGCTTCCGCGTATTGCTGACACACGTCGCGCCAGTGATTCCAAAATTCGCTATACCGGCAGAAGGCTCTTCAATCAGCCTGAAGAACTTTTTTGGGCCGCTGAAACCATCTGCGCTTGTGACTGAACTCCGATTGTCCTCAGAGTCCAGGATCGACAGATTTGAGGCGAAGGCTGGATTTGCGATTGTTCCGGACTACTACGCCATCGAGCGAGCAGATAGCTCGAATGATGTTGGCGCACCAACGGCGTCGGTGCGCGACGTGACATCTTTTCTTCATGCGGATGGCACGCTCGCTTGGACTCCGCCTGAAGGAACATGGCGAATCCTAAGGGTGGGATATTCCTTGACGGGAACCACGAATCATCCTGCAACAAAGGAAGCGACTGGATTAGAAGTCGACAAGTACGACGGCGCAGCGGTTGGTCGATACATCAATCACTACTTCGACACCTATCGTTCAGCGGTCGGCGACAAATTGATAGGCAAGCGTGGCGTGCGTGCCGTTCTGACCGACAGTATCGAAGTGAAAGCGAGTAATTGGACGCCTGCGTTCATCGCGCAATTTAAGCGTCTTCGAGGTTATGACCCGATTCCGTGGCTGCCGGCTCTCACAGGCACTATTGTTGGCGATCGAATCAGTAGTGAGCATTTTCTCTACGACTTTCGACGCACCTTGGCCGATTTGATCGCGAGCGAGCATTACGGAAAAGTTGCCGAAGCAGCACACGACCGCGGGCTTTTTTACTACAGCGAAGCGCTAGAAAATGGACGGCCATCGCTTGGCGATGATATGGGGATGCGTGCTCCGGCTGATATCCCCATGGGTGCTTTCTGGACGCATCCTGTCGGCACCCAATCAGATCCTACTTTTTTTGCCGATTTAAAAGGTGCGGCTTCTGTTGCGCATGTTTACGGCAAACCGCTGGTGGCAGCTGAATCATTAACGACCGCACTACACCCTTGGGGCTATGGCCCCGCAGATTTGCTGCCGATGATCAATCGCTTGTTCGCAGCGGGCGTCAACCGACCCGTCTTGCACACGTCGGTTCATCAGCCGATTGATAGCAAAGGCCCCGGTCTTACGCTTTCTATCTTTGGTCTGGATTTCAATCGACTGGATTCGTGGGCGGGGCTAGCGAAACCTTGGGTTACCTATATCTCTCGCTCCAGCTACTTGTTGCAGCAAGGCAAGAATATTGCGGACGTTGCTTATTTCTATGGAGAAGAAGGGCCTCTCACTGCGCTGTATCACGACAAGGCCGTGCAGGATGCTCCGCGTCGATATGCCTATGACTTCGTCAATTCTGAAATTGTTTTGAATGAATTGTCTGTGGTGAAAGGCAAGCTAGTCAGTCGCAGTGGCGCGCAATACCGATTGCTGTACTTGGGCGGAAGCAGCGAGAAGATGACCGTCCCCGTGTTGCGGCGTTTGAAAAAGTTAGTTGCTGACGGCGCCACCATCGTCGGAATGGCTCCAACTTCCAGCCCAAGCCTTGCAGATGATTCGTCTGAATTCTCCAGCTTGGTGACCGAACTCTGGCGCAGCAAGAAATATCAGAGTCGTGTCATCGCGACGCGCGATGTCGAGGCTGCACTCAAGAAAATCCAGGTGACTCCAGATTTTGATCCAATCAATGCTGACGTTCTGTCCGATATCTTGTTCGTGCATCGCCAGTCACGCGAGGCTGAGATTTACTTCATTCATAACGCGACTGATGTGGCTAAACAGTTTGATGCTGGATTCCGTGTGTCAGGAAGAGTTCCAGAAATCTGGAATGCAGAAACAGGCGCAGTAGAACCCGTCTCATATCGAACTGAAGGCGACGTCACCAAGCTGCGCATGAGTCTGAGACCTCAAGATGGAGTCTTCGTTGTTTTTCAACGCAGAGCGACTCGAACTCAGCTTGAGGTTCCGCAGCGTGCCGTGAAAAAGATGATCGACATTGAAGGGCCGTGGTCAGTCGCATTCCAAGCGGATCGCGGCGCGCCGACATCAGCACAACTGACGCAGCTATCTTCGTTGTCTGAAAATCAGAATCCCGCAATCAAATATTTTTCAGGAGTTGCGACATACCGTACGTCGTTCAAGATTTCCTCCAAGCCGCAGGGAAATGATCATGTCTTCATCAATCTTGGAGGCGTTGGCGATGTTGCGGAGTTGAAGGTCAATGGCAAGTCCGTCGGCTATGCATGGAAGTCGCCATTCCGAATCGACGTTACATCAGCGCTGCAAGTAGGCGAGAACGAGCTTGAGATTTCAGTCGCTAATCTTTGGGTCAATCGCCTGATAGGAGATGCGCAGACAGGTGCGACGAGCGTGACAGGACTAAAGAGCTTGCCGTATCTGCCGACGACACCGCTGCGTCAATCAGGACTAATCGGACCAGTTTCATTGGAAGTTCAGCATTGCCAGTTCCTTTGAGATAAACGCATGAGTATTCATCAGTTCAGGATTGAAATCCGGAGCCAACTTCAGGAATCGCTAACTGAACGAGAACTTCAAATTCTCGCGTGGGCGGGGCAGGGACTTTCCATGAAAGGAACAGCTCAGGTTTTGGGTATCTCATCCAGTACCGTCAGGTGGCATTTGAAAAATACCTACCTGAAGCTTGGCGCAACCTCTCGCGAAGATGCACTTCGAATCGCTCGTGCTGATCGTCTCATTGCTTCGGGTCTGCTTTGTGAGAAATGTGCTTGTGCGCTTGAGCCCGCACTGCTGACGGCCTGACTATGATTCAAACGAACGTTCATCCACGCAGTCGACGCCGCACTATTCTGATTAGTGCGATTGCCTTGCTGGTGCTGGCAATTGTGGCAGTGAAGATCTCCAGCTTCAGGTCTGGAGAATCGATGGTGACGCATCTCGTTCGTGTTGCTGTTCTGCCGATGCTGCAAGTGAAGTCGACGATGCAAAACGTCGACCGCTACCAAGAGCTTGTCCAGAAGAGACAGGCTGAAGGTGATGCGCGACCCAGTGACAAGTTAAAAAAGCAGTTTGATATCCGAACAGAGTCGATCGGCGGATATCTCTACTACATCGTGTCACCGAAAAATTCGAAACCTGATCGCGCAATTATTTACATTCATGGCGGCGCGTATGTGGGGCCGATGGCTGACTTCCAGTGGAATTTAGTTAAGGGCCTCGCCGAACGCACAGGCGCGCAATTGATAGTGCCCAATTATCCGCTTGCACCCAAGCATGATTGGAAAGACGCGTACGCGATGATGGCGCAGCTTTACGACAGGCTGATTCAGCAATTTCCCGCGAATCGAATTTCCATCACCGGTGATTCTGCAGGTGGGGGGTTGGCGTTAGGTTTTTCCATGGAGTTGCGCGAACGAGGAAAGCCAATGCCCGGATCGATTGTCCTGTTCTCACCGTTTCTTAATCTGCTCGCTGATAACCCTGCGCAGGCAGCTCTTGAAGATATCGATCCGCTGCTATCGCGGCCTGCACTCGTCTGGGCGGCCAAACAATGGGCCCGCGACACGCTTCTCGATGATCCGCACGTCAGTCCCGTTCTCGGCAATCTTTCCGACCTTCCGCCAACGCTAATCTTTAGCGGCACGGCTGATCTTCTGCATGTGGACTCTCTTCAATTTGTTGAGCGAGCACGAGCACAAGGTGTCGATGTCACTTACATCCAAGGTCGCAACATGACGCATGGATGGTCAGTGCTTCCATTGCCGGAAGCTGCGCCGCTTTACGACGCGACTGCTGGTTTTATTGCGCGACACTGAGGCTCTCTTCGTTCCAACTACTGTTTAGCTTGCGAGCATTGTCGAGCGTTTTCTAAAACACCTTATTTGAAGCAAGGTCCGGCGCCACCGCATCCAAGCGCCGCGCGAGAACGGGCAGTTTGCACGTCGGTACAGCTGGGAAGAGGTGATGCTCGACGTGATAGAACATGTTGTAGGTGATAAGTGCCTTCAGTTTATGGCGAATAGTTCGGGCAAAAGCCGTTTCAGAATGACAGTCATGATGCACGGTCCAGACAGCAAAGAATGCGGTCAGACACTGGCCCGCCAGCATGGCTGTGACGTGATATTTGAGCCATTGAGCTTCCAGAGCAAAGAAGGCTATAAGAATGAACACGACATTCGCCAGAAGCTCAGCCCAAATCCACCGACGATAGCGAGCATCCGCTATTTCAAGGGCCTTACTGTGGATATGCAACGGGAATAATGGGCCGATCAGTATCGCTTTCCACCAAGGCATACGAGCGCTCATCGCCTCTACATCATTCTCAGTCATACAGTAGCGGTGATGACGCAGGTGAATGAATTGCACTGCATGCATTGAGCCAAGCATAAATACGCTAAGTGCAAACATTACCCACTCGGTTGCGCTACGAGACAAGCCGAGCGCGTAGTGGTACGCGTTATGGACTTGACGCAGGCCTGTTAGGAAGAACATGAACGATGCGCCCAGTGCGAGCAGATAGTACTCATGCGCCGCAGCGAACCAAGAGGCGGCTAGCCAAGGTGCCGAAAGAGTCAGTTCGTACGCCACCTCAAACTTGGTGAGGTAGCGCAAATCCTTCCAGCCTATGCTCTTGAGACGTTCATCCCGGAGTTCAGACAAGTGCTAGCTCTCCCAAGATAAACAACGCTCAAACTCAGGCGCGGCCCCGCGAAGCGGGGGCGTCAACTGGAGTGTCTTGTTAGATGCGTAGTAAATGAAGGGCAACACTGCTAACTACCATGACAAATGTGGTGAGGGAGACGAAGAGCATTGTTGTCTTGAGGCCTCCAAACACGCTGAATGGCACACTTTGATTCCATGAGGTGGGATTTGCAGAGCGCCATGCCGCAGCGCGTTTGCTTAGCCAACGAAAATATAAGGCTACGGTTAGGAAGGTCAACGCTAGCGGAGCAGCCGTAGCGATTCCTTTCTGGCGATAAATGGCCGCAATAGCAAGGAATACGAATAGGCCAAGGAGCGTGAATGCAACAGCCAATCTTCGGGAATGTGCTTTAGCTAGAGATGAGCTATCCATGTATATCTAACGCTCAAGTTAAGCGGCAAGCGTAGCCCGTCCGCTTGGATGCCTGATTAGGCATTGTTTTGCCCTGATGAAGGGAATTCGTAGTACTCAAGTGAGAAATCTGTGCCATCGTCGTATAGCAATTGTCCGCCATAGTGCTTGAAGCTAGCCAATTGACCGAAACCATTTTTGAGAGCTTCGCAAAGGGCCTGTACGGCGTCTGCCCCCGCCATGTTTATGACGCCACCATAAAGAGGCTTGCACGACACGGGACAGCGCCATTGTTGGACTGGACTGCTTTCATTGAGAAAAGGCTTGCCTATAAGCAGCTCAATTTCGATGCGCTCACCGCTTGGACGAATACCTACAACCTTGAAGCTGGCGGTGACCAAGTCCATTTTGCCTAACTACAATTGGGCCGCCTAATGGCGGTAATTAATTGCTGCATTTCGGCAGTTGTTGTCGATCGGGTCATTCTGAAGGCGCTGAATTCGCTTGGCTCTATAAATCACTATCACCCGATCAGACCGCTAAATCAATTTACGTAATTGGGATGCCCTAAAGCGGCCGCTTGCAATTGACAGGAAAGGGCTGATTCTAGCCGTCGGGTTAGTGCCAACAGCGTACATTCGTTATGCGTCTTTAAAAACCATTCCGTCAAAGATCGGGATCAGATCCTTGGCCTTAACGAAGCGGGCATGGGTTTGAAATTGAACGGTGGCCATCCCGTTGATATACGAAACGAGGTGTGACGCAACTGTCTCGGCGTCGCTACGCAATTTTTCACCTCGGGCCAGAGAACTCTGCTCGATACACCGCGCAACATCCTTGATGACTTTGCGCGCCAGATCCGACACTTTTTCTGCGATGTCTGGGCGGCTGAGTGAGATCGTCTGCACGACAAAGAACAGGCGCTCGGAATCATCCACTGGCTTTTCCGTGTTGAAGCTGTCGGCCAACAGCGCAGACAGTTGCTTGAGATTGCGTCTCAGCGGGGTGCCCGGCACAAAGTGCTTGAACAGACTCTGCTCGAGATCAGCTGTGGCGCTGCGCCACAGCTCGAAAAATAAATTCTGCCGGTCGCCGAACAGGGTGTAGACCGGCATGCGTGAGCACCCGGCATATTCCGCGACCTGATCAATGGTGACGGCGTCGTAGCCTTTCTCGCGAAACATCACGCGGGCGGCTTCCAGCAAATCTTGCACGCGGGCGGCTTTTTGCTGCTCGCGGCTTAAGCGCGGTTTTTTACGGGGATTGCCCGCTGGTTGGTTCATTCAAAGGTCCTGACTAAAGGCGTCGGCTTGCGTCTGAGTATATTAAACGCTATATTTTTATAAACACAGTGTTTATAAAAACAAATAGTTTATATAACCGTGCCACGTGCATGGCAGGAGCGAGAATGAATCTTTGGACAAGAAAACTGCTGATCGCAGCAGCAGTGGCGACAACGTCCTGCTGGGCTGTGACTGGATCATCGCAGGAAACGACAGCACCAGAAACACCGGTTGAGCCCACGACTGCAGCGCCGAACAGCACAGCGCCAGCCGATAACGCCACGGTCGCAGCGGACCTATTGGACGTGCTCAACGTTGAATCTCCAATGGCTGAATCCTCAACGACTGAATCCGCTCCTACTGAATCTGTTGTACCTGAATCTTCTGCTGCTGAAGTTGCTTCAGAGCTTGATGTGATTCCGCTCCCACAGCGTCCAAATGCGATCCCCCCGCCGGAAGCGCCAGCAGCGGGTCCCCGCCTCGAAAGCATTGAAGTAACCGCCTCGTATCGCAGCGAAAATGTGCAGGACGTTGCGGGCAGTGCACATGCATTCGGAGGGCGCGCGCTCGACAAAGCAGGTGTCACCGGCATGCAGGATTACCTGCTGCAAGTGCCTAGCGTGTCGCTGCAAAAGTCTGGCAATGGCACGGCAAGAATCGCCATGCGCGGCATCTCCAACGTCAATGCTTCAGATCTTGGTTATGGCGATGGCTCGCCCACGACCGGTGTCTATCTCGACGATGTCGCGATCCAAGGCTCAGGCGTTTTTCCCGATCTCAACATCTATGACTTGTCACGCATCGAAGTGCTGAAAGGCCCGCAAGGCACCTTGTATGGCGAAGGCTCCATGGGCGGCGCCATCAAGATGATCACTCGCGAACCTTCGTTAAACGAATGGACAGTACGCGGCACGCTTATGGGCAGCCAGACACAACAGGGTGGCGACAGCTACGACGCTCGCCTGGCTGTGAACATCCCGCTGTGGGAAGACCACATCGGTGCACGCATCGTCGGCACCAAGCGTAAGACCGGCGGCTATGTCGACTACACGGCACTCAACCGTCCGGATGCCGACGAAGAAGACGCAGACTCCGTTCGTGGCCTGCTGCGTTGGCAAGTCAGCGACAACTTCCAAGCGGATTTCTTGCACCTTCAAGATCACAGCAACAAGAAACAGTTTCCAGTCGTGGAACCCGGCCACACGGAAGATCTGACCAACTCGCATGTGGAAGATCAGTACGCGAAGACTGATTTCGCCATCAATGCGCTAACGCTACGCTGGACATTGCCGTTTGCCGAGCTGACCTCAGTCAGTGCGCTTTACGACACAGACAAAGACATGCGCCGCCGCACGCCGGTTTTGCAGACGCTGGTCAACGGGCAATTTCTGACGCTGGGCCTAGGCCAACCGCCAGACATATTCAGCAACGCTTCGACTCGCGTTATCACTGATCTCAATTCGTTCTCGCAAGAATTGAGATTGGTGTCCAATGGCGACGAACGCTTCGACTGGATCGCTGGCGCTTTCTATCGCGACCGCAGCCAGACCTTTGATGAAACAAAGCGTGAAGACAATATTCCTGACATCGATCCCACTGGCGGCCTGCTTAGCGGCCTCCTCGGTGCTTTTTATCCTCTGCAGGGGGAACAGGAGCATGGCTTTGGCGATGAGGCCTTCACCCAATATGCTGCGTACGGTGAACTCAAGTGGAACGTGATTCCTGAACGCTTTGAAATCACCGCCGGCTTGCGTTATTTCAGCGAGGACATCGACTTCTACTTCGACTCCTATCTGTCTGGCGTCGAGGCCTTTCTCATCGGATCTGATCCCAACAACATCGATCCCGAAACTCAAACGGTCAGCGTGCACGTTAAGCAGCGTATGAACAGCAAGGGATTTTTGCCCAAGCTTTCGGCTTCATGGCACTTCAACGCAGACCACATGGTTTACGCCACAGTCAGTCGCGGATTCCGTTCCGGCACATCCAACATCTTGGCGACGCTGGACGCAGGCCCCGCAATCATTCGACCCGACTATGTGTTGAACAAAGAAATCGGCACCAAGTCCACTTGGCTGGATGGCCGACTCACCAGCAATCTTGCGGTCTATCACATCGACTGGAAGGACATTCAGGGCACGGTTGTGGGAACCGCGATGCTCGGCAGTATTCCACTTTCCAATTTCGGTCATCTCGACAATGCTGGAGACGCGGTGGCCTATGGAGCTGAAGCGTCCGTGGCATGGTTGCCAATCGAAAACCTTACGCTGCTGGCCAATGCTGGATTCAACGACGGCAAAGTGACTCGATCTGAAGATCCCACCACCGTGCAGAAAGGCGCCAAGCTGCCCAACATGCCGAAGTTGACGCTCAGCACCACGGCGAATGTGACCTTTTATTTGCCGTTCGATCTTAACGGCGATGCCAGCGCTACGCTGTCCTTCATCGGCTCGCAGTACGCAGTGTTTGAACCAGCACCTCAAAAGGATGCGCTGGGTAACACAATCGATTACGGCGACTTTACCGTGCCGAGTTACGCCCTACTTAAAGCAAGCATCGGTGCCGGCACCGACCAGTGGCGCGTACAGCTGTTCGCCGACAACTTGCTGGACCGCCACGCGATCACATCTGTCTCTGGCCCCACCGTGCAGTACACCGTGACCACGCCACGCACCGTTGGCCTGCGACTCAGTTATGAATTCTGAAATCATGACTTCGATGTCGGCTAGCCGCTTTTCTATCAGCCTGCGCGACGCGACCTGTCGACGACATACTGGTATCGATTGCCACGAGTTGAAGGCGAGCAATGATCATGTGATGTATCGCGTCATCGTTGCAGTCCCAGTGTCTTACGTAGAGAAACCCAAGCGTCACTATCCACTTGTCGTGCTGCTCAACGCCTGCGACATATTTGGTTCAGCCGTCGAGATGAGTCGTCTGATGGCGCAGACTCGCGAGATCGAAGAAAGCATCATCGTCTGCTTTGAAACGCCGACCGTGACCACCGACGACGTCCAGCGTCACGGTGCGTTCATTGCCGAGCAGCTACTGCCTTGGTGTCGCGACAAGTATCGTGTGGCGCCTGGTTCAGTCGCATTGTTCAGTGGATTGGTTGGCACTGTTGAAGCGATCTTGCGCAATGTTGGTGCCACTGCGTTGCAGCCGCTGCTTGGCGTGGGCGACCTAAACAACGACACCAATCGCGTGCCGATGTTGGTGAGTGGACTACGTCGACATCTCGGTACGGGTCATGAATATGGCAGCGAGATCGTGCCGCTCAGCAATCCATTTCTCAGTAAAACGATTGGCGCGCTGCGGCCATTCATCAGCGCGCTGCGTTCCATGACTGCAAGCGCACCCGAGAATCTCAGCCAGTATGTGATTCGCTCGCAGCAGATGGAACGTGATTTCGAAGTCTTTGCGGTTCTACCCGCATCTGCTGCCGCAAATCCGTCCCGTCGGTATCCGACGCTGTTGGTGCTCGACGCCAATATCGAATTCTCGACCGTCGCGGAAGCTGCAGCGCGCATGGCGCGACGCGGCGAAATCGAAGAGATCATGGTGATCGGTATCGGCATTCCTCGCTCGGAAGGCGCCGTTGAATTCGGCTTTCGCCGCTTCGAAGAGTTTGCACCGCCACCCGATGGTTATCGCTTCGACGACCGACTGGGTCGCATCTTCCGTGCGCTGTTCGCAACTCGCGGACAGGACGCACGCAAGTGTGTCGGCAAGGCTTCACAGCTGCACAGCTTCTTGCTTGACGAACTATTGCCGACGCTGACGCAACAGTTACCAGTCGATGAAAACAACTTGGACATCCTTGGCCATTCTGCCGGCGGAACCTTTGTCGCTTATACGCTTAAGCAGGAAAGATCGCCGTTTCGCAATTACGCAATCATCAGTCCTGGCGTGGGCATGAGTGGCTCATGGTTGATGCGAGAGCCGCAAAATTCGCAGGCTTCGCAAGCGCTGTCCAAGTCGGCACGCCAAGCTTTCTTCGCTGTCGGCGGTGACGAAAAAACGAACCGCTTCTGTCAGATTGCCGGCATTCCTGAAACCGAAGCACTTTCCTTGCAGGTGAGGAAACAGCATTCAGAAATGAAGGTTAACTTCCAGTGCTTCGATGGTGAAACACATTCCACCATCTACCCAAATGCAATAGCAGAGGCTTTGCGCTCGTTCTATTGCATCGAGTCTTAATGACGCTCTCGCCGAAGGCTGATTGTTCAGCTCAGCCGCGGTGATGTAACAGGCGCTTAAATTACAAAGAATAGGAAAGCATTCATGAGCCTGAAGCGTTGCTACAACATTGACGACCTGCGCATTCGAGCGAAGAAAAAATTACCTGCGCCGATGTTTCACTATATCGACGGTGGTGCTGATGACGAATGGACGCTGCGACGAAACACCAGCGCGTTCGAGCAATATCAGTTACTGCCACGGTATTTGAACGATATTTCCAGAGTTGATCTGAGCACGCGAGTGTTGGACAGTGATCTGCGCATGCCGTTGCTTCTCAGTCCGACGGGCATGTCGCGCTTGTTCCATCATCACAAAGAGCTCGGCGCAGCGAGGGCAGCAGATAAGCACGGATTGCTCTATAGCTTGTCGACGATGGCGACGACTAGTCTCGAAGATGTAGCAGCTGCCACGACGGGCCCAAAGATGTTCCAGATCTACATCTTCAAAGATCGCGAGCTGACCCGAGAGTTGGTGCAGCGCTGCAAAAAGGCTGGCTACAAGGCTCTGTGCCTGACCGTCGATACCGCTGTCGCAGGCAATCGCGAGCGTGACCATCGACATGGCATGACGATGCCGCCACGCATTACGCCAAGTTCTTTTTTTAGTTATGCCACGAGCTTCGAATGGCTGTTCAATTTATTGCGAGATCCGGATTTCCGTTTAGCGAATGTCGCACATCGTGTTGATGCGCTCGGTAACGGAGCAATGGGCTTGATCGAATATGTGAACAGTCAGTTTGATCGTAGTGTCACTTGGGAAGATGCAGCTTGGCTCGCCGAACAATGGCAGGGACCTTTCGTTATCAAAGGCATGAGCACGGTAGAGGATGCGAAGCTGGCAGTGTCGATTGGAGCAACCGCAGCGATGTTGTCCAACCATGGAGGCAGGCAGCTCGACGGTTGTCCATCTCCGATCGAAACAGTTGCGCCTATTCGTGATGCCATCGGCAATCAGCTGGAACTCATCGTTGATGGCGGCATTCGACGCGGCACGCATGTACTGAAAGCTTTGGCACTCGGCGCCAATGCTTGTTCAATTGGTCGACCGTATCTTTATGGTCTTGCCGCAGGAGGCGAGGCAGGGGTGGATCGGGCATTGACGCTACTGCACGATGAAATCGCACGAAGTCTAAACCTGCTCGGCTGCACATCGGTGTCAGAGCTCGGCCCGCAGCATGTCCGACAACTTAATGTTGCATAGACGGTGAGTCTGCAATTGAAAGCAAACGCTGACTGAATTGATCAGAATTTTACAGCCGTATTTTTGCCTTGGAAAATGTTCGCTATGGGCTGATTCGTGCCAAGTGCTGCCGGCCACACTTTTGGATTCACTGCCACAAAGCGGCCGTCCCTCTAGAGCGCCTTGCTAGGGTGCATTCTCAGTAGACCTGCGGAATCTACGTGCGAGATAGGCGTATGCACGGCCCTTGATTATGGTTGAGCCACTGCAATGTGACCTTCGATCGGAAACGCCAATCCGTCATCGTTCATATGAGCCTGCATTGCGGCAGTGACCTCGCGGAGCAAGGTCTCACGCGCGGCATCGCCGACGGCCGCGACGTGGGGCGACAGCGGTGATCCCGCCACTTGATGTTGCACGAAGGCCGCTGGCGACGAAAAACGGACCATGCGCACGTCGGCACCGACGCGAACGGTTCGGAAGCCTGCCTGCGCGAGCAAGCCGCGAAACTCGTCGGGACTGTCACCAAAGACAAAGGGCGCGCGCATGACCGCAGCGGCTGCCGTGCTCACGTTCCGCTCTAGGGCTGTTGCGAGCGCCGAAAAGCCGGGACTATGAGAGAGCCCTCGCCACACAAGAGCGACAAGTCGTCCAGTGGGTTTGAGCACACGGAGCATCTCGCGCGCGGCCTGCGCTCGATCTGGGAAGTATTGGAACCCGAGCTGACAGATGACGGCGTCAAAGCTGCTCGCTTCGAACGGGAGCGCACCAGCGTCACCTTCTTGCCAATCCACGGCGGCACCCGCCGGGGATGGCGTGGCGCGCGCGCGCGCGAGCATGCCTGCGTTGAGATCAAGACCGACGACATGACCGGTCGGCCCCACCTGTTCTGCGGCCAAGCGTGTAACCACGCCTGTCCCGCATGCCACATCGAGCACTCGCTCGCCAGCGCACAGTGTCGCTTGCGCCACCAGCAACGGTGCCCATGGGCCAAAGAGGGCGGGCACCAACTGAGTCTCGTAAACTTCTGGAGCGTTACCGCCAAGCTGCCACTTTTCAGGCTGAGTCATCTGCATCTCCTTCATGGCCCCTAACTACAATGGGACCGCCTCATGGCGATAAATAATTGCCGCAATTGGGCAGTTTTTCTTGGGCAGATTATTCGCAAGGCCCTGAATTCGCGTGGGTCTAAAAGTACTATCGCTGGATTAGACCGCTAAATCAATTTACGCAATTTGGCTGCCCTAAAGCGGCCACTTGCGACGGGCTGAAATGGGCTGATAGTGCTTGACTAATCTCCACGTCAGTCGGTCATTAACTCCATAAGTAGGCTGATCAATTCTTAACAAGCAGCATGACTTTGACAGCACCGGTAATATCCTCGCGCCCAGCTCATCGAAATTGCTTACTGTTTATATCGGCCAGATGCTCAAACCTTTGGCGAATACTCTCAACCACGTCACGCGGCCGACGGCATTTAACCGTCTGGCCTCACAAGCCCACAACCCAGGGCTCGCCTCGATTCAATCCCACCAGGACTTCGCATGAACCATCCGATGTATACCCACTCTGTTCCCGTCTTTAAACAAATGCTGACGGCTCTGAAAGCTATTCTTGTCCAGACAGAAGAGCATGTTTCCGCGAAAGCCATAGAGCCAGATGCGCTCCTCCAAGCGCGTCTATTTCCAGACATGTTTCCCCTAGTTAAGCAGGTGCAGATTGCGGCTGATTTCTCACGGGGAATTGCTGCGCGGCTTGCAGGTGTCGATGTGCCAGCCTTTGAGAGCAATCAAAAAACCTTTGGTGATCTTGACGCTCTGCTGACACAAACCATCGCTTTTCTGGATAGCGTGACCTCGGCGCAGTTTGAAGGTAAGGAAGGTATTGAGGTTGTGCTTCGGCCCGGCACGCCAAAGGAAAAGAAGTTGAGCGGCCAAGCGTATCTGGCCAACTACGGGCTACCTCAGTTCTTTTTTCACGTCAGCACGGCCTACTCCATCCTGCGTCACAACGGCATGCCCATCGGCAAGCGCGACTACATGGGTGTTTATTGAAGCAAAGTGAATCTCCTCGGCTTTCGTGGAGACTCGCAATATTTTCAGTTGCTGCGAATTTGAGTCTGTAGATTAGGTTTCACGAGATTACTCCCTGATCTCGAGGAAGGTTCCCCAAGCTTCCGCTCTTTCTAGGCCCACAGTTCTCACTGTGGGCTTTTTTTATGGGCGAGGGAATTTCACTCAGTTTTTAACGTTCAAGCATCGCAGCCGATATTGGCTCGGTGATTCGCCGGTCCATTTTCGAAAAGCGCGCGTGAAGCTAGGTGGATTTAGAAACCCTAGGCGCGATGAAATGGTTTGGATGTCGAGTGCTGATGATTCAAGCAACTGTCGCGCATCGCGTTGACGAGCCTCATCGAGCAGTGCTTGATAGCTCGCTCCCTGCAAATCAAGTTTGCGCCGTAAGGTGCGTGAGGAAATGTGCAGGCGCTCTGCCAACTCATCAAGTGACGGGTAACTCGTATCGCCGAGCATCAATGCAGCGCGCACCTTTGGCACGAGATTCTCGTCTTCGCTTCTGACGGAGGCATACTCACGCGCTACTTGCGCGATCGCTTGGCCGTGCGCGCTGTCGTCAGCGAGCATCGGTTGACGCTCAAGATAGCGACGCGGAAAACGTAATTGATTTGCGGGCTGCGAAAATCGTGTAGGGGGCAGGCGATCACGATAGCGTGCGAAGTACGCTGGCTCTGGCCAATCGAACCAGAGTTCAACTTCCTCAGCTTTTTCGCCAATGAATGACGCTGGTAGCTGCTTCATGCTCACGAGCAAGCATTCAAAGAAGAAGCTACGCAGCACGGGAATGGGATGAGCCTGCGAAATTTCCAGCACGGCTCTCTCACCGTCTTCAGCAAGATGTAAGTGATAAGACTGCAAACGCATGCGGAAATACTGCGTCGCTAATGTGATGGCTTGGCGCAGCGTCGGTGCTGTCATCGCCGCATAGCCAAGAAAGCCATGCGCTGAAGGTTTCAGGCGAAGTCCGTACTCGATACCAAGACCTTGTTCGCCACTGAGGCGGATCGCGTGAAGGGCAAGTCGTGTCCACTGCGTCAACGAGATGCGGCCTTCAGGCTTGGCCAGAACATGGGCCGCGATACCGCTATCACTCGCCACTTGCTCTGTTGAATGACCGCGCTCGCTGAGCATTTCCAGCAGCAACAGCGGATAGGCCACCGGCAGGCTAGGGCGGTTCAGACCGTGGGGATCTTTGCTGGAAATGACGAGCTCGACGTTCGTGTTGGCCATTTATGTTAAGCGAATTGGCCGCTGATCGCATCACGTATGAAGTGCTAGCGGACGGACACTGAGCGCCGTCAAAGCACTCCAGAGAAAAGCACCATGAGCCTTCCGCAGCCTAGTTCCGAATCCCGCGCCGTCATCACTGGCGCCTCCAGTGGCATCGGTGAACAACTCGCACGTCAGCTCGCCGAGCGCGGTCATTCGCTGATTCTTGTCGCCCGTCGCATCGCAAAGCTGGAAGCGCTCGCTGCTGAGTTGCGCGACAGCTACAAAGTGACGGTGGACTTGCGGCCCTGCGATCTTGCAGATCGAAAAGCACGCAAGCAGTTTCGCGATGAATTGGCAGCCGCGGATATTTCTATCCTCTGCAATAACGCTGGTTTCGCAACTTTCGGCAAGCTTGCGAATCTTGATGCCGAGCGTGAGCGTGAGGAGTTAGAACTCAATGCCGTCGCCGTGCAGGATCTGACACTCGCTGTATTGCCCGGAATGATCCAGCGCAAGACCGGTGCGATTCTGATCGTGGGTTCAACCTCGGGCCATCAACCCACGCCTGCCAACGCGACGTACGCAGCTAGCAAGGCTTTCGCCAATTCATTTGCAGAAGCACTGCACAGTGAACTGCACGGCACCGGCGTCTCCTGCACCTTGCTGGCACCCGGCCCAACACGCACCGCATTTACCGAAGTCGCAGGCGTCTCCAAGCTTGATCGTCTGGGGCCGCTGTGGGTCAGCGCTTCATCAGTAGCGCATGCAGGCATTGATGGCATGGCGCGCAACAAACGAATTGTCATTCCAGGTTTTGTCGCGCAAGCGCAGACCGTTGGCGGCCGCTACACCCCGCGCAGCATTTTGCTGCCCGTGCTCAAGCAGGTTTTCTCGAGGCTCGCCTAATGTTCAATAAACTGCTCTCAGATTTGCGTACGCCTTGGGCATTGGCCAGCTTAGGCGGCAAGCTTTATCGCAACGCGCAGTATCTGACCGCTGTTGTTGAGGTGGATGAGAAGGCGATGACGCGTTGGCTGCCAAGCGGTATTAAATTGGCCACGCCTGCTCGCGCAGATTTGTTCTGCGCTTACTTTCCTGAAAATGTTTATACCGACGCGTATCACGAAGCCGGTTTATTCGTGCATGTGAAAGCGGGTCGCGGCTACGGCATCTTCTGTCCTTGGATGATCCTCGACGACGACCGCGCCATGATCATCGGCCGCGAGTTGTTGGGTTATCCCAAGAAGCTTGGCGAAATAGCATGGGATGACAATGGTCGGCGCATCGTTGCAAAAGCATCACGTCGCGGCAGCAGCTTGATCGAGATGGAAGCAAAGCTCGGCGAGGTATTGCACGACGCGCCACCGATTCTCGGACTGCCGCATCGCAACGTGACCGGCAATCTAGGCCTCAGTCTTCCACGCGAAGTTCGCTTTACGCCGAAGGAACATCCGATTGAAGTGCGCCGCGTCGACATGCAATTACGTTTTAACGGCAACGCCAATGATCCGCTGCATGAAATGGGATTGGGAAAAGTAGTCGAAGCCCGTCTTCATCGCGTCGATCTTTCTGCTGGATTGATTCCACCGCTACAAATTCCACGCGTGAGCAATCCGCTATTTCTTTTGCGTCAGTTCAACCCGCGAGTACTTTGATCATGAAAAACACCAACACTAAATTGACATCTGCTGCTGCAACGCTGGATCAGTCACTGACACTTCCTTGCGGTCTCACCATTGCCAATCGCATCGCCAAATCCGGCATGAGCGAGCAACTTGCGAATCGCCACGGCTCACCAACGCCTGAAATCGAACAGCTGTATGCAGCTTGGGCGCGCGGCGGGGCAGGGTTGTTGATCACTGGCAACGTCATGGTTGATGGCCGCGCCTTTGTCGAACCACGCAACGCGGTTCTCGAGAGCGATCGTTTCCTGTCTGCCTATAAGCTTTGGGCGAAAGCCGCACATGCACATGGCAGCGCGATCATCATGCAGATCAATCACCCTGGCCGCGTAGCAGTACTGCCATTGCTGAAAAAACCTTTAGGTCCGTCTGCAGTCGGCCTTGATCTGCCAGCGATGAATATCGTCCGCATTCCGCGCGCGATCACTGAGGTGGAGATTCACGAACAGATCGCACGCTATGCAACCACAGCAGCGTTAGCGGTGCAGGCTGGTTTCGATGGCGTGCAAGTGCACGCGGCGCATGGCTATCTGCTTTCGCAATTCCTGTCGCCACTAGCCAACGTTCGCACGGACGCTTGGGGCGGAAGCCCAGAGAAGCGCCGTCGTTTTCTGATTGAAGTGGTACGCGCTGTGCGTACAGCAATCGGGCCGAATAAAGCCTTGTCAGTAAAACTCAACTCAGCAGACTTCCAGAAAGGCGGTCTGTCACAAGAAGAATCGCTGGAGATCGCATTGGCACTGGAAGCCGAAGGCATCGACCTGTTGGAAATTTCCGGCGGCAACTACGAGTCGCCTGCACAGTTAGGTTTTGCATCGAGCAAACAAGCGGGTCGCGATGCTTATTTCTTGTCTTACGCAGAAGCGTTGCGCCGTCGCAGCAAATTGCCGCTGATGCTGACTGGTGGTTTGCGCAATGTCGAACTGATGCAACGCATCCTAGCGGAAGGCGTGGTCGAGATGATTGGAATGGCGCGACCGTTTGCGATGCAGCCTGATGTAGCAAAACGTTTGTTGGCCGGAGAATCTGCGGCCGAGCCACCGGCTATCCCACGAGTCGGTTACAAGCCTGTAGATGCCTATCTTCAATTGGCTTGGCACGCCGCACAGTTCCGCAGCATCGCTGCTGCGCGCGATCCAAAACCATTAGGGGGTCTGTTGCGCACAGTGTTGGCGTTCGCGCCGCGTATGGGCTTCAACATCGTCACGCAGAACTAAAACGGAGCACAGACATGAGCGCGCTGATCAAGGAGACACACAACATTACACCGCGCCGCCCACGTTTCGATTTCAGTGAGACACCTATGCACTGGATTGCCGGCGATCCACTGGCCTCGCAGATGCTCAATGTTCTGCAGCCGATCACGCCAGCGCCGGAGCGTTGGTTTTGTCAGGCCGTTCGCGAAGCGCTGCCATTAATTCGCGATGAAAAATTGCGGCAGGCAGCCGTGGCATTCATCAAGCAAGAAGGCGCGCATAGCCACGCGCACACGCTGGGCAATCGCCGACTGACAGAGCTGGGTGTAGATGTCTCGTCATACGAAGCGTTGCTGGATTGGGTGTTCGGTCGAATGCTGGGCTCTGATCCATTCGGACAAAAACTGAAAAGCCCACGCCTGCGTTTGGCTTGGTTAAAAACGCGACTGGCAATGGTTGCAGCGAGCGAACACCTGACAGGTGTACTCGGCGATTGGGTGTTGAACGCCAAGAGTCTTGAACAGCTGCCCGTCGATCAAGAGATGCTGCAGTTGTATCAATGGCATGGTGCAGAAGAGGTCGAGCATCGGGAAGTTTGCGATGCTGTGTTTCGCGATATCAGCGGAAATATTTTTCTGCGCACGACAGCAGCAGCGTTCGTCTTTCCATTGTTTGCATCGCTTGCTTGGGTCGGCGTGCAAGAACTCGTGTCCAAAGATCCGCAGCTGCCATATCAACGCGTGCGCATAGCTGACTATCTGCGTGCCGCGCGACAAGGGAAGGTGCCCGCGCCGAGATTTCTAGTGCGGCGCGCACTGGGATATTTCTCACCTCGTCATAGCCCACTGAACGAGGGCTCGACGGAGCAGGCATTGGCTTATCTTTTGAAGATGCCAAGTCTGATTCGGACATGAATGCTTGGGGCTGATTCTAGTCGTCGAGTTAGTACCAAGAGCGGACGCTAAATCTTGATGCTCTTCTTCAAGTTGTAGCCCGGGTGCAACCCGGGGCTTTTCGTTTAGTGACTGAGCATCCCGGGTTTCACCCGGGCTACGTTGCCTTTGGCTGGTTAGTGCCAATAGCGGACGTTCAATGCTTCTTTCGGTTTAGGCCTCGGGCCCAACTAAAGGTAAGAAGTCCAATTGAACTGATTAAAAGGCCTAAAACATTTAGCCCCATGGTGAACCAGACCATCGAGTCACGAAAGGGAACTTGAACAATGCCGATATCTCGTTCATAAACTACAGGCCAGATCTTGTACGCGGCGAACGATAAGAGCTCTGATAACACAAGAACGCCCATTCCAAGAGAAAACACGGCTGCCGATTTATATGCAGTATCTTTGTAGAAGCGCAGCCCAGCAATAAGCATCGCTGTCCATGCGAAAGGAAGTGCCGCGATCTGACAATTGAGTAAAAGATCAGTCATCTCGGGAGTCATCTTTGATCTCGTTTGAATCGCTCAATACTTACAAGTACTTCAGAGGAGCCTAAGCATTCGTTTTAGGCCGGTCGGTGCCAGAAGCAGACATTCAACGCCTCTCTACAACCTGTTGTTAGAGCGCATTAGATAACCGCCTTGAATGGCATGCTTTTAAGGTCAGTGAGTAATTCCTCCCAGACCTCAGCGTCGAAGATCGCCTTGTTGACGATAATGTCTTGCTGCCCTTTTTTCCTGAAAGCAATCCAGTCCGTGCTGATGACGAGCGAGTAGTTACGCACGTCTTCAACAACTGCTTTGCCGCCAAAGAACTTCTTGGTTTGGATCTCAGTTTCTTGGATCGATAGGTGCGGGCCGCGGGCCCTCAAAAAGAAGGTCACTGCTACGAGTGTCGCGAACAAAGTGGCGGTGAGCAGGCCTGCCGTGATCCAGCTCAGTTTGCTCTGCCAAGCCAAAACGACGCATAGCCCGGATATGAAGATGTACTGGCCCGCGTAGCCGTGCGTCAGTTGGCGTAAGTTGGATCGCCGATATTCCTTGTTCATACGCTCTAACGCCCAAACTCAGCCGACCGCGCGCGAAGCGCGTGGGTCGGCTGAAGTGCTTTGTTAGGGAGCATGGCTAAACCGCCGATAGATCTGTTTGCTACCAAAAACGAGAAAAAGACCAAAAGCAGTTTTAGCGAGCGCAGCAAATAGACCAATTTTGTGTTCAGTAGGCAACGTGCCGTAATCATCTTGAGTAGCGAAGAACACAAAACCAAATGCTTTTAACAATTCTGGGCCGGCGCTAGAAATAGCAAGTAAGCCCACCATGACGCTGCCAAGTTGCCATGCCTCATTAAGCGTTATGGCGGTTGCAGCTTCTGAAGTTCGCGGGACGAGTATGCGTGCTATTGCCAGCGGGAAACGCCAAAGGAAAATTGCCAAGCCAAAAGAAATGAATGTGGGTGCGAAGGCCAGTAAGCCCTCTGGGGTTGTAAGCGGAAAAGCCATGGTGTTTCGCAATGCAAAACCAACGGCGAGAGCCTGCAACGAATAAAGAAAAACCCACAACGAGAAGAGCCTGATTGCCAAGCCTGCCGCTTGAAGGAATGACATACGCTTCTTTTCTCCCTAACTACAATTAGACCGCCTAATAGCGGTGAATAATTGCCGCAATTGGGCGGTTTTTCTCGGGCGGTTCATTCGCAAGTCGCTGATTTCTTATGATTGTGCAGATACTGTTGCCGAATTAGACCGCAAAGGCAATTACCCATTTGGCTAATGACCGTCGAAGAGCAACGAGGTTCAGGAGACCGGACGGTGGCGACCGTCAGCTATGGGCTGTTAGCAGACAGCAACATGTGGCACAGCTAAAACGAATCGCGCCGTTCACCTGTCTTTCGACATCGCTCATCCGCTTTTCCAGTTGCTGCGAATTTGAATCTGTAGATTAGGTTTCACGAGATTACTCCCTGGTCTCGAGGAAGGTTCCCCAAGCTTCCGATCCTTTTAAGCCCACAGTTCCCCACTGCGGGCTTTTTTTATGGGCGAGGGAATTTCGCTCAGCTGCTCACGTTCAAGCATCGCAGTCGATAAAGGCTCGGTGACTCACCGGTCCACTTACGAAAGGCTCGTGTGAAATTTGCGGGATTTTGGTAGCCGAGGCGGGTGGCTACTTCTTGTAGATCAAGCTCGGTGTTTTCAATCAGATCGCAGGCATCACGCCGTTGAGTTTCTTCAAGCAGCTGCTGGAATGAACTGCCGTCATCCTTGAGTTTACGAGCGAGCGTGCGGCTCGATATGTGTAGCTTGGCGGCTAATGTTTCTTGATCAGGATAGCCGCCGTTTTTGGCTTGAATAAGTTCAGCGCAGACGCGAAGGACGATGCTGTCACCCGCTGCACCGGTCTGCGCTAATTCGCGCTCGCATAATTCGATCGCCTGTTTGGTGGCCAGCGGATCCGCTAGCACGGGGCGCATTTCTAATAATCTGATTGGGAAGCGCAGTTGATTACTTGATCGGGAAAATCGAACCGGCGGCAAGCGATCTTTCCAGCGTGCGTGATATTCCGGCTCTGCCCAATCGAAACACAGTTCACCTCCGAGATCGAGTAACTCTCGACCGAGCATCGCTGCTGCTCCGCGTGCGACGCCAAGCAGAATGTGTTCGTAGAAAAAACGACGAAGCGATAAGAGCTGGTTCGCAGCATCGGGTGCCGCTGCGGAAATTTGCGTGGGGAGTTTCTTGGTCGTCGGGATGATCGGATGAAATTCAAACACTTCGACTGCCGCGTAATCCTGCTCAATCAGCATGCGAATTCCGAAGTCACGCTGGCGTGTCTGGAAGTAGCGAATTACAAGCTCCATCGATTCGCGTACTGACGCGCAACTCAAAACCGCGTAGCCGAGAAATCCATGCGCAGAGGGACGTGTTCGCAAGCCGCATTCATAACCGAGCGCGGGCTCTTGCAGTAATCGCATCGCGCGATTTACCAGCAAGCCCCACTGCAGGGCCGACATGCGTGAGGCTGGACTGTCCACCAAATTTGGAGAGACGGGCAATCCTTTGAACAGTTCCTGCGTATCAATGCCGTGCTCGGCCACGATCTCCAGCAGCAGTTGGAGATAGGACACGGGAACGGTGGGCTTGGCGTATCTGTCCGGACGCTTCATGGCTGAAAATGATAAGCGAATTGTCGGGCTTGCGTATCACGCTCCACGCGGAACTCTTCACAGAATGCTCCATCGACCCGACTAAACGGGAACCGAATCTAAGGAGTCGTCATGGCAAAGGGTGTAGCGCTCAAGGGCGCAGTGGTTGCAATCACGGGTGGAGGTCGCGGCATTGGCCTCGCCATCGCAAAGGCCATGGCAGAGCAGGGCGCGCGAGTCAGCTTGGGAGATATCGACGCTGATCTGGCGCTGAAAGCTGCCGAACCTCTGGGTGGATATGGCGGTCGTTTGGACGTGCGCGACCGCGAGTCGTTTGTGAAATTTCTGGACACCACGCGACGCATGCTCGGGCCCATCGACGTGCTCATCAACAACGCCGGCATCATGCCGATTGGCGCGTTCACTGATGAAACGGATGCAATGTCGGATACGCAGATCGACATCAATCTGCGCGGCGTCATTCATGGTTGCAAGGCGGTGCTGCCAGAGATGCTTGCTCGTGGCACGGGCCATATCGTCAATGTCGCTTCATTGGCTGGCGTCATGCCAGTGCCGGGTCTGGCGGTTTACTGCGCCACCAAATTTGCAGTGCTGGGCTTAACGCAAACACTGCGTGAGGAATATCGCGACAGTGGCATTCACTTCACTACCATTATGCCGTCGAAGGTGAGAACCGAATTGGCTTCGGGCTCTGATGCGGCTCGCGGCATTCCGTCAGTTTCTCCCGGGCATGTTGCTCGCAGTGTGGTCGATGCGATTAAGCACCAGCGACGTGAAGTCGCGGTGCCTAGCTATCTCGGCTCAACGCCTGCCGTGCTCAACCTCACGCCGCAGTGGCTCATGCGTCGCTTACGTCATGCGATTGATGATCGGGCGGGGCTGGAGAAAATTGATCACCAGCAGCGTGCTTCTTATACGCAGCGCATCGAATCTCTGACTGCGGCGAAGAAACTGCGATGAATGCCTACGAAAAATCGCGTGAGATCGAAGTCGTCGTTGTCGGTGCTGGCGTCAGCGGTATCGGTGCGGCGATCAAGTTGCTCGATAACGACATCAAGGATTTCGTTGTGTTGGAGAAGGCAGATGCGCTCGGTGGCACATGGCGCGACAACACTTATCCGGGCTGTGCCTGTGATGTTCCTTCGCATCTGTATTCCTATTCATTCGCACAGAAGTCGGACTGGACTCGCATGTTCGCGAAGCAATCTGAAATTCTTGACTACGTGAAAGAGACTGCGAGCCAATATCAGCTGGAGCCTTATATCCACTTTAGTGAGCCAGTCGAATCCGCAGCGTGGGATGAACACGATATGCGTTGGCTGGTGCGTACACCCAAAGGAAATTACCGCGCGCGCGTTCTGATTTCCTGCACGGGCTATCTGCATGATCCGCAAATACCCAATCTGCCGGGACTCGAAAATTTTCCGGGCAAGGTTTTTCATTCTTCGCGCTGGGATCATGCGCACGATCTCAATGGTGAGCGCGTCGCGGTGATTGGCACCGGCGCCTCAGCAATTCAGTTCATTCCAGAGATTCAATCGAAGGTTAAATCACTGACGGTTTACCAGCGCACGCCACATTGGGTTTTGCCGAAGTCTGATGGAAAAATTTCAAGCTTCGGACATCGCATGCTGCGCCTGCCTTTTGTCACGCAGGCTTGGCGCAAGATGCTCTACACAGGCTTCGAAACTTTCGGCATCGGCTTTCGCCATCCGAGCTTGCTCAAATATGCGCAGCGCATGTCCTACGGAATGATGAATCGCCAGATCAAAGATCCTGAATTGCGTAGCAAGGTCACGCCGAATTACACGCTGGGTTGTAAGCGTGTACTACTTTCCAATAGCTACTACCGTGCGCTGACCAAACCCAATGTTGAAGTGCTCGCAACCGGCGTCGATTCATTGCGTGGACGTACATTGATTGGTGCGGATGGCAGTGAACGCGAGATCGACACGATCATTCTTGCGACTGGTTTCCACGTTACAGAACAGCCGAGCATGGCGCATGTCTTCGGTGTGGACAGGCAACGCTCGCTGTCACAAGTCTATGCAGGAAGTCCGGAAGGTTATCGCGGCACCACCGTCACGGGTTTTCCTAATCTCTTTCTGGTGCTGGGCCCCAATCTCGCCATTGGCCACAACTCTGCGTTTGTCGTCATTGAGTCGCAGCTCGCTTACATCATGAGTGCGCTGCGCGAAATGCGGAAAGAGAAAATTGCTCGCGTTGAAGTGTTGCGTGAAGTGCAGAACGCATACAACGAAAAAGTACAGCGTGATCTACGGGGAACAGTCTGGAATGCGGGTGGTTGTTCCAGCTATTACCTCGATACCAACGGTCGCAACAGCACGGGGTTTCCTTGGAGCACGCTAGAAATGCGACGACTGCTGGCGCGCTTTGATATCGGTAGTTACGCAACGCAATCGCTCAAAGCTTCAAAAAAGGAGAGCGCTCGTGAAGCGGCTTGATCGTGCGAAAAAGTCTGGAGCCAAACGCGCCTTGGTACTCGGCTGCGGCGGTGTTGCGGGTGCGGCTTGGACCATCCCCATGTTGGATGCGGTGCAACGGCAGTTGAAATGGGATGCGCGTGAAGCGGACATTCTGATCGGGACTTCCGCAGGCGCCGTCATTGCCTCACTGCTTGCGGCTGGCGTGAGCGTTGATCAAATGATGGCAAGTCAGAACGGTACGGCCGAAGACTGCATCTGGAATCACGACACCGATACCGGCGGTGCACTGCCGCCGCGACCGGCTCTGCGTTTTCCTGCGGCGAGACTGGCGATTCAAGGGCTACGCGGCAAAGTGGGTTTACTTGCCGGAGTCAGCGGGTTGTTGCCAGAAGGCCGTTGCGACATGACGCCATTTATGCGCGTGATTGATAGCGTTGTTCCTGAGGGAGAATGGGCACCACATCCGGCTTGTTGGATCGTGACCGCCGATGCCAAGAGTGGCGAGCGTGTTGCGTTTGGTCGCGATGACGCGCCAGAAGCGCCGATGAATCTTGCGGTCTGTGCGTCCTATGGCGTGCCCGGCTGGTGCCCGCCGATTCAGATCGGTGATCGATCCTTCATGGACGGTGGCATTTTATCGCCGACGTCTGCGGATTTATTGCTGGGCAGTGATGTGACTGAGGCCATCGTCATCGCTCCTATGGCATCGACGCAATTCGACCATCCCACATCTATGGCGACGAAGATCGAACGCTACATGCGTCGATACATGACTCGCATCGTTGATCGTGAAATTGTGCAGCTTCGTGATGCGGGCATCCGTGTTGTTCGCTTGGAACCGGGCCCGGCAGACCTGAAGGCGTTTGGCTCCAATATGATGGATCCACGCAGGCGCTTGAGGGTATTTGAGACTGCGCTGCGAACCGCGCCAGAAACGCTTCGAGCGGTGGCATGATTTCTGCAATTTCTTCATATCGTTATAATTTTTAATACAGTGTCCTCTAGAGCTAAAGCTCGCCAAATTGAGCAAGGCATACTCCGCGCGCATTGTGGTCAGGGCGACTCTTTGTCGTGTGCCACGCTCGTTCAATACGATTCTGAGGGTGAAAAAATGTCGCGTTCGGGGCTGAATTTTCTCGCTGCATTTCTATGCTTGACGCTGGCTGGCCAAGCAAACGCCAAGGTCTCCACCGCGGAGGCTGCCCAGATCGGTCAATCGCTGACGGAAGTTGGCGCGGAAAAAGCGGCGAGCGCTGACGGCCGAATCCCGGCGTGGACGGGCGGCATCAAGCCTGCTGATTTCGGAACGAAGTTCGCCAACTTCAAGCAAGGTAATTTTTATCCGGAGCTGTTTTCCGAAGATAAACCGCTGCTCAAGATCACCCACGACAACTACAAAAAGTATGTGACTGAACTGCCCGCCGGCGCGCAGTTGATGTTGGAGCGTTATCCGCAGTACTTCCTGAATGTTTATAAATCGAGACGAACGGCCGCGTACCCTGATTTCATCGCCAAGGCGACTCAAGAGAATGCGACCACTGCGCATCTCGAAGGCGGCGACGACTTAAAGGACTCGAAGCTGGGCTTTCCATTTCCAATTCCAAAAACCGGCATGGAGGCGATCTGGAACCATAAGGTTCGATACCTCGGCAGCACGGTGGATCAGACCGGCAACTTTCTGGTTGTCAGCCCCGATGGTGGGATTCATAGCGCGAGCTACACGCAGTCCGTGCGCTTTCAATACGCCAATCCGAAAATGGCGCAGGAAGATAAGCGCGGCATGATTTTCCAGTTGGTCCGCACACAGGTCGCGCCGCCACGACTGGCCGGGCAGGTGACGATGGCTTGGGAATATCAGGACGGCTCAAGAGAAGCTTGGCTTTATACGCCGGGCACTCACCGCGTACTCAAGGCTCCTTCGCTGGGCTTTGATGCGCCGATGGTCGGTACCGATGGTGGCGTGTCCATTGATCAAGGCGACATGTTCAATGGCTCGCTCAAACAATATTCATGGAAGCTGTTGGGCAAGCGCGCGATGTATATCGCTTACAACAACTATCACCTCCAGCAACCTTCGCTGAAATACAGCGCCTTGATCCGCGCGCGTCATCTGGCACCGGAACATCTGCGCTATGAATTGCACCGCGTATGGGTTGTCGAGGCGACGCTGGCTCCCGGCCAGAAGAATGTCATCGCTAAACGCGTTTTCTATATCGACGAAGACAGTTGGACGATTGCAGCGGTTGATTGCTACGACTCACGCAATCAGTTGTGGCGGTATCAGGAAGGTCATTTGTTCCCGCTGATCGTGAATCAGATTGTGGTGCCTGCGCCGATGGCTGTTTACGACTTCACCTCGGGTCGTTACGTGTTGACCAATCTTGTCAACGAGCTTCCATACGTCGCCAAATTTGATGTGAAGTTTTCCGCTGACTACTTCACGCCGCAGCGCATTTTGAGTTCGGGCCGGCAGTAATGCCATACCCAATAATTTCAGAGAATAAATAATGAAGCCGAGACTCCGCCGTATTGCGCTCATCCTCGTTGTGATTGTTGCCGTCATTGCTGTGCTGGGGCCGATCGCGCGCGACTATGTGATTCTGCATATCGCGGGTTGGATGGCGCCTCCTGTTGGCGAGCCACAGGAAGTGACATGGGCGACTGGCGAAACACCGCCAACATTGGCCGGACAAAAACGTCCGAACATCGTCGTCATTCTCGCTGACGATCTGGGTTACAACGATCTGAGCTTTGGCGGTGGTGGCGTCGCTAACGGTGCAGTGCCAACGCCGAACATCAATGCGATTGCGCATGATGGTGTGACGCTAGCGCAGGGTTACGCAGGTAATGCGACCTGCGCACCTTCTCGCGCTGCGATTCTCACAGGCCGATTCGCAACGCGTTTCGGTTTTGAGTTCACGCCGGTGCCTAAAGAGTTCTCCAAGGTCATCAGCAAGTTTCGCAATGATATGGGTCACACAGGTCCTAATGATCCGCCAGTGATTTATCACTCCGAGTTGGAGGACCAAGAGCCGCCCATGGATGACATGGGGCTTCCGACTTCCGAAACGACGATTGCTGCGTTGTTGAAGAGCCGTGGTTATCACACGATTCATCTCGGCAAATGGCACTTGGGATCTGCCAAGCGTTTTCAGCCACTCTCAGTTGGCTTTGATGAATCTCTGGGCTTTTATCAGGCGGCTTCGATGTTCTTGCCTGAAGACGATCCGAACGTCGTGAATTCGAAGCAGGATTTCGATCCGATCGACAAGTTCATCTGGCCTAATCTTCCGTTCGGCGTTGTTCATAACGATGGCGATTATTTCCGTCCCAAGGCTTATATGACGGACTACCTGGCAGATGAGGCAGTTAAAGCGATTCATGCCAACGCGAAGCGGCCGTTCTTCATGTATCTCGCATTCAATGCCGTGCACACGCCTCTGCAAGCACTTAAGTCTGACTACGATGCGCTGCCGCAGATCAAGGATCACCGCATGCGTGTGTATGCCGCGATGGTGAAGTCGTTGGATCGCAGCGTCGGTAAGGTCACTGCTGCGCTGAAGGAACAGGGTCTCGAAGACAACACGCTGGTGATCTTCACCACCGACAACGGCGGCGCGCATTACATCGGCTTGCCGGATATCAACAAACCTTATCGCGGTTGGAAGGCAACGTTCTTTGAAGGTGGCATCCACGTGCCTTTCTTCATGAAGTGGCCCAACCAATTGCCGAAAGGCGTGAGCTATCAAAGAGCCGCAGCGCATGTCGATATTTTCTCGACGGCCGCAGCTGCTGCTGGCGCAGCTGTGCCAACGGATAGGGTTTACGACGGCGTAAATCTGGTGCCCTTCATCCAAGGCAAAGACGGGGGTCATCCGCATGACGCGCTTTATTGGAGATCGGGTGATTACAGCACGCTGCTTGCTGGCGACTGGAAACTTCAATCGGCCGAGAAGCCGAAGAAGGATTGGTTGTTTAATCTCAAGAATGATCCAACGGAGAAGGTCGATCTTTCTGCCAAAGATCCAGACAAGCTTGCAGAGCTCAAAGCGCTGATGGCTGTGAAAAGTAAGGAGATGGTCAAGCCGTTGTGGCCATCGCTGCTGCAAGCGCCGGTGAAGATTGATTATCCGATGGGGCTTCCAGCGCCTCCCGGTGCTGAATATGTTTATTGGTCGAATTGATAGCTACAAGATTTGGGGAAGGGGATAAAAAATGGGGAATCAACAACGAAGCCAGCAGCGCCCACGTATGGCGCTGCTGGGGGGAACTTCGTGGATCGTGGCCGCTGTAGCTGCATTGCCATGTGTGGCATCTGCTGCTGTTCTCGATCTTGGCGATAGCGGCTTCACTGGCTCGGCCGATCTGATGGTCACGGCTGGCGCGCGCGTTCGTACGCAATCACGCGATTCTGATCAGATTGCTAAAACCAATCTGCCGGGGCAACAAGGTTTTTGCGATGACAAGAATGGCGGCATCAGCTGCGTGACGGTTGCTGGCAACGCAGCTTTTTTGGCGCTGCCTGGTTCCTTGGCGATCAACGCTGACAACGGCGATCTAAATTACGACAAGGGTGATCTGGTCAATGGCGCGCTCAAGCTTTCGCCAAGACTTCAGCTCACTTATGGCGAGTTTGGTCTCGATCTCAGCGGCCTCTATTTCTACGATGCCATTAACAGCGGCTTCGATGAATATCATCCCAACAACAGCAGTAACAACGGCTTCCAGCCTGAGCACACGCGACGCGCTAAGAGCGCGGAAAAAGATATTGGCTCTAACTTCGAGTTATTGAACGCTTATGTGTCTGGCGCGATACCGCTGAATGAAGATCACAATATTCGCTTCAAGGTCGGCAACTTCGTGCTTAACCAAGGACAGAGCAGTTTCTTGGTGTTGAACAGCCTCAACATCATCAATCCTCCAGACGTTAACGTCGCCAATTTGCCGGGCGCGGATCTCAAAGAAATCTTCAAGCCAGTGCCGCTGATTGCACTGGATACTTCATTGACTGAAAATTTTTCTCTACAGGGTTTCTATCAATTCAAATGGGTTGGTGCGCCACTGATTCCACAAGGCTCTTACTTCTCGACTTCTGATCCCGTCGGCGCAGGCGGCACCTATGCGCAGATCGGTAACGGCAAAAATCGCGAAGATCCAATGGATCGAGTGGGTAAAGAAGGTCGCCTGCCTGGCGTCGCTTCGCTGCTTTCAAAAGCAGGACGCACCAACAACCGCGCGCCAGATCAGGATGCGCGCGACAGTGGCCAATACGGCCTCTCAGCCAGCTACTTTGCTCACGAGCTGAACGATACGACGCTTGGAATTTATTACCGCAATCTTCATAGCCGACTGCCGATCTTCAGCTTTCATGCTGCGCAGAAATCGTGCGCCTCTGACGCGACCAACGCAGTTGATGCGCTAGCTGCGTGCGGTGGCTTCACTTCGGTTCCTGTGACTGGACTGGAGCCTACGCCAGTTGATACCGCGCGATACTTTTTGGAATACCCGGAAGATATTCATAGCTTCGGCTTCAATTTCACCACTTCGCTGGGCAGCGTGGCTTGGTCAGGAGAAGTTGTTTATCGCCCCAATCAGCCGCTGCAGGTTGATCCGGTCGACGTTGGTTTCGCCGCGCTACAGCCCGCTTTCCCCAAGCAGACCATTAGCTTGGCAGTTCAGGATATTCCGGGTCAGCGAGTGGCTGTGCCGGACTATCTCTACACGACTTATCTCAAGCAAGTGGTAGAGCCCGGGCAGACAGTGCACGGTTTTATTCGTCGTAAGACGCTTGCCTATCAGACGTCGTTCCTCTACTCAGGCGGCGCAAGCGACAATCCTTTTGGTGCCACATCAATCACCGCATTGGTGGAACTGGGGGCTTATCAAGTTCTCAATCTTCCCAGCTTGAATGAGTTGCAATTGGCAGGTCCGGGCACCGCGACGCATCACAGTGCGGGCATCGACGGAACAGGCATCGCAAACAGCCAGCAGCAGGCGTCAAGCGCAGCGGGCCGACAGAATGCGACCTCGCAAACCAATGGTTACGCCGACAGTCTTTCCATTGGCATGCGTTCGCTATTCGCGCTTGAGTACAACGATGTATTCGAAGGCATCAAACTGATTCCGGTTCTGGGCTACTTCCATGATTTTCGCGGAACAGCGCCATTGCCTTCAGGCGAATTCATCTCTGGCCGAAAACAAGTGGTGTTGCAGCTTCAGTTCAATTACTTCGATCGCTTCTTTGGCGGCGTCACCAATACTTTTTACTTAGGCGGTCGCGAATTCAATTTGCTGCGCGATCGCGGCAATGTCTCGGCATTCATCGGCTTCCAGCTCTAGCCCTAGGGCAAGATGAAAACAAGATATTGGATTGCGCTAGTCGTCATTGCTTGTCTGACGGGCGTGCTTGCGACAAAGCCTGTCGTGGCATACCTGATGAACCGGTTTGCAGTTCATAACGGTTCATGGACGACGAGTGCCAGCACCGGTAGCGACAGCGCTAATATCTATGAGCGTGCCGCGATTGCTGTAGCGGGCCTTTATGCACTCTCGAACAAAGAGGCGATCTACTACACCGCGTTTACTGATAGCGATGGTCAGCCTTTAGACGGCGCCTGTGATTACAGTCTTCGTGGATCAACGCTGCCAGCGCGTTGGTGGAGTCTGACGATGTATGGCGCAGATCATTATCTCGTCGATAACGTTGCTGGCATCTATTCGCGACACGCGGGCAACCTGGAATTTGCAGCGGATAAAAGTTACAGCGTGCATATTTCAGCAACAGCCCAAGCGCACAACTGGTTGCCTGCGCCGAAGAGTGGAAAGTTTTCAATCACGCTTCGACTTTACAACCCGGATGTCACAGTTCACGAGAACTTGTCCGGCATCGCCTTGCCTGTGATTACGCGAGGGGGCTGCAAGTGAAAGTCCTCAAGCTGATTGCGGTATTCATTCTGATTGCGGGCTTGAGCAATCTGGCGACGGTTGCGGCCTTGCCGTATCTGATTAATGCGTACGTCGCCCATCGCATTGCTGATGTCGTTGGTGGGTACAACAAAGCCCTGCATGCGCCACGCCCAGATTCTCATGCGCGCACGGTGGTGCGTCCAAGTCCGGACCTGCTCTATACCGCCTGCGCTTTTGATATCTCAGAACATCCATTGTTGATTACAGCGCCGGTGCAGAGGAGTTACGTCTCGGTGTCGGCCTTTGCTTCGGATACCAGCAACTTCGCTGCAATCAATGATTCGCTGCTGCAAGCTGATGCAAGCGGCAACAAGCATTTCAATTTGGTCTTAGTGCGTGAGGGCGTGTCGGTTGATCTGCCAGCAGGAGCGCAAGTCATTAAAGCGCCTAGTGATAAAGGACTGGTCCTGTTTCGATCGCTGATCACTGACGAAGCCCAGTTGCGGCAGTTGCAACAGGATTTTCAAGCGCAGCAGAATTGCAGTCCCTTGTAGCTGAGCGCGCGATCAAGTTCATATGAATTTAGCCAGTAAGTCTTTTCTGGCTACGCAGAATCCCGTCACTATGCAGATATCGCGGGGATAACCACGGACAATAAAAATCTGCCAGCTACTTGTTGCGGCGCGTTGAATATTGACCCACTTAGAGGTGGTTTGCGTGGATTTATTAGCGTGGACCGCGGGCTTTTCTCCACAAAGCAAAAAGGGGCAGGCGCGAGCCTAACCCCTTGGAGTGTATGGTGGAGCGAAGGTGGATCGAACTCCCGACCTCTGCATTGCAAACGACGCGCTCTCCCAGTTGAGCTATCGCCCCACGCGGTTAAAATTGATCCAATCAGCGGGTCTATAAAAGGCTAAAAAGCCCCGGGATGGCTGTAAGATTTCGTCGTATCCGCTTATTTAGGTTGTGTTTCCTCCCGCTTTGCTTTGAAATCCACATATCTGATCAAGCTCGCCACAGTCGGCGAGGCCGGGAGTGGTGTGATGCCTGTGACTCGTTTGCGACTGCGGTCTTCGATGGCCGTGCTTGCCCCTCTGATTCTTCTTAGCCTGACGGCCTGCGAACGTGGGCAGTTTTCTGGGCGCCCGGATTTTGCTGATCTGGTGGACGAGGTCAGTCCTTCGGTGGTGAATATCAGTGCGGTGACGGCAACGCTGCCTGCACAGCAGCAGGCTTCGGCGACTGAAGAACCGAATGCTGAGGGCGCGCCCAAGGGTGATGCTTCTGAGCAACTGCCGGATTGGTTCAAGAAGTATTACAACGAGCACGGCGGCGAAGAAGCTGCGCCTAGCGAAGATGACTCTGAATCGCAGTCACTCGGTTCCGGTTTTGTGCTGTGGGACGATGGCTACATCCTGACTAACTTCCATGTGGTGCGTGATGCCAAGGAAGTGGTGGTGCGTTTGCTTGATCGTCGTCAGTTCACGGCGCAGGTGATTGGTGGCGATGAGCCTAGCGATCTGGCGTTGCTGAAGATTGATGCGACGGATTTGCCGGTGGTGAAGCTGGCGGATTCTGGCAAGGTTCGCCCGGGTCAGTGGGTGTTGGCGATTGGTTCGCCTTTTGGTTTCGATTACTCGGTGACTGCGGGCATCGTTTCTGCGAAGGGCCGTGCGCTGCAAACTGAACAGTACGTGCCGTTTATTCAAAGCGACGTCGCGATCAATCCCGGTAACTCCGGTGGCCCTTTGTTCAATCTCAAGGGCGAAGTGGTTGGCGTGAATTCGCAGATCTATTCGCAGTCCGGCGGTTATCAAGGTGTGTCGTTCTCAATCCCTATTGATGTCGCGGCCAAGGTCGCGCGCCAACTCAAGGAGCACGGCAAGGTCACGCGCGGTTGGCTGGGCGTGGTGGTGCAGGAAGTCGATCGCGCAACGGCGCAGAAGCTCGGCATGGATAAGCCAGAAGGCGCGCTGGTGGCGCGAGTGATTTCAGGTAGCCCGGGCGAGAAGGCCGGACTCAAATCTGGTGATGTGATCCTGACTTACAACGATCACGTATTGGCCAGCTCCACTTCGTTGCCGCCAGAAGTGGGCAGTTCCGATCCGGGCGAGATCGTGACGCTGCAAGTGATGCGCGAGCGCAAAAAGATCACGATCAAGGTTGAAGTCGGGAAGCTCGACGCTCAGCTAGACGCACAGGCGCAGGATGTCGCGCCACAGCCCAAGCCACCGGTTGGTCCGCTGGGCATGGTTGCGGTTCCGTTGACGGCTGAGCAGCGCCGCAGCGCGCAAGTTGTTGCGGGTGGCGTGCTGATTAGCGATGTCAGTGATGGTCCAGCGTTGCGCGCCGGCATTCGTCCGGGCGATGTGTTGCTGCAGATCAATGGCCAGCAGGTTGATTCCGTACAGAGACTGACTGAGGTCGTCACGCGTTTGACGCCGGGCGCTAGCGTGCCTTTGTTGGTGCAGCGTCGCGGCGCGCCGCTGTTCTTGGCCTTGGATTTGCCTTCCACTGGCAAGCCATGAAGCCCAAGTTGCTGCTGCTGTCCCGGCCAGAATGCGAGCTCTGCGAAGAACTCGAGTTCGCCCTGTTCACGCAGTTCAGCGCGACCACTTTTGAGCTTGAGCGGGCCGATGTGGATAGCCGCCCAGAGTGGAAAACCCGCTATGGCCTGAAGATTCCGGTGTTGCTGACAGCTGCCGGGGAGGTGCTGTGTTCGACCCGTTTTGATGCTGAAGCGGTGGCAGATTTCCTGAAAAATCCCGGCTAAAGTCGAATAAAGTGCTGATAAAGCGGGGTTTAAGGCCTTAATCGAGGTCAGAAAACCCCTAAACGGCTATACTCCGCGGCCATTTTGTCGCCGTATCCTGCCGCGTTTCCATGAAACAAGAGAACATCCGTAACTTCTGCATCATCGCCCACATCGACCACGGCAAATCAACGCTGGCGGATCGCTTCATTCAGATCTGTGGTGGCCTTGAAGAGCGCGAAATGCAGGCGCAGGTTTTGGACAACAATCCGATCGAGCGCGAGCGTGGCATCACGATCAAGGCTCAGGCCGTTTCGCTGGAGTACAAAGCGAAGAATGGCGAAACCTATCAGCTAAACCTCATCGACACGCCCGGGCACGTCGACTTCTCATACGAAGTCTCGCGTTCGCTGTTCTCCTGCGAAGGTGCCGTGTTGGTGGTGGACGCCTCACAGGGCGTTGAAGCGCAGAGCGTTGCCAACTGCTACACCGCGCTGGAAATGAATTTGGAAGTGTTGCCGGTGCTCAACAAGGTTGACCTGCAAAACGCAGAACCTGAGCGCGTCGCAGACGAAATCGAGCAGGTCATCGGCATTGAAGCCAGCGAAGCGCTGCGCATTTCTGCCAAGACCGGTCTCAATGTGGTGGATGTGCTTGAAGAGATCGTGGCCAAGCTGCCTGCTCCTAAAGGCAACCCAGACGGCAAGCTACAGGCGCTGATCGTTGACTCCTGGTTCGACAACTATCTGGGCGTGGTCTCGCTGGTACGCGTGATCAATGGCCGCATCCAGAAGGGCCAGAAGGTCCGCGTGATTTCGACCGGCAAAGATTACGAAGTGACGATGCTGGGTGTGCACACGCCCAAGCGCGTATTTAAGAATGCACTGGAGACCGGCGAAGTCGGCTTCCTGATCGCAGGTATCAAAGATATTTTCGGCGCGCCGGTGGGTGACACGCTGACGATGTCGGGCAACGCTTCGGTTGAGCAGTTGCCGGGCTTTAAGAAAGTGCAGCCTCGCGTGTTCGCGGGCATGTTTCCGGTTGATGCAGACGACTTTGAAGATTTCCGCGAGTCGCTACAGAAACTGCGTTTGAACGACTCGGCTTTGGTCTTCGAGCCAGAAAATTCCGGCGCTTTGGGTTTTGGTTTCCGTATCGGCTTCCTCGGCCTGTTGCACATGGAAATCGTGCAGGAGCGTTTGGAGCGTGAGTACAACCTCAATCTCATCACTACTGCACCGAGCGTAATTTACGAGGTGCTGTACAACGACGGCACCGTCAAGAAAATCGATAACCCCGCAGAGCTGCCAGATCCGGGCATGTACGACGAAGTTCGTGAGCCGATCATTGATTGCCGCGTGCTGATGCCGCCGGATTACGTTGGCTCCGTGATGCAGCTGTGCATGGAAAAACGCGGTTCGCAGAAAAATCTGCGCTACCTCGGCAGCCAGGTGCAGTTGGAAGTTGAGATGCCGCTGTCAGAAGTCGTCACCGACTTCTTCGATCGCCTCAAGAGCGTGTCGCGTGGCTATGCCTCTTTCGAATACGAATTCTCACGCTTCGAAGCAGGCGATCTGGTCAAGCTCGACGTGCTCGTGAACGGCGACAAGGTTGATGCACTGTCCACCATCATTCACCGCAGCGTTTCAGCCAACCGTGGCCGCGATCTCTGCGAGCGTATGCAGGATGTGATTCACCGTCAGATGTTTGATATCGCGATTCAGGCTGCCATTGGCGCCAAGATCATCGCGCGTACGACCGTGAAGGCGCTGCGTAAAAACGTTATTGCCAAGTGCTACGGCGGCGACTTAAGCCGTAAGCGCAAACTGCTTGAGAAGCAGAAAGAAGGTAAGAAGCGCATGAAGCAGGTTGGCAGTGTGGAAATTCCACAGGAAGCCTTCCTCGCCGTGCTGGGCATGGAAAGGAAGAAGGGCGGCTAAGCCGCACTTTATTGCCGTTCAATTTAGGAAGCCGTGATGTCGTCCGATATTCATTTTGATTTTGCAGTGCTGTTGACTGTCCTGACCCTGTTCACGGGTGTGTTCTGGGCGCTCGATAAGTGGGTGCTGGCGCCTAAGCGTCAGGCCGCATTGCAGCCGGGCCAAACGGATCAGCCGAATGCTTTCATCGACTTCTGCCGCTCATTCTTTCCGGTCATCGCCATCGTATTGGGCATGCGCTCATTTCTGGTTGAGCCGTTCCGCATTCCATCAGGCTCAATGATTCCGACGCTGTTGGTCGGTGATTTCATTCTGGTTAACAAGTTTGCTTACGGCGTGCGTGATCCTGTGGTTCACCACAAGTTTATTAATGTGGGCGAGCCTAAGCGCGGCGATGTTTTTGTGTTCCGCTGGCCTGTGGACACCAGCAAAGATTTCATCAAACGCGTGATCGGTCTGCCGGGTGATCGCATCGCTTATCGCGAAAAGACGCTCTACATCAACGGCGAAAAGATGTCGCAGGAAGAGTCTGGCGTATTTGCTTCGCCAAGCCTGCCGCCACCGAGCGTGGCACTGAGATTTAAAGAAGATCTGGGCGGCGTTGAACACTTTATTCTGACCAACCCGGATCGCCCGAACGACGACATTCTGGAATTCACCGTTCCAGACGGTCAGTACTTTGCGATGGGCGATAACCGTGATGGCAGCGATGACAGCCGCCGTTGGGGTTTTGTGCCGGAAGCTAATCTGGTCGGCAAAGCTTTCTTCATCTGGATGAGCTGGGACGCTGAAAACACCCGCGTGGATTTCTCACGCATTGGGAACCAAGTAAAGTAAGGCTAGGCACAACATCTGATAGGGAGTGGGGCAATGAATCATTCACAAAAGAGACAACGCGGCCTTGGCATGTTTGGGCTTCTGTTTGTTTTCGCGGTGATCGGCTTTACGGCGATGCTTGTGATGCGCTGCTGGCCGATTTACTTGAACCAAATGAAGATCGCAAAAGCGATCCACAACGTTTCTCAGGATGCTGGCGTTGCTAGCGCGCAGGACAGCAGTGCGCTGTTACGTCCCTTGGAGCGTTTCTGGGATATCGACAGCATCGACTATCTTGATTACAAGAAGGTCAAACTGATTCGCAGTGACCGTGGTCGCTCGATTTCATATGCCTACGAGGCGCGCACGCCTTTGTTTTCGAATATCTCGCTGGTGCTGACGTTTGAAGATACCGTGCCTGTAGCAGCGTCTGAATGAGTGATTTGCTTCAACGTTTGTGTCGCAGGCTGGATTATCAATTCAAGAATCCAGCGCTGCTGACGCAGGCTTTAACGCACCGCAGTTTTGGTGCGCAGAACAATGAACGCCTGGAGTTTCTGGGCGACGGCCTGATCAACTTTGTGATCGGTGCTGAGCTTTATGACAAGCAGATTCGTGCAGAAGAAGGCGCGTTGTCTCGTTTGCGCGCCAGCCTGGTTCGCGAAGAAACGATGGCGCTGATTGGACGCGAGCTGGAGCTTGGCGAGGTATTGCACCTTGGTGAGAGCGAGCTGAAAAGCGGCGGGTACCGTCGTGATTCCATTCTTGCGGATGCGCTGGAAGCGGTTATTGGCGCAGTGTTTCTTGATACCGGTTTTGATGCCGCTCGCAAGGTCACACTGCATGTGTATGCCGCGTTTCTGTCCAACTTACCGGACCACGAGACGCTTAAAGACGCCAAGACCCGTCTGCAGGAAGTTTTACAGGCGCAATCCCGAGCGCTGCCCGTTTATGAGGTGCTGTCCGAATCTGGCCCGCCCCATAAGCGCGAATTCGTAGTACGTTGTTCGCTGTCTGATGCCGTGGAAACGACACAGTCAGCCGGTCCCAGTCGCCGTATCGCCCAGCAACGTGCTGCAGCGATGATGCTGGAGAAACTTTCAGAGAATGCTCATGCGTAGCGGTATTGTTGCCATCATTGGCCGACCTAACGTCGGTAAGTCCTCACTGCTCAATGTCCTCGTTGGGCAGAAGGTCAGCATCGTCTCGCATAAACCGCAGACTACCCGCCATCGCATTCAGGGTGTGTTGCATCACCCAGATGGTCAGGTCGTGTTTGTCGACACGCCGGGTCTGCACATCGTTCAAAAGAAGGCGCTGAACCGTGCCATGAACGACACCGCAGCAGGTGCGATGCATGGCGTTGATTTGCTGTTGTTTGTCGTTGACTCAAGTCGTTGGACGGATGAAGACGAAGCTGTGTTGCAGCGTCTCAGCAACTTCGACACCCCAGTGGGTTTGGTCATCAACAAGATCGACAAGATTGTCGACAAGGAAAAGCTTTTCCCATTGCTGGAAAAGCTCGCTGCCAAGCGCAACTTTGCGTTTGTGATTCCGCTATCGGCACTGCGCAAATCCAATCTTGAAGGCTTGATCAAAGAACTCACCAGCCGCATGCCGGAAGGCGATGCGCTGTATCCGGAAGACATGATTGTTGGGCACGACACCAGCTTTGCTGTCGCCGAAATCATTCGCGAAAAACTGACGCGTAATCTGCATCAGGAATTGCCTTACGCATTGACCGTTCAGGTTCAGAAGTTTGAAGTCGACGGCAATATGGATCGCATCGAAGCCGTGATCATGGTCGAGCGCGAAGGCCAGAAAGCCATCGTGATCGGCGAGAAGGGCGCAACGCTGAAGGCTGTTGGCACCAGCGCACGTCGTGATATCGAACGCATGACTGAGCGCAAATGCTTCCTCAAACTCTGGTGCGCTGTGCGCGAGAACTGGAGTGACGACATGCACGCCCTGCGTCGCTTTGGTCTAAGCAACTCGGAAGAGTAAATCTGCGATGACCCGTGCCCGCGTGCAGTTGGAGCCGGGCTACATTCTCAACGCGCGTCCGTATAACGACACCAGCCTGCTGGTGGAAGCGTTCACCCGCGAGCATGGCCGCATTGGCTTTGTTGCGCGCGGTGCACGCGGACCCAAATCCAAAACCCGCGCTTTGCTGCAGCCTTTGCAGCCGCTATTGCTGAGTTGGACGCAGTCTGGAGAACTGGGTGGACTGACGGCTGTTGAAGCTGCAGGCCCATCGCTGCCGATTTCTGGCGAGCGTGTGTTCTACGGCTGGTACGTCAACGAGCTGATTCTCAAGCTGCTGCAACGCCAAGACCCACATCCAAGCCTGTTCGAAACCTATGCGCTGACGCTGACACAGTTGGCAGATAGCGACGCCGAACGCGCGCTACGGATTTTTGAGAAGAGACTGCTGGATGAGCTGGGCTATGGCCTGCAACTGCCCGATGATCTGGAGCCCGAGCTGCATTACCAATACGACTGGGCTGAAGGCCCGATACCCACAGTGCAGGGGCCATCAACCTTTCTGGGCGCGCATCTGATTGCGCTGGCGCAGGAAACGCTCGACAGTTCAGAGGCGCAGTCGCACGCTCGCCGACTGCTGAAGGCTGCGATCCAGAATCAGTTAGGTGGCAAGACGTTGGAGACTCCCGTCATGCTGCGACAGCTTCGCAGTTCATTACGAGTAAAATGAGCGCAGGTTTACCGGATATTTTTATGGCTACCCGCAATTCAAAGCGCAGCACGATTCGCCTCGGTGTAAACATCGACCATGTCGCCACCGTGCGGCAGGCGCGCGGCACGCCGTATCCAGATCCGGTGGAGGCCGCGCTGATCGCAGCGAGCAGCGGTGCAGACAGCATCACTATTCATTTGCGTGAAGATCGTCGTCATATTCAGGATCACGACGTCACGCGTTTGTTGGCTAAAAGTGCAGCGCCGACCAATCTTGAAATGGCAGTGACCAATGAAATGGTCGCGATTGCCGTGCGCGCCAAGCCACGCTTTGTGTGTTTGGTTCCAGAGCGTCGCGAAGAAGTGACGACTGAAGGCGGCTTGGATGTCGCAGGCAATGAAGCGCAGGTGACTGCTGCTTGCCAGCGTCTCGCAAAAGCGGGCATTGAAGTCGCACTATTCATTGATGCTGATCCACGCCAACTCGCTGCTGCAAAACGCACTGGCGTACCGCACCTGGAAATTCATACCGGCGCTTACGCTGATGCCAAAGGCAGCGCACGCGCTGCTGAGCTCAAGCGCATCGCTGCATTCGCACGTGCAGCGCACAAGGCTGGCATTGAAGTGCATGCTGGTCATGGATTGACCTTGGACAACGTCGCGCCGATTGCACAGATTCCAGAGATTGTTGAACTCAACATCGGCCACAGCATTGTGGCGCGTGCACTATTTGTGGGATTGCCCGCGGCCGTCGCTGAAATGCGTCGTGCGATGACTGAAGCTAGAAACGCAAAATGAGGCACCTATGATCTGGGGCATCGGGGTCGACATTCTGCGTCAGGAGCGCATCCAGAAAGTCTGGGATCGTCATGGCGAGAAGTTCGCAGACAAAATTCTTGGTGACGCTGAACGAGCAGAATTTGCGCTCAACCAGAAACCGGTCCGTTATTTGGCGATGGCCTTCGCTGCCAAGGAAGCATTCTCCAAAGCATTAGGTACGGGTTTCCGGGATGAACTGGGGTTTCGTGATGCCGGCGTCGTGCGTGAGGCCAATGGCAGACCGGTGCTCATTTACAGCCCAGTGTTGAAGGCACTCCTGAGCAGCAAAGGAATTAGCGGCGGGCACGTTTCGCTATCAGATGAAGGCGGAATGATCTGCGCGATGGTGGTGCTGGAGACGGCGAGCTAAGCGGTCTTTTTCTTAGCTGCTATAACTCAATCTGTTGTTGAGTTGATTCAATACTTGATCCAACGATGTGCGTATCTCGGCCAGCATTCCGGGCCAAACAGGATCATTTTGCAGGCTGTGTAACTGCAATAAATAAAGATCAAAAGCCGAAGTCACTTGCTTGAGCGTTGTCAGATGATAGAACGCAGCGGTGCCGCGTAATTGATGTGCAGCGTCACGCGAAGCGGTCAGATTGTTTTTGAACAAGGCATCTTCAAGTTCACGAATCTGAATTGGCAATTCTTCACGCAATAGCACCAGCATTTCAGGATCAGCCGTGAGCATTGCCGAAACGGGCGGTGGCGGTGCGACCAACTGAGGTGCCAGCGTACGTAAGAGTTCGCGTCCATCGAAAGGTTTTAGCAGTACGCCATCGGCACCCGCGGCTAACAAGGCTTTGCGCTCATCTGGTTCAAGGTGCGCGCTGATCACAATGATTCGACTGCGTAGCGTTCCGGGCACCGTCTCGGCGCGAATCGCGCGTACGCAATTGAGTCCATCGACCTCAGGCATGCGCGCATCAAGCAATACATATTCCGGTGCAGCGTTGCGCCAGTAGCGCAGGGTTTCGCGTCCATCGGCGGCTTCTTGCACGGTGAGTGCCAGTTCTCCGCAAAGCGTGGCGATGTAACGACGGTTGACGGCGTTGTTGTCGGCAATCAACACACGTCGTCCTGCCAGCGGTTGCTTCTGCGCGGGCTTGAGACTGGTGAGATTGACAAGCTCGCGGAACAGACCGAGCTGACTCACGGACTTCGGCAAGCAGTTGGCTGCGCCTGCTTCGCGAACGCGTGCATGCATATCAATTGAAGAAGATGCGATCAGCGCCAGCAGCGGTGGCTTGCGCCATGTGCAGCGTTGGAACGCGGCAAGATAATCAGGATCGTCGTGATCTTTTTCTTTCATGCCGACGATGACGACATCGGGGCTGCGCGTGGCGAGCGCAATGTTGAGCTCAGCAATGCTTTCAAAGCTGTGAACATGCATACCCCAAAACTCAAGCCAATGCGTTAAAGCCAAGCGCGCTGTGGCGTGCGGCTCCAACACCCAAGCTTGCCGCTCGCGCAAGTGAGGCTCGGCTGAAGTGGGCGCTGACGACGCTTCCGTGCTGCTGAACGGCAACATCACGCTGAAGGTTGAACCTTCGCCGACGATGCTTTTCATCTCAACATTGCCGCCCATCAGTTCCGCGAGTTTGCGCGTGATCGAAAGGCCCAAGCCGCTACCGCCAACGGTGCCGCTGGCTTGGTGAAAGGCTTGGAATAAATGGTTCTGTTGTTCGGGTGCGATGCCGACGCCGGTGTCGGTAACGCTAAAACTGACCCAGACTTTGTCCTGCTCATCGCGCTCACGTAAAACGCGCAACACGATGCCGCCGACGTTGGTGAACTTGATGGCGTTGGAGAGCAGATTGGTCAGGATCTGGCGCAGGCGTTGTGGGTCGCCACGCAGTTGCGTTGGAACGTCGTGATAAACGATGCGCACCAACTCCAGATCTTTGTCATAAGCCAGTGGGGCGAGCAGTGCGGTGATGTCTTCAACGGCTTCGTTGATATCCAGCTTGTCTTCGTTGAATTGCAGTTGTCCGGCTTCGATACGGCTCCAATCGAGCAGGTCGTTGATCATGCCCAGCATGCCGCGCGCGGATTTGCCAACAGTGGCGATATGCAACTCCTGCTCGCGACTGAGGCCGGAGCGGCGGATGAGGTCGGTATAGCCGAGGATCGCTGTGAGTGGTGTGCGTAGCTCGTGAGAGAGATTTGAAAATAGCTCTGCTTGGGCCGCGGCGGCTTTTCGTGACTCGGCCAGCGCGTTGCTCAGTTCCTCGTTCAAGGTTTGCAGGCGCTGCTGATCTTGTCGCAAATGAGACGTCATTTGCACGACGCTGCCGTCGATATGGTCTCGATGGGACTTCACCTGCTTACCGAGCATGTTGATTTGCTCCGCTAGCTGGCCAGTGGTGCCGTGGAAATAGTTGGGTACGCGTGCTTCCATGCGGCCCTGAGCCAGGTTACGGGCTGCGCGCAGCAAGTCCCGTTGCGGACGTCCGACACGGACCATGCCGATCATGGAAATGGCGATCGCCAACAGGGTAATGCTGAAGCAGATCGTCATCAGCTGGACGCTAAAGGGCGGCAGAACCCCTATCGCCATGCACAGCAGGGCGGTTCCTAGGCCAATCAAAACCGGCAAAAACAGCCATGGCCAGTTGTGAAAGCGCAGGTTCCAGATATTTTTAAGCTTCAAGGCCCATCCTGAGTCTTTCCTTGTCGGGCAAAAGGTTAAAATTGGGCTATGAACACGCCCAATAGCTATCGCAGTCTCGCCGATTTTATCGGTAATACGCCGCTGGTGAGGCTGACACGCCTGCCGGGTATCGGCAACAACACCTTGTTGGCCAAGCTGGAAGGCAACAATCCGGCCGGTTCGGTCAAGGATCGCCCTGCCTATTCGATGATCAGTCGCGCTGAAGAGCGTGGCGAGATCAAGCCAGGCGATACGCTGATTGAAGCCACCAGCGGTAACACCGGCATCGCACTGGCCATGGCCGCAGCGGTTAAAGGTTATCGCATGGTACTGATCATGCCGGAACATATGTCGGCAGAACGTCGCGCCGTGATGAAAGCATTTGGCGCAGAGATCGTGCAGGTCACCAAAGAGCAGGGCATGGAAGGCGCGCGCGATCTGGCGGATCAGATGCAGCTTGATGGCAAGGGCCGCGTGCTCGATCAGTTTGCGAATCCCGATAACCCACGCGCGCATTACGAAGGCACTGGCCCTGAAATCTGGCGCGATACCCATGGCGGCATCACGCACTTTGTGTCGTCGATGGGCACTACCGGCACCATCATGGGCACTTCGCGTTACCTCAAAGAAGTGAACCCGCAGATTCAGATTGTTGGCGTACAGCCAGACGGTGAGAGCAGCATCCCCGGTATTCGCAAGTGGCCAGAAGAATATCTGCCAAAAATATTTGATCAAAAGCGCGTCGATCGCGTGATTGAATCCAATAGCGAGAACGCTGAAAACACGATGCGCTTGTTGGCATCGAAAGAAGGCCTGTTCTGCGGTCCTTCATCCGGCGGTGCGGTGTGGGCGGCTTTGCAGATTTGCAAAGAAGTGGAAAACGCCACCATCGTTGCCATCATCTGCGACCGCGGTGATCGCTACATCTCGACTGGCGTGTTCCCGGACTAATTCAGTTGTCTAGAAAGAATCGCAGACAAAAGACGCTGCCCGTTGGCGAATTCAGCGCGGAAATCGTAGACCTGATTGCTGATGGTCGCGGCGTTGCGCGTATCAACGGTAAAGCTACGTTCATCGCCGACTCTCTGCCGGGCGAACTGGTGCGCTTCAAGTACACCCGCACCGGCCGTGATCTTGATGAAGGCCGCATTGTTGCCATCGACAAAGCTTCGCCTGATCGCGTCGAACCCAAGTGCGCACACTTTGGAATTTGTGGTGGTTGCTCGCTGCAACATCTGGCGCCTGAGAGTCAGATTGTCTTCAAACAAAAACAATTGCTGGAAGCGTTTGCACGTATTGGCAAGGTTAACGCTGAAGAAATCGTCGCGCCGATCACGGGCGCTGTCTGGGGTTATCGCCGCCGCGGCCGTTTAAGTGTGAAGCATGTATTGAAGAAAGGCGGCGTGACCTACGTTGGTTTCCGTGAGCGCGAAAGTGTGTTGCTCGCAGCGCTGGAGTCCTGTCATGTGTTGGATCCGCGTGTGGGCCTACGCCTGCAAGCGATGGCACGCATGATTGATCATCTCGATATTCGTTTGGCGCTGCCACAAATTGAAATCGCCGCAGCGGAGCATGTTGCCATGGTGATCCGCGTCAACGAGAAGCCGAGTGATGCTGATCTTGAGCGTCTGCGTCAATTTGCCGCGGATGAGGGCGTTGATCTTTATTTGCAGACGGGCGGACCGGAAACCATTACGCCGCTGTCAGCACCTGCACGCGTGTTGGATTACTCGCCAGACGGATCTGATCTAAAACTACGTTTTCAGCCCACCGACTTTATTCAGATTAATGGCTCGATCAGCCAGCAGATCGTGCGCCGCGCGATTGAATGGCTGGCGCCGCAGCCGGGCCAGCGTGTGCTGGAATTATTCTGTGGCCTTGGAAATTTCTCTGCGCCTCTGGCAAAGACGGGCGTTGAACTCGTTGCCGTCGAAGGCGAAGCGGGCCTTGTGCAACGCGCGCGTGAAAACGCCGAACGTCTGGGCTTAAAGATCCAATTCGATCAAGCCGATTTATTTACGCCGAGTGTCGATGCGCCGTGGATGCAGGGTCACTTTGATGCTGTGTTGCTTGATCCTCCGCGCAGCGGCGCAAAAGAAATGATGCCGCTGATTGCAGCCAAGAAACCCAAGCGCATCGTCTACGTGTCATGTCACCCCGGTACGCTGGCGCGCGATGCCGGTACGCTCGTCAACGAGCATGGCTATAAGCTGGTGCGTGCAGGCGTAATGGATATGTTTCCGCACACGGCGCATGTTGAAAGCATGGCGTTGTTCGAGAGAGTGAACTGATGGGCATTGAGATCGAACGCAAGTTTCTGGTGACTGGCGATGGCTGGCGCACTGAGGCAGCGCGCTCGCTAGAGATGCGTCAGGGCTATCTGGCGGGCGAGGGTGGTCGTGCTTCGGTACGTGTGCGTCTGGAAGGCACAGAAGCACGCCTCAATATCAAAGCTGCCGTCATCGGCGCTGCCCGTGCCGAATACGAATACCCGATGCCGGCTGACGATGCGCGCAAGATTTTGGAAACGCTGTGCGTTGGCACGCTGGAAAAAGTCCGCCATTACGTCGAACGCGAAGGTCTGACTTGGGAGGTTGACGAGTTTTTGGGCGTCAATGCGGGCCTGATCGTGGCCGAAATCGAGCTGGAATCGGTCGATCAGGCTTTTTCGCGCCCAGAATGGGTCGGACGCGAACTCACGGACGACCGGCGCTATTACAATCACTACCTCGCTATCCACCCTTATTCAACCTGGCCCGATGCGGATCGACATTGACCTGACCAAACAGCACATGCAGCTACGCGATGGTGATCGCGTGGTGGCGGAATATGCTGTGTCGACAGGTGGCAATGGTATCGGCGAAATCAATGGCAGCGGTTGCACGCCACGTGGCCGTCATATTGTTCGCGCCAAGATTGGCGCGGGTGCTCCAGCAGGATCAGTGATGGTGCGTCGTCGCCCTACTGGCGAAATCTGGACGCCGGAGTTGCACACAAAATTTCCGAAGCGCGATTGGATTCTCACGCGCATTCTGTGGCTGTCAGGCACGGAGCTGGGGCGCAATCGCCTGGGCTGCGTTGATACCTTCCGCCGCTATATTTATTTGCACGGTACACCGGACAGTACGCGCCTCGGCGCACCCGGTTCTAAAGGCTGCGTGCGTATGCGCAATGCCGACATCATCGAACTTTTTGACCGGATTCCGGTGGGGACAGAAGTTGACATCCACGAGTAAACAATCGACGCACCTTGGCCCGCTGATGGTGGACGTTGCTGGGCTAGAGCTGACTGCTGAAGACCGCGAGGTCTTAGCGCATCCGCTGGTTGGCGGCATGATTCTGTTCACGCGTAACTATCGTGATCCTGAACAGCTTGCAGCGCTGTGCAAAGAAATTCTCGCTGTTCCACGTAAGTCGCGCTTGCTGCTCGCAGTGGATCACGAAGGCGGCCGCGTGCAGCGTTTTCGCGTTGGCTTCACTCGCATCCCTGCAATGCGCACTCTGGGCAAACTTTGCGAAGAAGATTCTGCAAAAGCAAAAGACGAAGCGCGTCTACACGGTCTCACTATCGGGCAAGAGCTTTCGAGCTACGGCATCGACCTGTGCTTTGCCCCGGTGTTGGATCGCGACTTTGGCGTGAGCACGGTGATTGGTGATCGCGCTTTCGACAATCGTTGCTCAACCATCATTGAACTCGCACGCTCATTCCGCGAAGGTCTCAACGCAGCAGGTCTCGCTGCAACTGGCAAGCACTATCCGGGTCATGGCGCAGTCGCTGCGGACTCGCATCTTGAGCTGCCGGTTGATCGTCGCTCGATGGATGCACTGCAAGAAGATTTGGAACCGTTCGAAGCGCTGATCAAAGACGGCATTGAATCGCTGATGATGGCTCACGTGCGCTACACCTCGGTGGATCACACGCCAGCATCGTTGTCGAAAATTTGGATTCAGGATCTGCTGCGTAAGCGCTCAGGCTACGAAGGCGCCATCTTCTGTGACGACCTGAGCATGCACGGCGCTGCTGTTGTCGGCTCCATGGAAGAGCGCGCACGTATTGCACTGGATGCAGGCTGCGACATGTTGCCTGTGTGTAACGACCGCGCCAGCGTGCTTGGTTTGCTCGAATCGCTTAAAGATTTAAAGCCGCAGAAAGCGGCGAGTGATCGTCTGAAAAAGTTGTATCGCAAAGAGGCCTGAGATGGAACGTCACGCTGAAGCGCAGGATATTTTTAAGAACGCTGATTGCCTGCACGACGCTGCCGCAATCGCCGCTGCTTATGACCGCATGGCCGAAGCGATTCGGGTCCAGTACGAAGAAAAGAAGCCGCTGATTCTCTGCGTGATGATTGGTGGTTTGCACCCGACATCGGAAATCACACAGCGTCTCAAGTTTCCATTCCAGATCGATTATCTCCACGCCACGCGTTATCGCGGTGAGACCACTGGTGGCGGCTTGTTGTGGAAAGCGCACCCGGAAATTTCTGTGCGTGGTCGCGATGTGTTGGTGATCGACGACATTCTTGATGAAGGCCATACGCTGGCTGCAATCATCGAATCGCTGCAGAAGATGGAAGCCGCGAGCGTCAAAGTTGCCGTGCTGGCCGAGAAGATTCACGACCGCAAAGCGCCGGGCATTAAAGCGGATTTTGTGGGCGTCACCGTTGAAGATCGCTACGTCTTCGGCTGCGGCATGGATTACAAAAGTTACTGGCGTCAGCTGCCTGCAATTTATGCGGTGAAAGGTCTATGAGTACAACAATCGCCGTCATCGGCGGCACTGGCATGAATCAGTGGCCGGGCTTGGTGATCGAGAAGCGTCACGATGTCGATACGCCATATGGCAAACCATCAGCACCATTGCTGGAAGGCAAGGTCTACGGCGTGCGCGCGATTTTTCTCGCGCGTCATGGCGAGGGCCACAAGCTTCCGCCGCATGCGATCAACTATCGCGCCAATGCATGGGCGTTGCGTGAAGCTGGCGTAAAAAGTGTTGTTGCGATTGCAGCTGTCGGTGGCATCGCGCCATGGTTTCCACCTGCGGGCGTTGCCGTGCCGCATGATGTGATTGACTACACCTACGGCCGCGAATTCACTTATTCCGATGGCAGCGAAGGCTCTGAGCTTAAGCACGTCGAGATGACGGAACCGTACTCCGAGCGCGTGCGCCGCGAGTTGTTACACGGGGCATTGGCTGCGGGCATTGATATCGCTGAATCCGGTGTGATGGGCGTGACTCAAGGGCCGCGCTTGGAAACGACGGCGGAGATTCAGCGCATGAAGCGCGATGGCTGCGATATGGTCGGTATGACCGGAATGCCAGAAGCCTCACTCGCACGTGAACTGGGCCTTGATTACGCCTGCCTCGCACTCAGCGTGAACTGGGGCGCAGGCATCATGGGCAATGGCGACATTCATGCAGAGATTCATCAGTCGATAGAAATTGGTATGGGCAAGATTCGTGCGATCCTGTCACGTGCGCTGCCCGCTCTCGTCGCCAAGGACGAAGAAATGTAAGGTCGGTTTGACCGGCCTCCTACAGCTTGCAGCCTTTGAAGTGAAGCAAACGGAGATTGCAAAGTGATCGATCAAAAAAAAGAGCAGCAGGTTAAGGCTCGCCGCTGGTTGAGTAAGCTGCCGAAAGTTTCGAAAATTTCTTGGCGCGATCTGTCACTGTCTCTAGGCCCAGTGCTTGTGCTGAGCGCTTTGGCGCTGATTATCGCGATGCACTTTGTGCGGCCTGCGCCACCCGATACTTTGAATATGGTGAGCGGCAGCGAGGGCAGTACGTATCGCAAGAATGCCGAGAAGTATGCCGTCATCCTTAAGCGCAACGGCATCAAACTCAACCTGCTGCCATCACAAGGTTCTTTGGACAATCTGCAACAGTTGGCAGATCCCGATTCCAAGATTGATATTGGTTTTGTTCCGAGCGGCTTGGCTACGGACACGGATGTCAGCAATCTGGTTTCTTTAGGCAGTGTGTTCTATCAGCCGGTCTCAATTTTTTATCGCGCGCCGAAAGCGATAGAGCGACTGTCGCAACTCAAAGGCAAGCGCATTGCCATCGGCAGGGAAGGGAGCGGCACGCGCTTCTTGGCGCTAGCGCTGCTCAAGGCCAATGGCATCAAGCCCGATGAAGGCCCGACAAAACTGGAAACCTTGGAAGGCGCAGTCGCGATGCAAGCGCTGATTGATCGCAAGGTCGACGCCATATTTTTATCCGGCGATTCGGCGGCGCCTTCAAATCTTCGTCAGTTGCTGCACACGCCCGGCGTCAACCTGTTCGATTACCCGCAGGCAGAAGGCTATCTGCGCCGCTTTCGTTACTTAAGCAAAATTGAAATTCCAGCTGGGGCTTTTGATCTTGGTGAAAACCTGCCGGCCAAGCCAACAATCATGTTGGCGCCGACCGTTGAATTGATCGCGCGTCAGGATTTGCATCCCGCTTTGTCTGATCTCTTGATTGAAGCAGCGCGTGAAGTGAATGGACGCGCCACGCTGATGCAGAAAGCCGGTGAGTTTCCCGCACCTTTGCAGCGCGATATTCCAATCAGCAATGACGCATCACGCTATTACCAATCTGGCAAAGGCTTTATGTATCGCAACCTGCCGTTCTGGTTAGCGAGCTTGTTGGATCGCACCTTGGTGGTGTTGCTGCCGATATTGGTTGTACTGATTCCGGGCTTGCGCATGGTGCCGTCGATCTACGGCTGGCGCATTAAAAATCGCATCTATCGTTACTACGGCGATTTGATGGCGCTAGAGCGCGCAGCCTTGCAGCCCTTGGATGCTGTTGAGCGTGAAGCGCTGATGCAACGCTTAAGCGATATCGAAAAAGCGGTGATTACAGTCAAGATGCCCGCGGCGTTTGCAGATCAGATTTACGTCCTGCGCCAGCACATCAACTTTGTGCGTATGCGGCTGGTGCCCGCGGCACCAGCGCCAGCACCAGAAGCAGACGCGCTGTAAATTACAGCGCGCCTTATCTTTTACTGTCTGCCGGCCCAATCTCGCGCAAACTGATTGGCAACGCGGCCGGAGCGTGAGGCGCGATTGAGGGCCCAACGCAACGCGAGCTTTTCGCCTTCTTCATCAATTGAGTTGATGCCGAGCTTGCGCAGGTGCAGTCGTACCAAATTCAAATACTGTTCTTGATTGAAAGAGTGGAACGACAGCCATAGGCCGAAGCGTTCGGACAGCGAAATCTTTTCTTCAGTACTTTCACCTGGATGAAGTTCGTCATCCATCCAGTGATATTCCAGATTGTCTTTTTTCGTCTCCGGCATCAGGTGGCGACGGTTGGACGTGGCGTAGATCAGGACGTTATCGGGCGGATCTTCAATGCCGCCATCGAGTGCAGTCTTCAGTGCGGTGAGTGCAGAATCGTTAGCTGACACTGAGAAATCGTCTACGTAGAGCACGAAGCGTTCTTTCTTGCCACGCAGCGGCGCAACGATATCCGGCAGATCAATCAGATCGTGCACGGGCACTTCCACCAGTCGCAGGCCTTGCGAGGCAAAGTGATTTAACAAGGCTTTTACAATGGATGACTTGCCGGTGCCGCGTGCGCCGGTGAGCAGCACGTGATTGGCAGGCTTACCTTCGACAAATTGCAGTGTGTTTTGAACCAATGCGGCTTTCTGACGATCAATATCAATCAGATCGTCCAGTTCGACGGCCTGCACAAAGTTAATCGGCTTGAGCTTGCCGCCATGCCAGCGCCAAGCCAGAGGGCCCTTCAGAGGTTTGGCGCGCGCCTTGGGTTTTGCTTTACGGACAGGTTTCTTCATGTCGATGAACTTGTTATTACAGAATGAATGCCCACATTCTAAAACAGAACGAGGGCCGCAGAAGCGCATAGAATCAGCCCCTGACTCTAGGCCTCACGGCCATCATCATTCATTAGATTGGAGAATGTCATGCTCAAGTCCTTCGGCTATGCCGCCACCAGCGCTACTACGCCGCTGGCTCCGCACGAGTTCGTGCGTCGTGATCCGGGCGCTGACGATGTGCAGATCGAAATCGAATATTGCGGCGTTTGCCACTCTGATTTACACGCGGCACGCAATGAGTGGGGCGGCACGGTATATCCCAGTCTGCCCGGTCACGAGATCATTGGCCGCGTCACCAGCATCGGAAAAGACGTAACGCGCTTTAAAGTGGGTCAACGCGTCGGCGTCGGCTGCATGGTGGATTCTTGCCAAAGCTGCGCCAGCTGCAATGAAGGTGATGAGCAGTATTGCGAGAAAGGCTTTACGGGGACTTATGGTGGTGTTGAGAAAGTCATTGGTGGCCGAACCTTTGGTGGCTACTCCAACAACATCGTCGTTAAAGACAAGTTTGTTTTGCGCATCCCCGAGTCACTCGATGCTGCAGGTGCTGCGCCTTTACTTTGCGCAGGCGTGACGACATGGTCACCGCTCCATCACTGGAAAATTGGTAAAGGTCACAAAGTTGGTGTGGTCGGCCTCGGTGGTCTGGGACATATGGCGATTAAGTTCGCTCACGCCTTGGGCGCACACGTCACGCTATTCACCACTTCGCCGGGCAAAGAAGAAGATGCCAAGCGCATGGGCGCGGACGTAGTCGTGATCTCGAAAGACAAGGATCAGATGAAGGCTTGCAAGAACAGCCTCGACTTCATCATCAACACCGTTGCAGCGTCACACAATCTCGATGCGTTCCTTGGTTTGCTGAAGCGTGATGGCAATATGACCTTGGTCGGCGTGCCTGAGCATCCGCATCCATCGCCGAGCGTTGCCAATCTCGTTTACAAGCGTCGCTCGCTTAGCGGCTCGCTGATCGGCAGCATTGCGGAAACGCAAGAGATGCTCGACTTCTGTGCCGAGCACAAGATTGTTTCAGATATTGAAATCATTCCAATCCAGAAGATCAACGAAGCTTACGAGCGCATGCTCAAGAGCGATGTGAAGTATCGCTTTGTGATTGATATGGCAACGCTTAAGCCTGCGGCATAAGGCACAAGTGCGCATCCCACTTTCAGTTCTCGATTTGGCGCCGGTGCCGACCGGCACTACGCCGTCGGAGGCGATCCGTCGCACGGTGGATCTGGCGCAGCTTGCGGACCGACTCGGCTATGTTCGCCACTGGTTTGCAGAGCACCATGGCATGCCTAGCGTGGCCAGTGCTGCGCCAGAAATTCTGATTGGCCATATCGCGGGCGTAACAAAAAATATCCGTGTGGGTTCTGGCGGCATCATGTTGCCGAATCACACGCCGCTGAAAGTGGCGGAAACTTTTCGCACGTTGGAAGCTTTGTATCCGGGGCGCATTGATTTGGGTCTTGGCCGTGCGCCTGGTTCTGATCAGGCTGCTAGCCGCGCGCTGGAGGCCAGTGACGGCCATGATTTTTCGCAGCAACTCGCTGAGCTGTTGGCGTTTTGTGGGCAGACGGAATTCGCTGCGAATCACCCGTTCCGCAAAGTGATCGCGATTCCAGATGATGTGCCACTGCCACCCATTTGGATTCTCGGTTCTAGTGGTGCGAGTGCAAGACTCGCCGGCAATGCAGGCATGGGTTACAGCTTCGCCAGTCATTTCAGCCCCACGCCTGCGGGCCCGGCGTTTAATGCTTATGCAGACAGCTTTAAGCCCTCAGCGCAGTTTCCTAAGGCGAACGCGATTCTTGGTGTCGCCGTGGTTTGTGCAGAGACCGATGAAGAAGCGGATCACCTTGCGACGACAATGGATCTTGCGTGGTTACGCATTCGTCGTGGCGAGTTCCGACCGTTGCCGAGCCCTGAAGAAGCCAAGGCTCATGTTTACACCGAGTTTGAGCTTGAAGCTGTGCGTGAATATCGCAGTCGCACGGTGATCGGCAATCCTAAGAAAGTGCGAGCCCAGATCGAATCACTGGTTAGCGAAAGTGGCGCTGATGAAGTGATGGTGGTGACGAACCTGCACGGACATGCCGAGCGCTTGCGTAGCTACGAATTACTGGCGCGCGTGTTCGCAGAATAGATCAGGCGATTGCGTTAGCCTGAATTTCGATTAACACATCTCCAGTCTGAACCTTCGCGCGCGGACCTTCCCAAAAGCCAATGCGTTCGTTTTGGCGAAGCAGACGCACCACAAGGCCGGGACTAAGATCACGCATGGCTTTGCCGATTTCATCTGCGCGAGCAGGGCGCTCGACAAGGCGTACATGGCCATCTACACACATCAAATCGTGGATGTAATCAGCAACGTGTGCGGATGCGATGGAATCCGCCATCAGGTATCCGCCAACAATCGACGGCGCGACGGTAGCGTTAGCGCCGGCCTGACTGATGAGCTTGATGTTTTCTTCTTCAGCAACCGAACAAACAATTCGCACTTTAGGGTTGAGTTGGCGCACCGTGAGCACGGTAAGCACGGCCGCGTCGTCGCGGCCCAGACAAATCAGCACACTGCTGGCGCGATCAATGCCGGCATCAATCAAATCCTGTTCGCGTGTGGCATCGCCGAGTAGGCCGATATAGCCCGCTTCTGCAGCTAGTGCGAGCTCACTGGTATTACGTTCAAGAATGAGCACTTGGCTTGCGGGCGTGCCGCGTGCCACTGCTTCTGAAGCACAACTTTTTCCGCCATGACCAAATCCGCAAATGATGAGGTGTTGGTTTAATGTTTTTTGAATGTGAGTCATGCGGCGAGCCTCCAGCCAGCGTTGTAATACGAGTTCGTAAGCGGTGCCGAGAAACACTAGCCAAATCACGAGTCGTAGCGGCGTGACAAAAATGGTATCGGCGATGCGAGCGCGTTTAGACACTGGCACGATGTCGCCATAGCCGACGGTGGTGATCGTCATCGCCGTGAAGTAGGCGACATCGCTAAAGCTGACATGGCCATCTATCTGATCTTTAAGACCCTCGCGATCAAACCAGAAGATGGCGAGAATCATAGAGACGAGTGTCACCAGAATCGCCAAGCGCATCATTAACATTTGCGCGGGCGTTCGCTCTGCCTTGATGAACAGACGTTTTACGGTCTGTGCATGCGATAAGGAATCTTGTCGCGTGGTCATGATGATTTACCTTGCTTGACAGGTCTCGCTTCGGACTTCTTTAAACTCCCTTTAACAGCGGCCCAATCCATTTTGATCGCTTGGCAATCGCAGGGATTCGCCTTGATCTCAACTTGCATCGCGGCCAAGCGTTCGTCAGTAGCCGGATGGCTGGAGAGAAAGCTCAGTATCGCAGGATTTTTATCCGCACCTTTCTCTTTTTCCTTAGCCATCAATTTGCTAAAGAATTCGGCCATGCCTTTGGGTTGAATGCCTGCTGCAACCAAAGCCTTCACGCCTCCTGCATCGGCCTGCGCTTCGAGTTCGCGGCTGTGTCGCATGGAACCAGCGGAGTGCAGCAGCACGCTCGCGATGGCGCTGACATCGCCCATCGTGAGCGCCAACACGGTGGCCAAGCCTGCCGAGTGAATCATCTGTTGCAGGATGTGTCGTTGTTCGACGTGCTGCACTTCATGCGCCAATACAGCGGCAAGTTGCTCTGGGCTATCAGCATTAGCGATTAATCCGCTGTGCACGATGACAACGCCACCGGGCATCGCGAAAGCATTGATGCTGTCATCTTCTTTGACGAACCAGTGATATTCGTAACGCGATCCTTTGGTGAGGCGACCACCAATTTCGCTAACTGCTTTTGCCGCCACGCTGGTTTGATCCAGTTCGTCATCATTTTTCAGGCTCTTGAGTGTGGCTTCGCCCAGACGTTTTTCAGTGGAGAGTGGGATCTGTGCAGCCAGCCAACGCTCGACGCGATCTAACTGCCAAATGCCTAGGACGATCGCCAACACGAACAAAGCCAAAGTTGTGAGTACGGTGTTCCACTTAAAGCGTTGCGCCTTGGCTTTGAATTGGCCTTTGCGTAAGTGTGGCAATAATGCTGACGGACTCTGGGCAAGTAGTGCTTGATGCGATGCTTTATCGATCGGCGTTACCGACCAGCTTGTTTGGCCATCATGCCAATGCAGAAACAACTGATCATCATCAAAGCCGCCAACGTGTACGTTGACCTGTGCACTTTCCGCGCGCAGTGAAAGCTCAGGGCCTTCGACAATTAAAGTCTCACCGCTAAAACGCAGCGTTGCAGCCACACCTGCTTTAGGCAGGGTGGCTGCTTGTACGCGTACTGCAATCTGCGGCTGCATTAGGCTCTGGGTTCAATGAACAAGCTGGCGATGACAAAGATCACAATCGCGACCAGATAAAGGCGGCCTAGCGGTGAGCGTCCACGCGCGCTGAATGCATGCGCAAACAAACCTTTCGCCAGACGCTGAACGGGTAGCGATTGCAACCAGACTTGGCCCGGACCTTTCAGATGTGCGAAGAACAAACCTTCGCCGCCAAAGATTGCCGTCTTGGCTTTGCCGACATAACGGATGTCATACGTTGCTGAAGTTTGCAGCGCGGCGAGACAGCCGGTGTCTACTTTCAGTGATTCGCCCGGGCCGAGTGTTTGTTCGCTGAGCGTGCCGCTGGCATGAATGAACGCGATGCCAGTGCCGGTGAGTTTCTGCATGATGAAACCTTCGCCGCCAAAGAAGCCGACGCGCAGACGTTTCTTGAAAGCGATGCCAACACGTACGCCTTGAGTGCCGCCTAGAAATGCGCCTTTCTGACAAATGATGGCGCCGCCATTGGCAGCCAGATCAATTGCAATAATTTTGCCCGGAGAGGGCGCTGCAAACGCGACGCGCTGTGGTTGCGTTGTAGGGTTTTTAAACAGCGTAGAAAACATGCTCTCACCCGTGAAAGCACGCTTAACGGCGCCAGCAATGCGAGCAAAGAAACCTTCATTAGCGCCATCGCCCAGCACGGTGTCCATAACGACTGGATCGTCCATGAACATCATTGAACCGGGTTCGCCGACGGCCACTGTGCCGGGTGAAAGCGTGAGCTGAACAAACTGAAGATCAGAACCTTCAATACGATATTCGAAGCGGTTGTCGCTCATGAAATTTCCCGTCTGTTTAATTGTGGTTTTGTCCCGGCGTCCTGCTAGGAGAAAGCGATAAATCTTCTACGCCACTTTAACAAAACGACGCTGATTCGCCGCACTTGCGTTTGTTGGGAATAAAAAAGCCACCCGCCTTTGATAAGAGCGGATGGCTTTTGTACTGCGTGAAGTGGCTTAAGCCAGCTTCTTGTGACGTGTACGGCGATTCACGCCCGGCTCGTTGCCGGTACGACGACGGAAGTCATCTTCGTAATCGCGGTAGTTGCCTTCGTGCCAGATTACTTCGCCAGAATCTTCAAATGCGAGGATGTGCGTTGCTACGCGATCGAGGAACCAACGGTCATGTGAGATGACCAGTGCGCAGCCAGGGAAGTCGAGAATCGCTTCTTCCAGCGAACGCAGCGTTTCGACGTCGAGATCGTTGGTTGGTTCGTCGAGCAGCACAACGTTACCGCCGGTGAGCAGCAGCTTGGCCAAGTGCACGCGATTACGTTCACCGCCCGAGAGTTCTTTGACGCGCTTCTGCTGGCTTTCGCCTTTGAAGTTGAAGCGGCCGATGTAAGCGCGCGCTGGCATCGAGAAGTTGCCGATCTGCAACATGTCGTTGCCTTCAGCAATTTCCTGAAACACGGTGTTGTCACCGTTGAGCGAGTCGCGGCTCTGATCGACGTAGGCAAATTTCACGGTCTCACCGACAGTGACTTCGCCCTGATAGTCGCTGTCCTGACCGGTGAGGATGCGGAACAGCGTGGTTTTACCCATGCCGTTAGCGCCGACAATGCCGACGATTGCGCCGCGCGGAACAGTGAAGTTAACGCCGGAGTACAGCTGACGATCGCCAAACTTCTTGCCGAGATCTTTGACCTCGATAACGATGTCGCCGAGGCGAGGGCCAGGTGGAATGTAGAGCTCTTTGGTTTCTGAGCGGGACTGATATTCCTGCGATGACAATTCTTCAAACGCTTTGATACGCGCCTTGCTCTTGGCCTGACGACCCTTAGGATTCTTGCGCACCCATTCGAGTTCTTCATTGAGCGCTTTCTGGCGCGCGTCTTCCTTGTTGCTTTCTTCCGACAGGCGCTTGGTTTTCTGTTCCAGCCAGTTGGTGTAATTGCCCTGCCAAGGAATGCCTGTGCCGCGGTCGAGTTCGAGAATCCAGCCAGCGACGTTATCGAGGAAGTAACGGTCGTGGGTTACGGCGATGATGGTGCCGGGGAAGTCTTTCAGGAATTTTTCCAGCCAAGCAACGGATTCAGCATCCAAGTGGTTGGTAGGTTCGTCGAGCAGCAGCATGTCTGGCTTGGAGAGCAACAGACGGCACAACGCAACGCGGCGGCGTTCACCACCGGAAAGTTTGGTGACGTCGGCATCCCATGGCGGCAGGTTCAGCGCTTCAGCAGCCTTGTCGAGAATCACGTCGATGTTGTGGCCGTCGCTGGCAGCGAGAATCGCTTCCAACTCTTGCTGACGAGCTGAGAGCTTGTCGAAGTCTGCATCGGGTTCAGCGTAGGCGGCGTAAACCTGATCCAGCTCAGCCTGCGCGTTGGTGATGTCCGACATCGCTTCTTCAACGTTCTGACGAACGTTCTTGGTCGGATCGAGCTGCGGTTCCTGAGGCAGATAGCCCATCTTCAGGCCCGGCTGCGGGCGCGCTTCGCCGACGAAATCCTTGTCGATGCCGGCCATGATCTTCAGCAACGTCGACTTACCCGCGCCGTTGTAGCCCAAAACGCCGATCTTGGCGCCGGGGAAGAAGCTCAAAGAGATGTTACGCAGGATCTCTTTCTTGGGCGGCACAATCTTGCCGCACTTGTTCATCGTAAAAACGTACTGACTCATTTGCTCGTTGCCTCTAATGGGTTATGCCGCGAAATGGCCTTGTGGGCAGCATTTGCGAGGCGCGGATTATCCGTGGTTAGGGCGGGCTTGTCAGCCGTTGTGACGCTGGGCAAGCAATGCCGACACAATCGGGCCCTATAATCAGGCCCTTATTCGATTTGAGAGGCCGCATGTTCCGCTTTTCGCTTGCCGCGACCTTATTCCTTGCCCTGTTGCCCTTCGGCGCTAGTGCCGAGGTGTTCCGTTGCCAAAAGGACGGCACAACGGTGTTCGGTGACAAACCCTGTGCCGACGACGCACAGGCCTATACCCCCAAGCCCTTGCAGGTAGTGCCAGCGACCAAGGTGCCGGATTTGGCCAAGCAATACGACCAGCGCATCTCCAAAGAAACGCAGGAACGCGACAAGGCCAACGAAGCTTGGAATAAAGAGCATCGGGCGCAGAAAAAGCAGGCAGAAGTGATCCGCAATGCGCGCGTCGAAGGCAAGGTCATCGCCGGCATGGACCAGGAGCAGGTGCGCAGCATATTGGGCAAGCCCTATTCCACCAGTCACAACGAAAATCTTGGCGTGGTGCGAGAAGGGTGGACGTACAAATACCCGGATGGTTCGCGCACTGTTGTTTACTTCAAAGACGGCGTAGTCACCAACACTTCATCGAAGCAGGGCAAATAAGCCGTACAGCTGCCACAAAAAATATTCTTAAGCTTCAAAACAAAAAGGGGAAAACATGCAATACCACCACACCGCACTGATCACAGTGCTCTCGCTACTGGTCTACTGGGCAACGATCGCCTTAGTCGGCAAGGCCCGCGGCAAATACAAAATCAGCGCGCCAGCAGTAAGCGGCAACGCCGATTTCGAACGCGTTTTCCGCGTGCAACAAAACACACTCGAAAGCTTGATCATGCATTTGCCCGCACTGTGGCTATTCGCGATCTATGTCTCGGACATTTGGGCCGCAGCATTAGGCGCAGCCTGGATCGTTGGCCGCATTCTTTACACGCAAGGCTATATCGCTGAAGCCAAAAAGCGTGGCGCTGGCATGATGATTAGTTTCGTGGCAACTACAGTGTTGTTGCTAGGTGATCTCGGTGCCATTGTTTGCGCGATGTTGAGGTAGTTTTCTTGCGGCAATAAAAAAGCCCTGCCAATTGGCGGGGCTTTTTATTTGAGAAAACTTTTGATGCTATCCGCAATGCTTTCCGGTGCATGCACAGCCGTCGGTGCAATCCTGGGTAATGCATCGATTGGGAATGCAGATCCAAGGCTTTCTTTCGTCACCAGGCATGAGCCTTACCGTCTTTCCATCATGTTCGAAGGCATAGCCGTACGGCAGCCATTTGAAGGCGACGCAGTTGTGTCCGCGCTTTTGGGTTTCGACGTAGTCAAGGTCTCCAACGCGTACAACTTTGTTTTCAAGGATTCCATTTTCAGGCGCTGGCAATACAAACATGCCAATTCCTTTAACGGCACTCATTTCTCGACTTTCTACCTCCGCTTCCAGATGAGCTAGTACTTTTTTAGTCGTCTGATTTTTAGTTGAGCATCCACACATGAAATATCTCCTCTTGAGGTGGCGTTATTGGTAACGCCAATCGCTAACTGCTGTTAGCGTTCAAGAGAAGACCGCATAACGAATATCGCGTCCGCGCAATCCGTCACGAAAAGAGCCCCCCTGAAGGGGGATTTTTACTTAAGGCTTTTTATGTTCGTGCGTATTCAAATGGCTCATGCAGTAAGCCACAGGTGGATCGCACTTGGTGCAGTAGCGAAAATCCATCTCACGATTTGTCTTGTCCGTGATGCCGCAAACGGTGCAAACGTGGCGAGGTTGGTCGCGTGTGGCAATTTCTCTGGCTTGGTTCTTGATTTTGCGATGACCGTGACGAGCGTTGTAGTAGATATCTTTGCCAAAGAACACAAAGAAATTGCTGACTGCGGCCAGAATCAATAGGCGTGTTAGCCAGTCCCCAGTAAAGAAACTAAACGCATAGAAAATCCATGTCAGTAGCGCCAGCCATTTAATTTTTACTGGCAGAACAAAAAACAACATGATTTCAAAATTTGGAAACAGGAACGCAAAGGCTAAAAAGATGGAGCCGGTGATGTAGTTATTGCTGGCTACGCCGTAGGGGATAAGGAAAGCTACGGCTATCGTCATCAGATAGCCGATGAGAACAAACAAGTTATAGCGGAGCGTTCCCCACTGATTCTCCAGTGAACGGCCCATGAAAAAGAGCAGGTACAAGGCAAACGCTGCAAAGAGTGGAGTGCCGGAGGGTGGGGTAAGCACAAAGCTGAATAAGCGCCACCATTGGCCGCTCATCACAGCTTGTGGGATCAGCAGCATATAGTCGATGAAGCCCGGCATGGTCAGGCCTAGCAACAAGGCAAGGCCTTGGCCACCAACCAAGTACAGCGTCAAATCTTTGATCGCGAAGCGTTCTAGCTTGCGTTCAGTTTGCTTTGAAATTTTCATGGGCCGAAGTTAAACACATGGACGTTTCCTTTTCATCGTTGGCAGGTACAAAAAAGCCCCGCATTGCGGGGCTTTTAAAAGTGCTCACATCTCCATGGTTATGGCTGTGCCATCCATGGCGCAACTTCATCACAATTTGTAAGTCCTGCCCGCGTTTGGCTTAACTCGGAATGACATTGAGTCATTCCTTGCCTAGGCCAAACGCTCCGTGGCCGGGCATTCGCTGTACGCGAAGCTGTACTTCGCGTACAGCGCGCGGCTCACCCGCGACCCACCAGCGTACGAGCAATTACTTCCTTCATGATTTCCGAAGTGCCGCCGTAGATGCGCTGGATGCGTGCATCTGACCAGAAGCGTGAGATCGGGTATTCAACCATGTAGCCGTAGCCGCCGAAGAGCTGCAAGCAAGCGTCGGTGACGCGGCCTTCCATTTCGGTGGTAGAGAGTTTGATCATGGCGGCGCTGGCGACATCCATTTTGCCGTCGGCGTAGAGCTTGGTGCATTTCTCGACGTAGGCGCGATGTACTTCGATATCGGTTTTGCACTTGGCCAATTCAAAACGTGTGTTCTGGAAGGTTGCGATGCTGGTGCCGAAAGCTTTGCGCGTGAGTGCGTATTCGACGGTTTTATCCAGCGCGCCTTGTGCGTGAGCAACGGCGGTGACGGCGAGGGCGAGGCGTTCGCGTGGGAGTTCGTCGATCAAGTGACCGAAGCCACCACCAACGCGACCGAGAACTTCGTCTGCTGCGACTGGGCAGTTGTCGAAGAACAGTTCTGAGGTGTCAGCGCTGTGCAGGCCGATCTTTTCCAGATTGCGGCCGCGCTTGAAGCCTGCGACTGAAGTGTCGAAGGTGAACAGCGTGGTGCCTTTGGCACCAGCTTTCGGATCGGTCTTCGTTGCAAGCACAATCACGCCAGCGTGTTGGCCGTTGGTGATAAAGGTTTTGGAGCCGCTGATCAAATAGCCGCCGTTGCCATCAGGCAGCGCGCTGGTCTTGATGCCTTGCAGATCTGAACCCGCGCCCGGTTCGCTCATGCCGATAGCGCCGATGCATTCGCCGGAAACCATTTTCGGCAAATATTTTTTCTTCTGTACTTCGCTGCCCAGATGCAGGATGTACGGCGCGGCGATGTCAGAGTGCACTGACAGATTTGATGCGAGCGCAAGGAAGCCCATGCGAGCGGTTTCTTCCAGCACCACCATCGAGAACGCAAACTCTGCGCCGATGCCGCCGTATTCTTCAGGAACGTCTACGCAGAGCAGGCCATTTTCGCCCATCTTGAGATAGAGGTCTTTAGGGAAGATGCCGTCGCGTTCCCATTTTTCGTAGTGGGGCTCGACGTTGTCTTTGAGGAAACGAACGACGTTGTCGCGAAACAGTTCTAGTTCTGATGACATGGTTTGAGGACTTTTTAGTAGAGAAGGAAATTAATTGACGGAGCAGGATTTACGCTTCATCGGGAAGATATTCATCATCGGCTGATTGGCTTCGCTGCGACCTTCAAAGCGAACCTTGAGAGAATCAGGTGCGGTGTATTCGTAGGTGATGCGTGTTGGAAAACCGAGGCCACTAAGGCTTTCAAACGTTACGCTGCTGCCTTTCTTCTGCGTGGTCATGCCGTAACGCAGTTCAGGGTCGCCCTTGGGCTGGCTGACAAAATCGAAGCCAGTGCCGCTGGTCACAATGCGGAGGTAGTCGAAGTCACGCGTGTACCCATCTGCATCACGATGCGCGATGCCGAGAATGGTGTTGCCGCTAGGCGCGAGCCAATGCTCTTCGTAACTGCTGCCGCCGCTTTCATAACCCCAGCAACCGGACATCCATTTGAAATCAGTTGCGCGTGGCGTGTCTGCGGCAAATGCGTTGGTAGAAATGGCGAGGGCAGCAATCAGAACGGGAATACGCATGGTGTTCTCCTCAAAGTGCATGAGCCGGAGCGAGCCGCCCGGAACCTAGGGCAGCGATTTTAGCGCGCTTTGATGAGTCGTAACGCTACCCGGCACAAGTGCCGGGCTTGGACTTAATCGCGGTAGCGTTTAACCAGATCGCCATAAGCGTCAATGCGGCGGTCACGCAAGAACGGCCACCAGCGGCGTACGTTCTCGCTGCGTCCCAAATCCACGTCGGCAACCAGCACGTCAGCCTTCTCGCCAGATTTGGCAATGAACTCGCCCTGCGGACCTGCGATAAAGCTGTGGCCCCAGAACTGTGAGCCGGCGGTTTGCTTGGTCGGATCGCCTTCATAGCCAACGCGATTGGCGACGAGTACCGGCAAGCCATTGGCGACTGCGTGCGAGCGTTGGATCGTGACCCAAGCGTCGCGCTGGCGTTGTTGTTCGTCAGCATCATCAGCTGGATTCCAGCCGATGGCGGTTGGGTAGAGCAACAGCTCTGCACCCGCCAGCGCCATCAAGCGCGCTGCTTCTGGATACCACTGATCCCAACATACGAGAAGACCGAGTTTGCCGACGCTGGTTTGAATTGGCGTAAAGCCAAGATCGCCGGGGGTGAAATAAAACTTTTCGTAATAGCCCGGATCATCTGGGATATGCATTTTGCGATACACGCCTGCGAGCGAACCGTCACGCTCAAGCACGACTGCGGTGTTGTGATACAGGCCGGGTGCGCGCTTTTCGAACAGTGAGCCGACGATGACGATGTCGAGCTCTTTCGCGAGTGCGCCCAACCATGCGGTGGAATTGCCGGGAATCGGTTCAGCCAGATCAAACAGATCAGTGCTTTCGTGCTGGCAGAAATAAAGTGAGGTGTGCAGTTCTTGCAGCATGACCAACTGCGCACCGCCAGCCTTAGCTGCGCGAATGCCGTCTTCCGACATTTTGAGATTGGTATCGCGATCCGACGTGCAAGGCTGTTGCACCAGACCGACGCGCAGCGTTTTTGATTTAGCGGGCGATTTCATATTTAAGACCTTTCTCATTTAGCTGGGCGATACAACGTGCCCATGACCCAATCCGCAATCGGATATGTGATGTTGAAATGATAGTGCACCATTAAGCTCTGGTCGTGGTGCAGGGTGTGATGTCGACGCAATGCTGCCATCCCCGGCAGGCGCGCAATCCACGAACTTGTCGGGACGTGATACGAAAAGTGCAGCAGCTCGTAGTTTAGAAAATACGCGGTGCCCGTTGCGGCAAACAGCCAACCGACATTGCTGGAAATACCCCAGATCAGCAATAGCGTGATGGGCGTGCCAAAGGCGAACAGGAAAAACACAATCAAAATCGGTGGAAACAACACCGCTTTAAAATCTCTTGAGCTCCCAAACGCCATTTCGCTCTCGGTAAAAAAGCGATGATGCTGACGTGTGTGTCGCTCAAAAATCTTGCCGAGGAATTTGCGCGGGTGATGCATTGGCCCGCGATGACCAAAGTATTCTGCAAAATTAACGTAGAGAAAGGTGAGTGGAATCGTCAGCCATTCCAGCGTACGCACAGCGTGTATCTGTGCAATGCAAACGGCGATGAACGCTAACGATGCCGTAACGGTGAACGCAAAGTGCCCCCAGCCGCTATAACGCGGGCCGATGAACTGTTCACGATACTGCTCGCGAAAATGTTCGACCGACTCACTCATAACGGCCCTCCGTATTAAGGCGTCGCCGGAATCTGCATGGTGACGCAGTGAAGACTACCGTATTGATTGATCAGTGCACGGCAATCAATGCCGATGACAACGCGATTCGGAAAGTGCGGGCGCAGACGCTCCAGTGCAATCGGATCGTTTTTGGCATCGCCATAAAGCGGTACGAGGACGGCACCGTTCAGGATCAAAAAGTTTGGATAGCCAGCAGGCAAGCGTTTGCCGTCTTCATCAAAGGTCGCAGCAGGTAAGGGCAGTGGCACCAGCGTGTAGGGCTGACCATCGTCGGTGCGCAGGGCTTGTAGCTCTCGCTCCATTGCTTTGAGATCGTCGTAATGCTCGTCGTTGTGATCATCGCAAGCCTGATACGCAATCGTGCGTGCGTTGCAGAAGCGCGCGATGGTGTCGATGTGGCCGTCGGTGTCATCGCCAATCAAATCGCCGTGTGTGAGCCACAACACGCGTGAAAGGCCCAGCCACGCTTTGAGTTTTTCTTCGATCTGCATTTTGCAGAACTGCGGATTACGCGTTTGTGCGAGCAGGCAGCGTTCGGTGGTGAGCAGCGTGCCAAGACCATCAGATTCAATACCGCCGCCTTCGAGTACGAAGTCCAGCGTCTCGATCGGTGCGGTGAGCGCGCCGAGATCAGCGAGTTGACGCGTGACAGTGTTGTCGAGTGTCGCGTCGAACTTGTTGCCCCATCCATTGAAGATGAAATCCAGATGCACGGGTTTGCCAGCGCGGAACACCGTGACGGGGCCGTGATCGCGGGCCCACACATCGTTGCTGCGCACAGCGAAAATTTTGACGCGTTCAGCAATCGCACCGGCTTTGCTTAGACGCTGCTTCAGCGCGGCAGGGTCAAGGCCATAAGCAATGATCACGTCTTGATAGTGGCTGATGGCCGCAGCGAGCTCGATGAAATTGCGCTCGACGGCATCAAAGTGTTTGGCGAAATCGCCATCAGCACGCGGCCAGGTCAGTTGAATGGCACTTTGTGGCGCCCATTCGGCCGGAAAAATCGTGCTGTGGATGGTTTGTAACGAAGGTGTCATCTGGAACTCACAAATGAAGCGGGGCGCTTTCGCGCCCCGATTAGGTTTCCCATTTTACCGCGCTGAGCGCCTCAGGGCGCGGCTTTGAGCTCTTCTTTACGATGAATTTCGGCGGGTTGGTCTGGGCGCACGGCGTCAACCACGTGGGTGTTCTCAAAGAAAACCGAGAAACCTGCGTAATCCCAACGCGTAATTGGCGGCTGGCGTGGCTGGCCACCACCTACGGCAGGGTGTTTGACCTGAGGTTCGCCAAATTCCTTAGCGACTTGAGCCATCCCGGCGCCCTTGCGTGGCAGATTGATCGACGTCGGCGCGGCAGCGGGGATCGAAGTTGTAGCACTCGGTACGGCTTCTTCCGCTGTTTGCGGCATCGCCAAATTGTCTGCATGAGCAGTCGTATAGACCGCGAACATGCCCATTGCTGCCAGTAATAAGGTCTTTTGCATAAGTCACTTAGCCCCAAATCTTTGCGTGGACTATAACACCGCTTCAGGAGCACACAAAGCGTCGAATGTGGGTGCTTCGTTATATAGTTGTCAGCTATTGTGGACAAATACTCTGGACAGACGCAGCAAGGCATAGAGCTTGCGAACCGACGGCAATGGATTCCCCAACTTTCCCAATTAAGCCCATGAACAGCGTTGCCCCCGTGGTTTGGAGCAGCGTGGATGGGGTTGTGGTCGATCGTTTGGGTCGCCGGAAACGCAAGTTGCGGGTGTCGCTGACCGATCGCTGCAATCTGCGTTGTCCTTATTGCATGCCGGACCAGCCGCAGTGGCTGCCCAAAGATCAGATCCTGCGGCAAGAAGAGTTGATGCGTCTGCTCAAGCTCTTTGTGGGTCGGCTCGGCATTCAGGAGTTGCGACTGACCGGCGGCGAACCGCTGCTGCGTAAAGATCTCAATCAGATTGTTGAGCAATGTCAGAGTTTGCGTGCTCAAGGTTTAGAGCGCGTCTCGCTCACCAGCAACGGCATCTTGCTCGCCGCACGCGCCAAGACCTTATTAAGTGCGGGGCTGGATGATGTAAATGTCAGTCTCGATGCGATAGACGAAACCGTATTCGCACGCATGTCAGGTGGTCACGGCAGCGCCGCAGAAGTCACCGCAGGCATTCTTGCTGCGCGAGACGCAGGCCTGCCGGTCAAGATCAACACTGTGATCATGCGCGGTTATAACGAAAGCGAAATCCTGCCGCTCGTACGTTGGGCGCGTTCACAACAAGTGCCGTTGCGTTTCATCGAGTTCATGCCGCTGGATGGCAGCGGCGCGTGGTCTGCAGAACGTGTAGTGCCTGAGTCCGAAATGCTCGCGCCATTGCGTGATGAGTTTGCGCTTGAGGCGATGCCCGCTACTGATGATCCCGCGCGCTATTACCGCGTGGGTGGTGATTACAAGTTGGGCGTGATCTCCACGATTTCAAAACCGTTTTGTCAGCGCTGCGACCGTTTGCGTCTCACAGCAACTGGCGAACTCTATTCTTGCTTGTTCTCTGCCACAGGCCGCGATTTGCGCGCGCCGCTACGCAACGGTGCAGATGACGAAGCATTGCTCAACGCAATACGTGGACATGTTTGGTTTAAGGAAGAAGGTTATGCGGCGACTGGATATGTTGAGCGTCCGATTAGCATGCATGCACTCGGGGGCTGATCTGTGCAGGTAACAGTTGAATTGAATGGTGTGCTGTGCCGTCTCGCCGGTGTGCAAAGTCTGACGGTGGATTTGAAAGATTTTGCGACTGTTGCTGATGCCATGGCTGCAGTAGAAGAGCGCATTCCCAATGCAGCTGATCGCCTTGAAGTGACTGCAATTGCTATCGGTGATTCCTTGGTTCATCGGAATACATCGTTGATGGGTGATGAAGTGCTCGTCTTGATCCCACCTGTGAGCGGAGGCTGAAATGAATCGCCTCACTGATCAAACCCTCGATATCGAATCACTCATCGCCCAAACCGATGATCCGGATTGCGGTGCGCTTGTCGTGTTCGGTGGCGCTGTGCGTCTTGATGATGGAGTCAAAGCCATCGACTACACCGCTTACGCGCCTCTTGCTGAGAAAGCTTTAGCTGAGATTGAGCAAGAAACGCTGCAACGTTTCGATATTCGCCATTGCCGTCTCGTGCATCGCACCGGCTTGCTCAAGCTTGGTGAGTTGTCTGTTGTCGTTGTCGTGCGCGGTGGTCATCGTGGCCCAACGTTTGAAGCTGCGCGCTGGGCGATTGATACGCTGAAGCAGCGCGTACCAGTGTGGAAGGAAGAGTATTATCTTGATGGCCGCAGCACGTTTGTCGAAGGCCAACACATCCAAGAGAAATCAGAAAACTAAAATGACTAAAGAATTTCTACCGCTGTCGATTAGTGTGCTGACGATCTCGGATACGCGCACGCTGGAAAACGACACCGCAGGCGATGCGTTGATTAGTCGCCTGACGCAGGCCGGCCACAAACTCGCAGAGCGTGCGATTACGCCAGATAGCATTTACCGCATTCGTGCTGTGGTTTCGAACTGGTTGGTAGATGATAAAACGCAGGTGATTCTCACCACCGGTGGCACTGGCGTGACGGGGCGTGACGGCACTCCAGAAGCGATTACGCCGCTGCTCGATAAAGAGCTGGTTGGATTTGGTGAACTGTTCCGCGCGATCAGCTATCAACGTATTGGCAGCTCATCAATGCAATCGCGTTGCCTTGCGGGTGTCGCTAACGGCAAATACATTTTCTGCGTGCCGGGCAGTGTGGATGCTTGTGAAACCGCTTGGGATCACTTGCTGCTGACGCAGTTGGATGCGCGCACGATGCCGTGCAATTTCGCGAAGTTGGTTCCGCGGCTTACTGAGCGCTAGATCGGGCTCTTTTGGGTTACTGCCTGCGCTTCTTTGATGTGGCGTCTTTCGCGCTGTGGCGCGAGTGACTTTTCTTTGCGTGCCCAAAGAAAAGTAACCAAAAGAAAGGGCACCCTGCGACTACGCCGGAACAAAAGACGTTCCGGTTCCCTGCGCTTCTCGCACTGATCGGGGTGCATGACAGGCCATCCATGGCCAGGCATGCACGCTCGGCTCCTGCCTCGCCCGACGCAAAGCGTCGGCAATAACCGATCAGTGCTGTGATGCTCGGCGTTGTCGAAGGGAACCCGGCACAGCAAAGCCACTTCTACATCGCATCAGCTAGCGAGCGAATGAGCCGTGATGCAGTGATTGATGTGATCAAAAGTGCCGCCAACACTTTTACTCTTCTAAAGAATCGCTCAGGCCATTGAGGAGACTCTCTCCTCATTAACAGCAAGAGTCGCTTTGTTTTTGATGTCGGGCCCCTTCGGCAGCGCCGAGCATCGCAGTCTTGGCCGGTAATAGCCGCGCGAATAGCGCGGGCGAAGGCAGGATGCCGAAGCGTGCGTGTCTGGACAGGGATGTCCTGTCACGCACCCCGGCCAAGACGAGAAGCACAGGGAATCGGAACGTCTTTTTGTTCCGACGCGTACGCAGGGTGTGTTTTCTTTGGTTACTTTCTTTGCACAAGCAAAGAAAGTAACTCGCGCCACAGCGCGAAATAAGCCATCTCAATCAGAACAGGCAGCAGCCTCGCGAAGCGCGTTTAAGCCTAAGCTTCAGCGCTAAGCAACACCTCAAGCCGCACCCGCTCCTCCGGCGTATTCACACTCCAATACTCTCGCGGCCACTCGTCATAACTAACCGATGCCGCATTGTGCTGCCGCAGCCATCGAATAACGCTGCGCTCTCCATCAGCAAGTTGCTGCCTTAAATTGTCGCGCAGGTCTCGTGAGACCAAACAGCAGACCGGCATCGGCCCGTCGCTGGTGCACACGAATGCAGCAGATGCCCCATTTTCTCTCACGGCTGCGCACAATCTCAGCGCAAGATCGTCGGGTAGTCGTGCTGCATCAACGGGCACAAAAAGCACCCAATCGGTGCGTGCCACATCAAGCGCTGCACTGATTCCGGCGAGGGGGCCGGCGAAATCTGAGACCAAATCGGCGACAACAGGCCAGCCAAATTGGGCGTATTCGTCGATGCCGCGATTGGCATTAATCAGACCGGTATTTACCTGCGTTTGCAGGCGATCCAGCACGCGTTGAATCAGGGGCGCGCCTGCGATCTCAAGCCAGCCCTTATCAACGCCACCCAAACGCGTGCCCATACCGCCCGCGAGAACGCAGCCGGTGAGGGTGAAATCAGGCACTGAGTTGGTGCGCGTCATGAAATTCCGTTCAGCAGAACCAGCTTGGTGCGCTGGCACGTGCGTTGCCTATAAAGGTGCAGTCCTTTTGATGGCTGGAGTGTAAACGTGAAATTGATGCACAAGGCGACTCGCATCGACCTTTTTAGTTTCGGCACGCCGCAAATGCGCGCGTTTCACCTGACGTGGATGGCATTTTTCGTCTGCTTCTTTGGCTGGTTTGCCTGCGCACCGCTGATGCCGGTGATCAAAGGTGAATTTGGTTTAACCAAGGATCAGATCGCCAACATCAATATTGCCGCAGTCGCGGTGACGATTCTGGTGCGTTTGATCATTGGCCCCATGTGCGACCGTTTCGGGCCGCGTAAGGCTTACACCGGTTTGTTGTTGCTGGGCGCGTTGCCAGTGATCGGCGTGGCGTTCTCGCAGAGCTATGAAGCGTTCTTGTTCTTCCGTTTAGCGATTGGTGCCATCGGTGCCAGCTTCGTTATCACGCAGTTCCACACCTCGGTGATGTTTGCACCGAACGTGGTCGGCACTGCTAACGCAACCGCCGCAGGCTGGGGAAATCTCGGTGGTGGCATGGCACAAACGCTGATGCCGTTGATCCTCGCTGCGATCGTGTTGATGGGCGTTGAGCAGTCGCTGGGCTGGCGCATCGCGCTGGTTGTGCCGGGCGTGCTGATGGTGATCATGTCTTTCTTCTACTGGCGCTATACACAGGATTGCCCAGAAGGCAATTACACAGAGTTGCGTGCTAGTGGTGAGCTCGTTTCCTCAGGCAAGCGCGAGGGCCTGCAGAGCTTCAAGCTCGCAGCCTCTAACTATCGCGTCTGGTTGTTGTTCCTGACTTATGGTGCTTGCTTCGGTGTGGAGATCTTCATTCACAACATGGCGGCGCTTTATTACGTCGATAAATTTGGACTTTCGCTGAAGGCAGCAGGCTTTGCGGCTGGTAGCTTTGGTTTGCTCGCACTGTTTGCGCGTGCCATGGGTGGCTTGTTCTCCGATCGCGTGGCGCAGAAGCGTGGCCTCAATGGTCGTACCGCACTTTTGTTCGCACTCATCGTTGGCGAAGGCGTCGGCCTACTGTGCTTCTCGCTGATGGATAGCGCTGCGCTCGCAGTTGTCGCGATGCTGGTGTTCGGTCTGTTTACCCACATGGCCTGCGGCGCAACTTATGCATTGGTGCCATTCATTGATCGCAAAGCGCTGGGCGGCGTAGCCGGCATCATCGGTGCGGGCGGCAACGTCGGCGCAGTGGCAGCTGGTTTCTTGATGAAAGGCACGGCCACCGCTCAGGAATGTCTATTTATCCTCAGCATCTTTGTTATCTCGACCGCGGTGTGTGCACTGTTGGTGCGCTTTTCGGCCGAGGCTCACAGCAATGAGCGCAAGGCTTTCGAGGATGCGCAGGCGCAGCGCGAGGCAGAAGCCGGAAAGCAGGGTCTGCCCGGCGAAGCTGTCGCCGCTTAAGTCAGTCAAATCAGGGCGGCCCGGCACTGTCGGGCCGCTTTTTTTATGCCCTCAGAAAAGGCACGCCCCGTTTGAGGGCAAATATTCACTCCAAAAGTGGTATTTGATGCACGAAGTTGGCACGTCGCTTGCTCCTAAGTACTTGTAAGCAGTTATCAGCAAGACAGCGAGGGGCATGAACGTGAAGCAGCGCATTGTTGTGGTCGGCAACGGCATGGTCGGACACAAGTTTCTGGAGCGCGTCGCCAGCAGCGGCGTCGATGTTGAATTGACGGTGTTGTGTGAAGAGCCGCGCCCAGCTTATGACCGTGTCCATCTCTCAGAATTCTTTGCAGGCAAAACCGCCGCAGAGTTGTCATTGGTTGCCGAAGGTTTCTTTGAGGGCAACGGCATTGCCTTGCACCTCAACGACAAAGCTGTTGCGATTGATCGCGAACAAAAAATGGTGCGCAGCTCGCAGGGCCGCGACATTGCGTACGACAAGCTCGTGCTCGCTACGGGTTCTTATCCATTTGTTCCACCACTGCCGGGCAAGGATCGTCCGGGATGCTTGGTGTATCGCACCATCGAAGATTTGGAAGCGATCACAGCCAGCGGTAAGGAAGGCAAAGTGGGCGTCGTTGTCGGTGGCGGTTTGCTTGGCCTTGAAGCCGCTAAAGCGCTGAAGGATTTGGGTCTGGAAACTCACGTTGTCGAATTTGCGCCACGCTTGATGGCGGTGCAGGTTGATGATGGCGGTGGCCGCATCCTTCGCAAGAAGATTGAAGAAATCGGCGTGCGCGTGCACACCGGTAAGAACACCTTGGAAATTGTTGACGGTGAAAAGCACCGCCACAAGATGAAATTTGCGGACGGCAGCGAATTGGAAACTGACGTCATTCTGTTCTCTGCAGGCATTCGTCCACGCGATGAACTCGCAAAGCTCAGTGGCCTGAAGATGGGTGAGCGTGGCGGCATCGCGATCAATGATCAGTGCCAGACCAGCGATCCGGACGTTTACGCCATCGGCGAATGCGCACTGTGGGGCGGAAAAATATTTGGTCTCGTCGCACCTGGTTATCAGATGGCGATGACGGCGGCTGATCACGCACTTGGCAAGGGCGGCGACGCCTTCATGGGTGCTGACATGTCGACCAAGCTCAAGCTGCTTGGTGTCGACGTTGCCTCGATCGGCGATGCACACGGTGCGACTTCAACATCACGCGTCTACGCTTTCACTGATGAAGTGAAACAGGTTTACAAGAAACTGGTTGTCACTGATGACAACAAGTATTTGCTCGGCGCAGTGATGGTGGGCGAGGCCGAAGAGTACGGCACGCTCTTGCAGATGATGCTCAACCAGATCGAACTGCCACAGCACCCAGAAGATTTGATTCTGCCGCAGCGTGAAGGCGGCGCGAAGTCCAGTGGTCTCGGCGTAGCAGCACTGCCGATGAGTGCGCAGATTTGTTCATGCAACAACGTCAGCAAAGGTGCGATCTGCGAAGCGGTCGACTCCGGTTGCGTCACGCTGGGCGATCTCAAGAAGAAAACCAAGGCTGCAACGTCGTGCGGTGGTTGCAGCAGCTTGCTCAACCAAATCATGAAACATGAATTGGCAAGTCGCGGCGTTGCGGTGAACAACCATGTCTGCGAGCACTTTGCGTATTCGCGCCAAGAGCTGTATCACCTTGTGCGCGTCGGCAAGATCCACAGCTTTGATGATCTTCTTGCTAAGCACGGTAAGGGTTTGGGCTGCGATGTCTGTAAGCCGACTGTGTCTAACATCCTCGCATCGTGCTGGAACGAGCACATCCTCAAGCCGATGCATGCCAAGCTTCAGGACAGCAACGACTACTATCTCGCCAACATTCAGAAGGACGGCACTTACTCAGTCATCCCACGCATCCCGGGTGGTGAGATCACACCAGACAAACTGATCGTGATTGGTGAAGTCGCAAAGAAATATGGTCTTTACACCAAGATCACCGGTGGTCAGCGTATCGACTTGCTCGGTGCGCAGATCCATCAGCTGCCGCTGATCTGGAATGAATTGATCGCAGCAGGTTTTGAATCGGGCCACGCTTACGGTAAGTCTGTGCGCACGGTGAAGTCCTGCGTCGGTAGTACCTGGTGCCGTTACGGCGTGCAGGATTCCACTACGCTGGCCATCGATATCGAAAACCGTTATCGCGGTTTGCGTTCGCCACACAAACTCAAGTTTGCTGTATCGGGCTGTACTCGCGAATGCGCTGAAGCGCAGAGCAAGGATGTCGGCATCATCGCAACCGAGAAGGGTTGGAACCTTTATGTCAGCGGTAACGGCGGCATGAAGCCACGTCACGCTGACCTGCTCGCAGGTGATCTGGATACGGCAACGCTGATCAAGTACATCGATCGTTATCTGATGTTTTATGTCCGCACGGCAGATCGTTTGCAGCGCACCAGCGTCTGGCTCGACAACCTTGCCGGTGGTCTCGACTATCTGAAGAAAGTGGTGATCGAAGATTCACTCGGCATCGCTGCTGAGTTGGAAGCTGAGATGCAGCTGGTCGTGAACACTTACGAGTGCGAATGGAAGAAGGCAGTGGAAGATCCACAGACGCTGAAGCGCTTCCGTCACTTTGTGAACAGCGAGAAACTGGATAACAACGTTTTGTTTGTCGAAGAGCGCGGCCAAATTCGTCCGGCCAGCCTTGATGAGCGCACGCATGCGCGTAAGCAGCGTTTGGGAGAAGCAGCATGAACCAGAATCTGCCCAATCCTTTAGATCAAGTTGTCGACATCTGCGCGCTTGAAGACATCCTGCCGGATACCGGCGTCTGCGCTTGGCTTGATGAGCGTCAAGTTGCTGTGTTCCGTGTCGGTGATGGCGAAGATCTCTACGCCATCGGCAACTACGACGCGAATAGCGGCGCGAATGTTCTCGCACGTGGTTTGGTTGGCGACTTAGGCGGGCGCGTCGTTGTCGCATCGCCAATCTATAAGCAGCACTACGATCTCAAGACGGGCGAGTGCATTGAAGATCCGATTGCCTCGGTGCGTGCGTATAAAGCGCATGTAGTCGACGGCCGCGTACGTGTCACCGTGCCGACCAGCAAAATCAACAGCAGTGGTCGCAAGGAACATCTGGTGGTGATCGGCAACGGCATGGCGGCTATGCGTGTGGTTGAAGAACTGCTGCGCATCGCGCCAGAGCTTTACGACATCACCGTATTCGGTGCTGAGCCGCACGGTAACTACAACCGCATTCTGTTGTCGCCGGTGTTGTCGGGCGAAAAGCAGATTGAAGAAATCATGCTCAACACGCGCGAATGGTATGGCCGTCACGGCATCGCGCTGCACACGTCTGATCCAGTGGTGCAGATCAATCGTCGCGAACGCACAGTGCGTGCGAAGAGCGGTTATGAAACCAAGTACGACCGCATTTTGCTTGCGACAGGCTCCAATCCTTTCATCATCCCGGTGCTGGGCAATGATCTGAAGGGTGTCGTCAGCTTCCGCGACCTGCACGACGTCGATGAAATGATCGATGCATCGAAAGAAGGTAAGTATGCCGTTGTGATTGGCGGTGGCTTGCTCGGGCTTGAAGCCGCTAATGGCCTGATGCGTCAGGGCATGAAAGTGACGGTTGTTCATCTGATGGACAGCTTGATGGAGCGTCAGCTCGACAAGCACGCCGGTGCGATGCTCAAAGCGTCACTCGAAGCTCGCGGTCTCACCTTCATGATGGAAGCACAGACCGAAGAAATCCTCGGATACGATCATGTAATCGGCGTGCGCTTCAAAGACAACGATACCGTGATCCCGGCTGATCTGGTGGTGATGGCGGTCGGCATCAAACCGAATATCGAACTGGCGCAAAGCTGCGGCCTGCGTTGCGGCCGTGGCGTGATTGTCGATGACACGCTGCAAACTTATGATCCACGCATCTACGCTGTCGGCGAATGCGTTGAACACCGCAAGGCCACTTACGGCCTCGTCGCGCCGCTGTGGGAACAGGCAAATGTTTGCGCTACGCATCTCGCACAGATGGGCTTCGCTCACTACAAAGGCTCAATCACTTCGACCAAGCTCAAGGTCACCGGCATTGATCTGTTCTCTGCTGGCGATTTCATGGGCGGCGAAGGCACAGAAGATTTGGTGATGCGCGATCCCAAGCGCGGCGTTTACAAGCGTCTGGTGATCAAAGACAACCGCATCAAGGGCGCTGTGCTTTTCGGCGATGTTGCCGACGGCCCTTGGTACTTCGAGCTGATGCAGAAAAATACGGACATCACGTCGATTCGTCAGAAACTGCTTTTTGGCCAAGCGTTCTGCGAACCTGCGTGAGAGAATTTGTAGGAGCGCCTCTTAGGCGCGATGGCTCTATCGCGCCTAAGAGGCGCTCCTACAGTTCACCCGATCTCATCGAAACTTTAAATGAATAGTGTCTTTACATGAACGCTGTTAAGACAACGTGTCCTTACTGCGGGGTCGGGTGTGGCGTGCTTGCCGCGCCGCGCAAGGATGGCGGTGCGGATATCTCCGGCGATCCGCAGCATCCTTCCAACTTCGGCAAGCTCTGCGTGAAGGGTTCTGCGCTCGGCGAAACGCTGGGTGATCACGGCCGTCTGCTGTATCCGCAGATGCACGGCGAGCGCGTGGGTTGGGATGCAGCGCTCGATCACGTTGCGCAAGGATTTCGCAAAATTATTGATGAGCATGGCCCTGACGCCGTGGCCTTGTATGTCTCTGGTCAGTTGCTGACGGAGGACTACTACGTCGCCAACAAGCTGATGAAGGGCTACGTTGGCACTGCCAACATCGACACCAATTCGCGACTCTGCATGTCTTCCGCTGTTGCAGGACATAAGCGCGCATTCGGTGAAGACTTGGTGCCAATCAGCTACGAAGATTTGGAGTTGGCCGATCTTGTGGTGTTGGTGGGTTCCAACACTGCATGGTGCCATCCAATTCTTTTTCAGCGAATCGTCAAGGCGAAAGAACAACGCCCAGAGATGAAGATCGTTGTGCTTGATCCACGTCGCACCGCAACGTGCGAGTTAGCTGATCTGCATCTGCCGCTGCGTGCTGGCACTGACGTGACGCTGTTCAACGGTCTGCTGACTTATCTGCATCAGCATGGCGTCGTTGATACTAAGTTTGTTGATGGTCACACGACTGATGTTGAACGAACGTTAGCGATTGCCGACAACACCGCAGGCGACCTGCGCTCAGTAGCGCGTGCCTGTCGCATCGAGCCTTCAGTGCTCGGCGAGTTCTATCGGATGTTCGCGCGTACTGAAAAAGCCATCACTGCTTTTTCAATGGGAGTGAACCAGTCCGGCGCCGGTACTGACAAGGTCAACAGCATCATTAACTGCCACTTGCTGACAGGCCGCATCGGCAAGCCCGGCATGGGTCCGTTCTCAATCACGGGTCAACCTAATGCAATGGGCGGTCGCGAAGTGGGCGGCCTTGCCAACATGTTGGCTGCACACATGGAACTGGCTAACCCAACGCATCGCGAGATCGTGCAAGAGTTCTGGAAGAGTCCTGCCATCGTTGCTAAGCAGGGCCTGAAGGCAGTTGATCTGTTTAATGCGATTGATGAGGGCAAGGTCAAAGCCGTATGGATCATGGCGACCAATCCGGTAGTTTCACTGCCGGATGCGGACAAGGTGAAATCCGCGCTGAGCAAATGCGAGTTGGTGGTGGTCTCCGACATCATCGAAAAAACTGACACTGCCGCTTATGCACACGTATTGCTGCCCGCCGCAGGTTGGGGTGAGAAAGATGGCACGGTGACCAACTCTGATCGCCGCATCTCACGTCAACGCGCGTTCTTGCCGCTACCCGGAGAAGCGAAGCCAGATTGGTGGATCATTGGCGAAGTCGCCAAGCGCATGGGTTACGCGGAAGGTTTTAATTTCAGTGGCGCGCATGAAGTGTTTGATGAGCATGCGCGTCTGTCGGCGTATCGAAACGAGGGTTCGCGCTGTTTTGATATCAATGGATTAAGCGGACTCGATCGCCAAGGCTTCGATGCGATGGATCCCATACAGTGGCCAGTGCTTGCCGACGCAAAGGGAACGCCACGTCTGTTTGAGAATGGCCGTTATTTCCACGCTGATGGCAAGGCGCGTTTTATCCCAACGCCGCCACGTGGCCCAGCCCATGCTACCGACGCAGAATTTCCACTGGTGTTGAACACGGGTCGTATCCGCGATCAGTGGCACACGATGACGCGAACCGGCCGCTCGCCGAAACTGGCGAGTCATATTCCCGAGCCCTTTGTAGATATGCATCCACACGATGCGTTGATGAGCGGCGTGCGTGATGGTGAACTAGTGCGCGTCGCTACACGCTGGGGCGCCTTGGTCGCACGTCTCAAGACAACGCCAGAGCAGGGACGCGGCGCGGTGTTTGTGCCGATCCACTGGAACAATCAATTTGCTTCAGACGCACGCGTCGGCGCTTTGGTGAATCCGGCAGTCGATCCAGTTTCTGGCGAGCCAGAGTTCAAGCACACGCCAGTTCGAGTAGAGGCATTTGGTGTTGCGTGGCACGGCTTCATCCTCAGTCGCGATGCGCTGGATGTCGATGGCGTCACTTGGTGGACGCGCATTCAAGGACAGCAATTCATTCGCTATGAATTGGGCGGACGCGGCGTGGTGCAGAACTGGAACGAACTCGGACGCACGCTGCTCAATGCAGAATCGCCAGATGCAGATTGGCTGGAATATTCAGACAAGACCGCAGGTATTTATCGCGGTGTGTTGATGGATGGCGAACGGATCAAAGCGTGCATCTATGTTTCGCCGCGCCCTGATTTGCCTTCACGTGCTTGGCTTTCAGGTTTGTTCGGCAAGAAGAAACTTGAAGACATTGATCGCGTTGGCTTGCTGATTGGCGAGCCTGTAAACAAGCAGGCGGACACAGGCCCTACGGTTTGTTCCTGCTTTGGTGTGGGGCGCAACACGATCACGGATGCGATCCGCAAACGCGGTCTCAAAACGGCAGGCGAGGTGACGGCTTGTCTCAAGGCAGGCGGCAACTGCGGCTCTTGCGTGCCAGAGATTAAATCACTGATCGCTCAGTGTGCGGCAATTGCGGAAGAAACTGCAGCCTGATGTAGGGCGGGAGCATCCCGCCTTTCGCGCATCAAGACTTTCACGCGAAAGGCGGGATGCTCCCGCCCTACAAATTATCGTGCGAGTTTCTGTACCAGTAACTGCGTGAGCGGCTTGAGGAAGTAAGTGCCGNACCAGTAACTGCGTGAGCGGCTTGAGGAAGTAAGTGCCGAGCGGAACGGCATCGACAGTGATGCCGTGTTCTTCAAGACTCGCTGCCGTCACCGGACCCACTGCGGCAATCATGGTTTGACGCAGGCCACTCAGCAGTTCGACTTCGCGCTGTGCCTTTTGGGCGAGCTTAAACAAACGTTCAACTTGCGATTGGCTGGTGAAAGCAATCGCATCGACTTCGTTTGCAGCGAGGCGATCAATCAGATTGAGCACTTCGAGATCAGCGCTGTCATCGGCATAAACGTAGGGATAAACCTCACGTACTTTGGCGCCAGCTTCACGCAAGAAATCCATCAGCAATAGATTAGGTTCGGTGCCGTAATGCTGCACGCCAATCACGCGGCCGTGCAGATCGCCCGCATTACACAGCGCTTCGATTACGCCGGGCGTGGTTGCTGGACTGACAATGACTTCTGCGCTTAGGCCTAATTCGCGCAATGCTTTTGCGGGCTTGGGGCCGCGTACAAATTTGCGTACGCGCGCTAGCTCGTCAACAAATAATGGACGCAGCGTCGGCGCGTGCTGGCTGATGCTAGACAATAGACGGCGCAAGCCTTCACCCGTCATCAAGATCAGATCGTCGCATTCACCAATACAGAATTGATTGACCCAAGCGATGACTGGCTTTGGATCGGGTGCATCGAGAATGCTGACCAAGGGGCAGCGCAAAACTTTTGCGCCACGACGCGTGAGTAGCCCAGCGAAAATATCGAGCTCGCGTGATTCCGGGATGGCGATGATGCGGCCTTGCAGCGTGTCGTCGATGATGCCGCTTTCCGTGCTGCTCATAAACGTGTCCACTTCACAATGCTGCCCGCAGCGTGTGGCTGCGATTGCGCAGGCAGGTGCGCCAACACATCTGCGTTAGCGAGATTGCTCAGCATGTGTGAATCCTGATGCGGCAATGGCTGCAGTTGTGCGCGGCCATCGTCGCTAATATCTAAGCGCATGCGGTGCAGGCAATCGCGCTTGGCGTCGCCTTTTACTTCTTGAGCAAGTACGCCAGAGAAAAACGCGGCGCCCGGTTTGGCGGCACCTTCCAAGATGTCGAGCACAGCGCGTACATGTAGCGTGAGTCCGATCAATACGGCACCAGGATTTCCGGGCAGACCAAGCAAAGTGCGATCACCGCGTTGTCCAAAATACAAAGGCTTGCCGGGTTTCTGCGCGACTTGCCAGAACACACGTTCGACGCCGAGGCTTTCAGCCACTGGAATGATGTAGTCCTTGTCGCCGACTGACACGCCGCCGGTGCTGATGACTAAATCTGCTTCATCCAATGCGGCGCTGAGCGCTTCACTGACGGCTTCGCGGGTATCACCGATGTAGCGCAGTTCTGCTTCGTAACCTTGTGAGCGTAGCCATGTGAGGGCGAGCGGACCGTTGGCATCCCAGATTTGTCCATCGAGCAAGGGTGTGCCCGCAGGTTTTACTTCGTCGCCACTGACGAGTACGCGAATGCGTGGCATGCGAGTGACGGTGACTTGATCAATGCCTGCTGCAGAGAGTGATGCGAGATGGCCGGGGGTAATGCGCTGTCCAGTTTTGCCGATGGTTGAATGCTCACGCAACTCTTCGCCTTGCCAGCGAATATTCGCACCGGGTTTCATCGCTTCTTTCAGCGTCATTTGGTCGCCAACGACGCTGACGCGTTCTTGCGCAACCACGACGCCCGCATTGGGCGGTACACGTGCGCCGGTGAGAATGCGTTGGCATTCGCCGTTTTGCAGTGGACGTAATTCGCCGGTGTCACCCGCAGCAATGCTATCGGTGATGGTGAGCGTGCAGGGCGCAGCGGCATCTTCGTTGGTAAGGACATAACCATCGAGTGCAGATTGTGAAAAGCGCGGCAGATCGCAGCGCGCTTGTGTCGGTGCGCGCAGCACATGACCGAGTGCTGCCTGAAGCGGTGCAGCTTGTGTTCGCAACGGGCGCACATGCAAGGGATACAGCGCTAATGCTTCGGCGAGGGAAATCATCCGCCGCGGCGCAAGCTATGAACTGCGTGGACGATGCCAGAGATCAGTGCCGTCAAGGTTTCCTGCGCGCCGCGCGAACTGCCAGGGAAAGTGATCACGATGGTCTTGCCGCTCATGCCGGCGACGCCGGCAGATAGCATCGCGTAAGGCGTGCGGCGCTGTCCGTAATTACGGGCAGCTTCCATAAAGCCTGGCAATTCCTTGTCGAGCAAGGGACGTACTGCGGCAACCGTTTGATCACCCTGATGCACGCCGGTGCCACCCACCGTCACGATCAAATCCACTTCTTGTGAAAGGTGGTGACGCAGGCGTTCGGTGATTTGCTCCACGTTGTTCTGCAGCAGTTCGGTAGCTTCGACATGCAGACCTGCAATCTCAAGGCCGTCGCGTACGATTTGTGCCGCTGTTGGTTTTTTCTTGCCGCTACTGACGGCATCAGAGGTGGCAAGAATCACGGCGCGACCCAAGGGTGACAGCGCACGAGCGTATTGCGATTTGCCACCGGTCTTCTCGACCAGATGGATATCCGTGATGCGCAAACGATCCTGTTCGGCATGTGGCTTGAGCAGGTCGTAGATGGTGAGGGCGGTGATGCTGGCGGCCGTCAATGCTTCCATCTCGACGCCTGTTCCGGCGATGGTTTCAACGCGAACGGTGATGCCGACCTGCGCTTCGCCGATTTCGTAAATCACATCAATCGCCGTCAGCGGCAGTTGATGGCATAGCGGCAGCAGTTCCCAGGTTTTCTTGGCCGCGAGCATGCCGGCCATGCGGCCGATTTCCAGTGCATCGCCTTTTTCGGCTTTGCGCTCGCGCAGCAGGGTCACGCAATCGGGGGGCATGTGCAGAACGCAGGCCGCCGTGGCGGTGCGCAGGGTGTCGGGTTTGGCGCTGACATTTTTCATGGGCGCAAGTTTGACGCATGCGATGCCTAGGCAAAAGGCTTTTCGGGAAAGATTTCCCTTGCAGATAGGGCCGGCCTGTATTTCGCGTAAGAATAAGGCGCTTGCGCAGGGCCAAAAGCTAAAGATTGATAAGGTTTAGTAATGGGTTTGACCAACTCGACGCATCAGAATTTCCCGCTTTTTCCATTCCCTTGGTCTTAGCTGCTGCGATGTATTTGCGTTACTAAGTCCTTGTCGTCAAAACATACTTCGGCCGCTAGTGGCTTAGTAAGTGACGTATAAAGCGCCGTCCCGATACGGTATTACCTCGGGCGATAAATAAATCTGACTCCACATTGATGTGGGGCGTGCGAGGAGAGAGCACATGATGATCGGTAAGCTTTTACGTCGTTATGGCGTGTTTTTGTCTACGTTGCTACTGGCATTGGCATTACCTGTTTCTGCAGCGCCAATTGCAGTGCCCGCGCTGTCGTTATCGGGTGCGGTGAACTATCAGGATATGAATAGCTGGCTCTGCCATCCGAGCATGGCGTACAGCCAAAATATCTGTAATCGCAGCCTCGCAACACGCACTGTGCAGGCGAATGGTGCTGCGACGATGAGTCGTATCTACGCTAACTACAACGCGCCAGTGGATTGCTTCTACGTCTATCCGACTGCCAGTACCGATCTAATCACGAATTCTGACGCGCTGGCTGACGAAAACGAAAGACAGACAACGCTTTCGCAGGTTGGCAACTACGGTTCGGTGTGCCGCGTATTCGCTCCGATTTATCGGCAACGCACGCTGACTTTGCTTGCGATCAGCACGCTGGCTGGCCCGTTATTGCCGCTCGACCTGGCCACGGCTGCTGAGCAAATGGCTTATGGCGATGTGAAAGCGGCTTTTGCCAATTATTTGAAGTATCACAACAAGGGCCGTGGATTTATTCTCGTGGGGCACTCGCAGGGCGCCACGATTCTGAAGCGTCTAGTGGCTGAAGAAATCGAAACCCAACCCGGCTTGCATGATCGCCTTGTCGCAGCTCATCTCATGGGTAGCGCGGTAGAAGTGCCAAACGGTGCAGATGTCGGCGGCACGTTTGCTCAGACGCCGGCTTGCCGTCACGCCGATCAGACGGGCTGTGTGATTGCCTATTCCAGCTATCGCGAAGGTGATCCGGAATTGTCTGCACCGCGTTATGGCCGTGCCGTGACGCCGGGCAATCGAGCGCTCTGCGTTAATCCGGCAGCGCTGACTGGTGGTGAAGCAACACTGGACATGACCATGCCTTATCTGTTGCCGCCGATCTTTCAGGTCTTGATCAAGTCACATGGCACTGGCGGCCCGTATGCCGACCGCGTGACCAATCTCAGCACGATGTCGAGCACGCCCTTCTTCGCGGTGCCCGGCCAGATTCGTGGTCAGTGCGTTGCGGATGCGGCGGGGACTAACTATCTGAGAATTCGCATCGCTGCCAACGCCAGCGATCCACGTGCTGATGACTATCCGGCCGAGTTTTACGGCGGCACGGGTTGGGGCATGCACTTGGCCGATATCTGGTTGGCGCAGGGCGATTTGGTGCGTTTGGCGCAGTCGCAGAGCGCTGCCTGGCTCGCAGCCCATTAATGAGGGGTGGGTCGGTCGGATCGTAGTGATCCGACCGGCTTATGGTTGAGGCGAGCAAATCGCCTCAACTTTAATCCGGTCGTATGGTCTAATTGCCGACTATGCGACATCCCTACGAACTCTTCGCCGGCCTGCGTTACACGCGTGCCAAACGGCGTAATCATTTCATCTCGTTTATCTCTCTGGCCTCGATGATCGGCATCGCCATCGGTGTGATGGCGCTGATTACTGTGCTGTCCGTGATGAACGGCTTCGAGCGCGAGCTGCGTACGCGCATTCTCGGCATGGCTTCGCACGCCACCATTACGGGTTCCAGCGAGGGCCTGGCGGATTGGCATGAGGCTGTAAAGCTTGCCAGCAAGAATCCTGAAATTGTCGCCGCCGCGCCTTATATCGATGGCGAAGGCATGGTCAAAGTCGGCAGTGAGCTTTCCGGCACCATGCTGCGCGGCATCGTTCCCGCCGACGAAACCAAGGTAGATGACGTTGCCACGCACATGAAAGTCGGCACGCTCGACGATCTCAAGCCCGGCTCATACAACATCATTCTCGGTCGCGAATTGGCGCAGTTGTTGGCCGTTGGCGTGGGCGACAAAGTGGATCTGATGATTCCGCAGGCCACGGTTACGCCGGCTGGCGTGCTTCCGCGCTTCCGCCGCTTTACGGTTTCAGGCGTTTTCCAAGTGGGCATGTATGAATATGACCGCGGCTTGGTGCTGATCAATATTGAAGACGCTGCAGCGCTGTTGCGTATGCCCGGCAGAGTCACCGGCGTGCGCCTCAAGCTGCACGATATGTTTGATGCCCCGCGTGTTTCGCGCGAGTTGGCGCAGCAGTTGCCCAATATTTATTACGTGTCGGATTGGACGCGCAGTCATGCAAACTTCTTCCGCGCAGTAAAGACGGAGAAGATGGTGATGTTCATCATCCTCTCGCTGATTGTCGGCGTTGCCGCATTCAACATTGTCAGCACGCTGGTGATGGTGGTGCAGGACAAGCAGGCGGATATCGCGATTCTGCGTACGCTCGGCGCCACGCCGCGAAGCATCATGGCGATCTTCATGGTGCAGGGCTCGATCATCGGTGTGGTCGGTACATTATTCGGCGTGATCTTCGGTGTGCTACTGGCGCTGAATGTTGAGCAGTTGGTGCCATTGCTTGAAGCACTGACCGGCCAGCAGTTCCTTTCTCCAGACGTTTATTACATCAGCGATCTGCCGTCACAGTTGAAGGCATCCGATGTGTTCCGCATCAGCATGCTGTCGCTGGCGCTGGGTTTGCTTTCCACTATTTATCCCGCTTATCGCGCCTCGCGCGTGAATCCAGCGGAGGCGCTGCGCTATGAGTAATGAAGTGACATTGAAGGCGGAAGGCGTCTTCAAAACTTTTGACGATGGCCGTCTGAATCTCGACGTGCTGCGTGATATCAATCTTGAAGTAGCGCGCGGCGAACGCATTGCGATTGTGGGTTCGTCTGGCAGTGGTAAGTCGACGTTGCTCCATATCCTCGGCGGACTCGATGCGCCTACGAAGGGCGAGGTTTGGGTTACCGGGCAGCAGATGTCGGCACTGACGGATAAAGAGCGCGGGCAGTTGCGAAACAAGGCACTTGGCTTTGTTTACCAGTTCCATCACTTGCTGCCGGAATTCTCCGCAGTCGAAAACGTCGCAATGCCTTTGTTGATTCGCCGTACGCCGATGGTGGAAGCAAAGCGTATTGCAGCAGAACTCTTGGATCGTGTTGGCTTGGGCCAACGCTTGGAACATAAGCCTGGAGAACTCTCAGGTGGCGAACGTCAACGCGCTGCAGTTGCACGCGCGCTGGTCACGCGTCCAGCCTGTGTGTTGGCGGATGAGCCGACCGGAAATCTCGATAGCAAAACAGCTGATCGCGTATTCGAGCTGATGCTGGAACTGAATCAGGAACTCGGCACGAGCTTGATCGTGGTCACACACGATTTGCGCTTGGCAGCGAAGATGGATCGCACGCTGACGATTGATAGCGGCGCGCTAGTTAATCCTGCTTCATAAGGCGCCGGAAGCCGGGCCACAAATTCCGATTAACAACATCACGATCACATAGCCCGCAACGGGCTGTAGTGGCCGTGGGCTATGCGTTTTCAGGCTGGCGGTGACATTGACCGTGAGCACGAAAATGCTGATGCCGAGCCCGTGCGCAAGCCACAGTAAAAATGCCTGCGCTGTCTCGGCAAAGGCGATCCAAATGCATAGCGCGGCTGCATTCAGCAGGATGCAGCTCAATAGTCGCGTGCAGCAGTCGTCGCAGCTAAGACTGCAAGAACGACGCCCGATCCAGAGCGCCCCAGCGGTGCACATCAACAGGCTGGCGACTAACGTCATCGCGGGGTTCCTGCGTTTTGTGACCTAGTGTGCATGGGCATCCCTGCTGGGTGAGATAACATGGCTTTGTTGATCAAATGATAATTATTCTCATTTAATAAAGCAAAGGGTTTCGCAAGTTTTTACACATGACGCCGTTCCACGCGCTTGCATTTACTGTAGGAATCCTCGGGCTCTTGGCCCAACCGGCGTTGCCAGAAACCCCTTTACTTGCCGCGCTCACCATTCCCGCTTTGTTGCCTTGGCGATGGCGTTCGATTTACGCCTGCGCCGTGTTTGGCGTGCTGCTGGTGACGTGGCACTCGCAGGCACTGCTCGATCAGCGTTGGCCCGAAGCTCGGTATGGCGAAGAAGTTTGGGTGCAGGGCCATATCGCATCGCTGCCGGATGTCACGCGCAACACGTATGCGGGCGAGGGTGAGGCGACTGATAAAAGTCCCTCAAACACTTCGCGCTTTTTGTTTGAAACCAAGGGCGCAAATTTTCCACCGCGTATTCGCGCGTCTAGGTATCGCAGCTATCAGACACTCGAAGGCGGCGAATGCTGGCGCATGTTGCTGCGCATGCGGCCACCGCATGGCTCGGTGAATCCTGGTGGATTCGATTACGAAGGTTGGTTATTTCGACAAGGCATTGGCGCTACAGCAACGGTGAAAAGTGCTGAGCGTTGCAGCGACAACAACGGTTATGCGCTGCTCAAAGTGCGGCAATCTTTGATTGACGAACTGCGCAGCTGGCTGCCAGCAAGTTCAGCGCGCGGCTTGTTCATCGCGCTGACGATGGGTGATACGAGCGAATTGAGTCGCGGTGACTGGGACTTGTTTCGTGTCACAGGCACAACGCACCTCGTCGCGATTTCTGGTTTCAACATTGCCATCGTTTCCGGTATCGCCTTTTTCGTTATCCGCTGGCTCTGGTGCCTGTGGCCGCCCTTATTGCTGCGGCTGCCCGCGCAAAAAGCCGCGATGTTGGGCGCAACGTTATTCGCATTCATTTACGCATTACTCGCGGGTTGGGAACCGCCTGTGCAGCGCGCGTTTCTAATGCTCGCGTTTATCAGTGCAGCAGCGTGGATGGGGCGATTGAGTCAGCCATCCAAAGTGTTAGCGCTGGCGTGGTTCGTTGTACTCACGCTTGATCCACTCGCAGTGCTCAGTCCTGGCCTATGGTTATCGTTTGGCGCGGTCGCGGCCATCTTCTACGTGATGATGAGTCGCCTGCAGCCGCCGCGCATGTGGATCAGCCTCGTCATGTTGCAACTCATGCTCAGTCTTGTGTTGGCGCCACTCACGGTCTGGTATTTCCACGGTGTGTCGTGGTTTGCGCCCTTACTGAATTTGTTCGCAGTACCGCTGTTTAGTTTGATCACACCGATTCTATTGCTCGCGATTCTGCTCGCCGCCGTCGCTCCTGCGTGGGGCATGCCGCTGATGCAATGGTGCGCGCAAGCGCTTGCGTGGTTGCACGATGGACTGAATTGGCTCGCGACAAACTTGCCGCACATGTGGATACCCGCCACCGCACCTGCGCCGGCATTGGCACTTGCGCTCATCGGCGCGCTGCTCATGTTCGCCCCGCGCGGTTTGCCAGTGCGCGTGTTGGGTTTGCTGTGTTTCTTGCCTTTGTTATTCCCGATCAGCCAAGCACCCAAGAGTGGCTTTGATCTCACCGCACTGGACGTAGGGCAGGGCATGTCGGTAGTCATACGCACCGCGAATCACACGATGGTTTACGACACCGGCCCCGCGTTTGATGAAGGTTTCGACGCAGGCTCCGCCATCGTTGCGCCGTTCTTGCTGAATCAGGGTGTGCGTCGCATCGACATGCTGGTGATCTCACATGCCGATAACGATCACTCGGGTGGTGCAGATGCCGTACGCAAACTCATGACTGTCGATAAAGAACTTGGTGCACTCACGGCCACGCCTTGCCGCGATGACCAGAAGTGGGAGTGGGACGGCGTGTCTTTTGAGATGTTGCATCCTGACGGCGGTGAATGGTCGAGCAATAACGGCGGCTGCGTTCTGCGTATTGAATCTGGCTCTTATGCCGCACTGCTGCCGGCCGATATCGAAAAGAAAGCGGAGTACCGCTTGCTCAAGGAGCAACTTTATAGCCTGCAAGCGGATGTACTTCTGGCCCCGCATCACGGAAGCCGCACCTCATCTTCCGAAGATTTTATTGACGCGGTGATGCCGCAATGGGTGATCCACAGCGCCGCATGGCACAGCCAGTTTCGCCATCCCACGCCCAGTGTTGTGGCTCGTTACGCCAAGGTCGATGCGCAGCAGGTGGTGACCGGTTTGCGCGGGGCTGCGAGTCTGCATATAGACGAGCACGGTGTAAGCACGCCGAAGTTTGCACGAGAGCAGCAATTCCATTTCTGGAATGCTCCGGCGCAGGCTCTGACGATTGATCTGAACGCCGTCGATAAACCTAAAAAACGTGCCAAGTCGGACGACTAAGTGCATCGATTCTCAGTCCGGCGATCTGTCGCCAATGAGCCTCGACACCGCCACTCTGTAGTGGGATAGTGGCTCCTAGCTGCACCCTTACAAAGCGCCAAAGGCGCGATTCGCTGCATCACAGCGGTACATAAAAAGTAAGAGGAGACCGTGCATGCAAGAAGCTTCACAGCCGTGGCTGTTGCGGAAATTTACTGCGCTCACTGACGCCTTCGCGTGGCCGTTGCGCACCTCTCATTATCTGGAGCTGGTGAATCCCCTGTGGACCACTCACGCCCTGCAAGCGCGAGTAGTCGAGGTATGGGATGAAACCGCTGACGCGCGAACCATCACGCTCAAGCCCGGTGCCAATTGGCGTAGCCATCGTCCGGGTCAGCATTTGCGTATTGGCGTGCCGATCGGCGGCATGCACTACACGCGCACGTACTCGATCAGCTCCGCGCCGGAGCGCGATGACGAACTCATTACCATCACAGTGAAGGCCATCACCGGTGGGCGCATGTCGCATCACTTGGTGCGGCAAATCAAACCAGGTGATTACCTGCCGATCGGCGTGCCGCAGGGTGATTTCTATCTGCCCGATGCCAATCCGGTGCAGCCGCTGTTCATTAGCGCGGGCAGCGGCATCACGCCGATTATGAGCATGTTGCGTAGCCTGATCGCGCAAGAGCGTCTGCCAGACGTGGTGCACATTCACTACGCACCGCACGTTTACGACGTGATCTTCGGCAAAGAGCTGCAAGCGCTCGCGCAGAAGCATCCACGCTACAAACTGCACTTGGTCTACACCCGTGAGCCGGGCGAAACCGTTGCAGCCAAACGCCACTTCAATGCCGAAACACTCGCCACCGTTTGCCCTGATTGGCGCACGCGCGACACCTACGCATGTGGGCCGCAAGGCTTGCTGGATACCGTCGAAACGTTATGGGCTGAAGCAGGGCTCAATCGACAACTGCACACAGAACGCTTCCGTACACAGATTGCCGCCGCACCCAACGAGATCACTGCTGGCACCGTGCGCTTTATGAATAGTGGAGTCGATGCTCCATCAGACGGCATCATCAATTTGCTACGCCTAGCCGAAGACCACGGCCTCAACCCAGCGCATGGTTGTCGCATGGGGATTTGCCACGGCTGCGATGCCACTTTGAAGAGCGGCTGTGTGCGTGATCTGCGCACCAACGCATTGCTCAACGAAGTGGGGCAGGTGGTGCAAATTTGTGTCTGCGCGGCTGCAGGCGACGCGGAGTTGGATTTATGACCAATGCTTTTTATCTGTCATTCCCGCGTAGGCGGGAATCCAGTTTTTGTCAGCAAAAGGCACAAAACAAAAAGCAACACTGGATCCCCGCCTCCGCGGGGATGACAAGTTTTCTAGCGATTCGCTAATTAAATTTTGGCAGGGAGCAAACCATGGGCATGCCCACACATTTATCTGCTGGCGACATTGAAGAATTCGGCCGCGAGATGGACGCGATTCGAAATGAAGTGATGGATTCACGCGGTGCAGAAGATCGCGCTTACATCCTCAAGATCATCCGCTGGCAACGCAGCCTCGCGCTGGGCGGCCGCATCGTCATGTTCCTCAGTTTGCTGTTGCTGCCTGCGGCTGCGCTGCCTTATTCAGGCTGGCCACAGTTTCTGCTCGTACTCGGCTTTGGTGGCGCCATGTTGGGTATCGCCAAAATTGTCGAGAACATGGAGATCGGCCACAACGTCATGCACGCGCAGTGGGATTGGATGCGCGATCCCAATATCCAAAGCAACACATGGGAGTGGGACAACGTTTGCCCCAGTGATCAGTGGAAGCACAGCCACAACGTGGTGCACCACACATGGACCAACGTGTTGGGCAAAGATCCGGACGTCGGCTATGGCGTTATGCGTGTCACCGCGCATCAGCGTTGGAAGCCTAAATACCTGTTCCAACCAATCACTAATTTTCTGCTCAATATTTTGTTCCAGTGGGGCGTGGCAATACACGACTTGGAAGTGGACAAAATTCTGGAAGGTAAAAAATCTCTCAAATCTGCTGGCCCGTTACTGCGTCGCATCGCTTGGAAGGCCGTACGTCAATTGCGCAAAGATTATTTGTTGTGGCCTGCGCTTGGTTCGCTACTCACCGTGCCTGTCACATTGTTTCTGCAAGCAGATGTTCTGCACATCGCATTGCTCGCGTTTGCCTTCATCGTAGCGGGTAACGCACTGGCTAATCTGATGCGCAACGTTTGGTCGAACATCATTATCTTCTGCGGACACTTTCCGATTGGCGTGCATCACTTCACCAAAGAAGAAGTAGAAGGCGAAACCCGTGCGCGCTGGTATGTGCGTCAGTTGCTCGGCAGCGCCAACATCGGCGGCGGCAAGCTGTTCCATATTTTGAGTGGCAACTTAAGCCATCAAATTGAGCACCACATCTTTCCTGACATGCCCAGCAACCGATATCCACAAGTGTCGCCACGCGTTAAGGCATTGGCTGATCGGTATGGCCTGCCTTACAACACGGGTTCGTTGACCAAGCAGTTTGGAACTACGACATGGACGATCTGGCGCTTGGCGTTTCCGGGTGGTCGAATTACGGCCTCGACGTTGCCAGCGCATTGATTGCTCAGGCCCAAGAAAAAACGCCCCTTCCGGGGCGTTTTTTCTTGCAGCTGAGCGATTAAAGAATCGTCGGATTCGGCGCGTCGCCGTAAACCTTTTTCGGGTCGAACATCTTTTCCGATTCTTCAAACTTGAGCGTGTGGTCGCCTTCGCCGGTGGGGACGGAGCGGTAGAAGCAGGAGCGGTAGCCGACGTGGCAGCTGGCGTCGCCGGGGATTTCGACGCGGAGCCAGACGGCGTCCTGGTCGTCATCGATGCGCAGTTCGAGCACTTTCTGAACGAGGCCGCTGGTCGCGCCTTTGTGCCAGAGCACTTGGCGCGAACGGCTCCAGTAATGGGCCTCGCCGGTACTGATGGTTTTCTTCAGCGCTTCTTGGTTCATATAGCCCACCATCAGCACTTCGCCGCTGTTGGCGGCGGTGGTGACGCAGACGATCAGGCCGTCGCGGTCGAATTTAGGGGCAAGGTCATTGCCTTCTTCGACTTGTTCGATGGTGAGGCGTTTCTGGAATTCGACTTCAGTAGTCATGGCGGTACACACGGTTCTGGCGAAAAAACGGGCGCGATTATCCCACAGGAACATCAGTTTGGGGCCGATTTTCGGCCGTACAAGGGCGCCGAGGAGTATCATGCGCGCCCTAAATAGGTTGTAACTGTCGCCCAATGTCCCAGATTGTCGTCGCCGCGCTCTATCACTTTGTACGCTTGTCGGATTTCCGCGAGCTGCAGGCGCCCCTGTTGGCGCGCTGTGAGCAGTACGGCATCCGCGGCACGATTTTGCTGGCGGAAGAGGGCATTAACGGCACGATTTCCGGCACTCGCACGGGTATTGATGCGGTGCTGGCCTATCTGCGTTCGGATGCGCGATTCGCCAACTTGGAACATAAAGAGTCCTTCACAGAGGACAAACCGTTCCACCGGATGAAGGTCAAGCTCAAGAAAGAGATCGTGACCATGGGCGTGCCGAGCGCTGACCCGGCCAATATCGTCGGCACCTATCTGGATGCCAAAGAGTGGAATGAGCTGATCTCGGACCCGGACGTGTTGGTGATCGATACCCGCAATCAGTACGAAGTCGATATCGGCACCTTTAAGAACGCCATTTCGCCCCACACGAATACTTTTGGTGAGTTCCCCAAGTACGTCGAAACTGAGCTGGCAGATAAAAAGCACAAGAAGATTGCGATGTTCTGCACCGGCGGTATCCGCTGCGAGAAGTCGACTTCGTTTCTGAAGTCGCAGAACTTTGAGCAGGTCTATCACCTCAAGGGCGGCATCCTGCGATATCTGGAAACGGTGCCGCAGTCCGAGAATCTTTGGGAAGGCGAATGCTTTGTGTTCGACCAGCGCGTGACGGTCGATAAGAACCTGCAGCCCGGCAGCTATGTGGAGTGCTTCGCTTGCCGCCACATTGTTTCGGCTGAGGAACAGACGCAGCCTAGCTACAAGAAGGGCGTATCTTGCCCGCACTGCATTAACGAATCCTCGCCAGAACAACGCGCACGTTTTGCAGAACGCGCCAAGCAATTTGAATTAGCTGCCAAGCGCGGCAAGCGCCATATCGGCGTACCCTTTAAGAAGTCTGCGGCCAAGAAGAAAAACCATGAATGACACCACTGCCGCACTGCCGATCTTCTACAGCTTCCGTCGCTGCCCCTTTGCAATGCGTGCGCGCATGGCGCTGGCGTATGCACAGGCGCCGGTTGAAGTTCGCGAAATTGAACTGGGTGAAAAGCCCGCCGAACTCTTGGCGATCTCGCCTAAAGCCACAGTGCCAGTGTTGCAGTTGGCCGACGGCACGGTGATCGAAGAGAGCTTGGACATCATGCGTTGGGCACTGGATCAGTACGATCCAGAAGAGTGGCAGGGCATCCACAAGAACCTGACCGCCGAACTGATTCTGGCCAACGACACCAGCTTCAAAAAGAATCTGGATCGCTACAAATATCACTCAGAAACATCTGAGCATCCGAAAGAGCATTACCGCGAACTGGCCGTGGAATTTCTGCGCCATCTTGAGCGTTGCCTCGGTTACAACGAAGGACGCGGCTTGGTTCGTGGCACGCCTTCATTCGCCGATTACGCGATTTTCCCCTTCGTGCGTCAGTTCGCCGGCACCGATCAGGCTTGGTTTGATGCTGCGCCGTTTCCGCTGCTACAAGTCTGGCTGACCACGCGCATCCGTTCGGATCGCTTTGCGCAGGCCATGAAAAAATATCCGCTGTGGAAATCTGGCGAACCTGGCACCGTTGAGAACTGGGCGCCGATCCGTGCCACTGGACCTGAAGGCGATCAACTGATCTGGACCAAAGCCAAGCCCACCAAGCCTGCGAAAGCTGAGCCGTATAAGACCAAGGCTAAGCGCAAAGACGCTTAAAGCTTTTTCCCAAACGAGCGGCACAGCGCTGATTGCTGTAAAAAGAACAGCGCTTATTGGCTGATATACTCGTTTCGCGCTGACATTAAAAATAAAAATGTAGTGCGCCGCGTCTTTTGCAATCGGGGGGTTGCATGCTGTTTCATTCCTACGAGTTTTTGCTCGGGTTCCTGCCGTTGGCTTGGGGCGTTTTTCTGCTGCTCAAGCGCCAGGGCCTCGGCCGCGCGGCAAGTTGCTGGTTGCTTCTCGCTTCGCTGTGTTTCTATGGCTGGTGGAATCCGGTTTTCCTACTGCTGATCCTCGCTTCAATCGGCGGCAATTATCTGTTCGGACGGTTGCTGGCCTTGGATTTGCCGATGCGGATGCTGCAGTTATGGACGGCCTTGCTCTATAACCTAGGCATTCTCGGCTACTTCAAATACGCCGGATTTCTGCAGCAGGTTTTCGACCAAATTTCTGGCGAAACGCATGAGCCCTTGGCGATCATTCTTCCGCTCGCGATCTCGTTCTACACGTTCCAGCAGATTTCCTACATCGTCGATACTTGGCGCACGAAGGCACCTGAAAGGGACTTCGTTAATTACTGCCTGTTCATCGTCTTCTTCCCGCATTTGATCGCTGGCCCGATCACGCATCACTCGAAGATCATCCCGCAGTTCTCGAGCTTCTACGATCGCAATCTACCGCTGATCGATTACGCCGTTGGCTTCTCTCTGCTGATCATCGGCCTGTTCAAGAAAGTGGGCATCGCTGACAACGTTGGCGGTTATTTTGTTGGCACCTATGGATTGCTGGCGAATGGAACGTCACTCAGCTTTTACGAAAGCTGGTCGGTCATGACCGCCTGCGCGCTGCAAATTTATTTCGACTATTCCGGTTACGCCGATATGGCTGCGGGCATCGGCTTGTTGTTTGGCGTGCGTATGCCGCTTAACTTCTTCTCGCCTTACAAGGCGACATCGCCTGCCGAATTCTGGCGGCGTTGGAATATCACGCTGATGACTTTCTTGCGCAGCTACGTTTACTTCCCGCTCGGTGGCAGTCGCTACGGGCGTCTGCGCAAATACTTCGCGAGCATGTCGGTGATGCTGGTTTGCGGTATCTGGCATGGCGCAGGGTGGAACTACATTATTTGGGGCGCGCTGGTTGGCAGCATTTTGATCGTCAACAGTTTGTGGGATGAGTTTTTGCAGCCCACGCCGCCACCCGTATCGACGCTGCGTCGTCGCATTGCCGGTCGCGGATTGGCTTTCGTTTGCTATGTGATCCCGTTGACCATTTTCATGTTCCCGACGCTAGAGATGGGTTGGGCCATGTTGCGCGGCATGTTGGGCTTTAATGGTTTTGCGCTGCCGATCAACCTACTGCCGCGATTCGGTGAATTCGGTGTGTGGCTTCAGCAAATCGGTGTGACATTTGCTGCGGCGCCTGCGAGCAAAGGCTTCCCGATGATGGCAACGCTGGCTGTTGCATTGGCCGTGTTGTATCTGTGCCCGAACACTGAGCAGTTGTTCGCGGCCTATAAACCAACGCAGAACAATATCGACAAGAAACTGTTGACCGAATCGGTGTGGCGCCCAACGTGGCGACCGAGTTTGAAGTGGGCAGTGGCCTTGGGTGGCATGGCGGCGGTGTCGTTCATGCTGATGTTCCAGATTCGTGAATTCTTCTATTTCCAATTCTGATGCTAAGCCTGCCTAAATATCTTTTGACGCTGGCTGCGGTTTTTCTCGCGCTGACGCTACCGCTCGCTGCATTTAATCTATGCACCGATCCTTTCAGTGTTTTTTCGCAGCTGAAAGCTGGCCCGCAGCCTATTCAGGCGGACACCAGCACGCGCATGGCCAAGCCGTATGCCATGCGGGTTTATCGTCCGGATTGTCTGATTCTAGGCAACAGCCGTGCAGAAGTCGGTTACCGCGCTGCCGAACTGCCTGGGTGCCAGCGGCCCTACAACGCCGCTGTTGCGAACGGCCATCTCTATGAAGCACGACGCCATTTGCAGCATGCACTGGCGCTCGGGTCGGTACACCAAGTATTGCTCGCGCTAGATCTGGAAACGTTTACATCTCCTGAACTTACTGCGCCCGGCTTCAGCGAACCACGCTTGGCGGTCAACGCGAAAGATCAGATGCAGCTGTTCCCAGCAGGCGAACTGGTGGGACTGGCCTTGGGCTATGACGCGTCGCATCGCAGTTTGCTGTTGCGAACGCAAAAACGTCAGTTGGCGGCCATCTCCGCCAACGGCGACCGCAACCCGGAAAGCTTGCAGGCAATCGCGGTGATGAATAGCAGTCGCGATCTTGATCAGAGAATGCAGGAGCAGTTCGCATTCATTGGCACGCTGCTGATGACGGGCCCGGCCTTCGATATCCACACTGGCCGTGGCGCAGGGGCAATGGCTGAGTATCAGAAGATTTTGGCGATATGTGCGGCCAACAAAATTTCGCTGCGCGTGGTGATTAACCCGATGCATGCGACGTTGCACGACTATCTGCGCCATCTCGGAATGCAACCGGCTTATCTCGCGTGGAAGCATCAGCTGGCAGCTACAACCGCAACAGCGGCACTCAAACAGGACGTCCAACTCTGGGATTTCGGCAAGCTCAATGCCTTGACCACCGAGAAGTTTGAGCTGCATCAGACCGGCACCATGATGACCGGCTACTTGGAGCCCTCGCATTTCCGTAGCGTCATTGGTGACCGTGCCATGCGGCAGGTTTATGCGGGCCAATCGAGTGGAATCGAGAATTTCGGCGAACGCTTGACGGACGCAAGTGTAGGCGACGATGCCGGCTACCTCCGTGCAGTCGCGGCTTGGTCGGCGGCGAATCCCGAGATCGATGTCGCTGTTGCCAAGATGGCCAAAAAAGCCGGTAGTCAGAAAGACTGAGCGTTTACTGAGCTTTATCGGGCTCCTCAGAGGGGCGGGGTGTTAAACTTGCGCCCTTATTTCTGCTGCCTCTGCCATGACCGTTATCACTCGTTTTGCCCCCAGTCCGACCGGCTTTCTGCACATCGGTGGCGCCCGTACCGCGCTTTTCTCCTTTGTCTATGCCAAACGGCATGGCGGCAAGTTCTTGCTGCGGATTGAGGACACTGACCGCGAGCGCTCGACGCAGGAAGCGGTGGATGCGATTTTCGAAGGCATGAAGTGGCTGGGTCTGAACTCCGATTTTGACGAGATTTACCAGACCAAGCGCTTTGATCGTTACGCCGAAGTGGTGCAGCAGATGCTCGCCGCGGGTACCGCGTATCACTGCTACGCCAGCAAAGAAGAACTCGACCAGATGCGCGCCGAACAACAGGCTCGCAAGGAAAAGCCGCGCTATGACGGTCGCTGGCGTCCTGAGGCGGGCAAAGTTTTGCCGACGCCGCCAGAAGGCGTGAAGCCAGTCGTTCGCTTCAAGAATCCAGTCGATGGTCAGGTCGTGCTTAAAGATCTGATCAAGGGCGACATCGTGTTCGACAACAAAGAACTCGACGACCTCATCATCGCTCGCGGTGATGGCGTGCCCACCTACAACTTCTGCGTGGTGGTTGACGACTACGACATGGGCATCACCCACGTTATCCGTGGCGACGATCACGTCAATAACACGCCGCGTCAGATCAACATTCTGCAGGCACTCGGTGCAACGCTGCCGGCTTACGCACACGTCTCAATGATTCTCGGTGCCGATGGCGCCAAGCTGTCGAAGCGCCACGGCGCACTCGGAGTCATGGAATATCGCGCGATGGGTTTCATGCCGGATGCGCTGCTCAACTATCTGATCCGCCTCGGCTGGAGCCACGGCGATCAGGAACTCTTCACGCGTGAAGAGATGTTTGCCAAGTTCGATTTCGACCACGTCTCCGCCTCACCGGCGCGCTTCGACATGGAGAAGGCTTACTGGGTGAATCACCAGTATTTGAAGAGCATTGATCCCGCGATTGTTGCGCCAGAGTTTGATTGGCATCTGCGTCGCATCGGTGCTGATCCAGCCAAGGGCCCAGATCTTAAAGCCGTGATCGAACAACAGCGCGAGCGTTGCCGCACGCTGGTCGAGATGGCGGAGAAGAGCAAATTCCTCTTCGAAGATCTTGAGGCTTACAACGAGAAAGACGCCGCCAAGCATTTCACCGCTGACGCTGCTGTGCTGCTCGAAGAACTCGCTGCAAATCTTTCCGCATTGCCTGAGTGGACTGCGCCTGCATTGCATGAAGCCGTCAATGGTTTTGCTGAAGGCAAAGGTTTGGGCTTGGGCAAAATTGCTCAACCGATTCGTGTTGCTGTGGTCGGCATGGCGATCTCGCCGCCGATTGACCAGACCCTGTTCTTGCTGGGGCGTGAACGAACGTTGGCGCGGCTTGCAGCCGCTGTTGCAACCATCAAAAGCAAAAACTAAATTCACAAAATATGCAGTTCCCTCTCCCCGCTTGCGGGGAGAGGGTTAGGGTGAGGGGCTTCTATCAAGTAGCCCCTCACCCCGACCCTCTCCCCACAGCCGTGGGGAGAGGGAGATCAGAGAAAACAAACATGGCTATTCAAATTACTTTTCCGGACGGCAATCAAAAGTCGTTCGATGCACCGATCAGCGGTCTTGCGATTGCGCAGGGAATTTCGCCCGGCCTCGCTAAAAAGGCTGCCGTTATTCAAGTCAACGGCGAGCTGTGGGATCTGACGCGTCCGATTGATCGCGACGCCACCATTGCGATCGTGACCCGCGATAAGCCCGAAGCACTCGAAGTCATTCGTCACGATGCTGCGCATGTACTGGCGCAAGCCGTGCAGGAATTGTTCCCTGGCACGCAGGTGACTTTCGGGCCTTCAACCGAGACCGGTTTCTATTACGACTTCGCTCGCGATACGCCATTCACTGAGATGGATCTTGAAGCGATCGAAAACAAGATGCGCGATATCGTCAAGCGCGATCTGCCGATTACTCGCGAAGTGTGGGATCACAAAACTGCCGTTGAACATTTCGAGAAGGCTGGCGAAAAGTTTAAGGCGGAGTGGATTCGTGACGGCATTGCTGCCGACGAAGAACTCACCATTTATAAGCAGGGCGATAACTGGCTTGACATGTGCCTGGGTCCTCACTTGCCTTCAACCGGTAAGCTTGGCACTGCGTTCAAACTGATTCGCGTCGGCGGCGTGTACTGGCGTGGCGATGCCAACAATGCGCAGCTACAGCGCATCACTGGCGTGTGCTTTGCTAACGACGATGACCTCAAGGCTTACCTCAAGATGGTTGAAGAGGCGGAGAAGCGCGATCACCGCAAGATCGCCAAGCAGCTCGATCTGTTCCATCAGCAAGAAGAAGCGCCGGGCATGGTGTTCTGGCATCCGAAAGGCTGGGCAATCTGGCAGGTTGTCGAACAGTACGTTCGCGGCGTGTACAAGAAGAGCGGTTATCAGGAGGTGCGCGGCCCGCAGATCATGGACGTGAGTCTGTGGAAAAAATCAGGCCATTGGGATAACTATCAGGACAATATGTTCTTCACCGAGTCCGAAAAGCGGACGTATGCGGTGAAGCCGATGAACTGCCCGGGGCACGTACAGATTTATAACGCTGGCCTGCATAGCTATCGTGATCTGCCGATTCGCTACGCCGAGTTCGGTGGTTGCCATCGCAATGAACCGAGCGGTGCGCTGCACGGCATCATGCGTGTGCGCGCGTTCACGCAGGACGATGGTCACATCTTCTGCATGGAATCGCAGGTTGAAGGCGAAGTGACTGCTTTCCACAGCCAAGCGATGAAGGTTTATAGCGATTTCGGATTTACTGATCTCGCCGTCAAGCTGGCACTGCGCCCTGATAAGCGCTTGGGTACAGATGAGGCTTGGGATCGCGCTGAAAACGCGCTGCGCGCTGCGTTGAGTGCGGCTGGCGTGGCTTGGGAGGAACTGCCCGGTGAAGGTGCGTTTTACGGCCCTAAAATTGAATATCACCTCAAGGATTCGATCGGTCGCTCATGGCAGGTCGGTACGATTCAGTACGACCCGATGATGCCCGAGCGTCTCGATGCCGTGTACGTTGATGAGAACTCGCAGCGTATTCGTCCCATCATGTTGCATCGTGCCATCGTTGGTTCGATGGAACGCTTCATCGGCATTCTGATTGAACACCACGCGGGCTCGCTGCCGTTCTGGCTGGCACCGGTGCAGGTCGTTGTTGCGCCGATTGTGTCGGATGCTGACGGTTATGCGAAGGAAGTCTGCGAATTACTGAAGGACGCGAATCTGCGTGCCAACACCGATCTGCGCAACGAAAAAATCAACTACAAGATTCGCGAACATTCGGTGCAGAAGGTGCCGGTGATTGCGGTGGTTGGTCGCAAAGAAGCGGAAGAAAAAACTGTGACGCTGCGTCGCCTTGGCGAAGAGCGTCAGGTGACGATGCCGTTGGCTGATGTTGCCAAGCATTTGCTGGGCTAATGCACTTCGCATCGCGCCTGTTGTTGATTTTGTCTTTGTTGGTAGCGCCGTTGGCATTTGCTAACGGCGCTGACAGCAAGCTGCCATTCACACTGAAGGGTCAGTGGCAACAAGGCTCGATGTTGATCGGCAACACGGTGCCGGGCAATCAAGTTTGGTTTAACGGCCGTGCGCTCAGCGTGTCGCCGGACGGTGATTTTGTATTTGGTTTAGATCGTGATGAAAAGCCAGATGCAGAAATTAAAGTTCAGACCAGTCCAGAAGCAGCGCCACAAATCTGGCCATATAAAGTGGCCGCGCGCGCTTGGTCGATTCAACGCATTGATGGTCTTCTGCCAGACAAAGTCGAACCACCCGCAGCAGTGACCGCACGTATTGAACGCGAAGCGGTGCTGCTAAATGCCGCGCGTGACCGCGACACGCCACAGACTGGCTTTCGCCAAAACTTTATCTGGGCCGCCACTGGCCGTATCTCGGGCGTGTTCGGCAATCAACGCATTCTCAATGGCATCCCCAAACAACCGCATTATGGTGTTGATGTGGCGGTGCCCACGGGCACTGTGATTCGTGCACCTGCTGATGGTGTTGTCAGCCTTGCTGAGCCTGATCTGTATTTCACTGGCGGCACCATCATCATCGATCACGGACAGGGCGTGTCTTCGATCATGGTTCATCTCTCTGCACTCAAAGCCAAAGTCGGTGATGTGGTGAAGCAGGGCGATGTGGTTGCGTTGTCGGGGATGACAGGGCGGGCCACCGGGCCACATCTGCATTGGGGCATTAACTGGTTCCGCAGCCGACTTGATCCCGAAAAGCTGCTGCCGCCAATGCCGGTCAGCCGCAAAAAATAAGCTTCTGTGGGTTTGATGTGCCGCAAAATATTTTCGGATACAGATGTAAATAACAATGATTCTCATGTAGACTAGTGTTCTATCGCAGACCGGCAAAAGTCGTTCGCGAAAGGCAGAGGCGGCGAATGCAGGGGCACGGCATTCACCTAAAGGCCCATGCATTCAACTATCCACAGGGAGTTTGAGAGATGAAGTTTCGTTTGACGCCGGTTGCGGCCGCGCTTACCACGCTTTTTGCCATTCCTTCGATTGCTTCGGCTCAGGATGCGCCTGCAACAGCTCCTCAAGTTAACGAAAGCGCGCCAGCAAAAGCTGATGCTGTCCAAACTGAGAATGTCACCAATCTTCCAACTGTAAAGGTTGTCGGCGAGCGTGATAGAACGGGCTATACGCCTGATAAAGCGACCATTGGCGGACGCGTACCAACTGAGATTCGTGATATTCCGCAGACTGTGAATATTGTTAATCGCGCGGTTCTCGATGCCCAGAATGCGACTTCATTGACCGATGCGCTGCGCAATGTGCCTGGCATCACGATGACCTCAGGTGAGGGCGGCCAGATCGGTGATAACGTCAACCTGCGTGGGTTTACTGCACGCACAGATATTTATCTCGATGGTGTTCGTGATCGCGGTCAATACAAGCGCGATACTTTTGCATTGGAAAGCGTAGAAGTGCTCAAAGGCCCTTCGTCGCTATTTTTTGGACGCGGCTCCACGGGCGGTGTTATCAACCAAGTAAGCAAAACGCCTACGCGTGAAGAGCTGACACAAGTTTCCGCCTCGCTTGGTACGGATGACTATTACCGCACAACCGTTGATGTGAACCGTCCGCTTTCGGATACCAGCGCAGTGCGTGTTGCGCTGATGTGGCAGGACGTGAGCTCGACTCGCGATGTCGTTGAGAATAAAGACTGGGGCGTTGCTCCATCGCTGCGCGTAGCGCTCAGCAAGCAGACTGATCTCACTTTGTCAGGTCTGGTGCTGCATAACCGTGACACTCCGGACTACGGCATCCCGTTCTCATTCGGTAAACCCTCGAAAGTTTCTTCGAGCACGTTCTACGGCGATACCGACGATTTCTTCAACCAAGATACCTATGTTGGTAAGCTGGCCTTAGATCATCGTTTTAATTCATCACTGAAGCTTCGCAACCAGTTCCAAGCTTCGCAGACCAACCTTGCTGCTAGACCAACGCCGTATCGCGTTTGTACTGCGGCCTTTAATAAGCCAGCGGGAACTTGCCCAGTCTCGCCTATCGGCACGCCGGTTGATCAGATCACTGTCCAGTCAGATCGTCGCGACCGTGAAATTACGGATACCTCAGTATTCAATCAGACCGATCTCGTCGCAGATTTCAGCACGGGTTCATTGAAGCACACGCTGATTGGCGGTGTGGAAATCGGCCGCGATATGACCAAGAACCAAGGGTACACATGGTCTGCTCGTGTGCTCGACAATCTTGGCACTTTCGAACCGAACGCCTCTCCGGCAGGCCTGACGCGCACCCGCGCTGCAACGCATACCGAGGGCACGGCGGATACACTCGGAATCTACATCAATGAAACGCTAACCATCACTCCAGAGTGGAAAGTTGTAGCGGGTCTGCGTCGTGATAGCTTCGATGCGAATGCCAAGACCATTACTAACGCGACTGGAGTTGCGGTACGGTTAAAACGTGATGACGATGAACTCAGCTATCGCGGTGGTGTTATCTACCAACCGGATAGAAAGCAGAGCTACTACGTTTCTTATGGCACTTCGTTCAATCCTTCTGCAGAAGCTGTAACGCTATCGGCTGCGCAGTCGCTGGTTGAGCCAGAAACCACCCGCTCCTACGAGGCTGGTGCCAAGTTCGATCTTATCGATGGCGATCTGTCCGTAAGCTCCGCGTTGTTCCGAGTTGAGAAGAACAATGCACGTACCACTGACCCTGTGACCAATCTAGTGTCGGTTGAAGGTAATACGCAGGTTCAAGGCTTTGAACTCGGTATGGTTGGCCGCATTACTTCGAAGTGGCAAATCATTGCTGGCTATACGTATCTTGATAGCGAGCTGGTGAAGTCTAAGGATCGTGTGGCTGCTACCACTGACCCTACTGTGGATACGAGTTCTAGCGCGAATCCTCCACCTCCAATGATGTCGATTCAAGGCAATGAACTCGCTAATACGCCGAAGAGCAGTGGTTCTTTGTGGACTACTTACAGCTTTTTGACAGCTTGGGAAATTGGCGGCGGTGCTTACTACGTGGGCGACCGTTACATCACCACCTCGAACCTGACCTCAGTCAATTCGTACTGGCGCGTTGACGGCACTCTGGCCTACCGCCAGCCTAAGTACGATGTGCAGTTGAACATTCAAAACGTTCTGGATAAGGACTACTACGACGCTGTTGTGGCTTCCGAAGGTGGACGCGCTACTCCGGGCCGTGGTCGTACCGCTATCATTACTGGGACCTACCGCTTCTAAGATAAACGCCATGCTTGTCCGTATCCCCCAGTTGCTGTCTGTTGAGCAAATCACAGCCTTGCGGCAGCGACTGGAGGATGCGGGTGGCGATTGGGTGGATGGCCGCGCTACTGCAGGCACTCAAGGGGTCAAGGTTAAGCGTAACCAGCAGATTGCAGAAAATTCGCAAACTGCACGTGAGTTGGGTGACATGGTATTGACGGCGTTAGAGCGCAATCCATTATTCATCAGTGCAACGCTGCCCAACCGCGTTTATCCCCCAATGTTTAATCGCTATGAAGGCGGGATGCACTTCGGCGCTCATGTAGACAACGCGGTCCGTCTTCTGCCGGGTACTGGAATTAAATTCCGTACTGATGTTTCTGCAACTCTATTTCTTAGCGCGCCCGAAGAGTACGAAGGCGGCGAGCTGGTGATGGAAGATACCTATGGGGCACATTCAGCCAAGCTGTCTGCAGGTGATGTTGTGGTCTATCCCTCCAGTAGCTTGCATCATGTAACTCCCGTCACTCGAGGAGTACGCCTTGCCTGCGTATTTTGGGTGCAAAGCTTAGTCAGCGACGATGCTGACCGTAGCTTGCTGTTCGATCTTGATAACTCGATTCAGCGTCTTACTACCGATTCCCCTCAACATCCTAGTCTGGTGCGCTTGACCAACGTCTACCACAACTTGCTACGACGCTGGGTTCAAGTTTGAAACGCGTCAAAGCAATGAAATCTCCACGCGATGCAGATCAAAAAAGTCGAGCCTTCTGGCTGAAGCATCTTCATCAATGGCACTGGATTAGTTCAGCGCTCTGCTTGATCGGCATGCTGTTGTTTGCCGCGACGGGTATCACGCTCAACCATGCGTCTCAGATTGAGGCCAAGGCGGAAGTGGTTTCTCAAAAAGCACAACTGCCTGATGCGCTGCGTGCCTCTGTAGAAGCTGCCAAGAGTGAAGGCAAGGCGCCGTTGCCTCCTGCGCTGCATGACTGGGTGCAACAACAGTGGAAGGTTGATGTTGAGCAGCGCGAAGCGGAGTGGTCTGACGGTGAGGTTTATCTCTCGCTCCCACGTCCGGGCGGAGATGCATGGATCAATGTTGATCTCGAAACAGGCAAAGCGGAATACGAGCAAACCAGCCGCGGTTGGATTTCGTATTTCAACGATTTACACAAAGGCCGCAACTCGGGTGTGGCTTGGGGTTGGTTCATAGATGCGTTTGCGGTGGCTTGTTTAATTTTTTGTATCACGGGTTTATTTCTGTTGCAGATTCACGCGGGCAACCGTCCCATCACTTGGCCAATCGTTGGCTTGGGATTGGTGATTCCGCTAGTGCTCGCGATTTTGTTTATCCACTAAAGAATTGAGGTTTCTCATGCGTCATCGCATTCCTTTCGCGCTGTGCGCCGCGCTATTACCGGGCACGGTGCTTGCCGCCAACTTGAACGTGTCGATTGAAGTGCCGCGCATCGATGTGGCGGAATATCACCGTCCTTACGTTGCCGTTTGGTTGGAGCGCGAGGACAAGAGCGTCGCCGCGAATCTTTCTGTTTGGTATCAACAGAAAAAAGCAGCGCCTGCAGCGACCGGTGGTGCACCGGCGGCCGCGCCAAATCCTGCTGGCGGCGTGAAGTGGTTGCCTGATTTGCGCCAATGGTGGCGTCGTAGCGGTCGCGAATTGCAGTTGCCAGTTGATGGCGTTAGCGGCGCAACGCGCGCGCCTGGCGAACATGCACTGAGCTTCAATTCAGACAAAGGTGGCGCACTCGCGAATCTGCCAGCCGGTCAGTACAAGTTGGTCGTGGAATCGGCACGTGAAGAAGGCGGCCGTGAGCTGATCGACATTCCGTTCCAGTGGCCTGTTAAGCAGGCGCAGCAGTTGAAGGCCAAGGGTGAGCGCGAGTTGGGCGCCATCGTTCTTGATGTGAAGCCCTAAGGTCAGACCGGAGTACTGCGATGAAAATTTTTCTCAAAACGATGGTCTTGGCTGCAATCTGTTTGCCGCTCACTGCGACTGCACATAAGCAATGGCTCGCTCCATCCAAGACCGTGCTCAACGTGGGTCAGTGGGTAACGTTTGACGCAGGTGTTTCGACCGACCCGTTTGTGCGTGATAACAACGCGGCTCGTGTCGAAAATCTTGTGATCACCGCGCCAGATGGCAGCGTTGTATTGCCGGAAAATTCCGCCACCGGAAAACTGCGCGCGACATTTGATCTACAGCTGCAGCAAGCGGGCACCTACAAAGTCGCTATCGTTAATAGCAGCGTTGGCGCCAGTTGGGATGACAATGGCCAGACCAAGCGCTGGCCAGCACGTGGCACGACATTTACAGCAGAAGGTTTTGCCAAAGAAGTGCCAGCCAACGCAAAAGATTTAAAAGTGACTCAATCGATTGGCCGCATCGAAACTTTCGTTACCGCCGGCAAGCCGAATACCACGGCGCTCAAGCCTACTGGTAAGGGTTTGGAGCTGGTGCAGGTGACGGGTTTTAACGATTTGTATTCTGGCGAACCAGCAACCTTTCAGTTTCTGCTTGATGGCAAGCCTGCAGCAGACGTTGAAGTGGAAGCGATTGCAGACGGCACGCGCTATCGCAATGCGATCAACGAGATTGAATTGAAGACGGATAAAGATGGCCGCTTCACGATCAACTGGTCGCAGCCTGGTCTTTATTACCTCTCGGCATCTGTTAGCGATGACAAAGCTGAAAAGCCAGCCACGCAACGCCGCAGCAGCTACACCGCAACCTTTGAGGTGTTGTCGCCTTAGTTGACCATGCAGGCGCCTGTTGCCTTTTCGGCAATGGGCGCCTCAATGTTTGAGCTCATAGTTTGTTTCGATGAATCGCGTTCTTATCCCGTTGACGCTTGATCCGGTCTCGCTGCCTGCGCATGCGATTGGCGCGGAAGTGCATGCGCTGCATGGCGAAACGATGGGCACCACGTGGTCGGTAAAATTGGTCGCCGTCGAGGCAGATTTGCCGCGATTGAACACTGGCGTGCAAGCACAACTCGATCGCGTTGTATCACAGATGAGTCACTGGGAGCCGCAGTCTGATCTCTGCGCTTACAACAGTGCCGTTGCTGGAACTTGGGTGACGCTGCCCAAAGAATTTTTTGAAGTGCTCTCCGCTGCTTATGCGCATGCCGCAGAAAGTAGTGGTGCGTTTGATCCAACCATTGGTCCGCTGGTTGACGTTTGGGGCTTTGGCCCAGCACCGCGTCGCAGTGCGCCACCATCTGATTCAGAAATTGCTACCGCGCGTGCGCGCGTGGGTTGGCAGCAACTGCAACTCGATAAAGAACAACGCCGCGCGTTGCAACCGGGTGGCGTGCAATTGGATTTTTCCTCCATCGCCAAAGGTTACTCCGTCGATCTAATCGCCCGCTTTCTGCAAGGCGCTGGCATTGATCATTGGATGGTCGAGGTTGGTGGTGAGTTGCGAGGTAACGGGTGCAAACCGGATGGCCAACCGTGGTGGGTGGAGCTAGAGCAACTCAGCGCAAAGTTGCCGCGGACCGTGCTGGCTTTGCATGGTTTATCAGTTGCCAGCTCCGGCGACTACCGCCGATTTTTTGAATTTGAAGGGCAGCGTTACGCGCACACACTGGATCCGCGCAGTGGCCGACCCGTAACGCATGCGCTGGCCTCAGTCACGGTGCTGCACGCTGAGTGCATGCAGGCCGATGCCTTGGCGACTTTGCTGGGCGTACTGAGTCCAACCGAGGCCTACGAATACGCTTATAGCTGCGATATAGCCGCGCTGTTTGTATTGCGCAACGGCGATAAATTTGAAGAGCGCATGACGCCTGCTTTTGAGGCGCTGTCGGATGAGTGAATGGTTGCTTAGCGTGCAAGGGCAACGCGTGTTACATGCGGCAGCTGTTGTTTTCGTCTGGCTGCTGTTCTGTGCATTCATCGCGTGGAGACGCATACGTCAGCAGCGACGCTTGTCTTTACCAACGCTTGCTGGCGATACGCCCTTGCTGCTGTGTTACGCCAGTCAAACGGGCTATGCACTGCGTATTGCTATGCAGACTGCAAAGTCATTGCAGGCTGCGGGGCAGTCTGTGAATCTCAAATCTTTGGGCGATGTCGACCTCACCACGTTGCAGTCCAGTAGTCGTGCCTTGTTTGTGGTGAGCACGACGGGCGAGGGCGATCCGCCTGATACAGCGATTACGTTTGTCCGCAAGGTCATGCGTGGGCAATCGAATCTCAAAGGTCTGAACTACGGTTTATTGGCGCTGGGCGATCAGGAATATCGTCACTACTGCGGTTTTGGCCGTGAATTGGATCGCTGGTTGAAACGCCACGGCGCGCAGCCGCTATTTGATGCGGTTGAAGTGGATAACGCAGACGAAGGTGCGCTGCGCCACTGGCAGCATCATTTAGAACTTTTGGGTGATGGCCAAGCGGTGCCCGATTGGACTGAGCCTGAATATGAAGACTGGCGCTTGGTCGAACGTACGCTGCTCAATGCTGGCAGTGCAGGCGGCGCGGTTTATCACTTGAGTCTAGAGCCGCAAGGCAAGCCGCTCACCTGGAGCGCAGGCGACATCGTCGAAATTGGTCCGCGTAATTCACAGCAGAAAGTGAATGAAGCGTTGAAGGTTCTTGGGTTGCCTGCGGCAACCGTGTTGCGGCATGAAGAGCGCGAAGAAGTACTGTCAGATTGGCTCGCACGTTGTTTGTTACCGCGCCAGTTAGAAGAACTGACTCAACAGCTAGTCGAGAATCTCAAGCCGCTGCCGCATCGTGAATATTCGATTGCCTCCATTCCGAAAGACGGACGCTTGGAATTGTTGTTGCGACAGATGCGTCAATCCGATGGAAGCTTGGGTCTTGGCTCCGGTTGGTTGACTGAGCATGCGAAGGTGGGCGAAACCATTGCCGTGCGTATTCGCAGCAATCCCAGCTTTCATGCGCCGACTGATGATCGCCCTGTGATCTTGATTGGCAATGGCACAGGTTTGGCGGGCTTGCGCGCGCACATCAAGGCGCGCGTTGCCGCCGGACATCGTCGCAACTGGTTGCTGTTTGGTGAGCGCAGCGCTGACCACGATTTTTATCATCGCGAAGAAATTGAAGGTTGGCGGAATGATGGCTTTCTACAGCGTGTGGACCTCGCGTTTTCACGCGACCAGTCCGAGCGCATTTATGTGCAGCAACGCTTGAGCAAGGCTGCTGATGAAGTGCGCCGCTGGGTTAGCGACGGCGCATCCATCCATGTCTGCGGCAGCCTTGAGGGTATGGCGCCAGCAGTGACCGCGGTACTTAACGATATTCTAGGCGCCGAGCAGTTGGAGCAATTAGCTGCGGACGGCCGTTATCGGCGCGACGTTTACTGACGTCTTGGTTCGCTGCTTTTTTATTGAGTTTGTGCTGCCGTCCATGGCGCAACAATATTTCTATCTACTACCACCGGCCCGCACATCCTTGTGCGGGCGTTCGCCGGACCAGCGAATGTCCACAGGACATTCGCTAGCTCGGTCCGGCTCACCCTGGTGGCCAAGTCAACGGGCGGCCGCCAATAATGTGCAGATGCAGGTGAAACACCGACTGCCCAGCCCCCGCGCCGTTATTCACAGCCAGGCGGAACGCATCGCCACAGCCTAGCTGCTCGGCAACCTTGCCCGCCGTGAGCATCAGGTGGCCGAGTAGGGCCTGATCTTCCACAGTGGCATCACACAGACGTGGGATCGGCTTGCGCGGCACCAGCAGCACGTGGACCGGGGCGCCGGGGTTGATGTCCTTGAAGGCGACACATTGGTCATCCTCGTAAACGATGCTGGCGGGGATGTCGCGCGCGATGATTTTTTCGAACAGGGTCTTGGACACGGCTGATTCCGGCTTGGAAAGTGGCTGAATGCTAACATTGGCGCACGCCAATTTAGCTATCTGTCATGTCGGATTCCGCTCCAAACTATTTGCCGCCACTTGTCGTTTACCGCCGCCTATTGGGCTACGCGGCACCGCATTGGCGCGTTTTCATTCTTGCCGTGATCGGCATGGTGATGTGCGCGGCGGTGGATACCGGCTTTTTGGCGCTGATGAAGCCGCTGTTAGATGTGAGCTTTGTCGGCAAAGATATTGAATCCACCCGCTGGATTCCGCCCATCATCATCGGGATGTTCCTCGCGCGTGGCTTGGGCGGTTTCATGTCGACTTACGGCATGGCTTGGATTGGTCGGCGCGTGGTCACGGATTTGCGCGGCGAAGTTTTCAATCATCTGCTCAAGTTGCCCGTGCGTTTTTATGACCAGAGCAGCTCGGGTCAACTGATCTCGCGTCTGACTTACCACGTCGAACAAGTTGCGGATGCAACCACGACATCACTCACCGCCATTATTCGCGAAGGCTTGACGCTGATCGGCTTGCTGTCGTGGATGCTTTATCTGAATTGGGAATTGAGTCTGTTCTGCTTTGTACTCGGCCCGATCATTGCCCTGATTACGGGTTATGTCAGTAGGCGCTTCCGCAAAATCAGTCATCGCATTCAGGAATCCGTTGGCAGCGTGACGCAGGCAGCGGAAGAGAGCATTGGCTCTCAGCGCGTTGTGAAGGTTTACAACGGTCAGGATTTCGAAGCTGCTGAATTCAAACGCATCAACGAACACAACCGTTTCTTGTCGCTCAAGGTTAAGGCGACTGCGGCAGGTAGCTCGGCAGTGGTGATGTTCATTGCTGCTTTCGCAGTTGCAGCGATTGTTTATTTTGCGACGCAGCCAGAGATGCTGGCGACGATCAGCGCAGGTACTTTTGTTTCGTTCCTCGGCGCAATGATTGGCCTGATGAATCCGATTAAGGCTTTGTCCGGCGTCAACGAAAAAATGCAGCGCGCCGTGGTTGCAGGTCAGGATATTTTTCATCTCTTGGCAGAACCGGCTGAACAAGATGGTGGCTCTCGTGAACTGACACGCGCTCGCGGTCATATCGAATTCAAAGATGTTCGTTTCCGTTATCGCGAAGAACTCGGCGATGCACTGCGTGGCGTTTCAGTCACGGTGGAGCCGGGCCAGACCGTAGCGTTTGTCGGAAGATCTGGCAGCGGTAAGTCAACGCTATTGGCGCTGCTGCCACGTTTCTACGATACCGATGGCGGCGCAATTTTGTTGGATGGTCATGATCTTCGTGAGTATCCAATGACGCAGTTGCGTCAGCAGATTGCACTGGTCGATCAGCAAGTGCGTTTGTTCAATGCCAGCATCGCGGACAACATTGCTTATGGCATGGCAGAAATGCCATCACGCGAGAAAATCATCGAGGCTGCGAAATCAGCCTATGCATGGGATTTCATCGAGAAACTTCCGGACGGGCTCGACACTCACATCGGCCAGAACGGTTTGATGCTTTCGGGTGGTCAGCGTCAGCGCATTGCGATTGCACGTGCGCTGCTCAAAGACGCTCCGATTTTGATTCTTGATGAAGCTACTTCTGCGCTTGACACGGAGTCTGAGCGTTACATTCAAGCTGCTTTAGAAAAGCTGGTAATTGGCCGTACGACCTTGGTGATCGCTCACCGACTGTCAACGGTACAGAGTGCTGACAAGATTGTTGTGATGCAGGATGGACGCATTGCGGAATCAGGTCGTCACGCTGAATTGCTAGAAAAGGGTGGTATCTACGCAGCGCTCTACCGTATGCAATTCGAAGAAGATGCCTCTAAAAACTTGGCTTGAGTCGATTTGGTATTCCGATCAACCAGCACCGTTCTGGTTACTGCCTTTCTCTTGGCTTTACGGAATCATTTCGCGTCGTCGTCGCGCGAGTCTGACTGCTGAAGCAGAGCGCTTACCGGTTCCTGTGATTGTTGTTGGCAACATCAGCCTTGGTGGCACAGGCAAGACGCCCTTCGTAATTTGGTTGGTGGAACGTCTACGCGAGTGGGGCTACACGCCCGGTGTGATCAGCCGCGGCTACGGTGGTGAAGCGCCGCAATATCCGATGGCTGTGCACGGTGAAAGTAATCCTGTGTACAGCGGTGATGAGCCTCTGCTGATGGCACGCCGCCTGAACGTACCTTTGGTTATCGATCCGGATCGTCGTGCCGCAGCGCGTTTTCTTCTTGCGCAAAATCCAAGCGTGGATGTGCTCGTTGCGGACGACGGTTTGCAGCACTACCGCTTGGCGCGTGATCTGGAAATTTGCCTCGTTGATGGCATGCGTGGACTAGGTAATGGTGCACTGATTCCTGCGGGTCCTTTGCGTGAAGCGCCTGCACGCTTGCGTGAGGTGCAGCTGGCAGTCGTCAACGGTGGCGGGTGGCGGAGTGATGCGCCAGAGCATGCCGATATGTTTTTGCGCATGACTGAGGCGCACACGTTTGCTGGCGTGCGTGAGCCGCTAGCCGGGTTTAAAGGGCAGACGGTGCATGCGGTGGCTGGCATTGGCAATCCGGAGCGCTTCTTTGGGCAGCTTCGCTGGCAGGGAATCAATGTGATTCCCCATGCTTTCCCCGATCATCATGCTTTCAACCCAAGCGATCTCAATTTCGGCGATACGCACCCCGTGTTGATGACTGAAAAAGACGCCGTTAAATGCTCGGCCTTTGCCCAGCCACATTGGCGCTTTGTGCCTGTAGTGGCCGATCTGCACGCGGACTACACCGCGCTTGTGCGAAAATTAGTGAACAGTCTTAAGCGATAGAGTCCTATGGATAAGCGTCTACTCGATATTCTCGTCTGCCCAGTCTCCAAAGCAGCGTTGGTGTGGCATGCCGACCGCAATGAACTCTGGTGCAAGGTTTCGCGTCTGGCTTATCCGGTGCGTGATGGCATTCCAGTGATGCTGGAAGAAGAAGCCCGTCCGCTCACTGAAGACGAACTGAAGGCATGAGTTCGTTTAAGGTCGTGATTCCCGCGCGTCTTGGTTCTACGCGCCTGCCGCGCAAAGTACTGCGCGAGATCAATGGCCAGCCGCTCGTTCGCTTTGCCTGGGAAGCTGCGCGTAAGAGTGGTGCAGAAGAAGTCATCATCGCCACTGACGATGCCGAAGTACTGAATGCCTGCAAAGCGTTTGGTGCGGATGTGCGCATGACGGCCGCTACGCATAACTCTGGCACTGATCGCATCGATGAGATTGCGCGTGCAGCAGGTTGGGGCGCGCAGACGATTGTGGTGAACCTGCAAGGCGATGAACCGCTGATGCCGCCTGCACTGATTCGTCAGTGTGCAGACTTGTTGTCAGCAGATGCGAGCGCGCATATCGCGACGCTATGTCACGCGATTCACTCGGTAGAAGATTGGCTCAATCCGAATGTTGTAAAAGTGGTGATGGACGAGGCCAAGAACGCTTTGTACTTCTCACGTGCGCCAATTCCTTGGAAGCGCACGGGTGCTACGCGCGACAACCCACAGTTACCTGAAGGTTTGGTGTTCCGTCATATCGGGCTTTACGCCTACCGCGTCGATGCACTCGCGCGTTTTAGTTCACTGCCACCCGCCGCGCTGGAAGATTGCGAAGCACTCGAACAGTTGCGCGCACTGGCACATGGTCTGCGTATTCGCATGGGTGTGACAGAGAATCCGCCGCCGCGTGGTGTAGATACTGAAGATGATTTTGGAGTGGTTGCTGCGCTGTTAAAAAGCTAAGCGCTACGCACAATAAAAAAGAGCGCCTTTCGACGCTCTTTGTTTTTAAGCTTCTGTCGTTATCGGCTGACGACCAATAGAAACATAGGTGAAGCCCATACGTTGCATCAGTTCTGGATCGTAAAGATTGCGACCATCAAAGATCACGGGCTGTTTCAGCAGCTTGGCAATACGCGCAAAGTTCGGGCTGCGGAATTGCTTCCACTCCGTCACGATGGTTAGCGCATCAGCGCCATCGACCGCTTGTTCTGCGCTGTCGCAAAGTTTGAGATCAGCGCGATCACCGTAGACCTTTTGAATTTCGTGCATCGCAACCGGGTCGTAGGCTTTAACAATAGCGCCTGCATCCCACAATGCTTCCATCAACACGCGACTGGTGGCTTCGCGAATGTCGTCGGTCTTCGGTTTGAACGACAGGCCCCAGACTGCAATGGTTTTGCCTTTGAGATTGCCACCAAAGTGCGCGTTGATGCGTGAGAACAGCACCGTCTTCTGACGTTCGTTCACTTCTTCCACCGCGCTCAAAATGCTCGGCTTGATGCCGGCCTGTTGCGCCGTGTGTACGAGAGCTTTCACATCTTTGGGGAAGCAGGAGCCGCCGTAGCCACAGCCCGCGTAGATGAAGTGATAGCCGATGCGCGGATCAGAGCCAATGCCGATGCGGACGTTTTCAATATCTGCGCCGACTTTCTCTGAGAGATTCGCCAACTCATTCATGAAACTGATTTTGGTCGCGAGCAATGCGTTAGCTGCGTACTTGGTCAGCTCGGAAGAGCGGACGTCCATCGAGATCAAGCGATCATGGTTGTGATTAAACGGTTCATACAGTGCGCGCATGAGTTTCTCTGCACGATCACTGTCGACGCCAATCACGATGCGATCGGGGCGGGTGAAGTCTGCAATCGCCGCGCCTTCCTTGAGGAATTCGGGATTGGAGACGACATCAAATTCGATCTCTGCATTGCGTGCTGCCAAAGCTGAAGCGAGTTGCGCACGAACCTTGTCGCAGGTGCCGACTGGAACCGTGGACTTGGTGATGATGACGCGGTGCTCAGTCATGTGCTGGCCGATGGTGTTTGCCACCTGCAGCACATATTTAAGGTCGGCCGAACCATCTTCGCCTGGCGGCGTGCCAACGGCGATGAATTGGAACTGGCCATGCTTCACGCCTTCGGCGGCATCTGTTGTGAAACGCAGACGACCTTCAGCGTGATTGATCTTGACCAACTCGGCGAGGCCCGGTTCATAGAACGGGCACTCGCCGCGACGCAGCGTTTCTACGCGTTGGGCATCAACGTCAACGCAGACAACATCATTGCCTGCATCTGCAAAACAAGTCGCAGTGACAAGACCAACGTAGCCAGAACCAAAGATGGTGATGTCCATGCGCTAGTCCTTAGCTTTGCTGACGTTCTTCTGAGGCCTCAGGTGCTGCCGTTTCAGCTGCAACTTGAATAGGTGCTGCTGGTTCAACACGTGCAGCCGCAGGTTTGATCTCAGGCAGGATGTATTCCGCTGCTGGTGCAACTGGGCGGAACAGTGACTGCTGTGCTTCTTCGATGCGTGGTGCAACGACAACCGGTGTTGGAGCAGGGGTGGCGACGACTGGCGCAGCTGCTACTTCAACTTCCGGCGCGCTAACAGGCGCTTCAACTTGGGCAACAACGGGTGCTGCTTCAACTTCAACAACTGGCTGCGGCGCAGGCTGTTCGTTGTAGCTCGGTGCTGCAGCCACTTCTTGTTCAGGAGCCGAGAACGTTTCTGACTGCGGCGCTACGACTTCGCGGAACTCAAGGCCAGCGCTAGGTGCGGTGGTAACTTCATTCACGAATTCATTGATAACAATTGGCGCTTCAGCATTCTCGCCCGCAATTTCCTGTGCTGCTGCAGCATCGACTTGCTGTGCGTTGCCATTGCGGTCGTCGCGATTGCCACCACGGCCACGGCCGCGACGGTTACGACGTCCGCGCAAGCTGCGGCCACCGTTGTTATCGCCACGCTCTTCACCTGTACGCTCACCTTGCTGCGGTGCGCCTTCAACGCCTTCAGCAACAATCTGCTGTGGCTGTTGTTGTGGCTGCTGCGGACGGTCTTCACGACGCGGCTGCTGCTGTTGCGGACGATCTTCACGCGGCTGTTTAGGCTGCTGATTATTGTTCTGCTGACGCGGCTGGTTTTGCTGTGGATTCTGCGGCTGCTGTTGACCATCGCGCTTGGGTTGGTTCTGCTGATTCTGCTGGCGCTGTTGGTTTTGCTGCGGATTCTGCGGACGCTGTTCATCGCCACCGCGATTGTTGTCACGGTTGCCTTCACGACGTTGATCATTGCCGCCACGATTGTTGTCGCGACGCTGACCGTCACGGCCCTGGTTGTTGCGATTGCCACGATCATTGCGGCCGCCACGGTTCTGCTGTTTAGGAGCAGGCGCAGCAACAGGCGCTTCTACCTTTGCGCCAATGCCGAGCCAAAGCATGAAGCGTTTCCAAATACCGTCACCGCTAGCAACAGGCTGCATTACAACAACTGGCGCAGCGACTGCGATCGTTGGTGCAGGTGTTGAAGGAACAATCTGCTTCACCGCAGCCTGTGCAATCGGCTTGACGGGCGCTGCATTGGCCGTGGTGATTTCTTCCTGCGCTTGCGCATCAAAATTTTGCGCCAGCGTGTAGCTCACGCCCGCATTATTTTCCTGCGCCAAATGATCGCCACGGATGCGTTTGATTTCGTAGTGAGGCGAATGCAGGCTTGGGTTAGGCACCAGCGTGACGCTGACGCGGCAACGGCCTTCAATCTCGCGAATCTGCGCGCGTTTTTCGTTGAGCAAGAAGGTGCCAACGTCGACTGGCAATTGCGCAATCACGCGACCTGTACGGTCTTTCATTGCTTCTTCTTCGATCAAGCGAATGATCGACATCGCCATCGATTCCACCGAGCGAATCTGGCCGCGGCCAGAGCAACGTGGGCAAGCGATTTGCGTGTGTTCATCCAGCGAAGGACGCAGACGCTGACGTGACATTTCGAGCAAACCGAAACGCGACAGGCGACCGACCTGAATTCGAGCGCGGTCGATTTCGCTCGCGCGTTCCAAACGCTTTTCAACTTCGCGCTGGTTCTTCTGCGAGTTCATGTCGATGAAGTCGATGACGACTAGGCCGCCCAAGTCGCGCAGGCGCAACTGGCGCGCGATTTCATCAGCGGCTTCAAGGTTGGTGTTGTATGCAGTTTCTTCGATATCTTTACCGCCGGTTGCCTTGGCGGAGTTGATGTCGATCGAGGTCAGCGCTTCGGTGTGATCGATCACGATGCTGCCGCCGGAAGGCAGGCGCACCTGACGTTCGTGCGCGCTTTCAATCTGGCTTTCGATCTGGAAGCGCGAGAACAATGGCGTTTCGTCGCTGTACAACTTGAGACGCGACAAGTGCTGCGGCATCACATGTTCCATGTGTTGACGAGCCTGTTCGTAAATTTCAGGGTTATCGATCATCACCTCGCCGATGTCCGGGCGCAGGTAATCGCGCAGTGCGCGCAGGATGATGTTGTTTTCTTGATAGATCAGGAACGGGCCAGAGCGTTCGCCGCCAGCCTTTTCAATCGCGTTCCAGATTTCGACCAAATAGTTGGCGTCCCACTGCAGTTCTTCTGCGGTGCGACCCACACCGTTGGAGCGAACGATCACGCCCATCCCATCTGGCATCTGCAATTGTGACAACGCTTCTTTAGCTTCTTCGCGCTCTTCGCCTTCTGCGCGACGTGAAACACCGCCAGCGCGAGGGTTGTTTGGCATCAACACCAAATAACGGCCAGCCAACGAAATAAACGTGGTGAGGGCTGCGCCCTTGTTGCCGCGTTCTTCTTTTTCAACCTGAACAATAATCTCGGTACCTTCCTGGATTTGATCGCGGAGGTTGCCGGAGGTTGATTTGAAATAAGAGCGGGCGATTTCCTTTACTGGCAAAAAGCCGTGGCGTTCTGCGCCGTAGTCAATGAAGCAGGCTTCAAGACTAGGTTCAACGCGAGTGATTTTGCCTTTGTAAATATTGGATTTTTTCTGTTCGCGACTCGCGATTTCGATATCAAGGTCGAACAGCTTCTGTCCATCAACAATCGCCACGCGCAGCTCTTCGCGCTGTGTGGCGTTGATCAAAATACGTTTCATGTAATTCTCTATTGAAGCGCTCAACCGCAGGGCGGGAGGACTTTTGTGGCGGCGCTGTGCGCCTGCCTTTTTAATCGCCGTCTTACGGGAACGCTTGTTTACGGGTGTCCGCCGCAAGGCGTCGGACGTAAAATTTTCGGTGCGGTGGGGCTGTTACAATGTCGAGCAGATCCGCCGCCACAAATCCATAACCGCAAGTGCGGTAACGGAAAACTCCGGCTCTAAAATCCAGAGTGACATATTTTGACACAGAATCAACAACAAGTGCGCCGTCATACCGTTTCCGAGAAGGAAGATGGTCAGCGCATTGATAACTTCCTTTTAAAACAAATGCCTGGCGTTCCAAAGTCGCATGTTTACCGACTTTTGCGCTCAGGACAGGTTCGCGTCAACGGCGGACGCATCAAACCCGAGCGAAAACTGGTTTTGGGCGAAGAAATTCGTATTCCACCCGTTCGCTTGGCTGAGAAGGGCGAGGCTGTCCGCCCGCCAGACAAGGTTTTGAACAGCCTGCGCGAATCGATCATTTTTGAAGATGCGCACTATGTGGCCATCAATAAGCCGGCCGGTTTTGCGGCTCATGGTGGCAGTGGCCTGCCTTATGGCGTGATCGAAGCCATGCGCGCGCTCAATAAATATGACTTTATTGAGCTGTGCCACCGACTCGACCGTGATACCAGCGGTGTGCTGCTGCTAGCCAAGTCCCGTCCAGCCTTGCTGCGCGCCCAAAAAGCGCTGAAAGAGGGCACGACCGAGAAGCGCTATTTCACGTTGCTGGTCGGCAAGTGGCGCGGTGAAGACCGCGATGTCGACTCCGCCCTGATCAGCAACCGCCTCGAAAGCGGCGAGCGCATGGTTGAGATTGACGACGACGGCAAGCCAGCCAAGTCGCGTTTCTCGCCCAAAGCCAAGTATCGCGATGCGACCCTCTGCGAAGTGCAGATCTTCTCCGGCCGTACCCACCAGATTCGCGTGCACGCACTGTCACTCGGCCATCCGGTAGCGGGCGACACTAAATATGGTGATCGCGAGAGCCAGAAGTTCATCAAGGAACTGGGTCTGAAGCGCATGTTCCTGCATTCGCATTTGTTTGCCCTGCCTAAAGACGGCGAGTTCCCCAAGTTGCTGCTGAGTGCGGCGATGGGTGATGAGTTGCGTGCGGTGTTGGACAAGCTGAATCGTCAGGGGCCCGTTGGGCCGGCACCTCGTGCGCGTGAACGTCCACGTAAACCGCGTTAGGGCCAAACTTTGAAGTACAAAGTTTTAATCTTTGATTGGGACGGCACGCTCGCTGATTCCGCGGCCATGATCGTCGGCGCCATGCAGCGCGCGATCACTGCGTTGAAGTTGCCGCCACGATCAGACGAGTCGATTCGTGAGCTGATTGGTTTGGGCTTGAACGAAGCCTTGGGTCAGCTCTATCCAGAAATCGAACTGCCTCATCTATATGAGTTGCTCAGCAGCTATCGAGCGCAGTGGCTTTCAGAAGGCGCGGGCGAGGCCCCTTTGTTTGAGGGGTCTTTGGAGGCGATACAGAGTCTGCACGAGTCCGGTTATCAAATCGCGATTGCCACCGGCAAAAGCCGCAAGGGTCTAGACCGTTCGCTGCGCCATCACGCAGATCTGCGTCAGTTGGTGCTGACCAGCCGCACGGCAGACGAGACCGCGTCGAAACCGAATCCACTGATGCTTACGGAGCTGGTGACTGAGCTTGGTATCAAAGCGCAAGACGCCATCATGATTGGTGACACCGAATACGACATGGCCATGGCGCGCGCTATTGGTATGCCGGGTTTAGGTGTGACTTGTGGCGTTCATGCGCCGCAGCGCATGTTGGATGCGGGCGCTGGTGCATTGCTGGAAAGCGTTCGACATCTTCCGAACTGGCTTAAAAGTTAAGACACACATGTAGGGTGGGTAGAGCGGAGCGAAACCCACCGTTGTCTTATATAGCCGCGATGGTGGGTTTCACTGCGTTCTACCCACCCTACGTTAGGGCAGTGCTAATCCGGCCTGCGCCAACAATCGTCTGACTGAGATCAGCGGTAAACCAATCAACCCCGTCGGGTCTTCGCTGCGAATGCTCTCAAACAGAGTGATGCCCAAGCCCTCGCACTTAAAGCTGCCAGCGCAATCCAGCACCGACTCTGCTTTCAGATAGCGATCAATTTCGAATGGGCTGAGCATTCTGAATTGAACGGTCGTGACATCCAGCGCCGTAAAGACTTCATCATTTCGCAGCAGCGCTACGGCGGTAAAGAACTCAACATTCTTGCCGGACAGAAAGCTGAGTTGCTCGGCGGCTCGTTCAACAGTTCCCGGTTTGCCGAGAATGCGCCCTTGACTGCTGGCGGCCTGATCGGAGCCCAAGACCCATCGATTTGGATACTGCTTGGCAAGGCTCTGTGCTTTGGCCAGCGCCAGCCGCTGAGTCAGGGGGCGAGCCAGTTCATCCGAGAGTGGCGATTCGTCCAGATTCGGCGCAATTCCGACAAAGGGAAGCTGCAGGCGCGACAGCAATTCGGCCCTATATTTAGAGCCAGACGCCAGAATCAGCGGATTTTGTGCTGAAAGATCCACAAATGTGTCCAAATCTTTGACTTGAAAGGGGGCGAACTCTATCATTCGCGCCCCCGTGAGGGCCGTCATGCCAATACCGCAGAAAATTCGCGTTTCTACAGCTGTTAATCGCCGCGAACATTATGTCGGTGAATTGGCGCTGAGCACACTGCCTAAGTTATCAGGCTTGTTGGCAGACGATGCAAGCGTGATGCAGGTAGATCTGCTGGCTTGCAAGATCATCGGGTTGCCGGCGTTGACCGGTGTGGTTGAAGGGCCGCTGAAACTGGAATGTAGCCGTTGTAACAAACCGTATCAGTTGGGCCTGCGACACGAGCTGGATTTGCGGCTGGTGTCGAGTGAAGAAGAAGAGCAGCGCTTGATGCAGGACTGCGAGCCTTACTGGGTGCAGGACGACGAGCTGGCGCTAAGAGATTTGCTGGAAGATGAATTGCTGCTCGCGCTGCCAATGTTGCCGCGCTGTGATTCATGCGAAAATATTGTCAATGGTATTGGTGCTGGTGCGACAGAATCTGCCGCACCAAAACAGGAACCGCGTCGAGAGAATCCTTTCGCGGCGCTTAAGAAATTTAAGTTGTAGCTTTTGTTAGGGATCGCATAGATCCACGGAGTTTGAAATGGCTGTTCAGAAATCAAAGAAGTCCCGCTCCAAGCGTGGTATGCGCCGTTCACATGACGGTCTGACCGCACCAGCACTGTCGGTTGACGCCACCTCGGGCGAAACCCACCTGCGTCACCACGTGACTGCAGACGGTTTCTATCGCGGCAAGAAAGTTATCGACAAGGGCGCTGCCCCGGAAGTCGCAGGCGAATAAGCCTGATACGGGCGCCCTCTAATGGTCGCACCCGTAGTTCTCTCCATCGACGCCATGAGCGGCGATCACGGTCACACGGTGACTGTGGACGCAGCTCTTTTGGCGTTGTCGGAGATCCCAGAACTGAAGCTGATCCTAGTTGGCGATGAAGCGATACTCGCTGCGTCGCTGGCTGCGCATAAGCATGTCGACGTCAGTCGAATCTCGATTCGCCACGCGAGCGAAATCGTCGAGATGCATGAGTCGCCCTCCAAGGCGCTGCGCAACAAAAAAGATTCTTCGATGCGGGTAGCCATCAACCTCGTTAAAGAGGGTGAGGCTCAGGCTGCTGTCTCCGCTGGTAACACTGGCGCGCTGATGGCGACCGCCCGTTTCGTGCTGAAGATGTTGCCGGGCATTGAACGCCCAGCGATTGTCTCCGCCATTCCCTCGATCAACGGCCATGTCCACATGTTGGACCTGGGCGCCAACGCCGAGTGTGATGCGCAGCAGCTGCTGCAATTCGCGGTGATGGGCTCTGCGATTGTCAATGCGGTGCATGGCATTGAACGTCCGACGGTTGCGCTGCTCAACATCGGCGAAGAAGAAATCAAAGGCAACGAAGTAATCAAGGCCGCGGCTGGCATGCTTGCCACGTCTGGCCTGAACTACATCGGCTTCGTTGAGGGCGACGGCATTTTCCTCAAGGACGTCGACGTCGTTGTCTGCGACGGCTTTGTCGGCAACATCGCGCTGAAAACCGGCGAAGGTGTGGCCAAGATGATGAAGCAGTTCATGCAGGAAGAATTCACCCGCAACATCTTCACTAAAGCCGCTGCAGCGATGGCCATGCCTGCGCTGAAGGCACTCGGCAAGCGTATGGACCCACGCCATTACAACGGCGCCAGCTTTGCTGGTTTGAACGGCATCGTCATCAAATCGCATGGCAGTGCTGATGCGCTGGCATTTTCCAACGCCATTCACGTCGCCGTGCGCGAAGTGAAGCAGGACGTGCCTAAACGCATCGCAGCGCTGCTGGCCGCGACCTTGGGCTCTGAACCGGCACTTGAACCGCTCAAGTAGGCCCGCGCGCTGATGGCGCGCACAAAAATCCGTTAAAATTCGCTGTGGTTTCCAGCTCGCCTTCGTGCGGGCTTTGAGTTTTTTCTACCTAGAGAGTGAGTGCCATGTCTACAGTAACGCGCCAAACCTTCAACGAGGTGATGGTTCCCAATTATCAGCCTGCCGCGATGGTGCCGGTGCGAGGCGAGGGTGCGCGTTTCTGGGACCAACAGGGCCGCGAGTACATTGACCTTGCGGGCGGTATCGCCGTGAACTCACTGGGCCACGCCAATCCAAAACTGGTTGCCGCTCTTACGGAACAGGCGACCAAGCTCTGGCATGTCTCAAATGTAATGACCAACGAACCTGCACTGCGTTTGGCGAAGAAGCTCACGCAAGCCACGTTTGCTGATCGCGTGTTCTTCTGCAATAGCGGTGCAGAAGCGAACGAGGCTGCGTTCAAGCTGGCGCGTCTGTGGGGCAATAAGCAGGCAGCAGGCAAGAACGAAATCATCTCGTTCACCAACGCTTTTCATGGCCGTACGCTGTTCACAGTCACGGTTGGCGGCACGCCAAAATATTCGCAGGGCTTTGAGCCGCTGCCGGGCAACATCACGCATCTGCCATTCAATGACCTCGCTGCGTTGGAAGCTGCGATGTCATCGAACACTTGCGCTGTTGTTATGGAGCCCGTGCAGGGCGAAGGCGGCGTGACGCCAGCGACAGCAGAATTTGCGAAGGGCGTGCGCGCACTTTGCGACAAGCACAATGCACTGCTGATCTTTGATGAAGTGCAGACCGGCAATGGTCGCTGCGGTGATTTGTACGCCTACATGGGCATGGGCGTAACGCCTGATGTGATGACGACCGCTAAAGGTCTAGGCGGTGGTTTTCCGATTGGCGCGATGCTGACAACGGCTGCCTATGCAGAAACGTTGGCATTCGGTACGCACGGCTCTACTTACGGCGGCAATCCACTGGCCTGTGCTGTCGCAGAAGCTGTGTTCGATGAGATCACAGGCTCTGAAGTGATGGCGAACGTGCTCGCACGTGGCGCGCAACTGCGCGCGGGCCTTGATGCGATCGGTAAGCGCTACGGCATCGTTGATGCATCACGCGGCAAAGGTTTGCTTGTTGGTGCGCCGATGAGTGCTGCTTGGAAAGGTCGCGCAAAAGATGTCGTGAATGCTGGCTTGGCACAAGGTGTTTGGTGCTTGGTTGCAGGTCCAGACGTTCTGCGTTTTGCGCCACCGCTCAACATCACTGAAGCAGAAGTCGCTGCAGGCTTGCAGCATCTTGATGCTGCTTGTGCCGAACTCTGCGCTCAGCCGCAAGCTGTTAACGCTTAAGTCGCTATGTAAAAAGCCCCCTGCATGTAGATGCAGGGGGCTTCATTATTTCTGAAGTATTTTTTTAGACGATCGCAGTTTGACGTTGCTGTAACAACAACAGCTCCAGCCGATTACGTGCACCGTACAGCGTCAGGATTGCAGCAACATGATCCTTCACTGTGTGTTCGCTGATATCGAGCTTGCGTGCGATTTGTTTATTCGAAAGTCCGCCGACGAGTGCATCAAACACTTGTTGTTGGCGTGCAGTCAGAGTCGGCTGGCGAGTGCCCAGTAATTCGCTGGATTCTTCAAACACTCTTTCGCCCGCTTGGATGCGACTGAAGCCATCAAGAATCTTTTCTGCGTTTGCATTCTTTAGCAGCAAGCCAAGCACGCCGCGTGCACGAGCTTGTTCGACGATCTCTGGCTCGGGTGATGCCGAGATCAGAATGACGTGTCGCAAATGAATGTGCAGCGTGTCCAACAACTCCACAAAACGCACGCCCGGCAGATGCATGTCGAGAAAGACGTAATCGCATTGCGCTGCGTTTTGCTCCAGCGCGAGCGTGTCGTGCTGAGCATTGATCAGTGCATTGGGATAACAGGCTTGCAGCAGACTCTTGAGTCCTGCGCAGGTCATCGGATGATCATCCACAATCAACAGACGCATAGCCGTAGTGGCCTCGGAATCGCTTGAGGGTTGGAAGTCTCGCACTGCGGAAGGATGGGCTGCAATCATGGCGTATTAGACCGTTGCCTTGGTCGACTGAACATCCCTCTCTGGAGGGGTCATGCTGATGAGCGTTTGCAGCAGCAATTCAGGGTCGGCAGGTTTTGATAACAGCAGCAGTCCTTCGGCCTCGGCACGTTGATCGGTCTCTGCAGAGATTTCTCCAGAGAGCAACAGACCGCGCGTCTTTGGCCATAGTGCCAGCCATTCCACGAGCCATTGAATGCCGTCGCGTTCGCCCGGCAGACGGATGTCGCTCAAGATCAGATCAGGATTTACAGAGGCCGGCACTTTGCGCGGATCCATATAGTGCTCAACGCGCAGGCCCCAGTTTTGAGCCCAGTTGATTAATGCGCTGGCGACCATCGCATCGTCTTCGACCAACAGCAATTTTTTGCCGAGTAATTGTTCGTGAGACAACGGCGCTTTGCTGCTAGCGATCTGCGGCACTTGGCAACAGATTGCGCGATCCAAGGAAAACACAAAGCTACTGCCGTGCCCTAGCTTTGAACGCAACGTCAGTTGGCCGCCCAACAATGAAATAGCTTCACGCACGATACTTAAGCCAAGGCCAATGCCATGACTCAATTCACGTGTGGGGTTATTGAGCTGTACGTAAGGCTTGAAGATCCACTCTTGCTGATCAAGAGGGATACCCATGCCGCGATCATGCACAGCGAGTTGAATATGTTTTTTCTTCAGACGTGCTGTGATCAACACGCGACCGCCTCCAGTCGAAAACTTGAGTGCGTTATCAATCAGATTATCGAGCGCTCGATTGAGTAGGGCTGCATCAGTTTGTAGGCCTGTCTCCAATAGACGGCGATCGATTCGCAGGCGGAGATCGATGTGCTTGTGATCTGCAACCTGTCGGTGCGTTGCGATCACTTGCTGCAATAACGACGAAAGAGAAAAAATATTGGCATTGAGTTTGTAAGTGCCACTCTCAAGTCGTGACAGATCCATCAGATGATTGAACTGATACGACAGCGCGCGGCCCGCTTCAACAATGCGCTGCACTAATACCTGACTCTCGCCTTCAGGCGTTCTCAGCGAGAGTGCGTGGCTGGTCAGCATCAAAGCATGCAGTGGTTGTCGCAGATCATGACTGGCCGCTGCAAGAAATGCGGACTTCTCATGATTCGCTTTATTCGCACGCTCAGTCTCAATGCGTTGCTGTTCTAACAACGCGTGCTTTTCATCGCGCAGCAAGAGATTGCTGACAAGAATTTTATTGCGGTCGATCGCAGCGAGTAGCAGCGAGAACCCATACAAACCGATCACTGGCGCGAGCCACCACCAATCTTCGGGAAAGATCGTTCGAAGTGGCCATAAGAAAACGATCAGGCTACTGAGGCCGCCGACGATAAGGTGCGCACGTCCGAACATCGCCATTGAACTGGCGCCAGCGCAAAAGCCCAGATACACGATTACCACGATCATGTTTTGACGTATTTCGCCTTTCACCATCAGCAAATCACTGCTGCTGCCCCAGAGCAATCCAACTAGCAGTGAATAGAACACGATGATGAATTCGGCTCGTCTCAATTCATTGTGGTTGGTGCTCTTTGCTTTCAGATCTTTGTAGCGCCAACGAAACCAACTGCCTGCGAAAAACAACAGGAAAGCGCCAGACAACCACAGCGCAACAATCGTTGGGTTGGATGTATTGATGGAATGCACTGACAGCGCGATCGCAACGATCAGCGCCAAATAAGGCTTGATGTTTCGCGCACCCATCGCCAACAGCTCTACCGCTAAATGATGCGGATAAACCTGATGTTGAAATAATTTGATTTCTCTATTGTGCATAAGCACAGCATAAATGCTTTACGCGAAATTCTGTCGCAATTTGTTGTAACACCCCCACACGGGGGGATTGTTGGAGGTGGGGCATAAAGAATCCAATTCGATCACCAAAGACAGCCATGAATAATTCCCATGAAAATATTAAACCTCAAATTTTCTTCATTCACCTGGCAGCCCATGCAGCTGTCTCGCCACGCGATGCTGGCACTCACACTATTGCTATCGCCTGCATGGGTGCAAGCAGCGACGGCTGATGTCGGTGACGACAAGGCTTCAGCGATCAAAGGTGTTCAAAAAGTAGCGATTGCCGAATTTGGCGTGGAGTTTTACACGCAAATGGGTGGTGGCAGTAATCAGTCTGGAACCTCTGCATTTATGACTTCGAGCCTGCGTGGCGTCGCAGACAGCGACTTCCAAACGATTGCCGATCAGGCTTATGCCGATACCGTAGCTGCGTTGAAGGAAGCAGGTTTCGAAGTCGTCGATCCTGCAGTGCTGACAGCGAATTCCGGCTATCAAGAGCTGGTACAAAAATATGGCAACGAAGCGCCCTACAGCATTAGCGATAGCACCTTTGGCAAGGGTGATCCCTGGTTGAGCAAGATTTTTACCTCGCAAGGACTGAAGGCGTTTTATTCCGGCAGCAACAAAACCAATCGCGGCACCTTCGGTCAACGCTTTGATTCGCAAAATCAAAAGCGCGGCTCTATCGAAGGTGATGTGGCCAAGTCCTTAGGCGCAACGCTGCTGCATGTGCACTACATCGTCGGCTTTGCAACGATCAAAGATCACGGGCACAAAGTTTTGTTCTCAACGGGCAGTGCGAAAGTGAAGTCGGAGTGGGGAACCAATCTGTCTGCACAAGACACCGAGTGGCAATTTGTTACCGACAGTGGTGCGCGCACCTTTACCACCAGCACTCGTCCTCGCCACAGCGGCGCGGTTTATCTGGACTCAGCGTTGCAGAGCGATGAAAGCATTTACACCGGCACTGAAACTACCAGCGGCGAACAAAAACGCAGTGATGGCGTTGCCAATGCTGTGAGCATGACGATGGGACTCTTGCTGGGTAACAGCAGCATCGATTCCACCAAAAAGAAAACCTATGACGTAACCGCCAACAGTGCGGAGGCTTATCGCAAGGACGCAGGCCAGGTGATCACGACGACGGCTACAGCGTTTGCAAAAGCGTTAGGTGCGGCGAAGTAAGTCTTTCGCACTAACAATACTCAGGAAAGGAATCCATGAAATACCAATTGAAGTACGCCTTTATGGCGTTAGGCATCACCGCGCTTGCGGGCTGCAATATTAATGATAACGGTGTAGATAGCGCGGTGAGTTCCACTACTGTAAGTGGCGTTGCTGCTACCGGTGCGCCGATTTTCGGCGGCAATGTGAATTTGCGTTGTGGCAATGGCGTTACCGCGAATGCCATCACATCAAGCAACGGGCAGTGGAGCACATCGGTTCCGGCTGATTCCTTGCCTTGTTATGTGAAAGTTTCCGGCGGCACACCAGCGGGCACTTTCTATTCGATCGCGCAAACGCCGAGTGGATCGGCAACGACCAGCACGGCCAACATCACACCGCTGTCTGATCTGATTGTTGCAGCCGTGGTCAATTCTGCAGGTGGTGGAGAAGCCCTCGATGTGTGGTTTGCGAATAATTCGCCCGAGCTGCGTCAGCAAGTGGCTAATGGCATTGCCGCAGCTGTGGCTCAGTTGCGTACAGCGCTCGCCGACGCAGGATATGACTTGCCTCCCGGCAGCTTTGATCCTTTGACCTCCGCCATCGTGGCCGGTGGTGCAGAAGATTTGTATGACCTTATTTTGGAGGCCTACAAGCAAGCACTCGCCGATGCAGGCAGTAGCTACGAAGACGCCCGCGACGATTATGTAGATGGCGCTGGCTTGCCAGAAGCAGGTGATGACACTGGTCCTGGTGACACGCCCGACACTGCATTGTCAGCGAGCGAAACCGGCGTGCGTTATGTAACGACCGGCAAGGTGCTTGGCTCAGTTGAAAGTAACAAGCTGCGCTACTGGGCCGGTCCCGGCACGATCAACGTTGGTAGCCAAGCTGGCTTGCTGAATGAAGTGACTGTGTTTGGTCCAGAGGCCAACAGCTACGTCAATTTCCGCAATATTCCGGATGCACTAGGCACCTACGACTGTGGTTATGGTGTGAGTGCGCAACTCGCCAATGTCGAAATTGGTTTTGCCGTGAGCAATGGTTACAACACCGCTGGCACGCGTACTGGCGCGGGTACGTTTAGCCCGGGCTTCCGTTGCTCTCTCACCATTACCAAGGTGGGTACGCGTAGCGGCAGTAACTACAGCGGCGCAATCGAAGGCAGCTTCGATGCCCAGTTGTACAAAACGGGTCAGGCGGTCAACACGCAGGATTCGATTTCGGTTAAGGGACACTTCCGTATTGGCACCCCGACCAATGATCCAGTGACGCCGACAGCGAGCACAAGCTTGTTTGGAAAATCGCTGAAGTCGATTTACGTAGGCAATTACACGCTCAAGTGCACTGCTTCGCCTGGGCAGCCGGTCGAGACTTTTAGCTTTTCTATCGCCACAAACGGCAGTAGCACATTCAGAAATAAGGAACTACTTGGCCCCAACAGCTCGGGCAGCGTGAGCAGTTCTGGTGGCCCAGAATCCAGTTTCTTCACGTTGTCGTTTAATCGCGATGATGGTGGTGATTACGTGGTTCTGGGTTTCAAACCTGATGGCACTTTTTATCCGAACAGCGTGCATGTGGAAGAGGGTGGTACCAACCGCACCTTGAGTTGTTTTGGGAACGCAGGAAACGTGGCGCCAGCAACAACATCGACTGCCTCAGCTGATCTGAAGAACATTGTGGCGGCTCAGGCACGCACCGAAACAGTGGATTGCAGCCCCGTCTTCGGTGCGGGTAGCAATGTCAAAACGCCGACGACTCTGACGATCAATAGCGATGGTTCGGCGCAGATCGGCAGCCTGAGTTTCCTTGCAAAGACGCTATCGGAGATGAAAGACCCGCTGGTATTTCCGAATGCTGAAAACAGTGCGAGCAAGACGGCTAGTATTTCCTACGTCGAGCCTAAGACTTTCCCGGATCAAAAGACTTTGGCGATCAGTTTGGGAGCAGACATGAAAACCAAGGGTGTCCTTTACTCGAATGGTGATCTCACAAATCCCGCTAACACTTATTCTTGCTCGCCGCAGTTATAGGTTTCGACCCAACAAAAATCCCCCGCAATTGCGGGGGATTTTTGTTTTGGAGAAAATAAATGCCTTAGTGCGGAATAGTGAACAACACCTGTTCGCCGTGAAATTCAAATACCACACCCTCAGGAATAATCTGCATAACACGCGGACCTTCGGGCAGTGCGTCGCCTTCGTTGTAGCGTTTGCCCGCAGTCATGATGAAGCGTTTTTGTGGTGCGCCATCGTAAGAGTGCACATCAAGACTGATCACAGGAAACGCCGCGCGATAATCTGCAGGCATATCTCTCAGCTTGGTGAATTGTGACGTTGTCGGGGCAGGGTCGAGACGCACGCGTTCTACCGAGGTCGCGGGAACGACAACGGCGCGTTTAGGCGCTGGCTGTGGTTCAACGCTAGCGGGTTCTTCGACGTTATCGACTGCGGCCAACGATGCGGTATCGCCAAGCGGCGCAGCACTTTCTGCGTCACCTAATGACGAGTACTCCTCGCTTGGGGTTTCGCTGCCTGCATCGACCAAATCATCAAGCGTTGTCGGCACTCGGCCATCGCCATACACCTGATTGAGCATGGGCGTGTAGGCACTATTCAGTGCTTGTGCTTCGGGTGTTGCTGCTTGAGATGTGTTGGCTTGTGCAACATCTGTTGCAGCAACTACAGGCGCATGAGGGATTAACAATGAGACGGACAGCGCGATCATCAAGCTCAAGCAAAGCCCGGCAACGATGACAGGACGATAGCGACGCAATTGGTTCAGATTTGAAATCTGAGAAAAGCGTGGCCGCTGAACGGCCGGCGTCTGTTCTGATTGCGTGGGATTGCGCTCACGCTCAGCTTTGCGTAACGCCTCAAGGATGTAGCTCACGGCATAATTCTCGCGAGCACGAGCGTATTGGGTTGATTGTCGCCCAAGGCAATCAAGGTGCGTATACGTGCGGTACCTGATTTCTCCAGCCCGCGTGCAGATTGAAAACGTAGAACGTCGGCGCGCAATTCTTTATCAAAGAATGCGGAGAGCGGACCCGTCGCTGGTTTGCCATTCAGTGTGGCTAAACGGCGGCGCAGCCAGACAACGGCATCACCGCGGCTATCAGGCCCAATAATTTTCACGCTGACTTCTGGACGCCACAGCAGCAAGAACTCGCCGTTCCAGAGCCGCTCTACTTCTTCGCGCGTGTAACGCTGTGGACCCATCGCGGTATCTAGCGTTGCATGCGTTGCGCTCAGTTCGCGTAGCAATACATGGTGCTCTGCAGAGTTCGAAGTTTGCAGCGTTAATATTGCTGGGCGATTGAGCGCAGTTAAGTCGCTCCATCGTCCACGCTCTTTAAAGCATTCCAGCCCTTCGCTACGCAGCCCTTGGCAAAAGTTGCCATCAGGAGGCATGTGGAAAGCGGGTGCCCACAGATAGATCAAACGCGACATCACAACGGGTAGTGGTTGCGTGGCTTGCAACAGTTGTGGCGCTGATGCGGTGGCAGCAACAACCGGCGTAGTCGGGGCCGGAGCTTGTACAGCAGGTGCTTGAACGGCTGGCGCTGTAACGCCCAGTGGCGGTGCCAGCTCAGGCGCTGCACGGCGATCCATTACAACTTGATAGGCCAACAAAGCGGTCAAGATCACGGCCAGCGGCGCGAAAACAATTTCCATTCGACTAAAGAAATCTAGGATGGCGTTGTTACGCGACCGTGACGTTTCGATCTTCATCGATTCACCTGCGGCTTTAACGGCCATATCGCCAATGACGATACGACTATTACTGCCGTAGGCACCGAGCAGAGCGCGGTCGCAGATGATGTTGATCAATCGAGGCACGCCACCAGAGTGACGATGAACCTCGCGAAGCGCGGTAGACAAAAATATTTCTTGGTCATTGCCAGCAACACGCAGGCGATGGCGAATGTATTCGGCGGTTTCATTTTCTGACAACGGCATCAAGTGATAACGCGCCGTGATGCGCTGAGCCAACTGACGCAGATCGGGTCGTGCCAGCAAATCAGACAACTCAGGCTGACCGACCAACATGATGCGCAAGAGTTTTTCTTTGTGCGTTTCCAGATTAGTCAGCAAGCGCACTTGCTCCAATACTTCTGGCTGCAGGTTCTGCGCTTCGTCGATGATTAAAACGGTGCGACGACCTTCAGCGTGCGTTTTCAGTAGGTGTTCGTTGAGCGCATCAACGAGAACTTTCATCGTCGTGCCACGCTTGGGATATTTGATGCCCAACTCGTCGCACACCGTTTGAACAAACTCTTGCTCGCCCTGACGTGGGTTGTGAATCATCGCCACATCGACATCTGGCAGGCGCTGTTCCAGAAGCGTACGGATCATCGTGGTTTTGCCGGTGCCGACCTCGCCGGTGAGCTGTACAAAGCCACCATATTGACCGGTGCCGTATAGCAGATGCCCCAGCGCTTCTTGATGGCGCTGCGACATATACAGATAGGCAGGGTCCGGGCTGATGGTGAAAGGCATCTCCCGAAGTTGGAAATATTCTGCGTACACGGCTCTTTATCTAGTGCTTATAGTGGGTTGGAGTATAGCGGTCAGGCTTTCCTGAGCATATTCAGGCTTTTCTGAGCATATTGACGTGTTGGATGCCATCTTCCAGATAGGGTTCCGTAAATGTGACGAAGCCTAGCGAGGCGTAGAAGGCCTCCAAGTGCTGCTGGCCAGACAAGAAGATGTCCTGGCCGGGATAGCGTTCGGTGCAGCGGAGGATGCCCTCCAGCATGGCGGCGCGGCCAAGTCCGGATTTACGTGCGCTCTGAGCGACCACGAGTCGGCCTATCGCAGGCTGTGGCGCTTTGAGGCCGGGCGGGACCAGACGCAAATAGGCGAGCAACTGCTGTTCAGCGCCCCGTATGCAAAGGTGCTCGCATTGCGGGTCTACGCCGTCCATATCCGAGTAAGCGCAGTTCTGCTCCACCACGAAGATATCGCTACGAAGGCGCAGAAAGTCGTGGAGCGTATCCGGCGTCAGTGTCGACCAGAGGTGCCAGTCGGAAATCATCAGTGTTTCTCAGTCAGCAGCAGAAAGAGTAGATTCTGCACCATCAGTTTAAAGGTGGGGTCACTATGGAACGCACTCATTACGGCGCCTGCAATCTTTGCGAAGCCATCTGCGGCTTGGAATTTCGCGTCGATGGCAATGAGATTCTGTCGATACGCGGCGATGACGCGGACCCGCTTTCGCATGGCCACATCTGCCCCAAGGCCGTCGCGCTCAAAGATATCTATGAAGATCCAGATCGGCTGCGTCGTCCGATGCGTCGAGTCGGTGATCGTTGGGAAGAGATGAGTTGGGATGCGGCTTTCGATCTCGTCGCCGAGAAACTCGTCGCGGTTCATAAGGCAAACGGCGCCGACAGCATTGCTGCTTATCTGGGCAATCCGAGTGTTCACAACTATGGCGTGCTGACCACGTCATCAAGCTTCATCGGCCCGCTCAAAACACGTAGCCGTTATTCGGCAACGTCAGTTGATCAATTGCCTCACCAACTTCTGGTGATGTGGATGTACGGGCACCAACTGATGGTGCCGATTACCGATATCGACCGCACCAACTATTTCCTCGTGCTCGGTGCTAATCCGATGGCGTCTAACGGCAGCTTGATGACGGTGCCTGCTTTCCGCACACGCCTTAAAGCCCTGCATGCGCGCGGGGGCAAGATGGTGGTGATTGATCCGCGGCGTAGTGAAACTGCGCTGGTGGCCGATGAGCATCACTTCATCAAGCCCGGCGGCGATGCTGCATTTTTGGCGGCACTGCTCAAAACCATTCTCGATGAAAATCTTGCGAAGCCGGGTCGTGTCGGTGAATTCACCGATGGCCTTGAAGATGCAGCGCGTGCCGTTCAATCGCTGGATATCAACGTGCTCGCTCAATACTGCAATGTGCAAGCGGCAGACATCCAGCGCATCGCTCGTGAATTCGCCAGCGCAGACGGCGCAGCTTGTTACGGCCGCATGGGCGTTTCAACGCAACGCTATGGCACGCTGTGTCAGTGGTTGATTCAGTTGATCAATCTATTCACCGGTAATCTTGATCGCGAAGGCGGCATGCTGTTCCCGCAGCCTGCGCTAGATCTAGTGCACAACCCGATGAGCAAGCCCGGCCACTTTGCGCAGTGGAAAACGCGTGTGCGTGGATTGCCGGAGTTTGGTGGCGAGTTGCCTGTTGCTGCACTGGCAGAAGAAATCGAAACGCCGGGAGCAGGGCAGGTGCGCGCGTTGATCAGCATCGCAGGCAATCCCGTGTTGTCGACGCCGAATGGTCGTCGTCTGGAAGGTGCGCTGGAATCGCTGGATTTCATGGTCAGCGTTGATCTCTACATGAACGAGACCACGCGCCATGCCGATGTCATTCTGCCGCCGACCTGCACACTGGAACATGATCATTACGATCTGATCTTCCATCACTTCGCCGTCCGCAACACCGCGCGCTTCAACACGCCACTATTCGAAAAACCAGAAGGCACTATGCACGACTGGGAAATCTTCGCCGCACTCGGCGCACGTATTTCTGCGGCGCTTGGTCAACCCGTGCGGCCTTCGCCTCGTCCAGATCAGATTGTCGACATGGGCCTGCGCATCGGACCCAATAAACTTTCACTCGATCAACTCAAACAACATCCGCATGGCGTTGATCTCGGCGCATTGAAACCTTCATTGCCGCAGCGTCTGTTCCATAAAGACAAACGCATTCAAGCCGCGCCGCCAGAGCTGCTGCAAGAAATGGTCGCCTTCGCCAAAGAACTTCACGTTGCGCCGGTCAAAGATGAACTACGTTTAATTGGCCGCCGCCATGTCCGCAGCAACAACTCATGGATGCACAACTTCCATCGCTTGGTAAAAGGCGAAGCGCGCGATCAGCTACTGATGCACCCAAGCGATCTTGGCTCACGTGGTTTGAGCGACGGACAAAATGTTCGCGTGCGTTCGCGTGTTGGCGAAGTCACCGTTGCTGTGAAATCCAGCGACGAAATGATGCCGGGCGTCGTCAGCTTGCCGCATGGCTGGGGGCACCACCGTGAAGGTACTCGTGTTGCTATTGCCACGGCACATGCGGGCACGAGCAGCAATGATTTAACCGATGAAACCTATCTCGATATCTCGGGCAATGCTGCGCTTAATGGTGTGTTGGTATCTGTTGAGCGTGCGGCGTAGGTGGTAATCAATGCTGATTACGATCCGTAAAATAATCCGACTTCTTGCTTTCTTGCCTTTACTGGCACTCACTTTGGCTTCGTGCTCGCAGTTGACGTCGACAAGTCAAGAATATAAGGATATTGCCATTAAGCCCGTGGGTCCTTATGAATCGATTTATGCAGAGTGCCGATCTGCGTCTCAGCAAAATCGAGCGGCGTTTACATCTCTGCAGGATCAATTTACAAAGGCATTGGAAATCTGCCAGGCAGGTTTAAGGACAATTGTGGACCTTAGCGGTTCAGATGCTCAAGGCTATCCAATTTATCAGCAACTTGGACTTAATGAGTTCAGCTTGCGCCACGCAAATAGCGCAATTCATTACTTAACGCAATCCATTAAATACGCGCAGTATCTAAATGATACGTGGTCAGCAATGAATACATTTGTCTATAGATCTGGGGTATTCAGAAGCATGGGCCAATATTCACTTGCACAAAACGATTTGGATATAGCGGCTCCTAAGTTATTGGGAGCTTACAATTTCGAGCGCAAAAATAAAAAGCCTGAAAATCGTATGTCGCTAGCGCTGGCCACAACATCTCATCACTTCCTGCTCAGTGAGTACGCTCGTCTTTGTCTAGCTCAAGGTAATTTTGAATGCGCAATTTCAAAGGCGCGAGTAGCGCAAGTGGTGTATCGAGAGGGCATGAATGCACCGGATCCTTGGGCGCCTAGCATTATCGCAACGGCGGAAGAATCGATTAGTCGTCGAAATCAACAGCTGAAAGAATGAAAATAGCTTGTAGGCTGGGTTGGAGTGAAACGAAACCCAGCAGTTCTTGCAAGTTGAGTGCTGGGTTTCGCTGCGCTTTAACTCAGCCTACAAAGCGCTTCTACTACCAATCGCCCCACTGAGCCTGAATAGCAGCGAGGGCAGCGACGCCTGCCGTTTCAGTGCGAAGGATGCGTGGGCCTAGCGCGAGTGGGATGAATTCATGTTTGGCTGCAAGTGTGCATTCCACTTCGCTGAGTCCACCTTCAGGGCCAATCAAAAGTGTGATGGCGCGTGACGTGGGATCAAGTTGGCGAAGCTGTTTGCTAGCGCCCGGTGCAAGCACCAATTTCAAACTGTCATTCGCACTGCTGCGCAACCAATAATCCAAATCTTGATGCGCTGCGAGTTGTGGCACGCGTGTGCGGCCAGATTGTTCGCAGGCGGAGATGATCACGCCTTGCCAGTGTTCGATTTTCTTGGCCCAGCGTTCGGCGTCCAGTTTGACGACGGTGCGTGAAGAGATCAGTGGCACGATGTTGCTGACGCCGAGTTCTACCGCCTTCTGCAAGGTGTAGTCCATGCGATCGCCTTTGGAGACGCATTGGGCGAGGGTGATGTTGAGAGGTGATTCGCGATCAACGGTATTGAACTCGCCAATGCTGGCCTGCGCTTCACGCTTGCTGACGGTGCTAAGTGTTGCAGCGTATTCGCCGCCTTGACCGTTGAAGGTGATGAAGCTGTCACCGAGTCGCATGCGAAGTACTTGCACGAGATGGCGTGCGGCGTCTTCCGGTAGCGTGATTGTTCCGCCTGCGGACAGCGGCTGATCGATATAGACGCGGCTAGTCATTGCACGGGTCTCGTTATGTGCTCCCTCTCCCCACGAATGTGGGGAGAGGGCGGGGTGAGGGGCTCTTGAAGCTGGAGCAAACCTTTCATTGGAGCGCGTATGCCGACTACGTCGGCGCCCCTCACCCTTGCCCTCTCCCCGCTAAAGCGGGGAGAGGGAATAAAGAAACAGCTAGTGCTAGTCACTGGTGGCTTCCATGATGCCTTCGGTGGCAATGCGGCACATCAAACCAATTTCTTCTGGATCGATCACGTACGGCGGCATGAAGTAAACGACATTGCCGAGCGGGCGCAGCAGCACGCCATGCTCAAGACCATATTGATAGACGCGCATGCCGCGGCGTTCTTCGCTTGGATAGGGTTCGCGCTTGCGTGCGTTTTTGACCATTTCGATGGCGAGAATCATGCCTTGCTGACGGACTTCAGCAACGTAAGGATGACGGCGCAGCTCGTCTGTGCCAGCCCACATCATCTGCGCGAGTTGGCGATTGCGTGCGAGGACGGTTGGGTCCGCAAATAAATCCAACGTTGCCAGTGCGGCGCGGCAAGCTAATGGATTGCCGGTGTAAGAGTGCGAATGCAGAAAAGCTTTGCCGCTACGGTATTCATCGTAGAAGGCGGTGTAGATTTCTTCGCGAGTTAGCGTGACGGCGAGTGGCAGTGTGCCGCCGGTAAGGCCTTTCGAGAGACACAAAAAGTCCGGCGTGATCTTGGCCCACTCGCAAGCGAAGAGTTTGCCGGTGCGGCCAAAGCCGACAGCAATTTCATCTGCAATGAGATGCACGCCATGACGATCACAGGCCTCGCGCAACATCGTCAGATAAACCGGGTGATACATGCGCATGCCACCCGCGCATTGCACCAGCGGTTCCAGAATCACGGCGCTGACTTCGTGCGCGTGCTTCTTTAGCGCGGCTTCCATGTGTTCGAACTGGCGGCGCGTGTGATCTTCCCAGGATTCGCCGGGACGACGCTCATAGCAATCAGGCGAGGGCACGATGATCGGTTGAATCAACAGCGGCGCATAAGTCTCGCGATACAAGCCAGTATCACCAACTGCGAGCGCGCCCAGTGTTTCTCCGTGATAGCCGTTGGAGAGTGCGATGAACTTCTGCTTGGCAGGTTTGCCGACATTGCGCCAGTAGTGAAAGCTCATCTTCAGCGCGACTTCTACTGCTGACGAACCATTGTCCGCATAGAAGCAACGCGTGAGTCCCGGCGGCGCAATCGTGCATAAGCGCTCAGCCAGCTCCACCGCAGGCTGGTGCGTGAAGCCGCCGAGCATGATGTGATCGATTTCGTCGAGCTGCTGTTTGAGCGATGAAACGATATGCGGATGACGATGGCCGAAGACATTGGTCCACCACGAACTCACTGCATCGAGATAGCGTTTGCCTTCGAAATCTTCGAGCCAGACGCCTTCGGCTTTCTTGATCGGCACGAGTGGCAGCCACTCGTGATCTTTCATCTGCGTGCAGGGGTTCCAGACGCGTGCCCGGCTACGGGCAACCCACTCGGCGTTGCTCACAAGCTTTTAATGAGCACCAGCGAATTCCGCTGGTAGTTATAGAGACGCTGCTTCTGCACCGGCAGATCTTTGATCTTGCCGCGCTCAAAGCCGTGTTCGATGAACCAGTGTGGCGTGTGCGTGGTGAGGCTGAAGAGTTTTTTGAGCTTGCGCTTCTTAGCTTCGGCTTCGACGCGCTTGAGTAGCGCAGCGGCGCGACCGGCGCTTTGGTAGTCCGGATGCACAGCGACGCAGGCGAGTTCGCCCATCTGATTCTGTGGGAAGGGGAACAGCGCGCAGCAGGCGATGGCGGTGCCGTCGCGAACAATGATGCTGAAGTTTTCGATGTCGAGTTCCAACTGCTCGCGTGAACGCGGCACCAGAACGCCTGCTTGTTCCAGTGGTTTGATCAGGCTCAGCACGCCGCCAACGTCTTCGATGGTGGCTTGGCGTGTCGACTCGTAATCTTCATCGGCATAGAGCATCAGGCCAACGCCGTCGCGCGTGTACAACTCACGCAGCAGTGCGCCGTCTTTGTCGGCTCCGACCAGATGCACGCGTTTCACACCACCGCGGCTGGCAGTGATACCAGCTTGCAGATAAGCGCGATCCTGATCCTTGAGATGTTTGGCGGTCAGCAGCTTTTCGGCAACGACGAGCGAAATTTGGCCGTCGTCGCCGGTGTCTTCAGCGAGCTTCCAATGATCCGGATCTGACGGCACCACAAAGATGAGCTTGTCCGCACCAAGCGCTTGCGCGGTGGCGGTGGCAACGTCTTCGTGACGCAGATTGAAGATCTCGCCGGTGGGCGAGTAGCCGGTGTTGGAGAGTAGAGCAATACGATCCTGCGCCAGCACGTCGTGCAGGCTATCGACATCAATCCGCCGCACTTCGCCGGTGTGTTGATGGTCAACGCCACCACGCACGCCAACCGGCCGCGCGGTGACCCAGTTGCCGCTGGCGACGCGCAACTGCGCGCCGCCCATCGGGGTGCTGGCCAGACCGGTGCTGAGTTTGGCTTCGATATCCATACGCAGCGCACCGGCTGCAGCTTTGACGCACTCCAGTGCGGCGCGATCGGTGACGCGCAGGCCGTGGTTGTAGACGGTTTTGAGACTGTTGAGTTCTAGCTGCTTGTCGATCTGCGGGCGCGCGCCATGTACCAACACCAGCTTCACGCCGAGGCTGTGCAGCAGCGCGAGGTCATAGATAAAGGCGTCGAAATCCGGACGCGCCGCGACCTCGCCGCCAAAGGCGACGACAAAAACGGAGCCGTTGTGGGCGTGCACATAAGGTGCACAACCGCGCAGTGCGGAAACGAAGTCAGTCGGTTTCATGCGGCGATTATAGGGATGCACGGCGCGCAACGTCAGCGACGATTGATTTTATTGAAAATAATTCGACAAATAATCACAGCGTCGCTAGGCAAATATTCAGCGAATAATCGTGTTGATTCGGCGTCAATGCGACCGTGGAGAGGTCGCAGCGGTATAATCGCCACATGCAAGAAACTATCCAATATGAAGGCCTGAGCAGCGTGTTGGCACAGGTCGGTTTTGTCGATGAGACCGCTGCTTTTCATGGCGCGCTGTGTGGCGCGCTGTGCGTTAAGCAGTCGAATGAAGTCGATCTCCTTCTCCTTCTCGATCCTGCTGGCGATCAATCGCTAACGATTGATACGTCTGCTCAAAAGGCGTTGGTCGAGGCGCGCGAGCAGACCTTGATCTCGCTGCAAGACAACGAAGGCGCTTTTGCGCCGCTGCTGCCGCATGACGATAGCGAACTGCCATCGCGCGTGGCTGCGTTGGTCGCATGGTGCGAGGGCTTTTTGTTTGGTTTGTCGACCCGGCCAAACCTCGATCTGGAATCCTGCTCGGAAGAGTTGCAAGAAATCATTGAGGACTTCACCCAGTTCACTCGCGCCAGCATTGATGGCGAAGACAACGTCGAGCTGGAAGAAACCGCTTACGCCGAACTGGTGGAATACATCCGCGTCGGCGCGCAGTTGGTCTATATGGAAATGCGTCCACGCCCAACGCCAGACCCGCAGAGCTCGAAGAAACTGCATTAATCAGCCGAGCTGAACATGAAGCCCGCCGCAGCTAACCATTTCAAGGAATTCGCCGCACGCCGCGCCAAGCTGATGAAGCAGATTGGCCCGGGCGGTGTTGCGATTATTCCGTCTGCCAGTGAAGTCATCCGCGCGCGTGACACGCATTACCGCTTTCGTCAGGACAGCGACTTTCAGTATCTGACGGGTTTTCCTGAGCCAGATTGCATCGCCGTGTTCGCGCCGGGTCGCAAGGCGGGTGCCTTCGTGCTGTTTGTGCGTGATCGCAACACCGAGCGCGAAATCTGGGATGGCCGTCGCCAAGGTCCAGAAGGCGCAGTGCGTAATTACGGTGCTGACCAAGCATTCGCGATTGGTGACTTTCAGGAAATTCTGCCGTCGCTGCTCGCGGGCCGTAGTCGCGTGGTTTACAACCTTGGCGAACACGCCGAGCTTGATCCCAAGATCACGGCCTGTGTGCGCACTATTCGCGAAGTCTCACGTCGCGGCGGCGCTGCACCAACAGAATTCGTCGCACTGGAAACCAGCTTGCACGAAATGCGTCTGCGTAAGACGCCTGCCGAAATCGCAATCTTGGCCAAAGCCTGCGAGATCAGCGCTGAAGCTCATTGCATCGCCATGCGTTATGCCAAGCCGGGTATTAATGAGTGGCAGGTCGCTGCCGAAATCAACGCACACTTCGGCCGCAACAATATGGAGCCGGGTTACGGTTCGATTGTTGGTGGTGGCGATAACGCCTGCATCCTGCATTACGTTGAAAACAATCAAGCGCTGCGCGATGGCGATCTGCTGCTGATTGATGCGGGTGGTGAGCTTGACGGTTACACCGCCGACATCACGCGCACGTTCCCGGTCAACGGAAAATTCAGCAAGGCACAGCGAGCTGTTTACGAAGTCGTGCTTGAAGCCAATCTGCAGGCGACCAAAACACTGAAAACGGGCGAGTCCGTTGGCAAGCCGCACCAAGTCGCCGTGCAAATTCTCACGCAAGGTTTGGTTGATCTTGGTTTGCTGAAAGGCAACGTCAAAGATCTGATCAAGACTGAAAAGTATCGCCAGTTCTACATGCACGGCACAGGCCACTGGTTGGGCATGGATGTGCATGACGTCGGTCGCTACAAAATGGATGGCGAGTTCCGCACGTTTGAGCCGGGCATGGTGATGACGGTTGAGCCGGGCCTCTACATTCAGCCGGGCACGAAAGGCGTTGATGAAAAATACTGGGGCATCGGCATTCGTATCGAAGACGATGTCGTCGTCACTGACAAAGCACCGCGCGTGCTGACCGGTGATGTGCCGAAAGATGTGAAGGGCATTGAAGGCTTGATGCGTGCAGCCTGAAGTCGTCGATCAATATGACGTAGTCATCGTTGGCGGCGGTCTCGTCGGCGCGAGTCTCGTTGTTGCGCTTGCGCCATTGAATTTGCGTGTGGCGTTGATCGAAGCATCGACTCCACCGCAGACTGGTCCTTCATGGGACGAGCGTTGCATCGCCATCAACGACGGCAGTCACCGCATCTTCGAAAGCCTGGGCGTTTGGCCCGCGCTACTCAGTGAAGCATCGCCCATTACCTCAACGCATATTTCTGAGCGCGGCCGCTTTGGCGTAGCGCGCTTTGCTGCCGTTGACGTGGGCCTGCCAGCGCTTGGTTACAACATTCCGTTTCGTCACATCGGCCAAACGCTTTGGCAGGCTGCGCAGAAAACTGCCGCTCGTTTGATCTGCCCCGCGCGTTTGCAGGCGATGGAGCAGAGTGCGGATGCGGTGCAGTTGCTGCTAGATAGCGGCGAAAAAATTTCAACGCGATTGGTGGTTGCTGCCGACGGCGCGCAATCTGCCGTACGCAAACTGCTGGGTATTACAGCGCAGACGCAAGACTACAAACAGTCCGCCATCGTTACGGCAATTCGAGTCACCCGTCCGCACGGTGGCGTGGCGTATGAGCGCTTTACGCCCGGCGGCCCGATTGCCGTGTTGCCAAAACCAGACAACGCTTGCTCGCTGGTGTGGACGGTGCCGAGCGATCACGTTGAAGCGATGTTGGCTTGGAGTGATGCCGAATTCTTGAAGCAGGCTTACGAAACCTTCGGCGAGCGATTGGGCAATTTCAAAGAAATTGGTCGTCGTAATGCGTATCCGCTGACGCAGGTGATGAGTGCACAGCTCACTGCGCCACGCGTGATCTTTGCAGGCAATGCCGCGCAGTCGCTGCATCCGGTGGCGGCGCAAGGTTTTAATCTGGGACTGCGTGACGTTGCGACGGTTGCTGATGTGCTGGCGACTGCTGCTGATCCGGGCTCTGCCGAAACACTCGCTGAGTACGAACGTCGTCGTAGCGATGATCGCGAGCGTGTTTCAGGATTTACGGACCGTCTGGTCCGCACCTTCTCTAATCGTGTGCCAGGCCTACGTGGTTTGCGTCATCTCGGTTTGCTCGCACTGGATCTCACGCCACCGTTGAAAGACGCCGTGATGCGCCAGAATCTTGGCCTCGGCGGTTTACCTTCGAAGTTCGCACGCGAATGAAGCATCAAGTCGCAGTCGTCGGTGGCGGTGTTGTCGGTGCAGCTTTAGCGCTGGCACTACATCGTGCAGGCATCGACACCGCTTTGATTGAACGCGGCGCAGCGCCCAAGCCTTATGACGCGTCGGATTACGATCTGCGTGTTTATGCATTGTCGCCAGCTTCAACACGTTTTCTGAATGAACTCGGCGTGTGGCCGCGCATTGCGCAGCAACGCGCCAGTGCCTATCAAGGCATGCGCATCTGGGACGAGCGTCCGGGTGAGGCTTTGCAATTCGAGGCTTCAGCCTTGGGCGTGGCACAACTCGGCCACATTGTTGAAAACAGTTTGCTGCTAGACGAATTGTGGAAAGCGTTGGCGTCGGTGCCGACTTACACAAAAGTCCAAATCACCGGCCTGCAATTAGATGACGATGCTGCACGCCTGCAATTGGATGATGGCCGAGAGATTTCTGCATCGCTGGTGATTGCTGCTGATGGCGCTGACTCACAGCTGCGTGATTGGGCGGGCATTGAATGCGTGCGTTGGTCGTATCCGCAAGAAGCCGTCGTCTGCCATGTTGAGACTGAACTGCCACACCGCGGCGTCGCGCGTCAGCGGTTCTTGCCCGGCGGACCGCTCGCGTTTCTGCCGTTGACCGATGGCCGCAGCTCTATCGTTTGGTCGGCGCAAGACGCCGAAGATTTATTGGAGTTGGACGAAGACGAGTTCCGCGCGCGTCTCGCGTTGGCGCTACAAAATGAGTTGGGCGCGATCACCGGCTGTACACGTCGCGTCGCATTCCCGCTGCGTCTGCTGCATGCACAAGACTATGCATTGCCTCGCTTCGCACTGGCTGGCGACGCTGCTCACGTGGTGCATCCCTTGGCCGGGCAGGGTGTGAACCTTGGCTTGGCTGATGCGGTTGTGATGGTCCGCGAGTTATCTGCCGCTCGCGAAGCTGGCCGTGACCTCGGCAGCCTGCGCCTGCTCAAGCGCTATGAGCGCGAGCGCAAAGCGGACAACCTCGACATGCTCGCCGTCACCGATGGTCTCAATCGCGCATTTGGATTGCGCACAGACAGTTGGGACAGCTTACGTAATCTCGGAATAAGTGCGGTCAACCGCATGACGCCGTTGAAGAATTTATTAATGCGGCGCGCGGTTGGCTAAATATTGACCTGTCTCAAGTGCTTGAATTTGGATTTAAAACTTCCAGCCCGCAACTTGAAAGGTTAAGATGGCGCCAGTTGTATTTGTAAACACAGTACCGCGCGAGAAACCACCTTCAATGGTGGGGCCGAAGGCGCAAACCGCTCGGAATCGCTCAGGCAAAAGGAGCGCGGTGCTGTAGTAAAACTCTGGAGAGCGCTCGCCAAAACGAGCCACCGACGAGGCAGAAGCGGGTTACACCGCTTTCGAACTTTCAGGTCCAAGGACAGAGGAGCGGTTTTCGCAAACCTTCATTAACGCGGGAACCGTATGCTTAAAAAAACTGCATTGCACGCTGAGCACGTCCGTTTGGGCGCTCGTCTGGTCGATTTCGCTGGTTGGGAAATGCCGATCCAGTACCAGTCTCAGCTTGATGAACACCACGCTGTGCGCGCTGGCGCTGGCATGTTCGACGTGGCGCATATGTCCGCCGTTGATCTGCACGGCCCGCGCACCCGCGAATTCCTGCGCAAGCTTCTGGCCAATGATGTCGCCAAGCTGACCGCGCCGGGCAAAGCCCTTTACTCCTGCATGCTGCGTGAAGACGCCGGCATCATCGATGACTTGATTGCCTACTTCATTAATGAAGACTGGTTCCGTCTCGTTGTTAACGCAGGCACCACCGAAAAAGATTTGGCTTGGATCAGTCAGCAGGCTGCCGCTTTCGGCGTGAGCGTGAAATACCGTGATGACCTCGGCATTGTTGCCGTACAAGGTCCAGAGGCCCGCGACAAAGTCATCAAACAATTACCGTCGGAACTCGCAGCTGCGGCACAGGCTGTTGGCGTTTTCCAAGCCGTGTACGCAGGCGACTGGTTTGTTGGCCGCACCGGCTACACCGGCGAAGACGGCTTTGAATTGATGCTGCCGCATGCTGATCTCGTGAAGCTCTGGCAGAAATTGGAAGCTGATGGCGTTCGTGCTTGCGGCCTCGGCGCGCGCGACACGCTGCGTCTCGAAGCAGGCATGAACCTGTATGGTCAGGACATGGATGAATCCAAGCATCCCTTGGAATCTGGCTTGGGTTGGACCATCGGCTGGGATCCAGCAGATCGCGACTTCATCGGCCGCACCGCGCTCAGCGCGCTGCGTGGCAAGTCGCCGCAAAAATTTGTATCACTCGTATTGGAAGGCCGCGGTGTCGTCCGCGCGCACATGAAAGTGCGCTTCGCCAACGGCGCAGAAGGTGAAACCACCAGCGGTGGTTTTGCGCCGACCATGAAGAGCTCGATTGCCTTTGCTCGCGTTGATGCGAAAGCCGAAGGTGCATGCGAAGTTGAAATACGTGGGCAATGGGTCGCGGCCAAACTGGTCAAAGCGCCTTTTGTTCGTAACGGTAAAGTTCTAGTTTAATTTTTCACTCGATATTCGATTCAAGGAGACAAAAATGAGCAATGTTCCTGCAGGCCTCAAGTACGTAAAAAGCCACGAGTGGATCAAGAAACTCGCTGACGGCACCGTCGTGATCGGCATCACCGACCACGCACAGAACGCTTTGGGCGATCTGGTGTTTGTTGAAGTGCCTAAGGTTGGCCGCAAGCTGGCTGCGAATGAATCCTGCGCGGTTGTTGAATCGGTGAAAGCCGCCTCCGACGTCTATGCGCCGATTGCTGGCGAAGTGACCGAAGCCAACGGCGCGCTCAACAACACGCCAGAAATCCTCAACTCCGATCCGTATGAAGCTGGTTGGATGTGGAAGATGAAGCCAAACAACATTGCTGACGTTGATGCACTGCTCGACGCAGCGGGTTATCAGCAGCTGATTGACGAACTGAATTGAGATAAAGCATGCCGTTTATTCCTCACACGGAAACCGATGTCCGCGACATGCTCGCGGCAATTGGTGCCAAGAAAATTGATGATCTGTTCGACGAGATTCCTCTCGAACTGCGCAGTGGCAAGTTGGATAAAATTCCAGAAGGCCTGCCAGAAATGGAAGTCGCCGCGATCCTGTCCGAGCGCGCTCATCTGGACGCTGTTGGCCTGAACTTCATCGGTGCTGGTGCTTACGAGCATCACATTCCAGCAGCGGTGTGGCAGATCACTACGCGCGGTGAGTTCTATTCGGCATACACGCCGTATCAGGCAGAAGCGAGCCAAGGCACGCTGCAAGTTCTGTATGAATTCCAGAGCATGATGACGGCGCTGACGGGCATGGATGTTTCCAATGCCTCGATGTACGACGGCGCCTCTGCACTGGGCGAAGCACTGCTGATGGCCGTGCGCTCGAACAAGCAGAACGACTCCGGCCGCATCTTGATGCCGAAGACCGTGCATCCGTTTTACAAGGAAGTCGTCACGTCGACGACGCATGCACAAGGTCTGCGTCAGATTGAACTCGCTTACTGCCCTAAAGAAGGCAAGACGCTGCTTGAATCGCTGAAAGAACACGAAGGACAGGGCATCACCGCCGTCGTCATTCAGCAGCCGAACTTCTTCGGCACGCTGGAAGACGTCGATGCGATCACCGATTGGGCGCACGCACAGGGCGCACTTGTGGTTGCTGTCGTCAACCCAACTTCACTCGCGCTGCTCAAGCCGCCGAGCCAGTGGGGCGCGAAGGGTGCAGACATCGTTTGCGGTGAAGGCCAGCCTCTCGGCGCGCCACTCGCATCCGGTGGTCCTTACTTCGGCTTCCTCACCACGAAGATGGAATTCGTGCGTCAGATGCCGGGCCGTATTGTCGGTCGTACGCTGGATCTCGACGGCAAGCCAGGCTTCTCACTGACGCTGCAGGCGCGTGAGCAGCACATCCGTCGTTCGAAGGCGACTTCGAACATCTGCACCAACCAAGGTTTGTTGGTGACTGCGGCGACGATCTACATGTCGCTCGTCGGTCCAGAAGGTTTGGCACGTGTGGCTTCGGCCAGCATCGCCAACACCGGCAAGTTGGTTGCTGCGTTGGCGGCGGTTCCTGGCGTGAGCGTTGCGTTTAGCGGCGCACGTTTCCATGAAGCAGTCATCAAGTTGCCAGAGTCTGCTGCTGAAGTACTGCCGAAGTTGGCAGCACTCGGAATCCTCGGTGGTTTCGATCTTTCACGTCACTACCCAGAGTTGGGCAATGCTGTGTTGGTGTGTGCGACAGAAACGAAGACAGATACTCAAATCAAGCGCTACGCCGAAGCACTGAAACAAGTGCTGGCATAAATCGGAGAAGACCATGGCTACGATTACGTTGAAAGGCAATCCAATTCAAACCAGTGGCGACCTGCCAGCAAAAGGCGCGGCTGCACCTGGTTTCCGTTTGGTTGGCGCTGACCTGAAAGATGTCTCGCTACACGATTACGTCGGCAAGAAAAAAATCCTCAACATTTTTCCTTCCGTTGATACGCCGACCTGCGCGACCTCGGTTCGCAAGTTCAATCAGAGCGCATCACAGCTTAAAGATGCAGTTGTTCTGTGCATCTCTGCTGACCTGCCGTTTGCGCAGAAGCGTTTCTGCGGCGCAGAAGGTTTGGACAATGTGGTGACGCTGTCGACGATGCGCGGTCATTCCTTCTCGAAGGACTACGGCGTGCTGATCGAAACCGGCCCGCTCGCAGGTTTGGCTGCACGTTCGGTTGTTGTTCTGAATGAGGACAACGAAGTGCTGTATTCCGAACTGGTTAAAGAAATCGCTGAAGAACCCAATTACGAAGCTGCTCTGAAGGCAGCTGCGTAAGCAATTTGTGTAGGAGCGCCTCTTAGGCGCGATGGCGCTAATCGCGCCTAAGAGGCGCTCCTACAAGACGAATAAATTAGTGAATAAACCATGACTGAAAAACTGATTTTTGAACACTCACGTGCGACTCGCACGGCAACGGCGCAGATGCCTTCTGCTGCAGTAGATGTTTCGGCGATCCCGGAACATCTGCGTCGCAAAGACAAGCCGATGTTGCCGGAAGTCTCCGAAATGCAGGCCGTGCGTCACTACACGCGTCTGTCGCAGAAGAACTTCTCGATCGACACGCACTTCTATCCGCTGGGTTCGTGCACGATGAAGTACAACCCGCGCGCTTGTAACTCGCTGGCGATGTTGCCGGAGTTCCTCGCACGTCATCCTTTTGCGCCGGCATCGCATAGCCAGGGTTTCCTGTCTTGCATGTACGACCTGCAAGAGATCCTGAAAGAAGTTACCGGCATGGCTGGTGTCTCGCTCACGCCAATGGCGGGTGCACAGGGTGAATTTGCTGGCGTCGCCATGATCAACGCCTATCACAAGGCACGTGGTGATTCGGCACGTACGGAAATTCTTGTTCCTGACGCAGCACACGGCACCAACCCTGCAACGGCAGTCATGCTCGGTTGCAGCGTGCGCGAGATTCCAACGAATGCCGATGGCGACGTTGATATCGAAGCGCTGAAGGCTGCTGTCGGTCCGCAGACCGCAGGCATCATGCTGACCAACCCGTCGACGCTCGGCGTGTTTGAACGCAACATCAAGAAAATCGCTGAGATCGTGCATCAGGCCGGTGGCCTTTTGTATTACGACGGAGCCAACCTCAACGCCATTCTCGGCAAGGTTCGCCCGGGCGATATGGGCTTCGACGTGATTCACATGAACTTGCACAAGACTTTCTCGACGCCACACGGCGGCGGTGGTCCGGGTGCGGGTGCGGTGGGCGTGTCCAAGCGCTTGCTGCCATTCATGCCAATTCCTGTAGTTGGCAAGGAAGGCGACAGCTATCGCTGGCTCGATGAAAACGATTTGCCACAAAGCATTGGTCGTCTGTCTGCATTCATGGGTAACGCTGGCGTGTTGCTTCGTGCATACATCTACGCTCGCTTGCTGGGTCGCGAAGGCATGCATCGCGTTGCTGAGTTCGCAACGCTCAACGCCAACTATCTGCAGGCTCGTCTGAGCGAGAAGGGCTTTGATCTGGCGTTCCCGAAACGCCGCGCAAGCCACGAGTTCATCATTACGCTGAAGCGTCAGAAGAAAGAAATTGAACTGACGGCGACCGACGTTGCCAAACGCTTGCTCGATTACGGCTTCCACGCACCGACGATTTACTTCCCGCTGCTGGTGCCGGAATGCTTGTTGATTGAGCCGACCGAAACCGAAGACAAGGAAACGCTGGATAGCTTCATTGAAGCGCTGTGCGCGATTTATGAAGAAGCCAAGAAAGACGTTGCCTATGTAAAGGGCGCGCCTTATACGATGCCAGTGCGCCGCTTGGATGACGTGCGTGCTGTGCGTCAGCTTGATGTTCGTTGGAATCAACCGGCGCAGACCCATGGCTGATGGAATGAAAGGTCTGCCGAGACTGTTCCGTGCGACGAAGGTGTCGTACATCGGTCTCGGTTGGGCGCTGCGTGAAGAAGAAGCTTTCCGTATCGAAGCGATATTGTGTCTGCTTATGGTGCCGCTGGCTGTGTGGCTTGGCGACAGCGGCATTGAACGCGCGATCATGATCATGAGTCTGTTCTGTGTAGTGATCACCGAACTGCTCAACACCGCTGTAGAAGTCGTGGTCGATCGCATTGGTCTTGAGCGTCACGAGTTGTCTGGACGTGCGAAGGATCTTGGTTCTGCCGCCGTACATCTTTCGCTGGTACAGGTTCCCGTGGTTTGGGGCTTGGTGCTGTTTAGCTAAAAAGCAAAACGTCGCTGCAACGAAATGCAGCGGCACAAAAATATGGAGTGAGTGATGTCTGCATTGATTAGCGGTTCTTTCGCGTTCGACACCATCATGGTGTTTCCGGGCCAGTTCAAGAACGAGATTCTTCCGGACAAGGTGCACATTCTGAATGTCGCCTTCCTTGTGCCGCAGCTGCGTCGTGAGTTCGGCGGCACCGCCGGCAACATCGCGTATGCATTGCATCTGCTCGGTGGTGACGCACTGCCAATGGGCACGGTCGGCAATGATTTCGATCGTTACACCGCTTGGCTCGATAAGAACGGCATCAATCGCAAGTACATCAAAACGATTGCAGACGCTTACACCGCGCAGGCTTACATCACGACGGATCTGGACGACAACCAGATCACCGCTTTCCATCCGGGCGCGATGAATTTTGCGCACACGCAGGATGTTGTGACCAAGGGCATCAAGGTTGGCACGGTTTCTCCAGATGGTCGTGACGGCATGTTGCTGCACGCGAAGCAATTCGCAGAAGCCAATATTCCTTTCCTGTTTGATCCGGGTCAGGGCTTGCCGATGTTCAGCGGCGATGAGCTGAAAGCGTTCATCGAACAGGCCAGCTACTTGGCTGTGAACGATTACGAATCCGAAATCGTGATGGAACGCACCGGCTGGTCGCTGAAGCAGATTGCAGATCGTCTCGATGCATTGATCGTGACGCGCGGTGGCAAGGGCTCGCAGATTTACAGCAAGGGCAAGATGCAGGAAGTCGCTTGCGCTAAAGCAGATTCACTCGCTGATCCTACGGGCTGCGGCGACGCATATCGTGGCGGTCTGCTGTACGGTTTGGACAAGGGCATGGATTGGGAAACCACCGGCCGTATCGCTGCTCTGATGGGCGCGTACAACATTGAACGTCCGGGCACGCAGAACTACAGCTTTACGCAGGCCTCGTTCCGCGAACGCTTCAAGAAAGAATTCCGCTACGACCTCGCTTAAGTAAGCGCAATGCAGTTTAAAAATGCTCTGTCATTCCCGCGCAGGCGGGAATCCAGTTTTTGCACTCTCAGCAAGTTTTAGAACAACTGGATTCCCGCCTACGCGGGAATGACGATTTAGCAGATTTGCTTTAAAACCTGCACCAAATTTATTCGGGAGCCGACGTGCTATCCATCAAGCTGAAGGCTCACGAAGAACGTCGTTTGCGTGCAGGTCATCTTTGGGTTTTTTCCAACGAGATTGATACGGGCGAAGGCTTCCGCAATATCGCTGCGGGCAGCCTTTGCAAAGTATTCGACTCGCGTAACAAAGCGCTGGGCGTTGGTTACATCAATCCGAAAACATTGATGGCGGTGCGCATGCTCTCAAGCAATGCCAACGCCGATATCAATGTTGAGTGGTTTGTCGGCCGCATCAAGTCCGCACTGGCTTTGCGTGAGCGTTTGTATCCGACGCCGCACTATCGGTTGATCTACGGCGAGTCCGATGGCTTGCCGGGCTTGATCGTTGATCGCTACGGTGATGTGCTCGTGGTGCAGATGAGCACAGCGGGCATGGATGCGCTGAAGCCTGTGGTGATTGAAGCACTGCAATCTGCACTCAAGCCACGTGGCATCTTGCTGCGCAACGACGTGGCGATGCGTGAGACTGAAGGCCTGCCGCTCGTTGTCGAAGAAATTGGCGATGTGCCGGATACGGTTGAGATCGACGAATCTGGTGTGCGCTTCGAGATTCCGCTGAAGACTGGTCAGAAGACTGGCTGGTTCTACGATCAACGCGACAACCGTGATCGTCTCTCTCGTTACGTGCGTGATGCACGTGTGCTTGATGTGTTCAGCTACATCGGCGGCTGGGCGATGCGTGCGCATGGCTTCGGCGCCAAGACCGTGAGCTGCATTGATAGCTCTGCGCCAGCTCTCGACGCAGCGCAGCGCAATGCACAACTCAATGGCGCGACGCTGGAGACGATTAAAGGCTCAGCACTGGATATGCTCAAGCAGCTGCGTGATCAGACGCGTCAGTTCGATGTGATCATTGTCGATCCGCCTGCGCTGATTAAGCGCAAGAAGGATGCGGAAGCAGGCTTGGAGCATTACGCCAGCCTTAATCGCGTGGCGATGCAGTTGTTGGTGCCAGGCGGAATTTTGATTTCCTGCTCTTGCTCGCACCACTTGGAGCTGGAGCAGTTGCAGCGCGTGTTGCTGCGCGAGGCACGCACGGCTAATCGCCGTTTACAGATTCTCGAGCAGGGCGGGCAGGGGCCGGATCATCCGGTGCATCCTGCAATTCCTGAGACGCGTTATCTCAAGGGATATATTTGCCGCGTTGTTTGAACAGACGGCGCTGCTCTTTCGAACAGCGCCGCAACACCGCAAGTCGTGTAAAACTTAGTTGGCTGGCGCGGCTTCGGTAGCAGGTGCAGCAGCTTTTTTGTGTGCACGATGGTGCTTGGCTTTGTGTGCAGATTTGGCTGGAGCGGCGGTAGCGGCGGCAGGTGCATCAGCAGGTGCAGCGTCAGCGGCCATCGCAGGTGCGCCAATCAGGGCTGCAACGAGTACGCTCAGGGTGGCAACGGTGTGCTTCATTTTCTACTCCATGTAGGGTGATTTAATATGCCCGCGATGTGCGGGTGATTGATTATGAATCTGTCGAGAATCCGTTCCTAGGCATTTGAATTTTATAAAGAATTAATAAAATATTTATGTTGATACATCCAGATATTGATCCCGTTGCCATCCATTTGGGTCCGCTGGCCGTGCGCTGGTACGGACTGATGTATCTGCTGGGATTTTGGGGTGCCTGGTGGCTGGCGCTGCGCCGTGCGCGGATGCCGCATAACAACTGGCCTGCGGAGCGCGTTGGCGATCTGCTGTTTTACGTCGTCATGGGCGTCATTCTCGGCGGCCGGATCGGTTACACCCTGTTCTACAACTTTGACGATCAAGGGCAGCTGATTTTTCTGCATGACCCAATGGTCATCTTCCGCATCTGGGAAGGCGGCATGTCTTTCCACGGCGGCTTGATTGGCGTCATCGTCGCGTACTTCATTTTTGCCTGGCAGCGCAAAATCAATGTTTTCGAGATTGCCGATTTTGCTGCGCCGGTTATTCCTATCGGTCTGTTCACGGGCCGCATTGGCAACTTCATCAACGGTGAGTTGTGGGGCGCGCCAACAACGCTGCCTTGGGGCATGGTGTTCAAGCATGGCGGCCCTTTGCCACGTCATCCCAGCATGCTTTATGAGGCCGCTTTAGAAGGTCTGCTGATGTTTGCCGTGCTGTACTGGTTCGCCAGCAAGCCACGCCCGCGCATGGCGGTGTCTGGCCTGTTCCTCGTGCTGTATTCCTGCTCACGCGTGTTGGTCGAGACGGTGCGCACGCCAGACGTGCAACTGGGATATCTGTTCGGTACGAACTGGATCACCATGGGCATGACGCTGTCGGCACCAATGTTTGTCGCGGGCACCTGTTTCTTGGTGCTGGCATACACGCGTCGCAGGTAAGATAGACCCCAAGCGGGTTAACCCTACAAACAAGTTTCGGATTCCATGCGCCAATATCTAGACCTGATGGATCACGTGCTGAAAAACGGCACGACAAAATCTGACCGCACCGGCACCGGCACCATCTCGGTGTTTGGTCATCAGATGCGCTTTGATCTTGAGCAGGGATTCCCTGCGCTGACCACCAAGAAAGTGCATTTGCGTTCGATCATTCATGAACTCCTGTGGTTCCTGAAAGGCGAAACCAACACGCGTTATCTGAAAGAAAACGGCGTCACCATCTGGGACGAATGGGCTGATGAGAACGGCGAACTGGGTCCGGTGTATGGCTCGCAGTGGCGCTCGTGGCCGGCAGCGGATGGTCGTCATATCGACCAGATCCAGCAATTGCTCGATCAGATCAAAAAGAATCCTGATTCACGTCGCCTGATTGTGTCGGCATGGAACGTCGGTGAAATCGACAAGATGGCGCTGCCGCCTTGCCATGCGTTCTTCCAGTTCTATGTTGCCGATGGGCGTTTGTCTTGCCAGCTTTATCAGCGCAGCTGCGATATTTTTCTCGGTGTGCCTTTCAACATTGCGAGCTACGCATTGCTGACGATGATGGTCGCGCAAGTGTGTGGTCTGCGCCCCGGTGACTTTGTGTGGACAGGGGGTGATTGTCACCTATATACGAACCACCTCGAACAAACCAAACTGCAGTTGTCGCGTGAAACACGCGCTTTGCCTAAGATGAAAATGAATCCGAATGTGACTGATCTGTTCGCGTTCAAGTTCGAAGATTTTGAACTGACCGATTACGATCCGCATCCGCACATTAAAGCCCCCGTGGCTGTTTGATTCAGGCCATCCATGGCGTTACTTCAGGCATTCGCACTACCCCCGGCCCGCGCATCCATGCGCGTGCGCTCGACGGGCAGAACGTCCACTGGACGTTCTGCTATTCCGTCTCGCCCCGTTGCAGTTTGAGGTGTCTCGCGTAGTGACTGATAAAAGCATCAGCCTGATCGTTGCCTGTGACGATAATCGCCTGATTGGCCGCGATGGCGATTTGCCTTGGCGTTTGCCGAATGACCTCAAGCATTTCAAATCGCTGACGCTGAACAAAACCATTTTGATGGGGCGCAAGACTTGGGACTCACTCGGTCGCCCTTTGCCGCAACGTGAGAACTGGGTGTTGAGTCGCGATCCTGCTTTTGCAGCAGAAGGCTGCCGCGCATTTATCAAACTTGAAGATGCCTTGGCTGCACATAGCCAAGGCGAATTGATGGTGATTGGTGGCGCAGATTTATATCGCCAAGCTTTGCCACACGCGCAACGTCTCTATCTCACGCAGGTGCACGCACGTGAGCAGGGCGATACCTGGTTCCCCGATTTCTCCAGCATTAATCTCACTGAAACTTCGCGTGAAGATCATCCTGCGGATGAACGTCACGCTTACGCCTACAGCTTTCTGACGCTGGAGCGCGGATGAGGTTCTGGCTATGCCTACTGCTTTTGCAGACAGGCATCGCCTTTGCGCAAGTAACTGAGCCTCCGGCAACGCCAACGTCACTTGCGACGATTCCCGTATCTGCGCGGATTCGCGAAATCACTTTTGCCGGCAATAAGACAACACAGCCCAAGACCATGCTGCGTGAAATATCGCTGAAGGTTGGCGATGTTGCAGATCCGGACCAGCTTGAGCGCAGTCGTCAGGCGATACAGGATTTGGATTTATTCAAATCAGTCACTGTGCGCGAAGAACCCATGCCTGATGGTGTGCGTGTGGTTTTTGTCGTCAAAGAAAAATTCTTTCTGCTGCCTTATCCACGCCTGAGTGCCAATGTTGATGGCCAGTACAGCTATGGCGCACAGCTGGAGTGGAACAACTTGCGCGGGCTTAACCATAGTCTTGAGATCACTGCGTCGCAGAGCGATGCCAATCGAGATGGTTACGGTAAGCAAACCAATTACGAGGCGAGCTACTACGCTCCATTTATTGCCGACTCCAATCAAAACTTATCGTTGTCTTTGAGTCGTAGTGCAACACCGCGCAACAATACATTGACGGGCGATCCGTATAAGGAAAACCAAGTCGCGGCACAAGCGCTATTGACGCGAACTTTCTCGACGACTGCGGCCAGCCAAGGGTGGACGGTTGGCGGCGGTGTTTATTATCAGCACGAAGATCGGAACGGGCTTGGTGCGGCACCGCCATATGGCGAGGCCACGGCATTGGTGGGAACTGCCGAATATCGCGATCTACACCTGAAGATCTACAGCGAAGAAGGCACCTTGTTCACTTTGCGCACTGAGCATGCGATCAATGGCCTGGTCTCCGATTACGGCTATACCAAAATTCGTGCGGGATACGATCGCTATATTCCTGTTGGTGAAGTGCCACATCAGACGATTCAACTTTCTTCGTCTTTCGGAGCCGGATTTAATGGCCCCCAACAAGTCGAGCCTTTTTCCTTGGGCGGTGGCGCGGGTTTGCGTGGATATCGTCGCTATACGTTTGAGGGCAATTCTTTCTACTTTGCTTCAGCGACCTATCAGCGGCCTGTTGGCTGGGACTGGTTAAGGGTGGTGGCGGGCATTGAAGCTGGCAACGTAGCGCAGAGCGCAAATTCTGTGCTGTTTCAGGATATTTCTGCAGACGTGTTGCTGGGCCTGCGACTGCGTATCTCGTGGTTCATCAACTTGGAATTTGAAGCCGGGTGGGCGATACCGCTGGACGGCAGCAGCAAGGGCCGATTCTTTGGCGGACGCCACTAGGCCTGTGCTATAAAACGTCGGGATTTTTATTAATACGGAGAGATGGCAATGGCCGATATCAAGGCAGCATTCGAACAGGCGTTAAAAGACGTCAAAACACTGACCAAGCGCCCCAGCAATGATGATTTGCTGTCGCTTTATTCGTTGTTTAAGCAGGGCAGCGACGGCGATGTATCGGGCGCCCGCCCAGGCATGTTGGATATGGTCGGTCGTGCAAAGTACGACGCTTGGGCCAAGCTCAAGGGCACCGGCAAAGATGCAGCCATGCAGAAGTACATCGACAAGGTTAAGTCGCTGTTGGGCTAAAGCTCAGTTTTAATCTGCAATGAGATGTGCAAAAAAGCGGCCTAGGCCGCTTTTTTTGTGCATGAAAAACGTCGCCGTAATGTTGTAGTCTCTAAGTTCAATCAGTGAGGACTTTGGCCATGCTCGTACTCGGCATCCTGCTTTGGGCTGTTACCCATCTCTTCGTTGCGCTTGCTGTGGATACTCGCAAGCAAGTAATCGCCACGATCGGTCTTAATCCTTACAAAGGATTGTTCTCACTGACGCTGGTTCTTTCGCTGGTGCTGATCGTCATCGGTTGGAAGGCGATGCCAGAAGGCGTGTTGTATTCGCCGCCTGCAGGTCTGCGCCATCTGACGACGTTGCTGATGCCGATTGCCGTTATTTTATTTTTGAGCGCGAGAGCGCCGACGGATATCAAGCAAATCATCCGTCATCCGCAATTGACGAGTGTGAAGCTCTGGGCTGTCGCGCACTTACTGGCGAATGGTGAGACGCGCTCGGTGATTCTGTTCACTGGCATGCTCGCGTGGGCTGTACTGGAAGTGATTTTTATCAATCGGCGTGATGGTGTATGGCAGAAGCCTGCGCCGGTTGGGGCGACGAAGACCATCATCTCTGCAGTGATCGGATTAGTGGTGACTGCGGTGCTGATATTCACGCACCGTTATTTCACTGGTATGCCAATCATTAGCGGTGGGTTCTAACTGTAGGGCGGGAGAATCCCGCCTTCCGCGCATCTGAACTGCCAAAGTCGGGATGCTCCCGGCCTACGATTAAGCGGCTTCTGTAATTCCACTCCAACTGCCGGTATCAATCGGCCCCGCAGCTTTTTCTACGCGCACCGGAATGCCGGTGAGATGCGCCATGCCAGACACCGACTCAATCGCATCCGCGCCATCTGCTGCCAGAATGTTGACGTTGGCACCACCAAGTTTGCTGGCAATGCCAAGGCCGCGCGCGTTTTGATGTCCCCAGCCATGTGGGATCGCCACAGTGCCCGGCAACAAAGTGCTGAGCAGTTTTACTGGTAGGCGAATGGTGTTGGTGCTTGAGTGAATATCGGCAGCAGATTTTTCCGATAGACCTTTAGCCAGCGCATCATCCGGATGCATGTACACGTAGTTGGTCTGGCCCATTTCGCCGTTAGTGAGTTCGGCGATGTTCTGCGTCCATGAGTTGTGCGTGCTATGCATGCGTTTGCTGATCAGGCGCATCTCGCCACGTGCGTAACTTGCACTTTCATCTGCAAATATTTTTTCCAATCGCGCGGTTTGTTCCATCAGCATCGCAGGTGCGAGCTGTACTTTTTTATCATCCGTGACCACACGTTTACTCAAGTAACTTTCAGGCGTCGTGCCGCCGCGCCATTGCATGCCTTGCGGCTGATCGACCAGATCGCGGAAACGACCGACTTTGCTTAGGCGCAAGATCAGATCAAGGATGAACACGATCGGCAGTGAAGGCTGCTTGCCAATGCGGAACGGTGCGTTGGCAAGTTTCATCAGCTGCATGATCCACTGCAGTGGTTTGGTTGCAAACAGACTTACACCGCTGGCGCTTGCGAGATCGGTGTAGATGGTTGCTTCATCGCGTTGCTCGCCAGTTGTTTTGACGATGGCGTCGGTCGCGGCGATATAAGGCTTGGACTGCATGCCAAGAAATAGCGGAAACACGAACGGCAGATCCGCGCGTTCTAGCGGCGAGGTCGCGGGCAACACGTAATGTGCAAGGCTCGCTGTTTCGTTGAGATAGATATCCGTCACCACCAGCAGCTCGAGCTCATTGAAGGCTTTGCGCAGGCGATTGGCGTTGGGCATCGTCATCAGCGGATTGCCGCCGGTGACAAACAGCGCTTTGATCTGCTCTGGTCCTGGCTTGAGAATTTCGTCGGCGAGAATGCCGCCCGGGAAACCACCATTGAGTTCGCGGAAATTGCCGACGCGTGAACGTTGGATACGATTAAATAATTTGTTCTTTTTGGCGTAAGCCGCGAAATCAAACATGCCTTCGCCGATGAGCGTGCCACCTTTGCGATCAAGATTGCCGCTGAGTGCGTTGATGCACTCCGACAGCCAATGCGCCAGCGTGCCGTGACGACCCATGCCTAGGCCTGTGCCAGTGACGATGGCCGATGCACCGGCGCTGATGTAATCACGCACGATGCCCTGCAAGCGTTCAGCAGGGATGCCCGTCAGCGTTGCAGTCTTGTCGGCTGGCCATTGCTTGGCCAACTGTTCGATATCAGCCAGACCTGTCATGTGTTGTGTCGCGCGCACGCGATCTACGCCGTTCTGTGCAAACAACTCGTGCAAGAACGACAGGAAGAAAAACACATCGGTGTTCGGACGGATGAATTGATGTTCATCGGCAACCTTCGCCGTTTCGGTTTCACGCGGATCAACCACAACAATTTTGCCACCGCGTTTGCGCACTTCCTTCAAGCGTTTCACCGGGTGCGCAACCTGCATGAACGTCCACTTGGAGACCACCGGATTGGTGCCGATGATCAGCATGTACTTCACATGGTCGAGATCAACAATCGGTTGATGAAAAGGAAAGCCGTACATCTCTGTCGCTGAAGCGAATCGGTTTGCGCAGTCTTGTGTTGAAGAGGAGTAGACGTTGTGCGAGCCGATGCCTTTCATGAAGCCTTCGGCAAAGATCGGATGTAGCAAGCTGAAGCCTGCAGCGGTACCGACGTACATCGAGATCGCATTGGCGCTGACTTTACGCAGTGCTTTGGTTTTTGCGCCGATCTCGGAGATGGCTTGTGCCCAACTGATGCGTTCGAACTTGTCGCCGACGCGTTTCAACGGATATTGCAGACGATCTGGTGAGTCATACATCTTGTGTTGGTTTAGCCCTTTCATACAAGCAAAACCATCGGTGCCGATGTGATCCTTATTGGGACGCAGCTCAATAATCTTGCCGCCTTCCATCTCAGCGACGAGCCCACAAGAGGCTTCGCAGATTCTGCAGAAGGTGTGCTTGGTTTCTTGCATGGCGGCCCTGCCTTTAATCCCTGATGACTAGATACTAGGGACAAGGCTGGGGAGGGGACTCATCCTGATGGACGACTCGATGGCCTTAAACCACTTATCGCAGTAGTAAATTCGTGGAGATAGGGCCAAGTGAGTGGCATTGGCCGTGGGCTCAAATTATTGTGCTGTTTGAATGCTCTGATTTTAAAAAGGAATAACCATGGGCGAGCGTACTTGTAGCGATCAATTCCGAGGCCGAGCCAGGCGCACGATTGCTGCTGTCTTAATCTTGGCGATTGCGGCTTGTGGCCGTTCAAGTGCCCCTACGGATGGCGCTTCAAATCCTCCTACAGCCAAGTGCGCGGTTAAGCGCGTTGCGTCGTACTCGACGGATTGGAAGCCGCTACCTGCTGCGCCAATCGCAGTGAGCGCAGAAGTGCAGGCCGCTCGTGATCGCTTGCTCGGCCCGGGCGCTACCGATCCGGCGCAGGTCAAGCTGTGGTGGGTGGGCGTTGCCAGCTTTATCGCCTCGATGGGCGGACATCTGTTCTTGCTCGATGCTTGGGAGATTGTTGGCCTGCATAAAGATTATTTGCCGCTTGGCCGCGAAGACTTGGTGGCGATTGCGCCTGAGATCATTTTTATTGGCCACGGACATTTCGATCATGCTGCAGACATGGGCTATGTCGCAGGTCGCACCGGTGCACCTATTGTTGGCGGCGTAACCACCTGCAACAACGCACGCGGACAGGCTGCGCGTGATGGCAATCAAGATGCGTTTTCTTGCCTGCTGCTGGGTGATGCCAATGTGCCTGCACCCGGCACGATTCAGAGCATCAAGATCTGGAAAGACATGGAAGAAGTCAGCGTGCTCCGCCATGTGCATTCGGCGGCTGATCCTGCCGACTTGGCTACCGGCAATCTGCCCTTGGTATTTGTGCCAGAGATTTTGGTCTTTCTACAGAATCTGAATACTGATCCGCAGGAGATTCAGTGGTTCTTCGAGTCTCTCGATGATGAGGCGGGCAACTCACCTCCCGGTGGTGCTTGGGCTTATCACTTCAAAGTGGGTGACTTCACTTTGCTCTGGCACGACTCGGCGGGGCCGATTGCCGATGGAAAAGATTTTGCTGAAGACATCCAATGCGCGCTAGATAGTTTCCCGGCTTGTGTTGATGTGCAGGTCGGCACGATCGTCGGCTTCGGCGCGATCACCAGTGGCTTGCGAGATGTGAGCCTCTATGTGCAACACGCGCATCCACGTCTTTCGCTGCCTAACCATCACGATGCTTGGCTGCCAGTGGTTGGGCCTGGCGATGAGTCTTATGAAGTGCAATGGCGTGCGGAGGTTGCGTCGTTGCCGAATGCGCCGGAGCTCGACTACCTCAAGGATCCAGAGGATTACTTGAAGGTTCGCAATTACTGGGTTAACGATCCCAAGTGGAAAGAACCGATGCCGGGCTCTTCTTGCGCGGCGCTTTAAATGTTCTGAATTGAGTCCCGTCGCTCCTGCGCATCCTGCGCCCGCGACGTACAGGCCATCCATGGCCATAAAAAAAGCCCCGGTTATGCCGGGGCTTTTTCGTGAAGGCAGACAAAACTCAGAACTGATACTTAGCAAACGCCTGTGCAAAGTCGCGGTCACGGTAGAGGTTGTGGCTACCGCCACCAGTGAACCATGTGTAACCAAGCGTGAACGAGAAGGCTGATTTGTAGCGCGTCTCGACGAAGCTGACGATGCTCTTGCGGCCGTCGACAAAGTTTTCTGCAGGGCCGGGTGCGGTACCTGAGACATCGTGGGCAAAAATGATCGTTGGCTGAATACTGATGCCGGGCAGAACGCTTTCGTATTTGATGACGTTAATGATGCGATAGCCCCACGAGAAGCGCGTTGCAAAACCATCGCGCTGCTGCGTTGGGTTAAAGCGCAGGCCATCAGGGCCGACGGTGCAACTCTTGTTGGTGGAACAGGCGCGTTGTGAACCATCGGCACCGGTGCCGTCTGCACCTGCGGTGGCGCTGGTATAAGTGCCGGGACCTTCAATTTGCAGCTCGCTCCATGAAGGCATATTCGGCACATGGGTTGCGCCGATTTCAAATACGGACTGAACCTGATCGGCGTTGATGATGGCTGCCAAAGGATCGCTGGCGCCCGAGATATAAGTGCCGCCGAAGTTGTACTGCAGCGTTTTGAAATACTCGTAGCCGCGAATGTAACCCGGGTTTTTGCTATTGAGTGGTCGACTCAAATCGGTGGCTGCGTTGTCACCAATCATGCCGCCACGATAAGGAATCACAAAGTTAGGAAAGGCGCGTGCAGAGCCAGGAATGTGTCCCAGCGAAACTGCAGACGGAAGATTGAGCTGGGTCGGATCAAGACCCAAAGCGAGCAAGGTATTGGTCAGCTCCACCGTGATTGGCAAAGCAACGCCCGCATCAATCGTGTCGCGGAATGGATTGTTGGTGCCTGCGACATCCGTGGTGAAGTCGCTAGGGTGATGCGTGGTGCCGTCAACGCCGATGCTGCCGTTGCTGGAGCCTGCGCATCCGATGTTGTCGTGGCAGCGCGTGAGTGTTGGGCCGAATGCAGCGAAGGCCAAATCGACGGTCGCAATTTGTAGCGGTGCTTTCGGGCGATAGGCTACTTCACCTTGCAACGATAAATCGCCCAGCGTGGTGTTAAAGCTGAAGCCGTAGAGCTTGATGTTCTCCGGGTATTCCAGCTGGAAGCGCGCGGTATCTAAAGGCGCAACGCTGCTCTTCGCAAGATTCGGATCTTGGCCGAGGAGTACGCGATTGATGGGCAGATCGGGGCAGAGATTGCCGCCGACAACGCTGACGATATCGAGCGCATTGGTGGCATCGCGATGTTGCGAGTTGCCACCTGCACGCGCGCAACTATTTTGCGTGGCGTAGAAGCTGCCGTAAGGCAGGCGCGAGTGGTAGTTCATGAAGTAGGCGCCGAGCTCGGTGCCATTGCCTAGCCATTCAGCGTAGTACTTGAGCGACGCGCCGTACTGACCAGAGTGCGATGGCGTGTGGTCGCGCAGGCGTTCGATATTGAGCGAGGTGCCAGCGATGAGTGCTAGCGGATTGTTTTGCGGACGCGCCAAGCTGCTGGGATCTTCAGCACCGCCACCAAAGCTGATCGAAACATTGCGGCCAGCGTTGTTGGTGCCGACATCAAGGAAGCTCATGAAGCTGCCCGGTGCGGGAATTTCTACCGGCTGCCATTCCAACTGATAGAACCCGCCAAGGTCGACGCCAGGAGCAATTTCCGTACTGGCGTAGAGCATGCCAACAGGCGTGAACACTTCTTCTAACTGGAAGCCAACGCGATAAAGATTGTTGGCGTTAACTGGATTCACTTGGTTGAGGCTGTTGATGACCAACAGTGTGCTCTCGCCCCAGTTAACGGTTTGGCGGCCGAGTTTCACGTTGAGTGAGCGCTCACCGGCAATTTCAAACTTGCCGCTGAGTACGGCTTCCATCAGCTGCAGATTGGTGCCGACTTGTTTCAGCGTTGAGCTGTCCGTGCGGCGATTGCGAACAACGCCACCAGCGCCGTAAATGCGGTTGTTCGGGAAGTAAACCAAGTTGCGCAAGATCGCTGTAGTGACAGGATCGCCGGTGTTTACAAAGCCGCGATCGCCGGGTGCGAAACCAACTTGCTGATAGTTTTCGCGAGTCACGCGGTTGGGGTGATATTCGGTGAAGTTGTTATTCACCGCGTCATAGAAATATAGCCAGCGTGCAAAGAATTCGAAGTTCTCGTAGCTGAGTTTGAGATCTTGCGTGACCTTGGCGACGGCCGAAACCAGATCGTGGCGGTCGTAATTTAAGTTGCCGTCATCCGCATTTAAAGAAAACTGTCCGGGCGCCGCGGCGAGTGTGCGGGCCGGGGTGGTCTGGTCTTTGAACACGCCTTGGCAGGATTGGAAATCTGCACAGACGTCGGGATTCAAGTTGCTCTTGCCGACCAGATCAGCAGCGCGGTTTTGCATACGCCAAGCGCCGCCAATGGTGATGGTGGTGTTGAGCACGCCGTTGATCGAGCTGTCGCCAACGGCGGCGTCAAAAGAAAGCGCGGATGCGTTGAACGGCGCGAGTAGAACGGCGGCAAGCGCCAAAAAGGCACTACAACGCGATACTCGAAAGGTGTTAGCGGACATGGGTGGGTACCCCCTAATGGATGGACATTTTTATCCTCCTGCCGAACCACTCATTTGGTGGTTTTTGCGCCCTGCTTTATGCAGGTACGGTGCGGCAACTCGCTGGGCGCGACAATATCCGCCTTGCCCCTTTTTGGCTAGTGCTCAAAGTGCGCCGATTGAAGGCGGAAAAGCCAATAGAAACGGGGCTTCGTGTATCCTTTCGCGCTCCTAAAAGCGTAATCATTCCGCCTGTGAACTCTGCTCCACGATCTGCTGACGTTGTCGTTGTTGGTGCCGGCATTATTGGTCTCACGACCGCGCTGGAACTGGCGCGTGCCGGGCTGAAAGTCTGTGTGGTTGAGCGTGGGTTGGCGGGTCGTGAAGCGTCTTGGGCTGCGGGCGGGATTTTGTCGCAGCTGCCACCGGATGATCCGGTGCCGGAGATCCGCGAATTGCTGGACGAAAGCCTCGCGCTATTCCCGGAGTACTGTGCGGCGCTTCATCAGCAAACCGGCATCGATCCTGAGTTCTGGCGCTGTGGCGCGACGATGGTTGACGCAAGCGGCGAGCGCTGGTTTCCCGACATCGCTCAAGTCCGGAATCCACATTTGCTCAAGGCTTTGGTTGCAGCACTGCAACATGAAAACGTGACCTTGCTTGAACAGACGCCTGTGATTGCTTGGCAAAAAGAAAATGGTCGTCTGACCGGGGTTTTGACCGGGAAGGGCGTTATCGCTTGCCGATGGGCTGTGTTGGCTGCGGGTGCTTGGTCGGGTGGTTTAGCGGCTGTGCCCGTGAGACCGGTTAAAGGGCAAATGCTTTTGCTCAAAGGCGAGCCGGGGCTGCTCAACCATATCTGCATGGATGAGCGGGCTTATGTGATTCCACGGCGTGATGGTCGTGTGCTCGTCGGCAGCACTTTGGAAGAAGCGGGTTTTGACGTCACCACAACACCGCAAGCCAAAACTTTTCTGTTGGACTGTGCTGTGCGCCTCTGGCCACAGGCGGCGGAGTTAGAAGTTGAACATCAATGGGCCAATTTGCGGCCTTATCCCGATCAGCCGTCGCCGCTGATCGGCCCTGCGCCGGAGACGCCGGGGCTGCTCGTTAACACCGGGCACTTTCGATTGGGCGTTACGCTCTCGCTTGCGTCAGCGAAGCGCTTGTTGCTGAGTGTGACGGGCTGAATTTATCGCCAGCAGCGCGCTGAAGTTGCACCGTTGAACGCGGTTGCACTTTTCTGACCGACTGAAGTGAGCGCAAACGTTCGGCAATCCTTATCTTTTTCTTGCGTGCCGACTGCGGCCGCATGCAGCGTGAATGATGCTGCGCTGGGATCGAGCAGTTCTATCTTGTAAATACTCGAGCCGCTGCCATTCAAAGTTTTTGAGATTTGGCCTTGGCGATTCAGAAAGAAGTGCGTGGCATTTGTATTGTTGCTCCCTAGCAGCGCAGAAAGATTCGTTGCGTATTTGCCTTGATTTAAGGCCTGCGCTTCTTGTTTGCCGGATAAATCAGACAGCATGCCTTGAGCTAAGGCGCGATTACTGCGTAGAACATAGCTTTGATAATTGGGCACTGCGATTGCAGTGAGCACAGCCATTATCATTCCGGCGATTAGTAATTCTAAAAGCGTGAAGCCGGACTGATGTTTTTCCATTAATTAAATCCACGGTGTTCCTGATCCCAATGTGCCGCGCTCTTTTTTGAGGCGAAGGTTAGGATCAGGCTCGGCGGAGTTGTAGATCAGATGCAAGTCACCATCAGAGGCCTGCGCGTGTTGCGGTACGGCTTGCAGGCGGTAGCAGCGACTCAAAGGGCAGGTCTTCTCGTCAACAATAAATGCGCTTAAAAGATATTGGCTCGTGTGCGCGCAGCTTGCGGCACTCGTGGCGTTGTAACCCAGCGCTCTCAGATCAATGGCGTAACTGTTGTGGCGAGTGAAATAAGCTTCTTGAAGGCGCGCCAGATTGATCATGCACGCTACGCCATTGCTGCGCTCAGCGCGGAGGCGATAGCTGGAATAACTGGGAATCGCGATGGCGGCAGTGATGCTGACAATTAATGCGGCGATGATCAGTTCGATGAGCGTAAAGCCTGTCTCTGTCAGTCGCGCGGAGATCATCACTTGTTGGCCTCAAGCCAATCAATTTCTCCATTGCGTGTTTTAGAACCAGGCTTTATTTGAAACTGAGTGATTCCGCCCGTTGAAGTTTGAGTGATCACACTCAATTCATTGCTGGGTTTTCTTTCTGCGCCATTGAGATGCAAGCTTGGAGCGGCGCTCATTCCTGTTCCGAGACTGACAGGGTCAGCAGTAGAACTACTGGATGTTGCATCGCCTTTTTCTTCAGGGCTGCCGCAAGCTGCAGAATCAAAACTTGCTGTGCCGGTTTTGTAGTTCAAGCAATAAAGATAACTCTTGGCTTCTGTCATGCATGGCGCAAGGCAGGGCACGAAGCTGCTGACGAAGAGTGTGTCTCCGAGTAATGAAGATCGAGTGATAACGCGTTCGGCGGTGCCATCTTTGCTCTGCTTCAGTGAACGCTTCCAGCCCTTACTAGCTGCGGTTAGGTTTGCGAGTGCGCTATGTGTTGTCGCGCCATTGATACCTTGTATCTCTCCTGTGCTCATCACCTTGGCGTCGCTTACGTCCACAAGCTTGTTAAAACTCGGCGTGACCTCAGGCAAGGTGTCGATAACCGCAAATAGGCTTTGTACTTTACTGCTGCTTTTATCTGCTTCAGAAAAGTAGCGACCCGTGCCAGTCATTACCCAGTGATCACCTTGCTCGTTTCTGGTGATTGAAGGCGAAGCGACAATCGGATTGCCCGGATTGAGGAGCAGTGCTGGCGCTGACCAATCACTTGGACTCTTGCTAGCCCCTGCTTTTGAGGAATTGAAGTCCAATTTAAACAGCTTGCCTGAAGGTTTACTTTCAGTGCCGCCGACCGTGCCGAAGTACAAGGCATCCGCGCTAAAGTCCAAATTCCAATCAACAGTAACGGGATCGCCAACAAAACTATTCGGCGCACCAGTTTGTTGCTGCGTTCCGAGATCGTAGAGATAGGTGTCTTTGCCGCTGGTAACGAATTCTTTGCGACTTAGATCGTAGACATACAGTTTTGCAGAACGCTTTGTCGTCGCTGTAAACGAGTTTTTTGACGTGCTAGGTTCGGGACCAGAACCAAAGATCAGATACCACTGATCGTCTTCACTTCCGTTAGATCGAAATGCCGCGACGGTAGGGTAAGAAGTTGTAAATCCCATGTTGTCAGTGGGATCAGTGAGCTCAGCAATAAGTGTTGGTTGCTGCTCTGGGTCAGTGATATCCATGAGGACATAGGCAGAGCGTTGAGTCAGCGCAGTGATTGGCGCGCCCTTGGATGTGAAATTGCTAAATCCTTTTGCATTGGCACGAACATTCAAGCTAATTGGAGCCCCGCCAAAGCGCATGCCGATCGCCATCACTGTTCCCCATCCACCGGGGTGCGTTTCATCATCAGAGAATATGCGCGCATCAAAGACGCGTGGCTTGGCATCCATGTACCAGACATGGTCGTAGTTTTTGGACTGAAGCCAGTAGAGATGCGGCAAGAGGTTGTAAGGAATGTAAGCCCAGATCTCTGAGCCTAGAGGATGCTGAGTTTCAGACTTTGAGCCTTGGAGCTCATAAGACTGAGTTTGCGAGTTGTAGAAGCCAGCATTAAACGCATGGATCATGCCGTCGTTGGCGCCGACGTAAACCATATTTCTGCGCTGCGAATATTTCGACCGAAATTTCCCGTAGCTCTTGTCGTTGTAGAGCAGGTCAAACGCTTCCGCTGGAGTTCCGACTTCTGTTGGGCTGGAATTGACGATATCGCCCAGACGCATCACTTCAGTTGCACCATCATTGTTGTAATCCAATGTTCGGTTACGCATGCCTAGTTTGGTGTTATTGGATTCGTCTCCGCGAACGTAGTTGACCAGAGCATTTGCTGAAACTGCATCTGGAACATTCAGAATCCCAAAGCTACCGGCGCCAAAATTTTTAGGCGCAAAATCTTTAACTTCGTCGCTGTCGGCAGCGCCGTCGCCATTGAGGTCGAGGTAAGTAAAAATGTGGCGGCCGGTGTCCGCCTTTGCGCTGTAGTTACGCTGTGTTGTGACGTCGCTTAAATCAGATAATCGTTTGCCTGCGTCCCATAGCGTATGCAGATCTGCTAGAGGTTTGATCTCAGTTGCGGCGCTTGTATTCGCGCTGGGATAAACCTTGAACTTAAAGCGAGCTATTTTTTGTTGATGGTCTGTTTCGTCAAAGAAGATGCGTACTGCGGGATCAACGCTGTAATCGCTATCTTGCAGAACGCCATCGCCGTTACCGTCTTCGCGAAGATTCCCAATCGAGTCGATGAATACGGCATGCAGTGATCCTATCCAAGTCGCTGTATTATTTTGAGCGTCAGTAAATGAAGCAGCGTACGTCGCTTGATACGCCGCACCAGCGCCGCTGCTTGCATGCGCTGCAATAGAAACAGCCGTTGCGCCGAGAGGCCTATCGTAAAAGTAATCTTCTGATTGACTCGAAATGTGTTTGGCCAGCGAGGCCTGCGTTCGTAGTGATAAAAGTGCAAGGCCTAGACACAACGTGCCAATAACAATCGGAAGAGCGATTTGACGGACCAGTCTCCAGGGCATGAGATTCTCCGGCTAATTCCTGATGACGTGGCGATAGATTGATGAGGTGAAGTCGACTGCCTGTGAATTTGGATCTTGTCCGCGGGCCGTTACATTGAAATACAGACTGCTACCACCCGATGCCGCGCTCTTTCCTAGGCTTTCGTACCCGGAGGCCATTGCCACGTCGGAGCCTGAATTGAGATCGGCGCGAAGTCTCTTAACCGTGGCAGATGCCTGCAGTACAAATTCGGGCGATTCGGCATTGGCGACATTGCGGCTGTAATGAACCTGGATGCTGCTCATATCCAGTCGGTCAAAACTAGAAGCGAGCTCTAATGGCGCGCTGTACCAATCGATGGGTGCTGCGCTGCCGGTGCTACTAGTGAGCGTCATCCCGGCAGGGATGGGATGGTTAAAAATTTTGTTTGGGATCGTGCCGCCAATAGCTACGGGCCATCCGCGGTTGTAGACGTGGGGATCAATTAATTGACTGACTAAAGTTCTCGTCGCTTCCGCGGCCTCGAAAGCTTGGGTGTTCAGATTGTTATTCGCGCTCATCCTGCTTTCCAGCCCGGCGTTTTTGAGCGCCAATACACCGACGGTTGTCAGTACGGCGAGGAAAACGATGCCTGTGACCAATGCGTATCCATGCGAGGGACGATTGTTTCGAGCACGCAGCATCATTGTCGTATCCGATTACGGATCAGAATGTCTTTTACGACGAGTCGCCGCTGGTAACGCTCGTAGCCTGTGTACTTGGCGGCACATTTCGACGATTTAGGGCCGTAACAAAAGCCACTCGGCATGAAGTACGTTTTTGTATCTGTGAAGTGATCTAAGGCATCGCCGCGAACGATGATGCCGGCGCGTATTGAAATGACTTTGCGCCAATCACTGATTGCGCTGGCTTTCTGATAGCTATCAACAACGAGATCGTTGTCGCTATCAATGCCGTATTCGAATTGCATCTGTTCGACGTTATCAACCAAAGCAACTTGCGAAACGCCACCGTCTGTTTGCAGTTGCAATGAAACCAGTGTTGGAACGGGCTTTCCATTGTCGTCAGATTTTGAGCAAGCATTGCCTGCTTTAACGCTGCAAGGACGTAGAAACAAAAGCTGAAAATCGTATTCGTAGTTGAATACACCGTCGCCGCTGGGGATGTGACTATCGGCATCGCTATGCATCTCGCCTTGATACAAATACCCATTGGCGCCAACGCGTGTGCGAACGTAGTGTCGCTTGGCATTTGTCGCTAATGCGACATCTTCAGGAGCAGTAAACGTCTTGGGATCGACGTTTCGAATCGCAACCATGTCTGAATTAGCGACATAGTCATTCGCGCTCACGCAATCAATCGGTGGAGTTGCCGCGCCTTCGTATCCATGCAGGCCATCGCGGACGTTGGCGATCCAATCGCTATTGCAGGTCTTGGCTGCGCTTGGGCCGTTGATCGCATGAGGGCCGATAGCAATAAGTTCTGGCTCTACGCCACTCCAGAAATCCGCCGAACGAAGAATCTGCGACAGATGGTTCATTGCATAACGAGTGTTTTCTTGCATTCGACCAGCGCTGTCTTGAACACGAAATCCTTGCTTGCTGCTGATAAAAATTGAGCTGGCGCCGGCGAGGATTAGCAGACCTAAGGTCATGGCAATCATGACCTCAATTAGAGAGAGGCCCATTTGTCTCGAACTACAATTCACGGAACATAGGCCAAGCGAAAGCAAGCTAAATCAGACGCAGATTCCGGATTGCAATTTGAACCGGTTGCGCCATTTCGATGAGCGTCCCAGTAGATCGTGATTAGGCGTACTGAGGCTGCGCTGCAATTTGTATCTTTGCAGGTGATTGAGGTTTGGCCTGAGGGCAACATCGCCATCGGGCCGGGCGGAATTTTTGTATAGGGCTTGGCGCTGGTATCTGCAATCATCGAATGCCAAATCGCAAGATCCCAAGCGGCGAGTTCTGCCGGAGTGCAGCTTGCTTCTGAACAATCCTTGCTGGGCGCTGTGGGGGCTTTTCCTTTTTCGTGTTGATACAAGCCAGCTAGCGTGGCTGTTCGATTCGCCCTAAGTTTTTCTAGCATGCTTTGTGCAAGCGTAGCGGCTTGCCCGTGCTGGTACGCGATGTACATATTGGCGGCCGAAGATGTTTGTAATCCGGCGACACCAAGTAAACCAACTGCAAGGATGTTTGTTGCGACCAGAACTTCGATGAGTGATATCCCGATTTGCAGAGAACGAGACATCACGCGCACGATTATTTGATCCTAGCCCGGCCGGCAAGACTCACGACAACCTGCTTCTGAACATCTTCAGACTTGATTGTGAATGTGCCGCTGGTTGACGAACCATCTGCGCGATAGCTGAGAGTGTTGCCCCCGCTAAACGTAATCGTTTGGGCCATGCTGAATGGCGCTTCAATCCGAATGACCTTTTCACCTTCATCCAGCACCCGATTCGAATTGCTGTCAGCAAACATGATCGCGCAGTGATTCCAATCAAGCGCTGCTGATGCGCTGCAAGATTTTCCATCTCTGGACTTACATAAGGTAACTGGCTCGCGACGTTTGATGGCTTCACTGCGGGTGAGCATCAGCGTGCTAAGTAATGAATTGCTTTCTGAAACGATGCGATTGTTGCGGATTAAGCTGGCAAAGCTGGGGAGGGCGACGAGGGACAAAATTCCTGTAATCAGCAGCGCCGCAAGAAGCTCGATTAAGGAGAAGCCGCTATTTTTTAAGCGAGGCCTTGCTCGTACGGTTTCTGCTGAAAGAAAGATGTCGAAACGTTGATGCGGCACTATCACACTCCAGATTGAGCGTGCGGCCGACAGAGTTGTGAAGTTACTGGCCGCGCGATTTGCTTTCTGTTGGCAGATTATTCGCGCGCGAGGCAAATTTATGAGACGTGTTACCGCTGCTCATTGGATTTTTTTGCCTATATGCAAAAGTCCGCTCCGCTGTTTAGAGGAGCGATTTCGTCGCAGTTAACGCATGGACGAGGATGTGGACTATTCGAAGATGGTGCTGATTTGTGCGGCGCTTAAATTTGAGTAAGCGCCGCACTTGCTGCTGAGTCTTTTTGTTCTTTAGTGCGGCCAGCAATCAGTTAGTGAGCCGGTTCCTGTTTTTCCACGTGAACCAGTTTGGTTAATGCTCAAGGTCCCGCACTTTGTATCGTTTTTCTGTTGCGCAGAGCCGTCCCTTGGCGTTGCGAGCAGTTTATAAGTTGATGTGGTGGTGACAGCAGTGGTATCGAGAGCGTAGTCGTAGTATTGGCCTGTATTCGCCGCGGTGGCGCAATCGAGTCCAGGTAGCACGATGTCTGTACCGGTACTGTCTTTGTCATATGCCATATTGGTCGCGTAGAAGCGTTCCATATAGTTTGCATAGGTTGATAAGCAAGCCTCAGCTGCTGCACGTCGCGTTTTAGTGACGTGCTGCGTGTAAGAGGGCAGTGCGATTCCAACCAAGATGCTCACAACAAGCATGACGATCACAAGCTCGATCAATGAAAATCCGGTGTTGCGACGTTTATGCATATGCATTCTCTGAATGTGTGAGGTCATTAGTGCGTAACCAATTCGCGCCATGACAATCGGGCAACTGCTCCAACCGTGCCTGCAGTATCGATACTACTGATCGTGCCGTTATCGAAGCTGGTTAGCATCGTGTTGCCAACGAAAATCGGATTGTTGGCTACTGAGCCGAAACCGATACCTGCTGCCGCAATGCCGTCGATCTTATCGCCTGAGTTAAATAGCTGATCGCTATTGAGATCAAAGAAAGCAGCTAATGGGTTTCCGCCCGTAAAAGGATTCAGCGCCATGATCCAGCCTGAACCTGAAGGGTTGCACGCATCGCTGACGATAGGTACGCGAGAAGTGCCGAGCAGCAAACTGCCTTGGAACTGATTCGGCGTAACCATGCGCTCACCTTGTGCGGTTGACGGTGGCTTCACGAGATCAAGGAACCAGCCAGATTTTCCAACCATGTCGCCATCTGTTGGAACAGTCACGGTTCTAGCAGCCAGCGTGCTTGAAGTAGCATCCCGTTGGGCAGTAATACTTCGCGGTACAAGGGCATTGCTGGAGCTGGATGTTCGATTGCCAGTCCACGCCGCCAAGTTGGGGACGAGCGTACTGTCTGCGCTCTTTACGATGATGCCGTACCAGGTTTGTACATCTCTGTTATCAAGATCGGTTTGCGTAAAGTACTGGCCAGTGCCGAAGAATAGCCAGAGATTGCCGGTTTTTGGATCTTTGCCTGCCAACAGGCCAGCGGTGATCGGCTGCGCTTTAGTTCCGTCAGTGGCAGAGAAGATCAAGCTACCTGTGCTACTCGGCGTGGCGGCCAAAGTCGTCTCATCATAAAGGCTGAATGACCAAACCTTGCCTTTGAGATCACCTGCGTAGGCGATCGTACTGATGTTGTTGGCCAGTGTGCCGATCCAAGCCACGGGTGCGGCGAGTCCGTTATCGGTCGTGGTACTTGTTGTATGAACGGTTAATGCGCCACTCATCAGGTCGAACTGAAGCATCGCTGCTTTGTTTTGAGCGCTGTTGTAACCGTTGCCTGTGAGAACAGACCAAGTGCCGTTGGCAGTTTGTGCGATTACAGGTTGACCGGTGATTTGGCCGATGTAACCGCTGTTGGTGAGCCCGTCAGCGGCGGAACGTTCCCATAAGAATATAGGTGCCGTCGCATCTGTGATATCGAGTGCATAAAGTGTTTTAGCAGGGCCGCGTCCCGTACTGCCGACCAGTACCGTACGCCATGCTGCTGTAGTGCCAGACGGTAAGGTGGTGTAAACATCCGCAACGGTCATTTCACCGTCGTTATAAAGCTGATGGGGAACTGCAGTACCGCCGTAGTTGGGATTGGAAAGATCGCTAAGACCGCTGGTGATTACCGAGCCAGGAAGATAAGCAAATACTTCCGCCCCGTCGGTGGTCTGGAAGGCATGCAACATGCCGTCATTCGCTGCAACCCAGATGACGGGCGCGCGTGAAACCTTGTCGGCTGCAAATGTTGGATAGCTGCTGGATCCATTAAATGTTTTGCCATAGAACAGATTCGGGTTCGGGGCTCCAACATAAACCGGCTGCGAGTTGATGATGTCGCCGAGTGGACTGCTGCGCTGGCGGAGCGTGCCTCCAGCATGATTTGTTTCCAACGATGAATCGCCACGCAAATAATTGATGATGTTCTGGCGCGCAACCGTCGTAGCGCCTAGCGCGCTTTTCTGGGCTGTCGACAAACTGTCGGGATCCGAGAACGCGACGTACTTGGTGGCGCTGGTTGTTCCACTAGGGTTGTACGTCATGATATTTCGACTGGCCGCTGATGGCATTGCCGTTGAGGCGGACCATGTCGCAGATGTCGCAATAGCACCGGTGGTTGGATCGACGTTGTATGCCTTCAGATCGCCGTTCCATTTACGCGTGTAGTACAGGGCTTGATACGTCACCGTGCCAACTCCCAGCTTGGTGCTGTTAGCTGCAAGGCTGGCACCCGTACCGACACGTGTCTGAACGCGATTAATCGCATCAGCAATGCCATCGGCGAAAGCTTTTGGACTGGTTGCCGAATAGAATCCTCCGCGTCCGTTGACGCCGGCATGTGCCAAGTCTGCGATGTTGTTGATGCTGTTCGAAGCCGGCGCAGGCCATGCGAAATCCGTCGGAATATTGCTGTTTACGACAGTGCCGGTCGAACTATCGGCGCCGTTAGCCCAGACAAAAATCTGATCGATTGTCGTGCCCACTGGCGTGATGTTTTTCGGTACGAAACCCAGACCCAGCGTGAAGGTAGTCATGTGTTGCCAGAACGCAGGGTCTGCCGAACCGGTGGGTACTTCATTGTCCAAGGTGGGCTGCAAGTCGGTCGCCCAATACTTCAACGCGACATCGGCCAGGGTATTGCTGGTGCTGTCTTTAAAGGGGGCTACGGCCACATACGTGTAGTCCTGGCCGTTGGGGCCGGTGACTTGAGTGCCAGCAGTGTTGTCAACATTACCTGGGCTAGGCGGCGTCGGGTCATTCCAGAAACCGTCCGTTGTCGCGATGGCGTATGACTGACGGCACGCAAGTTTGGTCGTGTCGGTGCTTGAGTTCTGCCACGGACCATTCTGCGAGTAATACTGACCCAGCGCATTCAGAGCGCTACGCAAAGCGGTACCACCAGTGACGGTTTCTTTGGTTACCCAGTTCCAGAAGCTGGCGCGCGTGGTTCCTGTTTGTCCCTTGGCGCAAGGGCTGGTTGTACTGGTTACGCAGCTGTTATCGAATGCAGCTACGTTTGAAACACTGACACCGCCGTTGGTGTACGGAGTGCCGGGCAAAAGCGTGTTCTTGTTGCCGTTGATCGATGCGAATCCTAAACGCGAACTCGGATCAAGCTTGTCGAACGCAGAGGTCAAGCCGCTCTTTGCAGTCAGGATACGGCTGCGGTAATACGAGAACCAGTTAGCGACGTTTTGTCCAGCCTTGACTCCAGCAGGTGCGGAGACTCCGGAGACATCGTTTTCGTCGACGCAGTTGGTGCTGCTATGCGGGATATTCACACAGCCCTGTGCCGCCGAAGCAACGTAGTAAGTGACATACGGTCCCGTGGCCGGGCCAGTTGAATACTGGAAGAAATTTTTGGTCGCCGTGCCCGTTACCGTGCATTGACCCGTGGTGCTGCTAAAGGTCCCTGAACTGCACGATGCGGCTACCGTGGTGTAGCCGGCGCACTGATAGGTAGGTGCCGCTGAGGTGCCTGTATTCGTCAGCGAATATCCGCTGGTGCTACAAGCCGGAGTCGGTGGCACCACCACACAGAGGCCGGTACTGGCGCTATACGTACCAGGCGAGCAAGTAGGCGTGGCAGTAACTGGCTTAGAACATACAAGCGTCGTGCCGCTGCCGGTTCCCGTATAACCGGCGGGGCAGTTGGTGGGAGTAGGGGTGAATGAGCAAACACCTGCCGTGGAGTTGTAGCCGTAGCTCGTCGGTGAACAAGCCGGAGTACCGGTTTTCTGGCACTGATAGTTGGGCGATGCTGAAGTGCCGGTATTGATCACCACAAGTCCGGCGGCGCAGGTCGGAGCAGGCGGAGTTACCGTACAAGTGCCTGTGCTGGAGGCATAGGTGCCGAGCGAGCAGGTCGGCGTCCCAGTTGACTGACACTGAAAGTTGGGCGACGACGCAGGGCCAATGTTGCCGAGCGTACCGCTGCTGCAGGTCGGGGCCGGTGGCGTCAATGTGCACGTACCGGATGAGGACGTAAACGCGCCCAAGGAACAGTTTGGCGCGGCGGATGCATTACACGTAAATATCGTTGAACCGCTGAATTTGCCTATCGAAGTTCCGCTAGGGCAAGTTGGCGCGGGTGGCGTGACCGTGCATGTGCCTGAGGAGGCAGTGAACGTGCCGGTCGAGCAGCTTGGGTTGGCATTACATGTAAATACCGTTGCTCCGCTGACTTGGCCTAAAGAAGTTCCGCTGGGGCAAGTTGGGGCGGGTGGCGTGACCGCGCACGTGCCTGAGGAGGCAGTGAACGTGCCGCTCGAGCAGGTTGGGGCAGCGGTGGCATTACAGGTAAAGATGCTTGCGCCACTGAATTTGTTTCGATTTGTTCCTGAAGGGCAGGTGCGAGTGCCACCGGCGGTGCAACTATCTGCCGTGTTGTTGTAGCTGCCGCTGGGGACGCAAGTTGGATTGGAATTGCAATTGAATGCGCTTGCCCCCGTGGGTTTGGACAGCGATGTTCCACTGGTGGAGCAAGTCGGTGTTGGTGGCGTTACTGTGCACGTCCCTGACGACGCCGTGTAAGTTCCGGACGAGCAAGTTGCTGTGGAGTTGCAATTAAAGTTGCTCGCCCCCGTGGGTTTGGACAGCGAGGTTCCAGAAGGGCAAGTCGGCGTAGGTGGCGTTACCGTGCACGTACCTGTTGACGCAGCGTAGGTTCCAGACGGGCAAGTTGGCGTGGAGTTGCAATTAAATGCACTGGCGCCAGTGGGCTTGGACAACGATGTTCCACTGGTGGTGCAAGTTGGTGTTGGTGGTGTCGCAGTACACGTGCCTAAAGCGGAATTGAAGGTGTAGCCCGTTGCGCAGGCAGGCGTAACAATTTTTTGGCACTGAAAATTGGATGCGCCAGACGTGTCTATATCTGCGAGCGAAAATCCACTGGCGCAGGCCGGGGTTGGCGGTGTTGCGGTACACAAGCCGGTAGTCGCATTAAAGGTATAACCCGTTGCGCAAGCCGGAGTAGTGGTTCTTTGGCACTGATAGTTGGGCGAAGATGTAGTGCCTGTGTTCGTGAGCGCGAATCCGCTGCCGTAGGTTGTGGCGCAAGCAACGGTATTCAGTGTGCAGAAGCCCGGAATGACGGTGCCGTAAATACCGCTAGATGGGCAGGTCGGATTGATAACCGCAGTTCCTGAGCAGGTCCTTGAAGATCCGGTCCCAGTGAGCGTGTAGCCGGTACCGCAGGTAGGTGTTGGGGGTATCACCACACATGTGCCGGTGGCTGAGTCGTACGTACCGGACGAACAGGTCGGCGTTGCCGTGCCGTACAGTCCGCACTGATAGTTGGGCGATGCATAGCTGCCCAGATTGATCATCGTGTATCCACTCGAGCATGTGGCCGAGATTGCCGCGGTGGAAGTTGAAAAAGCGACGTTGCTTTGTCCTAGGTTGTTGTTATTGAACTCGGTCTCGTAAGCGGCGGTGTAGGTGTAGTTGTTTTGTCCGCCGACGGCGACGCTAAACGTCGATGTAGTGGCGTAGGTCGTTATGTTTACTGTTGTAGCGGTGTTGATGAAACCATCGGCGTATGCGCCGGTGAGGCTTGGCGAATTAGGATATGAAGTGCCATCGACCTTGATAGGCGCTGTGTAGGTGACGGCCGGGTTGTAGTACACGCCATTGTTGAGCGTGTTAGTCAGCGCATCATTGTTGGATTGGACGTTGATGTTGCCACTGCTATCGCAGGAGACTCCACTCACATTCCTCGTGGTTCCGGTGCAGAGGTCGGGCATGAAATTCCATGCCATAGACCCAGAGTCGTCGAGCAGCAGGACGATATTGGGTGCAATAGGCGACTGCGCCGTCAAAGGGTTTTGGTCAATTGTCACCGCGCTCTGCGCGCTTGGCAGCAAGCAAGCGCTGCACAGCGTGAGCAATGCCACCAAAAAATTCTTGAAGCGCGTGTGAGTCAATGATGTCAGTGCCACGTTTTTCATGGATTTTCTCGACCACGTGCTGCTGCTTGTATCTGGGATATTCATGTCTGCATGACTACTGCTTGTACATCGCTTGCAGGGTTACTACTGCACGATCATCAGTGGTATCGCTGCTGCGAGCGGTTATCCGGTAGTAAACCGCCGTAGTAGTGGCACCTTGTGCGCCGTACTGTGCAGCGTTTGCAGTTTGGCCAAAGCCTGTACTCGTGCTGGGATCAGGCCATGTGCCCAAGTTTTCGATGATGTACTGGGGCTGCGATACCAATAAGGAAAAGCTGAATATGCTTGAGCCGACAGTGATGATGTTTGTCGAAGCTGTGCTGTCAGTAAACGGATTGCTTGGGCAAACAACGCCACCTGGCCCGCAATTTCGAATATTTGTGGTGCCGGCCGTGAGGGCTTGTGCCCCAGCAGTGAGTCCGGCTTCAGCAGATTGAAATGCAGTTTGACGATCATAGAAATTGGCCATGATCTTTTGCATGAGGGCCGTGCCGCGCATGGCGCCCAAGCCGAGCAAAGTAATCACGACCAACAAGATCAAGGCAAAAATCAGCGCGATGCCGCGCTGTTGCGGAAGAGCGTTAGTGTTGTTTTGAAAGTTCACGTCACTGCACCCTGTTACGCAATGTCACGGTGATGGGGATGTCGCGGGTAATCGGTTTGTTGGTTGTACCGCCGGCAAATTTGTTAGCGCTCTCGAGTTTGAGCGTCAACATCACGGCGTCGATTAAGGTCCAGTCCGTTACTGCGGCTGCACTAGTAAATGCCGTAGCGTTTTGTCGGTGATAAGTGATCTGCATATCGCTGACGTTGCGCACCATTTCTTGTGCGGCGGTGGGGACGCCAGCGGTGAGCCCGATGCGGTAGAGAGATTTCCCGCCAAGTGGATTGAAGCCAATGAACCAGTCAACGGCATACAGCTTGGAAACCTGCGAATTGGCGATGTAGGTGTAGACGCTTCCTGCTGTGGTGCATTGCGTCGGAAAGCCAAGGCCGGTTGAGCAATTGCCAGGAGCAGCTGTGCCAGTGGCAAGGGTTAAAACTGCTGGCGAACCGGCGAGGCTAGTGACTTGTGCGATCGCTGCGTGATCAGGATCGCAAACAACAATAAGATCTCCAGCCGCCAATAGCGCAGTGGTTTCATTGAGCGTTATTTTTGCCGTGGTGGCGTCATGGCTGGCGACGGTCAGGCCTAAACCATCGCCTCCAACCAACTGAATTGAGCTGGTGGTGCTAACGCGCTGGCCAACGTCTGCGTCTGTTGGCGCTGTGGTCGCGGTTGAAGTGGGTACTGCGGGATCAACTGTTCCACTGTCGTAGCCACGTATGGCGTTGGCCATGTCGGCCGCCCATATTTTGGTGGCTGCACCACTAGGGCCGCTGTTGAGGACATTGGCGATACGGCCGGCATTACCGCAACCAGTCAAGCCAGTCTCGCGGATGTCTCTTGAAAGCATCTCAAAGGTGTTGCGTGCGCTGTCTTGCACCTGACTCATCGCGTTATGAGTAGCGTAAGTCTGTTTATTGGACAGGAATACCGCGATCACACCGCCGATAATCAATAAGCCGAGCAACATGGCAATCATCAGTTCTACTAGCGTGAAGCCAAGTTGATGATGGGTTGCGGAACGCATGAGCTGTTTGGCTTTTGGCTGTAAGTGGGATTTCATATTGATGCTTGGGTGACGAGCTGGAATTGGGTGTCGTTGATGGTGGCGCCTGTGGCTTTGCTGTCGTCAAATTGAATCGTGACTGTGCAAAGGCCAGCGGGGTTGCAATCGACTATTCCTTTGGTGGTAGAAATTTTTCCTAAGAAGTTTCCGAGTTGTTTGCTGCACCAGTTATTCAACTGAAATTCTTTTAAGGTGGGACCAGTGGCTGGGCATGCATTGGTCGTAACAGTTCCGTTGTAAGTTCCAGCAAGCGCGACGGTACGATCCAGTCGCAGCGCTTCAATGATCGAGTAGGTGGCAGCAGTGGCTGCAGATCGACTCATTGAGCTGCCGTTATCCGATAGCGCGCGTGTCTGTAGTGCAGCGAGGCCCAAGATGCCAATCGAAAGCACCAATACGGCAATTAATACTTCAATAAGTCCAACGCCACGCTGTGCTCGTTGAAATGTACGAACGCGGTAAGACTTACTGCTGTTGGCAGGATGCAGGTTCATCGACTGGGCAGCCTCCGGAGTTGGCGGTAAATTTGCAGCTGCTGATGACGCTGCCGGTGATCAAATAAATACAGCGGTGATTATTGGATTTGACCTTGGTGGTGTAGATGTCGGCAATCAACCCTGTGTGGGGGGCGGTGCCCGTAGCGATGGAGGCCAGGCCGTTTCCACCAAAGCGCAATGCTGTGACATTGGTGATGGTGATGTTGGCGGGAATTTCTGGAGGGTTTGCCAGTGGTTCAGAAAATCCAGACGCGTAGACGGCGCCGACCGCTGTGCCGCAGGCTGCGCCTAAAGCATCCGTGCCGTTATGAGATGCCACGCTGGTGCAAAACTGTGTCGGCAAATTACGCTTGACGGCTTGCATACGCGCTAGGTTGAGAGAGCCGATTAACTCATTCGCAGTTGCAGAGAGTTGATTCGAGGTAATAGTGCCGTTGAAGCTTGGCACCGCAATTCCTATCGCGACTGCAGCGACCGAGATGGCAATTAAAAGCTCAAGCAAAGAGAATCCTGTGTTCGAACGAACTGCAGGTTCTTGAATCTGATGCGGCTTAAGCACGGCTTTCCTCAAGATGCTGTTCCCCTATAAAGCTGTTGTATCAAGCAGCATTAACAGGTCGTTGTAACTCCCGCCCAAGGGAGGCAGCTGCCGGATCACAGGCACAAAACAATGTGCCGTTAATCGGGCTGCAAGACTGCATTTACAAACGACTTTCCCCAGGCCATTGCTCGCATGAAAGGCATTCACGTCCTTTACTCCAGCGCATGGCTTTGTTTTTTATGATGTCTAACCCTATGTAAAATAAAGACATGCAGTTCGTTCTTGCGGTTCAGCGGTAGCCCTTGGCCGATGAACGGTAGTCTTCCGGATGAACGGTTGAGACTTTGTTTGCAGTCTTCAATTACAGGATAGCTAACAATCTAGATCTTTTTGGACTTCCCCTACTTTTGTAGACATCACCTAGCCATATTTTGAAGCTCGCTCATACTCGTATGGGCTGATGTTGCCGATGTGACTGTGACGACGACTGCGGTTGTAGAAGACCTCAATGTAATCGAACAGATCGGATCGAGCATCTTCGCGTGAGTCGTAAGTGCGATTGCGGACGCGCTCTTTCTTCAAGCTGCTGAAAAAGGATTCTGCCGCAGCGTTGTCGTAACAGTTGCCACGACGACTCATACTGACGCTCAAGTTATGCGCTTTGCAGAAGCGCCCCCAATCGTCGCTGCTGTACTGCACGCCTTGATCGGAATGCACGATTACGGATTGCTTGGGATGACGACGCCAGATCGCCATCAGAAGCGCATCCAAGGCCAGCTCACGCGCAAGAGTGGGTTTCATTGACCAGCCCACCACCATTCGTGAGTACAGATCAATGACCACTGCTAGGTAAAGCCAACCTTCATGCGTGCGGATGTAGGTGATGTCTGTGACCCAAACTTGGTCTGGAGCCGTTGCTGAAAACTGCCGCTGCAATTGATTCGGAG
>NZ_QANS01000005.1 GCF_003052265.1 Stenotrophobium rhamnosiphilum
GCGTGGCGCGGAATTTGTCGGACAGATCATTGCGCTGCTCAGAAATCGAGTCGACGCGCTTCTGCGATTCGGCAGACGCCACCATCCAACGATTGCTCTCTGCAGAGACATCAGAGACCTTGGCAGCGTAAGCAGCTGATGCAGACAGCGTTGCAATCGCAACACAGCTCACCAAAACCGTGCGCGCCTTATTGCTGCTACTCGGTACGAATGAGCTCAGCATTGTTTGAAATCGTTCCATTTTGAATTCACCTTAAAAAACTGTCGTGATGATCATTTTTACGCACGATAAATTTCGCGTGACTATTACCGCTTTATACATTGAGACGAACACGGCTCACGGCTTACGCCGATTAGAGCGGCTCAAGCGCCACTCGGGTGGATACTGCATATCAAGATCTTTAACGACGTTGTTGAGTCCCTTCTCAAAAACATCGTCACCTAATTGCACATCGCCTTTTTTGTCATTTTTCATCATTGGCAACATGCCCTCGACAAATCCGGTGAGCAAACTGCCCATGTATTCGCCGCGGTTCTGCTTATATATCTCAATAAAAGTTTTTTGCACTGCAACAACGTCCATCGGGCGAGTACGCGAACAAGCCATGGCGTACTTTTTGGTCTCTTCTTCCAGCTTTTCCCGAGGCACTATGCTGTTTACAAAATTGCAGGCGTCCATTTCCTTGGCGGTAAACGGGCGCCCAGTGAAGAGCATTTCCTGAAATTTGCGCAAACCAATTGTTTCGATCCAGGTCCAAAGGCGTGGGCCCCATCCCGCGTAGCGAAAGGAGGGATGACCGAACAAAGTGTCGTCCGAACACACCAATAAATCCGCATCGGCCGCTTGGTAAAAATGCCAGCCATAGCAGTAGCCCTTGGCTTCTACGATGCTAATTTTCTTGAATTCTTGTAATGGGCGATTGCCTGCGCTGGCCTTGGCGTAATGATCTGTTAAGCCATGCAGAAAGCGGAAAGAGCCCTTGGGCGGATATTTGACGCTTGGGTCATTAATTCCAAATTCGTGCAGCAGCGAGACGTCCTCGTCGCCTTCAGAGAGCATGTCTGCCTGCTCTGAAAGATCGCCACCACCACCAAAATTGTCGCCTTCTCCCCTGATAACCAACACTTTCACTTCGTCGTCGATATTGGCTTGCAATACGAGATCAGCATAGACCTGACGCATGCCAACAGAAGTTGAGTTCAGACTTTCGGGCCGATTGAAAGTCAGGTACGCAATTCTGTTAACAACATCCTTCTCATAGCGGATGTATTTCTTCGCTTCACTTTTGAGATCATCAATATTGATCATATCTACTCGTTTACATGCGTGGAGCTAAATGAGTCAGGCCTGCAAAAGCAGGTGAAGCGGCGCTACGTTTTGAATCTCCTCAGGTCGAATTTAATTCGACTCATTTCTTATCATCAGTGTTGTTCATTATTTGCTGGCCTTAGTAAAGAGTTCAAGCCGTTTTAGTCGATAAAACGGCACTCAAACTATCCCCTCGACGCACACCCTTTAAAAATGCATCTGTTTTCATTACATATTTAAATCATCAGTGTTGTTCATTATGAATTCTGACGATGGTATGCTTATCGCAGATAGTTATGGCACGCATTTAAGGTTTATGTCCTGACACTTGGTGTGTAGGAATCGACATTAAGCGCAAAGTGCCCAGTGATCTGCAAAGCAGGTCAGCGATGAGGAGCAATGCGATGACGGATGGAAACTTTTATAGCTTAGAAGGGCCGCTCGATTCAATGCCAGTTAAACGGCAAATGCGTGCAGCGAATCTAACTGGTTTTGGCGATGTGGTGCGTAATCTCGGCGGAGATCCACGCTCAATTCTAGAGCGCCACAACATTGATCCACGCGCCATGCGCGATCCCGATTTTTATATCGACTCTCAATCGCTCGTTAACGCACTCGAATACTGTAGTACTTCGTTCAACGATTCCCTGTTTGGCCTGAAGCTAGCCCAGCATCAAGAGCCAGAAATTTTCGGATCTGTTGCTGCGCTTTGTCGCTCAGCAGGCTCGGTTCGTGAAGCACTGGAAAGCTTCATCAACTACATTCCTGTTGTGCATTCTCCAGTTGCCGTTCTCGAACTTGCAGAAGGCCAAGAGACGACCGAGCTGCGTTGGTATTCCAAAACAGATCTCGGACAAACCAATCAGGCCAATTACAAAGCAACGCTGCTGATTCTCAAGCTGCTCAAGCAAATCGGCGGACAGAACTTCCGCCCCAGCTATGTAAACCTCGCAGTCGATGCGCGCCAAAAGGATTTGCCCGAACTCGCCAGCAAATTCGGATGTCCGTTTCACAGCAGAGCATCTACCAACGCTATCGCATTTCCCAGTGCAGTGATGGACCGAGCAGTGGGCAGTTCCAATAGACTGTTGTTCAGACTGCTAGGCGGTTATCTGGGTCGCGTGAGAGAAGCTTCAAGAACAACAATTCTGGAACGCGTTGAAGATTATGTTCGCGGCTCCTTGCCTTCAGGTAATTGCTCGATTGAGCACTGCGCCGACAAGCTAGGAACATCTGTTCGTACACTACAAGCAAATCTTAGTGACAGCGGTCTACGCTTCTCAGACATCCTCGAAAAGCAGCGTATCGATCTTGCTCGCGTTCATCTCGAAAGCGGTGAATTATCGCTGGATGATGTGGCAGATATTTTGGGCTATTCGGAGCAGTCGAGTTTTGGTCGTGCGTTCAAACGCTGGACCGGCTCAACACCCAAGCAATATCGCAAAAATCTTGAGTCGCCCAAGATCGCAACGCACTAGATTCGTCGAAGATTAGACGGGATCTGTGTTGATACCAGCGGCATGTTTCGCTGCAACATAGCCCCAGACAAACGACGGGCCGATACTGCAGCCTGCACCTGGGTAAACGCGCCCCATAACCGAGGCGGTTGAAACACCTGTTGCGTACAAACCGGGGATCACTGCTCCATCCTCTCGCAGCACGCGTGCACATTCGTCAGTCACAACGCCACCGTAAGTGCTTACATCGCCCGGCACGACTGGCACTGCGTAATACGGCGCTTTTTCGATCGCCCCCAAAGCTGCAGAAGGCTTTTGAAACGGATCGCCAAGCCAACGATCGTAAGCGCGTTCACCGCGATGAAAATCTTCATCGCGATTCTTCACCACAAATCCGTTAAAACGCTCAACAGTGCTCTTCAGCGTTGAGGGATCCATTTTGAGTTGACGCGCTAAATCTTCGATCGATTCAGCCTTGTGCAGATAACCTTCATCAATCCAATTTTTCGGTTTACGACTACCGGGCATCTTTCCAGCGAGCATGTATTTCTTGAGATATTGCTGATCGAATAATGCCCAGCTAGGCACTGCAGCAACCTGCTTGTTTCGCTCAATCATGCCCTTGCAATACGCCATGTACGAACCACCTTCGTTCATGTAGCGAACACCACTTTGATCGACCAGAATCGCATGCGGCGCAGCGGTTAATCTCTGCGCTGTCGGCATGAAATCCGCACCCTGCTCTTCCGGCGGCAGCGTCAGTTGAGTGCCGACCATTTCATCCATCTGCGCAATGGCCGCGCCATGACGCATCATCTCTTCAATCATCTCGCCGGTGTCGCCACTAGACGCCATCGTCCACTTCACCGAAGTGCCGGGTTGATAGCGATCACGCATCCGCTGATTACGTGCAAAACCGCCTGCGTTAACCAGCACACCCAGACTCGCGCCCACCTTCCAAGGACGTCCATCTTTGACTGTAACAACGCCAGTGACAGCGCCATCTTTCATGATCAATTCACGCACGGGCGAGCCGGGTCGGATATCAACGTCAGCGCGTAGTGCCGCCTGCAACATTCGTCCTTGCAACGCAGCACCCGCAGAGATCCATTGCTTGCCAGTCAGCTTCGCCGCAATCGCACGAAAAGCGATCTTCAGCATCAAAATTTTTATGCGCCAGGATCGCTTGAAGCCTGGTAGTTCCAATAGTTCATCGAGTGTTGCGGGCAACTGCAAGAAACCTTTACGCAGTTTGTTCTTCCAAGGTCCGAGCTCATTGACGTTGAATAGCTCTGCAACAACCGTGCGGCCGGGCGCTGAGCCGCCAGGACGGTCGTCGTAATAATCCGGCCACTCCGCTACACGCGTGAGTTTTATCCCTTGATCCACCAAGAACTGCACCATGCACGGCGCTTCATGCAGATAACTGCTGCGACGCTGGCGTGAAGTGCCGGGTGCATCGACAGGATCACCGACAACGCTATCGAGATAGGCAGAAGCCTGCTCATAGCTGTCTGGCACACCATCACGCTTCATGAACGGATTATTAGGAATCCACATGACTCCACCAGAGCGTGCGGTCGTTCCTCCAACCAAATCTTCCTTCTCAAGAATCAGAACCTTCTTACCCGCAGACCGCATCAGCAAGGCCGCGCACATGGAGCCGCCGCCGCTACCGACGACAACAAAATCGACAAGCTCGTCGAAATCACTCATACGCGTGAGTTTTACTACGTTCAATCGCATGCTATTGCCGTCTCAGATAAGACACAGAAAATCGTGCGCACTGCCAAACACGATCCTAAGCCAAGATTACATCGGGATTCATGCGCAGATTTGAGTATTAGCGTGGCCAACTGGTCTGTCGATGATCGCCGTTATGCCCGCAGACGCAATGGATGCGCGTGGCTGTAGGCGCGGTCATAAGATATCGATGGGTATAAAAATATTACTTCGGCAATGACCAGTCTAAAAAAAGAAGCTTGCCTCATCGGTGGCGAATGGATAACCGGCGAACACTGGATTGATGTAGACGATCCAGCCACTGGCGCGGTGATCGGCCGCGTGCCGAGATTGGGCCGCAAAGAAACTGAACGTGCAATTGCTGCCGCTGAACAGGCGATGGGCCCTTGGGCCAAACTGACAGCGAAAGAGCGTGCGCGCACATTGCGCCGCTATTTCGAATTGATCATGTCGCATCAAGACGAGCTGGCCGCAATCTTGACGCAGGAACAAGGCAAACCGCTAAACGAAGCGCGCGGTGAGATTGCCTATGCCGCAAGTTTCATTGAATGGTTCGCTGACGAAGCGCAGCGCGTCTATGGCGATGTCATTCCGAGTCACGCTCCAGACAAACGCATTGTTGTGATCAAGCAGCCGATCGGCGTTGTTGCCGTAATCACGCCATGGAATTTTCCAGCAGCGATGATCACGCGAAAGATCGGCCCTGCCCTTGCAGCGGGTTGCGCTGTGGTCGTGAAGCCTGCGTCGCAAACGCCATTCACCGCACTCGCGCTCGGCGCACTCGCAGAGAAAGCAGGCTTGCCCGCTGGTCTGCTCAACATCATCACTGGCAGCTCAACGGAAATTGGTGACGTACTGACGTCCAGCGAAACCGTTCGCAAGCTGTCGTTCACGGGATCTACCGATGTCGGTGCAAAGCTCTATGCACAGTCTGCCCCAACAATTAAGAAACTCAGCCTTGAACTAGGCGGCAACGCTCCGTTCATCGTGTTTGATGATGCCGATCTGGATGCCGCCGTTGCTGGCGCGCTTCAATCAAAATTCCGCAATGCGGGCCAGACCTGTGTCTGCGCCAATCGCATTTACGCGCAAGCAGGCATCCACGACGCTTTCCTCAGCCGACTCACTGCTGCAACCGCAGCGCTGAAAGTAGGCGCGGGCAACGAAGCGGGCACTGACATCGGCCCGCTGATCGACGAAAAGGCCGTTGCAAAAGTTAAAGAACACATCGCTGATGCCACTGCCCAAGGTGCAAAGGTGATGACGGGTGGTTCAGCACATGCACGAGGCGGAAGATTCTTCACGCCAACCGTGTTGTCAGGCGTGACTCAGAAAATGCTCGTGAGTCGCGAAGAGACATTCGGCCCGCTGGCGCCAGTGTTCCGTTTCGAAAGCGAAGAAGAAGTGATCGCACAAGCTAATGCGACACAGTTTGGACTCGCCGCTTATTTCTATGCGCGCGATATCGGACGCGTATGGCGCGTGGCCGAGCGTATCGAAGCAGGCATCGTTGGCGTCAACACGGGACTGATCTCAACCGAGCTCGCTCCATTTGGCGGCATCAAGGCATCGGGACTCGGCCGCGAAGGTTCTAAGTACGGCATCGAAGATTATCTGGAGATCAAGTATCTCTGTCTTGGCCTTTAGCCATTGATCAAGCGCGACACAAAAATATATTGAGGAAAATTACATGACAAATAACTCAAACCAAAAACCAGTTGTACTGATCACCGGCGCCAGCGCTGGCTTGGGCGACGGCATTGCGCGTCGTTTCGCCAAGGGTGGATTTCGCATCGTCGCTGTTGCACGTCGCAAAGACAGACTCGAACAACTCGCAAAAGATCTTGCTGGTCAAACTGAAGTGCTCGTTGTCGCCGAAGACGTCACCGCACCGGGCGCGAGTGATCGTGCGGTTGACGCTGCGATGAAAGCTTTCGGCCGTCTCGATTGCCTGGTTAACAACGCGGGCTACTTCAAGTTTGGTGCGGTTGATCAAACCGACGACGCCATGCTGGACGAAGCCTTCGATATCAGCCTCAAAGCACCCTTCCGCTTTAGCCGCGCAGCGCTGCGCGTAATGGGCCCCGGCTCATCCATCATCAACGTCGGCTCCGTCTGGGGCCTGCGTGCCGGCCTTAGCGGTGGTAGCTATTGTGCAGTGAAGGCTGGCCTCATCGGCATGACACAGTCAATCGCAGCGGACTACGGTTCCAAAGGCATTCGTGCGAATGTCGTTGCACCGGGCGTAATCAAAACCGACATGACAAAAGACTTCTGGGATACCGATGGTTTCCAGCGCTGCAATCAGGAAATGACGCCGTTTAATCGCGATGGAACCGTTGCAGACGTTGCTAACGCCGTGCACTTTCTTGCATCGAACGAAGGCAGCTTCATCAATGGCCAAACACTGGCACTCGATGGTGGCTGGTCAACGACCAAGTATCTGTCGATGGATGCAATCGTCGCTGAACGCGTTCAGAAAACTGCATAAGCATGGACTTTAAATGGGATTCTGAGCAGCAGAGTTTCCGCGCGACGGTTCGCGCTTTCCTGAGCGAGCACTTGCCCGCTGACTGGGAAGCGCTGGCCCATGGTCCGGGCTCTGCAGCACAAAGCACTTTCTCGACGAAATTCTGCGGTGCACTCGCCACAGCCGGCTTGCTCGTTCCGCATTGGCCGCAGCACTGGGGTGGACGCGACGCCGATCCTTGGATGGCTTTCATCCTCGCAGAGGAAATGTGGGCTGCTGGCGAGCCACGCGGCGGTCAGTACATGAACGTGAACTGGATCGGCCCAACGCTGATGCGCTTCGGCAGCGAAGAACAACAGGCGCGCTACATCCCGCCGATGGCACGCGGTGAAACGATCTGGTGCCAAGGATTTTCTGAACCTGAGGCTGGCTCTGATCTTGCGTCCTTGCGCACACGCGCTGAACGCAACAACGGTTCGGGCTACCGCATCAACGGTCAGAAGATCTGGACGTCTTACGCTGGCGTTGCCGACACCTGCTTCCTGCTTGCCCGTACGTCTGTGGGCAAGAACGGTATTTCGATTTTTCTGGTGCCCATGGATACGCCGGGCATCACAGTTCGTCAGATTCCCAGCATCATTGGCGAAGGCGATATTCACGAAGTCTTCTTCGATAACGTGGAAGTCCCGAAGACGGCGATACTCGGCGCTGAGGGCCAAGCTTGGGAAATCGTTCGCACTTCGCTCTCACTTGAACGTGTCGGTATTCCGCGCTTTGCGTTAGCAGCGAGAATGCTTGATCGCGCAGTGGCTACGCTGAAGAAGTCTGGCCGTTTCAACGGCGGTGCGATTGAACAAGCCGCACGCGCAAAAGCCGCTTGCGAAGCCACACGCCTCTATAGCTACAGCATCATCGATCAGCGTAAACGTGGCCTTCCACCCGGCCCAGAAGCCAGCGCTGCGCGCTTTGCGACAGTTACGGCTGAACGTCTAGTCGGAGAATTTGTTGTTGAACAATTGCCGGATGCATTAGCCGGTGGCGATCCGCTGCTACTCGCTCACCATCAACGCGCGATTGTTGCGGGCATTGCTTCAGGTGCTGCTGAAATTCAGCTCAATCTGATCGCCACAGAATTACTGCGGATGCCACGGGAGCCTCGCTAATGGATTTCACACTGACATCCGATCAAAGTGCGCTCACGAGTGCTATCGATCGACTGGCAACGCATTTTGAAGCGATGCCGACCGACTTCTATGGTTTCACGCTTGCAGGCACACAGCTCGAGAAAGAACTCACAGACGGCGAATACTTCGACATCGCAGGCATTCCAGATCTCGGCCCACTGACTGCCACTATGGCGGTCGAACGGCTTGCATGGCTGCCCTGTACGGCTGAAATCGCGCTATCAATGCTGGTGCGTCCGCATCTCGCCACTGAGCTGCCACGACCATTTGCAGTCATCGAAAACGGCAGGCCGGGCCGCTTCGTCGCCACAGCAAAAACATTGCTCATCATTAATGGCGACGATATCGGCGTTGCGCATCCATCCGTGGATGCGGTTGAAGCCGTCGACTCCTTGTACGCCTATCCGATGGGCACATTCACAGGTAATGCATCGGTGACGACGCTATCCGGCAGCGATGCCGCGAATGTTCGCAAATGGCTGCGCATCGCACTCGCTGCGGAGATCAGCGGCCTGCTACATGCCGCCATCGCTTCCACTGTAGAACACCTGAGCATCCGTAGACAGTTTGGCCGATCGCTCGGAACGTTCCAGGCACTGCGTCATCGCATGGCCGAATGTACGGTACTCGCAGGTGGCGTGCGTTGGCTCGTGTTGAAAGCTGCATCGACCGAAGACGAAGGCGATGCCGCTCTCGCCGCGCTGCATGCACAGGAAAGTGCAACGCGCATCGTTTATGACCTGCATCAGATGCTTGGCGCGATGGGCATGACGCTGGAGCATCCGCTGCATCTGTGGACGTATCGCATCAAAGCTTTGCTCTCTGAGCTAGGCGGACGCGGCGGACAGGCGGCAGCCGTTGCTGCGCTGTGCTTCAACTCAGAAGCCGCTTGATCGTATGAATGCTGAAACGCTGAAAGCAGAAGGCTGGAAAAGTCTCGACGGCGCTGGATTCACCGGCACGCTAGGAACAATCTGGATTCGCAGCATCGGCTCGCAACACACGCTCGGATTCTTTTCTGATTCGCGCCACTGCAATCAGAGCGCTGACGTCGTGCATGGTGGCGCGCTCATGACCTTTGCCGACATCAGCCTTGGCTATGGCGCAGCCAGAGCTCTTGGGCATTCGGCCTGTGTCACTGCACAATTGCAAACACACTTTGTCTCCAGCGCACCTGTTGGCGCTTTTATCAGCTGCCAACCTGAAGTCGTTCGCAAAGGCGCTTCACTGGTCTTCACCCGTGGACTGATCTGCGTTGGCGATAAAGCCGTGGTTAGCGCCGACGGCATTTGGAAAGTGTTGGAGCAAAAACCGCGCGCATGAATTACATCGGCGAACTGCGCGTCAATTGGCGTTCATTGCTGGCCAGTACCGTCGGCCATGGCGCAGGGCTCGCAGCCACCGCTTACATCATCGGTACTTTTGCACCGCATCTGCTCGCTGAATTTGGCTGGTCGAAATCAGATTTTGCACTGCTTGGTACCGCAACCTTGCTCACACTCGTCTGCCTGCCACTCATCGGCCGACTGACTGATCTATTCGGTGTGCGGCGTGTTGCCATCACTGGCGTGTTGTTTCTGCCGCTGTCGTATCTCGCACTCAGTTTTTTCAACGGTGAACTACGCGTCTTCATCGCGATCACCATGTTGCAAGTCATTTTCGGCACCACAACGACGTCGACGGTCTACAGTCGACTCGTTGCAGAGCGCTTTCAAAATGCACGTGGTCTCGGGCTGGCCATTATGGCGAGCGGTCCTGCCATCGTTGGCGCGATCGGTGCGCCATTACTCAGCAACTACATCGACACAAATGGTTGGCGCGCCGGCTATCAAGCTCTCGCCATATTCACTGCCTGTTTCGGCATCATCGCGCTGTTTCTGATTCCGCCACATGAATATCTGGGCGCGCTGCCACGTAGCAAGCGCCAAGCACGACGCGACTACAAAGTGATTATTCGCAGTCCTGCGTTCTGGGTGATCGCTGGCGGCATCTTCCTTTGCAACATTCCACAGCCACTGCACGGCTTACAGTTGAAGATGATGTTGCTCGATAACGGCGCTGGTCCCGCGTTCGCATCAAAGTTAGTGTCGATGTACGCGATTGGCGTGATCATCGGGCGCTTCGTGTGTGGCCTTGCGCTGGATCGCCTACCAGCACATTGGGTCGCTGCCGTCGGCATGGGCTTGCCGAGCATCGGCATGTTCATGCTCGCTTCATCGATTGATACGCCATGGGCGCTGGGATCTGCCGTACTGCTGATGGGCCTTTCGCAAGGCGCCGAAGGTGATATCGCAGGCTATCTCGTGCTGCGTCACTTCAAGGTCGATATCTACAGCAGCGTTCTTGGATTAGTGATTGCTGCATTGGGCATCGCTTCAGCGATAGGCGCAGGGCTATTAAGCCTCGCCCTCAAGCTCACTGGCGGCTATGACTTGTATCTCGCACTCACCGCAGTCGGTGTTCTTATTGGCAGTGGATTGTTCCTGCTACTTGGACGCAGCAATATCGGCGACCGCGAGATTGCTGGATAGAACTACACCGCCAAGCTATAGCCACCATTGACCGGATATGTTTGTCCCGTAATCCAACTGGCCGCATCGGAGCATAGGAATAGCGCCATGCTCGCAACATCGTCTGGCTTGCCGAAGCGGCGAATAATGTAGCGTTCGACATGCGCTTTAGCTTTGTCACTTTCCAGAAACGCTGTGCGCTCGGGCTCAGGCAGCACCGGCTCCAGCGTCGACAGTGAAATGCAGTTGGCGGTAATGCCATGGCGACCCGTTTCACGCGCCAGTGAACGCATGAAACCAGCAGCGCCCGCTTTAGCTGCTGCGTAAACAGCGAGTCGCGCTTCGCCAACGCGACCCGCGTCAGAAACAATCGTCACAACACGACCACGCTGATGCTGAACCATAACGGGCAACGCTGCATGACAGCAGTTCATGACGCCTTGCAGATTGGTACGAAAGTAACGATCCCAGTCGCTCGGTGCGGTTTCCCAAAACGGCGGCATGGGTCGCATCGTCACGTTGGGACCAGCGTTGCCCGCATTGTTAACGAGCAAGGTGATGGGCCCGAGTTCGCTGGCACGCGCCATTGCTGCATGCACGGCATCGTGATCGCCAACATCAGCCGGAACGGCCAGCGCAGAAACACCCAGCGCTCTAATTTCAGCCGCGACCAATTCAGCTTTTAGTGGATCAAAATCATTGACGGCAACGCCGCCTGCACCGTTTTTTGCGAAGGCCAGTGCGATGGCGCGACCAGCGCCTTGCCCAGCACCACTGACAAAAGCGATCTGACCGCCCAAGTCGAGCAGGTCCTGACGGTCTTCGGGATGCGTCTCATGGCCTGCCATGTGTCGAAGGGCAACGCGTGCCTGAGCACACGTTGCCCGGACCTTTAGGCTGCCTTCGAGTGGTGCGAGAACATCTTCATCAAGTCGCCCGAAGTTACCGGACGCTCCACTTCACCTTCTGCCAGCGGCTTGGCACCGCCAGAAGATTTCGGCGTGACATCGACGCCATCAGCTGCGGCCTTGGCACGCAACGCGCCAACCGTCAGGTCTTCGCGCTTGTTGTGCTTGAACATATCGAAGTTGAAGAACTTCATGGCGTTGAGGTGCGTGATCTTGTCGATCTGCTTATCGGTCAAGTGCTGCACGGTCTTGAACAGATACTCCGGCACTTCAGGCCACAGCGAATCTGAATGCGGGTAATCGCATTCGTAAGACACCATGTCTTCATTCAGCGCATCGAGATTCTTCAGGCCGAAGGCATCGTCAATGAAGCAATTCAAGAAATGCTTGGCGAAGATTTCGCTAGGCTTGGTGTCGCCGAACGTTGAGTGTGTCCAGAACTTGTGACGTGAGTGGCTGAAGTCAGCGCGCTCAAGGAAATAAGGAATCCAGCCGATGCCGCCTTCTGACAGTGCGATTCGCAACTGCGGATAACGGTGCAGAGCTTCGAGGTTGAGCCAATCGGCAGCACCCGTAGCAATCGACATCGGCATCGTCGTGATCCACGCTTCAATCGGCGTTTCCATCGACGCATGCGGTGCCGGGTTGCCTGCACCGATGTGCAAGCAAATCTTCATATCGTTTTCGACAATCGCCTGCCACATCGGCTCCCAATAAGCATTGTGAATGCTCGGCAGACCCTGCACGGTTGGGTTCTCGTTGAGAGAAACTGCAGTGCAACCCTTCTTGGTCAGACGTTTGATCTCTTCAACCGTCGCCTTCATGTCCCAAGTCGGCAACAGCGCGCAAGGGATGAAACGACCAGGGTGCGAGCCGCACCATTCATCAACATGCCAATCGTTGTAACCGCGCATGTGAATCAGCGACAAATTCTTGTCTGGCACTTTGTGGAAACGGCCGCCGTCAAAACCGGGGAAGCTGCCGAAATTGAGCGAGGCAGCGATACCGTTGACATTCATGTCATCGATACGTGCATCTTTGTCGTAGCAACCCTTGCGCAGTTGTTCGAAGGAAGTCGGCTCCATGCCGTACTCTTCCATCGGGCGACCCACCACGGCGTTGAGGCCAACCGATGGCATCTTCAGGCCCTGGTATTCCCAGAAAGTCGTGCCGTTGTCAGCAACCTTCAACGTCGGCGCGCTTGCGAGCTCAGCACCGGTGAGGTGCTGCTGATACATATCTGGTGGTTCGCTGATGTGGTCATCGACACTAATCAGCACCATGTCGTTCATCTTCATAAGCCTTACTCCTCGCTATTCAAATCGTGACTCTGAGAGCCGCGTTATTTCGAAGCCCGCTCGATATGAGCGGAGTTAATTAATCTCGTGCCAGCAACAATGCAGTTGCCAAGGGTCCGCCGCCGGAAGTACTGACCGCGACGCGTGGATCACCCGGAATCTGACGCGCGCCGCCCTTGCCTCTCAGCTGCACAACAGCTTCGTGTGCAAAACCGAAGCCGTGCAATCGACCCGCGCCAATTTGTCCACCAAAGGTATTGAGTGGCAGCTCACCATCCAATGCGATGCGCTTGCCGCCTTCGATGAAGCGACCGCCTTCACCTAACTCGCAGAAACCGAGCGCTTCAATCCAAGCCAGCGCTTGGAAGCTGAAGCCGTCGTACAACTGTGCGGTGTCGACATCAGCAGGTTTGTAATCCGTACGCTTCCACAGATCAGCACCTGTTGGATAACAAGCCAACTCATCGGCTTGATCCCAGCTATGGCGCTCAACGGTGCCTGCCATTGCAGCAATGCGAATTGGTGTGCACTTCACTTCATCAAGCGCGTCGCCTGCTGAAACGATAACTACGGTTGATGCATCAGTGAAACGATCGCAGTCGTACAAGCACAGTGGTGAAGAAATCATTCGCGCTGACATGTACTCATCCATCGTCAGCGGTTCGCGCACAAGCGCACGAGGATTCAACGCTGAGTGAGCACGCGCTGTCAGTGCAATCTGTGCGAGCTGCTCACGCTTAAGGCCATAGCGCTTCACATGGAGCATCGCGTACTGCGCAGTCCAGGTAACTGCAGAGATCGCATTGAATGGTGCAAACCATTGTGAGGAGCCGTCCACGCGATCACGCTGTGGCCGTGGATATTCGTCTGGCCGCGCCAGCGCAGCTGCTTCATAAACGGTGCGGAAACAAATCACATGACGGGCTTGTCCTGCACGAACAGCAGCCGCAGCCGCTACTACAGCGCCAAGCTGCGATGAGATCTCACCACCACCGGCGTACCAAGTGGCGCGAATGCCCAAGGCATCAATCAATTCATCTGCGCCGACAGGCGAGAAGCCGAGATAAGCAGGAATACGACCGGGATAGGTGGAGACTCCATCGATCTGACCGATGGTCAAACCTGCTTCGTCCAGCGCTTCGCGCACGGCATCAAGCGTCAACAACAAAGGCGAGCGAGTCAGCCTGGTGCCGATCTCGGACTGCCCCACGCCGCTGATATAGGCTTCGTTGGCGGACATCAGTTGATCTTCTCAAAGAGCGGGATGAACACATCATCCTGCTGCAGAAACTTCACGCGAACCTTATCGCCGATATCCACAGAATCAACTGGGCAATCGACGATATTGGTCGTCAACAACACGCCGGGTGCGCCATCAATCGCAACACGCGCAATCACGAAAGGCACTTCCATCGTTGGAGACCACTTCTGATAGTTGATCGTGTACGAATACACAACGCCGGTTCCTGCCACGGCTTCTGGCTTAACGTTTTCAGATAAACACTTTCTGCAAACAGGGCGCGGTGGGTGAATGAAGGTCTTGCAGTCCTGACAACGCATCAGCCGCAGTTGTCCCTCTGCCCCGCCCGTCCAGAAGGCACGGTTGTCAGCATCAAGTTTCGGCAATGTGCGTGTGGCTGCCATGTCTTAATTAATTCCAGCGCAACCAAACCGCATCGGGACCGACCACATGACCGCCGTGATAAGTCACAGGCTTGTCCGGGTCGAGACGGAATTCAGGAACACGGGCCAGCAATTCTTCATAAACAATCTGCAGCTCAAGGCGCGCAAGGTGCGAGCCGAGGCAGCGATGAGGACCAACACCGAACGCAATGTGAACACTGTTCTGGCGCTGAAGATCGTAACGCTCTGCTTCAGGATATTCCGAAGAATCAAGATCTGCCGCAGGCAGGAACAACATCACGCGGTCATTCGTCTTCATCTCCACACCTTGGAAGTTCAGGTCTTTGGCGATGCGACGAAGCGGCACGGTGAAGGTATAGCGGCGCAGTAATTCTTCTGACGCGCCATGGATCTTTTCTGGATTTGCACGCAGTTCGCGCTGCAAGTCCGGATTCTTGGCTAGATGCAGAACGCCGTGACTGATGCCGTTTACAACCGTATCGAGTCCGGCGGTGAACAACACTACACAGTAATTTTCCAAATCTGCCAGCGTTGTAGGTTTGCCGTTAATCTCGGACTGCCACAGCATGCTGATCAAATCGTCCTGAGGATTTTCCTTACGCTCGAGAACGGTCTCGCGCATGATCGAAGTCAGCTTGAGCATACGAGCCACGATCGCACGCGGATCGTGATTCTGGTTGCCTTCCATATGTTCTTTAACCAGCGTGCGATATTCCTGCTGACGTTCTAGCGGCAAGCCGAACATCTTCAAGAAAATCTGCACCGGCATGGGCTCAGCAACTTCATCAACAAAGTTGCCGCCACCCTTGGCTTTCATCTTCTCAATCAGATCAACCGCCAACTCGCGGATGCTCTTCTGCAAGCCCAGCATTGCCTTAGGCGAAAACGCGCGCTGCAAGGGCATGCGATATGCGGTGTGATCAGGCGGATCAATCGTGATTGGCAATGGCTGCGGAATATGCGGCGAGCCCGGAGGCATCTTCGCCATCATTGCCTTGATCATCGCTTGCGGAACGATCTCGCTGGAGAAACCTTCGGTATCGCGTGAAGCATGAAAGTTTGCAGAGTGAGTCATCAGCATCCAATGGCCGCCATTGCGCGGTGTCCAGAAGATGGGCGGCGCATTCTTGACCAGATCAAGAATGCGCTTGTGCGGATCAGCCACATACGCTGCATCACCAAACATGTCGAAATCGTACGTTACGGCATCCGTCACATGGGCCGGGCGCTGGGCAACGGGACTGTTTGTTGAAACATCGTTCATAAGGAATTCCCTAAATGCGTCTTATATTTTTACGAAGCGTTTGACATCAAGGTGCGCAGATCAATCTGACCCGTTGCAACGCCACCAAGGAAGCCGCCATCAACAGCGAGTGCAACACCATTGATGTAGCTCGCCTTCGGACTGTTGAGGAACAGCAAAGGACCGGCTTGTTCATCTGGCGTCGAGCGGCGATTGATCGGCTGCATGGCCGCGTCGAGCACTGAAGCCTTGGTGGCTTGTTCGAAGTGGCTCATCATCGGCGTCTGGGTAGGGCCAGGCATCGTGCAGTTGATGCGGATGCCGCGCTTGATCAAGCGCGAGGACATCAGCATCGTCCAAACAATGATCGCTTCTTTAGAGAATGCATAACCTTCAGCAACGGTTTCTGCGTTGTCCTGAACCCATTTCACAACGCCTTCGTAGGTGTCGATCTGCATGAGCTGCATGTGGGTCGGAATGCGACGGCTCCAACCCAAACCACCGTTGGAAGAAATGCTGACGATCGAACCACCTTCCGACATCAAGGGCAGAACCTGTTCCGTGACGCGGCGTGTGCCAGCAAAGTTCACTTTCATCACATCCAACGCGGGTGAAGTCTGTGGCAGGCCAGCGCAGTTGAACAGCGCATCGACCTTGCCGCCAATCTTGGCAACGGCAGCGTCGATGGCAGATGGATCACGCAAGTCCACTTGTGTGAAGGAAGCCAACGCAAGCTTGCTTTCTTTGTAGTCCATGCCATGAACTTCGGCACCCTGCTCTAGCAGCATGCGGGCAGTCGCCTCGCCCATGCCTGAAAAGCAGCCGCTCACGATTACGCGCTTATTTTTATATCCTAAAAAGTCCACTGCACTTTCTCCTCAATTAGCAGTTCAAAGCATTGCAGCCATACGTGGGCTACCGTTTAGTTCAATCTTCAACAACGATGATAATTCGCTCTGGGCAAGCTCGCGCACCACGACGAGCCAAGGCCTCCATGCCTGGGGGCACATCAATTTCGGTGACAGCGATATAGCCGTCTTCATCCAGCGGAAACAGTTCTGGAGACACTGCAGCGCAGCGTGCATTGCCAACGCAGGATGCCTTGTCAATTTTGATTTTCATGTCCTACTCCTCACGCACCGTCTGCGTACAAATTCAGTTGGATAGACCTAACGCCCCATCCATTTCTATGCCGCCCTGAAGACGGTCTTTTTAGCGGCTTTCTTTATCGCACAAATATTATTAACAATCAACAGTGCTGTTCATTATAAATATTGCAGAAATCCGTCCGTCCGCGGCCAACCCGAAGGCGCTCAAACTAGGATTTAATGAACAGCTGAATACGGATCGTGCGAAAACCGATCAAATTCACAGAGCTGCAAGAGGACGCAGGATGATGTCCTCTAATACCGTCCGACGAGAACGCTGATAAGCGTCAACAAAAACATCAGCAACATCTTCCGCTGACATCAATGTTTTGACATCGACGCCGGAACCTTCCCACGACGGCGATTCCGTTCCACCGGGATAAACACAGCAAACGCGAATTCCACGGCCAGCCACTTCAGCGCGCAGCGCTTTAGAAAAACCTGCAACGCCATGCTTGGCAGCGCAGTACGCTGCGTTATTGGCCAAGCCAACAAGTCCTGATGTCGATGACATCAGAAATACATCGCCACTCCCCCGCTCCAACATTGGCGGCAGAAACGCACGAGTGACAGCAAACATATTGATGAGATTGTCTTGTAGCACCTGCGCAAAGTCGCTCACGGACATTTCGTGCGCCGCACCACCACGCCAGCGACCGGCGTTGTTGATGAGCACATCGACGTGGCCAAACGTTTTGTGCACTTCTGCGGCTAGGCATTCAACCTGAGCGTTGTCGTTGAGGTCAGTCGGAAAGATTTCCGCTGTAGCGCCAATAGCTCGGCACTTTTGAGCAACCGAAGACAATCGCTCAGCGTTAGTCGCTACCAGCGCGAGTTGAACGCCTGAAACGCGACTCGCAAAGCGCTCCGCAATCGCTGCACCAATGCCCTGAGATGCGCCAGTAACCACTACGACAGGCTTAGATTGATGCGAAGCGTTTGTCACGATTAAGCCACCAGAGTTTTTAGCGCGATTGTTCATTGATCCGCGCTGCGGGATCAGGCCGCATTTTATGCGTCCACGATCACCTTGTCTCAGCTATTTTCAGCGCTAAAGCCTAAACGCGGCCAGTCACAGGAATCAACGCGCCAGTAATTGCGCGCGCACGATCACTCAGCAGAAACACAATGACATCGGCCAGCGCCTGGGGCGTAACCCAGCGCGAATAATCTGCATCTGGCATATCAGCGCGATTGACTGGCGTATCAATAATGCTTGGAAGCACCGCATTGACCGTGGTATCGCCTGCCTTGAGTTCTTCAGCAAGTGCTTCAGTCAGCCTCGCAATGCCTGACTTGGACGCCGCATAGGCGCCCATTCCAGCCGCCGCCTTCACCGCCCCTGCAGCGCCGATGTTAACGATACGACCACCGCTCTTCGGAAAGTGTGGCAATGCGGCTTGGCAAGCATTAACCGCCGTTCTTATATTCATTTGGTAAAGGCGATCCCATGTTTCGATGGAACCATCGGCCAAGGTTTCCCAAGAGAAGCCGCCCGCGACATTGACCAAGGCATCAATGCGGCCATGCTTATTTGCCAGACTCGCGAATGCATCACGCGTTGCCTGTGAATTGCCAAGATCCAATGCAGGCGCAACCTGCACACCAGCGAGCTTCGCGCCTTCAACTCGATCCACGGCGATCACCGTAGCGCCCAAGTACGCAGCCGCTTCAGCCACAGCTTTTCCCAGCGTGCCTAGTGCGCCAGTAATGACAACGACTTTACCTTTCAACTCCATGGATCTCACTCGCTATTTCCTTCTGAAAATGTCTGCGTTTTCAGAATCAAAGTATTGATGTAAACTCTTATCAACAACGCTGTTGATTATCAATATTCGATGGGTAAAAGTAAAGCTGGCCCTAGCCAGTACAACCTATGAATGAACTCAGCCAATTAACTAAGAATGCCTTGGCGCGAGCGCCATCACGGCCTGCGATTGAATTCGAGGGACGCTGGTTCAGTTGGGGCGAACTACGACATATCTCTGATCGCATTCGCGCTCTCTTGAACGACTGCCGCATCCCTGCCGATACAGCCGTCACTTTAATTCCGCGCAATCGTCCATCTGCCATCGCCGCCCTACTCGGACTCATTGCACAAAGTCGCAACGTGCGAATGATCTATGCCTTTCAGTCCGACAATGCGATGGCTCGCGATATCGAGCGGCTCAATCCTGCCGCTGTCATTGGCGCAGCAGAAGACTTTTCAGGGCCTGTCATCACTCTTCTAAAAGCACGCGGCATCGTTGGCATTGTGCTCACCGAGATGGACGCCACGCTATTGCACGGACCGGCGCGATCAGAGAGTCACTCGACACCTAGCGCTCATGCTCCCGCTCAAATTGAAATTTTGACCAGCGGAACGACGGGGCCTCCCAAACAATTTGCCATCAGCTATGCACTGATTGCCAAACACTACCTCGGAACTCAGGCACTCACGAACGATGACGACGAGAAGTTCTTAGCTGCAACGCCGACACTTCTGTTCTTCCCTTTGGGAAACATCTCTGGAATTTATTCCAGCTTGCCCGTTTTACTCAGAGGACAACGTGCCGTATTGCTAGAGCGCTTCAGCGTTGCCGGATGGCATGACCACTTGCTGCGCTATCGTCCGGAAATCAGTGGACTGCCACCTGCTGGCGTACAGATGATTCTGGACGCAGATATTCCGCCTGCGGATCTGGCCTGCATCACGCGCATGGGAACAGGCGCAGCGCCACTAGACCCAACCGTTCATCGCGCATTTGAAGAACGTTACGGCATTCCTATTTTGCTTTCCTATGGCGCCACTGAATTTGGCGGCCCCGTCACTGCAATGACGCTCGACCTGCATCGCGTCTGGGGACAGAAAAAACTTGGCAGTGTCGGACGCGCGCTACCCGGCGCTCAGTTACGCATTGTTGATCCCGATAGCGGAACCGTTCTGCCGGCGGGACAAGAGGGCTTGCTGGAAGTAATTTCTCCTCGCATCGGGCCAGATTGGATTCGCACCTCTGACATTGCACTGATCGACGAAGACGGATTCATGTTCCACCGCGGTCGTGCCGATGGCGCGATCGTGCGTGGTGGCTTCAAACTACTGCCAGAAGCCATTGAGCGTGCATTGCTCGAACACATTGCGGTTTCTGCGGCAGCTGTTATTGGAGTTGTGGATCAACGTCTCGGACAGGTTCCTGCGGCAGCGATTCAGTTCAAGCCTGATGTCACAAGCCCAACCATTGCTGAACTCGAAGCGCACTTACGCGATCGCGTCTACGCAACGCACATCCCAGTTCAATGGCGTTTTGTGAAGGAACTCCCCAGAACGCCGACGCTAAAAGTCGACAGGCGAGCTCTAAAAAACTTGTTCGACTAAGTTGTCGAGCAGCTTTCCAAAGTCCCGCTTCTGCCACAGATTAAGAACATTGCTCATCATCTGAAGCTGCACTCGCGCAGTTTCGTTCGATCTAAATTTCGGATCGAAACGATCTTTGATCGAAGCGAGATCAGGAATCTGTTTCTCGATTAACGCTGGCGCATCCATCAGCCAAGCCAAACCCATCAAGGCCACGAATAACAGTAGATGTGTTTTGAGTTCTTCAACATCTAGTGTCGGCCCGCCGCAGCGATGGAATTCATCTGCGAAGTGCACTAACAGCTCCTCCAGATGCCGATCCCATAGCTCAACTTCTGCTGCGCTCAAAGCACCGAAGAGTGCGTGGGCAACGCTCATTTGCCCGACGCGACCCCAGTCAATTAAACCGCAATGAAGTTCACCCTGCCCGTCGCGCCAGAACCATGCGTTATCAACATTGGCATTCCAATGGCAAAGCGCGATGAACTCTGGATTGCTGTAGAGAAACCGCTTTATTGTGAGTTCGTGTTCAATGAAACGTGGAATGTCTTTCTTCAACTGCTCGATGAAGGTCGGCGTGATGACATTCGCAGGAAAGAGTTGCGGATATTTTGTGGAGAATTCTGCATAGCGAGCGACGCGATTCAGCAATTGCTGTTCGGTGTACCGGATTCGGTCATTGGCAGACGCCGCAGCCGCATCAAACGGAAACAATGCCGAAACGTTGCTAGCAAGACGACCCGCCTTATGAGTGCCGGCAAGCCCGGCAACAGCTTTGAGTAACGCCTTGTAATGCGCCAAGGGATCGGTCATTTCTGCATCTAGGCACTTTTCGCATAAAGGCTCGATATTGCCTTTACCAAATGCAATACGTTCAGTGATCAAAATGCCGGTACCAGACTCGCTGTTGTAATCTGCATATAGACAGCTCGGTACTGACAATGGGAAACCTTCAGTACGAGACAACAACGCCAAGCGCACTTCTGCATCCAACTGATTCTTCGCACGATCACGAATCACATCGTCGAAATCACGCGAGAACTTAACGAATAACTGCGTGGGCAACTCAACATCCGGCTTAGCGTACTCAAGCGAGAGAAACCGTTTCCGCCCTGTACTGCCACCGTGACATTCTTCAAATTGAGTAATTCGCACGACCTGATTATCCGAAGCCAGCGCCCCTGAAGCACGAAACGCTTTAGTGAGATATTCGACACCGCCTTCACGCAAGGCTTCGCTGCACGCAGGAATTAAAATGCCCAGTGAGTCACCTTGAACCCACTGGGCATTGCTCATCTTTTTTGACTCAGCGCGGCTGCATTCTGATTGCGCCATCAAGACGTAGCGTCTCACCGTTGAGATATCCGTTGCGAATGACTTCAAGAGTCAAACTAGCGTATTCGTCAGCATGGCCAAGACGGGGCGGAAACGGAACCATCTTACCCAAGGCATCAAGCATTTCTGGCGTCGCACGCGCCATTGCTGGCGTTGCAAAGATGCCTGGCTGAATCGTGTTGACACGAATACCTTCACGAGAGAGATCGCGAGCAATCGTCAACGTCATACCGACAATCGCAGCCTTCGCCGCTGAGTAGGCAGCTTGGCCCATCTGCCCTTCAGTCGCAGCAGCAGAAGCGGTGTTAACCAGAACGCCACGCTCACCATTCAGAGGCTCCAGCGTCATCATGCCCGCCGCTGCGCGCGTGATGCAACGGAAAGTACCCACCGTGTTGAGCTTCAGCACCCATTCGAATTTATCGCTGGGGAAAATATTGATTTCGCCTGTCGTCTTGTCACGACGCGCCGTTGGAATCGCATTGCCACCACCCGCACAACAGATCAGCGCACGCTCCTGCCCCTGCGCAGCACGCGCTTTTGCGAACGCTGCATCAACGCTTTCATCGGACAGCACATCGCACTGACAAAAGATTGCGCCGGTTTCAGCCGCCATCTTTTCACCGATCTCTTGATTGAGATCAAAGATCGCAACCTTGGCTCCAGCCGCTCTCAGTGCTTTGACTGTGGCAAGTCCCAGACCCGAAGCGCCACCAGTAACCACCGCAGCAAGTGAGGAGTCGATTTTCATTTTTCTCTCTGTTTCAAAGGTTTGTAATTAGGATTGCGCAGCTATTGCCGCTATAGGCTATTTCTAGCGCACTCCCTGTCTATATGCAACAATGTTGTTTATTAATATCATATCGTCCTATCGAAGACGATGCGAAGAGGAGATCTCAAAATGGCACAAGTGATGAAAGGCGTGCGCGTACTCGAATTGGCGCAATTCACGTTCGTCCCTGCTGCTGGCGCCATCCTTGCTGACTGGGGCGCTGACGTCATCAAGATCGAACATCCCAAGCGCGGCGACACACAGCGCGGCTTCGTCAACATTGGTGGCATCAAGGTCAATCCGAATCGCAGCCCGTTCATGGAACACCCTAACCGCGGCAAGCGCAGCGTTGGCATCGATATCTCTACCGCAGAAGGCATGGCCGTCATTTATGAATTGGCTAAAACTGCGGATGTTTTTTTGACCAATTACCTGCCGAGCCAACGGCAGAAGATGAAGTTCGACATCGAACACATTCGCGCATTCAATCCAAAGATCATCTATGCGCGCGGCAGCGCCTATGGCGACAAAGGCCCGGACCGTGACGTTGGCGGCTTCGACGGCACCGCATTCTGGAATCGTAGCGGTATCGCCCACAGCATGACGCCAGAAGAATTGCCGGGCCCGTTGGCACAGGGCATTCCAGCTTTCGGCGATTCAATTGGTGGAATGAACATCGCTGGCGGCATTTCCGCAGCACTGTTTCATCGTGAACGCACAGGCGAAGCTATCGAGCTTGATGTCTCACTGCTGAGCACTGCTTGGTGGGCATCAGGCATCTCAATCGACATGGGCATTGATTGCGGCCAGATGATGCGTAACCGCATGCCGGGCTCTGGCGGCAATCCGGGCAATCCATTCATGGGCAACTACCGAACGTCTGACGGTGGCACGATCAACATGTGCACGCTAACACCCGGCCCGCACATCAAGAGTTTCTTCACTCACATCGGCCATCCGGAGTGCGTGCAGGATGAACGTTTTTCAACAGCCGAAGCGCTGATGAAAAACTGGCAGCCCGCCAGCGAAATCATCAAGGAAGCGTTTGCACAGAAGGACTTCAAGTACTGGCGCAAACAGCTGTCGACTTACAGCGGCCAGTGGGCACCGGTTCAAACTCTGATCGACATTGCGACCGACGAGCAGGCCCTAGCCAACGACATGCTGTTCGAAGTCGAAGCCTCAGATGGCGGCGCGCCGATCAAGGTGGTTCGCGGCCCCGTGCAGTTTAATCATGAACCTGTAAAAACCACGCGTGCCCCACAAGCCTCCGAGCACACCGAAATCGTGCTGATGGAATTAGGCATTGAGTGGGATCGCATTGAAAAGCTGAAAGAACTCGGCGCAATCGCCTAAATATATAGGCCAATAAAAAAGCCCTCGCTGCCTACGCAACGAGGGCTTTTCTTTCGAATGAACTACTTGGCTTTCTTGCGAGCAGCGGCCACTTTTACGCCAGAGTCGGCAGTGATCTGTGCAGCCAGGTCCGGGAATTTCTCTGGGCGCATGGTTCCAAACAAGCTTAGACGCAGCATTTCCTTTGAGAAACGACGCGCCATTTCCTGACGCTCTTTTGTAGTGCGCGTATGAGCACGCGTAAAGATTGGCCAGAGGAATGCACTCATCAGCATGATCACCGAATGAACTTCGGCATCAATACCAGGTTGCGCTAATTCTGACTTGGAGAATTTCTCAAACTGCGTGCGATACAGGTTCCAGAAACTATCGTTTGATGGACGCGTAGAGCTCATAACCTCAAACAGCCAGACGCGGCCAAGCTCGGGGTTCTCCATCGCAAACTCAGCCATCTGTGTCGCGACATGCATCGGATCAACTTGTTTGACGTTGTTGAAATCCAAGCCGCCAAAAACCGCTGTACGCATACGCTCGCTAACCCATGCTGTCGTGGCATCAAGCAGTTGTTCACGAGTAGGAAAATGCTGGTAAGCGGTACCGCGATTAACTCCGGCAAGCTGGGCCACTTGCGAAACACTGAGGCCTTCAGCGCCGTCTTTCGCCAGCAACTTGCCCGCTGCCTCAAGGATGGCTACGCGCGTACCTTCGGGGTCGCGCTTACGTTTGGCTGGCTTTTTAACCGCAGTTTTAGCCTTATTCAGCATCTTGCTTTGCTCCACGTGATTTCCGACTTAACCGTACAAACAAATTCACATAACGCTTTTGCTTATCGGCTAAGGCTACATGTCCATATGATAGTCGAAGCTGTCAATCTTCCGCTCGTCGTTTATTAGCTGCAGCCAAGCCAATCACTCAAACTTATATTCAGCGAGCCAATCTGCGATCGAACGAAGGAATCTCGCCGCGTCGGCACCATTGATCACACGATGGTCGTAGCTGAGCGATAGCGGCAGCAATTGGCGTAGCACCGGCTTGCCTTCCGCATCTGGGAGAAAGCGGTCCTGACTACGGCAAATGCCCAGAATGGCGACTTCAGGCGCATTGATAATCGGGCTAAACGAAGTGCCTCCAATGTGTCCCAGCGAGGACAAAGTGAAGCAACCGCCAGACATTTCGGCCAGCGAAAGCCCTTTGGTCTTCGCCTTCTCTGAAATGCTCGCGATCTGGCCACCGACCTGATCAATGCTCTGCGTATCGCAGTCACGGATCACCGGAACCAAGAGACCATTCGGCACATCAACCGCGATGCCGATATGAAAGTACTGCTTGCTGATTAAGGTAGTGCCGTCTGCGCTGAGCGAGCTGTTGAATCTGGGATAACGCTGCAAAGTCGCAACCGATGCCTTGACCAACGCAGAGAGCAAGGAACGCTTCTGCTCAGGATGCGCTGCATTCCATTCTTTGCGGCGAGTTTCAAATGCCGTGATATCAACATCATCGTTATGCGTGACATGTGGAATCAACGCCCAATTTCTATACATGGCGCGAGCAACATATTGCTGAGCACGGCTAACAGGACTGGAAGTGACCGGCCCATAAACAGACAAGTCATCTGCAGGCCAAGGCAACATCGTGATGGTTTTTTCGGTCACCGCACAGACTCCAACATTGTTAGTTTCGCTTACACGCGCTCAATGATGATTGCCGGGGCCATACCGCCCGCAGCGCACATCGTGATCAGTCCACGCTTGAGATTGCGTCTTTCCAGTTCATCAAGAACAGTGCCGATCAATACCGCGCCGGTGGCGCCGATCGGGTGGCCCAACGCAATAGCGCCGCCATTGACATTGACCTTTTCGCGGTCCAAGCCAAGATCACGGATAAACTTTTCCACCACGACAGCAAAGGCCTCGTTGATCTCCCAGAGGTCGATGTCATTAATCGTGAGGCCAGCCTTCGCCAACACTTTCTTCGCAGCAGGTCCCGGAGCATTCAGCATCAGCGTTGGGTCATCACCAATGTTGGCGGTGGCAACGATACGAGCGCGCGCCTTGAGGCCGTGTTTACGTGCGTATTCTTCAGATGCGATCAGCAGTGCTGCCGCACCATCCACGACGCCGGATGAACTGCCCGCGTGATGAAATGCTTCGATCTTAAGATCAGGATAGCGACGATTGATCAGCTTTCTAAACGTCGTGCCATTCGCATCAACGGGCATGTCCGCAATCTGATCGAAACTTGGCTTGAGTGCAGCCAAGTCTGCAGCTGTTGTTTGTGGGCGAGGATATTCGTCCTTCGCAAGAATCACATTGCCTGCATCATCAACAACAGGAACGATGGATTTATCGAAGCGACCTTCTTTAATCGCGACGCCTGCTCGGCGCTGGCTTTCAAGTGAAAAAGCGTCCAGCTCTTCGCGAGTGATGCCTTCCATCGAAGCAATCGCATCGGCGCACACGCCCTGATGCGATTGAGGATGACGTTCAGCAAGACGCTCATTGCCGGAGCCCATCATCAAGGACTTAAGACCGGCCGCTCTTTCTTGCTGCGAGATCGTGGTGATGAGCGACATCATCTCGGTGCCGCCTGCGATGATCAGATCTTCCATGCCTGAACGAATCTGCGCTGCGGCCATGCTCGCTGCGGTGATGCCGCTACCGCAGAAGCGATCCAGCGTTACGCCACTGACGCGAACATCAAAGCCCGCATCGAGTGCAGCCATGCGGCCCATGTCGCCGCCCTGCATGCCCTTCTGCGCGCTGGTTCCCCAGATGACATCGTCGATGTCTTCGGTCTTAAGATTGTTACGCTGTTGTAGCGCCTTGAGCACGGTTGCAGCTAGATGCTGCGGATGCAGATTGACTAGCGCGCCTTTGCCAGGCTTACCGCTTCCGCGCGGCGTACGCACGGCGTCAATGATTAAAGCTTCACCCATGTTCATCTCCTAAAGGCACAGCGCGCAGCGGCATTTTCAGCCCTGAGTATATACGCGCCAGCTGCTCTTAGTCGACAGTGTTGTTTATTATAAATTCGGCCGTCAATGCGGCAGAATATGGATGGATTCGTTGCTGACATCAGGAGAATCGGCACGCCACCTGACCGAACCAAACGGACGCTCCAGCCTGCGGCGCACACGCAAGCTCGCTGTAGCCGAGTCGAACCCCAGATGGAATTCGTTCACGCGGGCCTGCAGCTCTTGATCGCCCTGCGTGTAGCGGCTTCTTTGTCGCAGGTAGTCGCCCCAGGTCGGACAGTGATAGCGCTCGGTCCAAAGCTCCGGATTGGCGATGTCTCGCGATATCGACCATTCGTATGCGCCATTGCGTTTACGCGCACGCTGCAACTTCAGCATTAACTCGTAAAATTGCCGTGCACGCGTAGCGTCCACGCGATAATCAATTTCGATCACGATCGGGCCGCTGCGCGCAGTGATCTGCAAGCCAACTTCAGGCTCATTAGCCAGCTCAACCGACTCAACGTCTTCTCTCGAAATACGTGGCATCGGGAAAAATAAGCCGATTACTGGCGTCACCAATAGTGCGGCACCGGAAGCGATCAGCGCATTGCCAAGACCCCACTCCGCAGTGACATGCCCCCACCACCAAGCCCCAATGGCGATACCGCCCGTCAGAGACGACTGAAACCAAGACAGTGCACGTGCCGCCACCCAGCGTGGCGTCGACAACTGCACACCGACACTCAGCAGCGTAACCAGCAGCATGTAGGCCGCGCCTGCAACCATCAGCAGCACGCAGGTCAGCAATAGACTTTTGCTGAATCCGACAAACAAAATCATCACGCCCGCAACTGCAGCGCAGAGACTCACTGCATGCTCAGCTTTCAAGCGCTCACGCACGGTAGCGACAGCAAATGCCCCAACCACCGCGCCGACGCCACTCGCACCCAATAGCAACCCAAAAATGCTGGCGTTACCGCCCAACTGATCTCGCGCAATCAAAGGCATGAGTGCTGCAGTAGAAGCGCCGGCCAATCCTGTGGCAAAAGCGCGAATCATCACGTTGCGAATCGACGGTGAGTGCTTTGCATATCGCGCACCAGAAACAATGGCGCGATGCATTTGCTCTGGCGGCAATCGTGGCGGCACATGTACGCGCTGCCACATGAAGAACGCGAGCAGCAGCGGCAGATAAAACAAAGCATTGATGGCAAACGCTGCCATTGCTCCGAAGGCCAAAACAACCATACCGCCCAGCGCCGGGCCAAAACTTCGAGCAAGGTTATAGCTCACCGAAGAGAGCGCGACGGCCGCAGGCAATTGCTCGACTTTGACTTGTTCAATGACTGAGGCCTGCCAAGCAGGTCCATACAGCGCAACGCCAGTGCCAATCAGCGAACAAAATATGAGCAGCATCCAAGGTGTCGTCAGCCCCAGTGCAGCAAGCGTCGTCAGCGTTGCAGCAGAAAGCGTGGCAAAGCTAAGACCAATGAGCGCGATTTTGCGTCGATCGAACATGTCTGCAACAGCGCCCGCAGGCACAGCAACGATCATCAGCGGCAACATCAGTGCGGTTTGGACCAAAGCAACCATGCCCACTGACGTGGTGAGCCTCGTCATTTCCCAGGCTGCGCCAACGCCGAGAATCAGCTGACCAAAGTTGGACAGCAAACTGGCCGACCAGATTCTGCGAAACGTCGGTTCACTAAGCGGCTCGAAGGCAGCCCATTTCTGCGCCTTCGTTTCATTAGCCATGAGCGTGGGCCTCTTGGGCTTTATCAGCAGCACGGCTAGCAATCACGCCTGAACTGATTTGTCGATCAATGAAAGAAAGTACGCCATCGTTGAAAGCGTCATTAGCGTCACCCGCCACCATATGGTGAGCATCAGCAATATCAATGAACTCCGCATGAGGAACCATTTCGAGAAACTCACTGACGGACTCTTTGCTCACGATTTCGCTGCGACCACCGCGAATAAGCAAAGTTGGAATGCTGATAGAGCGTGCAGCTTGCTCAAGAACGCTTGCCCTAGCGTTTCGGAAATCAGAATCCGCGCCACGACCCATGTTCAGAAATGCAGGATCCCAGTGCCAGTAGTAGCGACCATTTCGCAGACGCAGATTGCGCTCGAGTCCCTTCGTATCTTTGGGACGTTCACGATGAGGCAGGTAAGCCGAGACTGCATCAGCCGCATCATCAAGCGAGGCAAAACCATCGGGTGCGCTGCCCATAAAGGCAACGACCTCTTTCGCGCCACCTTCCTCAACGCGGTGCGTAATATCAACGAGCACCAAGGCACGCACTGAGGCTATTTTTTCAGCAACGATAAGCATGCTGGCGAGGCCGCCCAAGGAAGCCCCCACCAAAACCACCTCGCCACCGATTTGATCGACAACCTGACGAAGATCTGCCGCAAAGATTTTGAGGTCGTACTTGCCGTCGGGTGACCATGCGCTATCACCATGACCACGCATGTCGAGTGCAATGCCGCGTAATCCGCGACGACCCGTCTCTTGCAATGCACGTCGCCAGCTCTGACGAGACTGCCCGCTGCCGTGCAGAAAAAGTACGCGCGCAGCATCCGCTGGCCCTACCGCATCTGCAATCAGCTCAAGGTCGGACACCTTGAAATTCAGTCGATCAACACCTTGCATTCATCATCTCCCTGGAAGCAGGTGTAGCGTACTGCAATCGACTCAAGCAGCGGAACGAGCCGCCGCAAGAATTACTTCATCGTTGGCATTGAAAACTCAGCGCGTTGTTCGGTTTCACGTGGCCAACGTTGGGTGACGGCCTTCTGGCGCGTATAGAAACGCACGCCCTCACGGCCATAGACGTGATGATCGCCAAACAGCGAATTACGCCAGCCACCGAAACTGTGGAAGGCCATTGGCACGGGCAACGGCACATTTACACCCACCATGCCGACTTCAATGCCCGATGTGAATGCGCGCGCAGCGTTACCGCTACGGGTGAAGATGGCCGTACCGTTCGCGAACGGATGGGCGTTGATCAGTTTTATTGCGGCGTCCAAATCAGGGACGCGCATGATGCCTAATACAGGCCCGAAGATTTCTTCCTTGTAAATCTTCATGTCGGTGCTGACTTTGTCGAACAGCGAACCGCCGAGGAAGAAACCGCCGGGCGTACCCGCATAACCGGGGCGACCATCCAAAAGTAACTTAGCGCCTTCGCTCACGCCAGACTCGATGTAATCGCAAACTCGTGAACGATGCTCGCCGGTAATCAGCGGGCCCATTTCCGTGGCGTTATCGGTAGGCAGCCCCACTTTCAACGCCTTCACTCTCGGAGCCAGCTTCGCAATCAACTGATCCGCACATTCATCACCCACTGCAACAGCAATCGAGATCGCCATGCAGCGCTCGCCGGCCGAGCCGTAAGCGGCGCCAAGCAAAGCTTCAACAACATCATCAATGTCCGCGTCGGGCATGATCACCATGTGATTCTTTGCGCCGCCCAGCGCTTGCACGCGCTTGCCATTCAATGTGCCTTCGCGATGAACGTGACGCGCAACTGGCGTCGAGCCTACAAAACTGACTGCAGAAATATCTGGGTGATGAAGCAGACCATCAACCGCTTCGCGATCGCCATGCAAAACGTTAAATACGCCATCGGGCAATCCCGCTTCCTTCAGCAACTTGGCGAGAAGGATTGCAGCGGATGGATCGCGCTCAGACGGTTTCAGGACAAATGTGTTGCCGCATGCAAGCGCCACTGGAATCATCCACAGCGGAACCATGACTGGAAAATTAAACGGTGTAATACCCGCTACGACGCCCAAAGGCTGACGCAGGCTGAACGCATCGACGCCCGTGCCGACGTTTTCGCTGTGCTCGCCTTTGAGCAAATCAGGAATGCCGCAGGCGAACTCGACCACTTCCAAACCACGAACGACTTCACCACGAGCATCGCTCAGCGTTTTGCCGTGCTCGCTAGAAATAATCGCAGCCAGTTCGTCTGTGTGTGCTTCCAGCAACTGACGGAACTTGAACATGACGCGCGCACGGCGCAGTGGAGGTGTAGCCGCCCAAGCTGGCAAGGCTGCCTTAGCATTAGCGACGCAGTCATCAAGTTCTTGGCTCGAAGCAAAGGGAACACGCGCCGACACAGCACCCGTGCTGGGGTTATAAACATCGCCCACACGCGACAGCGAACCGACGACGGTTTTACCGCCAACCCAATGAGGAATCGTGGCGAGTGCTTGCTGAGCTTGTGCGGATGCAGACATGGGAGACCTTCGATTTTTATTGAGCAGTAATTGTGAGAAATTGGGACAGACGACCATGCAGATAGCACAAGCCGATTCGGTGAGCCCCGACGATCCGCCTAAGCTAAATCCGCAGCCACTATAAGTCAACAGTGTTGTTGACTGAATAAGACACACATGGGATCGTATTGCGCACTTAAAAGAATGATCGGAAATCACTTGTGAATTGGACAACCAGCGACATCCCCGACCTCAGCGGCAAAGTGGCACTAGTCACCGGCGGCAATAGTGGCATTGGCTACTGGACCTGCTTGCATCTGGCACGAATGGGCGCCCATGTTGTCCTTGCTTGCCGCTCCATGCCACGAGCGCAGTCTGCGGTGGCTGATTTGCTAAAAGCCGTACCCAACGGTCGGTTTGAAATTCTGCCGCTCGATCTGAGTGATCTAGCCTCCGTGCGTACTGCTGCTGCCACCTTCCGCTCGAAGCATGATCGGCTGGATATGCTTTGTAATAACGCTGGCATTGCACTATCACCGATGGAGCGGACCAAAGACGGATTCGAATCACAACTCGCCGCCAACTTTCTTGGACACTTCGCACTCACTGGATTGCTGATTGATGTCATCCGCGCAACGCCAAACAGTCGCGTCGCACATGTGGGCAGCCTTGCACATCGTCTCGGCAAGCTTGATTTTGAAGATCCGAATTTCCAGCGCCGTAAATACTCACCGTTGAGCGCTTACGGTCAAAGCAAGCTCTCCAATGTCATTTTCATGCTGGAACTTCAGCGACGCTTTGAGCGCTCAAATATCAATTCGATCAGCGTCGGCGCTCACCCCGGCATGTCGGGCACTAACATCGGAGCAGCGCTCGTTGAAAATGCTTCGCCGCTTAAGAAAAGAATAAATGCATGGATTGAAGCGAAAATTCTCAACTCTCCAGAACGTGCAGCGGCCCCAACGCTTCTTGCAGTGACGCGACCTGGAGTCACAGGTGGAAGTTACTTTGGTCCTAGCGGATTTATGGAAATCAAAGGATCGCCCACTCCTGCCCGTCTTGCTGCTGCTTCACAGAACGAGTCAGATGCAAGTCGCTTGTGGGCACTCGCTGAACAGTTAACTGGCGTTAGTTTTCTAAACTGATCCTTGCGATTGAAGCGGCTGTTGCGTGCCGTCACTAAAGTCACGCACGTCAACAATGCGTTGCGCCTCAACAGCGCGCGCGGGCTGGAATGTGTAGCAGTTCGCGGGCATGCGACTAGCGTCCGACTGCTTCTCCATTGGGATCATCCGTCCGTGCGCAAGCACAGCACCCCAACGCAATAGTCTTGCTGGCTCCTGCAACGCAGGATCAAGACTTTCGATCCAAGGATTCAACGTCCAAACAGTGAGTCCAGCCATTTCACTTGGCTCGACGATGTTGCCATCCAACTCTTTCCAAGCAAGAACGGCGACACCGTTGCGCCGCAGTTCAGCACTACGACGCCCTTCGATGGGATCAGAAACAAGAATGTCGTAGACCAGCACTTCTTTATTTAATGCATGCGCGGCACACAGCAAGGCCAGATCATAAAGATGCGTGCAGTTGGTCTTCTTGTCTGCGCGTTTGGCAAACGCAAGTAGCGGCACACCGGTAAAGGTCTGTTCAATCTGTGCAGGCGCACCCGGGCACGTCGTCCACGGCGCACGCGTAAGGTCTGCATGAATGCGCGTTGCAACAATCCCGTCGTGATGAACCGTGACACTCATGCAGTGATAGTCATCTTCCACTTGACTGAGCACGCACTCAGGTGTCGGCGTAATGCGAAAACGCCTCCGAAATCCGGGTAATTGATCGACAGAATCAACCTGCATCGCCTTCATCCTCAATTCATCAACATGTCTACATCGGCAATAGCTTTGTCGCCACCAATTATTAGCGGTCTCGCACCTTGACTTAATAGACAACGTTGATGATTATAACTTCTTACTAATCTCGCGCCAAAAAAAGCATCAGCAGACCAAGCATGTCTCACTACACAACCATTCACCTGCATAACGTTCCTGCTGGCCGCGAGGCTGAATATGCAACGTGGTTTGACGGCCCTCATCGCGCTACGCTCGCCAATCTCAAAGTCTATAAAGCAGCTGAGCGCTATGAAGTAACGCCGCAGCAAATCATGCCGGACATTCCGCAGCCATGGCGTTATATAAGCGTTTACGAATTTGAATCGCTGAGCCCTGCTGTCGACGTTCCTGCACTTGGCCCGTTGATCGCAGATGCACGTAAATCAGGGCTCATTGCTGACGATGAGACCGAGCGCCTTTATAGCTACCGCATGTTTGCGGATTGGAAAAACAGCCCCAATCGCCAGATGTCCGAGCCTCTGTCAGGCATCAGCATCATCCTTGCCAATTACGTACCGGGCCGCAAAGACGAATACGAAACTTGGTACGAGAACATTCATAGCGTCGAAGTCATCAACGTGCCCGGCCATGTCGCGATGAAGCGTGGAGAGTTGTCGAAAATCCAGATTGATCCAAGCCACTACTGCCCGGGCGACCAGTTCGTGTTGTGCGCACAGCAAACGGAAGATCTGTTGTTCACGCTCAAGGACTTCAGCGCCCGCGCCCGTGGCGCCAGCCCGAGTGGCGTCGCCATGCTGCCGCGCTCCGCCGCCGCTTCTACCGCACGTACCGTTCACTACTTCAAAAAAATCAGTGGAACGACCTTCTGGAATAAAGGCATTGCCTACGCCGGAGATTTATCCGTGTATCCAGGCCAAAGCTGATCGGAGCAAATCTTGTCAAAAGTTATTGTCATCACTGGTGCAGGTGTGGGTCTTGGACGCGCGCTCGCACGACGATTCGCTAGCGAGGGCGATTCCGTCGTTCTTCTGGGGCGCACGCCTTCCAAGGTTGAAGTAGCAGCCGCCGAGATCGGAGCACAAGCCACAGCGATCGGCTGCGATGTGTCGTCACCCGATTCTGTTCGCGAAGCTTTTGCACAGATCGCCAAAAAACATCCGCGCATCGACGTGCTGATCAATAACGCTGCAGTCTTCGAACCCTTCCTGATTGCCGAAGCCACTGACGATCAGATCGTCAACACCGTCAATACAAATCTGACTGGCGCAATGCTGTGCGTACGCTCTGCGATTCCGTTGATGGGTGCAGGCAGCCACATCATCAACGTCAGCAGCGAATCGGTTGGCATGCGCTTCCCTCACCTCGTCGCGTATCAAACCTCAAAGGCAGGTTTGGAACGTTTCTCCGAAGGCTTGCATCACGAACTGGAGCCCAATGGCATTCGCGTGACCAGTGTTCGCGCCGGGCAAATGTTTGAAGAAGGCAAAACCTGGGACGTTTCTCCGGAAGCGCGCATGTGCTTCGGCAAAGCCGCGATAGAAGCTGGCGTCAATCTTCGCGAACGTCCGATCTCGCAGTTCACCTCAGTGACCAACGCCTTCCGCGCACTGATCGATATGCCACCTGACCTGCACACAATTCATATGTCGCTGTCAGCTCGGAAATCCAGCTAACCATGAGCGAAACATTCGATTTTATTGTGATTGGCAGCGGCGGCGGCTCCATGTGCGCTGCGCTGCAGATGCGTGCGGCTGGCAAGAGCGTGCTGATTCTGGAAAAGACTGACCTCGTCGGCGGAACCACCGCAGCCTCCGGCGGCGTGATGTGGATTCCAAATAATCGCTTTATGAAAAGCGAAGGCATTGAAGATAGCGCGGAAAAAGCGAACGCCTATCTGGATGCAGTTGTTGGCGACAGCAAAGACGCTGCTGGCGCAAGCCGCGAACGCCGACTGGCTTATGTCGAACAAGCGCCGGAGATGATCAACTTCCTCGTTGATCAAGGCATCCAGCTTCGTCGCATTCCTTCATGGCCTGATTACTACGATGTGGCGGGCGCATCTGTTCCCGGCCGCGCTGTGGTTTCGCAGTTGTTCGATATCAAGAAACTGGGCGTGTGGAAAGAAAAGCTACGTCCGGGCTTCCTTCCTCTGCCAGCGAATCTTGATGAAGCCATGCAACTGCCACTCATTAAGCGCAGCGGCAAGGCAAAGAAAGTACTTGCTCGCATCATCGGCCGCGTACTCGTCGACAAAATCACCGGCAAGCAGCGCGCTACGGCAGGGCAAGCCTTGCAAGGGCAAATGCTCCATGCCGCACTGAAGGCTGGCGTTGGAATTCGCCTGAATGCTGCAGTCAAAGAAATCATTGTTGAGAATGACCGCGTTACCGGTGTGATCGTGGGCGTTCAAAAAATCAGCGCGCGCCTTGGTGTATTAATCAATGCCGGTGGCTTCGCACGCAATCAGCGCATGCTGGATCAATACATTCCCGGCACGTCTGCTGATTGGTCGAGCACCATCGATGCCGATACCGGCGAGATGATTGAAGAAGGCCAGCGCATTGGCGCTGCGACCGCTCAAATGGCTGAACGCATCGGCATGCAGATCTCATTGCCGCCCGGCAGCAAGTCACTGGCTGTGAAGCCGGGCATGCAGAACGACATCTGCAAACCTCATGCGATTGTGGTTGACCAGACTGGTGTGCGTTACGCAGGCGAAGCCTGCTCACATGCCGAGTTCAGCCAACGCATGATCGAGCGCAACAAGATTGCACCCGCCTCGCCAAGCTGGATGATTTTCGATAGTCAGTATCTGGCGACCTACATGCTGGCCGGCACTATGCCAGGCGCGAAGAAACCAAAGTCTTGGACTGAGGAACACTTTCTGCGCAGCGGTGACACCGTTGAAGCACTGGCTGCATCTTGCGGCCTCGATGCTTCAACGCTCAAAGCCAGTGTCGAACGCTTCAACGGCTTTTCACGCAAAGGTCGCGATGAAGACTTCCAGCGCGGCGATCACCCTTACGACCAATGGACGGGCGATCCGCTCAGCACGCCATCCAATACGCTCGGCACGATAGAAAAAGCCCCCTTCTTCGCCGTGCAGATTTTGCCGGGCGATGTTGGCACTTATGGCGGCCTCGTCACCGATACACATGCGCGTGTATTGCGTGCAGACGGCTCCGTGATTGAAGGCCTCTATGCAACGGGCACTTCCACCGCATCTGTCATGGGCCGCGTTGAACCCGGCCCTGGCGGCAGCATCGGCCCCTCATTTACTTGGGGTTATGTCGCCGCCAAACATGCAATCAACAATGTTAAAAATTAAACGAGGAGAATGAGATGGTGACGCTTCCTGAAGGCAAGTTGTACATTGACGGCAAGCTGCGCAGCGCAGCAGGCGGCAAGACCTACGACAACATCGGCCCTTGGACCGGTGAAGTGATTGGGCAAGCTGCTGACGCATCTGCCGATGATGTTAACGAAGCCATCGCTGCTGCACGACGCGCCTTCGACAACACCGACTGGTCAACCAACCGCGCCATGCGCTACGAGTTGATGAAGAAGTATCGCGATCTGCTTTATGCAAACCGCGAGAAGCTCGTGCACATCGCTCGACATGAAGTGGGCTCTGCGATTGGCGCAGCTTTCCGCGCACAGATTGATGGTGCACTCAGCGGTGCTGACAGACTCATCGAATGCTTCGACCAAGTTCATTGGGAAGAAGACCTTGGCATCCGCAACGAAAATGGCTACGACACCAAGCGCCTCGTGATTCACGAAGCCGTTGGTGTTGTTGGCGCGATCACGCCTTGGAACGTGCCGCTCTACGTTAACGTCGGCAAGGTTGTTGCCGCATTGCTCGCGGGTTGCACCGTCATCCTCAAGCCAGCACCAGATACGCCATTGATGGGCGCAATCATGGGCGAGCTCGCTGCTGAAGCGGGCTTCCCTGCTGGCGTGTTCAATGTCGTCACCTCCGGCCACGCAGCAATGGCGGGTGAGATGCTCACCACCGATCCTCGCGTTGATCTGATTTCCTTCACGGGTTCTACCGCTGTGGGCAAGCTGATCATGCAGAACGGCGCTTCAACGCTGAAGCGCGTGTTCCTTGAACTCGGCGGCAAGTCTGCTTTCATCGTTCTTGAAGACGCACCCAATTTCCCCATGACGGTCATGGGTTCGATGGTGGTATTCCACGCTGGACAAGGTTGTGCTTACCCGACTCGCTTGCTCGTTCCGAAGAGCCGCTACGATGAAGCCGTGAAAGCACTAGAGATGGCCTACGCAGGCTTCTCGACCAAGTGGGGCCTGTTTGATGAACCGACCTGCATCATGGGCCCGGTGATCTCCAAGCGTCAGCTTGATCGCGTGATGAGCTACGTCGAAATTGGCCAGAAAGAAGGCGCTCGCCTGCTCGCTGGCGGCAAGGTGCGTCCAGATAAGGGCGGCGGTTTCTTTGTTGAACCGACCTGCTTCGTCGACGTGCGTAACGACATGCGCATCGCGCAGGAAGAAATCTTTGGCCCCGTATTGGTTGTGATTCCTTACGAAGATGAAGCCGATGCCATCCGCATTGCCAACGACAGCGTCTACGGTCTTGGCGGCGCAGTGTTTGGCCCGACGGAAAGTGCAGTACGCGTATGCCGCGCCATCCGCGCGGGTGCGCTCAGCGTCAACGGTGGTGTCAGCATCACCGGCGACCTGCCCTTCGGCGGCTACAAGCAGAGCGGTATGGGCCGTGAATGGGGCCGCGAAGGTATTGAAGAGTTTTTGGAAACGAAAGCTATCGGCATCCGCGCATCCTGATCATTCAGCACCGCAAACAAAGAAGGCGCCTAAATGGCGCCTTCTTTGTTTCTGCTCAAGCGTAAATGCTTAGGCTGGGCTGAGTGTTAACGAAACCCAGCACTTCAATCTGCAAGCATGTCGCTGGGTTTCGCTTTTCTTCAACCCAGCCTACATTGCTGTGAATTAAGCCAGCGCTTGCTCATCGCTAACAATCGGTCGACTGGCGCGGGTGGCACGCAGTCGCTTGTTCGGCTCACCCGGATCAACGATTTCAATGTAGTCCGCATGCACTGCAACGATCTGCGCAGCGAAGGGAAAGTCTCCCAACTTCGGAACACGATAGCTCACGGTATCGCCGACCTTATACGTGGCGGGATCAAAATTAAACTCGAAAGGGCACTTCCCATCGCCTGCACCGATCATCTCAAGACTCCTACGTAAAACATTGTTATTTACAAACTCTCGCGCAATTGTTTAGCGATATGTTGTTAGTGTCGCGAATCGCCGCCGTCGACAACCAGTGTTGATGTCAATTCTACACCCGCGTCTGCTCTGTACTTGCGTGGGCTCACTTTAAATTCGCGCTTAAAGATGCGGCTGAAATGCGCCGGATTTTTAAAGCCGATGCGGTACGCAATTTCACTAATAGTTGATTTGCCGTGTGCAGAATCCGCTAACCACTGTCTCGCCATCTGCAAACGTTTATTCCAAAGCAACATCGAGAACGGCGAGCCTTGGCGCTTGAGCAGCAATGACAAATAGCGTGGAGAGATGCCGCAGCCTTCAGCAACGTAAGCAACACTGAGTTTTGAATCCGACAGATGCGTTTCGATAAAGCGCAACACGTCTTGCAAGCGTTTATCAGCCAAGCCCTGACGTTCCGGTGCAACCGTACCGTGATCCTTAATTGCGTCGACAATTACTGATAGCGCAGATTCAACCAACTGCTCTGCCACTTGGCCATCGATCTCATCCTGATCTTCAAAAAGATCAGAGAGGATACGTTCAGCAAGTGCAAATTTTCGCCCGCCCGCAGGTACGCAAAAACCGACTTTGATGTCGTCTCGCAAGACTCGCCGCAGCATCTGCATCGGCACTGTCAGATGCAGCAACTCTGATACACCGTCTTCCCCAGGCTGGCTATCAACCGAGAAAGGCGTAATCGATTTGGTGATGACGAAATCGCCTGTGTTAGCGATGGTGTCACCGAGTTGGTGCGAGATAGACACTCGCCCACGCTTCACAAAGCATAGCGTCGCGACATCGGTTCCATCGTTACGAATATGGTCCCAAGTACGGCGAAAGAGTTGGCGGGTGCGTGAGCGCAAGCGAATGATCGAGCAGAACCCAATCGTTCTGCGATCAGCTCGAACATCAATCACCGAGCCGGGCTCAATCGAATAATCGCCTGTGTAGTACTCGCTGTTCCGTGGACCACGGAAGGAGTCTTGGCAATTTTGATAGTTTCGTTTATCGAATGCGAACAACGTTTCCATTGATATCTCCTAATTAGCTATTGGGAGTGTCCCCTCCCATGTCACTTACCCTGAATTTTGGGCATACCGTAGGCTAAGGTGAGCTGACCAGCGAAGTCCCGACGGATAGCGCAAGCACATCAACATTTCGTGCATGGACAAGTCCATTTCCTACACAGCCTATTTCGGCCTACTTACCTCGGATCAGTTTTTTGTCGGTTACCGCACTCATAGTTATCCGGATAGGTATGCTGTGTTGTGCTACGTAGCCCTAGGTCAATACCCTGCATAAACGCTTGCAAAATGTATTCGTTATTGGCCTGCGGGATTCGTTGGAATAAGGGGAGAGTCAGTGAATAAAATTACAATCGCCGCAACAATTGCGGTAGCAGCAAACTTTGCAAACTTCAGTACCGCTTCAGCACAAGAGACTGCTGCAACCACATCAGATGACGAGTTGACCCAGTTGCTTGGGGAAGTCGAAGCCCCAGCACCATCAGCTCCAGCAGCAAGCAAGCCTTCCGAGGCTGCTGCCGCTCCCGCCTCTGCTGCACCTGCAGAAACTGCCGCCGCGCCTGCGGAAGCTGCAACAGATGCAGCCCCAGTAGCAGCCGCTGCGCCCGCTTCAGCTGACTCCGCCGCTCCGTCCGATACAGCAGCTGTAGCTGCAACCCCAGCTACTGACTCCACGACTCCAGCTGCCGCCGCTGCCCCAGTTGATCCCACAGCAGCTTCAGCCGAAACCGCTGCGCTCTATGACGTGATTGAACTGCCGAAGAAGGAAAAGAAAGTTCCTGTAACACCAGAACCACGACGCGCAGGCATGATTGAAGAAGTCATCGTGACCGCACAGCGTCGCGAAGAAAGCTTGCAGGAAGTACCGATGTCGATCACGGTACTCGACGCCAAGCAGATGTCGAACGCCAACATCACCAATGCTTCAGACCTCGCGACCTACACGCCGTCGATGTCGACCAACCAGCGCTTCGGCGCAGACAACGCAACATTCTCCATCCGCGGATTTACGCAGGAACTGCGTACGACCTCATCAGTCGCAACGTACATGGCTGAAGTTGTAGCGCCACGCGGCCAGAGCTCACAAACCTCCGGCGATGGCGCAGGTCCAGGCGCACTGTTCGACCTTGCCAACGTTCAGGTACTGAAAGGCCCACAGGGCACGCTGTTTGGACGCAACACCACGGGTGGTGCTGTATTGCTCACGCCTAACAAACCGAAAGATGAGTTCGAAGGCTATGTCGAAGTTTCAGGCAGCCAGCGCAATGGCATGCGCGCACAAGGCGCTGTCAGCATTCCTGTGGCAGATACCTTCAAGGTTCGCCTCGCCATCGATAAAAACAAGCGCGATGGTTATCTGATCAACACCACCAAGATCGGCGCCAATGAATTGGGCAGCACCGACTACACATCAGTGCGCGTAAGTTCAGTCTGGGATATCACCGACAATATTCAGAACTACACCATCGGTTCTTACATTACATCCGACAGCACGGGCTACAGCTCACAGCTGTACGGCTGTAATGCAAACTTTGCCAACGACCTGTCAAATTTCTTCCTGGTGTTCTCCGGCGCGCTGCAGGTTCCGCAGTGTCAGGCACAGCTCGATCGTCAGAAAGCTGCTGGGCAGGATGGTTTCTATGATGTGGTCAGCACGATCGCAACACCGATCACCGCCATCAAGGAAAAGCGCCTGATCAATACGCTGACCTGGGATATCAACGACGACATCAAGCTCAAAAACATCCTCGCTTACGCACATCTCAACACCAAGAACGGCTCTGATATTTTTGGCACACAGTTCCCTTACGCTCTCGTTGGCCTGCCACTGGATCCAGATCCAAATCGTGAGTTCAAAACCGGCGTCTCGGTATTGAACCCTAACGAACCCGTTACCAGCCAAGCCACTCTCGTTGGCGAATTGCAGCTGCAAGGCACATCGTTCGATAGCGCAGTGGATTGGCAAGCAGGTCTGTACTATGAAAAGAGCTCACCTGATGGCTTTTCCGGCAATAACTCTGCCGGTCTGATCTCTTGCAACATGGCCAGCCTAGAAGGCGATGGCGTGATCAAGAAGTTTGACTGCTACGACGCACTCCTAGGCCTTGTGGGTGGTGTGCTGGTTCAGCAGTACAAGACGACTTACCTGAACAAAGCGGCTTACTCGCAAGCCACCTGGCGCATCAACGAAGCCTTCAGCGTAACCGGCGGCCTGCGTTACACCTGGGACGACACCAAAGGTTATGGCATCAAAACTCGCTATGGCTGGGTGCTCGGTATTCCGCAGGCTCCAACCACAGTAGTCACCACGCCACACGTCAGCAGCAAAGCGCCAACTGGCTTGATTGAGGTTGACTACAAACCATTCGAAGGCAGCATGGTCTACGCCAAGTACTTGCGCGGCTATCGTCAAGGCAACGTCATTCTTGCAGCGGATCCAGGCGTCGACACTTTCAAGCCTGAGCACGTCAAAACCTACGAAGTCGGCCTCAAGACCGAGTTCGCTGGTCCAGTTCCAGGCCGCGTCAGCATTGCCGCATTCACCAATGATTTCACCGACCAGCAGTTGCAACTTGGCTATATCTCGCCGGGATCTCTGCAGACGACAACAATCGTCAACGCTGGTAAATCGCGCATCCGCGGTATCGAAGGCGATGCTTTCTTCCAAGTGCTCGACAGCATCACCGTCGGCTTCGCCTTCTCGCTGTTGGATACGGTATTGCTTGAGCAGGCAGACCAGACGGCTCGCGTGCAAGCTGCTGGCGGCCCGATTGCAGGAGCCTCGGTCACCCGTATTGCCGACGTTGGCGATGAACTGCCTTACGCACCTAAGCAGACCTATGTAACGAATGTTAGCTGGCGCCTGCCTGTGTCTGAACGCCTCGGCGAGATCGACGTCGGCGCAACATACTCCATGATCGGCAAACAGCGTTCAGCAGCAACCAGTTCTGGCCCTTACGGCATGCTCGATGCGTTCAATCTGCTCAACCTGAATTTCACGTGGACCAAGATCATGAACACGCCTTTGGATCTGGTGGTCTTCGGCACCAACGTACTCAACGAGGAATACACCACCTACACCAGCGGCACGTATAACTTGCTGGGTTACGAGTCGCGCGCAGTCGGCACGCCTCGTTTGATCGGTGCACGCCTCAAAGTGAACTTTGGTGCTTATCAGTAATGGGTAAACCCTATCGCGTAGTGCAGTGGGCTACGGGCAATATCGGCATGCGATCCATGCGTGCCGTTATCGAACACCCTGCACTGATGTTGGTAGGTTTGTATGTTTACACCGACGACAAAGCCGGACGTGATGCTGGAGAAATGTGTGGCCTTGCGCCGATTGGCGTTAAGGCCACACGCAGTATTGAAGAGATCGTTGCGCTAAAAGCAGACTGCGTTCTGTATATGCCGCAGCAGATCAATGCCGACGATTTATGCCGCTTGCTGGAATCAGGCACCAACGTGGTCACCACGCGCACTGAATTCCACTTGCCGAGCGCTGTAGAACCCACCCTGCGTAAACGGATTGAAGAAGCCTGCCAACGCGGCGGTACTTCGCTACACAGCACAGGCGCCAGCCCCGGATTCATTACTGAAGCAGTGCCATTGGCGCTGCTTTCGATTCAACGTCGACTCGACGCGCTACACATCAGCGAATACGCCGATTGCAGCTCACGCAATTCGCCACAGATGATTTTTGAGATGATGGGTTTTGGCAGCGCGCCACATCCACAGGCCGAAGCTGGACGTGTACATCACTTGAAGGGCGCGTTTGGTCCTTCATTGCAAATGCTTGCAGAGTCCCTAGGACTTTCGATCGATAACATCGAGGGTCACGGCGAAGTGGCTTTCGCCAATAAAGACACCGTTATTGCTGCTGGCACCATCAAGGCTGGCACTGTCGCCGCATTGCGCACCACCGTGAGTGGCATCAGCCAGGGCAAGGCACTGATCAATTTCACTGCTGATTGGTATGTCAGCACCGACATCGACAAAGATTGGGATTTACGCGGTGATGGCTGGCGTGTTCGCGTTGATGGCGACGCGCCGCTTGATATGAATCTGCAATTCACCGTTGCGCCAGAACACAAAGCAGCAACCACACCCGGCTACACGGCGCATCGCGCGGTCAATGCCGTGCGTTATGTCTGCGACGCTGCATCTGGCATTCGCACTTCAGCCGAACTGCCGCAGTTCATTCCTGATCTGCGCTAACCCCGATTAATTACGCGATTATTTACGACGTGGTTTGGCGGCAGTAGAAGGCGCTGCTCTGCCCTGTGCTGGCATCACAACCAAGTGATCGTAGATTTCCGAGAGCTCTTCAACGCTGATCGGCTTACTCTGGCGCAGCCACCACGCTAACAACTCCACCGTGCTGCTCGCGACGAGCTGTGTCGTCACATCCGCTGGAGGCCAGGTGTTTGGATTCGGCCAAGACTCGCCAATCTCCTGACAGATCCGCAGAAATTCCAGTCGCAGCGCACCAGCCGCACCGCCCGTGAGCAATGTCGACCACAACGCCCGCTCCTCATCGACGTAGCGGAACAAGGACTCGGACGCTGCCTTCGCATCTTGGCTGTTGAGCATTGGCATCACGAGCGTGATCAATCGACGCAGCTGCGCCGCAGCCAAATCATCCAGCAAAGATTCCTTAGTCGGGTGATGGCGAAAGAACGTGGTGTAGCCAATGCCTGCCTTCGCAGCGATATCGCGGATGGTGATCTGTTCCAGCGATTTCACTTCGAGCAATTCCAACAACGCCAGACGCAATGCTTCACGCGTGCGGACTGCACGTGCGTCACTCGCGGTAGACAGATGTGGGAGAAAAATCTTGTTACTCATCGCTCAGCAGTTAAGGCGTTTGATATGAACCATTATGATTCATAATAATCTTCTGTCGCATCCTGCACAAACAAACAAGGCAGCCCAAATCGACATTGGGCTGCCTTGTCTATTTAAAGCCTGAAGATGCCGATTATTTCTTCGGCAATTCGATCTCAGCCTTGGCCGTTGCCATCACCGTGCCGAGTTGATTGCTCATTTTGCAATCGACCTGCACGATCGAACGTCCTTCTGCGTCGACGGATTTGTCGATCACCGTCGCATCCATGATGGTGATATCGCCAGAGAACGCAGGGCCGCGGTAAGCGCTATTGCAGTGGACAACGCGACCCCACTCGCCTGCCCAACCAGCAAAGTAGTCGATGATCCATGCACCCATTGAAGCGCCATAACCGTAGGCACGAGGCATGCCGATAGTGCGTGCCCATTCTGGGAACAGGTGACCACGTGAAGGGCCGAAGTAAGCGCCGTCGGTGAGCTCAGGATTCTGACGCTCCATCACCGGATCATTTTCATGACCGGCCATGTCCTTGGTGAAACCCAGCGCTTCCAGATCCAGATCGGTACGACGATGCATCGTGCCCCAGATCGTGAAGGCATACGCACGCCATTCAGTGGCGAAGCTGGCAATGCTGTGTGGCCCGAAGATGCGCGTTGGCAGCTTGTCGCCAACTTTGATGTCATCCCAATAACGCTTGCCATGACCGAGCGCATGCAAGGTTTTGACGTAATCGAATTTCTTTTCTTCCAGCTCAGCCAGTTGATCACGAGTCCAAACCGGATCATCCGTTCCTTTCAGCGAACCCATCTCGCGCGCTGCTTCTGCGAGGTAACGGATGCTGGTCGAACGTTGCGTCGCGATCTTCTCGTTCTTCTGGTTGTAGTACATGTTGTCGCCGCGCTGGAAACAAGTCGGGCCCGCAAACTTGGTTTCCTTGACGACGTAATCAAACGGCACGCGCTCGTTGCGAATCAGATCACCAGAAAAAACGCGCGGGCCGTGGAACCACCACTCATCACCGCCGAAGATCAGATGTGAATTTGGAATCGCACCAACGCAGCAAGGCGCCGCGCCGTGACCGTCATCGGTCGCCACTGGAAAAGACTGTGGCGCAACAATACGTGCGTAACGGCTTTCTGCTGCGAAGTCATCGTCATAGTGCAAACGATTCGGGTAATGCATGCCCTGCACCCAGCGGCGGATATCACTACTCGCGACAACATCTCGCGTTCGCGCAGGCTGCATTGGTTTGCCTAGGTATTGGTCGATGTCGGAACAGTCGAGAGTCTTGTCACTCATGTGATGGGCTCGTTATGAATTCTGGATTTAGTTGGAGTAACGGCCGCCATTGACGCTCAGCGTGTGGCCCGTGATGTAGCCCGCGTCTTCGGACGCGAGGAAAGCGATAGCGCCTGCCATGTCTTCCGGACGACCTGCACGCTTCATTGGCGAGGCGGCAATGATGTGATCTACCTTCTCACCCAAACCTGCACGCATCATCGGCGTATCCACGAAGCCCGGTGGCACGTTGTTAACCGTGATGCCCGTAGGTGCGAGTTCTTGCGCGAGTGATTTGGTGAAAGCAATCACGCCGCCCTTAGAAGCGGAGTAATGCACCATCGTCTGTGCGCCAGTCTGTGCGCTGGAGGATGAGACGTTGATGATGCGGCCCCACTTGGCTTCCAGCATGTCGGGCAGAACCGCTTGCGTGCAGATCAGCACGCTCTTGAGGTTGACCTGCATGATGCGATCCCACTGTTCTTCAGTGATCTGCATGAACGGCGTGAATGCGGAGATGCCAGCGTTGTTGACCAGAATACTGACCGGGCCAAATTTTTCGTGAATGAGTTTGACAGCAGCATCAATCTCAACACGCTTCGATACATCGACGCGCGATGCGATCGCTTTAAAACCTTGCTTCACCAAATCATCGGCAGCAGCTTTTGCTGCGTCTTCGTTGATATCCCAGATCGCGACGTTGGCACCGTCTTTTGCGAGACGCTGTGCAGCGGCGAGGCCGATGCCTGAGGCAGCGCCGGTAACAATGGCGGTTTTACCTGCGAGTGACATGATGCTTGAACTCCTCTGCATGATTTATAGGCGCAGCTTGCGAACCTGTTCATGGCCTTTTCATCCCTGCGGCGGAGAGCCATTGGGTGCAGGGCAAGAAAGCGGGCGCGCCGCTTGGTGATTCCAAGCAAGCGACCGCTGACGCCGCCATGTATCCAATGGCTCCCGCCCCGGAGGGCTGTCGCCTCAAAAATTGCCATGCGTCGTTGCTCCTCCGTGATTTAGCGCAACTAAACTTCCTCCGTCGCGCCTAGCCTGGCAATTTTTGAGGGGACAGCGCAGGGATGAAAAGGCCATGAACAGGTTCTTAGCAGCAACGCTAAAGCAAGCGTCACCACTAGTCAACATCACTGTTGATTAACCAAGAAATTTAACTGGCGGCCAAGCGTTTTGAAGCCAGTTCACGGAGCTGGGCGGTTTTGATCTTGTTGGACGAGGTCATTTCAAGCTCAGACTCTTGCAAGAAGATCACGCGCCGAGGGAGCTTGTAGCTCGACAATTGCGTTGCAGCGAAAGCCCTGACGCTCTGCTCGCTTAGATCGGCGCCTTCGCCAGGTACTACGCAAGCCACCACCATCTCACCCAAGGTGTCATGTGGAATGCCTACTGTGGCCGCAATCTTGATACCCGGACACTGCACGAGCACCGAGTTAATCTCCAGCGGCGAAACATTCGCACCGCCGGTTTTGATGATGTCATTGAGACGGCCCTGCCAATGTAAGCGGCCGCGCTCATCGATGAAGCCGCCGTCGCCCGTGCGGAAGAAACCTTCTTCATCGAAAGTTTCTTCAATCGGCATACGCAGATATCCAATCATCAACGTCGGGCCCTTCACCGCAATCTCACCCGCTTGACCCAACGGAACAACCTGCCCGCTCAATGGATCAACAACGCGAATGGTGTTACCTGACACCGGCAAGCCGTTATTGCCTTCAGCATCAGCGGCAGGCGTACCACTCGGATACACCGTCACCAACGTGAAGGTTTCAGTGCTGCCATAAGCAGACATCGGCTCCTGCCAGTTGCTCTTCACTGTTGGATGCGCGCGCAGTGGCGAAGTCTCACCGACATAGCGCAGCGAACTTAGATCGGTCGTCGCATACGCAGGGTCATCAACCAAGCGCGGCCATTGATGGGGCCAAGCTAGCGGCAAGGAAACGCGTTCACTTTGAATAAGGCCTAGTGCTTCGCCCGGTGCGAAATTGCTTTGCAGAACCAAGCAACCACCGGCGGCAAAGGTCGCACCAATCGCCATCGCGAAGTTGCCGGACCAAAAGAATCCATTTGCCGTCCACGTACGAACATTGGGATCAATGGCAAAGAAATTGCGCCATCGCCAGCACTGCAACGCAGCGGCGCGATGCGTGTGTTGAATCGCTTTTGGCTTTGCAGTGGAGCCAGACGAAAAGAAAATAAATCCGCGATCTGTCGGTGCGATTTCAGCACTCATCGCGTTAATCAGCGTGACGGATGCCAGGGGGCCGCCATGCAAGAAGTCTTTCCAGCTTTCGAATGCTCCTGACGTTGGCGCATCACCAATGCAAACTGCGCGACGCAGATGCGGCAAATGATCCGTAAACATCGGCGCCTTTGCAGTGCCCAGATCCGGACACAGTTCGACCAACTCCTTGGCGAAATCACGATTGAGCACTGCGCGTTCAAAAATCAGCAATGAAACGTCCGCTACGCGTAGCTGATATTCCAACTCCGGGCCCTTACCGAAGGTGCTCAAGGCCACGCAGGTCGCGCCAGTCAAAGCGATGCCGAACATCGCCGTAACCCACTCCGGGCGATTGGTCACCATCAACCCAACACGCGTGTCTTTGGTCACGCCGCGCGCGACGAGTGCACGCGCTACCGTTAATGCTTCTTCTAAAACCTGTGAATAGTTGAGACGAACGACAGTGTCATCCGGAAACTTGTAGACCATTGCCTCTTTTGCAGCATTCGCTGCGCAGACTTCGCGCAGAAAACCACCCAGCGTCAATGCGCCGACTGCGTCTTCAGATAGAGGCTTACCGCGGATGATTGAAGTCGTCATATTTATGTCTTTTGTTCGTACATGCGTGCCCTGACTTCGTCAGACAGTGGCGCAACACCGGGCTCAACCTGAGCACCGAGCGTTTTGAACATCATTGCAGCAATTTCATAGCAACCGATGGCATAGATCATGTCGATGATCTGTTCGGTGCTAAAGCTCTGTGACAGGCGTGCAAACGTTGCATCGCTGATACAGGCATCGGCCATTAGTTCATCGGCCGCACGCACAAGATCAGCATCAACAGGATCCCAACCGGCCCCATCGGGGCCGTACTGCAAACGCTCAATGTCGGCGTCCGTAAGACCCGCACGTAACCCGAGAACCGTGTGCTGAATAAACTCGTATTCCGATCGACGCAGCCAGCTAATTCGCAGAATCAATAACTCACGAATACGCTTCGAGAGACTGCTTTTGATCGAGACGTGATTGTTGAAACCCAGAAATGCCTTGGTCGCCGCTGGATGATTCAGCATCACACCCAAACCATGCATGCCACGTGGATCTTTCTGCCAATTGGCCAAGACAAAATCGCGCGCAGTGGGAAACGTGCTAAGCGCATCGAGTGCCTGTTCGTCCCAGTCTGCAGGCAGCTTGGGCGCAACACGTGGCTTGATTTCTTTTTGCATTATTTCGGCGTCCACGTGGACGAGAGCGCACGTTCGGATAAGTATTTGGTGGAACTCCAACCGCCATCGACAACGATCGTCTGGCCGTTGATGAAGCTGCCGCCGGGCGAACACAGGAACGCAATCGTGCTGGCGACGTCATCGACCTGACCCAAGCGCGTGTGTGGCGTCATATCGACATTCATGCGACGGAAGCGCTCGTCCTCAAGACGCCCTTCTGTCATCGGCGTAACAGTGACGCCAGGAGCAACAGCATTGCAACGCACGCCCGCAGCACCGTACTGACAAGCGATGTGCTGGGTCAGTCCGGTCAATCCAGCCTTGGCCGCCGAATAAGCGCCGCCACGCAAACCACCCAGCATCGCAAAAGTCGATGTGACGTTGATGATCGCCGAGCCTTTCGGCATATGTGGCAACACTTCACGAGCCAAGCGGAATGGCGCGCGGAGCATCAGGCCCAGAAAATGATCGAGCATCGCGTCATCGGTTTCGTGTAAAGGCTTGGGGCTGCCAATGCCGGCGTTGTTGATCAGGAAATCAATCTTTCCAAAGCGCGACACGGCAAAATCTGCAACCTGACGAGGCGCTGCGTCGGCAGTTAAATCTGCGGCCAATGTTGCAATGCGATCTGGATTGCCGATGGCGGCAGCCAATTCAGCAAGCTTTTTCTCGTCACGACCTACACCCACAACAGACATGCCCATTTCAGCAAGCTTTACAGCAGTACCGAAGCCAATGCCGCTGCTTGCGCCTGTGACGATTGCTACTTGCATGATGCATTCACCCTTGATCGATTCGCCTAGGGATCATACTGGCTCAAAAACACCAAACGTACCTTCCCCTGATATCTTAAGAATGTAGAACAGTAAGGCCATATCTGTATTGATCGGCTCGGTCACGGCCTTTGACTGCACATGACATTTTGTGCGCCACAGGAAACTTAGGCTTTTGTCCTGCGCTATAAAGTAGCTTGCTTGCCTTGCCTGAGCGGTCGTAATGCCGAATGAAATAACCGCCAACCGAAAGACCATCTCCGGACGATCGATTCGTTGGGATGAAGCGCGCGCCGCGCGTGCCTATGCCGAAGGCCACTGGATACACCAGACCTTGGCTGACGCACTGCAACATGCCGCCAAAAAGACACCCGACCGCGTCTTGTTGATTGATGACAATCAGCGCATCAATTGCGCTCAGCTTCATAGCCAAGCCACACAACTCGCACATGCAATGTTGAGCCGTGCGCACACAGGCAGCGTGGTGTCGTTTCTGCTGCCCAACTGGCATGAAGCCGCTGTGATTTATTTGGCAGCAACCATTGCTGGAATGGTCGTGAACCCCATCCTGCCCTCGCTGCGTGATCATGATTTGCAGTTCATTCTGAAAGATGTGAACACTCGCCTCGTTTTTGTGCCCGCACAGTTCCGGCAGCACGACTATGTCGAGATGTTGAACCGAGTCGTTGCACAGCTTGAGTCACCTCCCGAAGTGGTGGTGCTTCGCGGCGACGCAGGTCCGCACACTGCTTACAACGCTTTGCTACAGCAAGGCGACGACAGCACCGGCTTGCCTCTGGTGAATCCCGATGCAGTGCGAATGGTGCTCTATACCTCCGGCACTACCGGACGTCCAAAGGGCGTGCTGCACACACACAACACGCTGCACGCATTGCTGTGCCAAATTCGCCAGCATTGGTTGGTAGAACCGGGTGATAAATTTTTGGTGCCTTCGCCAATCAGTCATATCGGTGGTTCGATCTACGCTTTCGAAAGTCCGTTATTACTCGGCACCACCGCCGTGCTGATGGAGCGCTGGGATGCAGCCGAAGCCGTGCGCATCATCGAATCCGAGCGATGCACCCACATGGCAGGCGCAACACCATTTCTTCAGCAACTGTTGAACGCCTGCGAAACTGCGGGCACACGCCAACCCAGTCTGAAGGTCTTCATTTGTGGTGGCGCTTCTGTTCCGCCATCACTCATCCGCAAAGCCACCGATTACTTTAAGAACGCGGTCGTTACCCGTGTTTACGGCTCAACTGAAGTTCCTGTGACCACGGTCGGTGCCACCCTCGCTAACGAAACTACACCAGCCGCAGACACTGACGGTCGACGTGGCTTTGCAGAAATAAAACTGGTCGGTCACGGATCAGCACCGCCTAACGAAGGCGAAGTGCATGCACGCGGTCCACAAATGCTGGTGGGCTATCTGCATCAGGAAGACGAAGCCGCATCATTTGATGCAGAAGGCTACTTCCGCACCGGCGATCTCGCACGCATGCAAGACGATACTTACCTCGTCATCAACGGTCGCGCCAAAGACATCATCATTCGAAATGGTGAAAACATTTCACCGAAAGAAGTGGAAGATATTTTGGTCGGTCATCCACAGATTGCAGAGATTGCGATTGTCGGCGTTGCAGATAGTAAAACTGGCGAACGTGCCTGCGCTGTTATCGTCATCAAAGGTGCCGATGCACCTGATGTCGACAACCTACGCAATTATCTAAAAGCGTTAGGCGTTGCCAGCTTCAAGGCACCCGAGCAAGTCGCCATCTGGGACGCGCTACCCAAGAACGATGCAGGAAAAGTTTTGAAACATCAGATTCGCGCGACGCTCGCGCAGAACGCATAAGGAGACAAGATGTCGATCTCAACCGGACGCTATCCGACCGAAACATTGCCGAGCGCCGCTGAAGGTTGGACGCTGCAACGACTCACAGCACCGAGCCGTCTGTTCGGCGCCAACGGCCTGCGCACCGGCCCTGATGGTCGCATCTATGTTGCGCAAGTTTCTGGCAGCCAGATCAGTGCGATTGATATCGCTAACGGCCAGATTGAAACGATCAGCGCGAAAGGAAGCGACATCATTGCGCCTGACGATATCGCCTTCGACGCCAACGGAAATCTGTTCGCAACCGAAGTCATGGACAGTCGCGTTAGCATGCGCAGCAAAGATGGCCGCACGCGCATCCTGCGTGACGATCTTCCCAGCGCGAACGGCATCACCGTGCATCAAGGTCGTCTGTTCGTCGGCGAATGCCGCATCGGCGGACGCATCATGGAACTCGATCTCAACGGCGGCGCTCCGCGCGTGCTGGCGAGCGATGTGCCAATGCCTAATGCGATGGAAGTCGGTCCCGATGGTTTGCTGTACTACCCGGTCATGGGCACTAACGAAATTTGGCGTATTAATCCAGAAGGCGGAGCGCCAGAGAAAGTTGCTGGTGATCTCGGCGTACCAGACTCAGTGAAGTTTGATGCCGAGGGCTACATTGTTTCCACACAAGTGGCTTCAGGCCAGGTTCTGCGTATCAATCCGCGCAATGGCGAACGCACTGTGCTGGCACAACTCGAGCCGGGTCTCGATAACCTGACTTTCGTTGGCGAGCGCTTGTTCGTCTCTAACTTCAATGGCCAGATCAGCGAAGTTACTTCCAACGGCACAACGCGAACGCTATTGCCGCATGGTTTCAACGGACCGTTCGATATCACCGTCGATAGCAGCGGCAAGATCTACGTTGCTGATGGCCCCAATCTATTCCAACTACTGGCAGACGGAACGACTAAATCGCTGGGCATGTTGTTTACGCCGGGCTATCCGGGATACACGCGTGGCCTTGCTGCGACTGGTGACGGTGAACTCATCGTCGCAACCGCTGCTGGCCAGATTGCGCGCTATCGCCCTGCGCTCAATGAGAGCGAAGTTCTGGCGCAAGGGCTCGACCAACTCTATGGTGTTGCTGTCACTTCAAGTGGCGCTGTGATCACCGCCGAACTTGGCACGGGTCGCGTACTCGCGATCAAATCTGACAACGTTGAAGTGCTCGCTGCGAATCTGCGCGATCCACTTGGCATCGCGATTGATGCCAATGACGCCATCCTCGTTTCTGAATCTGCTGGCGGCCGTGTTGTGCGCGTGTTGGGTTCAGGCGTTGAAACTGTTGTCGATGGCCTGCAAAACCCGCAAGGGATTCTGGTGCGCGATGGCCTGCTCTATATCGTCGACGTCGGCGCTAAGACTGTCATTGAGTACGACCTCAAGAAAGGCGGTCGCCGCATCATCGCTTCTACACTGCCAGTCGGCGCACCACCGGGTGTTGTTGCCAAACCGCTACGTGGATTCCCGCCGTTCACGGGACCGATGGGCCCCTACGCGGGTATCGCTGCTGGTGCTGATGGAACGCTTTATATTTCGGCCAACGGTGATGGCAGCGTACTCGCCTTGAAAGTCGCTGCTGCACGCGGATAAATCGAATGAGTAATGTTGCGGATAAACCTGTACTCGTCACCGGCGCCAGTGGTTTCGTTGGCAGCCACACTGCTCGCTTACTGGTTGAGAGTGGGCGCAAGGTTCGCGTGCTGCTCCGTAAAAGCAGCAATACCGCAGCGGTAAAAGATCTTCCTGTTGAGATCATTTACGGCGATGTGCTGGACCCCAATTCCTTACGCACAGCAATGCAAGGTTGCAGCAGCGTGTTCTACAGCGTGGTTGATCCGCGCTTTTGGCTGACTGACACCACGCCGCTCTATCGCAATAACGTAGAAGGCTTAGTCAACGCGATGGATATCGCACTTGAACTGGGCGTTGAGCGTTTCATATTCACCAGTTCGATGGGCACTTTGGGTTTTAATCCGAACGGCCCCGTCACTGAAGACATTCCTTTCAACTGGCTTGATCGCGCTTCACCTTACATCCGTGCACGCCTGGAAGCAGAGAATAAATTTCTCAGCTACTGCCGAGAGAAAGGACTGCCCGGTGTTGCACTGTGCATCGCCAACACCTACGGCCCGCAGGATTATCAGCCCACGCCGCACGGCGGCATGCTGTGGGATGCTGCATCCGGCAAAGCGAAATACGCGCTGGATACGAGTGCACCAACGATCGATATTCGCGACGCCGCCGCAGCTGCTCTACTCGCAGAGAAACATGGGAGATTTGGTGAACGCTACATCATCGCTAACGAGTTCATCAGCAATTACGAGTTCTATCGTATTGCGGCTGAACTGCGCGGAAATCCGCCACTGAAAATTATTCCGATCAGTATTGCGCGTGCGATCGCTGCGACAGCAGAAGCGATCTTTAAGCTGATTGGCAAGAAGGATTATTTGCTGAGTAAGGATGCGGTCTTTTTATCTGGGGCGTTTAAGACCATGGACAACAGCAAAGCTCGCAAGGAGCTGCATTGGAATCCTCGTCCAATCAAGGAAACCATTAAAGACGCTGTAGATTGGTACGCGCAACACGAAAAAGCACCGTAGGGCGGGAGCATTCCGCCTTCCGAGAAATCGCAAATGCGAAAGGCGGGATACTCCCGCCCTACACGTTCGACTCAGCGCGTAGGCTGGGTTGAAGCGTAGCGAAACCCAGCAGCAACTCTAATCGACTAGATGCTGGGTTTGGCTTCGCGGCAACCCAGCCTACGATCACTTCCGCTTGTAGCGAATGTGCCGCGAGTATTCATCGACTCGCACAAATGCTGAAGTGGTTCCCTGTTTCTCGCATTGAGAAGTCAGCTGGCGAACGTATCAGGCTTATTCCCAATCACCGTAAAAGTGGGCTTGTGATGTTTCTTTGGTTACTTTCTTTGCGCCAAAGAAAGTAACCCGCACCACAGTGCGGAACACGCCATCTCAATCAGAACAGGTAGTAGTCTCGCGCAGCGCGTGAAAAATCTCGCCCCTCACCCTCAATCCCTCTCCCCATAAAAGGCATGGGGAGAGGGAAGCAAGACACTCCTTATGTTCGTGTGAGTTTCCTGCGAACCGCCGGGATGTACTTCTCTTTCATGTCATCCACCAACTCAAACACCACCGGCACCACCAGCAAGCTCAGCAACGTCGAAGTAATCAAGCCACCCACCACAACGACAGCCATTGGCGCGCGGAAGCTGCTGTCACCATCCAATCCCAGTGCAATCGGCATCATGCCGGCGCCCATCGCGAAGGTAGTCATGATGATCGGCCTCGCACGTTTGTGGCAGGCGTCAACAACGGCGTCGAGACGGTCCATGCCTAAATCTCTGCGCGCCATGATTACGTAGTCGACCAACAAGATTGAGTTCTTGCTGACGATACCGATCAGCATTAGCAAACCGATCAAGGCGGCCATCGACATCGAGTAGTCGAATACCCATAGCAAGCCCAGCGCGCCGGTTGCTGCTAACGGCAATGCCGCAAGCACGGTGATCGGCTGTCCAAAGTCATGGAACAACAACACCATCACTGCATAGACGCAGAAGATGCCAGCCAGCATCGCAAGCATGAATCCACTCATCATCTCGCTCATGTATTCAAGATCGCCGGCCAGTACCAGATCAACATCGGGTGGCAGCGTTTTAAGCGTGGGCAGCTTCCGTGCCTGCTCTAACACTTCGCCAACTGCGCGGCCTTGCAGATCCACAGCGAGACTAACGTAGCGATGACGGTCATAACGATCGATCTGCGCAGGCCCATCAGCAACGCTGATTTGCGCGATATTGCTCAGCGGCACTGCAGCGCCTGTTGCGCTCATCAGACGTAGCTGACCAATCGTGTCGAGAGCACCCATCGCACTTGGATCAAGTTGCACGCGCACGTATAGCTGTCGGCCTGGGAGATTCAATCTTGGAAGATTGAAGTCATAGTCGCCAGTGGTTGCTACACGAACAGCCTGGCCAATTTCCGCAGATGTAATGCCGAGTTCAGAAGCACGCGCGAAATCAGGGCGAATGACAATCTCAGGCCGCAGCACGCCAGCTGAGGTTTTGACGCCACCGATATTCGGCATCGAGCGCAGATCGGCCTCGACAGCACGCGCAGCTTTCATCAATGTTTCAGGGTTATCACCCGACAACATCAAACTCATTTTCTCGCCGGGCGATCCACGACCGACACTGATCTGAGCACCAGGAATCAGGAAAAGCTTTTTGCGTATATCTGCCTGCACTTCAATGTGTTTGCGCTTACGCGACTCAGGTGGATACAAGCCGATCGTGAGCTGGGCCGTGCGCACATCACCGGTAGAAGAATCCGCGCGCATATTGCCTACATTGACGCCAGCACCAATGGCGGCGAATACAGATTCCACTTCGGGGATCGTTTCCAAAACGGCTCGCGCGCGTTCTGCCAATGCCGTGGTCTGCTCCAGGTTACTGCCGGGTGGAGCGCCAATAATCACGAACTCCATGGTGTTGTCTTCAGTCGACAAGAACCCAGACGGAATCTGGCTGATCATCATCAACGATCCGAAGAAGATCACGGCAGCACCCGTGACGGTGGCAGCACGATGCTTGAGGCACCAGGTCACCAGCTTGAGATAGCCACGCATCAACGCGCCATCTTCTTCCACATGCGGCTGGGGCTTGAGGAATGCGGCAGCCATCATCGGCGTAAGCAGACGCGCGACTGCCAGTGAGAACAGTACGGCAGCCGAAGCAGTCCAACCGAACTGCTGGAAAATGGCACCGGTCAATCCGCCGACAAACGCTGTCGGCAAAAACACTGCGACCAAGGTCAACGATGTTGCAACAACCGCCAAACCAATTTCAGTTGCCGCTTCTATCGCTGCTTTCTTTGGCGGCTTACCCATGCGCAGATGGCGCATGATGTTTTCCACTTCGACAATCGCGTCATCCACCAAGATGCCGATGACGAGGGTCAGCGCTAGCAGCGTCACCGTGTTGAGCTTGTAACCCATCAGTGCCATGACGGCGAAAGTCGGAATGATCGACAGCGGCAGCGCCACTGCTGACACCAGCGTTGCGCGCCAGTCACGCAGGAATATCCAGACCACGAGCACGGCAAGGATTGCGCCCTCATACAGCATGCGCATGGCCGCTTCATATTCGGACACACTGAAATCGACGGTGTTCGAAATTTCAGCAATCTTCACGCGCGGGTTCGCCGCGCGTAATTGATCGACAGCAAGGCGCACTGCTTTTGCCGTTGACACTTCATCGTGTCCGCGTGCGCGGGCAACAGAGAAGCTCACCACGCGTTTGCCATCAAGCAATGCAAGTTGTTGGCGTTCGACAGTGGTATCGCGAACGTTTGCGATGTCGTTGATGCGTACGCGTCGTCCATCCGTCAGAGGGAACGACAGGTTTCCAAGGTCTTCGGCGTTCGACACCGTACCCAGCGTTCGCACCGGCTGGCGCAGGCCACCCAACTCGCCACGGCCACTAGGTGATTCCTGCTGCATGCTGCGTAGCTGTCGGCCAATTTCGCCAGCCGTCACATTGAGGGATTGCAGACGCACGGGATCCAGTTCAACACGCACTTCGCGCGAAACACCGCCCTGACGCGTGACCTGCGAAACACCGCTGACATGCAACAAAGACTTGGTGATGATGTCATCGACAAACCAGGACAGATCCGACTCGTCCATATTGTCCGATGAAACTGCGTACATCAGCACTGGCAGACCAGCAATGTTGACGCGCGTTATGACCGGTTCTTGCAGCGCGGTAGGCAGCGTTGAGCGTATGCGCGTTATTGCGTCGCGAACATCCGTCATGGCCTCTGGCAGGCTTTTATCGAAAGCTAATTCAATAACCATCGCGACGGCGCCATCACTGATTGTCGTCGTGACGTGGCGTACGCCACCGATACTTGAAATGGAGTCCTCGATCGGCCGGGCCACTTCGGCCTCGAGTTGTATCGGCGAGGCACCCGGCATCACCAGCGTTACGGTGACGGAAGGAAATTCCATATCAGGCATGTTCTGCACGCCCAAGTTATGGAAGCCCACCATGCCGGCAATCGCCAGCATGATGAAGAGAAGAATCGAAGGAGTGGGCTTGAGGATTGCCCAGGTAGAAATATTCACGGCGCGGGCTTGCCTGCTGCAGCGATGACGGTCACAAGATCACCGTTTGCGACGAATGCGCCACCGGAGAGGATGAGGCGATCCGAAATTGCAACGTTGCCCAGAATCTCAATCGCATTGCTTTGACGGCGACCGGTGTCCACCTTCACTTCATGCACGCGATTCTGCGCATCGACTTTCATCAGATAGCGATTGCCATCGCGAAGCACAACAGCCGTCTCGGGAAGCGTCAGCGCATCACGCTTGTCCAGCGCAAAACGACCAGTGACAAACACGCCTGCACTCAAGCCGCTGGCCGCGGGCAGATCGACATAAGCAAACCCATTGCGCGTCTTCGCATCAACTGTTGGCGAAACCTGTCGCAACTTACCCGTCACTTTCGATCCGTCAACCGCAGTCAATGTAACTGCCATGCCTGCTTTCAATCGTGTCAGAGCCGCAGCGGGAACTTGAGCGCGCCACTCCAAACGGTTTTTACGTACGAGGCGGAACAATTCCACGCCGACCATGCCAACGGATCCAACCGTTGCAGAGCGCGACGAAATCACGCCGTCGTCCGGAGCAACTACGCGTGCATAACGCAGCTGCAAAGCTTGAACTCTTTGTTGGGCCTTGGCCGAAGCGAGCATGGCTTCTGCCACTTGCGCTTGCGTGTGATAACCCATGATGACTTGTGCCGAGAGCGCATTGCTCTCGGCTAATTTATCCGCGCGCACAACATCAGCAGCAGCTTTCGCCAGATTCGCCTGTGCCTCGGCAACAGCCGCATCCTGACGCAGCAAGTTCGCACGTAATACATCTTCGCTGTAGCGAGCCAGAAGTTGGCCCTTGCTGACTTGATCGCCAACATCAGCACGCACTTCATCAAGGCGCACACCGCCGACTTCCGCACCAATGATCGCTTCTTGCCATGGCGTCACTTCGCCGCTGGCGGTTATCTCATCGCCCCAAGACTCTTGCTTGGGTGAAACCAGTTCAACCGCCATGACTGGCTTGGCCACGGTGGCTTCAGCTGTCTTGCCCTTGCACGCGGGGAGCAGCGTTACTGCCATTCCCACAAGAAAAACTGCCGCGATGCGGCCGATGATTGGTTTGCTCACGCTGCGCTTACACCTGAGATGAAACATAGAAGGACTGACCACATCAGCCTCGCGGCGACCGGATACCTTTTCGGAACGGGCCGCAAGATATGAAATAGAGTGGTTCATATATGGATTTTGAAGCTTTCGGCGTAGGACTGTCAACGCACAAACGGATGACTTACCTTGCCGGACGCAGCACACGCCAAAACTGGGCAGGAACGTCGCCCATCGGATACGTTTTATATGAGTGCTTTACCGCGTTGGATGATGCTTACGGCCAGAGATAGCGCATGCCCGTTTCCGATTCCAACCACGCCCAGAGCCTCGCTGCATCCGGCAAAGACTGCGCAGCTTTGGACGGCTTGGCGACCCGCGGCGCGCCGCGCATCTCAGCGAATCCAGACGGGCCATAAAACAAACCACCGCTGGCATTGGCGTCGATAGCCGCCATCAATGTCGGCTTCGCACCGTCTTCAATGCTTTGTCCGCCATAGTTGATGGCCCAACGCATGGTCAGCCGCGCCAGTCGATGTTTAAGAGGCAGCGGACCATTGTGGTTCCACCCCGCCCCGATGCCAGTTTTGGAAATGCCCGGGTGCGCAGCCAGACTCAGCAGTTTGTTGCCTGCTAACTGAGCGCGGCGATCCAGTTCTAAAGCAAACATCAGTGCAGCCAGCTTGGCGACGCCGTAAGCGATAGTCGGATCGTAACCACTCACTTGATTGAGATCGTTGAAAGGCAGCTTCGCGGTTCTGTGGGCCATGCTCGACAGCGTGACCACACGCGGTGACTGCGCTCGGTTTAACGCTTTCAACAGCGAGCCTGTCAGTACGTAATGCCCCACAACGCTAACGCCAAAACCAAGCTCGTGCCCCAGCGACGTTGCTGCGCGCTGCATCGGCGGTAGCAGGCCTGCGTTGTTGATCAGGAGATCGAGAACTAGATTCTCCTGTTCACGTTCATCAGCAAAATTTTTGACCGCGTCGAGATCACCAAGATCCAAAGCAAAGAATCTCGCGTTACTTTGCGGAACTGCTTCAATAATCGATCGTGCCGCTGCTTCACCTGCCTCACGATTGCGGTCGACAATCAGAACCTGAGCACCCTCACGCGCCAGACTCAGCGCAGTGGCAAGCCCTAATCCAGCAGCGCCTCCAGTAACTAAAGCAGTGCGTCGTTCAAGCGTGTTCGTCACGAGACTTTCCATTTTCTATTTGCAGGCACTGTAAACAAAAACGCCGCTGTGTCAGATCACGACACAGCGGCGCTGCACTTACAGACAAGTCTTACGGCAGTTCGACGATACCAACGCCAGTCGCGGAGAGTTCGCCCGTGTGCGTGATCGCTTTCTGGGTGATTTCCACCAGCTTGCGGCCATCTTCTTCAAACTTGCGGGTCACTTCGCCATTGATGTAGATGACATCGCCTTCCGGATTGTGACGACGGATTTGGCTGTTGGAGCTACGCAGGAAGCCTGCATCGCCCTGCCAGTTGGTCAGGTGATGCGTGAGCCATGAGGTGCGCTCTGGGCCGTAATCGTAGGCACCTGGCGTACCAACCTTCAGTGCAAACTCTTCTTCCCAATGCACGCGCTCTGGGCAATCTGGAATGCCGAAGCGGTTCTTGATGCCGAGGCCCGGATGCTTGTGATGCTGCGCCCAAGCGAGTTTGTTAGCGCGGATGTACAAGCCGCCCCAGCCCTGCGCGTAGCAGATAAAGCCGGTGACAGTCATCGGACCCTTCACCATCGTTGGCAACTTGTCACCAACATTGACGTCCTTCCAGTAACGCGGCGTGGCGCCACGTACTTCTTCCTTCGCATACAGCTCGAAGATCTTCGACAGCTCTTCGTCGGTGTAGACCTTCGGAGCACGTGCCTTTACTTCCTTGTACTTGGTGCCTTCTTCGCGAGCGACGTCGCGATCGGTGCGGAAGCACCAGCTGTCGGCTTCAGCAACGCACTCGCCCTTCTGATTGAAGAACTTCACGTTGTAGATCTGCTGGAAAGAACGACCAGCGAATTTGGTCTGATGTTCGATCAGATCTTTCAGCTTGGCTTCAGTGGTGATGGTGTCATTGCGCTTGACTGGCAAATGCCACTTCCAATTCGCGCCAGCCCACATTGCGTGCGTGCCTGACAGGCCGCCAACGTAGCCAGAGATAATGCGGCTGGTGGTGAACAGGAAGCTAGGCAGCGCAACGATGCCACCGAAGCGCGACTTGGCTGCGTATTCCGGATCGCACCAGAGCGGGTTGTCATCGCCAATGCCATGCGCGTAGTGACGAATCGCATCACGCGTGGCTTCGTAGTTCCAAGGCTCTACGGTGTCAGTGATTGCAACGCCGATGCGCGAACGAAGATCATCCAACGCCTTGTCGGTGATTTTTGGAAACAGAGTCTCTTTCTCTTGTGACATGCCACTCTCCTTGAAATATTCGTTATGCAACTGCCGCGGCGCTTTCACGATCACGCAGCACTTTGCGATTGACCTTACCGGCCGGGGTTTTGGGTAATTCGTCGACGATGGCAATCACGCGTGGATACTCGTGCTGGCTCAAGCGCTCGCGCGTGAAGTCCTGCAGTTCGCGAATAAATACGTCGTCGGTGTTGCGTGGGCTTACTACGAAGGCCTTCACCACCTGCCCGCGCAACTGATCCTTCACGCCGATGACCGCGGCTTCGCGCACATCGGGATGCTTCAACAAAACGTTTTCGATCTCGACGGCGCTCATCGTCCAGCCAGCAGAGATGATCACGTCATCTGCGCGACCACCGTGATACAGATATCCGTCTTCGTCGATATAGCCGAGATCTTTAGTGGCGACCCACTGGCCGCGACGCAGCAGTTTCAGCTCCCCGACCTGACGCGGCTCGCAACGCTTGCCGCTAGGGTCGTGCACTTCTACGGTCTGACCGGGAATCGCTTTGCCTAGTGAACCGGGCTTTACCTGAAAATCTGGCGCGCCGGGATAATTCACCAGCACCACACCAATTTCCGTCGTGCCATACATGCTGCACACGGGGTGACCAAATAGTGGCTCAACATATTCCAACGTCGCCGTATCAATCGGCTCGCCGGTGTAAGAAAGCTTCTGGATGTTGAATTTGAACTTCTCGGCTTCACCAGTCGCCTTCATCATTCGATAGTGCGTTGCCGCTGCCGAAAGATTGGTGATCTTGAAATCCTGCAGCGCCTGCAACAAACGGATCGCTGCAAATTTGCCTGACATGGTGCCGGTGGTTACGCCGAGTGACAGTGGCGCCAAGGTGCCGTGCCACATGCCATGTCCCCATGCAGGCGACGATGGGCAGAAGAAATCATCACCCGGACGAACGCCGGTGCCGTACAACGCAGCGAGTGCAAGCACGACGATTGATTTGTGAGTGTGCTTAACCGCAGCAGGCAACTCGCGCGTGGTTCCCGAGGTGTACTGGAACGCTGCGAGATCATCGCCTTTTGTAGTGACGACGAATGTATCTGAGAATTTCTTCAGCTCTTCGAACAGCGATTCATCTGCAACTACAACTCGTGTATTTGCAGAAGTACGTGCGGTTTCTGCTTTCTCAGTATTAGTAACGAGAATTGTCGGCGTGCAATCCGCTACACGCAGCTGAACGCCTTCAGGTCCAAACAATGTGAATAACGGCACACTGATTGCGCCCGTCTTCATCGCGCCAAACATCGCCATGTAAAACGCCAGCGATGGATCAAGCATGAACGCAACGCGATCGCCCGGCTTTACGCCTTGCGCAATCAGCCAGTTCGCAAAGCGGCTAGACCACAGCGAGATTTCTTTAAAGCTGAGAATTTCATCGTGACCATCAGCATGCGCAACGCGCACGGCAATCCGCTTGGAATCAGCGGCGTGCCGATCAATGCACTCATGAGCAATGTTGAAGGACTCAGGAGTCCCGTCAAACAAAGCCCAGACCTCCTGCATCGAGTAATGCTGCTGTGCATCAGCATAGCTCGTGTATTCCGTCAGCTTCTTCATTCAGTGTCTCTTGCTCTAGGCCATAAGGCCTTTGTCATTCCGAACGGAGTGAGGAATCCTGCTGTGAAGAGCCGAAGCAAGATCCCTCGCTGCGCTCGGGATGACAGATCGTTTTGTTATGGGACTCATCAAAACAGAATTTGGATATTGTTGTCAATGCGCAATACTTGTTTTATATATACAACAATGTAAGTATCGGATAAGCCATCAGTTAGCGACAAGAACCACTACCGATTGAGGCAAAACACGCTTGTGCAGAACATTGCCGCCCGCACATGGAGGTGCATAATTGAATGACCATAGTCTCGAACGTCAGCGCCCTCAAAACGCCTACACGATGAAGCCGCACGCAAAAGCAGCGATGGATGTGGATGCCGAACTGAATGTGCCTAGCGCACAGGTTCAGCTTGTCCACTATCAATTCGGCGAAGCGCCGAAGAGCGTTGTGCGGATGGACAGCACCATCCGCGTTGAACTCAGCCTCTCGCCAAGACATCGCAGCGCGCGCGCCTGCTTTGCAGATCGTTGGAGTTCGAATCGTTTTGAACGCATCGGTGAAATGTTCGTGCTGCCGCCGACCATTGATATGACGGCACGCAGTGATGAGACCCACTCCATCCACTCGGTGATCTGCCAGCTTGAACTTGAACCAGTGGTTTCACTGTTCGATACCTTGCCGGATCTTTCTGATCACTTCCTGTTAATCGGCTTGGATATCCGCGATGTGAATCTACGCAGACTGATGCTGCGCATGGCCAATGAGGTCAAACATCCGGGCTTTGGCAGTCGCATTCTGGTGGATGCACTTGCAACCCAAATCAGCATTGAGCTTTTGCGTTATGGCAAGGCGATTCCCGAACTGACTAAGCAAGTGGGGCTCGCAGCGTGGCAATTAAAACGCATAGATGATCGCCTGATTGATATGCGCGAAGCCCCCACCCTGCCGGAGCTGGCCAAGCTGTGTGGCATATCAGTGCGTCAACTCACTCGTGGTTTCCGCGCCTCGCGTGGCTGCTCGGTTGGCACGCATGTCGCTATCAGTCAGATGGCTCATGCCGAGGTGCTTTTAGCCAAGGATCAGAGCATCGCATCCATCGCCGAGACGCTAGGCTTCTCCTCCGCTTCAAACTTTTGCTACGCCTTCCGTCGTTCGACCGGCAAGACACCAAACGAATACCGTCAGTCTTTGTCGCACTACTCAAGCCTGAACTAAAACGCGTCGAAATCGCAGTAAAAGCATCTGGCCTACTTTCAATAGAAAGGCCAGTAATCAGCCTAGACCCTGATCACTTTCCCCTCTAGCTTTATCAAATACGCGGGACCACCCGCGAGTCGCAGCATTTCTGAAGGGGAAGATGCATGAGGAAAAACCTCGCGAATAAACGTTTTTTTGCGCCAATCGCGCTTTGCCTCACATTGGCAGCGCCGACTGCTGTTCTTGCGCAGGCTGAAAGCGATCTCGATAGCTTGCTCAATACAATTGAGCCAGAGGCATCGAGCAAGCAGCCCAGCACTGCAGAACCAGCGCCAGTAGCAGAGACCACGCCTGCTCCTGCAAATGAATCTTCTGCAGAAACCGCGCCGTTGGAAGTGATCACACTTCCTGAGCAAGCCAAAACAGCGCCTCCTGCTCAAACGAACACGCAATCACGCGCCCGCATTGAAGAGGTCGTGGTCACCGCACAACGTACTGCAGAAAACATGCAGGACGTTCCCATCGCAATCTCTGCGATCAGTGCCGATGATCTGCGTCGCGATCAGATCAGCAGTCCGCAGGATTTGAATGGACGCATACCGTCACTGGTCATCACCAGCGGCAGCCAGATGCGCAATACGGAATCCCCAACTATTCGTGGACAGGGCGCGCAATTTGGCGCCAGCCCCGGTGTCGTTATTTATATTGGAGAAGTAGCAGTTCCGTCTGATCCGGTCGCCAACAACCAAGGCGGCCCAGGCAAATTTTTTGATCTGTCGAGCGTGCAGGTTCTCAAAGGCTCGCAGGGCACGTTGTTTGGCCGCAATACAACCGGTGGCGCATTGCTGTTGGAGCCACACAGACCGGAAGACAATCTTTCGGTCTCCATCAGTACCGGCGTTAGTAATTTGTCAGGCCGTAAATTGGAAGGCGTGTTCAATGCGCCGATCATCAGCGACACGCTGCTCGTCCGCGTTGGCGGCCAGTATCTTGATCGCGCGGGTTTCACCCACGATGTCGTCACCGGCAAAGATTACGACAGTAAGCACTACTGGACTGCGCGCGCGGGGTTGCTATGGAAACCCAACGAGTCTTTCGAAAACTATTTGATGAGTTACTGGACAGACAGCAAGGACAACGGCACTGCAACCGTAATCGAGCGAATCAATCGGGAAGGTCTTAATCGCGCGATACCCGGCGCCATTGGCTTAGGTGCGCTGTCGCAAGCGATTCCAGGTTTGGACATCACCCAAACCGCCAACCTCGGCTGCACCGTACTGAATTTCTTTGGCCCTTCGACCAACTGCGGGCAAGACATCCTTGACGAGCAAGCCGCACGTGGCAAGCGCCATGTACAGCTCAGCGGCGATCCCACCGACATGCTCAAGACTGGCGCGATTATCGACAAAGCCCGCTACGCACTGAGCGATACGCTGAACCTCGTCAATATCGCCAGCTATTCCGCCTTCAGACACGGCTATCGCTGGGATCTCGACGGCTCGCGCGCCTCGCTCAATGAGTTCATCAATCCCGACGGCGTGCTGCAGTCCGATGTCCGCACCATCACTGAAGAACTACAACTGCAAGGCAAGGGCTTTGACGATGCGCTGAATTTTGTGATCGGTGGTTACTATGAAAAGACCAAAGCCAAAGGTCACATCATTGCCAAGTCGCTGATGTTTGTTGATGTTGATCAGCAGTACGAACAGAGCAAGAAATCCTTCGCGCCCTTCATGCAAGGCACTTACGATCTCGGGCATTTGTTTGAACCCTTGGAAGGCCTCAATTTCACCCTCGGCGCGCGTCGCACCAACGACAAGACCAGCGGCAATGCATCAATCAAGCAAGTTGCTGTCGGTCTTGTGCCACTGGTCGACAAAAGTTTTGTCGCCGCAATAGAAAGTGCGGTGTGGACCTACACCGCTGGGCTCGACTACAAGCTTGATGGCGATGAAAGCCACAATCTGCTCTACGGCAAAATTAGTCGCGGCTACAAAACTGGCGGCATCGCACCGATCTCCGTCAACCCCGCGCGCTACACCTACAAGCCAGAGTTCGTCACCAATTACGAGCTTGGACAAAAGTCTGACTTCACCGTCGCTCAAATTCCGGCGCGCCTCAATAGCGCGGTCTACTACACCAGCTATACCAATTTGCAGAAGGCCGGCATCGACGCTTACGTGCCGCCCAACTCCGTCAGCCCAGTTCCACAACTCGGCCAATCTATTTTCAACGTCGGCAAGGCCTGGGTCGCAGGCTTTGAAATGGACCTGACACTTCAGCCGACAGAACACTTCAGCTTCGTTGGCACCTATGGCTACACACGTGCTGCTTATCAGACATTCAAAGTGGACTACACCGGCGCAACACCACAGCTCGATTGCAGCGGCCAAGAGAAAGGAGCCGGCAATGTAATTGATCTGAGTTGCATTCCTTACCAATCCGCACCCAAACAACAATTCAGTTTGTCGAGTCGCTATACCTTGCCACTAGATTCCAAGTACGGCGATGTTGAAGCCTCGATGACCTACACATGGACCGACAAGCAATACAGCGGACAATCCTCTCCACCACAGGCAGAGCCCGGCGCATGGCTCCCTTCGGTTGGACTGTTCAATGCCAGCCTGAGTTGGCGCGATATCATGAGCACGTCACTTGATCTGCAACTGTACGGCAGCAATCTGGCCAACAAGCTCTATCGCATTTCCAACAGCAACCAATGGAACCTGACTTACTTCCAGAGTTCGATCTATTCAGAGCCGCGAATCATTGGTCTCAATCTCAGCTATCACTGGGGTGAGTAATGCAAAGAGCGACTGCATACAATCCTTGTCATTTCGAACACCTTTGTGTCATTCCGAACGGAGTGAGGAATCTAGCTTCAATTCTCGCCAATAAAGCGGCCGCAAGATTCCTCGTTGCACTCGGAATGACAAATCAATTTTGAGCCTGAGAAATAACAATGCGTAAAGTTGATGGCGAAATTATTCTGTTCTGGGCGCTGCCTTTTTTTGCCCTGATGTGGATTGTGATTTTCTTTTTGTTCCCCGGATTTTCACCGCCAATGTCACCCACGATGTCAGCAGAACAAGTCGCTGCTTTCTATCGTGATCCAGAAAATCTTCCGCGCATTCGCTACAGCATGATCATGTTCAACTGGTTTGCTGTGGGCATCGTCACGTTCCTGACGCTGATCGTGATGCAGATGAAGCGCATGGCGCATCGCACGCCGATCCTCGCCTACTGCTATCTGGGCTGCTCAACGGGTGGGCCCGTGCTGTTCTTCCTCGCTGATCTGTTCTGGTTGATGGCGGCCTTCCGTCCAGAACGCGATCCACAACTCACGCAACTCTTCAACGATCTCGCTTGGGTCACATTCACCGGACAGGTCGGCTTCATGGTTGCGCAGTGTGTGTTTCTCGCTTTGGCGATTTTTCTGGATCGACAAGCCAAGCCCATATTTCAACGCTGGGTCGCACACTTCAATCTGATCATCGCCGCAGCAGTAGCACCCGCTGCGTTCGTCGCAACTGCACTGACCGGCCCACTCGCGTGGGACGGCCTGCTGTCATTCTGGGTTCGCAACAGTGCGATCGCTCTTTGGCTCGTTGTGATGGCCATCGTCATCGGCAAAACGCTGTACAAGCAACGCGCAGAAGAAGTAGCCGCCGCATGAGCGCCGTAGCGAGCGAGCTTGCAGCACCGCCCGCAAGTCTCGTGGGGCGTATTGGCTGGCACTGGAAACACAATCCCAAGATCGAGTTGTGGATCATGTGGTGGGCGATGGTTTGCTTCTACCAACTGTTCGGCGTCGTCTTCGCCTTGATGACACGCGTAATGCCACCGCCTGCACCGTGGTGGGATCAAGCCAGAATCGTGCAATGGTTCAACGACAATCACTACGGCCTGCTGTGGGGATTCGGCATCATTTTTTTGGTCGCGGGCATCACCGCCTCCATGAATGCTCTGATCGCCTACTCAATGACACGCATGTCGGTGAGCCGCGCATTCAGTTACATCTACGTCGCGATTTATTCGCTCGCCACGCTGCCCGGCATGTTGTTGACTGCCATTTTTCTGACAGTCGGCGCGCTGCGTCCTGATCGTGATCCGGCTGTGATCAGCTGGCTGTATGACGCCAGCTTCACCGCTTTCGTCGGCACCATGGGCGTGTTTCTCATCGGCACATCGGTGTGGATGCTCGCCGTGCTGCTCGACAAGAATCGCGTGTTCCCGCTGTGGTTTGCTTATCTCAACATCTGCAATCTGCTGACGGAAATTGTTGTGGCACCCATGTGGATCTTCAAGGAAGGCCCGTTTGCATGGAATGGCATCATCGCCTTCTGGGTCGACACACTGGTGTTTGTCGTCTACACAATAGCGTTCATCACCTTGCTACGCCGACTGATCGTCCGTGAAGATTTTGGCGATGGCCCTCTGCCCGAACTTGAGCAGCGCACATGAGCACCATCGTCGCAACCAATGCCGAACGCAGCGTGCCTGGTCAGATCGACATCTGGTATTTCGTACTGGTTGAAGTTGTGATCTTCAGCAGCTACTTCATCACCTACATGCTCTACCGCATCTGGGATCCGGCGCTTTACTTGGAATCACAAGCGCATCTAAGCCAGAACTTCGGCGCACTCAACACAGTGATCCTGCTGGTCAGCTCCTGGTTGATTGCCCGCGGTGTTCAAGCCGCACGAGAGCAGCGATACGAATCAGCACAGAACTTGGTCGGCATGACCATTCTTTGCGGGGTGCTATTCATCATCTCAAAACTGTTTGAGTGGTCTTCAAAGATCCAGCAAGGATTCGAGTTTTCGACCAACCAGTTTTTCTCTTTCTACTACTTCTTGACCGGCATCCACGTTCTGCACGTGCTGATCGGTTTTGTCTTCCTTAGCGTTGTAATTTATCAACTCCGCAGCCCGCAGCGGCGTTCGATCAAGGTCATCGAATCCGGTGCCATCTACTGGCACATGGTCGATTTCCTGTGGGTGATCATCTTCGCCCTGCTCTACGTGATGAGGTGATCAATGGGCATGACGGATAAAAGACTGGCCGCTGTTTGCCTACTCCTCACAGGCGTGACGCTGCTTTCATGGTGGCTAGGTAACAGCCACGGTCATCATGCGTTCACGCTGAACGCAGGCATCACACTGGGCGTGATTTTGATCGCAGCACTGAAAGTACGCGTGATCGCTTGGGAGTTTATGGAACTGAAGCAAGCGCCATTGAAGATGCAGCGCGTTGCTGATGCAGCGCTTGCGTTCATCATCACGGTCTTGTTGACACTTTATTTCGTCGGGCTCTCAGCGTAAGAAGATCTCGAGTTATCGACACTCAAATATTCGCTTTGTGCCAGAAGCGGACGTTCAATGCCCAAACTCTTCCTGCGCGGATTCGTAGCGAAGCGAAAGTGTAGAGGTTGGCTGGATACATAATCTAGCCAAATTCCGAGCTGTCCCGCCGACGCAATTTTCTGCGTAATTCTTCAATGAAATAACTGCTGTCTGACATCAAAGGATCAATTGCGAGAATACGTTTTCTGTTCACTTCAAGTTTTGGTCGCTCCCCGTTCTCAGCTATTTATCTCTTACACGACCGAGACTCAATCGCTCAATGAGTACCTGCAGTCCTCGTTGATGCTGTTACCAGAAATCTCGGCGGCAGCAGGATTGATGGCGACATTGTTGTCGTCGCAATCACGGAATATGTCCTGCTCCTGCGAGTAATAGCCGTCGCCATCGTTGTCGGTGCCGTAATCAATCATCAGTGGCAGATAGAAATGCCCGCCATCCGAGACGATCTTGACGAGGACATTCTGGTCGCTGCTACTGCTGTTCTTTAGCGAGGAAGGTGTCACGCCATCTTCCAGATAGACCTCTTCATGCCAGAAGCCATCGGCCATCAAAGCAGTAACACCATAGTAATGACCGGCGGGCACGGTGACCTTGAACCAGTCCGCGTCACCCGTCGTCAGGCTATGGCCCCAACGGTCCTCCGGCACCATGTGGAGATACTGCAGCTGATAGAGCTGGTAGTTAGCCATGGGAATACGGCTGGTGGTTGTGGCAGCGTTGTTATCGGTCGGTTCGAAACTGTCCGGGTCAGAGGCCAGCAGCATGTCCGCTCCCGTGCAGTCCTGATCCACGCCATCGCCAGGGATATCGTTGCCCCAGATACTGATGTCGGCATTCTTCTCATTGCAATCAAACCAGCTTGAAACATCATCACCATCACTGTCCACATAGGAATGCACGTTGAGCCAGTAATTGCTCACGCCCCAGTCTTGGCGATTATCAAGAGTCTGATAGCCGATCTTGAGAAAGTAAGTGCCCGATGCGGCGGGCGTGAACTTGATGCGGTTGGCGGCCAAATAAAAGTTGTTGCGCGCACCGACTTCGGTCACGCCATCGGTTCCATACATTCGGGTTTCCGTGCCACAGGTGGGGCACTGGTGGTCCACTACCACCTCGTAAGTCGTGCCGGCCTTTAAATCCAACTTGACCCAATCCAGATCACCCTGCGGGAAAATCGTGCCCTTGTAAGTGCGGTTGACCCGGATCGCCGTAGCGTGGGCGGCGTCGCGGTTGATATCGCCGTTGACGTCGAAGTCGTCTACCGCGGTGGGATAGAAGGTCTTGTCCGGCTCCCGCTTGTCGCTGCCGCTATCGCCTCCTGCACAAGCAGCCAACAAAGCAGCCATGAGTAAGGACAAGATGAAGTTCGCAAGCTTCTTCCTGCGGATCAATTCTGTATGAGCAAAATTCATAATGGCTCCTGTCGTCAGATCAATGAGAGACGCGAGTGAAACCGCATCTCTCCATGCGATACAGAAGACTTGGTTGTTTTTCCGTGGGCACCGTTTATTTCCAGAAGACGGCGCCGCCCGATACAGCCACCGGTGTCAGCCTGTTAGTGCTGCTGTTATCACCGAGCCGACCATCACCGTTGTAGCCCCAACAGACCACCGTGCCGTCAGTCTTGAGCGCACAGCTGTGAAGATTGCCTGCAGCAATGGCGACGACATCGCTGAGGCCGGAAACGGCGACAGGCGTCGCGCGATTGCTTGTGCTGCCATCGCCCAGCTGACCAACATCATTCAGGCCCCAGCAAACGACAGTGCCTCCAACCTTGAGCGCACATGTGTGGGAGTAACCGACAGCAATGGCTGCAGCATCCGTCAGACCGGAAACTGAAACTGGGTAAATACTGTTGGCACCGCTACCATCACCCAGTTCGCCATAGGTATTGTTGTTGCCCCAGCAATCCACCGTGCCATCCGCCTTCAGCGCGCAGCTGTGGCGCATGCCTGCACCGATCGCCACAGCATTCGTGAGCCCGGAAACCGTATCAGGTGTGCTCGTGGTCCCGTGTCCGGTGCCAAGCTGCCCAAACGAGTTGTCGCCCCAGCAGGCCGCCGTCCCATCAGCCTTTAGTGCGCAGGTATGTGTCCACCCGGTCGCAACGGCCACCACGCCCGCGATACCGTCAACCATGACTGGCGCGGTGATCTTGTCGGGCGTGACGGGAATACCCACTTGCCCGGAGGAGTTGGAACCCCAACAAGCCACCGAGCCATCCGCCTTGAGCGCGCAGCTGTGATTCGAAGCTGCAATGGCCACGACACTCGTGAGACCAGAAACTGCAATGGGTGTGCTGTGGTAGTTCGTACTGCCGTCGCCCAATGCGCCATTTAAATTGCTGCCCCAACAAGCCACTGTTCCACCAGTCTTGAGAGCACAGCTAAGACTATTGCCAGCCACAATGCTGACGACATCGGTGAGGCCGGAGACAGTAAACGGTGTCAAGCGATCAGGAGCGCTGCCATCGGTGGCGCCGCCATCGCCCAACTCGCCGGAGGAGTTGTGGCCCCAACAGGCGACTGTGCGATCAGCTTGAAGGGCACAACTATGCCCACCACCGGCGCTCAAAGGTCGGATTACAGCCGTCAACGACACCGACACGGTTAGTAGTGCCGCATTGCTGTTCACCGAGGCTGAACTATTGCTGGCCACAGCACGGAAACGCTTGCCGTTGTCGCCGGCTGCTGTCGCGGGCGTGGTGTAGCTGGCGCTAGTCGCGCCAGTGATGTTGATCCAGTTCGTCCCGTTATCACTGGACACCTGCCACTGGAAAGTGGGAGTTGGCACACCACTGGCAACGACACTAAAATGTGCGCTGCTACCTGCCGTCACGCTCGCATCCTGCGGCTGCGTGGTGAAAACCGGCGCAGCGTTGGCCGCAGTCACCGTCAGCGTGGCCACGTTGCTGTTGACGCTGCCTTCACTGTTCGTGGCAACAACACGAAATTGCGCGCCACTGTTGCCTGCAACGGTGACAGACGTGGTGTAGCTGTTGTTCGTTTCGCCAGAGATGTCTACCCAACTGCCACCACCATTGTTGGAGCGCTGCCATTGCAGTGTTGGCGTCGGCGTACCGGTGGCGCTGGCAGTGAACGTCGCGCTGCTGCCTTCGGCAACACTCTGACTCGCGGGTTGTGTGGTGAAAGAAGGCGCTGCATTTCCCGATGACGCCGGATTGATCGTCAACACCACAGCATTGCTAGTGACGCTGCCCGCTGTGTTGCTCACCAGCACGCGGAACTGCGCGCCACTGGCTGAGGCTGACGTGGCCGGAGTGGTGTAGCTGGATGACGTTGCAGAGCTGATGTCATTCCAGCTGCTGCCGTCGGCTGATAACTGCCACCGATATTGCAGGGACGTGCCAGTAGCCGTGACGCTAAATGTGGCAGTGCCCGGTTCAGTAACGGTCTGGCTCATCGGCTGCACGGTGATGGCCGGTGCCTGCACCCCCGTCGTCACCGTAAGTTGAGCGGGCGAACTCGCCACCGTTGCTCCAGCTGCTGTGACCAGTACGCGGAAAAGATGACCCGAGTCACTCAGCGTTGTTGTCGCCAGCGTGTAACTGGCTGCCGTGGCACCGGCAATGTCGGCCCAACTCACCCCGCTGTTATTGCTGGTTTGCCATTGATAGGCAGGCGTTGTACCCGTCGCCGTGACGCTGAATGCGGCGAGGTTGCCTGCTACCACCGATACATCCGCTGGCTGCGCGGTAATCACCGGCGTTGGCGGCGGCGCGTGGTGGCCACTGCTGCAAGCAGCCAGCAAAAACACCACAGCCATCAGCGCCACGTTCCGGCCCCATCGTTGTTTTTGCATGACGACTCGATCCATTTCCCTGCTCCTGTCCTGCTCGGACACAGCATTGGAAAAAAATGGCGTCAGCAGGAGTGCCGAAAGTCATGCTGTCATCGGGAAACTTGTAAGAAATCTCCGCGTCAGCACCAATGCAGATGCAACGGCGTGAGTCAGAACCTGAAAATGACTTTCGCCACTAGGCGAACCGGGTGACAAGACCTAGCATTCATGGCATCAATTGCAGGCACACCTTTATTTCTTTCCGACATGAGTACGGCAAAGATCGATATCACCCGATCCATTGGGGCCCGCGGAGCAACGTCGTCGGCTGACGGCATTCTGGTTGTTGACGACCACGAACTCGTGCGCCTGGGATTTCGTGCATTGGTGCAGTCACAGGCGTCTGTGGCAGAACAATCCTCAATCGCACTGTTCGAGGCCAACACCTTGGCGCAGGCACTGTCGCTCTATCGCGAGCATCGCGAAGAAATTGCCGTGATCGTGCTGGACCTGAATCTGCCGGACAGCAATGGACTCGACGGTCTGATGGCCTTCCGCCAGCATTTTCCCGCTGCCACCGTGGTGGTGTTGTCAGGCAGCGATCATCCCGCCACGGTGCAGAACGCGCTGGCGCTGGGTGCCGTGTCTTTCTTTTCAAAAGCCGGCGATCTTGGTGACATGGTTGGCTTTGTACACACTTGTTTGCTGCACGGGCCGGAGGTCGCGAGCCAGCGACGATCTCGTCCCACAGCGACCTTCCCCGGGTTCAGTAGCGCGTCTGATCCTGGAGAATTTGCAGCATCGGCAGGACAGGCTTTGTCCACTCGTCAATTGCAGATTCTGCAGTGGCTGTTGCAAGGCAAGTCCAACCGCGAGATCAGCCAGCTTGCGTTTCTGTCCGAAGGCACGGTGAAGAATCATGTCTCGACGCTACTGCTGTCCTTCGGCGTGCGCTCGCGTGCGCAGCTCATCAGCAAGCTGCGCACATGAACGCGCCTTCATCCGTCGCCACGCCCAAGACGATCGTTAACTCAGAACTCCCGGATCTCGACGCCCTGATTCTGCGAGAGCAGGCAGCTTCGTTGTTTTCCACCGTCCGCCCTGCCACCTATAGCGACAGCGTGGTCACGGTGGTGTTTAGCCTGCTGATGTACTGGTATACAGATCAGCTGCTGATTTTTGCGTGGATGGCAGTGCATCTCTACACCCTGATGCGCATGCCACTGATGACGGCGTATTTCAACGATGCCGACGCTGACAAGAATGTTGAGCACTGGATCGATATCTATTGTCGCGAGGTATTCTTCAATACTGCGGGCTGGGGCCTAGCAGCAATCCTCTTTTTGCCAGAAAGCGTGCCGCTCACCTCAATCATGGTGGTGGTCATCATGGGCTTCTGCATGGGTGGCGTGCTCGCCGTCGCGCCGTTGCGACGCGCCACATATAGTCTGCTGATGCCGATGATGCTGGGACTCATACTGGCGCTGCTGCTGCGAGCCAGCGTGCTGAACCTTGCACTGGCGTGTTTCTGCGCAGCCTTCCTGATTGCCATACTTCGCTTTGCCAAGGCGCAGCAGGAATTGCTCACAACCGCCCTGCGCACGCGCTTTGAAAAAGCGGCGCTGGCAGAACGACTGGAACAACAGGTGCACGCCACCGAGATCGCCAGTCAAGAGAAAACCCGCTTCCTCGCTGCCGCCAGTCACGATCTGCGCCAGCCGCTGCACGCCATCGCCTTGCTCGGCGCTGCGTTAGAAAAAGAACTCAGTGATCGCCCTGAACAGCGCAACGCCTCAAGGTTGATGCGAGCCGTGAATTCGCTCCGCCACTCTCTCGACACCATGCTGGACGTGTCACGGTTGGACGCCGGTGTGGTTGTAGCCGAACGACAACCGGTCGCGCTGCACACTCTTTTTCAGTCGCTCAACCAAAGTTTCATCAACACCGCCAGCGAAAAAGATATCGAACTGCGTCTGCGCTCCAGTCCATTATGGGTCGACAGTGATCCACAGCTATTGCATCGCATGCTGTCCAATCTCATCGACAACGCTATCAAGTACACGCAGAAAGGTGGGGTGCTAGTGGTAGCCCGAAAACGCCACTCGAAAGACACAGGCATGCATACGGCAGAAGTATGGATAGACATCTACGACTCCGGCATCGGCATCGCAACGGAACAACAGTCACGCGTATTCGAAGAGTTCTATCAGATCGGCAATCCCGGTCGTGACCGTTCGCTAGGCCTTGGCATTGGCCTTTCCATCGTCAAACGACTTTCGCAATTGCTCGTACACCCAGTAGAGGTACGCTCTGTGCAGGGGCATGGATCACGCTTCCGCGTGCGATTGCAGGCAGCGCGTCCTCAGGCCGCTGCGCAATTTGCCGATGATCAGCACCTGCCACTATTGCGGCCGTACATACCGGCGCGCTTACCCAAGCGTGTTCTGGTACTTGATGATGAAGCCGATGTCCGCGAAGCCATGAGCCAACTATTGCATGCACATGGCATCGAAGCAGAAGCCGTGGCCACCGAAGCTGAAGCCGCAATAGCTCTACAAAGCTCAGCTAAAGAACTGAATCCGTTTGCCTTGCTGATATGTGATTTCCGTCTTGCCAACGGCATCGACGGGTTGCAAGTTGGCCAATCCCTGTCCCAACGTTTTTTCAATATTCCGCTACTACTGATCACAGGAGAAACCGCGCCAGAGCGTTTACAACGTGTTCGCGAGGCCGGCGTCCCAGTGCTATTCAAGCCCGTAAACACAGAACGTCTTTTTCAGGCGATGACGGCAGCCTTGGGGTGAAATTTTCTTTCGCCAAGTATGGATTCTTGATTCTCGCTTTCAAATCTCATAGTTGGAGTTCAGCCACTTCGTAAAGACGGCGTCAAAGTGCCAGAAGCAGACGGCCACAGTTGTGGTCTATTGGCTCTCAGGAAATTGCGTACGCGCCATCGGCCTCTGTAATCCCAAACTAAAATTTTTACTTCTGATCAAACAGCCGTTGAGACTTTCTCACCTGTTCAGAGTTAGCGTTGACCCAATCCAAAAGGGCCTGAAGCGGTTCAAGCAGGGTTTCTCCAAGCTTGGTGAGTTGATATTCAACGCGAGGCGGAACTTCAGGAAATATCTCTCTCGACACCATGCCGTCCCGTTCCAAATTACGCAGAGTAACGGTGAGCATTTTCTGAGAGATACCAGGGATGCATTTTTCAACAGCGGAGAACCTTGCGCGGCAATCTGGAAACATCTCCAGAGTGAGAAGAATAAAAATGCTCCATTTGTCTCCAACCTTCGTTAAGAGCTCGCGAACAGCGGCTGGATCCTTGCTCTTACAGAGCGTTGCCGGATCCGGAGGTTTTGTTCTGTTTTCTCTCTTCCCCATGACTTACCTCGGAGTTAGTGACGCACTTTAAAGTGCCTTCTTCCAGATAAAAGCATTCTACTTTATCTTTGCTGCGCATAAGAAAGCCACTAACTATAAGTTTGTATTGATGCTAGTGGTGGACATCTGTTCGGCAATCGAGATTAAAGGAAGACGGAAATGGAAAAGAGCAACTATGGCGGCGCGCTGCAGCGACCAATCGATTCAGGATTTGGCGCTGCCTCCACGACGGAAGAGGTCATCAGTGGAATTGACCTCAATGGGAAAACAGCCATCGTCACTGGCGGCTATACGGGAATCGGACTCGAAACGGTCAAAGCGCTTGTTTCCGCTGGAGCCACTGTAATTGTCCCCGCAAAGAACATCGAGAAGGCCAGAAGCGCGTTGGCTGGAATCGCAAATGTCGAACTGGACACGATCGATTTGGCGGATTCGAGATCGGTTGACGCATTTGCGAGCGCGTTCATCGCGTCTGGCCGCTCCCTTCATCTCCTGATCAACAATGCAGGGATCATGTGGGCTCCCCTGCTACGCGATGAGCGCGGCAATGAACTGCAGTTGTCCACCAACTATCTGGGACACTTTCAGCTCACCTCGCGACTGTGGAGTGCGCTGGTAAAAGCCAGTGGAGCTCGCGTTATCAATGTCTCGTCATGGGGTCATCACTTCGCGCCAGTTTCTTTCGACGATCCAAATTTTGTCACGCGGGAGTACGAAACGTTGTTAGCTTACGGCCAGTCCAAAACTGCCGTCACTTTATTCTCGTTGGAGCTCGACAACAGAGGAAGAGCCGCTGATGTTCGTTCATACGCAGTGCATCCCGGAATCGTCGTCGAGACCGATCTGAGCAGAAATCTTTCCAAAGAGGATTTGCAGAAATTCGGGGCTCTCGATGAAAACTACAGGGCGATAAACGATCCATCGAAGGGGCTCAAGACTCTTTCCCAGGGAGCGTCGACAACAGTGTGGTGCGCTACCGCCCCGACCCTAAAGACTATCGGTGGTGTGTATTGCGAGGACGCGGACATCGCCGAACTGGACGGCGTTAACGCAGACGGCTCTCCCGAAGTTATCGATGCAGGCGCAATGCGCGGTGTTGCGAAGTATGCGCTCAACGAAGAGTCGGCAAAGCTTCTCTGGACTCTGAGCGAAAAGCTCGCGGGCGTGCCGTTCCTGATTCCTCAGAAGGACTAAAGCAGTGTTGAACCATCAGCGGCCACTTCTGAACTTGAGGTGTTTCGATAGATGGCGGCGCCAAAACATTTTTACTTCGTGGCGGAATGCTGATCTGCCGTCACGCACATTCAACTGAACGGAGAGAAACCATGATCGACCACATCATCCTGACTGTCAGCGACGTTAAGCGCTCACTTGAGTTCTACGAAGCGTCGTTAAAGCCACTCAATATTTCGATGAACGTGCCCTTCAAAGGCGTTGACGGGCACCCAGACCTTTGGGGATTTGGAGACGGCATTAAAGCCTTTTTTTGGCTGAAGCAGGGAAGACCGTATCCAGACGCGATTCATTGGGGATTTGAGGCAAAAGACAACAACGATGTCGACAAATTCTATGAGGCGGCAATGGCTGCGGGCGCAACAGACCGTATTTCACCACGCGCACGGCTGGAGTATTACCCCGGCTACTACGCAGCAGATGTTATCGATCCGGATGGTTATCATTTCGAGGTTGTCCATAAAAGCTAGTGCACGTCTGATCTAAAGAGAGATGCCGAAATTAATGAGCGTGTTCGCTTCGGCGAGAGTAATCATCTTTCTTATCGACAGTCTGCTTAGGGCTGAAAGCAGTCAGTCAGAATCATGCTGCGAATCACGATCTTCTGAGCGCACTGGCTCTAGGTGTCAGGCGGACCCAAGCTGTCTCGAAACTTTCGCAGCACTGTCTTTCAGATCACGACCAATCTTAGCCAGCATCTGATCCTGCAGTTGTCCACTGATACCGACAACCACAAGGCAGTTAGCTAATTGCTCGTTCACGCCAAACACTGGCGCAGCAACAACGGTGACGCCGGCCATGTAGTTGCCCTGATCGAGTGCGTAGCCTTTCGTGCGCGTCTCAGCGACCTGTGCTTCCCACTCGGTGAGTGATGGCGCGCTATCCCATCTCAGGCCTTTGAAGCGACGACGAAGTTCTTCGCGATCGTATTCGCCGAATGCCGCGATGCAGCGGCCGCTGGCGCTGATGGTTGCTGGGAATCGGCTGCCAATCTGCGTGTGCAACTGAATCATGCTTTCGGAACGCGCCATGGCCACAACAATCATGTGATCCAAGCCTGAAACCTGCACGCCCATCGCTGTGACGCCGTATTCGCGGGCGATGCGATCCAGCGCTGACTGGGCGATATCCGCAAAACGATTCTGACTCAGCCATTGACGCGCCAACGTCAGCAGACCCACGTTGAGCGTGTAGAGCTTGGTATTAGCGTCGAAGCTAACGAAATCTTCAGCAACCAAAGTCCTCAAGATGTGCAGACAAGTGCTGGGAATGATGCTCAGAGAACGGGCAATGAACTGCACGCCGACAGGCTCGGAAGATCGGCCCAGCAAACGAAGAATTGCTGCAGCGCGAGAAACCGCCGGAACCGTGCTTTTCTCAAGTGCCACATCGAGCGCGGCTGCATGAGAGCTAGTCTTTTTTGTGGTTTTTTCTCTAGCCGCCATGGATCTGCGTCTTCTGCGTTCTGTGGATGACGTCACTGCGCGGATGATACGTGCATTGCGCACAAGCTGAAACACGCAAGTGCCCGTAAACAGGCGAAAACCTGAGCGTAGACGCGGTATTTCTCAATGCAGCAGATTCAGCACACAAACAGTGCCGATTTAGGCAACTTGTGTACAGCATTGTTGACTACATTCACTAGCAGCCGTTAATGTCGTTCGACACTAGAAAGCGCAGCTTTTGAAGCCTTCGTAAACCTGCCCATTCTTCCTATAAAAACGGACTGAGAGAGATCCATGGACCTCAAACTTGCTGGCCGAATTGTTGTGGTATCGGGTGCTGCCGGCGGCGGCATTGGCACCACCACGACCCGCATGTTGGCTGAGGCAGGTGCAACGGTGATCGCCGTCAGTCGCTCTCAGGCCAATCTCGACAAACACATTGGCCCAATGGTCGCCAGCGGTCTTTCCGTTATTCCTGTTGCGGCAGACACATCCACCGACGAAGGCATCGCAACTGCGATGGCTGCAGCGAAGAACGCCAAAGGCACGCTCTACGGTCTGGTCAACGTCGCAGGCAATGCAGCACCAGCAACGTGGATGCCGACGACGCGTGTTACTCGCAAGGATTGGCGCGATCTGTTCTCGCAGAATCTCGAGACGATGTTTTTCATGAGCCAAGCGGTCGCAGCGGAGCTCAAAGCACAGAAGCTTCCAGGCTCCATCGTTTCGATCTCATCAATCAGCGGCATGAACACCGCGCCATTTCATAGCGGCTATGGCGCAGCCAAAGCAGCCATCGTTGCAGTGACTCGCACAATGGCGACTGAACTCGCGCTCGACAATATCCGCGTCAACGCCATTGCGCCCGGTCCTACGGCAACGCCAGCTTCTGAAGCGTTCATCGACAAAGATGAAGAACGTGATCGCAGTGCGATTGCGATGGGTCGTCGTGGTCGCCCCGAAGAACAAGCCAATACCCTGCTCTTTCTGCTTTCTGAAGCGTCGGGCTATATCACCGGCCAGACGATTCTCGTTGATGGCGGCCTCAATCTGAAATGGACGCATCTGCGCTCGGACAACACGTCTCTGTTTCTCAAGAACGAAGAATTCCGCGCAGCGATGAAGCGCTAAGAGACATGAGCAAAGGTCCTGAAATTTCATCGGCAGAAGACTTAGGTGAATCCGCAACGATCAGCGCGGACGCTTACACCTCGGTGGAATACGCTCGCGCTGAACGCGACAAGCTGTGGCGCAAAGTCTGGCAGCAAGTCGGACGTATTGAAGAAATTCCAGAAGTCGGCAATTACCTCGCTTACGAAATTCATGATGACTCGATCATCATTGTTCGCACTGCGGTCGACAGCATCAAGGCTTATCACAACGTTTGCCCACATCGTGGTCGTCGCCTCGTTGATATTCCTGAAGGCGCAAAGCAAGGCTGCGGTCGCAAGACGGCATTCACCTGTGGCTTTCACGGCTGGCGCTTTAATCTCGAAGGCGAGAACACGCACATTCCGCACAAGGATGATTGGTGCGGAACGCTGACGCCTGAGAACACGCGCCTTGGCGAAGTGAAGGTCGACACCTGGGGCGGTTGGGTTTGGATCAATATGGATCCGAAATCCGAATCACTTCAGGAATATCTCGATCCAGCAGCCGGCCTTCTCGACCCATTTGAATTGCAGAACATGCGCTATCGCTGGCGCAAGTGGGGCATCTTCGATTGCAACTGGAAAGTTGCGATGGAAGCGTTCAACGAGACCTACCACGTTGCCACCACGCATCCTGAGTTCAACAAGTACGGCGAATTCCGTGGCTGGGCACGTGCGCAAGGCAAGCACAGCAACATCGGCTACGAAGCGCCGAAGAGCATGGACCAGAATCAGGCTGGCAAGCTGCGAGTCGGCACCGGTGCTGATCCACGTCTCTCCACTGCAGAAATGCAGATGTACACCTGGACCAAAGCCAACACCAACACCACGCAGACGATGGTAGATGCAGCGCAGCGTTTGAAAGACGAACTGCCTGAAGGCACGCCTGCTGGCGAAGTGCTGATGCACTGGCTGAAGACCGCGCGCGCTGACGATGCGGCACGCGGCGTGGTCTGGCCCGTGGTTGATCCTGCACATGTCGGCAAGAGCGGCACGGCTTGGCAGATCTTTCCCAATTTCCAAATTGGTCACGCTGTGAACAACGCACTTTGCTACAGCGCGCGTCCTTATGGCGATGATCCTAACAAGTGCATCTTCGAAGCAGCGGTTTATGAATTGTTCCCGAAGGGACAAGAACCGAAGACGGAATGGACGTTCTCGCCCGCTACTGAAGAAGCTTGGTGCTACGTGCTGGGTCAGGATTTTTCCAATATGGCCGCCGTGCAGAAAGGCATGAAGTCGGCTGGATTCAAAGGCACCAAACCAAATCCTTACATGGAACGCAGCACGGTCAATCTGCATTTCAATTTGGCGAAATACATGGGCACTGGCGCCCCACGAAAGCTCAAGTGAGCTTTACGAAAGCCATCAGCAACATCCAATAAATCATCAGCAACACCAGAAATAAGCTTGGAGCATTCCAATGACACTCAAGAGCACTGAACTAACTCCGCGGATCGCTTCCGCCATTCATGCCGACAAGGCGGATCTTCTCAGCGGCAAGTACGCCACGGAAATCCGTGCGCTGCTTGAACAGCGCGGCGTGCTGGTATTTCCGCAGGTGAATTTCACGGATGAAGAACAGGTCGCCTTTACCAACACGCTCGGCACCTTTGCGCCTGAGCACGACGGCGAGATCATCTACAAGGTCACGCTCGACAACAACGTGAATCCCAAGGCTGATTACCTCAAAGGCTCTTGGTACTGGCACATCGACGGCACGATGAACACAGTACCCATCCTCGCGTCGATTCTTTCGGCGAAGGTGCTGTCACCAACCGGTGGCGATACCGATTTCTGCAACACCTATGCCGCTTACGACGATCTGCCAGACGCAGAGAAAGATGAACTCGAAAAGCTGCGCGTGATGCACTCGGCTTGGAACACGCTGTTCTATTACGACCCAGAACCAGATCCACGTTTGCTCGCTGGCATGCAGGCGATTGGCGATCAGGAACTGCCTCTGGTGTGGAAGCATCGCTCCGGCCGTAAATCTCTGGTGATTGGCGCAACCGCACGCCAAGTCCTCAATATGGAAGACAAGAAGAGTGCCCATCTCTTGGTGCGTTTGCGCCACTGGGCAACGCAGGCGCAGTTCTCTTATCGCCACAAGTGGACCGTTGGCGACACCGTGATCTGGGACAACACCGGCACCATGCATCGCGCAACGCCTTATGACCCGAACGCTGGCCGCAGATTGCATCGCACGAAGTTGCAGGGCGAAGAAGCTTTTTCGTAAAGCAATTTATGTCGACACAACAAAACGCGGCCGCGGAGTGGCGTGGCTACTGGTATCTGCCCTTCGTGGCAGCGCTGGGCTATGCCACGTCGGTTATTCACGTCTATACGATTGGTCCATTCATTGGGCCGCTGCAGACGGAGTTCGGCTGGTCGCGTGCTGAGATCTCAATCGGCCTGACCGTTTCCAGCATCATCAGCGCGCTGTTCTGCATCCCCATCGGCATGTTGGTGGACAAAATCGGGCCGCGCCGCATTGGCTTGATCGGCGTTGTGTTGATGACGGCAGCATTCGCTTTACTGAGCTCGGCAAGCGGCTCGATTAGCAATTGGGTGTTGCTGTGGACGTGCATTGCATTCGCAACACTCGGCGTGCAGGCAACCGTGTGGACGAGTGCAGTTAATAGCCGCTTTGAAAAATCACGCGGGCTCGCACTCGCCGTTACGCTTTCTGGCGCATCACTCAGTGCTGCGATTTTTCCACTGCTCGCAACTTGGCTGATTGGTGCATACGGCTGGCGCATGGGCTTTGTCGGTCTTGGCGCTGCTTGGGCCGCTATCGTATTTCCGTTTCTGCTGTTGTTCTTCCGCGGTGCACGCGATCAAAGTTCCAAGGCCGTTCCAGTACCCGCCAAAGTACTCACGGGTCTTACGCTCAGCGAAGGCTTTCGTACGTTCGCGCTTTATAAGTTATTGCTTGCAGCTGGCCTTTTCTCATTCACAGCGATTGGTGCGCTCGTACACTTTGTGCCGATCCTCACCGGTGCTGGCACCACGCGATTGGAAGCAGCCAGCATCGCCGGACTCATCGGCATCTTCTCGCTGGTTGGACGCCTCGGCACTGGCTTTTTATTGGATCGCTTTTCAGCGCAGAAAATCGGCGCTCTCGCATTCATGCTGCCTGTCATCGGCATATCGCTGCTGTTGCTTGATGCCAGCAATCATCTTTATCAGTCCATCGCGGCAGCAACGCTCGGACTCACCGTTGGCGCAGAGGTGGATGTCATCGCCTTTCTCGCCGCAAAACATTTCGGCTTGAAGAACTTCGGTTCGTTGTACGGCGCAATGGTTATGGCGCTTTCACTCGGCACCTCGTTCGGTCCACTGACTGCAGGCGCGGTGTTTGATCATTACGGCAGCTATGCGCCGTTCCTCATGCTCAACGTAGTACTGATGACGCTCAGCGCAATCACGCTACTCAGTCTCGGCTCGCCTCCTGCGCAAGCTGCCGCTGAAGTAGTCAGCTAGCCATCAAAAATTCATGGATAACAAAACAATGAAGTGTGAGCCAACCCATACACCTGCTGAGATCGATATTCCCAAGCTACGGGAAAAATATCGACTGGAACGTGAAAAGCGTTTCCGTGCAGAAGGTAACCAGCAGTATGTACGTCCGAAAAAAGCTGGTGCCGGCAAAGCCGAGCCGTTTTCTGATCCTTATAAACCGGTTGTTCCACGCGCTTCGTTGAAGGAAGACATTGATGTTGCGGTGCTCGGTGGCGGCTTCACCGGCATCCTCGCTTCAGTGCAATTGCGCAAAGCTGGCGTCAGCAGTTTCCGCAATATCGAGCAGGCCGGTGATTTTGGTGGCGTCTGGTATTGGAATCGCTATCCCGGTATCCAGTGCGACAACGAATCGTATTGCTACATGCCACTGCTGGAAGAAACCGGCTTTATTCCTACGAAGCGCTTTGCCGACGGTGTCGAGATCCAAGGACATTGTGTTCGCATCGCCAAGCAGTTTGGTCTCTATGACAATGCGCTGTTCCACACGCAAGTCACTGCACTGCGCTGGGATGAGTCCATTCAGCGCTGGCGCGTCAGCACCGATCGCGGCGATGAAATTCGTGCACGCTTTGTGATCATGGCTGGTGGCCCGCTCAATCGGCCCAAGCTGCCGGGCATTCCCGGTCTGCAAGATTTCAAAGGCAAGGTTTTTCATTCCGCGCGTTGGGACTACGGTTACACCGGCGGTAGCTGGGAAAATCCGACGCTCGACAAACTCAAAGACAAACGCGTAGCCGTAGTTGGCACGGGTGCCACTGCCATCCAGATCGTTCCCTTCCTAGGCAAATACGCCAAGGAAGTTTTTGTTCTACAACGCACGCCACCGAGTGTTGATGCGCGGCCAAATCCACCGACAGATCAAGCTTGGGCCAAAACGCTACAGCCTGGCTGGCAGAAACAACGTCAGGAAAATTTCCATCGCGGCGCGATGGAAGGATTTCATCCTGGTGAACAAGATCTGATCTGCGATTTCTGGACCGAGATCAATCGCAACGTCGCCGCAAAACTCGCGGAACAAGGTTGGCCCGCGATCACGCCAGAAACTTTCATGGCGATGCGCGAAGACGAGGATTACCACGTGATGGAGCGTTTCCGTCGCCGCATCGACGAGATCGTTGACGACAAGGCAACGGCGGAAGCACTCAAACCTTGGTTCCGTTTCCATTGCAAGCGTCCGCTCTCCAGCGACACTTACTATCCGACCTTCAATCAGCCGAATGTGCATCTGATCGACGTCTCAGACACCAAGGGTGTTGAACGTCTGACTGAGAATGGATTCGTGCACGATGGCAAGGAATATCCAATTGATCTGTTGATCTGCGCCAGCGGTTTCGAAGTCACCAGCGATCTGGATCAGCGCTGGGGCATTGACGAGATCAGCGGCCGCAATGGAACGTCGCTTTATGATTACTGGAACGACGGTTACAAGACCCTGCATGGCGTGGTCTCGCGCGGGTTCCCTAATCAGTTCTTCACTGGCTACATCCAAGGCGGCCTCTACGCCACGACGGTGGAACAGTTCAATCGCCAAGGCCATCACATTGCCTGGATCATTGCTGAGTCACTAAAACGCGGCATCAGCGCTGTTGAACCCACGCAGGAAGCGCAAGATGAGTGGGTAGCGACGATGGCGCCTTCAACGGGTTTCTCGCAGTACATGCAAAGCGAATGCCCGCCAAGCTATCTCAACAATGAGTCCGGCAAATTCCGCTACTACCTCGGTGAGTTCTATCTCGCCGGCTTCACCGCATTTGAACAGCTGTTGCAGGACTGGCGCAGCAAAGGCGACATGGCGGGACTTGACGTCAAGTCATGACAGGAGAAGGTATGAACAAGCCAACGAATCTTGGGATTGAAGATCTAACCGAACCACTAACCTATTCGGCCGAATCGTTTTTGTCTCGCGATTACGCCAAAGAGGAAGGCAACAAGCTGTGGGCGAAAGTCTGGCAGCACGCCGGTCGCGTTGAAGAAATTCCGGAGGTCGGCAATTTCATCACCTACAACGTAGGCGACGACTCCATTTTGATCGTTCGCACTGCAGCGGACACGATCAAGGCTTATCACAACGTCTGCTCACACCGCGGTCGTCAGTTGGTGGATACACCACCCGAAGCACACAGCGCCTGCGGCAAGCGCACGCAGTTTGTCTGCGGCTTTCATGCTTGGCGTTACGACCTTGATGGCAACTGCACGCACAAGCTCGACGAGGGCGACTGGAAAGGCACGTTGACCGATGTGCGTACACATCTCGGTGAAGTGAAAGTCGACACCTGGGGCGGTTGGCTGTTCATCAACATGGACGCTAACGCTGCCCCTCTTCACGAATATCTCGATCCCGTCACCAAGACGCTTGGGCCGTTTTCGATGGAGAAGATGCGCTACAAGTGGCGTCAGTGGGTGATCTTCGATTGCAACTGGAAGACCGCGATTGAAGCGTTCATGGAGCCGTATCACGTTGAAGGCACGCACACGCAGTTGCTGAAGTACGGTCAGTACTACGCTTACAGCAAGGCACACAAGCTGCACGGCGTCAGCGGATTTGATGAACGCGATCCGACGATGAAGATGAAGCAGAGCAGCACCATCACTCGCGCTGGCAAGGGTGCAGACGCACGCGTCTCGACCTACGAACTGCAGAACGAGATTTACACCACGGTTAACAACGCCAGCACCACTGAGACCTTGGTGAATGCAGCGAAGCGCCTCGTTGATGAATTGCCAGAAGGCACACCACCGGGCGATGTGATCAAACACTGGCTCGCATCTGCACGCGCCGACGATGCCAAGCGTGGCATTGAGTGGCCGACGATTACTCCAGAGCAGATGGGCGAAGCAGGTTTGGCATGGAGCGTTTTTCCAAACATGTCGATCCTGCAAGGCATCACGTTTGCACTTTGCTATCGCGCTCGTCCCTACGGCGATGATCCGAACAAGTGCATCTTTGAGTCTTATGCGATTGAGCGTTTCCCAGAAGGTCAGGAGCCAAAGACCGAATGGGTGTACGCCGAAGCCACCGCTGAGAAGTGGGGCAAGGTTCTATCGCAAGATTTTTCCAACATGGCTGCAGTGCAACGCGGCATGAAGTCACGTGGCTTCCGCGGCACGCTGCCTAATCCGCATCAAGAACGCAAAGTCACCAACTTCCATCGCGTGCTGGCTGATTACATGCAGGCAGACGCGCCGAAGTTGATCAAGTAGACAGCGCTCGCTGATCCAAACCAATACATCACGAATACCAACAGAGAATAGAAACATGGCCGTCAAAGTTTACGAACGCATCCTTGAGCTTCTCGAAGCCGAAGGTATCAACACCGTTTTCGGCATTCCGGATCCTAACTTCGTTCACCTGTTTGTCGCTGCTGAAAAGCGCGGCTGGAATGTCGTCACTCCACACCACGAACTCTCTGCCGGCTTCATGGCCGAAGGCTACGCACGCATGACCGGCAAGCCGGCGCTGTGTATCGCCACGCTGGGCCCGGGCGTTGCCCTCGCCTCTGGTTCGATGATGACGTCGCTGGTTGAAAACACGCCGGTCATTTATCTCGGCGGTCAGCGCGCTCGCATCACGGAGCAGCGCGTACGTCGCGGTCGCATCCAGTTTATCCAGCAGGAAGCACTGTTCGAGAACTCGGTGAAGTGGAGCGCGAGCATTGAGTACGCCGAGCAGACCGACGAAATCATTCGCCACGCGCTGCGCGTCTGTCAGTCCGGCACGCCGGGCCCGGTCTACATCGAATATCCATCGCACATCATTCAGCAGGACCTGGACGTGCCTCCGGCGTTGCCGCCATCGTCTTACCGTTTGGTTGAGCCGGGTGCAGACGGCAACATGGTTGCCAAGGCTGTCGAGCTGATCAAGAACGCCGAGTGCCCAGTGCTGTTGGTGGGTCACGCGGTGCAGTGCACGCGCGCTGGTCAGAAAGTGAAAGAACTGGCGCAGCTGATGGGCTGCCCTATTCTGCAAACCTCGGGTGGTACCGCATTCATCGAAGGCGTTGAAGATCGCACCTTCCCTTATCTGTTCTCCCAAGTGGGTGACGAAATCGTCGCCAAGTCCGACGTCGTTGTCGCCATCGGCACCGAAATCGGCGAGCCAATTCACTACGGTCGTAACTTCTTGTGGGCCGAGGGCAAGACGGATCGCAAATGGATTTACGTTGAATTGGATCCGGAAGCGATTGGCCAGAATCGTCCGATCGACGTGCCACTGGTTGGAGACCTGCGCACCGTCGTACCGCAGCTCTCTGCTGGACTGAAAGGCAGCCCACGCAAGGAACATCCGGATCTGCAACGTTGGATCAAAGAAGATAAAGATCGCCTACTGGCGCTGACCAAACAGGATTTCAAAACCGACAGCGGCCGCGTTCACACGGGCCAGTGGGTTGTTGAAGCGACCAAGGCGATGCCGAAGAACGCGATCCACGCGCGCGACGGCGGTTGCACCGTGGTCTTCACGTGGACTTATCTGCAAGCCAAGCCGCATGACGTGGTTTGGAATCAGAACTTCGGTTGCTTGGGCACCGGTCTTGGCTACGCAATCGGTGCCTCGATTGCTGACGGTCGCAAGCGTCCAGTTTTGTTGACCACTAGCGACTCGTCATTCCTGTATCACATCGGTGATCTCGAAGTGGTTTCGCGTCTCAAGATTCCGATGGTTGTCGTTGTTGCTGTCGACAACGCATGGGGCTTGGAAGTTGGCGTGTACAAGCGCACCTTCGGTCATGGCAACACCACCGAACCGGGCGTGCATTGGAGCAAAGACGTTCGCTTCGACCAAATCGCCAAGGGCCTCGGCTGCGAAGGCGTTTATGTCGAGAAAGGTGAAGACCTCGGTGCAGCAGTGACGGCTGCATTTGCAAGCGGCAAGCCAACTGTCATCCACGTACCAATCGACCCCGTCATCAACCACGGTGGCAACCAGAATCTGGATACGCCGAACTACGCGCGTTTCCGCACTTGGTACGCCGAAGGTCAGTCGTAAAGAAAGTCTCCCTCTCCCCGCGTGCGGGGAGAGGGTCAGGGGTGAGGGGCTCTCGCCAATTAGAGAGAACCCCTCACCCTAGCCCTCTCCCCACAAGTAGGGAGAGGGAAACAAGAAAACACGGAGAAGGTTATGCGCGAGTATCTGAAACTCTACATCGACGGCCAGTGGGTTAGCCCTAGCGAAACAAAAACTGCGGACATCATCAACCCAGCGACTGAAGAGGTCTCAGGTCGCATCGCGCTTGGAAATGCAGCAGATGTCGATAAGGCAGTGAAAGCTGCAAGTCGAGCCTTCGACAGCTGGTCACAGACGAGCCGCAAGCAACGCATCGAACTGCTCGAATCGATTCAGGCTGAATACACCAAGCGCAAAGCTGATATCGGCGCTGCGATCACTGAAGAGATGGGCGCCCCAACAGGATTGGCGCAAGGCTTCCACGTTGATCTTGGCGCAGGCCATCTCGCGACTGCGATTGAGACTCTGAAAGAGTTCAAGTTTGAAGAACAACGCGGCGTAACTCTGATTAGCAAAGATCCCATCGGCGTCTGCGCACTCATCACACCTTGGAACTGGCCGATGAATCAGGTCACCGTCAAAGTGTTCCCTGCCCTCGCGACAGGCAACACGATGGTGCTCAAACCACCTCAGCTTGCGTCTTACTCAGCGCAGATCTTTGCTGAAGTGATGCATGCCGCGGGCGTGCCGAAGGGCGTGTTCAACATGATTCATGGCAGCGGCTCTGTGGTTGGCTCAGCGCTGTCAGCTCATCCACAAGTGGATCTGGTTTCCATCACTGGTTCTGAAACCGTCGGTATCGAAATCGCAAAGAGCGCAGCGAATACCGTCAAGCGTGTTTGTCAGGAACTCGGCGGCAAGAGCGCCTTCATTGTTCTTGATGACGCCAAGCTCCCCGAAAATGTTGCGGGTGCCACCAGCGGCTTGATGGTGAACTCAGGACAAACCTGCAGCGCAGGCTCACGTCTACTCGTACCGAAAGCACGCATGGCTGAAGCGATTGAAGCCGCGCGCGCAGCCGCTGCCGCAGTCACTGTTGGCGATCCCAATACTGCAGTCGCAATGGGCCCGGTCGTATCAAAGGGTCAGTTCAACGAGATTCAGAAGTACATTCAGATCGGTATCGACGAAGGCGCGCAACTGATCGCGGGCGGTATTGGTCGCCCAGAGGGTTTGAGCAAAGGTTGGTTCGTTAAACCGACTGTGTTCGCCAACGTGCGTAACGATATGCGCGTTGCTCGCGAAGAAATCTTTGGGCCAGTGCTGGTCATCATCGGCTACGACAATATCGATGACGCCATCGCCATCGCCAACGATTCAGACTTTGGCCTGGCTGGTTACGTTAACGGCGCCGACGCCAAGCAATGCAATGCAGTCGCTAAGCGCATGCGCACCGGCTGGGTCTCCATCAACGGCGGCTTCGATTTCAACGCGCCCTTCGGCGGAATCAAGAAGAGCGGCAATGGTCGCGAATGGGGCGAGTTTGGTTTCCATGAATATGTAGAAATCAAATCACTGCTCGGTTACGCACCAGCACCAGCGCAGTAAGGAACAATCATGAGCGAGCTGAGATTCGATAATCGCGTTGCCGTCATCACCGGCGCGGGTCGTGGCCTTGGTCGCGCTTATGCGCTACTACTCGCTTCACGCGGCGCGAAGATTGTCGTCAACGATCCCGGCGTCTCGCTACAAGGCGAAGGCACCGATGCTGATCCCGCACAAGAAGTCGTCAACGAAATCAAAGCCGCTGGCGGCGACGCCGTTGCCAGCAAAGAATCTGTCGCGACTTCTGCTGGCGGCAAAGCGATCATCCAGACTGCACTCGATCACTTCGGCAAGATCGACATCTTGATTCACAACGCGGGCAATGTTCGTCGCGCTGCACTCAAGGATATGGGCGACGATGATTTCAACGCCGTGCTTGATGTGCATCTACGCGGCGCGTTCCATGTGCTGCGCCCTGCTTTCGCATCGATGTGCAAACAGAAATATGGCCGCATCGTGCTGACATCCTCTGTCAGCGGCATCTACGGCAATCACAACGTCGCCAACTACGCGACATCCAAGACCGGCATGATTGGCCTCTGCAATGTCGCTGCGCTCGAAGGCGCAGCCGAAGGTGTGAAGTGCAACATCATTGCACCCGGCGCCGTCACGCGCATGGCCGAGGGGCTCGACACGTCAATGTATCCACCGATGGGTCCAGAACTTGTTGCGCCCGTCGTCGGCTGGCTCGCACATGAGTCCTGTTCGGTCACAGGTGAAATTCTGAGCTCAATGGCTGGTCGTGTATCCAAGATCTACATCGCAGAAACACAAGGCGTGTATCAGCCCGCGTGGAGCGTTGAGCAAGTGGGTGAACAGATCAATGCCATTGGCGATCAGTCTGCCCCTTGGGTATTTGCACCGGTACCCAAAGGACAGGTCGATCACATCATGCATAGCTTTGAGATGGCTCGCAAAGGTTAATCATCAATTAACCGCACACGAACACGGGCCTGGCAGCAGGCGTGCGTATTCATGTCTAACCACTTCGTAGCACTCGCAGCTCAATTCTTCGAGCTTGGGACGATTGAGCACGGTGATCTGTCCGCGGGCGTATTGAATAACGTTCTGTAGTCGCAATTTGCCCGCAGCGCTGGTGATGCCTTCACGGCGCACACCGAGCATGCCTGCGATTAAATCTTGCGTCAGACTCAGCTTGTTACCCGGTACGCGGTCATGCGCCAGCAACAGCAAGCGGCACAACTGCTGTTCAACGGAGTGATGACGATTGCAAACCGCGGTCTGCGACATTTGCGTCATCAGTGATTGCGTATATCGCAGGAGCAATTCCAAAAACTCTCCATGACGATTGAATTCTTCTTTGATCTGCTGCTTCGGCAGTCGATATGCAGAGCCCGCGCCATGCACGATGGCTTGACTGGAAGTGCTGTCACCGCCCAGTAGCAAAGCGATGCCAACGAGACCTTCGTTGCCGACCATCGAGATTTCTCCGGAAGCGCCACTCTCTGTCTCGTGAAACAAAGACACGATGGAATCAACTGGAAAATAAACATGCCGCAAGCTATCACCGGAATGGCACAAGACCTTTCCCATCGACAGCGGCACTAGTTCAAGTCTCGGAAAGAGACGATCCTGAATTTGAGCCGGTAAGGCAGCTAAGAGATGATTTTTTTGTGGTGCCAGTGAATCGAGCATGTCTGCCTCCATTTGCTTCTAATTGAATTGAATTGCTGTTTTAAAACAGGCCCGCAGTGGTGACACTGCGGGCCATTGGAACGGAGGCTAAGGGGGAGCCTCCGTGAACCACTCAAAAAAAACGCTTAGTGAAAGCCGAGATCCTTCAGCTGTTCCTTGGCTTTTTCTTTGGCAAGGCCATACTTTTCCTGCAGCTTGCCGAGAAGATGTTCCTGATTTCCTTCAGCCTGCTTTAGATCGTCGTCAGTGAGTTCGCCCCACTTCTGTTTGATCTTGCCGGACAACTGCTTCCATTCGCCTTTAACGGTATCTTTGTTCATTGCAATTACTCCTGTTTCAGGGGGAAATTAATTCGTGGTGCCAGCAAGGAGAGCCGACGTGTCGACGCTGCTTACGCCTTCGATGTTCTTGGCCAAATCGGTGGCGTGATCAATCGAAGCCTGTGAATCAACGGTGCCCGACAAGGCAACGACATGGTTCTTCGTCTTCACGCTGATCTTGAAGCCCTTGGTCACGCTGTCAGCCAGCAGTGCCGACTTCACTTTCGTCGTAACCCAGCTGTCCGAAACTACGCGTTCAGTCTTCTTGGCAGCGCGCTTGGTCTTCTTCTCGACCTGGCTCGTCAACGATGGGGTCTGAATGTCGTTGCCAACGTTCAACACGCCTTCAACGGTTTTTGCGACTTCTTCAGCAGCGCTCTTTGCTTCGGAGCTTGGAGCCGTGCCGGTCAGCGACACAACGCCATTGGCGGTCGTCACGCTGATGTCGGAATCTTTCAGACGCTTGTCTTCGAGATACTTCGCCTTCACTTTGGTGGTGATGGCAGCGTCGCTGATTGCGGTGCTGACATTAGCGCTCTTAGGCTCTGGTGCATTAGCGGCCTGAACAGTAGAGACGACGCCGAGGCTCATCAAAGTTGCGACTGAAACGGCGGTTGCGATGTGTTTAATCTTCATTGGGATATCTCCTGGAAATACATGGGTAAAAAGTTGATTGACCGACTGAAAAAGTTACGAATAAATTTTTAGCGTGTGAGAACACGCGGAAGCGACGCGCTCAGAATTGGCCCGTGCGGACGTCGTCAGCGAAAGCTTGAGAGGATCCGAAACAAGCGGCGGCAAACACGCTTGGGATCAATACAGACTGAATCTTTTGCATAAATGTCCTCATCCTTGAGTGGCTGATTTATCGAAATCGGAAGTCAATTTCCGTTTCCTCAGCTAGATAAGGGCAACGCGCGTGCCAACTCTATAAAGTCATTTATTAACAGTGAGTTATGAACTAAATTCGGCGCGATTCGAGCAGCGAGGCTCGTATTGAGCGTGAAATCGCGCAAAAGTGTCGGGAGATACCGACACTCCTTTTACAGGCAGCGCCTACAAGGCTGTTTTTATTGGTTTTTTGGTGTCGCCTTTCAGCGACAGAGGCCGCAATCAGCTTTCGGATTTGAACAAAGCAGGGTTCAAACCGAATCGCGACAGCAGCTTGTAGAACTCCGTGCGATTGCGTTCAGCCATGCGCGATGCCTGGCTGATATTACCGCCGGTGATCTGCAACAGCTGAGTGAGATACGCACGCGTAAAGTCATCGCGCGCTTGAGCAAATGTGGGGAGTGCAGAAAATTCACTACCCAATGCCTTTTGAACGATGCGTGCGCCAATGACCGGCGTAACCGACAAGGCCACATTCTGTTCAACAATATTGAAAAGCTGACGCACATTGCCCGGCCATGCCGCTGCCACCAGCAACTCCATCGCCTCGGGTGCATAAACTTTGCAGCGCTCGCCACTGCGTTCCGCCAAAGCAGCGAGATAGCGAGATACGAGTATGGGAATATCGCTGACACGCTCCGACAACGAAGGCATGCGCAGCCCGACCACATTCAGTCGGTAATAAAGATCGGCTCGGAACTTCTCTTCTTCCATCGCATATTTCAAATCACGATGTGTTGCAGAAAGGATTCGTACATTCACGGGGAATGACTTCACACTTCCGACCGGCCGAACCTGACGCTCCTGAAGTACGCGAAGTAGTTTGACCTGCAGTGGCAACGGCATGTCGCCGATTTCGTCCAACAGCAGCGTGCCGCCATCGGCCGCACGGAAAAGACCTTCGTGCTCACGAATGGCGCCAGTAAAAGCGCCTTTCTCGTGGCCGAACAATTCCGATTCCAACAAATTCTCTGGAATAGCGCCGCAGTTGACGGCGATAAATTCCTTGCTGGCACGAGGACTGGCCTTATGAATAGCGCGAGCGAGCAACTCTTTGCCGGTGCCGCTCTCGCCCATGATCATGACGCTAGTCTCGCTCGAGGCCACTCGATGAGCGTCCTCCAGCAGCTGAAGCATGACGGGGTGCATCGTGACGATTTCTTCGCGCCACTTTTTACTGCGGCTAGGATCAACAGCAATTGAACCGCCAGAAAGCTGCATGGCTTTCTCGACAACGGCCAACAAAGCTTCTTTGTCGACAGGCTTGGTCAGAAAATCGAATGCGCCACGATGCGTCGCAGCAACGGCGTCTGGAATCGTTCCGTGAGCCGTCAGCAAGATCATCGGCAAGCCGGGATGCAAACGCTGCACTTCCGTCAACAGTTCCATGCCGTCAGTTACCGGCATGCGTAAATCCGAAATAATTAAATCCGGCCGGAAGCTGTAAATCATATTGATTGCTTCGGCGGCATCTTTCGCGCAATCAGTATCGTAGTTGTGCGCGCGCAGTCGAATGCTCAACAGCCGCAGCATGTCAGGATCATCGTCAACCAGCAGAATTCGGCGCTTTGCTGTTTCCATAAAAGTTAGCGAGCCCCCGCCGTGCGTGGGTTCGTTTTTTCCAGATTCTGTTCGATTGCAGTCAAGGCTTTAATTTGTGCTTTAACTTCTTCTAGCTGTTGGTTCAGATCTTTGTTGCCGCTGGAGAGCGCTTTAACTTTTCCTTCCAGCGCATAGGTCTGCTTGTTGGCCGCGACTCTTGTCCTTAAATAAATTGCAATCACTCGCGGAAGCGATTCATTTTGTGCTTGCAGCTCATCAATCATCTGTTGCGATTTGAGGAGATCTGCGTGCGAATGACCGGGCGTCGTCAGGGCCAATGCCAATCGCATTTTATTAGTTTGAGAAGGATCGGCTTCGTATTGCTGCTGAAGCTCTACATCGAGACTCTTGTGGGTCGCCGCGTCTGCCTCAAGCAGCTGCTGCATCAATGTCAGCAGATCTTCCAGTTGCATGATCGTTCTCTGATCATCAACCTTGGTCATTCCCGGCATGCTCTGACATGCACTCAAACCAACGCTCACCAGCAGAAGCGTTGCGATGTAATGAAGTTTAGACGGCGACCGAGACTGAGGCGCGCTCGTATTCGATCGGCATGCGAATCGAGAAACAAGCGCCCAAAGCGGGGCGATCGACGACAGCAATGGTTCCCCCATGCGCTTTAACGCAATCATTAACCACCGCAAGTCCAATGCCCGTACCTTGTAGGTGGCGGCCAGCAGGCGGCTTACCCGTGAAGTAAGGGTCAAAAATATTGTTGCGATCATTCTCTGGGATGCCTGGCCCTTCATCCGCAATCTCTATTTGCAATTCGTTAGATGTCTTAACGCTATTGGATTCCACCACTTCTAAACGAGCGGCTATGGATATCGTACCGGCCTTCGGAGAGAACTTTATAGCATTGGAAATCAGATTATCCAACGTCATTCTGAGGCGCTCACGATCAGCATACACCTGAAACGAATCACAATTTATTGCAAAGGTCAGACTCTTGGCCGTTATTAGGACGCGATAGCGTTGTACACAACGATCGATCAAGGGGCGCATTGGGAAGAAACTGAAATCCATACGGCCGGCTTTTTCGCGCCAATCTTCAAAATCCAGCAGATTTTCGATCAAATTTTGGAGCTCGAAGCTGTTGTTATTCAGAATGCCGACAACCTCAACTTGTTGCTCCGACAAACTGCCGGTCACGCCTTCCGCCAATAGCTCTACAGCCTCACGGACATTGGCCAAAGGCGTCTTCAACTCATGGGCCATCTGGCGTAAGAAACGGTTTTTGTCCTGATCAACAGTCAGCAATCTTGTTCGCAGCCAATCGAGTTCTTGTCCCAAACGTTGCAGCTCTTGCGGGCCTCTAACTGAGATGGGCTTGTCTAATCGGTCTGCGCCCAGATCCCGAATCACGCGATCCAGTTTGCGCAAGGGAAAGATCACATAGTAGGCGGACAACAGCGCCATACCACAGGCTATGGGCAACAAGAATGCGCCGAGTGTGATTAAAAAGTTTTCGTGTTTGATCGCCCGCTGTTCAATTGCGCTGGCTTCATTGGCGATAAATATCTGCGCCTGGTCTGTAATTCCATTTGCCAGCTTATGGACTTCACCAAACTTGTCTAATGCCTGCGCAAGCTCAGTCGCTTGAGGGTTATTCAGTCTGAGTGCCGCGCCCAGCGCGCTCACATCGGAGCCAATCTTGTCGAGCTGCCAATCGCTTTGTCGATATTGAGTCGAAAGTTTTAAATCAGCCAATGCCTCATTGACCGCTCGTGCTCGCTTAGGAAATGTCTCAAGACTTTGCGGCTGACCCAGCACTCGATACTGCTGCGAGATGCGATCGATAGCGATAAGGCTATCTTCAAGTGCTTGGCTTTTTTGAATAACATGAATCCCATTATTCAAAAGATGATTACTGTCATCAGCAAGTGTCTTTGCATAAATCGCCGCCACAGCGGATACCACAATGATGGGCAGCGCTACTAGCGCATAGCCCAGCAATATCAAGCTAAAAATAGAGCGCGGTCTTGTAGGAATCCGCATCAGCGATTACCTCGCGTAAAGATTGGCAATGCGGAAATCGATCTACATTTCGATTTACGAAGTAGAGCCCCACCAATCCAACGATGTAAATGACTGGCGCGCCCTAGCATAAAGCCACATCTCCCTATTGCAAAGTTTCAGACCATGAAGGTCCCGTTAATTACATCATCACTTCCACAAGTAGCTTTTTTCTGATTGCCATAAAGTCGACTGTGTGATGCTCACGTTGTATTTAAATTCGACAACGCTAATCAATGTCGACTTAGCCGCAAAGCACTCTCAGTATTTGAACGTGATTTTGCATTGCGTCGTGATTGACTTGACCTTCAGACTCACCCATCTGCGTTGCTTGCACGGCGATGCCGGTGTCCGGCGCTTCAGCGTGAAACTGCTGCCATGACCTCGCCTGCTGAAAAGCAGACTGCGCCTTACGCGGAGTTGGCTTAGGCTTTTTGATGGAAGGCTTAACGTCGTAGTCCGTGTCTTGGCGCTGAACGCTAGGCGGCGGAGTTGGCTTCTTCGGCTTTTTGTCTTTATGGGACTCAGCCTCAATTTGCGGAGCGCCTTCGATTTGCTCAGAGAGTTTGATCAATGCGTGACCGTCTTCATGAATAGAATTCATTTGGCTTCTCCTAAATTAACGGTGCGGCTTTGGTCGTCGGTCCAGCCTAGGACTGAATGTCTATTAAGAACTGAAAGCTTGGCGACGATTTCGCGGATATCTGCGGATGCATCCATCACGCCGTGCCAATCTTCTTTTTGAAAGCACATCAATAAATAATCTTTCATCAGTACAAAGTCTCTCTCAAGCTGGCGTCTTTCCTGTTCAGGTGCGCGATCTCGAAACAGTGCTTCTTTTGTTTGGACTTTATTCATGGGGATCATTTTTTTATTTTATTAATTGGGTTGAACAGTAGTCAGGCATCCACGCTTGATTGAGCGCTAACTGACGCCGGTATAAATGACCCGCCAACCTTAGGTACAAGGATGGCGGGTCATAACCGGGTCAAGAGATGACCGGCATACTCTTCAACAATTACCGCTGCTGCGGCTTGTCCTGTGCGCGAGGACGATCACTCTGTTCGCCTTGCTGCTTGGACTGTGGTGAAGATTTGCCGCCGCCTGGCTGACGATTCTCATCGTCGTGACGTGCATGCTGCTGTGAATCTCGGCCAGCGCTGCGATCGTCTTCCTGACCAACCGACGTGCGGCTTTCGCCTTGCTGACGAGATTGCTCACCTTGCTTTGCATGCTGCTGGCTAGCGTTCTGCTGGGATTCAGCGTTAGCACGATCCTTGTTGGCATCCTGCTTGTTCACTGAGTTCTGCTGATTTTTATCTGTAGGTTTACCGTTATTTTCTTTCACAATAATTCTCCTGAAGGGTATCGATTTATTACTCAACCGGTGTGCGAACGCGGACGCCGCTAACCAGGCTGACAACGAAAAGAACCAAGAAAAGGAAGAAAAGAATCTTTGCTATTCCGGTTGCCGCTGAGGCAATACCGATAAAGCCCAAGTAACCTGCAAAAAGCGCAACGATGAAAAATACTGCCGCCCAATAAAGCATTGTCGTTCTCCTGAAAGTGCTTCATTACAGGTCGCATCTATTCAACCTGCGATCAAGCCAATTTATTCTGGCTCACTAGAATTCAGGCAATCACCGTGCCAATGCTTTTCTTTCCCAGGTGTAACAGTGAGTTATCGATTTATATCGTTCTGAGATTGGTCTATTTATTGCGCGCACGACTTCTCACTGCATGAATGTGTCGCCATATGACGACAGTTAAATCCATTCAAAAAATAAGTGTTTGTATTTTTTACAAATAAGCAGTCGTTAGAAAACGACACTCCTGAGATATTGCCCCACCAATAGGCCAACACACAGAAAATTTATGTGGGAATAAAATAATTTTCTACCTGAATATTTTTTATTGATGTGTCGCGTTAACGACGAGATGAATTAATATTAATTGGAACCATGCCGATCAAACGCGTTCATAACTTTGTACATGCATAACCAATGCACGGACTCGACTGCAGATGCAGACGAATAAATTCCTAATGGATGAAGGAGAAGTTTATGAAACCGTTTAAGCGTAATTTGGCTCTCATCGGACTCGCTGTTGGTATTGGCATGCCGCTATACGCATCTGCTGATTCCTCATCGGATTCAACAAAGGCTACTGGGCCTACGACTGTTTCCAAAGATGACATCGAGTTTCTTGGAAAAGCCGCGCAAGCTGATATGACCGAAGTTCAAGCAGCAACAATTGCATCAAGCCGCGCTCTAACTACTGAAGCAAAGTCATTGGCTACCAGCGCCAAGACAGATCATGAAGTGAATAACACTGATCTTCGTGCAATCGCTGCAACCAAAGGTGTCGTGCTTCCTACGCGTCTAGATTCCAAGCACCAGAAAGAACTGGATAACCTTCAGAAGGTAGACGCAAAGAAGTTTGATGCTGCCTACGCTGAAGTGGTGAAGGATAGCCACGAAGATGCCGTTGATCTCTTTGAGAAGACTGCAAAGAAATCTAAGGATGCAGACATTCAAACCTATGCGAAGAACACGCTGCCAACACTTAAGCAGCATCTCGACATGGCCAAGCGCCTTGATGAGAAGAGCTAGTTGTTAAAGCTCTGTTCACTGCCGCTCATTTTTGATGAGCGCAGCTCTCGCATCAAACTTGAAATGAACTTCTAGTCATAACTCAAGTCGGAATATCGTGACGTTAATATTTTTCAGCGTCACGCACTTATTTAATTAAATTGTTAAGGAGATTTATGAATACCAATGACACCATCAGCATTTTGAACGACCTCATCGAAACAACTGAGGACGGCAAGAAAGGTTTTACTGAAGCCGCACACGACGCGACCAAGCCAGAACTGAAAGCAGCTTTCCAGCAACGCGCAGTTGAATGCAGCAACGCTGCGACTGAGCTTCAGAGCCTCGTGCAATCCATCGGCGGCAAACCTGCAACGACCGGCACCATCGCAGGCGCTGCTCACCGCGGCTGGGTCAAGGTTAAATCGGCCGTATCTGACAGCAACGTCGCTGTTCTAGAGGAGGTGGAACGTGGTGAAGATCGCGCCAAGGCCGTATTTGCCAAGGCACTCAAAAGCGAGATTCCGCCACCTATTCGCACCGTGGTACAGCGTCAGTACGAAGGCGTGATTCGTAATCACGATCGCATGCGGGACTTGCGTAACAGCTATCGCGCATCTGCAAGCGCTTAACGCTAGCTGACCTATCAGGCTGCACTCTTTCGATTCATTAAGTGTGCAGCCTGATAGTTTTATTTCTGTTTTCAAAGAATCAATCTATGCGTCGCCAAATATTTTCTTCCTATATGCGCCAACGAGTCGCACACGTCGTTGACGCCAACCGACGTGGGAACCCAGCAGTCGTCGCCACTTGCCATGGGAGCCATGCGGCAGGACACGCGGCCTTAAAGCTGCCCCGCCTCCAATCCGCGACTGAGACGACTGTCAGCCAACCGTAGCGCTTTCTAAAGTCCTCGCGCCCCGCTTAAATACATTTCTATTTCAATAATTTAGCTTAAATAACACTGAGCAGAATTTCGCCTGCCCGGTGATTTTTAGTGTCAGCGAGCTTGCCCGCTTTACAGGCTAATGAACATGCGTGTACATTATAGTTCAGCATGACCGCTGCCCCTGCGAGGGCAATTGGAGACGGCATGTCCTACCCACGCACAGCAATAAACACGCGAAGGAACGAGAAATGAATTCAGCTGCCGCTCAGAGCATCTCATGGGATCCCTACAACACAGATCTAATCCCTAACCCGTATCCGATGTACAAGCGCCTCCGCGAGGAGATGCCGCTGTACTACAACGAGGAACACGATTTCTACGCGATCAGTCGCTATGCAGATATCGAAGCCACGCTGCGCGATCGCGACCTGTTCAGCTCAGCACACGGCGACATTCTTGAGTTCATCAAAGCCAAATCCGTAATGCCGGATTCCGTGTTCATTCACCAGGATCCACCTAAGCACACGGCTTATCGCTCGCTGATGCAGCGCATCATCACGCCTAAGCGCATGTTCGCTGTTGAGCAGGACATTCGCGCACTTTGCGCACGCAGCCTTGATCATTTGGTTGGCGGCGACCGCTTCGACTTCATCACCAATCTCGGCGCAGAAATGCCAATGCGTGCGGTCAGCATGCTGCTGGGCATTCCTGAAAAAGATCAGACTGCAATCCGCGAATCTGTTGATGCGCGCATGCGCACTGAAGCTGGCAAGCCGATCGACCTCGCAAACCAGCAAGCCATTCAACAAGAAGCCCTCGCAGGCTTTGAGGAATACATCAGCTGGCGCGAAAAGAATCCGTCCGACGACATGATGACGGAACTGCTGCAGACGGATTTCAAAGATCCCGAAGGCGTTGTTCGCAAGCTAACGCGCGATGAGATTTCCAATATCGTCAACGTCGTCGCTGGCGCAGGCAACGAGACCACCAATCGCTTGATCGGCTGGATGGGCAAGACGCTCTCCGAGCATCCTGATCAGCGCCGCGACATCGTCAAGAACCCTGCACTGATTCCGGCTGCCATCGAAGAACTGCTGCGCTACGAACCACCTGGCCCATTCCTCGCACGCGAAGTGATGCGTGATATCGAACTGCACGGCAAGAAGATTCCGAAAGGCGCTGCGATGATCATGCTAGTCGCTGCAGGCAATCGCGATGAGTCGCGCTTTGTTGACGGTGACAAATTCAACATCCATCGCGAACAGCGTCCGCACATGACTTTTGGTCAAGGCATTCACGTTTGCATCGGCGCACCGCTGGCACGTCTTGAAGGCCGCGTTGCAATGGAAGAAGTGCTCAAGCGATTCCCAGAATGGGAAGTGGATTACGACAAAGCCGTGATGTCATCGACGTCATCCGTGCGTGGTTGGGATTCGCTGCCCGTCTGGATTGGTTCCAAGCCGAAGAACTACGTTGCACCAAAGCCCGCCGCACCTGCGCCAGCACCCGCTGCCCCTGCAGCAGATGTCACGCTGGAAGGCACTTGGAATGTCGTCGTCAAAGGCCCTACCGGCCCGCAGCCTGCTGTGCTGACGCTGGAGCGCAATGGCGACAGCTTCACCGGCGCACAGGCCGGCGCTGGCACCAGCACGCCTATCGCCGACTTCAAGAAAACAGGCAACAAGATTTACTGGGTCAACCACATCACCAAGCCAATGAAGATAAAAGTAGAATTCACGGGCGAGCTCAGCGGCAATGTCATCACCGGCAAGGCCAAGGCTGGCTTCATGGGCTCGTATCCTTTCACCGCAACCAAGGCGTAAGCAGTCATGCCAAAGATTCTCTACATCGAACACAACGGCAAAGAGCATGTGGTTGATGCGGATGTCGGCAAAAGCGTGATGCAAAACGCGCTCGAAAATCTCGTGCCAGGCATCATCGGCGACTGCGGTGGTGCTTGTTCATGCGCTACCTGCCATGGCTACATCGACCCAGCTTGGGAAGGCAAGGCCGGCAGCAGAAATGAGAACGAAGAAATGATGTTGGATGGCGCTTTACGTGTTGAGCCAAATAGTCGCCTGACCTGTCAGGTGATCATGACGCAGGAACTCGATGGCCTCGTGGTACGTCTGCCTGAATCACAGTTCTAAACAAGTTGTCGTCTGGAGCACGGACAGATGTCCGTGCTCCAACGCACTTTTGTTCAGAGAACTGAGACTAAACTGTGCGCATGAGTAAGACGGTCGAACCCACTCCGCGCAAAACCCATATCCGGAATCCGGTGCAGACGCGCGAGCGATTGCTGCAAGCCACAGTCGAGTTGCTTGCGCTGAAAGGGCCGGATGCACTGTCGATCAAAGAAGCTGCACAGCTGGCTAATGTCAGTCGTGGTGTCGCCTATCAACATTTCACCGACCGCGATCATCTCCTGCGCGAAGCCAAAGGCTGGATCACGGAACGTTTGCTTGAATCAGTTCAGTACAGCAGCGTTGCCTCCGCTGATGATGTGATGCTACAAACCGCACGACTCGTCATGCAGAACCGCGATGCCGCCACACTGCTCATTGCAGATGCGATTGCAGGCCGCGAACTGTCATCTGATCACCCAATCAATCGGATGGTCAGACAAACGCTTAAACATATGCAAAGCACCGGCGAAGCACGCGCCGATCTCGACGTTGAAATTCTCTCGTACATCTTCCTCGGCATGACCTCAACACTCGTCATGCTCAGCCGATTGCCCGACAGTGATCATGAGCAACTCGCTCAACGCTTTACGCGCGAATTATCGAACTTCCTCCGCCACGGTATTTTCTCGCCTACGGCGACACCGCAGAAGACTTAACACCGGATTACATTTTTACGGCGGTAAAAGGGAACGAGCCCATGATCGAAGCCTTGATCTTGCCGTTCATCGAGTTGCCATCAACAACGCCTGAGAACTGCAGTTTCAGCGGAAGCGGCTTACTGATCTTATTGACCCAGCTGAGCTTGCCACTGCGACTGTCGTAGTCGATTTCTTTAACGGTTTCGACCTGACCCAGTGCGGACTGCGTGCCGCCGAGAACACCATTCTCGACTTTCAAGATCAAGGTTGTTTCCTGTGGTCCGGTGGGTCCATGAATTGTGACTGTCCACGTTCCTTCAACTGATGCTGGAGGCCCGGCAGTCACTGTTGCTTTGGCAGTGCTCGCGGCAACCGCCGCTGCCAACACAGGCATTTCCGCTGCTTTAGGTGCAGCGCTGGTTGTGGATTCGGGCTCATCTACTTCAGCACTTTCAACTCCCCACTGGAGATGAATACTGGTCGGCCCCGCAATGATACTGCCATGGAAAGTCGGCGGTCTCTTGGGATCTAAACGGAACTCAGGCAGTTTGTACAAGATTGTTTCGTACATGATCTTGAGTTCCAAGCGCGCGAGGTGAATACCAAGACAATGATGTGGCCCCGAGCCGAAGGCCAAGTGCGTGAGTCCTTCGCGATTCATATCGAACTTCGTCGGCTGCGCGTACTTTTTCTCGTCAACGCTAGCGCTAGGAATGAACATCATGACGCGCTCAAGTTCTTTCATCTGCACGCCATGAAATTCGGTATCGCGCTTCATGATGCGAATCGGCGCAACGAAGGCATAGCGTCGCAATATTTCTTCTGAAGCCTGTGGAATCAGTTCTGGGTTAGCGCGAAGCTTTCTTTGCAGATCGATATCACTGGCGATATGACGTACGCCAAAGCCCATTGCATTGACGACCGTATCGAGGCCAGCGATGAACAGGATGACGCAATAGCTCAGCATCAAATCCAGCGTCATCGGCTCGCCTTCAATCTCCAAGGACCACAACAGACTAATGAGATCCTGCTTGGGATCATGTTGACGTTCGATAATGGTGTCGCGCATGACGGCCGCGATGCTTTGCATCATCAGCATGTTTTCGGACAGATCAGGCGAAATGGACGTCAGATGTTTCTTGGCCAGATCACGGTATTCTCGTTCCTTGTTTTTCGGCAACCCAAATAATCCGAGGAAGATTTCTACCGGATAGATATCCGACACATCATGCTGAAACTCGCAGCGGCCCTTGGCCACAATGCCATCAATCAAGCGTTCTGCGACAGCGCGAATTTCAGCTTCGCGAGCCATCACAGATTTTGGCGAGAAAGTCGAAAACAGCGGTAACCGCAGCTTTGCGTGCAAAGGTGGATCAATACAGATGGGCACAGGAGAGGGAATGCGCTCCTCTGCTGGCAGATCGGCCATCATTGCCTCGAACGCGGCAGGCGAAAAATGTTCGCTTGAGAATGATCCATAGTCGCGCAAAGCGTCTTGAACGGCGTCGTGGGACTGCACCATCCAATGGCCACCGTTATAGGGCGTCCAGAAAATGGGCGGCGCCTTTACAGCGAGGTCAGCAGCACGCGCGTGCGGATCTCGGCAGTATTCAGGGTCGGTGTTGTAGTCGAATTCATAAACAACAGACTCCGAAACGTGATCCGGCCTTTTCACCTTATTGGCCATGTCTGCGCTGCTCATTGATAACTCCCTTTATTGTTGTGGTTGCGCTGCAGATAGACCTGCTTTTAACGCGACATCTCGCTCTGCACGAAGCCTGGCCCCCGCCGCTTCACGTGCAAGTCGCTCATCACGAAATTTGACGAGATCGCGATAACCGATTCGCTTGTAGTGCGGCCGCGGCTGAATGCCCCAGGTGTCTTGCGCGGTCTTCTGCCCTTTTGCTTCTGCAGGCCCAAACAGTGGATACGGCACGATGCACTCACGTGAGTCATCGGCAAATCTGACCTTCTCCATCTCATGACAGACTTCAGTCAGCGTCAGCGTGGGCCAACCCATCCACATCGCGATGAGTGGAAACGACAGTGCCGCTTCAAAAACCAAACACACAAGGCATACGAACAGCCCGCGCTGTAACCACTTATGCATATTGGCGTAGTGCGCGGTTGTGCCCAGCGGTAAATCTTTTTCATTAGATGCGTTCATCTGGAATTCCTTTTATTGAGTTCAGTCGCTTTTCATCACTCGGAGAAAATCTCGCGATTGACCGTGTGTAGGTAAGGAAGTGAGAGAAATGGCGTGATGTACCAGATGTCGTAGAGCCACCAACCCCACACCGGGAAGGTGACGCCCGAATAGCGAATGTCAGCGAAGATCGTCATGTTGGTGTTGTAGCCCGTCCACACAATCACGCCCATCCAGCAGGTCACGATGAGCCACTGCTGGCCCCAGCGTTTCATTTGCAGAAGACCAATTGCTGCGGCCAAGCGCGCGCAGAACAGAACTGGGATCAAAGCAATTTCCCAAGCTTTTTCACCGGGCGCGCCTGCACCACCCAGCCACAGTTCGTTGTAGTGCCAGAAATATCCACCATCAAACATCGCGCCCCAACCTGTTGTGAGTACACGATTGACGAGGGTGTGGTTGGCGAAGAGATCAAGTGTCCAACCCATGCTGTTGAGCGCGGAGTCGATAATCACCAGATAACCGATCAAGGTGACGATGGTCGGACGCATTGAAAGCCCGGCTTTCGCGGCGTTGATCTGAAGCCTTAGCCCATACAGAAACAAAGGCAATCCGAAGAGGCCGAGGATAGCGGTGCCCATCAGAATAGTGCCGCTGATCATCCACTTGTCAGCGCGTAGCTGTGCTGCAGCGCTGTCGCTCTGATGTGCGTCGTAGTTTCCGAAATTTCCGGATTGCGAATTAGTAATAGCTGTCATGACGATTTCACCAGTTGCTGATGGATTTCAGATACAGCTGAACGAGGAACGTGGCAAAGATCCATGAATAAATGAGGACCTGGAAAACGATCATCGCTTTCTTGCGGCGACGATCCTGCTCGGATACCGATTTGTTGTTCATGCTTTAACTCCTCCCGCGTCGACGCGTTTAGTCGCTGCCCCCAATAAACTTGCCGAGGCCAATTCACGTAGGCCGTCGTTGATAGCGCCGTCATTGCTGAGTGGCGCGAGAATGCAAACTTCAGCTGCTTCCAATTCGCTTGCACCGGCCGCGACCAGCTTTGCAGCCGTAACGAGGACGCGAGTAGAAGGTGGTTCGAAATGGAAAATGTCGTCTGCCTTGCGTATCGACATCGCGCAATTCACAAGACGCTTTGCTGCTGAGAGATCAATGCCCGCTTCAGAAACCAGCACTTCTGCTTCACGCTCGGGTGGCAGATACGTCATTGCCACCGTGACGAAGCGTTGACGGAATGAAGGCTTGAGTTCTTTCAGCGAGCTGCGATACGCAGGGTTGTAAGAGCACACCAACATGAAAGAGTCTGGCGCCGTGACAACTTCACCCGCGCGATCAAGATATAAGGTGCGGCGATGATCGGTCAGCGAGTGCAGAACGGCGAGTGAGTCATGGCGTGCTTCAACCACTTCGTCCATGTAACAAATCGCACCGCTTTTCACGGCTCTGGTCAGCGGCCCGTCGTTCCACACGACGTCGCCACCGGTGACCATGAATCGGCCGACCAAATCCGAACTGGTTAGATCATCGTGGCAGCTGATGGTCACAACATCGCGACCGAGCACTTCTCCCATGTACTCCACGAAGCGTGTTTTTCCGCAGCCTGTTGGCCCGGTCAACATCACGGGCACACGTTGCGTTGCAGCCTGTTTGAACAGTGCCACTTCAGATCCGTTGCTTTGATAATAGTTATTGCTCATTTACTCCTCGCACTTCTTATGTCGCTACAAGCTCGCGGTGAACCTGCGCTAATACGCGCGGCAGATCCTCCACTCGCCTGATGCGTGTCGAACGTCGTGGCCCGAAAATATCTGGCAGTGGATCGACCTTCGTCTGTCCAACGCCGATGTAATAAATAGATACCGATGCTTCAGTTGCTTCCTCGACGGCATGTGCTGCATCTGCCCAGGCATAGCGACCTTCGTAGCCTTCATCTGAAAGTTGTCCGTCTCCGATCACGATCAACAAACGGCGCTCCGATGGCTGTGCGAGCAGGCGACTAGTCAAATGCCGGATTGGTGCGCCTAAGCGGGTGTATCCGCCCGTCAGCAAACCAAGATCACTGGGCATGACGGAGTTGGCGTCTGTGAAATCTCTGAGGCAAGTCACATCGACGCGATGACGTGTCTTACCGTTGAAAACAAACAGTCCATGTCGCTCACGCGCGATCGACATCGCATGACAAAGCGCGTCGGCACACTCCAATTCCAATTTGAAAGTGCGGCCGTTCTGTCCACCTAACGAAGCACTACCGTCGAGCAGCAGCGCAGTGGTGACGTCACGAAATGTTGGCAGCAGATCTCTGAAGACACGCGCTTCAGCAGCTTTTCCGGTTAAGCGATCGACGTGGAAGTCGATGTACTGATCGATATCGAGATCTGAGCCATCTTCCAAGCGCTTCTGCATCACGCGATGCGTGTGCTCTTCGAACCAACGACGCAAATCAGCCGCTGGTACACGTGGCTTGCCTTTCTTTGCCTGAAACTTTCTTTCCAGCACTGCGACGTGATCAGGAAGGAATTTCTTCGTCCACAAATTCCACTCAGGATATGGAACGCCTGCACGTTGATCTGCGCGAATCTCGGGATCATCGTCCTCAGGACGACTCGGAGGAGGAATGCGAGAACTCTTGATGTTCCCTTTTCCACCCACCGGAATCGTGTCGTAGCCTGGCGAGAGATAGCGTTTAGTTTTCGACCAGGGCATGCGACCTTGTCGTCTACGCAATGCATTTAACAAACCACCTTTGGTAGCCGCGCCGATCGGCAGTTGTCCCAGCAATGGGTGATAGCTCAACTCTTGCTCTGATTTCGCTAACGCCATTGCACCTTCGAGTATCGCGACGCCATCCAGATCGGCGCTTCTCATATCAAGGTCTGGCAGAAAGCGTCGCAGCTCAGGCACCAGGCCCGGCCAACGCGAACCAATCCATCCCAACGCAACGCCACCTTCCACTAGTGAAAGTGCAGTGAGTTGTCTGGGCGATAAGGCTTGCAGCGTGAATGTAGCGATGCGGCTCTTCGATGGGGCGCATTGCATCGCGATGCCGCAGGTCCAGGTTCGCAAAGTCCAATCCGGACTCACTGCTGGATAGGGAACGTTCATCACCGTGCGGCCGAGATTCATGCCGAAGATGCGGCGCTCGCCGGACATGAGATGGACGCTGTCGCAGCGCCCTTCTGACAGGGCCGATGCAACAACCGCACAGCTGCGCTCGATGCTTAGCGCGTCTGCGGAATCATGGGACACGACGGAATCGGCGTTTGGAAGACGGGATTCAGAACGTGCCTACAGATTCGAAGAACCAATACCAAAACCAAATCACAAGGCCACAGATACCGAAGGCAAACACTAAACGCAGAGAGTCCAGAAGGATCAGTTCCAACATTTCAATCTCCTCATTTGTACTGCGCTGGTTCCCAATGCTTGCGCCCTAATTGCAAGCTTCCAGCGCCCGGCGGGTGGCGCCTTTGTTAGGCGTCTTTAAAAATTCTACTTGCGAGTTAGTTGAATTTCAACTTTCGAGTTAGTAGAATTTGTTCCTGAAGATGCGGTTTGGCATGCCTGCCGCTGCAAAAACCCGGGAAAGAGGCCTTTAAAAGCCGTGAACGCACAAGTCGCAACAACAGAACCAAGTGGTGCCAGAGCCGAGCGCACGCGCACGGCCATTCTTGCGGCAGCCGAAGATCTTTTTGCCCGACGCGGCTTTGCATCTACCCGCCTAGAAGACGTGGCGGAAATTGTTGGGATGACCCGCGCAGCACTCTTCTACTACTACGGCGACAAGCAGGCCTTGTTCGACGCCATGCTCGCCGACACTTTTGGATCACTGGCCATCAAGCTCGATGAAGTGCTGGCCAAAGGTGGCAGCATTTCGGAGCAGATTGAATTGGGCGTCGAAGCTTGGGTGGATGCCATCGTTGCTCGTCCGGCAATGGCGCGTCTGATCATGCGCATCGTTGCTGACGGTCCCGAGTTCCTGAAACACGGTGTCTTCTCAGACAACAACCAGATCGCGATGAAGTACTGGGCACTCTTCGAAAAAGGCCGCGCCAGTGGCGAGCTCAAGCCACTTCACGATGACCCTTTCCACGCAGCAAGCGCAGTAATCGGCTCGACGGTTTTCTACGTTGGCGCACTCGCAGCACTGGTTCCACACGGGCATTTTGAACCGCTGGATGAGCAACAAATCTCGGCACACAAGAGCGAAACGCTACACACCACGCGCCGTTTGCTGGGGATCGCGGAGCGCAACAAGAAATAAGAGGCTTCGTAAAAACAATTCGCTTCAAGTCTGGGGGGACTGGTAATGTCGAATCGCGTTAATGCAGCGTTGTCTAACAAGAGTTCAGTAACTACGTGGGTGTGGAGCCTTATTGGCATCACAATCATTTACCTGATTGCCCACTTCTCCGTGATGGGCGCTGTTTCTCCACGCATTTCGAATCCTGAGGCGGTGGGCATCCCTCGCCCTGTCGAGTTTTTATTCGGCTTTAAATACTGGGTGGAGTTCCACGAATTTTTCACGGTCGTGGCGATGGTCGCGCTATTTGTTGGATGCGTTTCTGTTTGGCGACGCACGCCTGGCCATCCTTATGTGCTGATGGCTATCGCTTCAACCGCAATTGTCTGGCAAGACCCGATCATGAACTGGGCGCCGTATGCGGTTTACAACCCGCAGCTCTGGCATTGGCCAGAAGACTGGCCGCTCATCAATATGTCACCCACCGTAGAGCCTTTCATCGTTGTGGGTTACGCGCTGTTTTATTTCGGGCCGTTCTTTCCTGCCGTTGCGTTGCTGAAGCGTTTGCAGGCTAGAAGCACGATGGATGCATTCGTCTGGCGCAAACCACTGGTAAGCCTTGCGCTGTTGATCCTAGTGATCGGCTTCGTGATGGACATGATGCTTGAGGTGTCGCTCATCCGTACCGGCTTGTATATCTACTCGCAAGTCATTCCATTTGGTTCGCTATTCCCGAATACCCCTTTCCAGTTCCCATTGATCTGGGAATCTGCACTGGTCACCCTCGTGATGATCCCGGCAGGTGTGCTCTGCTATCGCGATGACACCGGTCGCACGGTTGCAGAAAAGCTCACACAAAGACTCCGCTTCTTGCAGTCACGCCCAACGCTCGCAACATTTCTGGTGATGTTCGGCATCTTGAACATCGCCTACTTCATGTACGGCGCAGCGTTCGCAGCCATTCGCGTCTCCGGTGCAGCGACAGCAGTTGCCTGCCCTTACCCATTTCCAGAAGCAAAGGTTTACGACCCACAGGGTTATTACGAAAGCGAAGGCCAGCCCGGCCCTTTCTTCGAAGGCTACTGGAACAAGATCACGATCGGACAACCCGATGGCCGTCCCAAGGTAAATCCAATCAAGCCTGATGCTGTGTGCTCACCGAAGGAGAAGCCAAATGCGTAGTGTCGTCATAACCGGCGCCTCGCGCGGACTCGGTCTCGCGTCAGCAACACATATGTATCAACAAGGCTGGACAGTGGTCGCTGCGATGCGATCAATCGAAGCCGGTCTCGAAAAACTACGCGAAGCAACAGGTGCAAAGGTTGGCGATCCGCGTTTGATTGGCGTGAAGTTAGATCTGACCGATATTGCTTCGATTCCCACAACAGCTCGCGCGATTGAAGTAGCTGTTGGTGCGCCCGATGTCATCGTGCATAACGCAGGCGTCGCCGCAGCAGGCGTCGCAGAAGAAACACCTGATGAAGTCTGGCAGCAGTTATTCGCAACCAATCTGTTTGGCCCTGTCGCACTGACCAAAGCACTGTTGCCTGCAATGCGTGCAAAAGGCAGTGGTCGCATCGTTGCGATCTCCAGCATGGGCGCAATTCGCGGCATGCCAATCATCAGTGCTTATTCAGCATCGAAAGGTGCGCTTGAGCGTTGGGCTGAAGCCTTATCGCAGGAAGTCGCGCCATTCGGACTCGGCGTCACTATCCTAGTTACTGGCTCGTTCAACACCGACATCCTGACCGAGCAAACACCAGACTACGGCAATCATCACGGCCCTTACGGCACGATGTACGAAAGCATTCATACCGCAGGCAAAGCTGCCGTCAGCAAAGCCTTGCCACCTTCGCGCTTCGCGCTGGCATTGGCAGAAGCGGCAGAAGATACAGCACCGATTGTGCGACGCACCGTCGGTTCTGATGCAAGCGCGCTGTCCTTTATCTCACGCGTCCTGCCTAGAACATTGGTGCATCACATCATTCGCATGGCGATGAAGATTCCTTCGCAGGGCGCGCTCAGTAGAGCGTCTCTAGCCAAATTGTCGAAGACCTGAAGAAGTCGTAGCTCACGAATCTCGTGAACGACATCAATCACAACAAAGATCTCGCTCGCTTAGGCATGTTGGCCTCGGCACTTTCTCGTCGCGATATCCGTGTTGATCACACTGTTCTTGGCATTCCCGCGTGGACGAACGGAACGGTGATTTATGTGGACGGCAGCGCTGACTTCAGATATCAACTCAAAGAGCTATGCGTTCAGAGCGCCTTGCTCGTAGCAGGCAGCTTGAGTCGAGAGCTTGTTCAACGTTTGGCGCGTCGCCCAGAACTAGCCAAAAGATATCTGGCTGTTGAAGGGCATCGTGCTCTGTCAACGCTTAAAGATGTGTTGCCGCCGGTGATGCAATCGTTGATCGATAACGCAACAGCGTCGCGCTCCAATTCAGCCGCAGATTCTCTGAATATCGCCTTGAGCCGAGAAAGCATTGCGACTCCACCGCAATGCTTCGGTGCAATTCGTGCCCGAGAGTTGCTCGCCGCACATCAGCACGCAGGCGGATCCGGCTCAAGCGGGCAACATGTTCCGCGTCAGCAACAAAAGAAAGAACTAACCGAACTCGCTGAAGATGCCAATCACGACGACGAAGACATCGAAGATTTTGCAACCAGCCCAGTAGGCGGTGGTGGAGGACTAGGCAAACTTCTGCAGAAAATGTTTCAGATGGTACGCAAGGTCAAAGGCGACGGCGCTCTAGGCGCTGATTCTGCTACGCACTGGTCACGATCCGGTGCACGCGCAAAAGTTCGCGCCGTACATTCGACAGCAAGCGCAGAAACTGTTGATGACGCTTTCGGCAAAGGGAAAGGCATTCTCTATCCAGAATGGGATGTTCATCAGCGTCGATATCGATACGACTGGTGCACGGTCAAGGAAATCGATCCGCCCGCTGAGTCACACACATCAGTAATGTGGATGCATCAATACGATCTGCGAAAGCCTCTTGCGCGATTGGGCATGGGGCTTGACCGTTATCACCGTCAAACACAAGGCGATGACATCGATATTGATGCAGCGATTGAAGCGCAGGTTGAGATGATGGCGGGATCAGCGCCTGATGAATCCGTTTACATCGAAAGCAAGCGTCGCCGTCGTGATTTATCAGTGCTCGTTTTGCTGGATATCTCCGGCTCTGTTTCTCAGGAAGGTTCGTCGGGCACCAGTGTTCACGACCAGCAACGCAACGTCGCAGCGGCACTGATAGCGGCATTGCACAAAATTGGCGATCGCGTAGCCCTGTATGCCTTTCACTCGCAGGGCCGATCCGACGTGCATCTGGTTCCCGTAAAGCGCTTTGCTGAGGGATTGGACAACACGGTGATGAGCAGGCTCTACAGCCTCAAACCCGGCGCATATTCGCGACTAGGCGCCGCGATCCGTCATGGCGCGAGCGTGCTGATTGATCGCAGCGGCACATCGAGACGATTACTAGTCGTGCTTTCCGATGGCTTGGCCTACGACCATGGATATGAACCCGCTTATGGCGCTGCTGATGCGCGACAAGCACTAGCCGAAGCGCGACGTGATGGCGTTGGTTGCTTGTGCGTTTGCGTGGGCGCAAACACTGATGCCGAAGTCTTGCGCCGCGTTTTTGGCAGTGCAGCACACGCCACAATTCCAAATCACGATCAGTTGATTCAAACAATTGGTCCGCTGTTCCGTTCAGCACTGCGCTCGACGGATGTTCGCAGAAAATTTTCAAAGCCAAGAAGAAACAAAGAAGAGGTCGCAAGCTGATTACTACATAGGGAACAGACAACGGTTAATGCTCATAGAAGCAGCCGTTTCTGTATCCATGCCTTAAGGCGGGGATGAGGAGAAGAGAATGTACAGATGGACGAATAAATTGATCGCGATCAGTGTCGCATCCTGCATGGGATTGCCACTGATGGTCAGAGCACAGACGACATCGGATTCGACTGAAGATGCAGCGTTGGAGCAACTCCTCGAAAGCCCCGCCCTTTCATCCGATGCACAGCCCGGATCACCGCGTCCAGATGAATCGAGCCCAGCTCCTTCGCCTAGCGCAGCTCAAGCTTCGGTAGCAGATCCTAAAGCGACTAATCCTGCATCCACAGAGCAGAATGCGGTCGCTGCACCAAAAGCAGAGCTGGACCTAGAGAAAGTGGATAAACCATATCCACCTAAAAGAAAGGCGTCACAGCTAGAAGAAATCGTAGTGACAGCACAGAGGCGTGAAGAAAACTTACAGGCCGTTCCGATCTCCATCACGGTCTTAAGCCAAGCCCAACTCTCCAACGCGAATATCACCAACTCTGCCGACTTGGCTCGCTATGTTCCTTCTCTCTCGACCAACAACCGCTTCGGACCAGAAAACGCTTCCTTCACGATTCGCGGATTCACTCAAGACTTTCATACATCCGCTTCTGTCGGAGTTTATTTTGCCGACATGATCGCGCCACGAGGTCAGAGCACGCAGACTTCTGGCGACGGCGCAGGGCCCGGCTCTTTATGGGATCTCCAAAACGTTCAAGTATTGAAAGGGCCTCAGGGCACTTTGTTCGGACGCAATACAACGGGCGGCGCGATCCTGATTGTTCCGAAAAAGCCGACCGACGAATTTGAAGGCTACGTCGACGTCACCGGAGGAAACTTCAATACCAATCATATTCAGGCTGTGGTCAATTTCCCTGTAAATGAAGATTTGAGAATGCGCGTGGGCGTAGACAGAAACCAACGCGATGGAAATCTGACCAACATCACTCGAATCGGCGCGGATAAATTCGGCGATGTGAACTACACCGCAGGCCGTCTCAGTGCAGTGTGGGATATCACCGACAAGATTGAAAACTACAGCATCCTTAGCTTTGTTAACTCGGATACTGCTGGTTATACACAGCAGTTGTATGCGTGTAACAACCCGATCACGCGCCTGACGCAGGCCGGCATCGACGCCTCAGCCATCCTCCCAGGCCTGCAGAATATTCTGACAAGTGGGCGCATTAACCTAACCGATCCGATTCCTGGGGTTCCCATTGGCAGTCCTTTTGCGCTCTTAACCTTTCAATCATGCGAACAACAGCTCGCGGATCAGAAGGCCGCTGGTCAGGGCGGGTTTTATGACGTCGTCAGTGCAATCAAGACGCCGATCACTGTGATCAAAGAGCGTCGCTTCATCAACTCTACAACCTGGAAGATTTCGGACAACGTAACGTTTAAGAATAATTTTTCCTATGCACATCTGTTTACAAAGAATGGCTCAAACATATTTGGAACTCGCTTTCCTGATCACACCGACCTCACTGGTCAACGTGAATTTCCTCTAGGCGCTTCATTAGTTGGCCCAGACGTTCCTGTCACCAATCAGAAAACTGTGGTGGAGGAAATACAACTCCTAGGCGATTACTTTGATCAACGCCTGATCTGGCAGGCCGGGCTGTACTACGAGCACAGCACGCCGGATGGCCTCTCTGGAAACAACTCCGCCTCATTCATTAATTGTGATCTAAGGACTATCGAAGGCCAGCCATCGCAGTACAACTGCTTTGACCCCATACAGGGAATTCTCGGCGGTGTGCTGTCTTATAAGGTCACGATGGACTATCTGAACTTGGCTGCTTACGGGCAAGGCAGCTTTAATTTTACTGATCAGTTCAGCATGACATTTGGCATGCGTTACACCAAAGATAAAACCGAGGGATACGGAGTCAAGAACCTCTATAAATATAATCTCTTCATTCAGCAGGCCCCTACCGTTACCGTACAACGGCCTAAAACTGAAAGTCAGGCGCCAACCGGCATGATTGAGTTCAACTACCATCCAAATGATGGTCTGATGACTTACGCGAAATACACCCGCGGTTATCGCCAAGGCAACGTCAACATCATTGCCGATCCCGGCTTGGATATTCACGAGCCTGAATATATTAAAACCTATGAAGTGGGCTTGAAGAGTAGCTTTGAGTTTCTCATTCCAGGTCGCATTAACGTTGCAGCATTCAAAAATGAATTGACCGACATGCAACTTCAAGGCGGTTACATCTCCACTACTTCGGGCCCGACAACCGCCATTTTTAATGCAGGTAAAGGTGAATCGCAGGGCTTTGAAATTGAATCCACCTTTCAGCCGCTGGAATCGCTGACAGCAAGCCTGTCGTACTCCTACCTGAAAACAAAATTGGTCAAATCAGCAGACTTCTGCGGCAGAGTCGCCGCCGTAGGCCTTCTTGAAGGCATTTCATGTACGCCGATTGCTGACGTTGGCGATGAACTTCCATTTGCACCGAAATCTTCCTACGTGATCAATCTCAACTGGGCCATGCCAGTGCCTGAAGAGTTCGGCCAAGTATCTTTTGGCTCAACCTACGCTTACACCGGCAAGCAACGCGCGGCAGCAACAAGCTCGACACCTTTCGCAATCCTTGAAGATTTCGGAATACTGAACTTGAACCTGAATTGGAACGACATTTACAACAAGTCATTTGACTTCAGCATTGTTGGAACCAACGTTCTCGACAAAAACTACGTGACCTTCACGAGCGGAACATACAAACCATTGGGCGTTGAATCTCGCTCAGTAGGACTCCCCCGCATGATTAGCGCACGACTCAAATACAGCTTCTAAACTTCATATGAACATGCCAACTAAAAACATAAACGCTAGCACTCGACCGTATTACGTTGCGGTTGCGAATGAAGAACAAGTATTCAACGCAGCCTTTCGCCAAGGACTTTCGATTCTTTTAAAAGGACCAACAGGCTGCGGCAAAACGCGCTTTGTCGAAGCCATGGCCCATGATTTAGGCAGACCCTTAATCACTGTTTCCTGTCACGACGATTTGACTACCGCAGACTTGGTTGGCCGCTTCCATCTCAATGGCGGTAAGACTGAGTGGGTGGATGGCCCACTGACTCGTGCCGTACGCGAAGGCGCGATTTGCTATCTCGACGAAGTGGTTGAAGCCCGACAAGATACGACCGTTGTTCTTCATCCTTTGGCGGATCATCGCCGTCAGCTACCACTGGAACGCTTGGGCGTAACGCTCGATGCTGCACCGGGCTTTTGCTTGGTCGTTTCCTATAACCCTGGCTATCAAAGCGTGCTGAAGGATCTAAAAGATTCGACGCGCCAGCGCATGGTGGCTATCGAGTTTGGCTATCCGACTGCAGACGTCGAAGAGAAAATCGTCGAAAAGGAATCGGGTATTGGACATGAGCAAGCTGCTGCACTCGTTCGTCTTGGACAAGCGATTCGCAGACTTGAAACTGGAGGGTTACGCGAAGTGGCCTCCACCAGAGTGCTCATAGCCACGGGCAGATTAGCGTCCGCAGGCTTGACGCTTTCCGAAGCAGCTCGCGCTGCTATCGCAGGCCCATTATCCGACGATCCCAACATCACCAGCGGTTTGAACAAGATGATCGATGTGTATCTGCCTACCTCGTAAGCGCAATCGATCAAGTGCTTAGAGAATTCTTAGTCGTACAGAAGTTCATCAATCTATAGAGGCAACTGCCGTGGGCGCATTAATCATGCTGGGTACGCTTTTGGGATTGATCGTTCTTATCTTCGGACTGGTGCTTCGATTCGATCCAGAAGCACGCGGCGCCTCAAAGCGTAAGGGGAGCTGACAATGACTGAATTAACCCCACTCCTGAAAGCGTCAATCAGCTTTGCCTACATTGGCGCGTTTGTGTTTGTCGCTGCGGGTTTATTTTTAAGTTATCGCCAAGGCCGCCCACACGCGCTCATGCTCCTGTGCATTTCTGCGATTTCTTTCTCGTGGATTGAAGCTCCTTATGATTGGGCAATGTATGCGCAGTTCCCTGCCGCTATTCCGCGCATGCCCTCTTGGTGGCCGTTGAACATGACTTGGGGCGGCCTGCCTGCATCCGTTCCACCAGGCTATATCGCTTACTTCGTTCTTCCTGCCGTGATCGGCGTTGCTGTTGGCCGCTGGATCATCAAAACATTTCAGCTGCGTGCGCCAATTACGCTATTGATCGTGGGCCTTGCTGTTGGAACTCTGTGGGCGCTGATATTCAACGCTGGCCTCGGTGCAAAGCTAGGCGTCTTCTACTATGGCCGCGTTATCGAAGGACTCGCACTTCGTGAAGGCACAAAGAATCAATATCCGCTTTACGACGCGCTCGCGATGGGCGTGCAAATGATGACGTTCACCTATCTGCTCGGACGGACCGACTCAATGGGTCGAACATTGGTTGATGCGTGGGCAGATTCAAAGACAAAAAGCCGCCTGCGTTCGTCCCTACTCTCTATTGCAGCCTTCATCGTCATTGGCCACATCTTGTATCTCTCGGTGTTTATGCCGCATCTCGTCACCAAACAGCTGGGGCTGGTCAATGTTGGCCCGACAGAGCAACTGTTCGAAGGCATACCCAATCAACCGCTTTAGCTACTCAGACAGAGCATTGGAGAAATAACAGGGCCTTTGGTGCCTTTGGCCACAGTGATCAATGCTGGATTCTGCTTTAATCAGCATTCGATATTGAAAGACCAAAGGATGGTCCTCTATGAATGCTCAAGTTCCAGCAATCTTGCTCGCCCTGCTGTTGCCGACCATAGCCGGGGCTACAGATGCCGATAGCTTTGAAAAGAGCACGGGGCCGCGTCCAACGCTGCCTGCGCCCACCAGCTCGATGCTACCAACGCTCCACATCGCACCTGCTAAAAGCTGGCCTGCTGGAGCAACCCCCAAAGCAGCGCCCGGTTTTGCAGTAAAAGCATTCGCAAAGAATCTGGATCACCCGCGCTGGCTCTATGTGCTGCCGAATGGTGATGTGCTTGTCGCCGAATCCGATAGCCCACCGCAACCAGAAGACAATAAGGGCCTTAAAGGTTGGTTTGCGAAGTTCATCATGAAACGTGCGGGCTCTGGTCATCCAAGCGCCAATCGCATTTCATTGCTGCGTGATACCAACAACGATGGCTTTGCAGATGTGCAGACTGTTTTCCTGAAGGATCTGAACTCGCCTTTTGGAATGGCCTTGATCGGCAATGATCTCTATGTCGCCAACACCGACGCAGTGCTGCGTTTCCCTTACAAAGCAGGCGACACGGTTATTTCTGCTGCGGGGAAGAAGTTTGCTGATTTACCGGGCGGCCCACTCAACCATCACTGGACCAAAAACATCATCGCCAGCAAAGACGGCTTGCACCTCTATGCAACTGTTGGGTCTAACAGCAACGTCGCCGAAAACGGCATGGACAAGGAATTTCAGCGCGCAGCAATTTTAGAAATTGATGTAGCGACCGGAAAATCACGAGTGTTCGCATCTGGCCTGCGCAATCCAAACGGCATGGACTGGGAACCTAAAACCGGCGCATTGTGGACCGTCGTCAATGAGCGCGATGAGCTGGGCAATGATCTGGTTCCAGATTATTTGACCTCGGTAAAACCCGGCGCGTTCTATGGCTGGCCCTATAGCTATTACGGCCAACATGTCGACACGCGCGTGACGCCTGCACGTCCTGATTTGGTCGCCAAGGCGATTCCGCCAGACTATGCGCTCGGCGGCCACGTCGCAGCTTTAGGTCTGACGTTTTATCAAGGCAAACTCTTTCCGCAGCGTTACAACGGCGGCGCGTTTATTGGCCAGCACGGTTCGTGGAACCGTAAACCTCGCAGTGGCTATAACGTGGTTTTTGTGCCTTTCAACAACGGCACGGCTAACGGCAAGATCGAAGAAGTGCTGACCGGATTTGTTGATGAAGACGGCGATGCTTTAGGCAGACCGGTTGGCGTTACTGTCGATCAGAAAGGTGCCTTACTCGTCGCCGATGACGTCGGCAATACCGTGTGGCGAGTTGTACCGAACAAGTAATACAAAAGGGGCCCACTGGGCCCCTTTTGTTATCTGATGCTACTTACGGTTTCAACAGAACAAATCCGTATTGCTTGAAGATAGCCGCTGCTTCTGGAGAGTTCGTCAGAAATTGCATCAGCGCTTTTGCTTCTGGACGAGCATTGCTGACAATCGCAAACGGATAAACGATCGACTTGTGCGTGTCGGTCGGGAAACGCTCTAGAACTTCCACCTTGCTGCTGATCGCTGCATCCGTCGCATAAACAATGCCCAGCGGGCACTCGCCGCGCTCAACGAAAGCCAATGCAGTGCGCACGTCATCAGTGCCAACAATGCGGCCCGTCAACGGCGTCCACCAGCCCAGCTTCTCAAGACTTTGCTTTGCATAAATGCCGACAGGAACAACGCCGGGCTCGCCCGTGCATAGCTTTCCCTCAAAGGCTTCTGCGATCTTGAAGTCTTTCTTCATTTCGATTGGCAGACGCCTGCCCTTTGGCGCGATCAGTACCAAATCGTTGCCGAGAAGGTTTACAACTGAATCGGGCGCAATTTTTTTGCGGTCACTGAGATAGTCCATCCAGGACATATCCGCTGACGCGAATATATCTACAGGCGCACCAGCTTCGATCTGCTTGGCCAATGCCGAAGATGCGCCATACGCAAGGCTGGGGGCTGGATGATTCTGCTTCTGCCATTGCACAGAAATGTCATTGAGCGCGTTGGTCAGACTCGCTGCAGCAAAGACGCGAACCGGCTCTTCTGCAAACAGCTGCGTCGAACCCAAAAGCAGGAAACTTAAGACTAAAGAACGGCAAATGAATCGCATTGATTAACTACCCGGGAGATCGCCTCGATATGTATCGTTGTATATATCGATGAGACCTGTCAATTATTGAAGCGATAGCTAGTGCGTCACTGTTTGCCTGAAGCGCTTAGTAGATCAGGTAAAGACATGGGCTTTGAGAACAGCCAGCCCTGCGCGTATTGCACGCCGCGACTGCGCAGAAATTCCGCCTGCACAGAAGTTTCCACGCCCTCGGCGATCATTTTGAGCCCCAAAGATCTCGCCATTTCAACAATGTGCTGCACTACGTGGCTCGTAGCGGCATCCGTGCCGATGGTGTCGACAAAAGATTTGTCGATCTTCAAGTAGTCAATTTCAAAGCTCTCAAGGTACGAAAGGCTGGAGTAGCCCGTGCCGAAATCATCAATTGCTACGGGCATTCCGATGCTTCGTAATTGCCGCACGATTTCGCGGGCCTTTTCTGGGTCTGCAAATCCACGCTCGGTAATTTCGACCAGCAAGTTGCCTGCGCCAGCGCCCGTAGCGATCTTGAGTCCATTCAGCATTCCTACGGTTTCATCAGCATGCAGGTCTTCTGCAGAAAGGTTGATGCCGATATGAAAATCTGGTCTGCGTTTAAATAAATCCGCAGCGTCGTTAGCGATAAGCCCTACGACATGCTGAGTCACCTGCCGAATAAGGCCGGCATCTTCCGCAACAGGGATGAAGATATCCGGACGCACCATTTGGCCATCAGGTCGACGCCAACGAATCAGCGCTTCCGCGCCCACCCACTGGTTTGTCTGCAGGTCAACGATGGGCTGGTAGACCATGAAGAATTCGCCGCGACGCAAGGCTGTTTTCAATATCGTCGGCATCGCCATGCGTTGTCGCGCTCGATAAAGCACCACAATTGATAGCGCGATGCCCACCAACACACCGCCCAGAATGATCAGCGATGCCACAGTGCGTGTACGTTGAGCCAGATGCGCAATAGGCAGCGCAGCTATCGAAGCAATTTCATATCGCTGAGAAGCAACAACAGCGACAACATGATCGCCATCGATGAAAGCAGTTTCACTCTTGCCCGCCAGTGCATCAAACCAACTCGGCTTGATGTAGCCCTTCGACGTGAACACTTGTCCATTGCTCGACGATATGGCCGCCAATGCAAGTCCCTTCGCGTCGGCACGGATATCAAGCGGCAGGTCTTTGTGAATGATGGCTGCGTAGTGTTGGGTCTCAACAACGATGAATGAGATGCCTTTAGCGAATGGCAGCTGCACGTTGGCGCGTATCTTGGCTCCGTCGCGCTGAGTCCAATCGACGGGACCAAGGTTAAGTCCCTTGCCCTCCAGCCCAAGCGATGAGCAAACCAATTGGTTGCCACGCATATAACCAATACTCTGGATATAGCTGGATGCCAGATCAATTTTTCGCATCAACTCAACGCTAGCATCCGAGCAAGGATCAACAGATTGAAGCGCCATCAGCGATGCGACGCCGCGAGTGATTTGATCTGTGGTGCTATCCGAGCGAGCGAGCGCATCTTTGGCATAGTCCAAAGCGCTATTGGTTTCGGTATCGCGCGCTTCTTTTGCAGCCAGATAAATGGCCAACTTAATAGGCGCAGCCACCGCAAGTATTGCGACGGCTACAGTAATTATTTTCGTAATTCTCGGGCCCATTGTCCGATCCCATTTTATGTAGGGCTACCCGATGCGCCGGGCAATTCATCTTAGCTTATCGGAACGCTTTGAGATTTGCGGCGGTTACTGTGCTCAGGCCGATGTGGGCACTGCACAAAAATCTTTATTTCCGTTTACGTGCCTGCTTAAACCGTTCAATAGGCGCAACGAGTTTGGTGGCCAGCCTCATCCACAGTGGAACATTGAATGAATAGCTGTGCTGCTGCCTGCGCGTTTTGATGCGCCAGCCTTCCGGCGTGCGGATGTAGGTGTCGTGATACCAGATGCCAAACATCACTGTGTTTGTTCCACCCAACAGGCTCGGCGCCAACATGGGATTGAAGCAAGAGACCTGCCCCGTCGCGGTATCACCCTCAATCACAAACTGAAAGTTGCCCATCAAGTGCATGTAGCTCTTGAAGAACTTCAGCGTGCGCGGCAGCCACTCTTTAATCTCTGCGTAAGAGCCCTTGATGCCACCGGTCGCGGTGTAATCGATGATCGCGTCTGCTACAAAAACTTGATCAAGCCGATCCCAAGATCGCTGGTCTATCGCATTCGCGTATTCAATCGCGAGCTGCTCTAGATCCATACGATCTTGGAGGGTGTCTAGGAGATTCTGATTCATGGGCAAATCCTGAAAATCCAAACACGATCAGCAAAGAATTTTAAGCGGCGCGGTCGACCTTGAAATGGCCTTTCGCGACGAAGAATGCGATGAGGTCGCCCATGGTTTCTTCCAATGGCCGCGGCGCATAACCCAAATCACGCTCTGCTTTTGAGCGATCAACGATGGGCGAAGTTGCGATGGCGTCCAACGCTGCTTTAGAAAACGGACCGTCTTCCGCGCCGCCGTTCTTGGACAACTTGGAAACCATCGGCGCGATGGCCTGAATGAATCCCATCGGGATCGAGAATTTGGGGCCCGGACGTCCAACGTAGCGCGCAGCCACTCTGCAAGCATCCAGCATTTCGATGTAATGACCACCGAGCAGATAGTTCTCACCGGTGCGTCCACGCTCACTCGCCAGCAGCAAGCCCATCGCGACGTCGCGTACATCCACGAGATCAAATCCACCTGCGACCATCGCAGGAATCTTGCCGCGTGCGGAATCGAGAAAGACGACATTGAGTCGCGAGATCACGCTGCCAAAATCGGTTGGGCCATACACGCCGGTGGGATAACAAATCACGCCATCCAAGCCCTTGGCTACAACCTTCAAGAACTCCTGCTCACCTGCGTACTTGGAGCGGCTGTAAACAGGCAACGCTGCATCGGTCGAGCGCGGCAAGGTTTCTGAGAGCTGGCGATTGCATTTATTCTGATCGAAGGATGCGATCGAACTCACGTGCACCATGCGCTTCACTTTGCAGGCGAGTGCAGCCTCGGCAACGATGCGAACGCCGTCGACGTTAATGGTCCAAGCAACAGGATCTTCCTGAGCCAGCGTGATCTTGGCGACAAGGTGATAAACCACATCAACGCCTTCAAGCGCGGCTTGGATCGAAGCCGGATTAAGAATGTCGGCCTCAATAAACGAGACGCGAGGATCAAGCGATGGGGAGCGGACCCGGTCGATGGCTCGAACCTGATGGCCGGCATCCAAAAGAACCTGGGCGAGATTCAACCCGACGTAACCGCTTGCTCCAGTAATAGCTGCAATCATCTCAATCTTTAATTTAAGGGTGTTTAGTACCCCTAACGTTGCCTTACAAGGCGCCCTTTCCGCCTACTGCGGATCAAGTAGATTGGCCCTGAGAGGGCTAGAACAGGCCGCCCAAACGAGGCTCAAGGCCGCTTAGTCGTCGTAACCCAGCACACGCTTCTGCTTGAGACTGCCCTTGGCGCGCTCCAATTCCTTGGTCAGGCGAACGCCACGCTGCAAGGCAACGCCCACGGCCAATGAATCGATGATGGCCAAATGGGCGATTCGCGAAGTCATCGGCGTGTAGATTTCAGGATCTTCTTCGCAGTCGGCGTATAACGCGACGGTGGAAAGCTTGGCGACAGGCGATCCGCTGTGGGTAATGCTAATAACGTCAGCACCCGCTTCTCGCGCCAGTTCCAAGCTGCGCAACAGATCGATAGTCCGACCCGTATTTGAAATGGCAACAACAGCATCCCCACGTTTCAACATGGTGGCGGCCATGCTGTGGATATGCGGATCTGAATAAGCGACTGAGTGAACACGCAGGCGGAAGAATTTGTGCTGCGCGTCCTGCGCAACGATGCCGGAATTTCCCTGGCCATAAAATTCGATCTTGCGCGCAGCACTTAGAATTTTTACTGCGCGCTGCAGCGCTTTCATATCCAGCTGATTCCGCACTTGGATCAAAGCGGCGATGCTGCTATCGAAAACCTTTGCTACCAAATCCGGCACAGAATCATTGGGGCCCACATCGCTGTGTACATAAGACACGCCTGTAGCGAGACTGCGTGCGAGATGAAGTTTGAAATCTCGATAGCCGTCGCAGCCAGCGGCTCGACAGAAACGCAGAACGGTGGGCTCGCTTACTTCAGCCAGTTCAGCAATCGCGCTAATCGAGAGACTCAAAACCTGATTGGGTCGCGCAATTACAAGATCAGCGACGCGTTGCTCAGATTTTCTGAGCTGTTCTCGCAGACCTTTTACGCGTGTCAGCATCAGGGCGCATCCAAGGCAATGGCAGCGCCAATCAACGCAGGGTTATCAGCGTGAATCACATACGCAGGGATCGGAATCAGATATTCCGACATGCGACCTTTGGCCTCAAAGCGCGCACGAAATTTGGACTGATGGAAATACTCACCGAGCCGCGGCACGATGCCGCCACCGATATACACACCACCGCGCGAGCCAATGGTTAAAGCGAGACTGCCTGCTGCGTTACCGAGCAAACTGCAAAACAGTGACAGTGCCTCTGCGCAATCAGCGTCTTCGCCAGAAAGACCACGCTGGGTGACTTCTGCTGGCGTTAACGTCAGCGGTGATCGGCCAGCAAGCTGTGCCACCGCGCGATACAAATTGCACAAGCCCATGCCTGAGAGCACACGCTCTGCCGAAACATGTCCGAACTCGCGTCGAAGGATGGCGATGATTTCCGCTTCGTAATCGTCAGCGGTCGCAACGGTGATGTGCCCGCCTTCGCCTGACAGCGGCACCCAACGTCCCTCGCCCGCTGACAGCAACGCAGAAACACCCAAGCCAGTGCCAGGTCCGAGCAAAGCGCACGCTCCAAGCTCAACACGCTCACCACCACCGAGCTGACGCAATTCATGCGAAGCCAAATGCGGCAAAGACATTGCAAGCGCAGCAAAGTCGTTGAGCATCAGCAAGCGATCCAGATGCAAATGCTTGCGAGCTTGCTCAGTTGAAAACGCCCAATGCTGATTGGTCATCTTGATTGCATCGCCAGTCACCGGATTGGCAATCGCAACCGCTGCTTCAGTCACATGCGGCGAACCACTGAGCTCTAAGAAGCGCTCAACGGCATCAACAAAATTTGGGAAGTCGCCAGTCGGCAGCGTTTTGCACTCAACTGGCTCACGAGCGCCATCGCGCAACAAACCAAAGCGCGCGTTGCTGCCGCCAATATCGGCGACCAAACGCAAAGGCTTATGGGCTCCAGTAGACATGCACAGGTACCTGTTTCTGATGAAGGATGAAGCTAATCGGCATCCCAACCGTCGGGCCAGCACTCAAGGCGCGACGATAGACGTTTAGCTTACTGTCTCCACGAATAAGTATGTCGATCTGGCGACTTTGCAAAAGCGCTGGCAGCGTCAGACTGATTCTGCGATGCGGCGCAGTCACTGGATCGAGAATCATGCAGCTGCGGCCAGAATTTAAATCCAGCGCTTGCGCTAACTGCGGCGCCTGCGGAAATAGCGATGCTGTATGTCCGTCATCGCCCATGCCTAGAACGACTACATCAAGTGGCGTCGATAGCTTCTTCAATGCTGCTTCGGCTTGGCGCTCGCCGTCTGGCACTGGCGTTAAAGAAGCGTCAGACAAACCACTCAGCACGGCTGTTGCAGCTGCGCCTTGCAGCAAATGCCGACGAATCATGGCCTCGTTGTTATCTGCATGGTTGGCATCGACCCAACGATCATCTGTCGGCAGAACACTAACGGCAGACCAATCGAGTTCATGCGCGCTTAAAGCGTTGAGAAAATCAGCAGGCGTACGTCCGCCAGAAACCACCAAGCTCGCCTTGGATCTGGCAGCTAAGGCTTCACGCAATTTGGCAGCCGTGGCAGCAGCCAATGCTGATGCCAGCTCTTGATCAGAAGTAAAAAAGTGTTCAGACAACAAACTAACTTTCCTCTGGCCAAGACGACCCTTCACGCGCGAGCAAGGCACTGGCAGCGGCTGGGCCCCAGCTACCCGCGGTGTATGACTTCGGCTTTTCGTCGCTGCTATTCCAAGCATCGAGAATAGGCTCGACCCAGCGCCAAGCGGCGTCAAGTTCATCGCGACGCATAAACAAGGTGAGCTTGCCGCGAATGACGTCCATCAACAGACGCTCATAAGCATCCATTGGTCGCTGTTTGAACTGCTCAGAGAAATCGAGATTCAAACTCACAGGCTTGAGTTGCATCTCATTGCCCGGTTCCTTGGCCATCAGATACAGCTTCAGCTCTTCTTCAGGCTGCAGCTGAATGATCAGTCGATTGCCTTGAATGCCGCCTTTGGGTGGCGGAAAGATTGAATGCGGAACGTTGCGGAAATTGATCACAATCTCAGCGACGCGATCTTGCAGGCGCTTACCAGTGCGCAAATAGAACGGCACGCCGGACCAACGCCAGTTATTGATTTCCGCCTTGAGCGCAACAAATGTTTCAGTGTTGCTGCTGCTGGAAATACCTTCTTCCTGCACGTAGCTAATAACCGGCTGACCATCAATCGCACCTGCGCGGTACTGACCACGCACGGTCGAACCGCGAACCGTCTCTGCCGTCATTGGCACCAGACCGCGCAGCACTTTTAGCTTCTCGTCACGCACCGCATCAGGGTCAATACTCGATGGCGGTTCCATTGCAATGATGCATAGCAGTTGCAGCAAATGGTTTTGAACCATATCGCGCATTGCGCCAGCCCGGTCATAGAAATCACCGCGCTTTTCTACGCCGACACGCTCTGCGATGGTGATTTGAACATCACGCACCCAGGAGCGACTCCATAGCGGTTCGAACAAGGCATTGCCGAAACGCAGCGCCATCAGATTCTGCACAGGTTCTTTGCCTAGGTAATGATCGATTCGATAAATCTGCGATTCATCGAAAACACTACCAACGCGTGCATTGATCTCTTGAGCAGAGGCCAGATCGCGACCCAGCGGTTTTTCAAGAACTACGCGAGAGTTGCTGTGGATTAAATTCGCGACTGAAAGATTTTCACAAATTGACGTGAATAGATCAGGGGCAGTCGAGAGATAAAAAACTCGGACTTTTGCAGCGGAGTCTTTAAGAAAATCTGCGAGCGCGGAAAAGTCGGAGGCGATTCCAGCATCAACACGCAGATATTCGAGGCGTTTGGCGAAGACGTTGAATAAGGTCTCGCTGAACAGGCCTTTTTCAATATTGAGAATGCAATGCTCTTTGACCTGAGCAACAAATTGCTCGCGCGTCTGCTCTTGTCGAGCAACGCCAATGATGCGGCCGTGTGCTGGAAGGTCTCCAGCAACATGTCGGGAATACAGTGCGGGAAGTAGCTTGCGAAGCGCCAGATCGCCGCTGCCACCGAACAACACCAAGTCAAACGATTCCACCTGCTGCACGGCTGCTCCTTGCAATGAATTTCATCAACGTGCGAACCCAAAACAGGCTCACCGTTAAATTTATGTAGTTAATTTACACAAAAGCCATCTAGCGATAACAGTGTGACGTAAGCGCCCTAGGACAGGCAACAACGCCTCACAGCACCCATATATTGGGATAAATCGATAATTTTCACAACATTTTGGGCGCTCCTCCCTTGGGACGTCCAATTTTATGTTGCTATACTACATAAATATGACGGGTCGTCCGTCCGCCCAAATTACCGATCGTTAGCGTCATCAACGAGGCCCGCACCCAGATGGAACTCGATAAAACTCTCAGTGAAGTCACCGATAGAATCTGCAATCGCAGCCGCGCAAGCCGTGCCAGCTATCTGAAGCGGATTGAAGTCGTTGCCACGCAGCACCCCAGAAGAAGCAAACTGGGCTGTACTAATCTGGCGCACGCCTTTGCAGCTTCGGCACCCGATGACAAGAAAGCACTACGCGCTTTCAACTTCGCCAATATCGCCATCGTCTCCGCCTACAACGATATGTTGTCGGCACATCAGCCTTTTGCACGTTACCCAGACCTGATCAAAACCGCCGCCCGCAAAGCCGGCGCAGTGGCACAGTTCGCTGGCGGCGTTCCCGCGATGTGCGACGGCATCACGCAGGGCGAGCCCGGAATGGAGCTGTCTCTGTTCTCGCGCGACGTCATTGCGATGTCCACCGCAGTCGCACTGTCACACAACACCTTTGATGCGGCTTTGTACTTGGGCGTGTGCGACAAGATTGTTCCGGGCCTGCTCATCGGTGCGCTTCAGTTTGGCCACCTGCCCGCGATCTTCGTACCCGCAGGTCCAATGACTACTGGCATGAGCAATGCCGAGAAATCGCGCGTACGCCAACTGTTCGCACGCGGAGAACTCAGCCGCGAAGAATTGCTGGAGGCCGAATCCAAGTCCTATCACGGCCCGGGCACCTGCACTTTCTACGGCACCGCCAACAGCAATCAGATGCTGATGGAAGTCATGGGCCTGCACCTGCCCGGCGCTGCGTTCATCAACCCCAATACACCGTTGCGCGATGCACTCACGGTCGCCGCAACAGAGCGCGCCGTTCGCATTACCGCCTTGCATGAGGAGTACACACCGATTGCACAGGTGATTGATGAGCGCGCCATTGTTAACGGCATTGTCGGCCTGTTGGCCACCGGCGGCTCAACTAATCACACGATCCATCTTGTAGCGATTGCTCGCGCAGCGGGCATCCTGATTAACTGGGACGATTTCAACGATCTCTCTGCCGTCATTCCCTTGCTGGCCAAGGTTTATCCGAATGGCAGCGCCGACGTAAATCAGTTCCACGCCGCTGGTGGCGTCGGCTTCTTGATTCGCGAACTGCTTAGCCGCGGCCTGCTGCATGAGAACGTGATGACTGTCGCTGGGCGCGGACTCTCGCGTTACACCGAAGCGCCTCAGCTCGACAACGAAAAATTGTCTTGGCAGCCAACCCCCATCAATAGCCTTGATGAATCTGTGCTTGCACCAGCAAGCAAACCTTTCCAAGCCGATGGCGGTTTGCGTTTGCTCCGCGGAAATTTAGGCCGCGCCGTTATTAAATCTTCTGCTGTTGCGGCCAAGCACCGCCGCGTTCACGCGCCTGCGCTGGTGTTCAATAGTCAGGAAGAAGTGATTGCCGCTTATGAGGCCAGACAGCTGCAACGCGACTTCATCGCGGTCGTACGCTTTCAAGGCCCACGCGCAAACGGCATGCCTGAGTTACACAAGCTCACACCGCTACTGGGCGTTCTTCAAGACGACGGCTTTCATGTCGCGCTCGTCACCGATGGCAGAATGTCTGGCGCATCTGGAAAAGTCCCCGCCGCAATTCACGTCAGCCCAGAATGTTTGGCTGGTGGCCCGCTAGGCAAAGTACAAAACGGCGATATGGTGCTGCTCGATGCCGAGCACGGCATTCTGGAAGTCGAAGTGGCTGGCGACGTCCTAGCTTCACGATCCGCCGATGTCGTTGATCTCAGCGCCAATGAATTTGGCATGGGCCGCGAACTCTTCAGCATGTTCCGCTCACAAGTCTCAAGTGCAGAGCAAGGCGCAATTACTTTTGGCCATACTGCTGAAACCAACACGCCCGCACCTCAACGTCCATCAGAACACTTCACCGTACTGTCAGCTGAGGCTGAAGCATGAATACCACTGAGCTTATGAAACTCTCTCCAGTCATTCCGGTGATTGTGATTGATGATGAATCCCATGCCGTGCCAATGGCGCGTGCCTTGGTCGCTGGTGGAATTCGCGTTCTAGAAGTGACGCTCAGAACACCAAGTGCACTTGCTGCGATTCGCAATATTTCTCGTGAAGTGCCCGACGCGATTGTTGGCGCAGGTACGGTTCTCAACCCTGAGCATTTGCTTGCAGCTGCGGATGCTGGCGCGCAGTTCGCTGTGAGTCCCGGTCTGACTCAAGCCTTGGCAGCCGCAGCCAAATCCTCTGGCTTGGCACTGTTGCCAGGCGCCGTAACGCCGTCTGAAATCATGCTGGCGATGGAGCTTGGATTTAACAATCTGAAGTTCTTTCCCGCTCAACAATCCGGCGGCGTTGCCATGTTGAAGGCGCTGCATGGCCCTTTCGGCTCCACAAAGTTTTGCCCTACAGGTGGCATTTCTCTGGAGACAGCTGCGGAGTATTTGGCGCTAGAGAATGTCGCCTGCATCGGCGGCTCATGGCTAACGCCAAAAGCTTTGATGCAGAAGCAGGACTGGGCAGGAATACAGCAACTCGCAGAACAGGCAGTGACGCTACTCAGAAAAAAGTAGCGTCACGCAGTAGCTGTTACTGCAAATTCACAAACATGCCGCCGTCAACGAGCAACGAAGACCCTGTGACGTAGCGCGCCAAATCTGAAGCCAGAAATACAACGCAGCCTGCGACATCATCGGGCTCGCCCAATCGGCCTAGTGGAATACGGCCTTCCATGTATTTTTTCTTGGCGGGATCCGCCAAGTCTTCCTTGTTGATGTCAGTCGCGATCGTACCTGGCAAGACTGAATTACAACGAATGCCATAACGTCCAAGCGCAATTGCGCAGGACTGCATCAGCGAGTGCACGCCTGCTTTGGTTGGCGTGTAATGCGTCTGCATTTCGCCGCCGACCAATGCGCTAATCGAACTGATCGCAACAATCGCGCCGCCCGATCCCTGTTGCTGCATGCGCTTGGCAGCGGCTTGAACCATGTAATAAGCACCATGCAGATTCACACGCATCGTGCGTTCAAGAATCTCTGCGGGCATATCAAGGAAAGCATGAAACGGACAAATGCCTGCATTGCTTACAAAGACATCAATCTTTCCGAAAGCTTTTACCGCAGCTTCGACAAAAGCCGGTGCGGATGCTGCATCAGCAACATCGCCTTTCACCGCAATCGCGCGCTTACCTAAAGCTTCAATCTCAGCAACCACAGCAGCCGCGGCTTCTGGCTCATTCAGATAATTGATTGCGACATCTGCGCCCTGTTTTGCACAGGCAATCGCGGTCGCGCGACCGATACCGTGTGCCGCACCTGTGATCAAAACCGTTTTACCTTGCAGCAGCATTGACCGTCTCCCCCATATTTTTAGAGTCGATTTTTATAATTGATTTTTATAATTGATTTTTTACAGATTACTGCGGCTCGCTCCAGCCGAGTTCACGGCTGATCGCTGCAGTTGTTTTCTTCACTTCAACAACCAGCTCTGCCATGCGCGCATCACTCATATATTGAGCAGCGCTGGAGAGACTGATTGCAGCAATGATGTTGCCGCCCGCTTCGCGAATCGGCGCAGCGACACAGCGAATCTGATCTTCGTTCTCTTCAAGATCGAAGGCGTAGCCCTGCCGCGCATAAGTGCGCATGCGTTTTACCCATGTCTTGAAGAAACTTTCCGACGCATTCTTGCCGGTTTCAGAGAGATACAAGTCATGCCAGCTAGCTTCGTCTTCATCGAGAATCAGCGCCTTGCCCAATCCCGTTGAGGTCACAGGCTGACGTTCGCCAACACGCGAACTAATCTCTACGCGACGACGCCCTGGAATCTTGTCCAAGTAAAGCGCACGGCGTCCTTCAAGCGAACCCAAATGCACGGTGTCTTCAGAAGCCAGCGCAAGCGCTTCTAGATGCGGCGCAGCAATGCGGATGATGTTCATCTGCTGACGCGCGCCATAGCCGAGCTCTAAAAGTTTTGGCCCCAGGCTATAGCCTTCGCGGGGAACGAAAGCGAGATAGCGACGCTCGACCAACACTGAAGCAAGTCGATGTGCCGTGCTGCGCGTGAGTTCGAGTTTCTCTGCAAGCTCAGCAAGCCCAATGACACCTGCTGCCGCAGCTTCGAGTACATCGAGGCCACGTAATAGTGTTTGGCTGCCAGAAGGAGCGGCGGAATCTGCGGTAGTAATTTTGCGTTTGGCCATATTCTTAGGTTGACTGTTTATATCCCATATATTAATATTATATCCCATAATATGAAATATACAAGCAGCAATGATTGCTTGAGCCGAGGGGAGAGACGAGATGAATGATCCGATCAGGATGTCAGCAAAGCGATGCCCCATCGCGGCAACGTATTTAGTTTAAACACGACTACGCTCACACCACTCTGCTTACCAACCAGACTATAGACATGACCTTTCCACTGATTAAACACGTTCGCGCATTTGTTGTTCGTGGCGGCGGCGCCGATTACCACGATCAGGGCTCTGGCCATTGGATTGACGATCACATCGCCACGCCGATGAGCCGCTACCCTGAATATCGCCAGAGCCGTCAAAGCTTCGGCATCAACGTTCTCGGCACCTTGGTTGTCGAGATCGAAGCAGCAGATGGCACGGTTGGTTTTGCAGTGACCACCGGCGGCGAACCCGCTGCTTATATTGTTGAGAAGCACCTCGCTCGTTTCCTCGAAGGCGCCAGCGTCACCGACTACGAGAAGATCTGGGACCAGATGTACTTCTCGACGCAGTTCTATGGTCGCAAGGGCTTGGTCGTCAACGCACTCAGCGGCGTTGATCTCGCGCTATGGGATTTGCTCGGCAAGCTGCGCAAGGAGCCGGTCTATCAGCTGCTCGGCGGCAAGGTTCGCGAAGAACTGCAGTTCTACGCCACCAGCTCGCGCCCTGACCTCTCGAAGAAACTCGGCTTCATCGGCGGCAAGATGCCACTGCATCATGGTCCAGCTGAAGGCGAAGAAGGCCTGAAGAAAAATATTGCTGAACTCGCAGAGATGCGTGAACGCGTTGGTGATGACTTCTGGCTGATGCTCGATTGCTGGATGAGCCTTGATCTCAACTATGCAACGCGCCTCGCACACGAAGCGCACAAGCACGGCCTCAAGTGGATTGAAGAAGCACTGAGCCCGGACGACTACTGGGGTTATCGCGATCTGAAAAAGAACGCGCCGAAAGGAATGCTCGTCACCACCGGTGAACATGAAGCCACACGTTGGGGCTTCCGCATGCTGTTGGAAATGGATTGCTGCGACATCATTCAGCCTGATGTGGGCTGGTGCGGCGGCATCACCGAACTGATCAAGATTTCTGCACTCGCAGACGCACGTGGCGTAATGGTGATTCCACACGGCTCCAGCGTTTACAGCTATCACTTCGTCATCACGCGTCACAACAGCCCGTTCGCCGAGTTCCTGATGATGGCGCCGGATGCAGACAAGGTTGTGCCGATGTTCAACCCGCTACTGCTCGATGAGCCAGTGCCGGTCAATGGTCGCTTGAAGCTGGACGACAAACCCGGCTTCGGCGTGCAACTGAATCCAGCATGCAAACTCCATCGTCCGTACACGCATTAATAATCCGAGCGCACTCATATGAAATTGCTACGCCATGGATTGGCAGGCCAGGAAAAACCCGGACTACTCGACAGCAACGGTGTGCTGCGTGATTTGTCCGGCGTCATCGCTGACATCACTCCGCAAGTTCTTTCGAAAGCTGGACTGGCAAAACTCGCTGCGCTGAACACAAATGATTTGCCAATCGTTGCCGGCAATCCTCGTCTCGGCGTACCTGTTGCTGGCATCAGCAAGTTTCTCGCTATCGGCCTCAACTTCGCCGATCACGCAGAAGAATCAAAGCTGCCGATTCCAACTGAGCCTGTGCTCTTCACCAAAGCGATCAGCTGCCTGAACGGCCCCAACGATGACGTGATGTTGCCGAAGGGATCGAGGAAAGGTGATTGGGAAGTTGAGCTCGGCTTCATCATCGGCCGCACCGCGAGCTACGTCGAAGAAGCTGAAGCACTCGATTATGTTGCTGGTTATGTTCTGGTGAACGACGTCAGCGAACGCGAATTCCAGATCGAGCGTGGCGGCAGCTGGGACAAAGGCAAAGGCTGCGACACGTTTGGACCTGTCGGCCCTTGGCTGGTCACGTCTGATGAAGTTGGCGATCCGCAAGTTCTGGATATGTGGCTCGACGTCAACGACAAGCGCATGCAAACCGGCAACAGCCGCACGATGATCTTCACCATCGCCCAGCTGGTCAGCTACATCAGCAAATTCATCACGCTGCACCCCGGCGATCTGATTATTACCGGCACGCCACCTGGCGTTGGCCTCGGACAAAAGCCAGAGCCGATCTATCTGAAAGCTGGCGACACCATGAGCCTTGGCATTGCCAAGCTCGGCGAGCAGAAACAAAAAGTTGTCGCCTGGCACGCCACCGATGAGTCAAACGCATGAGCACCTTCGCAGGTCGTTTTGCAGGACAGACTGCAGTCATCACCGGCGGCGCTTCAGGCGTTGGTCGCGAACTCGCAGCTCGTCTGACAACAGAAGGTGCGACCGTCAGCATTTGGGATCGCGACGAATGTGCATTGTCAGAAGCGATTCAATTTACCGGCGCCATTCACAGCAAGGTTGTTGACGTAACTGACGCGGCGCAAATCTCTGCAGCCGCACTAGAAGCTAATACCAAATTAGGTCGCATCGATATTCTCGTGGTCAGCGCTGGCATCACCGGCCCCACCACCACGCTGTGGGATTACCCGCCAGAAGACTGGCATCAAGTCATTGATGTCAATTTGAACGGAACCTATCACTGCTGTCGTGCAGTGGTGCCTTACATGCTGAAGAATGATTACGGCCGTATCGTCAACATCTCTTCGGTCGCAGGCAAAGAGGGAAACCCCAACGCATCTGCGTATTCCACGTCGAAAGCTGGCGTCATCGGCCTGACCAAATCACTCGGCAAGGAATTGGCGAAGACCGGCATTCGCGTTAACTGCGTGACACCTGCAACCTTTCGCAGTCCGATTCTTGCGCAGCTGACGCAAGGCCAGATCGACTACATGCTGTCGCGCATTCCGATGGGTCGTATCGGCGAGACCGAAGAAGTCGCTGCGCTGGTTTCATGGTTGGTGAGTCGCGAGTGCTCGTTCAGCACCGCTGCGACGTTTGATATCTCTGGCGGTCGGACGACTTACTGAGATCGACAGCGATGATCGATTTTCCCATCATCGATCCGCATCAGCATCTGTGGGATTTCAGTCGAAATCACTACGCATGGCTGATGCAGCAGCCTCTGCCGCACAACCCGGCCGGGGACTGCACTGCCATCGCCAAGCCTTATGGCCTTAGCGATTATCTGAGAGATACGACGGGCTGGTCGATTAAGAAAACCGTGCATGTCGATGCGGGCGCCGATGCCAAAGACGCACTCAACGAAACACGTTGGTTGCAAGAACTTGCCGATCAATATGGCGCTCCGCATGGCATTGTCGCTTTTGCTGAGCTGAATCATCCTGAAGTGGAATCGCTGCTGGCCGCACATTGGGAACATGCCAATGTTCGCGGCATTCGCCAGATCATTAACTGGCACAAAGATCCGCTCAAAACATATACGTCACATGATCTGCTGGAAGATCTCGCATGGCGTCGTGGATTTAGTCTTCTGCAGAAATATGGTCTGTCATTTGATCTGCAGATCTATCCATCACAGATGCCTGCTGCGGCCCTACTCGCCGCGCGTCATCCCGGCACGCAACTCATTCTGAATCACGCAGGGATGCCGACGGATCGTGACCCTGCAGGTCTCGAAGCTTGGCGCAAAGGCATGACCTTGCTCGCCAGACAACCCAATGTAGCGGTCAAGATTTCCGGTCTGTCGATGATTGACCGCAACTGGACTGTCGAAAGCATTCGACCTTTCGTACTGACCACGGTTGAACTGTTCGGACCAGAACGCTGCATGTTCGCCAGCAACTTCCCCGTGGACAAGCTCTACGGAAGTTTCACCAAACACTTTTGTGCTTATGACCAGATCACTGCTGATTTCAGTCTGGCTGAGCGCTACAAACTTTTTGCCAATACAGCCGAGGCGATCTATCGGCTGAGCTGAATTTCAGAACCGACCCTCGAATATACGAAGGCGGAACTACATACAAACAAGCGACGAGGGGACAGAGATGACGATGCAAACCGCGGAAGTAACCGCGAATGGAAAGACGCAACGATCCGCGCTGACTGTGCCGCTGATCTATGCGATCAGTTGCTTCTTCATCTGGGGTCTCGCCTACGGCCTGCTGGATGTATTGAACAAACATTTTCAGGACACGCTCGGCGTCGGCAAGGCTGAATCCACCTGGCTGCAGATCGCCTACTTTGGCGCCTATCTGACGATGAGTTTGCCCGCAGGCGCGCTGCTGCGTCGCAAGGGTTATAAGTTCGGACTGCTCACCGGCTTGTGCATTACCGCCGGCGGTGCCTTTCTGTTTATTCCTTCTGCAGAGGCAGCAAGCTTTCCATTTTTCGTGTGCTCGATGTTCGTACTCGCCACCGGTCTCTGCTATCTGGAAACCACCGCTGATACCTACGTCAACGTGCTGGGCCCTGCCGATCGCGCAGAGCATCGTCTAAATCTCGCGCAGTCGTTTAATGGTCTCGGTGCTTTCATGGGGCCGATCATTGGCGGCGCTCTATTTTTTGGCGGCACTGTCGGATCCGATAACGCGCATCAGTCGATCCAGACGACCTACGCTGTCATCGGCGTATTAGTTCTGATCTTCGCGATTCTGCTTTCACGCGCACACCTTCCAGAGATCGCCGAACCTGAATCCACGCATGGCGGCGCACAAGGCGCACTCTCCAGCGAGAAACACTTCGTACTGGGTGTAACAACGCAAGCGCTCTACATCGGCGCGCAAGTCGGCATCGGCGCCTTCTTCATCAATCTCGTCACCGAAACCTGGTCAGGGCTCAGCTCGCAGAACGGCGCTTACATGCTGTCGATCGGCATGCTGCTGTTCCTTGTTGGTCGCTTCGTAACGACTGGCCTGATGACTCGCTTTGCACCACGCAAGATTCTGATGACCTACGGCGTGATTAATACCGTGCTGACCGTAGTTGTGGCCTTGGGCATCCAGAAAGTTTCTGCAGTCGCATTGATCGCAGTGTTCTTCTTCATGTCCACAATGTTCGCCACCATCTTCACCTTGGGCGTTAAAGATCTTGGCGCTAACACCAAGCGCGCATCATCGATTATGGTGATGGCCATCGGCGGCGGTGTGTTGCTGCCCTACCCGATGGGACTGATCGCAGAATCTTTTGGCACTGCTTCGGCCTTCTTCCTTCCTGCAGCGTGCTTTGTTCTGGTAGCGTTCTATGGCTGGAAAGGCGCACAGATTTCCAGACTCAATTCCAAAGCCTAAAAGAAGACAGAACATGTCCAACGCGAATGACCTTAATTCAGATCTCATGTCCTACTCCAATGGCCCCAGCACCGTGCCTTTGCTCGGTCAGACCATCGGAGAAAACCTGCGCCGCACTGTAGAGCGCTTTGCTGAACGCGAAGCGCTGGTGGTTCCATTTCAAAACTATCGCGCGAACTATCGTCAATTCTGGGATGAAGTGGGTCTCGCCGCTCGCGGCCTGATGGCTCGCGGAGTGCAGAAAGGCGATCGCGTCGGCATCTGGGCCCCCAATCGTTATGAGTGGGTCATCGTTCAATACGCCACGGCGCGTATCGGCGCGATTCTGGTCAACATCAACCCGGCTTATAAAACTGCAGAACTCGAATATGCACTGAAGCTGTCCGGCATTAGCGTTCTGATTCTGGCCAAGGCTTTCCGCACCACGAACTATGTAGAGATGCTGGACGAAGTACGCGGCAAGTGTCCTGATCTGCGAGACGCTCTGGTCCTGGAACAAGATTGGCAAACGCTGCTGAAACAAAGTGATCAGGTTTCTGAAGCGCAGCTCAACGAACGCGAAGCGGGCCTGCAGTTCGACGACCCGATCAATATCCAGTTCACCTCCGGCACAACGGGCTTGCCGAAGGGCGCCACACTCAGTCACCACAATATTCTGAACAACGGCTATTTCGTTGGCTTGACCTGTCGCTACACCGAAGAAGATCGCGTTTGCATCCCCGTGCCTTTCTATCACTGCTTCGGCATGGTGCTCGGCAATCTCGCATGCACAGCGCACGGCGCCTGCATGGTGATTCCTGCTGAGAGCTTCGATGCTTATGAAACGCTCAACACGGTACAAACAGAACGCTGCACGTCGCTCTACGGCGTACCGACGATGTTCATCGGCGAACTCGAGCATCCTGAATTTTCAAAGTTTGATCTATCGACTTTGCGCACCGGCATCATGGCGGGCTCACCCTGCCCAGTTGAGGTGATGAAGAAAGTGACGACGCTGATGAACATGCGCGAAGTCACGATCGGCTATGGCATGACGGAAACCTCGCCGATCTCGACACAGAACGCGGCAGACGATCCGTTTGATCGTCGCGTCTCAACGGTGGGCCGCGTACATCCTCATGTCGAGATCAAGATCATTGATCCGGAAACCGGCGCTATTGTTCCGTGTGGAACACCAGGTGAATTCTGCACCCGCGGTTATTCCGTGATGATTGGCTACTGGAACAATGAAGAAGCCACGAAGAAGGCGATTGATCGTGGCCACTGGATGCATACGGGCGATCTTGCAACGCTAGATGAAGAAGGCTACGTCAAGATTGTCGGCCGCATTAAGGACATGATCATCCGCGGCGGCGAGAACATCTTCCCTCGCGAGATTGAAGAATTTCTCTACGGACATCCCTGCGTTTCAGATGTGCAGGTGATCGGCGTGCCAAGCGAGAAATACGGTGAAGAGGTGATGGCCTGGATCAAGGTCCGTGAAGGCTCTAGCGCTACTGGCGAAGAGCTGCAGGCTTACTGCAAAGGCCGTATCGCGACGTACAAGATTCCGCGCTACTGGAAGTTTGTGGATAGTTTCCCGATGACGGTCACCGGCAAGATCCAGAAATTCCGTATGCGTGATGTTGCGATTGAAGAATTGAAACTGAATAAAGCGGCAGGCATCGCCACCGCTTGATAATGAAACGGCGGTCTTAACGACCGCCGAGTTTTATCTGCCAGAGCCTTGCAAGATCAGCGGTACCGTTCTTGCCTTTGACCTGAGACAAGCTCTTCAAAGCTTCGTCTTTCTTGCCGGCACGAATCTGCACATAAGCCAAATGCAAACGCGCTTCGTCAGCGTCTTTCAGTTTGCCCTTGGCAATGCCCTTCTGGATCAGCGACAGCGCTTTATCAAACTGACCATAGCCCGCATAAGCGAGACCGGTATTGACCAAGCCATCGCCACCCGGCTGTTGGCCCGCCTGTGTTTCGCTAGCAGCCAAGCTGGTTTTATCTTCAGCAATCTTGCGTGCAACCATCGCCTTGAGTCGAGCCTGACGATCAAGATCACGCGCCGCGCCTTTGCCCAGCACGCCGACCTTATTGCCCTGATCCAGAAACTGCTGCGCTTCACCGGGGTAACCGGCCTGAAGTGACAACTCGATCGCATCAACATAATCCGCTGCGCTGCTGATCGTGCCGGTCTCAACACGCAGACGATAAGTATCAAGCGCCAGTTTGTTTGAGAATCCAGATTTGGTTGCAGTACGCGCGATCAGATCATTCCAATAGCTGGCCTTGGGGTGATAGATCACTAGCTTGGTCAAAGCAACAACATAACCCGCCGTATCGTTCTGCTTGATCGCACAACTGGCCAACAGTTCTAGTTGATCTTCGGTGGGCGCTTTGCCAGCAGCCTCTTGCGCAGCGAGCAGTGCTGAGAGTTCTTTAGCAGCATCTGCAAAGCGACCCGACAAGTACAAAACCTGAGGCAGTAGCGCCAATACAGCAGGATTATTGCCGCCGTCCTGACGGTATTTACGCAGGGTGTCTGCGGCTTTTGCGTAGTTTTTTCCCGAGTAAGCCAGGCCGATCATGATCTCCAATGTCGGCAGCTCATCCGTCTTGGTCATCAATCCAGAAGCAAGCGCTGAGTCGAATGACTTCAGTGCAGTCGCAGTGTCACCAGCGCCACCCGCAGCAGCGCCGCGCATACGATCAATGATGAAACGCTCGTAAGGCGTTAGCTTGGGAATGGCTGCGGCCTCATCAACCTTGCCCAAGGCATCGCGATATTTCTGCTGTTGCAGAAGATCCTTGGCCGCCTGAAGTGGCTTGCCCACTTCTGCACGCAAAGACTGATCCGCAGCAGCAATCGCTACGGTGGCGGAAGCCAGCAGCACAAGGCTGGCGATAACACGCATGAAAAATGACATTACCGAACTCCGGGCAAACTATTGGAGAAACTGTTCGTTACCAACTAATCCGATTTGCGTGATACCCAAGCGCTGAGCTTCTGCCAGCACGGTAGCAACATATTTGTATTCAACGAGTTTGTTTGGACGGATATGCAGCTCTGCAGGCTCTGCAGAATTGGCCTCTGCCGTCAGGCGCTGTTCAAGCGCTGTGCGATCAGGCACCACTTCACCGTTCCACAGAATCGTGCCGTCGAAATCAATTTCCAAATCAATCGACGGCGGCGGCTCACCTGGCGGTGGCGCGCTGCTGCTGGGCATATCCAGCTTTACCGCATGCGTCTGAATGGGGATGGTGATGATCAGCATGATCAGCAACACCAACATCACGTCGATCAGCGGCGTCGTATTGATATCAACGACGACTTCCGGTTCGCCCGATCCATTTCCTTGGCCTACATTCATTCCCATGGTCTAGCTCTTAGGAGGCGGTTCAGTAATGAATGAAATCTTGGCAATACCCGCACGCTGGCAGGTCACCACGACTTCGCCTATCGATTGATAGCGAACAGACTGATCGCCACGGATATGAATTTCAGGTTGCGGAATCTTCACCGCAATCGTCTTCATCCGTTCAAACAAGGCTGGCAAATCAGCGACACGTTTTTCGTTCCAGTAAACATTTCCATCGCGATCCACGGCGATGATGATGTTCTCGGGTTTGGTCTGCGTGGGTTGATTGCGTTCGGTCGGCAGCGTCACCGGCACGGTATGCGTCACCACCGGAATCGTGATCAAGAAGATGATCAGCAGCACCAACATCACGTCTACCAAAGGCGTGGTGTTAATGGACGCTATGACCTCGTCTTCGTCTTCTTCAGCGCTGCCGATCTGCATTCCCATCGCGAATCTCCTACGCTCAGGCTGCTTTACGCTGGCTCACGCTGCTGCTGTCGCTCACGCGAGCACCAGAAATCAGCGCGGCGTGGAGATCGGTCGAGAAGGAACGCACACGGCCCATTGCGGCCTTGTTGCGACGAACCAACCAGTTGTAGCCCATAACCGCTGGCACAGCGACCGCAAGACCAATCGCCGTCATGATGAGTGCTTCGCCGACCGGACCCGCAACCTTGTCGATTGAGGCTTGGCCAGAAATGCCGATGGCCGTCAGTGCGTGGTAAATGCCCCAAACCGTTCCGAACAAACCAACGAATGGCGCGGTAGAACCGACGGTTGCCAACACTGACAAACCGCCCTGCAAACGGCTGGAAATTTCTTCAACAGCCTGATTGATTGAAATCGTGATCCAGCTGCTGCGATCAACTTCCTGCACCACATTACCTTCGTAATGTTTGCTGGCTAGCAAGGCTCGATCAGCGATGTACCAAAACGGCGTTCCCGCTTGCAGTGCAGCCTGCCCTTGCGAAACCGCTGGCGTGTTCCAGAATTTTGCGCTGGTGTCTTTAGCCTGAGCAAACAGTTTCTGCTGCTCGTAGAGCTTCACAAACATGATGTACCAAGTCGCTGCCGACATGATCAGCATCAGCACCAGTACGGTCTTGGCGACGAAATCGCCTTGGCGCCAAAGGGCATCCACGCCGTAAGGATTGTTCACCTGCTCAGTTGCAGGAGTGATCGGCACAGGATCTTGCGCTAATGCCACTGGAGCCATCAGCCCCATGAATAGCGTAGACACTGCGATAGCAATAACTGCGAACAGACTCTTCATACGTTTTGACAGCGACATAGCACCGATCTCCATATCCGTAAGCCGCGCGAAACGGCTGTTAACTCTTACTAAATCTTTTTTAGACTCAACATCATTGCCGCTGTGCATCGTTCTACTTGGCGCTCTAGTTAGAGCCCGGTATTTTCCAGACGTACTTGATCTTTGCCCACGCAGGCGTAGCAACACCGTTAACCGTTCCTGGAACAAACTTGCAGCGACTGAGTGCTGCTCTGGCAGCCTCATCAAGTCGAGGGAATCCACTCGTGCCCTCAACGCGACTCTCAGCAACCTTGCCGTCGATGCCAATCAAGAATGCCAACGTCACCGTGCCCTTCTCGCCAAGACGCTGCGATGACGGCGGATACTCAGGCTCGCGGCAGCTGCGACGTGCATTGATTACTGGCGCAACTGGCGACGGATTCTTTGGAACCGCTGCTGGCGGATTTTTTGGCACGACAGTCGTGACCGCTGCTGGAGGCGGCGGTGGCTGCTGAATGACAATTTCTGGCGGCGGAACGAACGTTGGTGGAGGCGGCTCGAACGTCGGCGGAGGCGGCGGTGGTGGCGCCTCCTGCGATTTAATTTCCTGGAGAATTTTGGTCTCAATCGGAGCAGGCAGCACTTCGATGGCTTTACGTGCGAGACCGCTGACGAGCGCATAGATCAAGGCCACGTGGAATAACACCACGAAGCCAATGCCGGCCAATCTTCGACCAGGTTCAGGGCGCCGGCCAAACTCCATTCTCTGTCTCCTCAAACGCGAACGGCCGACTGTGCGGCTCTATATTTATTACTTCTGTAACGACATGACTTAAATTCTTGTCATGTCGTTAATTCCATATTATGGGATATAATTCTATATATTGGGAATGTAGTTGTCAAGGAATGCGCGTGTAAATTCACCTCATCACGCCTGCTTTTCGCTAGGGAAATACGCACTAATGCCTAGCGAAGAACTAATCGCCATATAAAAAACATCGCAATAGATTTACAAAAAACGTCGTTAAGCAATAAACGCTTTAGCGCTTCCGACGCGGGGGAATATGGTCAAGTGCGTTAAGCCGCGTTCTGACAAATTCGATGTGCTGCTTAGAAACCGCACCTGCACGCGCAGCATCGCCAGCAACAATCGCTGCGACGAGTTCATGATGCTGGCTGCGCAATTGCGTAGACGTTTCTGACTGCGGAGAGAGTCCTGCAATGCTGAGTTGCACATGCTCGTGCAAAACTTTCAGCAGTGAATCGATCAGGTAAGAGAACACAGGATTGTGTGTTGCCTCTGCGATGGCCTGATGCAATGCGACATCTGCTTTGACTTGTTGTTGACGATCACTGCCGCGATACGCCACATCAACATCCTGACCTAGTTGAATCAAGCGCTCTTTATCCGCTTGAGTGCCGCGCTCTGCGGCTAACTCTGCCGTGCGGCTTTCGAGCATCTCGCGGAATTCAATCAGGTCCGCTTGAATCAGCGGATGACGATCCACCATGTCCGTCCAAATCTCAGCCATGCGTTGATCTTTCGCGGCACTGACAAAAGTGCCGATGCCATGCTGACGGGTGAGAACGCCTTTGCTGACAAGCAAACTGATCCCTTCGCGCAGCGACGCGCGGGAAACTCCAAGGGACAAGGACAGTTCACGTTCAGAGGGCAAGGCCTTCCCAACTTTGAACTTATTTTCACGAATGCCGCGTTGCAGGTACTCGACAACAGTCGTCGCACGATTCTTTGATGTCGGAGCTGTCACGGGGCCATCCGATGCTAGTGGTCTGACCACCATAGCATGCAGCTGTAGCTTGAGCACACTGCTGGAATGTTCGAATGAACTGCGCGTGGAGGAACATGAACACTGCACTACAAGGAGCGGCACAGACCGCTAGCAAGAAGCCATCGCAAGTCTATTTTTTCGCGACTTGTGTGATTGATATGTTCAGCCCGCAATCTGGACTCGATGCGGTTGATCTGATCGAACGCGCCGGCATCAAAGTGCTGTTCCCGCTCAAGCAATCTTGCTGCGGACAACCGGCCTACACCACTGGCTTTAGCAGCGACGCTCGACTTGTCGCGGCTGCTCAGCTCGATTTATTTCCAGCGCCTTGGCCTGTTGTAGTTCCTTCTGGATCTTGTGGAGGAATGCTGAGACATCACTGGCCAAAACTCTTCGCGGATGATCCGGTGCGCCTTGAGAAAGCACGAGACATCGCAGCTCGCACCGTCGAATTCTCCGAGTTCATGGTCAACACACTGGGATTGGATTTGAGCGGCGCGAGTGCGCAGCCAGTGACTGTTGCAGTGCACACCTCTTGCACCGCACGTCGAGAAATGGATAACCACCACCATGTTCGTCGCCTGCTGAAGCAGATGCCGGGCGTTGAAGTCGTCGTGCAAGAACATGAATCCGAATGCTGCGGCTTTGGCGGAACGTTCTCAGTGAAGCACCCCGAAATCTCCAGCGCGATGGCGCGCGACAAGGTTGATGCGATTACAGCGACGGGTTGCGACGCACTAATCAGCGCGGACTGCGGTTGCCTGCTGAACTTGAACGGCAATCTTGAGAAGCGCGCAGACATCTTGCGTGGAGAACACGTCGCCACGTTTATCCGTAATCGTCTTGATCATTCGTCTGGTTCACCAAACCGCTTGGAGACATCGAAATGAGTGCTACCCACTTGTCGGATAACCAGCGCGCACGCTCAGCCATTTTTAAGCGCTTACGCGAGATACCGGTATCGCCATTGCCTGCGCCAGACGTACAAGCCTATTTCCGCGCGCAGCCTACGGTTCTGGTTCAGAGCAGCGCCAATCGAATTGAACGCTTTATTACGCAAGCTAAATCGTGGCGCACTGAAATCATTGAAGCCACGCCGGGTACTTGGCAGGAATACGTTGCTGAAGTCGTGCAGAAGAAATCATTGCAGCGTTTACTGGCTGGTCGTGGCACGAGCTTTTCGGAAGGACTGAATCGTGCGCTCGGCAATAAGCTGAGCTGGTACGACGAAGATCTTTCCGAAATCAAACCGATCCTATTCAGCGAAACCGACGCAGGCATTACAACAGTGCGCAGCGGTGTCGCCGAAACTGGCAGCTTGATCGTGTGGCCCACGCACAATGAACCGCGCAGCTTGTCTCTGGTGCCACCCGTCCATATCGCAATTCTCTACGCCAGCGATATTGTCGAAACACTTTTTGAGGCCGTCAGCACGCAAAATTGGGCCAGCGGCATGCCAACCAATGCTTTATTGATTAGCGGCCCATCCAGAACATCGGATATTCAGCGCACGCTGGCTTATGGCGCACATGGCCCCAAAGAACTGGTACTTATTTTGATCCGCGATGATGTCGCCAATACACAGGCTCGAGCATGAGTGTCACTGAGCACATTGTTCGACCTGAAGATTTCAAACTCCGAAGTCGAGAGTCAGTAGCGGATCCCAAGCTGCGCGGCAATTTTCGCGGTGCGATGGATTTTCTGATTGATAAGCGTGCGGCTCAGTTCCCGGATAACGCGACATTCACGCTATTGCGCAAGGTTGGCGAAACCACTCGCAAGCATGCACTTTCCCGATTGCCGGATTTGCTGGATCAGCTGGAAATCAATTTGCAGCGCCTGGGCGTCAACGTTCACTACGCCGAGAATAGTGCAGACGCCAATCGAATCTTTCTGGAGATTGCCAAGAAGCATCATGCGGACATGATGATCAAAGGCAAATCGATGGTCAGCGAAGAGATTGAGCTGAACCAAGCGATGGCCACTGAAGGCATTGAGTGCATTGAGTCCGACATGGGCGAATACATTCTGCAGATAGATGGCGATCGGCCCAGCCACATCATCATGCCGGCAATTCATAAGACCAAGCAGGATATTGCCAAGCTATTCTCCGAGAAGATTCCCGGTGCCACGTACACAGAAGACGTCGATGAGCTGATCAGCATGGGTCGCAGCGTGCTGCGCGATAAATTCCGCGATGCGCGCATTGGCGTCTCTGGCGTCAATTTCATGATTGCTGAGACGGGCACGATTGCGCTGGTTGAGAACGAAGGCAATGGCCGCATGTGCACGACCATTCCTGATGTCCATATCGCCATCACTGGCATTGAGAAGGTCGTTGAAAAGCTTGAGCACGTCGTACCGCTTTACGCTCTGCTGACGCGCTCTGCCACTGGCCAAGCCGTATCCACCTATTTCAATCTGATCACCGGCCCGCGTCGTGTTGGTGAAAAAGACGGCCCACGCGAGATGCATTTGATCCTGCTCGATAATGGCCGCACTCAGGCTTATCGCGAAGAAAAGTTTCGCGCGACGCTGCAATGCATCCGCTGCGGCGCGTGCATGAATCATTGCCCGGTGTATACACGCGTCGGTGGACACAGCTACGGCACGGCTTATCCGGGACCTATCGGCTCCATCATCTCTCCGCATCTTCTCGGCTTGTCGGGAACGCGCGACTTGCCCACAGCTTCAAGCCTGTGTGGTGCTTGTGGTGAGGTTTGTCCGGTTGGCATTCCGATTCCGGAAATCTTGATGCGTCTGCGCGAGGCTGCGCGCAATAACAGCGATGGCGCAGATCAGGCTTTGCGAGGTCAGGCTAGCGCACGCAAGATGCTTGAAGCACTGACTTGGAAAGCTTGGCGAATACTCTACTCAAACTCATTCCTCTATCGCCCATTCGTTTTCATAGCGACAAGGCTGCGTTGGCTAACGCCGACGAATCAAGCCGGCTGGACGACATCCAGAACGCCGCTGCGTCCTGCGCCTAGAGCCATGCGTGAGTTACTGGCGCAACGTAATAAGCAGCGAGAGAAAAACTAAGGCCACAAAGATTGTGGCCTTAGTGCGTCGCGGTCTTGGCCTTTACGTCCTTCGCTTCAAAATTAAAGCTGCCAGCTCCGATCTGATAGATCGCATAGGCGCCATCAATCTTCTTGAAGCGCGCACCGGTCGGAACAGAGGCCGCCTTCACGCCACCTGTTGGCACCCAGATTTCCGCAGCAGCAGGCACGCGAACTTTCAGAGTGAAGCGACCATCAGCACGCTTCCAACTCGATTCAACAACACCGCGCTCGGTATCAATGCTGGCACGTGCCCATTCCAATCCCGTTGGCGGATAAGGCTTGATCACGATGCTGCGATAACCCGGAGCCGATGCGCGAATGCCCGCAATGCTCTGATAAAAGTAAGAACTGATTGATCCCCAGTAATGATGATCGTAAGAGCGTGATGTCAGCTCCCAGCCTTCTGCCATCGTTGAGAGACCGTTGTTGATCCAGTAACCCCAGCTAGGTAGATCGGTCTGCGTTGCAAGGGCATAAGCCGTATCGGCGTAGCCATAGTCGCCGAGCATCGTCATCACATAACGACCCGCGTAAACGCCGGTCGTCATCAGATGATTATTCTGAGCGACGATGTCTGCGTTCAGGTGACGAACGACGGCCGCCTCGTGACCTGTCGGAACCATTCCAAATGCCACCGGAAGAATATTCGGCGTCTGCGCATAGGCACGCTCTTGACCGCTAGGCTCAAGCGCACGGTAAATCTCTTTCTTGGCATCCCAGTATCGTTGGTTGTAAGCCGTGCGAACTTTATTCGCCAGCGCACGATACTGATCACGATCTTTTGTTTTGCCGAGAATGTCTGCGCTTTGTGCGAGCAGATTGATCATGTGGAAGTAATAAGCTGCAGCCGTCGCGTCCACCGGACCTGCTGGCATGCGCATGATGGCTTCCATAAACCCACCCGGCGGCAAGGGCACTGAGTACTCGCCGAGGAATGGATTGTTGGGATTGTTATAGCTGTAGTTATCTTCAGTAAAAAATCCGCCGGTGTAATCAACCAGATTTTTTTGCGTGACATACATCTGCTCAAGAATGCGGCGATCACCCAATGCCTGGTACATTTCCCAAGGCAGAATGAAGGTAGCCGCATCCCAAGGTGGCACAGCACCCCAGACCATTTCCCAACCCGGCGATTCTTCGTATCCGTAATATGGTGTTGATGGAACAATCTTTGGGATTTCGCCTTTGGCAGATTGTGAGTCGCGGAAATCTGCCAACCATTTGGTCCAGACACCCGCTACTTTAAAGTTAGTGATCGAAGCTAAAGCAGATGCCTGCGCATCACCGGTCCAGCCGTTCTTCTCTAGCGTCGGCGTGTCAGTTTGATTGCCGTGCATATTGTTGAGGATGGTGTTGCGTGCTGCGGCCTGAATTTTATTCAGCAGTTCGTTCGAGCTTTCAAACTCTCCCGCCATTGCAACGGCGGAGTGCACGATTTCGCCCGTGAGCGCGTCCAAGCTAGGCGTTCCAGGAAATCCTTCGACCTGCACATAGCGGAAGCCTTTGTAGCTGAAGCTGGGCATCCACTGTTCTGCTCCGCCGCCAGCCAAGGTGTACTGATCGGTCTGCAGCTGCGTATCAACCAAACCGCTGACGATTTCAACGCCGCCATCCTCAGCGAGTTTCTCAGTCTGTATCAATCTAACCGTGGTTCCGCGCGGACCTTTCACATTCAAATGCAGGCGACCAGCGAAGATGCGGCCGAAATCGAAAACGTAAATTCCAGGCTTAGGCTCTGTCACCGCAACTGGCGTCATCACGCCAACATTGGTAATTGGTTCTTGCTGGGCAGCAGACAAAACGCCAGCAGGTCCGTTCACTACAGCGACCTTGCTCCAAGCTGAATCCTCGAAACCCGCATTGAGCCAGCCTGCTGGCAGAAGCCGCGCGTCATAGCGCTCACCGCCATACACAGAATCATGTTGAGTCGGACCATCAGTCGTGCGCCAGCTGCCATCGCTATTGATTACAACGCGGCGACCATCGGCATAGCTCAGCTCAAGTTGCGCCAATACAGTTGGCGCCGCATGCCAAGGCGCCATATGCCAATACCATTCATTGGGCTCAGTGACGCCATACCAACCGCGGCCCAGTTCAACACCGAGAACATTGGCGCCAATCTTGATGAGATTAGTGACATCAAACGTGCGATACAGCACGCGCTTATCGTAGGCGGTGTAACCATCTTGTAGGGCATCACCAACAGTGTTCTGATTCAACGTCAGCTTGGGCAAGCCACCTGCAGCAAGATAGAGGCGTGCAGAGACTGGTGATTCCGCCACATTGAATTGATGACGCAGCAACGGTGCCGGCGCAGAGAGTGGCAACACCAAGTCTTTATCTGGCACGCCTGCCGCCACGGCCAAGCCTTTTTCCGTGATGTGACCGCCGGTGAACGGACTGATGCCATCACTAAAGTCGGTGCGGAATAATTCTTTGCCTTGATCTTCCACTCGCACGGAGTGAATGACCGCAGCATCGACTTCTTCAGAAGTCATGCCGATGGTTCCGGCGCTTTGACCATCATCAACAAGCGTATCGATAACCACGCCATCGAGTCGCGTGATGATTGAAGTTCCTTTCGTCTCGATCGTGAGATTGTGACGCTTGGTTTTCCAGTTCGCTGCGGCGTCAGCCAACGCGACGGTCTTCAACGTTTTGGTCGTCACAGCGGAGCTGCTGCCGCCCGCATAGTGACGTTGTTTTGCTAGCAGCTTGGGTTTGCCCCCCGACATCCCCACTTCCCACAGATACGCTTCACCGTAAGTTTTTCCTACGGGTTTTGCACGGAATAAGAATCCGACGGATTTTCCGGTGAGGGTGAAATCGATACTGATGATGGCGTCGCGCCAATCGTGATCTACTGTTTGGCGACCGCCGATCCATTGCGCAGACCAATCGGACTTGGCGAGCAAGCCCATCTCCCAGAATGACGCTTCACTCCATTCAGAAGCCTGGCCCTTTCCATCCCAAGTACGCACCTGCCACCAATATCGCGTGCGCGATGTCAGTGCTGGGCCGGCGTAAGGTAATTGCACACTCTCAGCCGATTTAACGCGGCCGCTGTCCCACAAAGCTGCGCGCTCAAATCCGCTGGCACTGGTCGCAACACGAATTTGATAAGCGCTTTGTCTGCCATCGCCTGTGCTTGGAATTTTCCAAGTCAGGCGTGGATGCAGAACATCAATGCCGATAGGCTGCTTGGCGTATTCCACGCGCAGGTCAGAAGGAATCATCTTCACCGCCGCAGACTGTTGCTTGGATGTACTGATTGATTTTCCGCTACCACTGGCAAAAGCTGGCTGGCCGGCCAAAACCAACGCTGCGCAAACAACAGCAAGATATTCAGCGCGACGTTTTTCAATCACAGCTTGTTCCTCAACTTGATGCTGCCGTTGTTTAGTAATCGGCGGCGTCGATTCACTTGCTGCGCTTCAACATGTTCTTCATTTCGAGCCAATCAGTAAACGCTTTCGCCCATTGATCACTGGTTGTTTCCTGTTGCTTCAAGGCGAAGCCATGTCCGCCTTCGGCGTAGACATGAAGTTCTGCTTCAACCCCCGCAGCTTGTAGGGTCTTGTAAATAGGCAGCGTGGAAATTGCTGTTAAGCCATCGTCCGCCGCAGCAGCCAAGAATACCGGCGGGGTGTCGCTAGGCACTTTGGCGATATTCCAAGGGCCGCTATAAATGATGCCCGCAAAATCCGGACGACTTGCAGAGTCATGATCGGTGGCAACGCCCGTAGCGACGACACCGCCAGCAGAAAAGCCGAGCACGCCAATTTTGCGTGAAGAAATACCCCATTCTTTTGCGCGCTTGCGTACGAGCTTGATCGCCTGCTGCGCATCTGCAATAGCTGGCGGCCCCAGACGCTGCATGTCTTCATGAATTGCGCCGCCGCCTGTGAGCAGTGGTACAAGAATGCCGAGAATATCGATCGAGAAAGTGAAATCCGAAGCCGGCGTCTCTTCAACGCGATAACGCAGAATGAAAGCGGTAATACCTTTCGAGTTCAACCAACGAGCAATCTGTTCGCCTTCGAGATCAATACTCAAGAAACGGAATGCGCCGCCTGGGCAGATGATAACCGCAGTGCCGTTAGCGATTGCAGGGTCAGGCCGGTAAACCTCAAGCGACGGCTTGACCACATTGCGGACAACGCGATCGCCCCACGGCGCAACGGTTTCCTGCTCAACTTGCTTGAGCTTCTCCGCACCCGGAGCAACACCGGGCCAAACAGCAATGCGCTGCGGCCCAGTAGAAGATTGCTCAGGAGGCGTAACGATCTTGCCCGTCGCGCAGGCGCACAGCACGCTGAGTACTGCACCCGCTGCAATGGCGACGACAGCAGAACGCTTAGATTGCTTCATTATGCTTTGCTCTATTTAGAAGCGTGCTTCAAGTGACATGCCGATGAATCGGAACGACTCGGTAGACAGCGCCTGACCTGACGTGTCGATGCCTGGCGATGACAGAGTGCCGAGCAGGTACGGCGCAAACAGGAACGGCGAGTTGGGCTTGTTGGTTAAGTTACGCCCAAAGATTGCAATTTCCCAGTTGCGGTCAGCACCACGAACACCAATTCTGCCACCCAAAATCGCGCGGTCAGGCGTTGTTGCACGGCTATCGTCAGATGGCACAAAGCTAATGCTGGTGCGATAAACCACATCGGCACCCACAAACATGCTTACTCGATCGCTAACGCCAAATTCATATTCTGGTGCCAGCAAGAACTTGAAGCGCGGTGCGTAAGTCATCTGCTTGCCGCCAATATCCTGCAGCGTCTCTGCATCGGTATCGGGGCATTCAGGGCCGACCTGCGTGCAAGTCGTCATGTAGCCAGCTGGGAACGTGACTTTGTTGTACAGGATGCCGCTGTTCACGACCAAGCCTTTGGCGAGGAAGCCGAACATATCCAACTCGATACCTTTTGTAACAACCTGCGAGATATTGTTTGGCGTCTGGCCTGCTGCGGTGAAGACTGAAGATTGGAAATCTTTGATCGTTGTGTGGAACACGTTGATGTTCGTCGCGATGATGCCGCCGAAGAACGTCGACTTGATGCCCGCTTCATAATCCATTGGGTATTCCGGCTTGACGATGGAGATCGAAGCCGGCGCTGGCAACTTAACTTCCAGTCCGTCCAGAGTCGGAATAATTCCAGGTGGATTGAACACAACCTGTGGACCTTTATAACCGTGCGAAGCCGTCAGATACGCCATCGAGCTCTTCGAGATGTCGTACTGCAAACCCAATTTCCAGGAAATATTGTTGACCTTGGATTGACCAGCTAATGGTTCGTTCAATGGCATCAATGGCGAGCCGAGAGGAAGCAATGACGTGACCACGCCAAGATAGGACGTCGACGTCATCTGTACATCATCGCGAGTCCAGCGTGCACCGGCGATCAGCTTCAGATCATCCAGCACTCTGTACGTCGCTTGACCGAATACGGCATAGCTCTTCAGATCGGCAATGTATTGGTTCGGGTTGTTCAGCGCAACCAGACCGTTGGCGCAAATACCCAGCGTGCCGCACAAGGAGACTGGAATGGTGCCGTCAATGATCGACGTCAGCGCATCCGCGCCAATCACCTGCGTCAGGAAGTTAGGAACATGTGACTTCGACCAGAAGCCGCCGACCACGTATTCCAAGTCCTCGCCTACTGGAGAAGCCAAACGAACTTCTTGCGTGTAGACACTGTTATCAAACTTGTTGCCGTTATCGTAGTAATTGCCAGGCAGGCCATCGACGTCGATGAAACCATCCTGCTTGTAACGTCGCGCTGATGTAATCGATGTCAGCGTGTAATCGCCAATCTGCCAATCGATCTGTGCAGAAGCACCATAGGTCGTAGCGTCGTTAACGGTCGGATTGTTATTGCATGAGATTCTGTTGCTCATCGACGGAATCGTGCCGTTGCAACCAGGAATCGCGGTGGGCTCGCCGGTATCGCTCTTCACGTAACGGTTGAACAGAATGTAGAGCTGTTCATTGACGTGCTGCTTCTCGTAGTCGCCGATAATGTTGATGGTCAGATCAGGTGTCGGCTCCCACAGGAAACGTGCGCGACCACCATCAATTTTCAAAACGCTGTCATTGCCACGAACTGCGTTGTGGATCAGCCCAGACTGATAACTCTGGCCAACGCTGATACGAAATGCGGAATCGTCGGTGATTGGAATGTTCACCATGCCATGCACAACTCGGGTGTCGTACTTAGCGCCAAGCTCTGCACGACCAAAGGCTTCAAACTTCGAAGGATCAGGCTTGTTGGTAGTAACGCTGATCACACCGGCTGATGCGTTCTTGCCGAACAGCGTGCCTTGAGGACCGCGCAACACTTCAATCTGTGCGATGTCGAACAAGCTCACCGATGGTGCTTTACCCAGCACAACGCCATCTGCGACGTAGGAAACAGCTTGCTCGGCAGTAACGCTGAATGAGTTGGTAGAAATACCGCGAATACTGATACGCGTGTCTGGGTTGCCGTCTTCGCCGCTGGCTTCCACGGCGGGAACTGCGCGACTCAGATTGCTGATCTGACTAATGTTCTGTCGGCTCATCTGTTCAGAGTTAACAACCGTCACAGCGATAGGCACTTTCTGCAAACGTTCTTCACGCTTCTGCGCCGTTACAACAATTTCATCGATGTTCTGTGGTGCCGCTTCTTCCTTCTCGACTTTGACTACCTTCTTCTCTTCCTGATGATTCACAGGAATTGTCGGAAGGAGTTCTGAAGTCTGACTGGCGTCGCCGCTTGCAGCTGGCGCAGCTGCAGTCGCGTCGGTTGCTGCGGCATCAGTTGCAGCAGGCTGTGCTGAGAGTTCTTCGATACCCGCTAATGGATCGTCTACTGGTTTAGCAGTGGCAGTGGTTTCAGCTGTCGTCGCAGCTGGAACTTGCTCTGCATTTGCAGGCACTGCTGTCGTTTCTGCTACCGCGGCAGAATCTGGAGCAGCAGTAGTTTCTGCAGCAGCTGGCTCAGCAGCAACAGCTTCTGGTGCAGGAGTCGCAGCTGAGTTTTCTGCGCTAGGCGCAATCGCTGATTCAGCAGCAGGTTCAGTAGTAGCTGATTGCGCTTCTTGCGCAATAGCTGAGGCCGTGGAAATTGCCGTGATCAACGACAAGCAACCGGGAACTAACAACGCGCGCACATGTGTAGCGATTGACATCCAATGTCTCCTCCAAAGGCCGTTTTACGGCTCGAATAAGCCAATACTATCCATGAAAAAACAAACTGGCAAGCCGGTTTGTTATTGTCATATAATGGGACGAATCGAACGGTGCTAAAGGCGTCGTTTCGGACTAAAAACAAAAGGGAGTTAGCAGTGCCAAAAGCCAAGCCCACCGCAGTTAAGGCGGCCGTAAAAGCAGCCGTACGCAGCAAGAAGGTCGTTGTGGAATTGCCGCGCGCTCGCCGTACCAATACTGAACGCAGTTCAGAAACGCGCCGGAAGCTTTTCGACGCTTCGATCTCGTGCTTACACGAGTTTGGCTATGCAGCGACAACAACGGCGATGGTTGCTGAGCGCGCTGGCGTAAGCCGTGGCGCGATGAATCACCACTTTGCAACCAAAGTTGATCTGATGGTAGCGGTCGTCGAATACATCTACGCACGCGACATCGATATTTATCGCGAAAGCCTTACTCGAATTCCTCAGAAAGATCACATGCGCCGCTTGTTGGATCTGGCGTGGACAACGATCAGCGGCGACGGTGGACAAGCCGTGCTGCACGTCATGCTGGCCATGCAAGGCGATCCAGAGCTGCGCATCAAATTGCCGCCAGTGATCAACGCAATCAGCGAAGGTTCACGCCAAGGCCTGAGAAGTCTGGCTAAAGCGTCCGGCCTCAAGAATCAGGCGGTGATCGACGCTAGCAGTGTTCTCCATCTTGCCGCGTTACGTGGACTGGCAATTGAATCGATTATTTCGCCAGATCAGAAAGGTATTGCTGGCGCACTGAAGCTCTTACACGTCTATCAGGATTATCTGGTTAACACGCTGAGCAAAGACTAAGCGCTACGCTTTTTGATCGCCCAATAAAAAACATCCCATGAACTCTCCGTAGCGTCCTTCAGAGAATTCATGGAATGTTAGTCAACGCTAGAACTAGCGAAGCAGTTTAGGCAACGCGCTGTTACTTCTTATCAGCGCGGCACTCAAAGTTTTCAGCCTTATCGGTAGAGCCGCTACCCTTCCAATGTGCGACTTTCGGATAAGGGCACAGTGGCCGCGTACGTAGGGGCTCGCTTTGCTCCATACCCAGCAGCTTCGCGTACTCATTTTCATACTTGCTGGCAATGATCGTGTCAGGTGCCGTCTTCTTTTCGACCCACTGCTCAAGCGGCGTCAGCATGTCGAAATCATTCGGCCCTGGCCCACCAATGCAATGCGCTAAACCCGGCGCCATGTAGAAGCGCATGAATTTCGCGGTTGCTGCTGCACCCATCTTGGCGTGCAAACGTTCGTAGTACTTGATCGTGCCCAGCGGCGTCAGCGCGCCATCGGCCCAGCCGTGATACAGAATCAACTTGCCGCCCTTCTTTGCAAAGGCGCTCATGTCTGGCTTATCTGAGTTCAGAATCGGGCCAATCTTTTTTACCGACTTGGCGTAATCCGCATCAAGATTGAGTTTGGATAAATCCCAAGCTGCATCTTCATGAACCATATTGCGGAAGAGTTCAGTTGCGTAAAACGCTTGGTCTGCCTTTGGCCCCGTAATCCACTGCGACCATTGCACTGCTTCAGAGCCAACCGGATAGCCTGGATACATTTGGGCGCCAGTTTTTGAATTGCGCGGTCCTTGGTAAATCTTTTTCGCAGCTTCAACTTGGGCTGCGCTCAGGCAGTCCGCCTGATCGCCATTAGTGCACTGAACAACAGCAGGATTAAATACACAGCGACGTGGATCTTCCAGAATTCCATCGGCAACTCCATCTATTAAGTCGCATTGTTTAATGACCGCGTCTTGCAACACGGCAAGCTTATCGTCAGGCAGTGCGCTTTCAGGCGTCTCGTTAATGGCTTTCGTATTCCAAGCAAAGCCTGCTGAGATTCCGGTCCACGCATTTGCGGGTGCGCCCGCCACGATGCCATCGTAATCGTGTGGAAAGCGTTGAGCTTCCATCAAGGCTTCGCGTCCGCCGTTAGAGCATCCCTGAAAATAAGAATACTTTTGTGCCTTGTTGTAATGCGCTTTGATCAAAGCTTTAGCCGCTAGCGCAGTCACGTGATTTGAGCGATAGCCATAGTCCTTCACTCTTTCCGGATGCCCAAGTGCCCAAGCTCCATTCAAGCTCCAGCCCTCGCCTTCACCGACATGCCCGGTGTCAGTGCCTGCCGTCGCATAGCCACGCGCAACGGCATCACGCATCGCGACATGCGGCGGATTCAAACTGCCGGCCAATCCACCATTACCCGTGCCAAGAAATTTACCGTTCCAGTCTTTCTGAGGCGGCAACCATACTTCTGAACGAATTGATGAACCCTTCGTCGGCGTTAACGTCAGCAGCACTCGACAAAAAGTTGCATTGGCAGGCACCGGCGGCAAGATCGGCATGCCGAAATCAATGGTATCGGCAGGCGTCACCGTATCCACTGAATCAACATGCAGCTGCGCCATCTTGAAATTCTTCAAGTCATCACAGGAATTTTCTGCATAAGCCGGCATCATGCTTAACGCAACGATAACCAAGCCAAGCACACTCAATATTCTTCCAACGTTGTTCACACAATTCTCCGAACAGTCGAATGCAGCGATCAACGCTTGCTGAAATGAAGCGTCAGCGCTTCAACAGCAGGCGTTGCAGCAGCCGCGACGGCCGCACCCTTATCGGAGAACTCCAAAAGCTTGTCGTCTTTCTTGGTATATGCGGGCCAAGCAGCCTGGCCAGCAACATTAGGTACGCCGGTTTTGGCGAATGCAGTGAAATAATCTTGCAGCACTTTCGCCGCCTGACGATCCGCATCGCTCACCTTGTCACCAGTAGCTGCGAGATTGCCAAAGATGTACGGGATATCTGTTGCATGCGCCGCGCCTTTAGAGCCTTTCGACTTGGCTTCTGACACATAGCTGAATCGATAGAGATACGTTGGCTGTACAGATGACGCGCTTGCGGCCAGATAACGTGCTGGTTCAACAAAGGTCACGTCACTAACGATGCTGACATCAAACACATCGCGCGAACCGTAGGCATCAACAATTTTGTCGAGATCGTCGCCGAGCTTCTCAACCAGTGGCTTGCTCATCGGCTTCAGGAAGATACCTGGCAAGAATCCAAGTTCATTGCTGGTGGAGCCAACGAGATAAGGAACCTTCGCCTGTTTACCTGCTGCAAAGCCGTCAGCAACACTGCTCGTGACAATCTTGCCGTCGAGAATCGGACCGGTGTAAGTCTTGGCTTCCGGATTGAGGAGGCTGATCGAGCCCTGAATCTTGGATGCAGGAATCGCGCGCAATGCCGCAGCGTCATCCTTGCCCTTGGCAAGACCAGCTGACGTAGCAAACGCTTGTCCAATCGATTCTGCTGAAGGACCGCTTGGACCATCATCACGCAGCGATTTCCAAACGGTGCGACCACCACCCGACATCACGATCGCTTTCTGGAACAAGCCTTTTGCCGGACCCGCCAACATCAGGTTGTTGATGGAATCACCACCTGCGGACTGACCAAACACAGTCACGTTGTCAGGGTTGCCACCAAACGCTTTGATGTTGCGCTTGATCCATTGCAGCGCAGCGATTTGATCCATGAAGCCGTAGTTGGCGAGCGCGCCATCTGGACTTTCAGCGCTCAGCGCAGGATGTGCAAAGAAGCCAAAACGAGCCAAGCGATAGTTAAACGTGACGACGATAACGCCGCGTGAAACCAGCGCGCTGCCATCCATCACAGCAGCCGTGCCCGATCCACTGACAAAACCACCGCCATGAACCCAGACCATCACTGGCAATTTGCTTGCAGGCGTTGCCGATGCAGGAGCCCAAACGTTCAAGTTGAGGCAATCTTCGCTGAGCGGCTGCTTTGAAGTTGTTTTGTCCCATGACATGCGATTCTGCATACAGTCGTTGCCGTATTGGCTTGCATCACGCACATCCGTCCACGCTGCGGCTGGTGCAGGTGCGCGCCAGCGACGATCGCCTACAGGCGGCGCGGCATACGGGATATTTTTGAACGAGATGACATCGATATTGTTTGCGCCGCGAAGCGCGCCGGTATCAACGCGTACAACGTTGGCCTCAGGGGCAGCATCGGCAGCCGTCGCGTTGAATGGCAGGACTGTGCCCACGCTTACCAGCAGAGCAGCTGCTGACCGGATTAAAAATTGCGCGCGCGAAATCTGCTGCGTTTGATCATCCATAACCATGCCACTCTCCTGTCGCTTGCTTTTAGTAGTCGGCTCCGGATGTCATCATGTGACATCTCTCATTAACCGTTTGCATAATGAGTTTATAATAGCCCAAGCATCGCAAATGTAAAAGCGGTGCCGATTACTGTGTGATCGCAGTGCAATATCAGCAGTAAGATAGGGCTTAGAACACTGTCTACAAATGAAATTTCAGAGTTAAGACAACGTTAAAACCAATTAAATTCCGTATAGCGTGAGACTGACCCGTCACTTAAAGTCGCACTCGAATAAAATGAAGCATCAGATTATCGGCACTTAATCCTTTTGAACCTGCGCTCCGGATCCACAATGAAAATTACAAAAATAAAGAAAGCGCGAGCTGCGAAGATCAAGAAAGTCAAAGATATCCTCAAGCCCAATACACGTGCCCTTCAAAAAGAAGCAACGCGAGCCACCATTCTGAACTCCGCCCTGCAAATATTTTCCGAGCATGGCTACGAAGGCAGTTCTACGCGCGATATTGCAGCCCATGCAGGCGTACATCACGCATTAATCAAATATTACTTTGAGAACAAAGACAGCTTGTGGCGCGCTGCCGTGAGCTTTTTGTTTGAGCGGCAAGCGTCGGAGATGAATTTTGCACCGCCGGGCGCTTCAACCAAAACTCGCGAAGGCCGTCGCGAGTATGCGCGTACGATTTTGCGCCAATACGTTCTCTACTGTGCACGCCATCCAGAGCATGCACGCTTGATGGTGCAAGAGAGCGTGCGCGATAACGATCGCCTTCAGTGGGCGGCAGATAGCTTCATCGTGCAAACCTCACGCTCAGCAGAAAAGTTTGTCCGCTTGATGCAGCGCGAAGGCGTGATGCCCCAAGGTTCAGCACCTGCAATGGTTTACATGATGGTCGGTGCTGCGCAGATGTTTTATACCCTCGCGCCGGAAGTCCGGCGCGTCTGGCATATCGATCCTTTCGACAAAAACGTTATCGAATCGCACATCGATGCTCTACAAGCGGTGTTTATCCGCTAGGCGTTGCACGGTTGCGCGCGGCAATTTCTTCAACCATCTTGGCATGCGCTTTCAGACTCAGCGGATAGAACGCAATCAGCGTCACCGTGATCAAACCGCCTGCCAATGGGATCCAGAACATCATTTGTTTGATGCCCTCAATCGTTTCTGCTGTCTGATGCGCATTGGAGACATAGCCGACATGCGCCAATGCGAGGCCAAGAAAACCTGCGCCGAAACCTAAGGCCATCTTCTGTCCCAGCGTTGCCAAGCCAAACACCATCGACTCTGTACGCACACCGCTGCGCCATTCGCCGTACTCAACCGTGTCCGGCAGCATCGACCAGAAGCAGACGATGAATGAACTTGAGCTCACTGCTTGCAGCGCCAACGCACCAAACAACAAAGGCACTGAACTGCCATCAATCAGATGCCAGGAGACAAGGCCGAGTAGACCGGGAATTGCGCCCCACAACCAAGCGTTGCGCTTGCCGAAACGGCGAGCAACCCACGTCCAGAACGGAACAAATAAACCAGCGAGCAGCGCCACAAATGCCAAAGCACTCGAACCGATCTTGGGCTGGTCTAGAACGTATTTAAAGTAGTACAGCAAATTCTTGCCGAACAGCGTGCTTGAGAATGAGGTGATCATCACCGCGCCCAACACAATCAATAACGCGCGATTGCTCAGCAGAGATTTCACAACTTCAGCACCGGAACGACGTGGTTCTGTTTCCGTCTCTTCGCTAGCGTCGTGGCCTTTGGTTGCCCATGCCACGAGTACAAATATTGCGGTGGCCAGAAGACCAAAGCCCAGCGCCAGAATGATCCAGCCACGGCGCGGTGAATCTGGCGTCGCCAAACCATTGACGAACGGTAGCGTTGCACCTGCAACCAACACCGCAGATAAGGTCGCAAATACCATGCGGAAGCCGGTGAGGTCCGCACGGATTCTTGCATCACGAGTCACACGTGCGAACAGTGATGCATACGGAATCGAAAGCACGGCATAGATCGTACGGAAGATCACGTGCGTGGTGGCTGTGAAGATCACTGCCGCCATGCCAGAGCCAGACGGAACGACAAACATTGCGGCAAAAGCCAGCGCCAGCGGAATGCCGCCAAATAATAAATAAGGACGGTAGCGGCCATAGCGAGTACGCGTGCGATCAGCTACGAGGCCCATCACCGGGTCGAGCACCGCGTCCCAAATCAGGGCGGCCATATAGATGGTGCCCGCGATTGCAGGCGGCAGGCCAACAACGTCGGTATAGAAGTACAGCAGATAGATCGACGCCATCTGCCAATAGAGATTGAAGCCAAAATCGCCCGCGCCCAGCGCGACTTTCCGGCCCAAGGTCATCTTCAGTTCGTTCATTGTTCCCCCATTCTCCAGCAAATCTTATAAGACCTATTCGCTATTTATTAACCAACTGTATAATGAGATTATCACAGAACAAATATAAGGGGCGAAAATGTCGCAGCTTGAGATTGGGATTTCAGGGAAAAGGTTCATCGATGCCAAGGGCCGTCATGTCATTCTGCGTGGCATCAACCTTGGTAGCGACTGCAAACTGCCCTACCCCGATGGCGGCACTGATCGCCCTACTGATTTTAGTGACCATAGAACAGTCAGCTTTGTTGGACGCCCGTTCCCATTAGCAGAAGCCGATGAACATCTGGGCCGCATAAAGCATTGGGGCTTTAACGCACTGCGTTTTCTAGTGACATGGGAAGCCGTGGAACATGAAGGTCCCGGCCAATACGACGTCGAGTACATCGAGTACGTTCGTGAAGTTTGCCTGCGCGCGCAAAATTTTGGCCTCAATCTCTTCATCGACTTTCATCAAGACGTTTGGAGCCGCATGTCTGGCGGCAGCGGCGCTCCGTGCTGGATATTCGAAAAACTCGGACTGAATTACCAAGCGTTTAATGCCGCTGGTGCCGTGCACGTCATGCAATACCGCTATGACTATTCAAATCCTGAAAGACGGCAAGAAGATAAATATCCAACGATGAGTTGGCCAATCAACTACCGAATGCCCGTGAATTGCATTTTGTGGACGTCATTTTTCGCAGGCGCGACGTTGACACCAAAGTGGATCATCGATGGCGAAAATGTTCAGGATTATCTGCAGAACAAATACTTCGGCGCAGTGCGCGCACTTGCGCAGCGCCTTAGTGATCTCGACAACGTGATGGGCTTTGACAGCCTCAACGAACCGGGCATGGGTTGGCTGGGAGAAAAACTTTCAGAGCGCCATCCAGACATCACCGCCAAAGGCCATCCCGGCCCTAATTGGACGCCGTTGGATGGCCTCAGAGTTGCGCGTGGCATGACGACCACTTTGCCTGTATTGCGCGCAACCGCCCACTCGCTGCACGCTGGACTGGTGCGCGAAGCAGATCGCCAATTCAATACTGCACAAGTCTCGATCTGGAACCCGGGTGTTCAGGATCCCTTCGAACAAGCCGGCGCATGGCGCAAAGACGGTGATCAGGCCGTCGTCGTCAATGAAGATTTCTTTGCAATGCTGGATGGCCGCAAGATCAACCCTGAAGGTGATTTTTTGCAGCCCTTCTTCCAGAAAATGGCGGCTGCGTTTCGCGAGATACGCCCTGACTGGTTCCTGTTTGCTGAGATCAATCCACATGTTGTGGGCGTGGGTCGCACCTTCCCCAAAGAGATGCCTACCAACTCGATCAACACGAGCCATTGGTATGACGTCGGACTTTTGTGGAGCAAGCGCATTGATACCGAACAGGACGATGCCGCTAAAACCAAAACACGCAATCGCTATGGCTTAGAGCTCGCCTATATGCGCAGCTTGGCGGATCGCATCAATGGTGGATCACCAACACTGATCGGCGAGTTCGGCATTCCTTATGACCTCAACGACGGCGAATCCTTCTCACGTTGGGGAAAAGGTGAACGCGGCGCTGATGTCTGGAAACCACAAGCCGTTGCGCTGGAATTGACCTACGACGCAATGGACATGCTGTTGCTGTCATCAACGCAGTGGAACTACACCGCAAGCAACCGCAATGATCTGCGCATTGGCGACGGCTGGAACCAGGAAGACCTCTCGGTGTTCTCACGCGATCAACAAACCGATCCCGCTGATCCAAGCTCTGGCGGCCGAGCAGTCGAAGGCTTTAGCCGCCCCTACGTACAACGAGCACAGGGCATTCTGAAGAGCATGCACTTCGATCCAAAGGAAAAGCGCTTCGTCGCTGAAGTCGACGCTGCAGCCGAAGTATCGGCACCTACAGAAATCTACTGGCCAGCACGCCTTGGCAAAGATTTGAAAGTCGAACTTTCTGGCGTTGAGGCCGAATGGTCTTATTCGCTTAAAGATCAGCGCGTGCACGTTCAAGCGAAAGCAACAGGCAGTTTTAAAATTTCCATCAGCGCTCAATGATGGAAAAAGCTCGGCGCGACAAAAAGCGCGCTGAGCTTTTAGCGGTACATAAATACAAGTAGTCGCCAAAGAGCGGCACACGGGGTGAGGAGAAATGAATGAACGCATCAACTGTGCGGCGGACGCTGTCGCGTGGCGTATTTTGTCTGCTGGTCTTGATGATCGGCTGTTCGCAATCTGAAGCACCACAAACAGAAACAGATTCATCGACAAAGACAGAACCCGGCAACACGCCCAACTATCCACGCGGCCCCATCGAACTGAAGTATTACAACGATGGCCCTTGGGCGGCGACATCCAAGGTAAATTTTGCCTGCTGTGATTCCACCGGTAACGCATTCGATATCTGGTATCCAACAGAACTCGGCAAAGGCGGATTCCAGCATCCCGTCATTACTTGGGGAGACGGCTCGGCGGCCAAGCCGACTGAATACGCCTACTTCCTCAAACATCTCGCAAGCTGGGGCTTTATCGTCATTGCCAGCGAAACCAGCAATGCACATACCGGCCAAGAGATCATCGATGCGGCCAAGCATGTCGTTGCAGGAAACAGCGATCCTTCAAGTATTTTTTATCGAAAGGTCGCGGTGAATCAGGTTGGCGCGATGGGCCATTCACAAGGTGCTGGAGGAGCAATGAATGCACTCATGAAGTCTGGCGGCTTCATCAAGACCGTCGTTCCGTTTGAGCGGCCACAACAGCGTCAATGCACGGAAGCGGGTGATTGCCCCAGCACTGCGGGAATTACCAGCGGCTCAATATTCTTCGTGAATGGTTCAGAAGATGGCTCCGTCGCACCTTCAACGCAAAGTGATAACTGCATGCTCAATGGCCAAACCAATGAGCAGTCCTATCACTGCCTATATCAAAACACGCCAGATACCGTAGACAAGGCTTGGGGAACGGTTGTCGGCGCTGCTCACAACGACATACAAGGCGCGCCCGACTGCAGCAACCTGCCCCTGCCCTCGCAATTACTGCTGTGCAAGCGCGGCTCCTATGGCTATCTCGGATATCCAACCGCCTGGATGATGGATCAGCTGCAAGCTGATGCATACGCTCACAGTGCGTTTGTCAGTGGCAGTGGTGAATTCTTCCGTCCGAATCCGAACTGGAGAAACCAGATCAGCAACATCCATTAGCGAATAAGCTTGAGATACAAAAAGGCCCGCTATCGCGGGCCTTTTATTTCACATCGCTTAGAACAACTCCACTCCACCTGCATCCATGCTGATCTGCGACACCGGTTTGTGCTGAGGCTTGCGCCAATCTTCAACGACCTGCGCTGTCACTTCGAGCGTACGTGGTGGCGGCGACGCTTTGATCACAATCGGCGCAGACTGATCCTGAAGAATGACCGCAAGGTTGCCGGCTTCGCTATTGATCGATTCCAAGCGCCGTACATGGTGCTCAGCAGCGATCAGGGCCTGCGTTGCAATGTCTTCGAACTGCAAGCAGCGTACTGCTTTGGAGACCGCATCATTGATCTTGTGGCTAGCGCCAGAAACTTCGCGGATGCCTTCGGTATAGGTTTGATTAATTTCTTCAACCTGCCCCAGCAAACGGCCGACTTCTTCTTTGGCATGAACGCTCATGCTCATGTCACGCGTTGCCATGCTGCCGACGGTATCGCGAACTTTTGCGATGGCTTCTTTGGAACTGAAGACCAGTTTGCGAATCTGTTCATTGAAATTGGTTGAACGCTCAGAGAGGTTACGAACTTCTTCGGCCACCACCGCAAACCCACGCCCTGCTTCACCGGCTCTCGCTGCTTCGATTGCAGCGTTTAGAGCGAGCAGATTGGTTTGATCAGCGATGGACTTCACATCACCGAGCAATTCAAAGATCGCATCAAGATGCTTCACCATCACGTCGATGTTCTCGACGGTGTTGGAACTCTGCTGACTCACCTGCGACAAGATGTCGACCATATTACCCATCAGGCTGCTGGTCATCTGCGAGAACTTCTGAATATTGATTGCGTCCGGATCACCCTTACCATTGCGATTCATTACACGAGATACAGCCTCTTCTTGCAGCTTGGATTGGCGATTAAGCTCTTCGAAGCTGCCGGTCAGTTGCACAACCGCGTCATGCACCAGACGACGGACGCGTTCCACTTCACCAATCACATTCTTCATTTCGTCAGACAGACCACCACGCAATTCACCTAGAAGAACTTGGTGCTTCTCCAATGCATGGCCGTGCTGAACGCCGAATGATTGCGCCTTGATCAGATTGCTGCCGTTCTTCCAAGCCCAGTGAATCAAGCTGGCCACCAGCGCGACAGTTGAGAGACCGGTCCAGAATCCTCCGCCGATAAAAACCTCCGTCGCCACATGGAGCGTGACGAATGCCAAGGGGATGGCAAATATTTTTATGATCTCTCGGTACATGCTGAACTCCATTAACGCTTCTTGTTGTTTATCGGCACGAATTAGAATTTCTTGATTTACGAACTAACCAATCTGAGTGCGGCGTCTGCCATTTCACTCAGAGGCAAAACCTGTTCCACCGCGCCAATGCGATGCGCTGAACCCGGCATTCCCCACACCACGCTGCTTGCTTCGTCTTGGCACAGCGTGTGCGCTCCACCATCACGCATCAGCTTGAGTCCGCGTGCGCCGTCGTCGCCCATGCCGGTCAGAATCAGACCGACGGCATTGGGGCCCGCGTGTTCGGAGACTGATTTGAATAGAACATCAACGCTGGGTTTATGGCGATTGACCGGATCGGTGTCGGTAATCTGACAAACGTATTTGGCGCCATCGCGTCGCACCAACAAATGAAAACCACCGGGTGCGATGTAAGCGTGCCCGGGAAGAATCAGCTGGCCATCGCGGGCCTCACAAACCGACATCGCGCAGCTGCGGTTCATGCGCTCAGCAAACGGGCGGCTGAACAGCGCAGGAATATGTTGTGTGATCACGATTGCTGGCGCATCTGGCGGCATGCCTTCCAACACAACCTTGATCGCTTCTGTTCCACCAGTAGATGCGCCAATCGCAATCAGCTTGTCGGTGGTGCGGAACATTCTCGGGCCAGATTTTCTCTTCGGCGCTTCCGGTACCGGACCACCCGAACGCAGCAATGCTGGCCCACGTGGTTTCACTGTTGCGGCCGCTTTGATCTTGTCGCGCAGATCATCGGCGTACATCTGCAAGCCGTTGGCGACATCAAGCTTGGGCTTGGTGACAAAATCGACTGCGCCGAGTTCTAGCGCCTGCAAGGTCACTTCTGCACCGCGTTCCGTTAAGCTCGAAACCATGATCACCGGCATCGGTCGCAGACGCATCAGATTTTCCAGAAACGTCAGGCCATCCATGCGCGGCATCTCGACGTCCAGCGTCAGCACATCGGGATTCAGCTCCTTGATCTTCTCGCGTGCAACCAAAGGATCCGGCGCAGTGCCGACCACCTGGATCTGCGGATCAGCCGACAGCAACTCGGTCAGCAGCTGTCGCACCAATGCGGAATCGTCAACGATGAGGACGCGTATGGTCATGGCTCAGTCAAACAACTCGATATCGCCAGCAACTGGCTTGGCTCGCAAGCTGTCCTGATAAACGCGCTCGGCATCCATTTCTGCGCGGTTGAGCGCAGTGGCCAGGCGCATCACCAGCACACGTCCTGTTTTCGGAAAAAAAATGATCTTGCGTGGGCAGGTGTCGCCCAGATCTTCGGCAACGACGGGAATCTGCTCGTTGCCAAGGTATTGATGAACAAACTCGGCATTACGCGTACCGACATCCGCTGAGATGATGCTGCGCAGAACATTCGCACCGCCAAAAACCTTGGCTTCAAGATTCCTGCGGTTCGCGCCCTGCTTCAATAGTTCATTAACCAGCACTTCCATCGCATAGCTGCCATAGCGTGCGGAGTAAATGTTGCCGGTATTCAATTCAGATTCCGGCAACATGAAGTGATTCATTCCGCCGATTCCCAGCACAACGTCGCGAATGCAGGCCGAGACACAAGAACCGAGCGTCGTCACCAGCCCCATGTTCTCGCCAGTCACCTGATACTCACCAGGCAAGATGCGCGCGACATCAACGCCGAGGCGGCTGTCGTAATACTTTCTGCCACTCGCACCATGCGCAGTCCGTTCCGACCACGCATCCGTACGCGTTGGAGCAACTGCACTTCGCGCAGAAGCCAGTGTCATTGGTGACGTCCAGGCAGCGCGCGCACAGCACCCTGATTAACCGGCGCATACACACTCTTGCCGATACCACGGAAAAGATCGGTCGCTTGATGGAAACTTTCTGAATGGCCACAAAACAACAGGCCGTCGGGTTTCATCAGCGGTTTCATCTTGCTGAGGATGTCGCGCTGCGTTGGCTTATCGAAATAGATCATTACATTGCGGCAGAAGATCGCGTCGAAAGGCTGCTTCATCGGCCAACGCCCATCGAGCAGATTGAGCTGGCGGAAGCTAATGAGATTCCGCAGGCAGTCAGCGACTTTTACAAAGCCTTCGTTCTCGCCTTTTCCACGCTTGAAATATTTTTTGAGGCGCGCTTCGCCTATGCTTTCCACGCGCTCAATCGGATAAACGCCACGTGATGCCGTCTGCAAAACCTGCGTATCGATATCCGTCGCCAGAATGCTTATTGGCGGCGTCGATGTGCCGAAGCTCTCGATTGCGGTGATAGCCATCGAATACGGCTCCTCGCCGGTCGAGGCAGCCGAGCACCACAGAGTGGAGTGTCCGGACTTTCGGCGCGCAAGGAAGTTTTCAAGAATATCGAAGTGGTGTGCCTCACGGTAGAACGATGTGAGATTGGTTGTGAGTGCATTGGTGAAACTTTCCCACTCCGGAGATTCCGGGTTGGCATCAAGTGCATCGAGATACTCCGAGAAACGCTCACCATCCAAGGCACGCAGTCGTCTAGCGAGTCGGCTATAGACCATATCCTGCTTGGATTCTGAAAGTGAAATCCCTGCTCGCGCGTAGATCATCTTGCGCACACGAGTGAAGTCACTCGTGGTGTAGATGAAATCACGTCTGCCACCACTGGTAGCAGACTGACTTTCAAGGATCATGGTCGACATCTCCTAGGAACCGTAGCGCTTAAAACTCAGCCCACTGTTCGTCGGACTTCTCGGCCGCATGATGTCCATTGGTGCCGTTACGCTTGATCGGCGTAACTGTAGGCTTGGCTGCAGGACGTGATGGCACTCCGCGTATCGCTGGCTTAGCTGCCATCACTGGTTTTCGTGCTGCGATCGCCGGTGACGGCGCACGTGCCGGTGCTGCTGGCGCGCTGGTCTCACCGGAGATCGTGTACTGCGACACTGCGCTGACCAATCCACCGGCCTGTTCTTCAAGTGAACGTGCCGAGGCAGAAGCTTCTTCAACCAGCGCAGCGTTCTGCTGCGTGACTTCGTCCATCTGCGTGATCGCCTGATTAACCTGCTCGATGCCCGAGCTCTGCTCCTGCGATGCGGCGGTGATCTCGCCCATGATGTCGGTCACTCGTTTCACCGAGGTCACGATTTCTTCCATGGTTTGACCAGCCTGCGCCACCAGCTTGGTGCCAGTGTCGACCTTGCCGACGCTGTCACCGATCAAAGTCTTGATTTCTTTTGCTGCACCTGCCGAACGCTGTGCCAGGCTGCGAACTTCTGCGGCCACCACCGCGAATCCGCGACCCTGCTCACCTGCACGTGCCGCTTCAACTGCTGCGTTGAGTGCGAGGATGTTGGTCTGGAAGGCGATGCCGTCGATCACGCCGATGATGTCCGAGATCTTGCGTGAAGACTCGTTGATCGCGCTCATCGTAGTGACCACTTCGCCGACGACCTTGCCGCCTTTGACTGCAATGTCGCTGGCGCCGATGGCGAGTTGGTTGGCCTGCTTGGCGTTCTCTGCGTTCTGCTTCACGGTGGAGGTGAGCTCTTCCATGCTCGATGCGGTTTCTTCGAGTGAGGAGGCCTGCTCTTCTGTGCGCTGTGACAAATCGGTATTGCCGGCTGCGATTTCGCGTGCTGCGGTATTGATGGTGTCGGAAGAGACCTTGATCTGGCGAACCAGATTTTCCATACCCTCAACTATCGAATTCACGCCTTCGCAAAGATCACGGATGGAACCGTTCTTTCCATCAAGTGGAATACGTTTGACCAAGTCACCATCTTTGGCGGCGCTGACCACCGCTTGCGTCTGTTCCACCGCCTGCTGCAGAACCTGCGATGCACGGACCTGCTCGGTGACATCGGTGGCGTACTTCACTACCTTGAACGGCTTGCCATTCATGTCATAGATCGGGTTGTAAGAAGCCTGAATCCAGATTTCCTTGCCGCCCTTGCCAATGCGCTTGTACTGACCCGAGTCGTATTCGCCGCGACCGAGTTTTTCCCAGAACATGCGGTATTCAACGCTGGCACGATAATCCGGCTCGACAAACAGGCTGTGATGCTGACCTTTGATCTCATTCAGCGAATAGCCGAGTGTGACCAGGAAGTTTTCATTCGCGTCGATGATCTTTCCATCTAGCGAGAATGAAATAACGGCCTGTGCCTTGCTGATGGCAGACAGCTGTCCTGAGTAATCAGCATTCTGAAGTTTCTGTTGCGTGATGTTTGTCGCGTACTTCACGACCTTGAAAGGCTTGCCGTTCATATCGAAGATCGGGTTGTAAGACGCTTCAATCCAAATTTCAGCGCCGCCTTTGGCAATGCGCTTGTACTGACCCGCGTCGTATTCGCCGCGTCCCAGCTTTTCCCAGAACGCGCGGTATTCAGGCGATGCGCGATAAACCGGATCAGCGAACATGCCGTGATGCTGCCCCTTGATCTCTTCCAAGGTGTAGCCGAGCGTATTCAGAAAGTTTTCGTTGGCGTTAACAATTTTTCCATCGAGCGTGAATTCAATCACCGCCTGCGCTTTGCTGATAGCTGATAGCTGTCCTTCATAGTCTGCCGACTTAAGCTTTGCCGCAGTAATGTCGGTTGCGTACTTCACAACCTTGAACGGCTTGCCGTTAGTGTCGAAGATCGGGTTGTAAGAAGCCTGAATCCAGATTTCTCTGCCACCTTTGGCAATGCGCTTGTACTGGCCTGAGTCATATTCACCACGACCCAGCTTTTCCCAGAACGCTGCGTATTCAGGGCTGCTGCGATAAGCGGCTTCAGCAAACATGCTGTGATGCTGGCCTTTGACTTCATCCAGAGAGTACCCGAGTGCGTTCAGGAAATTGTCGTTGGCATGCAGGATCTTGCCGTCGAGGCTGAACTCAATCACAGCCTGCGCTTTGTTGATCGCTGCGATTTGGCCTTCCAGATCTGCCATGCGGAGTTTCAGACTGTCCGCGCCCTTAGTCGCTGGACTGGCTTTCTTCGCAATAACTTTTTTCGAAGTAACCATTTTTCTTTTCGCCGCAACCGCTTTCTTAGCGACTTTTTTGATGATTTTCTTGCTCATGGGATGCCTCGTTCAGTTCTAAAGATTTAGTGTTGGGTAGCGCTATCGGTCGACGGTGGCAGCAGTGCCATGTCTTGCGAGCGCAGAAGTTTTTCGATGTCGACCAGAATCAGCATGCGGTCATCCAGCGTGCCGAGACCGGTGATGAAGCGCGTGTCCATCGCGCCGCCAAACTCAGGCGCGGGACGAATCTGTTCGGAGGCCAGATGCATCACATCGGAAACGCTGTCGACCACCATGCCGACTACGCGTCTTTCGATGTTGAGAATGATCATGACCGTGAAGGCGTTGTACTCCGCCTTGCCGAGCTTGAACTTGATGCGCAAGTCCACCACCGGAACGATGGTGCCGCGCAGGTTGATCACGCCCTTGATGAAATCCGGTGCATCCGGAATCTTGGTGACGGTGTCGTAGCCGCGAATCTCTTGCACCTTCAAAATGTCGACGCCGTATTCCTCGTCGCCAAGCGTGAAGGTGAGGAACTCCTGCTCAAGCTCTTTAGCGCTGGCGATATCCCGCGTGCCATTCGCGCGTGCTTGGGTACTTACATCTGCTGCAGACATGTGTTGTCTCCTTGTGTTCAGGCGGCCTGGTCGCAGGCATTCGCCCGAACCAGTTCTCCAACATCCAGAATCAACGCCACTCGGCCATCGCCGAGAATGGTGGCGCCAGAAATGCCGGAGATCCGGCGGTAATTACTTTCGAGGCTCTTGATCACGACCTGCTGTTGACCGACCAGCTCGTCCACCATCAAAGCGACCTTGCGACCTTCTGATTCGATCAACACGAGAATTCCTTTCTGTGGTTCCGTAATGCCGGAGCCCAGATGGAACACTTCTCGCAGCGGAACCAGCGGCAGAATTTCTCCACGCACGCGGACCACACGGCCCTGCCCTGCAATGCTCTTCACGTCTTCAGCACGCGGCTGTAGTGATTCAGCAACTGCATTGAGTGGCACGATGAAGATTTCTTCGCCGACGGATACCGACATGCCGTCGAGAATCGCCAGCGTTAATGGCAAGCGGATCATGATGGTCATGCCGCGACCATCGACCGACGTGATGTCGACCTGACCACCAAGTGCCTGAATGTTTTTCTTGACCACGTCCATTCCAACGCCACGGCCTGAGATGTCCGTGACTTTTTCGGCAGTGGAGAATCCTGGCGCGAAGATCAGTTGCCAGATCTCGCCATCAGGTGCGTTGTCAGAAACGGTAATGCCACGTTCCTTGGCCTTGGCAATCAGCTTGGCGCGATCAAGACCACGGCCATCGTCAGACACTTCGATCATGATGCTGCCACCACGATGCGCGGCTTTCAGCGTGATCGTGCCTGATGAATCTTTTCCTGCAGCAAGACGCACATCCGGCATTTCAATACCGTGATCCAGCGAATTGCGCACGAGATGATTCAGAGGATCAGCAATCTTCTCGATCACACTCTTATCCAGTTCAGTGCTTTCACCGACCATGACCAGACGCGCCTGCTTGCCAAGCTTGCCGGCAAGATCGCGAATCAATCGTGGGAAGCGGCTGAATACAAAATCCATCGGCAACATGCGGATCGACATCACCGCTTCCTGCATGCTGCGGGTATTGCGATCAAGCTGAGAGAGTCCCGTCATCAGCTTTTCATGCAGTACTGGGTCTAACGCAGCAGCTTGCTGTGCCAGCATGGCCTGCGTAATCACCAACTCACCGACCAGATTGATCAGTGAATCAATTTTCTCGGTGCCGACGCGGATCGATCCGCTCTCACCACTACTAGCCTTGTGCGCGTCAGCAGGTGCCGCGTTCTCGCGACCGCCTTGAATGACTGCCAGTTGTGGCTTGGTCACTTCAGGCTTGGCTTCAACAACCGCTGCAGCAGCCTTCTCTTGCACCAGTTCAATCGTCAGGTCTGATTCGTCTTCGACCCACGCAAAAACTTCCAGCACGCTGGCGCGGCTGCATTCAGCGTGTAATTCGATATTCCAGGCGAGATAGCAGTCTTCTGCATCCGCCACTTCAAAACTGGGCAGCGCTTGATCATCCAGCGTTACCTGCATCTCACCCAGCGTGCCGAGCTCGCGGATGATGCGAAGTGGATCATTGCCACCTCGGAACAAATTTCTGTGTGGCGCGAAACGGATATGCCAGTGATTGGAAGCTTTCGCTGCTACCACTGGAGCCGCACTCACTGCTGCGGGTTTGTCAGAAGGCGCACTGAGCAAAGTCTGCTCAAGTTCAGCACGCAGTTGTTCTACTGACTGCGTGTCTGCAGCCGTGCTATCGCGCGCAGCGGTGAGCAGCCCACGTACCACATCGACTGATCTCAGCAGAAGGTCCACATCATGCTGCGTCACCGCACGCTGACCCGAGCGCATCTGGTCCAGCAGGGTTTCGAGCAGGTGAGTGAATCCAGCCACATCCAGAAAGCCGAATGTCGCCGCTCCACCCTTCATCGAATGTGCAGCCCTGAAGATTGTATTAATGATTTCGGAATCGGCGTTGCCGATATCCAGCTTGAGTAACGCGCTCTCCATCACGTCCAGGCCTTCGAAGCTTTCTTCGAAGAAGGTTTGGTGAAATCGGCTGAAGTCGATTTCCATGACTAAGCCAGTACGCGCTTGATCGTCGTGATGAGTTGATCCGGATTAAATGGCTTGATCAGCCAACCGGTCGCACCCGCGGACTTACCCTCCATTTTCTTTTCAGGCGTCGATTCCGTCGTCAGCATCAACAGCGGCGTGAATTTGTAATCCGGCATCGTTCGCAAATTCCTGACCAGCGTGATGCCATCCATATTCGGCATGTTCACGTCAGCCAACACCAGCGAGAATTTTTCCTTCGCCGCCAAATCGAGCGCGACGCGGCCGTCTTCGGCTTCAACCACATCGAAGCCGGCAGCCTTCAGGGTAAAGGCAACCATCTGCCTCATTGATGTCGAATCATCTACTGCGAGTATGCGAGTCATGCTGCTTCTGGCTCCATTCCAAGGCTTAGCAATGTCGTTGCTCCCAATAACGCCGCGGCGCCTCTGAGAGCAACTGAAGGTTCACGCCATGAAACGTCGCGTCCCGCTTTACGACGGTCTTTGCAAAACATGCAGAAGAGTTGAAGTGCTGCGGCATGGATGCGTTGAATCTCCGACGCGTCCAAAGTCACCACTCGTTCATCTGCCACATCTTTCGCAAGCATCTGGCGCAAACCACCTGCTTCCTCGATTCCGAGTTCCGCAGGCAATTTGATTACTAAAGATGATTCGGCAGAATTTCCGGATTCTTTAACGAGCGAAATCCCGGCAGCACTTTCTGATTTGGACTTTTTTTTCATGGCAGCACTCTCCTCGCTGTATCGATGAAGGCGGTCTCCGACTCCCTTACGAGTGATGGATTCCGCATGCAGAGGACTAGGCAACATCTGTTCCCGCACAAGCAGGCAAATTCCCGACAGCGGATAGCGGTGCCTAATCAGCCGCAGGTAAACCGATGGAGTGTGTAAAAGAGCCGCTAGAAGGTAGGCAAGAAATTGAATGCGGAGCAAAAACCAATGCCCGAAATTCCGCGTGAGCAGATTGGGGAGCGCTCATATTTTTATTGCGGCGGATTTCTGACTGGAAACGTCAGCAGGTTTTGCAGCCTCAGGCTGCGAGTGAAGCTTCCGAATTGTCAGGCAAGCTCACGAAATTCAGCAGCGTCAGCAGATCATCGTTCCGCTGAACGTAGCCCAGCACGGTATTAGCGGTATTACCCGCAGTACCGGAGGGCACTGGATTGATCGCGTTCTGCTGGATATCCAGTACTTCGAGAATACGATCGACACGAATACCCAAGGCCTGGTCTTCGTGATTCACCACAATCACGCAATGCGATTCTGTGGTTTGGTCCAGACCAAGCCATACCGCCAGATCAATCACCGTCACGATGCTACCGCGCAGATTGATCACACCGAGCACAGACTGCGGAGCACAGGGTACTGGTTCGATATCGGCGTCTGACAAAACTTCAAAGACTTTAAGAATGGCAATTGCATACTTCTGACCGCCCAACTCAAAGCTCACCCATCTTGAAGCGATAGCGCCCGCTTGCTGCGCAGAGTAGGACGTGCTGATCGGTGCAGAACTGGCAACAAGGTTCATGGCGTGAGTGCTCCAGTAGTTCCAACTGCTTCAGCTGCTGAAGCAGTATCAATACTCTCAACAGGGCTTTCGACTTCTTCCTGATCCAATGCACCCGTCATCGCCTTGAAGTCAGCGGCATGGCGATCATCAGGCCCAGAAAGAATAACCAACACCACACGACGATTCTGATCACGGCCCAATGCAGTTTTGTTATCGCCAATCGGGCGGTATTCACCCAAGCCTTCCACACTCATGCGCGTCGGCTCAACACCGCGCTGCATGAACAGATGAACAACACTGGCTGCGCGCGCCGCAGACAATTCCCAGTTGGATGGGAATACGCGTGTGTTGATCGGAACGTTATCGGTGTGACCTTCAATGCGGATCACATTCGGGAATGGCTTCAGAATTCCTGAAAGCTTATCCAGCGTCGACACGGCGCCGTGAGAAATCTCGGCAGAGCCGCTGCTGTATAAAATGTCGGTCTTGATTTCGACTTCAAGCCAGTTACTTCCTGGGCGCACCACCACCAAGCCCTGCTTGATCAAACCCGCCATCGCCGCCTGCACTTCGACAGCAATGCGCTTGAGCGATCTGGCACCTTCTGAATAACCCGTGTTGCCGCTTGAATTTACATCGTGCTGCGGGATCATCGTCTTCAGCGATCCCGGCAGTGTTCTCGGCGTGTGCATATCACGCAAGATGCCGCCGAGTGACTGATCAATCGCTGGCGCAGGCAGCACGCTCATCTTCTGATCATTATCTGATCCACGACTCTTGTTATTGCCGAACTGCACCGGGCGCAGGGATTTTGGCGGACCACCAAACGCGACCGACAGCGCATCCGACAACACGCGGAACTTGCCTTCGTTAACCGAAGACACCGCATACATCACCACAAACAGCGCCAGCAGCAGGGTTACCAAGTCGCCATAGGGAATGGCCCAGGCTTCGTGGTTGGCATGCTCTTCATGTTTATGTTTGCGGGCCACGAATAATCTCAGTGAAAGAAGCCTTGCAGCTTGGCTTCGATATTGCGCGGATTCTCACCGCGTGAAATGGAGATCAGGCCTTCAACAATCATCTCGCGCATGCGCGTCTGATCGGCGACTACTGCCTTGAGTTTTGATGCCATCGGCAACAAGAACAGGTTGGCCGCACCGATGCCGTAGATCGTCGCAACGAATGCGGCCGCAATACCGTGGCCCAGCTTGCTAGGGTCTGCGAGGTTAGCCATCACCGACATCAAACCCATCACCGCGCCGATGATGCCGAGCGTTGGTGCGTAGATGCCCATGCCTTCAAACACCTTGGCGCCTTGCAGGTCGAAATGTTCTTTAGTGGTCAGTTCAACTTCCAACACGCTGCGAATCATGTCCGGCTCAGAGCCATCGACCAGCAGCTGTAAACCTTTCTTGATGAAGCTATCGGTCTCCGCTTCAACACTCGCTTCAAGTGCGAGCAAGCCTTGCTTACGTGCCGCATTGCTCCAATCCACGATCTTTTGAATCATGACTTTGGAATCCATCTTCGGCGGCATGAACACCCATTTGGCCATCTTCATGCCGTGCTTGAACGTCGCCAACGGTGTCTGCACAAGAATTGATGAGATCGTGCCGATGATCACAATCACAAAGGCCGCAGGGCCCCAGAGCGCCGCAACACCACTGCCTTTCAGAATGCTGCCGACAATCAGAACCAAGAAGGCCAGCGGAAAACCAATGACACTTAAGATATCCATCGCTGCTTATCCTCCCCCAGCTGAACAGGCTTTGATCAAGCCAGGGAAATCGAGAATTAAGGCTACTCTGCCTTGGCCCGTGACTGTTGCGCCCGCTAGGCCAGTAAGCCCGCGCAGCATCGCACCCAAGGGTTTGATCACAACTTCTTCACGTCCACGAACTTGGCTCACGACAAAGCCATAACGTTCGTTATCCACATTCGCCAAAACCACATGACGCGTCAGTTCAGGATCAGCGCGTACGCCAGCCCAGCGATCGAGATGAATCAATCGCACCAGCTCATCGCGGATCAGCACGACATCCCATTTATCCAGTCGACGAATGCTTTCTGTATTCAGCACCGTGACATCAATGACCGAAGACAGCGGCATTGCGAACGTGCGCCCAGCAACCGACACCATCAGCGCAGGCAAGATCGCTAACGTCAGTGGCAACTGGATCAACACCACACTGCCATTGCCGATGCGCGATTCAATTTTTACCGTGCCCTTCAGATTGGTGATCGCGGACTTAACCACGTCCATGCCAACGCCGCGACCAGACAAATCAGAGATCTGTTCTTTGGTCGAGAAACCGGGCATGAAAACCAATTGCAGACATTCGTCAGGGCTGAGTCTTTCTGCCGCAGCTTCAGTCAGTAGCCCTTTCTCCACGACTTTCTTGCGCAGCTTCTCGCTATCGATACCGGCGCCATCGTCGGAGATTGAAATCAGGATGTGATCGCCCTGCTGTCTTGCAGCAAGGACCAGATGGCCTGCTTCTGATTTGCCAGCGCGCTTGCGCACGTCTGGCATTTCAATGCCGTGGTCAACCGCATTGCGAACCATATGCACCAGCGGATCAGCCAGTGCGTCGACCAGATTCTTATCGAGATCGGTGTCTTCACCCACCAGTTCGACTTCGACCTGCTTGCCGAGCGCACGCGCAACATCACGAGCGACTTTGGGGAATCTTGAAAATACCTTACGCACCGGCCGCATGCGGATTTGCATAACGGCGCCTTGCAGACTGCGCGTGATGAAATCGAGCTGACCAATGGCTTTACTCAGATCATCTGAAGAGCTGGACCCACGCAGGATCTTGAGTCGATTACGTAGCAGTACCAGTTCACCAACCAGATTCATCATCTTGTCGAGACGATTGGTATCGACACGAATCGTGGTTTCCGGTGGCGGCGCATGAGCAACTACAGCTTTGCCGCTCACTTCGGGTTTTGCAGGAGTCTCTACCGCCGCTTCGACGACTGGCGCGACTGCTTTGCCTGAACCATGAAACTGATCCAGCAATGCTTCGAATTCATCGTCACTGATTGCATCATTGCTCGACGCAGCTGGCTCAACCTTGACGACGACAGGTGCCGGGGCAACACAAGAATCATGCAAGCTTTTGATCAGCGCCGCAGGCGCCGCAGACAAAGATTCACCCGAAGACACCTGAGCCATCATCACCTGCAAGTGGTCGACAGACTGCAGAATTGCATCCAGCAGATTCTGATCCATCTCGCGCTTGCCGCTACGCAAGAGATTAAAGACATCTTCAGCGGCATGGCACAAATCAACCATGGGACCAAAGTTGAGGAAGCCCGCACCGCCCTTCACCGTGTGGAAAGCGCGGAAAATTGCGTTGAGTAATTCCTGGTCGTCAGGACGCTTCTCCATCTCGATCAGCTGCTCGCCCAATTTTTCAACAAGCTCACCCGCTTCCATCACAAAGTCGGCAAGGATTTCGTTGCTGGTGTCGACGTTCATATTGGGCCTTAGAATCCCAGCTCGGCCAACAGCGCATCAGCATCCTGCTGACTGCTGGAAACACTCAGGCCTGGAACCGCTGGGCCTTCGAGCTTCTCTTCATGCGGCATAGAGACATGGCCCGCTTTCAAAGCAGAGCCAGTGCTGCGTAGCATCTCGATCAAGCCAGACTCAACATCGCGCACCACACGAATCACGCGCTTGATGATTTGGCCGGTGAGATCCTGATATTCCTGAATCTGCGCCAGCTCGGTCAGATTGGACCGCAAATGCGAGGTGCCCATATTGACGCTGACTTCCATGCCGGAAATCGCTTCCAACAGATTGTCGACATCGGCCTTGGCATTGTTGCTGGCATACACGCGAACTCTTGCAGCAGCCACACGCGACATCGCTTTCTTAATCTGATCAGTCTGTTCCTTGCTCTGATCAACCAGATCCAGCGTTTTGTGAGCAGCCTCTTCCGTCACCTTCACCACATAGTCGAGACGCTGACAGGCGTCTGGAATATCGGAGCTGGCAACACGAGACAGGCGATCATCCGCATTGATGTCTTTCACCGCATGATGAAGTTCACGTGTGATCTTGACGACACTACCAAGCAAGTTCTGCTCACGCATGCCGACCAACTGGCTCATATACAACTCATACAAAGGCTCATCGCCGCTTTCCAGCGCACGAACCATTTCTTTGAGTTTTGAAAGCGTCCCGAGATGGACAGGAACACTCTCCTTTAACAGCGCGTTCACGCAGCCTCCGCCACGCGCTGGAATATCTTGTCGATCTTTTCTTTCAGGGTCACCGCCGTGAAAGGCTTGATGATGTAGCCATTCACGCCTGCTTTGGCCGCTTCGATGATCTGATCGCGCTGAGCCTCTGCCGTCACCATCAATACTGGCAGCTTGGCCAGACGTGCATCGGCGCGAATATTCTTCAGCAGATCAATGCCGGTCATGCCAGGCATATTCCAGTCGGTGACAACGAAATCGAACTCACCGGCCTGCAACAAGGGCCATGCGGTCTTGCCGTCATCAGCCTCGGTGGTATTGCTATACCCAAGATCGCCCAGAAGATTCTTAACGATGCGTCTCATCGTCGAAAAATCATCAACAATCAGAATTTTCATATTCCTGTCCATAAGGGCCTCAATTCCATCCAATTAATTTTTTAATTACTTCCACACTCACGGCACAGCCACTTCGCCTTGCCACTCATGCATGCGTGCTTTGAGTCTTAGCAGCGCTTGTCCATGAATCTGACAAACGCGTGACTCACTGATATTCAGCGTCGCGCCGATTTCACGAAGATTCATTTCCTCTTCGTAGTAGAGCGATAGAACCAACTTTTCCCGCTCTGGGAGATTGCCGATGTTCTCGGCAAGGTCATGCTGGAATTCGCTCTGCTGCAACTGATCCATCGGACTACTCGAGCCATCCGGATAATCAAAGCCTTCTTCATCCGGCGCATGGGCGTCCATGCTCAGAATCTGGCAGCGCGCAGCATCAGCGGAGATCGCGTGATACTCCGACAGGCTTACCGATAATTTTTCTGCGACTTCAGCATCGCGTGCTTCGCGACCCGTGGCCTGCTCAATCTCGTGCATGGCTTTGGCAGCACTGCGGGCGAGACGATGAACTGAACGAGGGGCCCAATCGCTCTTGCGCAGTTCATCGAGCATCGCACCGCGAATGCGGATGCCGGCATAGGTTTCGAATGACGCACCTTTGTCATCACTGTAGTGACGAGCAGCTTCAATCAAGCCGATCAAACCGCCCTGAATAAGATCGTTCACATCAACGCTGGTCGGCAGTCGTGCAGACAGGTGATGGGCAATGCGTTTCACCAGTTCGCCATACCGCGCCAGCAATTCGGTTTCGGTGGCTCTGGTGCTCATCATCATTGCGGGTTGGGCGCTCATGCGGCCGTACTCACAAGTGTTCTGTGATCAACACTGACCAGACGTTCAACAAAGAACTCCAAATTGCCGCGCGCGCCCTTGGGCATTCCCCATTGATTGATTTTTTTGGCGAGCGTTTTGAAAGCTTCAGCAGAGATCGAATTTGGATAGAGATCGACCACCGCCTTCTGGCGTCGAACTGCACGCTGCAACCACTCGTCGTGCGGAATCGATCCGACCAAATTCAGAGTGACATCGAGAAAGCGTTCTGAAACTCGGCGAAGGTTTTCGTGAATCTCACGCGCTTCAATCGCGTTGTGAACTTTATTGGCCAGAATCTGAATGCGTTTAACGCCGTGATCGCGGTTCAAAACCTTGATCAGTGCATAGGCATCCGTCATTGAGGCCGGATCACCGCAAACCACGACGATGACTTCCTGCGAGGCCTGACTGAAAGTAATCACGCTGTCGGCAATACCGGCTGCGGTATCAACAATCAGAACATCGAGCGAACGATGTAGATCACTAAAGGCGTGGATCAAACCAGCGTTCTGCGCTTGCGTGAGTTCTGCCATCTGACGTTTTCCGGACGATGCCGGAACAATCAGCAGATCGCCTGGCCCTTTCAACAAGGTGTCTTCAAGCGTGCACTTGCCTTCAATCACATCGGCAAGGTTGTATTTAGGTTGTAGGCCCAGCATCACATCGACATTGGCCAAGCCGAGATCGCCATCAAGCAGCATGACCTTCTTGCCTGACATCGCCATCGACACGGCCAAGTTAACCGAGACACTGGTTTTGCCAACGCCACCTTTACCGCTCGTGACCGCAATCACTTGCACCGGCTTCATCGCCGCTTTCAACATCAGCAGGCCAGAAGCCTGGTGAGTCGGCACATTAGGCGTTTGCATAAGTCACTCCGGAAAATTTCACGGCGAGCGTGGTGTCTTCAGCTTCTGAAGGACATTGACGTACCAGCTGCATCGCTCGAATCACCAAACGATCTGCCTTTGCCTGCTGCAAATCCTCAGGAACTTTCTGACCGTCGGTCGTGAAGGCAATCGGCAGGTTGTGGCTGATCGCGACTGAAAGCGCCCCACCAATGCGTGTGCTCTCGTCCAGCTTGGTGAGAATGCAGCCCGTAAGTGGCGTGGTGCCGAAGCGGTTGACGATTTCATTCAGTGAGCCGGCCTGACTATTAGCAGCCATCACTAGAAAAGTTTTGATCGGTTTAGAGATGCCTTGCAGCTCCGAGAACTGAGCGGCCAGATTCACATCGCGCGGCGCCATGCCTGCGGTATCAATCAGAACCATCTTGCGATCTGACAAACGCGTCATTAACTCAGCAAGTTCTGCACTATTGGATGCGGTGTGAACTGGAATGCCGAGCAGTCGACCGTAAGTAAAGAGTTGCTCTTGCGCGCCGATGCGGTAGTGATCGGTTGTGACCAGCGCCAGATCACGTGTGCCAAAGTTTTCGGCGTAACGTGCGGCGAGCTTGGCCAGCGTGGTGGTTTTGCCAACGCCGGTCGGGCCAATCAATGCGATGACACCGCCTTCAAGGACTGGGTCATCTTTAAGAACTGGAATTCTGCGCGACAGCAAACCTAAAGGCAGAAAGCGTGCACGTTCACTGTCGGTATCTTCTGGCACTTCGCCAGCAATCTGTCGGGCTAGTTCATTGTCCAAGCCAATATCGTTCAGCACACTCAGTACAGCGACGCGTTCTGGTTGGCTCTGCTTGAGATCTTTCCAGATCAGTCCAGCGAGTTGGCGTTCCATCAAGCGGCGGATATCACTCAGCTCCTCGCGAACCTGGGTGATTTCGATGTTGTCGGTTTTGATCGGCTCAGGGGTGATCACTGGCACTGCTGCGGCCACTGATTTCTCAATGACGACTTTTTCCGCTGCCGGAGTTTCGAAAACTTCTTTCGCTTCTTGCGCAGCCTGACGCTGAACCTGTTGGATCAGCGAGACGTCGTAGTCCACCGCGGCAACCACTTCAATCTCCGAACCCACTCGGCGATTAGAGAGAATGACCGCATCGGGTCCCTGCTCTTCACGGACAAGGCGAATCGCCTCACGCATGCTCTTGGCTAAAAAACGCTTGATCTTCATTCGACAGCCCCTTTGCTATTCATGTCGCTATTCCTTGTCTTGAGACTCAATAAGCAACCGCACCGAGCATCCGAATTTTTTTGCTATCGGGTACTTCGTTGTAGGCGAGCACATGGAGTCCAGGAATCGTCTGGCGCGTAAATTTGGAGAGCAGCGGTCTTAGCGAACTCGGCACCAACAGCACCGACGGTTCCCCGGATGATTCACGTTGCATGACGCTGTCTGTCAGAGATTTATGCATGCGCTCAGCTAATCCAGGTTCGAGAACCGCTCCTCCACTTTGCAGGGAGTCTTGCAACACTCGTTCCAGCTGAGGCGCCAATGTGAGAACCGGCAACTCTGGTTCCATTCCATTGATTTCTTGGACAATCTGGCGACCGAGCGCAACGCGCACGACGCTAATCAACGCGCCAGGATCTTGACTACGCGGCGCGTGCTCCGACAAAGCTTCGGCGATGCCACGCAGATTCCGCAGCGGAATGCGTTCGGCCAACAGGCCCTGCAACACTTTGACGAACACACTCAGTGCGAGTGTTTTAGGCACAAGGTCTTCAACCAATTTGGGCGTCGACTTGGCCAGACCATTGAGCAGCGCTTGTGCCTCGTCATGGCCGAGTAGCTCTGGCGCGTTGTCTTTAATGACTTGAGAAATATGTGTGGCGATCACCGTGCCCGCATCGACGACGGTGTAACCCTGCGTCTGCGCGTGTTCACGCGTGCTCTTCTCGATCCACAGCGCTTCAAGGCCATATGTCGGATCACGTGTGGGAATGCCTTCCACGGCACCGAAGACGCGACCCGAGTTGAGCGCGAGTTCGCGGTCGGGATAAACCTGACCACTAGCCAGCGGCACGCCATGCAAGGTGATGCGATACGCACCCGGTTGCAGCTCAAGGTTGTCGCGCACATGAACCGGCGGCACCAGAAAGCCCAACTCTTGTGTCAGTTTCTTGCGGACACCTTTAATGCGGGACATCAACTCGCCGCCTTTGCGGGCATCAACCAGTGGAATCAAGCGATAGCCGACTTCCAAACCCAGCGCGTCTTCTGGAGAAACGTCTTCCCAAGAAAGCTCTTGTGGTTTTGCCGGTGCGGCGTCGGTGGCTTCGGTTTTGGCTTCCAGCTTTTTCTGCGCTTCGCGTTGCAGCATCAACCAACCGATACCACCGCAGGCAATGCCCAAAGCCAAGAACGCCATATTCGGCATGCCCGGCACCAAGCCCACCGCAAACATCAGGCCGCCAGTAATCAACAGCACGCGTGGCTGACCGAATACCTGTGAGATCAGTTGCTGCCCCATGTCCTGCGAGCGCGACATGCGTGTGACCAGAATTGCCACCGAAGTCGATAACAACAATGACGGCAGCTGAGCAACGAGACCGTCACCAATCGTCAGCAAGGTGTAATTCTTAAGCGCAACTTCAATCGGCAGCCCATGCTCCAAGGTGCCGATCAGCAAACCGCCGATGATATTGATGAACAAAATCAGGATGCCGGCCATCGCGTCGCCGCGAATAAATTTGCTCGAGCCATCCATGGAGCCGTAGAAGTCGGCTTCCTCGCGAACCTCGTTGCGGCGGGCCGTAGCCTCTTCACGCGTCAAGATACCGGCGTTCATATCTGCGTCGATCGCCATCTGTTTGCCGGGCAAGGCATCCAGGGTGAAACGTGCGGCGACTTCGGAAACGCGCTCCGCGCCCTTGGTCACCACCATGAAATTGATGATGGTCAAGATCGCGAAAACAACGAAGCCGACGCTGTAGTGCCCCCCAATAACAAACTCACCAAAGGCCTCAATGACATGACCAGCGGCACTGGTGCCTTCATGACCATGCAGCAAAACCACGCGAGTGGAGGCAACGTTTAGCGCCAGTCGCAGCACCGTCACTACCAGCAATACCGTAGGGAAAGCGCTGAATTCCATCGGCCGCATGACATAAACCACGGCCAGCAAAATGACGATAGACAGCGCGATGTTGAACGTGAACAGCAAATCCAGCATGAAGGGCGCCAGCGGCACCACCACCATCGCCATAATCACCATCAACAGAATCGGCGCACCCAAGCCATTGCGTCGCAGGCTGCCGATACTCTTGCTGATCTCACTAAAATTCATGCGCGCTCCGCGACGTTGATTTGACGTCTAACAGAGCTACTGCAGGGCTTGTGCCAGAGAGATTTGGGTTAATTCACTGTAGGGCGGGAGCATCCCGCCTTCCGCGAAAGGCGGGATGCTCCCGCCCTACATGCGCTGAAAGCGAACTCTTGAGCTATGGCCACGCGCCGTTAGTCACACGCACCGCGAAGAAGCCGCTATTCGAGTCGGTGTACCAAACTTCCTTTCGCTCTGGCGCGAATGCAGGACGTGACACTGCGCCACCCTTGCCGGGATTCGATGAGAGGGCTTCCCCATCGAGTGGCGCATTGAAGTAAGCCACTTCGCGAGGATGATACGGATCGCGAATATCAAATATTCGTAAGCCCGAAAGAATCATGCTGCACGCAACGATTGTTGGATCAACACGCGTAGGCATATCGCAATAGTGTGCGGAGTAGCCGCCATATGCGGTATCTCCTGCACCCGGATCATCGACGACAGCAGCGAAGTTTTCTGGCTGATGAACTTCGAGGCGCAGATTAGAAATGACCTTGGGTTTTGCTTCGTTCGAGATATCGATGATGCGGCCAGCGCCAACCTGAGAAGCAGCACCAAATTCATCGAACTCGAGCACATACGGTTTGCCCTTGCTTGTGAATGGCACAGCGTTCTGCGGAATGCTTCCGTGCTCCCACTCTGTTTCCGAAACAGTCTTCACTTTCGGATTAGGCAAGCGCGCTTGAATCTGCGAGATGTCGAGAATCCTCATTTTTCCGCTGGTATCGGCAACATAAGCACGATTGCCATCTGCACTGACTGACAAGCCATGCGTGTCCATGAACGCAGACCAAATCAGCAACGGAAACTCAGGATTTGAAATGTCTATCGCTGCAATTGTGCTCGTGATTGGAGAGCCGCTAAAGAATGTGAGGCCATCAGGCGAGACCCCGCTTTCATGACCGAATAGGCCGGTGAGCGATATCGATTTAAGTACAGGATGACGACAGTCTTTCGTGAGGTCATAGATATCAACAATACCTGGGCCAACCGCCGGATTTGCATTCACGGCAATCAACAGGCCGCGCTTCTCGCTTAGATTGAGAGATTCATGCGGCGACAGCATTGCCGGAGTCAGCAATTGCTCTATCAGCACCGGATGCGTGGGATCGTTCATGTCCATGACATTGACGCCAATCGCGCCATCTAAAATGCCTAGAGGAAATATGTTCGAAGCGTCGTAATACGCACACTCGTTTCCTTGCGAATCGACATAGCGCTCAACTTTCCATCCACCGACGGTGGCATAGCTTTTTGGAGTCGTATACGAGCCGACGAGTTCCGTATTGCAGGTGATGCCTCGCAACGCAAGTCCGCTTTCGATATCGGCCTGCGACAACCTGCCCTGCATGCCTGACTCTGGCCTAGAGCCCGGACCACATTTTGCTTTTGGCGTAGCGGCGGGCGCGCTGCCAGCAGCAGCCACGGGCGCAGATGGAGATTGCGATCTACTACAACTGATCAAACCTGGCGACAGACTGCACACGGCCAAGCAGATCCATATCACTGGATGCTTCACGGTCTCTTCTCCTTTGCGCTATATACGCTGGCCACAGTCGCTTCGACTTTTGTCGTATGCGCTGCATGCTCGACTGCTACTCAAAAAACATCGATGAGTGCAGGTGTTTCAGGGAGTGTGTTCGCTTTAAATTCTGCTGGCAGTCACAAGCGTGACAGGTAGATTTGGCCCATATCACACTGCCACTTGTAGAGCGGGAGCATCCCGCCTTTCGCGGAAGACGGAATGCTCCCGGCCTACATGCACCGCTTATATGAGTCCGCGGTTAAACTGTGCACCCCAATTAAATCTCGCCCTTAATATGTCTCTGACTACATTTCTTCAGCGCTTAAAAGAAACTCCCGATCAGATCGAATTCGCCGACACCATCGCGGCCATCGAAAGTCATTACGAATACAGGCCGACTGCGTTTCGTAATGGCGAAGTCGAAAACGCGGCAGGTCAGAATGGTGGTTCATGCAAAATCTTTGCATTCGCAAAATTGCAGAACTTGAGCGTCAACGAAACGCTCGCCTGCTTTGGTCGCTACTACCGTGAAGATGTGCTGCAACATCCGGATGCGAGCGATCATCAGAACATCCGTACTTTCATCCGCAATGGATGGAACGGCATCGCTTTCTCAGGTGAAGCTCTGCGGGTTCGCTGAGAGCTCATTGGGGGTCGGATTTGCACCCTTAATTGGCGGCGTAGTTACCCATAGGTTTTCGGGGTTTAGCCACCGTGCTGACAGGCAACACCCCCTCGTAAAGTGACATTCTAGAAAGGCAGAATGTAGGAATATTCCTACATTCTGATTTGAAATTTTCCGACTAAAAATCCGCGAAAAGGATCGGTAAATTTCTGCCCGAATTCCAAGGAGTCCACAACCAACGGGGAGGTAACGATGAACCACCGTACGAATGCGCATCTTGAACGTCAGAAGCAGCAATCAATCGTTTACTTAGGGCTTTCCGTCGCTGTTTTGATTTTGATGTTTTTGAGTCAGGAAAGAATGCTGACTCTGCTGAGCGCACTTCTATTCGGCATTACATCAGTTCGTGGAATCGTAATACTTGCAGGAATTCTATTGGATCGTCCTCCAACCCCAAGTGCTGTTCCAGGGGCGATTACGGAAGACATTCCGCTTCGCGTTGAAGCCGACAATTAAACTAGATCGCGTGCAGATATAAAAACTTAAAAAGGTTAGTCGCTCAACGCCACTCGCCACGCCGCAATCTTTTGCTCAAGCGAAACCGCGTGTGCAGGACTAGATGATGGCAGCCGCGTGAAAGTGATTCCGCTGACATTGAGATGGGGCAGAACGTAAGTATTAAAACTTTTCTCTGCCTCAGCGCCGTTAAAGACCACGTGCTTGATATGCGGATGCTGCTGAAAGAATGACAGGAAGTCATTGGGCACCCGAGAGCCCGCTTCAATCGCGCTATCTAAACTGCCTGCGCGAACACAGTTATGCAGTACATCCCACAGCGCCACACCTGAGGCCATTAGTTTCTCAACACGAGTCTCATAAGCTGACTCTGCATCAAAACCATAGATGCCAGCCATGATTGGCCAAAACGAATTGCGCGGATGGGCGTAATACTGATTCGCTTTGAGTGAAAGCACGCCAGGCATACTGCCGAGCACCAGCACTCGCGCCGATTGATTTGAGATGGGATTGAAACTTGTTACCGCGCTCATCTTGCTTGCCTAAAAAAATGAGACTGCCTATTGGCGGCAATTAAAACATTGTTTTAGTTTTTGTTGTGTGAGCTGTCAGTAAACGTTAACTGGTGCCCACTGTGTTGGTGGACATTACGCATCACGCGGAAAGCGCTTGTGAGCCCTAACAGCAATTGCATTGCACGTGGCCCAAGCAGACGGACTGCCATAACGCTCAGACCTGCTTTGAGCATCGGTTCGGACATCAGTGCGCGCATCGTCTGGCTTCTTGGAAAACCGTTTTGCACCGCGTTCGCCATTCCTTTGCGCGGCGCGTGCGGCTCACCGAGCAAGTCCTTGATGCGGTGACGCTGCTGATCGAGTCGGCGCAGCACGCTTGCCCGCTCAGCCTTAGCTTCTGCGTTCACAGATAGCTCCTCAGTAGATAGAGCGTTTTGCTCAATTCCGTTCTAACAATGGCGAAGCGCTCTTCACGTTTTTGCGAGAGTTGGCCGAGATAACGCCAGGCCAGATAACTCGCCATGGCGAACAGTAACGGCAACACAGCGATGGCATACATCCGATAAGGCGTATTCCATGTGAGCGCAACGATCAGCACTCCTGCGTACAACAGCGTCAGGCCAACCAGAACGGCAAGCAGTTGCATGCCCAGCATAAATTTTTTCAGGCGAGCACTTTCTTCCGCCCAATCCAATCGCGCCGCTTCCGCTATCGACGTCGCATGTTCGATCAGCAGACCGCTTGCCGTGCGCGCTAGGCGCACGGCATCCAGTAGCTCAATCGCCACCTTACCCGCAGATGGTCCCGCTACTACGGACATTGCAGCCGACCTTAGCGACGTGCAACCAGCACGCCGAGCAGCAAGCCCAACGCAGCGCCGATACCGACGGCCTTCCATGGCTCATGATTCACGTATTCGTTGGTTGCCGTAGCGGCAGCACGACCACGTTGCATCACGCCTTGAGCGGCTGAGTCCAGCGCTTCTTTGGCGGTACCAATGCGTTCCTGAATCTTGTCTTTGGCTTTCTTCAGTTCGTCACCCGAGAGCGAGGTGCTGGACTTGATCAGGTCTTCAATATCCGAAACAAAATTATGAAACTCACGCGACAAAGCGGACGACGAACCGCCAACTGCCTTAACCGCAGTGCCGACGCCACTATTGCTGCTGGCGCTGTTGCTCGTACTGTTGCTATTGCCGTTGTGACGATCGGATGGGCGATTAACGAGTGTATCTTCCATGTTTCTTACTCCTATTTATGACTAAGTCCGGCACCGCAGCAATGCTGCGCGATTAACCTTTCGAGTTCATGTTCAATGCCGTCGAGTTTTTTGAATGACTAAGCACCGCTTATTGATCTAAATTAATCGGATAAATAGCGGCCTTAGAAAACAATAGTCCTGAGCAATTTGAGAGTCTGTGCGGTAACAAGCATTTAAGTGATCGTTACATTTCTCGCGTGCTTGACGACGCGCTAATCGTGCGACTCATCGAGTAAAAGACCGAAGTCTCCTTCGATAATTTCACTGCCAAATAGGGCTTCCGCAAGAAGTCCGCATGCTTGTATCACTGCCACAGAAAATAAAATAAAGCACACCAGTGTCATCCACATTTGTGAGCTGGCATACGTGAGCGTGATCAATATCAGGCTATAGACAAGAAATGAGGCCGCTTGCAGTGCCGACCGTTCTGTAGAAATTACTTCAAGATTGTTCATCACAAACTCCCGTCTATGAATGTTCTAAACAGCGTTGGACGGCGCCGCGACGCTGACGGTGAGAAGTCGCGCCCTATTGCCTGTGGATTGACTATGAGTTCGGCCAATCCACCACGTCTGTCAGCCACCGTACATAGGGTGAGATTGGCCCAATTTGTACCGAAGACAGACGTCAACAATAAAAAAGGCCGCACTCGCATTATTTGAATTGATGCGAGCGCGGCCCTTTTGGTTCATAGAGTTGCGGCGACACTCGCTAAATCAGGTCGTCGCGTTTGCAATGCACGCTCAACGCACAAATAGCGCGATAAGAATGACGATAGGGAGTGGAATTCCCAAAAGCAGAAGTAGTATTGAACGCATGATTGTCTCCTGTTGAGTGCGAAAATAATTTACTTATCGCGCAGTCGGCCGCCAAAAGTGGCGAGGTAGCTGGCAACAAAGGCGCCTAGCAGCAGAGAGATAAAGAACCAAAGTGCGGCATAGGCAGAAGTCTTGCGAGCCTTATCCACTGCTTCCTTGGCTGCGGTCTCGGCTTGCAGCATCTTTGCCTGAACCTCATTCACACGCTTCTCAGCTTCAACCTGACTCAGATCAGTGCGCTCAACTACCAACTGCGTGAGGTAGGCCTTGTCATCAGCAGGCAATTCGCCTGTACGCGCGCTGTTGGCAAAAATCCGTCCAGCTTCTGCAAGCGTCGCAGCGGAAGAATCCGCAGCGTCAGGTTTTTTAACGGCTTTGCTTCTGAACATGGAATCTAGGAAATAGCCATTCGAATTGTCGCTACCTTTATTCGCGTGCTGCTCAGCGACTGCCGCACCGCCAGCAACGCCACCAGCAGCAGAAGCCAAAACCTTAGTGCCGCCGCTCAGCGTCGAACCAATCACAGAACTGAGTAGCGCTGCAGTCAACAGCGTCGCAACACCCCAAGCCAAGAAGCCATGCGCGGTATCACGAAAATAAACTTCGTCTTCTGGCGCGCCCAACCATCGGGAACGCAGTCGGCCTGCGAGATAACCACCTACACCGGAAGCGGCTAGCTGCGTAAATGAAATCCAGACGATCGCTGATATTCCAAGTGCCGCAGCACCTACACCATCTTGTGCCCATGGCGAAACGCTAGATAAGCCAAGTCCGCTTCCGAGAAATAACAGAATCAAGGAAAGAGACGCGGCGCCCACTGCACCAGCGAAAACAGCGCCCCATGAAACGGCACTTAAAGCACGCGGGGAATAACGAGCAGCGTCGTTCAATTGCGTTAATGCCGATAACTCTTCAGCAGTTCTGTTCATAGATCACCTTTGATCCTCGACTCGCGAAATTACGAGACGACTTGATTGCAAGTGGCTGAACAGTAGAGTCGATCACTACTTACGTCTGTGTGTTCTCGCGCATTGGATTTTCATCAACTTCTAAGGCGAAACCCAACTACAAGTTGCGAGAGATTCCTATTGCGTGAAAGGCGTTAAGAGGTATGTGCGATATCAAACAGACCATTGCGCTGAATGCGCTCAAGGTCTGTCGGCGAACGACCTGTAAACCAGCGTCGACTTAATGCCATTGGAGGCGCCATGAAAAACAAACAACTGAAGGAACTACTGATTCAATCTCTCGAGCACGAACGCGGAGGGGTTGAGGTTTATACAACCGCAGTGCAATGCGCTATGAACGATGATTTGAGAGAGGAATGGAGCAAATATCTAGGCCAGACCAAGCATCACGTTGAGGTCCTGATCGGTGTTTTCCAAGACCTCAGCCTAGACATTGACGAAGAAACGCCTGGTCGCCAAATTGTTCACGATCTTGGCGCTGCACTGGTCAAGGCAATGAACGCCGCATTGAAGGCGGGCGATCCCGTAGCTGCAGAACTCGTCGCATGTGAATGCGTCGTGCTTGCCGAAACCAAGGATCACCTTAATTGGGAATTGATTGGTGCATGCGCAAAAAAAGTTGGCGGCGTAGAAGCCTCAGTACTCAAGGCCGCTAGCGAAGAAGTTGAAGACGAAGAAGACGAGCACCTGTATCACACCAAAGGCTGGTGCCGTGAACTGTGGATTGAATCTCTTGGCATGCGCGCTGTTCTACCTCCTCCCGAAGAACGCAAGCACGTCAAAACCGCAATCGGCGCATCACGCGCCGAACAAGCCCGCGGCACGATGCGTTAAACCAGAAATCTTTTACGCACAATAAGGGGCCAGACTTACGTTGATTGAATTCAATGTGAGTCTGGCCCCTCTAGTTTCAGGCGGCGCTTCACTACACCCAATCAATGCGCCACAATTCGGAAATGCAAAGCCGAGGATTTAATTTTGCCGTTCGCCGCAGCCCCATCAACGGGCGTGGACTGCATACCCTGAGCAACCTGCCGGCCCGCCGCAAAGTCGGCGAAATCACAGGAACGCGCGTCAAGAATCGAGTGGCTTGGAAACGAGTCGCTCAAATGGAAAAGATTTTCCTAGTCGCGTTAGACGACAAGTTCAGCCTTGATATTTCCCAAGGGAGTGCATTCAAGGACATGAACCATAGCTGTCAGCCGAACTGCTATTTACGAATCATTGCCGGCCGGATTGAGGTTTATACGCTGCGTCGTATATCGGCAGGCTCTGAGCTAACCGTGGACTATGTGGAAACCCCACATCCAAACGGAATGCCGTGTCGGTGCGGAGCGCCAAATTGTCGCGGCGTGATCTAAAACGTAGGGCGGGAGCATCCCGCCTTCCGCGAAGTTAAGAAGCATTTCACCCGCGAATCGCTGCTTCAATCGCACTGATATCAATTTTTCTCATCGTCATCATTGCATCGAACGCGCGCTTGGCAACAGCAGGATCAGGACTGGTCACAGCTTTAACTAAAACGACCGGCGAAATCTGCCAAGACAAACCCCACTTATCCTTGCACCAACCACACGCACTCTCTTGACCGCCGTTGCCAACGATAGCGTTCCAATAGCGATCTGTTTCAGCTTGATCATAAGTCGCCACCTGAAACGAAAACGCCTCGTTGTGTGTAAACGCAGAACCACCATTGAGTCCGATGCACGCGATACCCATGATGGTAAATTCCACCGTCAACGCATCTCCTTTCTTCCCCGACGGAAAGTCTCCCGGCGCGCGATGCACGGCACCAACGGAAGAGTCAGGAAAGGTTTTGGCGTAGAACTGCGCGGCTTCTTCGGCGTCGCCGTTGTACCAGAGGCAGATTGTGTTTTTTGCTGGGGTTGTCATTTCATTTCTCCACTGAGATCGAAAATCTTGCGGTTCTAGATACAGGTTAAGTTCGCACCGTTTGAAACTAATGTGAGTCTGGCCACTTTAATTCCTTAATCCCACCATATGCGAATCCTTCTTCCTTCCACGTCGAATTCATCTGCGGCCAATTTTTTAATGAATACCTGCTTTAACCTCTCTACAAGCTTGGCATTTTCGTTGTCTGGAATTTTCTCACCCTTGCCCGCTAGAACCGTTTCCTCGCGTTGGTGCGTCCAATACGGGAGGTCGATGTAGAGAACAGGTGAGCCCTCTCTCCCGAATTCGATTGACGAGACCTTGCCTCGAAACTCTGTCATAGCTGCGGCGACTTTCTCGCCTTCAAAGTTGTTGTATGACTTAACGAGAGCGATGAGCTTCTGTGCCTGTACAATTCTAAGGCGAGGTGTAAGTAACTGCGTGGACTGAAATCGCACCGACTCATCGAGACCGAAGCCAATCTTAATGAATGTTGTCGCCGCACCGATGTCGACTTCAGGCGGCAGCACTAAAGGCCCAGTCGGAAGCGCCGATCTGATCGAGGTTGGACTAATTGGTTCAGCAGTGACAGCTATGCCTTGCGCCACAACAGTTTCAACTGTCAGCAGCATAGTGAAAGCGATGAGGCACCTAGCAAATGTCATGAGTATTTCCTGAATGTTCGACGCTGGTGCTAAGTTGGGCCAGACCAAGCAACTTACGCGACGCAGTGATGTTCTCGGGCTGTGCCTTGCCGTCCAGCGCTGCTCGTAATGCTTGCCGCTCTGCTTCTGGCAAGACGCTAGTTGGAGCAAGAAGTGCCTTCAATGTGCACGACTCAAGCCAAGGCAAACCGACAGAATGTATGTATTCGGCCATACGCTGTGCGCAGTCCTTCAAGGACTCTTGATTTGATTCAAATTGGAAGTTCGGTCGTTGTTTGTCCTCATCGCTACTGATGCCCAACAGTGCGATGAATGAACGAGGATCGTTTAATACGCGAATGCAAACGTGAATGCGGAAGTCTGGACCGAAGCTGAACTTATGAACATGGAGAAACTGCACAACATGGCCACGCTCACGGCAGAACCACGTTGATTTACGCGTAAAGCCCTCAGCTGCCATGGCTTTAGCAAAAAGGCGAAGAATCTTCGCTGTGTCATTGCAACTCGATGACTTTGCAGTAGGCGAATCAGTCATCTTTGCCTGACCTAACGACCAAGTTCAGCCGCGTTCCTGCCGCGAAGCGGCAGGAACGTCGGACGGAGTGCATTGTTAGGCGTCAACGTGAGCCAGCAGATCGACATAGGCAGTTTCGACGAGTTGCGATGGCTCAACGCCGAGTTGACCCAGTAGCGAGTGTGCTTCCGCGACTCCGACCTCAATGGGTTCATTCTCTTCCAAAACGACCTCAAGCTCTAAGAAGTGACCAAGGCCTTTTACTTGGTCTAGGTGGACGCGAGTTCTTCCAACAAGGTACAGAGTGCGATGCTTCAGAACTCTGCCGACCTGGCCATACGCGAGGCTCAGGCACTCGCGCAAGCCTTCCGGGTTCGCGGTTGGCGTACGGACATAAAAAGACTCTTTGGGGCCTTGCTCATTGGCACGACGATAGAAAATAAGCTCGCCTTCTGTGGCTGAGAAGGCGCGGAGTTTCAGGCGCCCGGACTCGCAGCGGAAGAACGTGTCGTCTTGGGTGATTTCGATCGGGCCACTCGTTGCCACGGCAGCCGCTTTGGGCACCAGCGTTTGGACGCTCTGAATGCGCGCTTTGATTTCGATATTACGAGGCATTGACGCCTAACTACAATTGGACCGCTCAATAGCGGTCAATAATTGCTGCATTTCGTCGGTTTTCATCAGCCGGATCATTTGCAAGACACTGACTTAACAAGGCTCGGTCAGAACTATCGCCGGATTAGGCCGCTAAATCAATTTACGTAATTGGCATACAGCACAGCGATGGGACTTTTGCGTAGGACGGGAGTATCCCGCCTTCCGCGATATTGGCAGGCGCGAAAAGCGGGATACTCCCGCCCTACGACAAGCTTACTTCTCGTCCAACTCGCCACCCGGTACATCACCAATATCTGGCATCACCGGTGGTGGGCCGCTGCGGTACATGCGGAGTTGGTAGACGTAGCTCAGCACCTGTGCGACTGCGGCGTACAGGGTTGTTGGGATTTCTTGATCGAGTTCGGTGCTGCGGTAGAGAGCGCGTGCGAGCGGTGGTGCTTCCAAGATTGGCACGCGATTTTGTTTGCCGAGTTCGCGGATTGCTAATGCGATTTGATCGGCGCCTTTGGCTACGACGACTGGTGCGCGGGTTTTATCGGCGGTGTATTTGAGTGCGACGGCGTAGTGCGTTGGGTTGGTGACGATGACGTCGGCGGTTGGCACCTGCTCCATCATTCTGCGGCGCGACATTTCGCGTTGGATTTGGCGGACGCGGGCTTTTACTTCTGGGCGGCCTTCGCTTTCTTTGTATTCGTCTCGCAGCTCCTGCTTGGTCATCTTGAGTTGCTTTTCGTATTGCCAGATTTGATACGGCACATCCAGCAGTGCAATCAGCAACATCGCGCCACACAGAAACGCGAAGGAATGTGTGAACAGCATGCCTGCGTGCGCTAAGCCCTGATTGGTGGACTCTGAGCTCAGGCCAATCAATTCACTGCGCGTTGACCACCATGCCATTCCAGCAACAACGCCAAGCACGATGAGCTTGAGCATGCTCTTCATCAACTCAATCAGGCTGTTGATAGAAAAGATACGGCCCAATCCGGTCAGTGGATTGATGCGATCAATATCAGGCATGAATGCCTTGGCGCTGAAGTTCCAACCGCCGAGCAACATTGGCGCGACAATCGCCATCACGACCAGGCCTATGAAAACTGGCATCAGCAGGTGCATTGCCTTGCCGAAGGTTTGTCCCAAGAACATTGGCAATTGACCTGAGTCGGTCAAAACAGCTGGATCGATGGTGAGTGAGCTGCGCATCAACTGTTGCGCGCCAGTCACGATGTCTCCGCCATGACTAATCAACAACCCTGCACCTGCAACCATCACCAACGCGGTGGTGAGATCACGAGAACGTGGGACCTGTCCGCGCTCACGCGCCTCTCGGCGTCGCTTGGGACTCGCGCTTTCAGTTTTTTCTTGTGCGCTCGATTCGGACATATCAGCGAGGAGCAACCAGCACGGCGATCAGTTTCCATGACTCATCAAGCAAGCCTGCAAACGCGACCTGAAGCCCGGGCAAGCAATAGACAAGCAGCATCACACCTGCAAACAAGGAGATCGGGAAACCGACCGACTGCAAATTGATGGATGGCGTTGCGCGACTCAGAACGCCAAAGGCCAGATTAACCAGCAGTAGTGCCGTCATCACCGGCAGTGCGATTTTCAATCCGCCGGAGAAGATCACCCCACTCCACTCTAGCAATGCAGAGAGCCGATGCAGATCAACGCCGCCTTCTTGTATCGGCATCGTGATAAAGCTGTTCGCCAGCGTTTCAATCAGAATCAGATGTCCGTTCATCGACAGAAACAGCAGCGTTGCGAGGATCAACAGGAAGTTGCCGACTACTGGTGTGCTGACACCGCGCACGGGATCAGCAAGCTGCGCAAAGCTGAGGCCCATGCCATAAGAAATGATTTCGCCGGCCATCACCACCGCTTCAAAGGCCAGCATCAGAACGAATCCGATGGCGACACCAATGACAAACTGTTGCAGCGTCATCAAATACCAAGCAGCACTGAACAATGTTGTGGCAGCGACTACTGGCGTGAGTGGGGCGATGACGACGGTGAGCGCAAGGCCGAGCATCAGACGTACGCGGCGAGAAGCGTGCATGGAGCCGAGCACTGGCGCTGTCATCAGTACGCCGCCGATGCGGGTAAAGGTCCAGAAGTAGTGCTGTACCCAGGACAAAAGCTCAGCATCGGTCAGGGTCATTGCAGCGCTAGCCGATGAGATTCGGAATGTTCTCGAAAAGACGCTGCGTAAACTCCATCAGCAGCCGCAACATCCATGGCCCGGTAAAAACCAGTACCGCAGCCATTGCGACCAGCTTCGGGATGAAGCTCAGCGTCATTTCGTTGATCTGTGTGGCGGCTTGGAAGATACCGACGATGACACCGACTGCCAGCGAAGTGAGCAGCAACGGCGCAGCCAGCATCAACGCAAGTTGCAACGCATCGCGTCCTTGCGTGATGACGGTTTCCGGTGTCATGAAATGCCCCGGAAGCTGGATGCCAATGTGCCCATCACCAGCGCCCAGCCATCCACCATCACAAACAGCATCAGCTTGAACGGCAGCGAAATGATCATCGGCGACATCATCATCATGCCCATGCTCATCAGCACAGTAGAGACGACGAGGTCGATGATCACGAAAGGAATGAATAAGAGGAATCCGATCTGGAAGGCCGTGGTTAATTCACTGGTGACGAATGAGGCAGCCAATACGCTGAAAGGAATATCGTCGGCGGTTTTATATTGGCCGTGACCTGCAATCTTGGAAAAGGTCATCAAGCTGGATTCGCGAGTCTGCGCCAGCATGAATCCACGCACGGGTTTTGATGCAGCGGTGACGGCGGGCTGCAACTCCATCTTGCCATCGAGATAAGGCTGCGCGGCTTCGGTGTAAACCTTGTCGAACACCGGCGCCATTACAAAGTAAGTAAGGAATAGAGAGAGGCCAATCAGAATCTGATTAGAAGGCGTTTGGCTGGTGCCGAGTGCTTGGCGCAATAAGCCGAGCACGATGACGATGCGGGTGAATGAAGTCATCATCAGCAGTGCCGCTGGCAACAGCGACAAAACCGTCATCAGGATCAACACCTGAATGTTGAGGCTGTAAGTGCTGCCACCACCCGCTGCTGGTATCACTGTAATCGCAGGCAAGCTACCGGCTGCTGCAAAAACTTCTGGCGCCATAAAGCCCAGCAAGCCGAACAGAAGAATGTTCTTGATCATTTGCTCACCTTGCTCTGAATCAATTGACGCAGGCGCTCTGCAAACGGTGAAAGCTCGGAGGCTTGCTCACTAGTGACTACTGGCGCTTGATCGAACACATGCAGCGTTTGCACGCGGCCTGGTGCAACACCAATCAACAAATGCTTGTCACCGGCCTGCACCATCAGCACTCGCTCACGCGCGCCGACTTGGATGCCGCCATTGATACGCAGGCTGCTCGCGCCGCCGATGCGGGCGCGTTGCATCCAACGCATGATCCAAGCGATAGCGAAGATCACTGCCAACACCAGCGCAAGGCTGAATGCTGTGGAGAACAGATTCCCCGCCATCGAAGTTGAAGTGGCGGCCACAACTGGCGCAGCGGTTTCAGCAGCAGCTGTTGTTGGAAATAACATGATTAGCGCAGGCGACGAATGCGTTCTGCTGGGCTGATGACGTCAGTCAGTCGAATGCCGAACTTTTCATTGACGACCACCACTTCACCGTGTGCGACGAGCGTGCCGTTAACGTAAACATCAAGCGGCTCACCGGCTTCGCGTTCCAGCTCCACGACGGAGCCTTGATTGAGTTGCAGCAGATTGCGAATGGGGATGCGCGTGCGGCCCACTTCCATCGAGAGTGTTACCGACACATCAAGAATGACATCCAGATTGACGTCGCTGCTGGTGTTGGGGCTGACAGCAACATCGCTGTCCAGCGTTTGAAAGTTGGCGCGTTCCGCTGACGATGCGGTTGCTGACGCGTTGGAATTAGGTACTGGATTGCTCATGGTCTTAGTTCCTGCGTGTCGTTGAGTTTGTTTCGCGGCTAATCACTTCACTGATGCGAAGTGCATTGCGGCCGCAGCTGACGCCAAACGTTCCGCGGAAAACCGGCAGGTTCTCCACGCAAATATCCAGCGATCTGGGCATGTTGATTGGGATGATGTCGCCAGCTTTGAGCTTCATCAGGTCACGCACAGTGATGGTGCTGCGTGCGAGGTCGGTGCTCACTTCCACTTCGGCATCTTTGATCTGCTCGCGCAGCGACATGGTCCAGCGTTCGTCACGGCCCATGCGATCCGACTGGATACCGGTATCAAGCTGATCGCGAATCGGCTCCAGCATCGAGTAAGGAATGGTGACGTGAAGATCACCGCCGCCGCCTTCCAGTTCAATATGGAATTTGGAAACCACCACAATCTCGGAAGGCGAGACGATGTTGGCAAAGTGTGGATTCACTTCTGAGTTGATGTATTCAAAATCCAGATCCATCACTGGCGACCAGGCTTCTTTCAAATCAACGAAAGCCTGACGAATCATCAGCTGAATCACGCGGATTTCAGTCGGCGTGAACTCGCGCCCTTCAATCTTGGTGGCCAAACGACCATCACCACCAAAGAAGTTTTCAACTACTGAAAACACCAAGCGTGGTTCAAAGATAAACAGCGCGGTGCCGCGCAGTGGTTTGATGCGAACCAGATTGAGGCTGGTCGGCACAAACAGTGAGTGGGTGTATTCGCCGAACTTGGCCATCTGAATGCCGACGACCGACAACTCTGGCGAGCGGCGCAACATGTTGAACAGGCCAATACGGAACAAACGAGCGAAGCGCTCGTTGACCATTTCTAGCGTCGGCATGCGGCCGCGAACAATGCGGTCTTGTGAGCCAAAGTTGAATGGGCGTGCTTCGTTAGGTGCGGCAGGCGCCTGCATCTCAACTTCAACATTGCCGCTATCAACGCCGTGCAACAGCGCGTCGATCTCGTCTTGCGACAACAGCTCTTTGGTACTCATTGGATGACGAAGCTGGAGAAGTAAACGGCTTCGATACCGGCGCTGCCGGTTTCTTCTTTCAGCACGCGCTGAATTTCTGCGAGGGCTTTAGCTTGCAGCGCTTCTTTGCCTGCGCGTGTGCCGAGTTCAAAAGCATGCTGCTGTCCGAACAACAGCAACAGGCTGTTACGAATGCGTGGCATGTGGGTCTTGGCGTCTTCAATCGACTTTGGATTGCGCGCCATCACTTCGAGATCAACCTGCATATAACGCAGAGCTTCGGCGTCTTCCAGATTCACAACGAATGCAGGTTGCAGCGGCAGATAAATCGCTGCGGCCTTGCCACTGGCAGGCGCTGCATCAGCCGCTTTGCCATGAGCATCGTGACCGGCGGCACTGCCTTGCGTGGAATACCAAAATCCACCACCGCCACCAGCAGCCAACATCAGCAAGCTGATGATGTAGACAAGCGCTTTGCTCTTCTTGGCTGGAGGCGCAGGCACCTGTCCAGCCTGGTCTTCTCGAATGGCGTTTGCAGCTGCAGACATTTTTGACATCCCCGTCTTGTGACTTTCCACAAGGAGAGGAGCAAGCCGTGTGCCACACGAAATAATGATTTAAAGGCTATTCAAACAAGCACTTATTTTTGGCGACGGAAAATTGACTGGGTTATGGAAAAAGGGATGTCGAGTAACTGGCGTCTTCTGAGTAGGGCGGGAGTATCCCGCCTTCCGCGAAGTCGGCAGACGCGAAAGGCGGGATGCTCCCGCCCTACGGTTGTAGCCCGGGTGCAACCCGGGTCTTCCATTAATCATGCGGCGCTTCCCGGGTTTCACCCGGGCTACACAGCTCGCGTGGCTTAGGAGGGGGGCAGTTCAATTCTTATGGATTTGCCCATCCATGACAGGTAACATTCTGTAGGGATTTGCTTACATCTGTGGCTTTTTCCAAATAGATATAAAGGGCTCGTCGTTAGACAGCGCCCACTAAGACTCAAGGTTGAGTCGGCTAAATGGGGAAGCAAGGATGCGAGCGTTATTGATGGTTATGTTTGCAGTATCTGCTGCAATCTTAACTTTAGGATCGCCCTCCGCTACGGCGTTAGGACTCGGAGACATCGAGCAGCGATCCAACTTGGGTTCACCCCTACACGTTTTAATTCCAATCACTGGCGCAGGCGAAGAAAGCCTTTCAGCCGCCGTTGCCCGTATTGCCCCAGAAAATATTTACGCGCGCAATTCCATTGAGCGGCCGATGTTGCTCGGTCGAACCAGAGTAGAAGTGGTGAAGCGGGATGGAAACTCGTTCATAGAAATCACCAGCAGAGAATCTGTACGTGAACCGATCCTTGATCTGATCATTGAATTGATCAGTATCGATGGCAGCAAATTGCAACGCAGCTATTCACTACTGCTGGACCCACCAGATTCCCGCGCGCCTGTACAGACAACGGCGAGTACAAAACTACAAACTGTGCAGCAGCAATCGCCAGCCGTTCAGATGAAGCCATTGGCTGTCGCCGAAGCACCGCAGCCTGTATTGCAGACTCCAACACCCGCCAAGGCACCGGTTAAACAGCAACGTCGTATCGCGCCAGTTGCGCAGCCACAGAAGCTGGCGCCGCCTGTATTGGATACCTCAGAACCGATCACGCTTGAGCATCCGAGATTGAAGCTGTCAGAACGACTGGAACACCCGCCGTTTATTCGTGCAAGTGAACCCGCAAATATCAAACGGGATACGACACCCCAATTGTTAACTACATATGGTGTCAACGCGGAAACAACGACAACACTAGCAGTAGCTGAGGACGTAGCCCCTGCGGCTGGAGTGGAATCGAATCCAGAACAAACCGCTGCGATCGACAAGAAACCAGCAACAAGCGGCATCAGCAATATCTGGATCGCTTTCGTTGCGCTGTTAGTGGCGGTAGCAGGCTTCAAGTTTTGGCAGAAGCGCTCGACATCAACACGCCCATCATCACCAGCAGCAGCATCAGTGCGCGTTGAACAAGATGAAGTGATTCCGGCGACACCCTCGCAGAACATCAACTCAGCGCCAGCACCGATTCCGAACGAAATACCAGAACATTGGCAAGACCCTATTCCGCTTGTAGAAGCTGCGCCAAGCTATTCGCCACCACCACGCGAGATTGTTGAGGTCGCCAAAGCTCCGCTCGAACAACATCCGGAGCACGCGCTCAGTTTCTACCACGATGTGGCACAACTTCTGAAAGCATCACTCACGCAAGAGCCCAAGCGTCGCGATCTGCGTTACAAGCTGCTGGAAATTTTCTACGCTGCCAATCTCAAAGAAGAGTTCCGCGAGCAAACTCGTTTTTATCTCGAACAGTTGGAAGGCCGTTCTGATGAAAACTGGGCAGAGATTGTGCGTATGGGCCGCCAGTTACTTCCCGACAGCAATTTGTTTAGCGATACGCCGCAGGTTCTCACGCGAACCACGGTACAAGTATTGCCAGTGATGCAAACGCCGAAGAAGCCGGAGTTTGAGCGGTTCTACGAATCCGTCAATCAGAGCGAACTCAGTGCTCGACAAGCCGAGCTTGAGCAGGATTGGGAGCGGATTACGCAATCCGCTTCGTTTGAGCAAATGTTCAGAGAGTTGATGCAGCAGAATATGCCGCGGCCTACTCCGCTACAAAAAATTGAGCGAGTCGCCTCGGATGAAAACGGCGCACAGATCTTCCGTAAGTTTGAAGATCAACGTGGCGCAACTGATATCCCTTTGATTAACGCCTGCGGACAAGTACTGCTGGGACAGTGTCTGGGCAAAAACAGAATCATCACCGCGACCCAAGATGGAATACACGGCGTTGCTGTAGCGACAGTGGCACGCCTGCTCCGCATGAAGTGCACCATCTATATGCCGCAAGCGACGCAAGAACAGAACGCTGCTCGCCTGCGCCGTATGCGCGAGCTGGGCGCGGACATCATCACGCTTTATCCGTCGATGGATGCCAGCCATGAAGACATACGCTCCAGAGCGCTGGAAGATTGGTTTTTGGACAGCAAGGGCAGCTTCTATGTGAATAGCATTGATGCTGGTCCTTATCCGTACCCAAGCATCGTCCAATATTTTCAAGGCATCGTGGGTCGTGAGACACAAGAACAGATGCACGAGCTCGGAATTCTCCCAGACGCAATCATCGCGGGTACCGGCGATGGATTCAGTGCGATTGGCTTACTCGGTCCCTATCTCAATGATAAGCAGGTGAGTCTGTATTGCGTTGAAACGACCGTGCCGTCCTCACAACAAAAAATCCGTCATCGATTTGGTCGCGAGCATTCGTGGATGCGCACCTCTGGCCGTGTGTCGTATCTGACGACAAGCATTGCCGATGCCACGCAGACCATTGCAGATGCAGAAAAGCAATATGGCTGGTCATTGGATCTGCCTGCTGCTGAAGTGCTGGCACAAGCAAAAGTGCTAGCGCGGAAGATGCGTCCCGATCAGAAATTGCTGGTGATGCTGCCCAAGCCCGAAGACAGTCAAATCGTTCCGACAGCCTGGCACGTCACTACAAAAGGCCCAATCGATTTAGCCCTTAAGCAATAAGCCGTTCAGCGCGGAGCTGGCTTAAGCGTAATCGTCGACGAGGCCACGGCGCCAACGAACGGGCGGTGCCTGCTCTGAATCCTGTGGCTCTGAAGAATTTCTGGCGTGTGGATTCGGCTGATGCGTATCGGGCTGACGGCCACTCGTGTCTTGTGGCGTCTGCGAGAACACCTGTGCTTGCGACAGGTTGAGTCCCTGCTGCGAGAACATGTCACGCAAACGAGGCAACGAGGCTTCTAGTGCATCACGCGTCATCGCGTGCGTGGCGGTGAAGCGCAGATCAGCCTTGTCATTCTCGATGCGGATCTGGACGTTAATCGGCCCCATATCGTCCGGCGTCACATTGATCTCAACCTTCTGCATGCCCTCGCCGACTGCCCACAACAAGCGGTGGCCCAAAGCGGCAGGCCATTCACGATTGGTGATCGGCAATTCATCGAGCACACCTGGCGCAGTCACTGGCAATGCCAGTGCTACTGCCGTCATGGTTGGCGCCTGATGGGTTGGAGTTGCGAGTAGTGGCGCTGGCGTCGGCGCTGGTGATTCGATGTCTGCGAGTACAGATGCAATGAGATCGGCTTTGTCGGTCATGCGGCCGTCAATCACCGGCGGCACTTCTTTCGCGGCAACAGTCAAAGCGACTGCGACGGGAGTTGAAGTGTCTGGCGTATCAACAACTAGCGTTGCGAGCGGATTTGTAGGGCTTGCTGCTGGAGGTGTGCGAACTGTGTTTGGTGAGATAGCTAGCGTTGCAATCGCATCATCCTGTCCGCCTGTTGCCGGAGGAGCATCATTCGGTGGCAGCACGTTGAGCAGAGACATCAGCAAAGCAATATCCGGAGTAGCGGCTGCATCTGTCGCATCAGCCGAAACCACTTTGGTTTTAGCCACAGGCACTTTTGCTTCGATCTTTTGTCCTGCCGTCGCATTGGACAGTACTTGTCCAAACAACTGAGGCAGTGGGCTGTCGTCAGACGATTGCACCGCATCATCCTTGGCAACGGCTTTCTTCGGCCCGACTTCCTTGGCCGAGGACAGATCCACACTCATTCTTGATGAGGCAGTCTGACTATCAGCGCTGGCGCCCATGCTGCTCATCACATTCATCGGCTTACATGCCCGAAGCAGCGTTCATTGCCAAAGCTCGAAAATAGCTTTGGCTGGCACGCTCATCGGAATTCTTTTGTTCGATGCGTTCAGTCTGCTGTCGCTCCTGCATGCGATACGAAGCGGCGAGTTGTTCCAGGACGCCGACATCGCGACGCTTCAACAACCAGCGAGTGCGTTCGGCTTCGCAGCGCTGCTTGGCTTGCTCCAGCAATGTTTTCTGAAAGCCTTCTGCTTCACGCAACTTCGCCAGAAAAGCGTGGCGGTTGCTGATCAGCGCTGGCGTGCTAGCAACGGTTACGGTGTTGACGTAATCCTGCAGATAACGCTGCAACTCCGAGAGTCGCGTTTCATGCTCGGTGACTAGGCGCTGGCACTCGGCCATCGCGCGCATTGCCTCATCCTCGCGCTTATCGGCAACAAGCTGAAGGGGTTCTAAACGCGATGATCGGGAGGGTGACATCGCCGTTTCCTTTAATTAGTGGTCAGCAGGTTTTGCAGGGCGCCCAAGCTGCCCGCGCAAGTGGCAGGCTCGCGTACGTCCTGTTTAAGAAATTCTTCAATCCGCGGCCACATCGCAATCGCGGTATCAACGCGTGCATCGCTGCCCTTTTGGTACGCGCCAATACTGATGAGATCGCGATTACGTTGGTACGCGGAGAACAATTGGCGGAAACGTCTAACCAACTGCTGATGCGGTGTATCTGTGATTTCAACAGCGCAGCGGCTGATCGAAGATTCGATATCGATTGCTGGATAGATGCCAGAGTCGGCAATTGAGCGTGACAACAAGATGTGTCCGTCCAGAATACCTCGCGCGCAATCGGCAATCGGATCATTCGGATCATCGCCTTCTGTCAGCACGGTGTAGAACGCCGTAATGGAACCAGTGCCGTCGAGTCCATTGCCTGCACGCTCAACCAGTTGTGGCAGACGTGCAAATACCGATGGCGGATAACCGCGCGTTGTTGGCGGCTCACCCACAGCCAAACCAATTTCACGTTGTGCCTGTGCAAAGCGCGTCAGTGAATCCATCAGCAGCAGAACGTTCTTGCCCTGATCACGAAAATATTCTGCAATAGCTGTTGCCAGAGACGCACCACGTAAACGCATCAATGGCGAACGGTCAGAAGGCGTCGCCACAACCACCGCGCGACGCATGCCTTCTGGCCCCAAGCTGTTTTCAATGAACTCGCGGACTTCGCGACCGCGTTCACCAATCAGGCCCACGACGATGACATCGGCATTCGTATAGCGCGTCATCATGCCGAGCAATGTCGATTTACCGACGCCAGTGCCCGCGAACAAACCAATGCGCTGGCCACGGCCAACGGTTAACAGAGAATTGATGATGCGAACGCCGACATCCAGCGGCTCACGGATAGGCGCACGCGACAGCGGATTGATGGGCGTGCCATTGAGACGCACGCGGTCGGTGCAACGTGGCGCAGGTTTTCCGTCGAGTGGTTGGCCTTCGCCATCCAGTACACGACCAAGCAGTGCATCACCGACAGCGACTTCTGCGGCATGACGAATGGGGATTACGCGGGCATTAGGCAACAGGCCATGCATCTCGCCTGCTGGCATCAAGAAGATTCGATCACCGGAGAAGCCGACAACTTCAGCTTCCTGTGAAACGCCATCGGCGGCTTCAACACGGCAGCGTCCGCCAATCTGCACGGAGCAACCGACTGCTTCAAGCGTCAGTCCAACGACGCGTTTCAGCACGCCTTCAACGATGGGTCCACGCACACCATTAAGGCGCGGGCTCAAGCCATCAAGCGATTTAACAAGTGTCTGGTCGCGCTCATCGCGCCAGGCGTTCAAGCGTCCTCGCCGAGCAAGGCCCGTTCAATATTGGTTTGGCGTGTGTCCATGCGCGCATCAATCTGGCTGGACTCAGTGACGACGCGGCAATCACCGCGGCGCAGCGTGGCATCCGCCACCAGTTTCCAGTTTGCATCCGTGGTCAGACTCAGCGTGTTCTTCAACGCCGACAAATCATCCGGATGCAGAAAGATCTTCATCTCGCGCGTGCTGGTCGTCACTGCTGCGACGGCTTCATTCACTGCGCCAGTAACCAGTTGCGGATCCAGCTCAATCGCCTGATTGACCAAGCGTCTTGCGGTATCCACCACCAAGCGAATCAGCGCATGTTCAACTTCTGCGCTGAGATCCTTGAGCGGACGAGACATGTGTTCGAGTAGCAAGCTGATCTGAGCGGCAACAGCCTGTGCTTCACGGTTGCCATTGGCATAGCCTTCGGCATGACCGCGGGCAAAGCCTTCTTCGTAGGCAGCTTTCTCAATCGAATCGAGATGCGCAGCCGTATTCAGCTTGCTGCGCGAAACCATCGGATTTTCACGATTGTCGCGGCCGTCTTCGGACAGCGGTGGGCAATTCCAAAGCGTCGCGCCAGCGCTTAATTCATTGGAGAGAACTTCAAACAAATTCGTCACCCTTTCCGCCGAGCATGATGGTGCCGGCGTCCGCTAAACGGCGTGCAATGACCAGAATTTCCTTCTGCGCGGCTTCCACATCGGAGACGCGTGCCGGGCCCTTGGCTTCCATGTCTTCGAGCAACATTTCTGCTGCACGTTTGGACATATTGCTGGTGATCTTTTCTTTAACGCGTGGTTCTGCACCCTTGAGTGCAACGCCGAGAATTTCGGGGGGCACGTCGCGAAGCAGTGCCTGAATGCCGCGATCATCAACTTCGCCGAGATCATCAAACACAAACATCAGTTCCTGAATGCGAGTATTGAGGTCTGCATCCAGTTCTCCAATCTTGGTGGAGATCGCATTACCAACTGACGAGTCCATCAAGTTGAGAATGTTAGCCGCGACCTTGATGCCGCCGACGCTGGAAGATTTGATGTTGTTACCGCCAGAGAATTGCTTCTCCATAATTTCATCCAGCTCGCGCAGTGCGCTCGGCTGAATGCCATCCAGGCGTGCGATACGCACCAGCACATCGCTGCGCATACGCTCAGGCAACAAGGCAATCACTTCCGCTGCCTGATCTGGATCCAGATAGGCCAACACGATCGAAACAATTTGCGGATGTTCATTGCGCACCAGATCAGCAACAGCGCGCGTCTCCATCCACTTGAGTGCTTCAAGACCCTTGCTGTTACGGCCGAGCAAGATGCGGTCAATCAGGCCACTCGCTTTATCTTCACCCAGTGCGCCGGTCAGTACACGGCGAACGTAGTCATCTGCACCAACACCCAGCGAAGTCTGCGACTCCATCTCGGTGACAAAGTTTTCCATGATCTGCGTGGCGTGTTCGCGTGACACATTGTTCAGCGATGCCATCGCCTGCCCGACTTTCTGCACATCCTTGGCGCCCATGTGCTTGAGCACTTCGGCGGCCTCGGTCTCGCCCAGCGACATCAGGAGAATCGCTGCGCGTGCAGATCCATTCGTCGCTGCCTGTGCTTCAACCATCGGTGTTCACCCATGTTTTAATCACCTGCGCTACACGCTTGGGATCGGCAGCAACCGCTCCACGCGCCAGTGCAAGTTTCTGTTCGTACTGCGGAACTGGGCGCGGCTTATCGTCTGCCGCGCTGTGGCTGTCATCGAGCATCGCGGTGATGGGCGCGCCTTCACTGACGAGCCTGGCCGTGACTTGTTTGTTGGGATCTGTCTCAGCCAGATACTTGATGGCTGGACGCATCACTGCAAAAACCAGAATGACGATGATCAGAACAGCGAGGCCCTGACGTCCGTACTCACGAACTTCCTGGCGCTGCCAGATCGGAGTTGGGGCTTCGACTGGAATTGGATTGGTGGTGAACAAAGCGTTCTGCACACTCATGGTGTCGCCGCGCTTTTCATCAAAGCCAACCGCTTGTCTCACCAGATTCTCGACCTTGGCTAATTCATCTTTGCTCAACGGTGCCAGCGTGGTGCCGCCTTTGCCATCTGACTTTGGCAAGTTGTCGACGAGTACTGCGACGGAGAGACGACGAAGTTCGCCAGCCGGACGACGCACATGGCTAACCGTGCGATCGACTTCGTAATTACGCGTGCTGTTGCGGCTCTCGGTGATTGGATTGCTGCTCGTCGTGTTGCTGGCTGCAATTGGAGTTGCACCTGCTTTACCCGCAGCAGCCAATGCGCCCGGTGGATTCAGTGGCTGCGCCTGAGCATTGCTCGGTGGCTGATTGCTGGTTGCACCAGGAATGCCTTGAGCGCCGCCACTTGGGCCACGCGTGGTGTTTTCAGAAGTCTGCTCGCTACGCACGATGGCGGAATCTGGCTTGTAACTTTCAGTGGCTTCTTCAGTCACCGAGTAATCCATATCCGCAACAACCTGTGCACTGACGCGACCGCTACCGGTCATCGGCGTCAGCAGCTGTTCAATGCGGCGAACGTAATCGGCTTCCAGTTTGCGAGATTGCTCAAACTGGTTTGCAGCTTGTTGGGTTGGATCGTTGGCATCACCCGAGTTGCTGAGCAAGTGACCGTATTGGTCAATCACAGTGACATTGCCAACCACAAGATTCGGCACGCTGGATGCGACCAGATGCACGATCGAAGCAATCTGATTGCCGTCGAGACTACGACCCGGTGCAAGATCAACCAACACCGATGCACTCGCAGCTGAACCGCCATTGGCAAAAACAGATTGCTTAGGAAGCGCCAGATGCACACGTGCACCTTGTACTGATTGCAGACTGCTGACCGTGCGACCCAGCTCCGTCTCCAGCGCATGTTGATAGCGCGCGCTCTCAACAAACTGGCTGGTGCCGAAACCCTGCTCCTGCTGCATCATCTCAAAGCCCATGCTGGTGCTCTTCGGCAAACCCTGCGAGGCCAGTTTGAGACGCGCTTCGTAAACCTTGTCAGCAGCCACCATCACGGCGCCGCTGTTGTTGTCGAGTTGAAACGAAACGTTCGCCGTACGCAGCGCTTCGGCGACGTCGGAAGAATCTTTGGTCGACAAGCTGGAATAAACCGCAGCCATCGGCGGCTTCTGTGACCACATGTAGATGCTGACACCGGCGGCGACTGCGCCTGCGATGCCCACCAGAAAAAGGATCTGGCGCAGACCGGGAATTGCGCCGAGTGAATCCATTCGTGGAAGTGTGAGTTGGGCCATATCAGATCGGCATATTCATGATGTCTTGGTAGGCACTCACCAAGCGATTACGGACTTCTGCCATTGCTTTAAATGAAACCTGAGCACTCGCCTGCGCGATCATCACCTTGGCCAGATCAGCACTGGGATCACCCATCTCGAAAGACTGTTGCAGTTGGGTGGCGGTTTGCTGCGTTTGATTGACTTGCGAAATGGCGTTGCCGACGAGTTGGCCGAAACCACTTTCCGTCGGACTTTTGGCAGCAACGTTTGCCGGGCGATTGGCCGCCTGCTCACTCAGTGAGCGAATCTGCGACAACACGCGGTTTACGTCGATGTCATTCATGCTTGCCAAATTCCAAAACCGTTCTCTGTGTTACATCGAGCAATTCTTGTGCCCAAGGAGAAATCACCAGCAGTGACGGAATCCTGACGTCCATTTTTTAGGCGCTGATGGCCTCACGCAGTTCGGTAACGTCCTGCATCAGGTCATCAACATTTAAGTCCGAAGAATCTTCTCTTTGAAGACCGTACTTACGCAGCTTTTCAACCAGCGTGGTGCGGCGCGTGTTCAGCAGTTTGGCGGCGTGAGCGACAACACCATTAGCCTGACGCAGCGCCTGCTTGATCAAATTGAGTTCGATGTTGGCGATGTGATCCTTCAGATCAACGCCGTCTGGAGGCAACTGACTGAAGCCCGGCATTGCAACAACGGCTGGCGATGGCATGACGTTGTCTTCAGTAGAAGCTTCTTCGTCAGCATTGGCCTGCAAGGTTTCTGGCAGTACCGTCTCCATGATGCTCGTTACTTTTGAAACAACACCGCGACGATAGGTCTGTGGCAGATCCGTGGCCTGAACCAGACCGCGTGGATGCAGCACAGCAAGACGTTCGATCAGATTGTGCAGTTCACGCACGTTGCCTGGCCAAGGATACTGGCGCAGAGCATTGATGGCGTCGGGTGCAAAGCGAACCGAGCCGTGACCGTTGCGATCCATGCTGACGGTGATGTCATCAATCAACAGCTGCAGATCATCGATGCGATCACGCAGCGGTGGGGTTTCGATTGGGAACACATTGAGGCGGTAGAAGAGATCTTCGCGGAAGTTTCCTTTGCGAATGTTTTCTTCCAGATTGCGATGCGTAGCAGCAATAACGCGAACATCACAACGAACGCTGTGGTTGCTGCCAACGCGTTCATAGGTTCTTTCTTGCAGGGCGCGGAGAATCTTGACCTGCATCGGCAAGCTCATGTCGCCGATTTCATCAAGGAATAGCGTGCCGCCATCGGCCATCTCGAAACGACCTTTGCGAGTGGTGATGGCGCCGGTGAATGCGCCCTTCTCATGACCGAAGAGTTCGCTCTCCAGCAATTCTGAAGGAATCGCGCCACAGTTCACGGCAACAAAAGGCTTGTCGCGGCGATTGGAGCTTTCATGAATGGCGCGTGCAACGACTTCTTTGCCCGTGCCAGATTCGCCGGTCACAAGAACCGTGGTGTCGAAACCAGCAACCTGCTCGATCATACGACGCAGACGCTTCACAACAGGAGAGTTTCCTGTAGGGCCGTCTGACAAATATTTGACCACTTCGTTGATGCGCTTGCGCTGCATATGCGTGCGCTTGAGCAAGTCATGCAGTTGGGTGTATTTGAATGGGAAATCCAAAGTCACGCACGCCAGACGATCAAACTCAAACTCTTGCAGAATCTGTTCATAGAATTCTGGCAGCACCAGCAATGGCGGATGGTAGTGATCACGCTTGAACCACTCGGTAAATTTTTTCAGTGATTCGGCGTTGTCGAATTTTCCAATGACCACGGCCACCCAATCTTGGGGGCTGTGCTTGTTCAAATCGATTTCAGCTGCATCACCCACCAGCACCGAACGCCAATCGATGAACTGCAGAATCGAACGCAGAATTTCGCTTCTTTGCGCATCTGCATCGATTACAAGAATTTTGGCTTCAGACATGGTGCTCTCACTTGAACTTATTTTTTTAGAAACTAACTGGCAAAACTAGACTGCGATGCGAAGCGCCTGACGCGGCTTCTGAAGACGTCTTTCTTTTGCTGAAGCAATCTTCATCGCCTCGCGATACTTGGCGACTGTTCTACGAGCCACGTTCACACCCTTGCGATGCAACATTGCAGCGATGGCACCATCGCACATCGGTGCGCTACGGTTTTCGCCATCGATGATGCGACGGATGATGGCTTTGACGGCAGTGCCGGAGGTTTCGGATTCCGCACCACCTAGCATGCTAGGGAAGAAATCCTTCAGCTCGTAAACGCCCCATGGCGTTTGTACGTATTTGTTGGTGGTGACGCGGCACACGGTCGATTCGTGCATCTCGATGGTGTCTGCAATCTCGCGAAGCGTCAGCGGCATCATGGCTTCTTCCCCATCAACGAGAAATTTGGCCTGTCGTGAGAAGATTGCGCGAGCGGTTTTTAGCAACGTGGTGTTGCGCATTTCGACACCGCGCACCAACCAGCGAGCTTCCTGCAACTGGTCACGCAGTACGCGATGTTCGGAAGAACCAATCAACAGTTTCTCGTAAAGTGAATTCACGCGAATGCGTGGTAGCGTTGCTGGGTTGAGGTCGATCTTCCAGTTGCCTTGGCGACCGCTGACGATGATGTCTGGCACCACTGCACGTGCCGGACTATTGGCGGATGCACCTGGTTTTGGGTTGAGCATCAAGATCAGATTGATGGCGACAGCAAGTGTGTTGTCGTCGGTCTGGAACACTTCTCTCAGCGCTGCGTAGTCTTGTGCACCGAGTGCGTTGAGGTGCTGTCTAACGATCTCATTGGCCATTTCAAGACCTAGGGTCTTGCGCGGCAGATCGCGCAGTTGGAGTAGCAGGCATTCGCGCAGATTGCGTGCAGCGAATCCGCTTGGCTCTACAGCTTGAACCTTGTGCAACACCGCTGCGACGTCCTGCTCGGTGACGTCCAGTTCGGAAAGCTTTTCTGCAATCTCAAGCAACGAGCTTTCGAGATAGCCGTTGTCATCCACTGCTTCGACAATCGCCAACGCAATGCGCATGTCCATCGGATCATTCAGGCTGGTGCGCAGCTGTTCCAGCGCGCGGATGCGAATATCTTCTGATGGCATTGCAGGCGTGCGATCTTCTATTGGATTTTCGTCATCCATTGGTTCGCCGCCGGACCAGCTGTCTGCGCTGCTCCAGTCGAAGTCTTCTGACATCTGTTCAAGTGCAGTCGCGTCGTTTGCAGACACCGCAACAATTTCTTCGTGGTTGCTTGCTTCTGCGGGAGCGGCTTCTGACTCTGTGACTTCGGAGTCTTCGTCCTGCTCAAGCATCAGGTTTTCTTCTAGCGCTTGGCGGACTTCTTGTTCTAGTTCTAGTGTCGACAGCTGCAGCATGCGGATGGACTGCAAGAGCTGCGGGGTCATCGCGATCTGTTGGCCCAGATGCAAGCGAATTCCTGGATTCATTTTGTACTCTCCTCAATTCCTTTTGAGTGAAATGCAACGCTGCATTTCGTTGAAGCCATCATTGGCCTACAGCGTCAAATCTCCAATCGTTCATTCCCTTACTGCGTGTAAGGGGAACCCTTACATTTGGAATTTTTCAGGCGCTAGGAGTTGGGAATGAGGTGACAGGATTTGATCCGTCAAATCCATGACGGATTGCGTAGTGAATCAAGGCATTTGAAGTTTTGAGATGCAGAGCCTCCATCGCGCGTGCGCGATGCGTCTCTACGGTTTTGATGCCGACACCCATGATTCCTGCGATCTCCTTCGTGGTGCTGCCACGTGCGAGGAGCTGCATGATTTGACGCTGACGTACGGTCAGTGAGGGCCGATCTTCGCCACGCTGCAAACGGCGCTGTTCAAGCGCGCTGCGTGAGACCTTGGGGCTGAAGTAACTTTGTCCACGAGCGGTGGCGCGTAGGGCAAGCTCGAGTTCTTGACGCTCTGCATCCTTGGCAACAAAGCTGGCGATGCCTGCTTTCAACGCTGCACGTACAGGCTGCATCGCCGTTTGATCAGACAAGACCAACACTGCGCTGGCCGGATAATGTCGATTGATCTGTTCAGTGCAATCGAGACCACTCATGCTCGCGAGATCCATATCAGTGATGACGATATCGGGTCTGTGTCGCGCGACGAGTTTCAGTAATTCTTGGCCATCGCCGGTCTCGGCAATAACCTTCATTCCATGCATCGTTTCAATCAAGCAGCGCACGGCTGCGCGCATCAAAGTTTGCTGATCGGCAAGGATGATTTTCATAGTGATGCGTCGGCTCGGTTGGATGAAGATCCCCGTCCCCGCACCGCTTGCCACGGTTACTTTTGTACGAGAGACCTTGTTTCAGCAACCGAACGACGGTGATGCAGAAATACATGCTGCTCCAGTGCCAAATAACAGCTCGCCCCCGGATGTTCTAAGCATGCCCCCACCCATCCATCATCCTGTTCCTGAACAACTGCGGGTAAACGCAGAGGCTCGGCAATACAGGGATTCAGGTACAGCGAGAGCATGATGCGCGATCCCTTAAGTGGTACTGGCCTTACCAACTTCCAACGTAGGTAATCGGCTGACAAACGGAGTTCGACCTCGTCGGGCAGTTTCAGATGGGTTCGAGCGATGCTGGCAACCAGCCCTAGCAGCAGATCCATCTTCGAATGCAGGCGGTTAATCTCCTGCTCCAACTCGCCCTCTTCGCCCACCATGCGATGCCGCTCTTCGATGGCAGCCACCCTGCCTAGCAAGCTGACATTGCGTTCGCAGAGACGTTCTAAGTAGAGGGCGTCCGGCGGCGCGGATAACTCCACCCAATCCAAGGGCAGCAAGTCGTCATACGCCAGTGTTTTGACAGTTTCTTTCATGGTCAGCTACCCCCATGCCATTTCCGTACCCGAGGAGCCGTTGAGTCGCCCAACCCGGACGAATCAGGAAAGCGGCGACGCCCGAAGGTTGAGTGGAATGGCATCCCAGGCAGATTTGACGTCCCGCAGCAGCCCGGCGACCTCGTCGATGATCGCCACATCATCATCAACATTGGCCTTCAGCAGACGACGCACCATGTAGTCGTAGAGGTTCTCAAGATTGCGAGCGATGTCACCGCCAGCCTCGTGATCAAGATTGAGGCGCAAGTGCTCAATGATCGCGACCGTCTTGGCCACGCCATGCAACTTCTGCGGACGATCCTTTCGCAACACACCGCCCTTGGCCTGCGCGAGACGATCCAACGCGCCAGCAAGCAGCATCTGCACAAGCTGATGCGGACTGGCATCGCCCATGGCGCCAGCAACGTCGTTGGACTGATATTGCGCGAGCGCTGTGTTCTGACGATAAGCCATCATCTGAGTATTCCTGTCTGTGCCTTAGGTACATCGGCATGGGGTGGGAATACTTGAGTGGGTTTTCTTTAAAAAACCTTGGGTGAGCTTTTGGGCGCGCTATTTGAAGTTGGGGTGATTTGTTGGGGTTGTTTTGTGCCAAGTGCTGTAGGTCACACTTCTCAATTCATCGTCACAAAAAAGACGTAAGCAATGTTGGAGTTCAGCCGCCCCTGTACGTGGTCGACTGGAACGACTTGTTGGGGAAAATTTACGACTTAGTATCTTCAGCGCCATCGCGAAGCGCGACAATCCCTAAGTACAAAGTTATTGGGACGGTCTTTCTGTATGCAGGCCCCTGAAGATCAAAGGCCAACCATGCCCCGGAGAGCACCCACAGAACCGGGCCCAATGCATTTACCCAAGGATTTCTTTTCATAAGTTCTTTGACCAATTGCTTTGCTGCCTCCCTGCCTATTATTTGTGCAATAAGGCTGATGATTATTGTTTCAATAATTCCAAGCGTGATTTTTGGCCCAAGAATTTCGACAAGGATTGGCAAAATTAAAACCTTGCCATTTCCTTTTATTTTTTCTATTACCGCTTTTATGTCGGCATTTCCCATGCCGATATCTTTAAATGCGTTCGATAGATCCTCAGGGCTTTTGCTTAGGAGCTCTTTCTCGACAACAGCGTTAACAAGGCGCTCTAAGCGAGCCTCAACGCTGCCCCCAATCTTTATTTTTACACTAAGCTTTTCGCATACATCATTGATTATTTCTGTTGCGCTGACACCCCCCGAAGAGCTGAATAGAGCGCGTTTCAAATAGGCAAGATCGGAAGACCCAAAATATTTTATTTGTTTATCTATGAGGGTTATCAGTTCTTTCTTGGCGTTTGGGCTGCTGCCGCTTTGCGCCAAAAGAGATTTTCTCTTCTTATCATCAGTAAATGACAGGTAGCTATCAAGAACCTCTGAAAGGTAATTGAAGTCTTCTTTCTGGCACTTTTTTAGTATGGCTTCCATAACTTCTCCTGATTTAACCTAACGTTTAACTTTAGCGGCGTGCCAAAGGCACGTCTGCTTGAAGAAAGGGTTTGCCATATCTGCGAGGTATATGAAATATGAAATAAGGGGTCGGAGTAACTATTTCGAAGATTAAGCGAATAATTACTCCGGCCCCTTATTTTTAAAGCTGACGTTGGCAGCTATATGCAATTACCCACATGCCCAGCCGAAGGCTAAGTTACTTGGATGAATTGCACATTGGCTAATGTGGCCACATCCAACATCACCAAACATGTAAGGAAGATGACCACTCGAATCAATTTGAAAAACAAGACGCATCTGTGACCCACATTCAGGACATTGCGGATATTCAACGCCTTGAACCCAAGCTGGCCAGCCTAAGAGCTTTTCTCCCGAGCGAGGAAAGCCCTTCTCGCTGAGTTCCTCGGACTCCTCGTCAGTCAATTCAACTCCGAGCGATCGAAGCTCTTCCCAATTTGGCAGGTCATGGTCCACTTTCCAACCGACGATGAGCTTAGGTGGAAAGCCATTTAGAACCGCGGATGAATCTACCGCCTCAGACTTACCTTCAGCACTTACGATTCTCAACAGCGTGCTTTTCGAGAATGGGAAGAAAGCTTCACAATCAACCTCGCATAGAGGTTCAGAGTTAGTGCAATAGAAAAACTGTAGGAGTCCTTCACCCCATGGCGAGGTTACTTGCTCCGGAAGCTCAGAGGGATTTAGTTGCAGAAAAAGCTGCATAGGCTTTCCGCAGTTTTGGCAAGCGGGCCATTTGCTGCCTGAAGGCAAGAAAGGTGCGCCGGAAAACTTTGACGCATTTAAGGGGCCATCCTGGGGGCGACTACAGGAAGCCAGCAAGGACGTTCGAATTTTGTAAGATTCATTTTACTTCCTTGGAATTACCTCAGAATTTTACTGACGTTGCAGCCATCGCAAACGTCCCCCTTCGACGAGTAAAAGAAATAAGGGGTCTTACTCGCCGTATCAGCGCTCATGTATTTTCTCCCTCTTGTAGTTCACTAAAATAGATAGCTTTAAAGTTCTTCATCCACCTAAAAACCTCGGCAGATAAGCTTGTAATGCCGATCACTGAACATATTCCCCAGAAATTCTGGAGTGAGGGCGAGCGATGAATGCATTCATGAGAACAGTTGGATTCTTCAGGAAACGCAAAGAAGTAAAAAATTAGGCCATAAGCGAGCGGTATCGAAATCAATATTAACGGAGAAAAATAACGCTTCCATCCTGTTGATCTCCAGATTTTCACGTACTCTGACTTGTCCTTAATGCCTGCAAATATTAAAAAATAATACGGCATCAGGACCCAGTAAATTGAAAACAAAAAACCTGTTGTTGAAGGAAATTCGGAGCGTTGTACCCAAGTATCGATTGATGGCACCAGATAGGAAAGCGCAGCAACAAATTGCTGCACTAGCAAAGATGTCCTGATTTGATCTTCATCTGTAAGGAATGGGATCAGAATGACAAATGCAATTGGCAACCAAAATATTGGTCGCTTGATCAATGGATCCTGCGCTATTTCATTCCAGACTTTGGGATCAGAAGGTAGATACATTTGCTTTCCTGTCTAACAGCTATCCATTCCCTATTCTTGCGAAATATGCGATCAGGCCAAATGGAAAAAACAGCCAGTATGTTGGAGCAAATAATGGGTCGGAGTAATTATTCTTCATTTTCGGAACTCCGTCGGCCTCTCAAGCTGATAAATAGTCTCGGACCACTCCTCCAGCTTGCTGGAAAGAATCGCTTGAGCGTCGTATAGGCCGCGGTTATAAAAGTATGTGCCCATTTCGCTTGAGAAGAATTCGAGCAAGAACTCAGCATCGAATCTTCCAATCTCTTGCTTGAGCTCTTCAATAAAATAGAGCTGAATCTTCTTGACGATGATGGCAGTCTCATCGGCCGTGAATTTAATTTCTGGCATGAACTTCCCTGTACGTTCTTATGATCAGACCCAAATGTCTGGTGGCAATTATCTTGCCACGGGCATGGGCCACTGGATGAGCCATATAAACGGATAAGGAGCCTGAAAAATTACTCTGCCCCCTTAAGCTTTCGTATTTTTTACTTTGTTGCTTTGCCGAGAGAATAGAAAGCCCAAACACCCAGTACCGCTAATGCAGCGTACGCTACGCCGGCAACTAACCCGATGGACTTGCCCACACTAAAGTGCGACTTAGCAACCGATTTTATTTGAACGACAGGGATAGAGATGCTTCCCTCATTACTCTGGCCAGTCAATGTGCGGCTATCAATTGATACTACTTTTAGTTGAATGTTGGTTCCTGCGTAGGTAACCACAGTGACTGTATCGCCTGGCTTCAGGCTCCCTAGCGTATTCGGAAGTTTGCCGCCTTGGCTCACTTGCATCGACGTACATCCAATGAGTGAAAGGATTAGGAGAAATGTGAGAAGAGTTCTAGGCATACGCGCTGATAGAGAATTTGGATCTTTATAGTTAAACATCGACAGCAAACCAAAGAAGAAAATTAGGAGATCGGATTAAATATTCGAATAACTACTGCGGAGCTCTTACCTTTCAGTATGGAACTCCCAAGCCGTAAACTTTTTACGCCTGCTCCGATTCGCCGTGTAGAGAATCTAGCAAATGTGATCGACGCATAAGCCAGACGAAGAAGATGATATTCAGAACCACCCCGACAAAAATTCTGAAAGCTTCAGAATCAAATGGCCCGATATTGCGAAAACCCAGTGCATAGGAATTCACTGAGATTGCAAACACGCACGCCGTAGCGATAAGTGGACCAGTTACTGATTTTCTGAATACTCGTACCTTTGGAAATACACGCCAAATGATCAACACAAGCAATAAAGAAATTGCGTAGTAAATAGGCGTGTATGCACAAGCAAGAGCGACTTGCCAAAAGATGGCCGAGAACACACCTGCCTCCGACGATGACCATGTTCCGGCAAGTCCGAAAACTGCAAGGACAGCAGGCGCTGCAAGTGGGCTGGCATAAAGTGCGAGAGTGTCGATTTCGTCAGAGATTTTCATCGAATGCCCAATACTTGAATTAGACCGACCTACAGAGCGGCGAATAAGCAGGCTGAGGAATTAATCGAGCCCAGCCAAAATCTGACTCATCCGCTTACCAGTGGCAGATTTTCTCAAGGCGAAGATGATCGCCTTACTCAGCACGTCCTCTGAGAATTTCGGATGCGCCAAGTCAGTCGCGCATGCGAGCGGGCCGACAAACGTTTCCCAGTCATCACCCACCCACCATTCACAGTCGGATGGCGGGACGTCTTCATCGATCTCTTTCGAAACGAAGCGCTGCGTCTTCGAATCAAAAGACACGTCTTCGTTGATGCCCGTGACGATAAAACGGACTACAGCCCCAGCGTAGGCGGTGCAGAACGACTCGTGGATATCTTTTTCGATTTTCATATTGGCATTTTCTCAGGAATGGCCACGAAAGTGCATCTGCACTTAATAGGTCAACGGGGAAACGGAAACTTCAGCAAAAGCCTGTCCCTGATTTTTTATGCTTATGCTTGGAATGTTGCCGTATTAGCCCGCAAACGCAATTACCCATTTGGCTAATTGTTTTCGAAAATCAATATGGCTTAATTGCCTTTCTTGGGCAAGAAAGTTTGCTTCGAGGTGAAAGCGGACATCCAAGTTTACCTGGCGGCATGCCTAAGCATGCCTCGACATCCGTCAGCATGTTCGGCGAGACTTCATTCAGTCGACCTGTCGTATCGGCGCAAGTCGCATCAATAAAAAAATATAAGGGGAGCAAATGTCCAAGCTCAAAGCTACGTTCAAAGGTGGCGCCGTTGTCGTGCTAGCCATGACTGTTGGATTCCTGGTTTTCTTTGCGCTGGAGCGTGTCCGCGCAACGAAACAGGTGCCGTCTCCCGCAACGCAGACCTTGCTCGGCATTCCGGGCACTTATGATACCGAGCCCAGGATGGAGAACGAGCGGACTGCAGTGACTGCGGCTCTGGGCAAAGACGACTATGCCGCCGTCGAGCAATTGCTCAACAATTCCATCGCTGACTATAAACAGGGCCGCCTTAGTGATGTTGGCCTACGTAATCTGTTTAGTGTTTTCGCTGTAGATACGCCGGAGTTGCAAACTAAGCTCGACGCTTGGGTCTTGCAGAATCGCCAATCCTACGCGGCGACTCTCGCACGCGGCATTTATTTCCGAACTGTCGGCGAATCACGGCGCGGCTCGGATTTTATTCAGGATACGCCGCAGGAAAATATTGACCAGATGGTCGACTATCTGGGTAAAGCTTTTTTCGACTTACAGGCTTCGCTTGCGATGGATGACAAGCCGATCGTCAGCTATCTGTATCTTGTCTCGGTAGGTAAGCATGTTAAGGGACGCGAGTTTCTTACTCGGACCTACGATGCCGCGTTGCGTATAGACCCAAAGAACTTCATCGTGCGCCGAGCATACCTGCAGTCCTTGCGTCCTCGCTGGGGCGGATCAATAAAGGCGATGGGCGATGTTGTTCAAGGCGCTCGTGCCGCAAACCTGCCCCCATCACAGATTTCAGAACTGGAAGGCCTGATAGAGATTGATCTTGGCTCGCAGGCGGCGCGGAGAGAACTCCACGCTCAAGCCATTCCACACTTTGCAAATGCGGCGCGCGTATTCCCCAACAGCGATGGGGACTTTTGGTACCAATACGCTTATTCGCAAGAACCAATTGCCGGCTGCCCGCAGCGGATACCAACGCTGCGGCGTCTAGTTTCGCTACCTGTGAGTGAGTTGGAAAATGTTCCAGATGACGGGCTCGGATGGGCTCATGCCCAACTTGCTTGGTGTCACGGCAAGGCTCACCAGAAAGACGGGTATCTCACTGAACTCAAGCTTGCCGCTGAAACAGGAAACGCTTGGGCGCAGTGGACCTATGGGGAAGAGCTATTTCACGGTGCTCTAATGCCCGTAGACAAAGAAGCAGCCAAGGGCTGGTTTACAAAATCTGCAGCTCAAGGTGATGAGAACGCAATAAAAGCACTAGCAGGTGAGCATAACCACTCGTCGCAATCGAAGTAGCGAAATTGGGATGCTCCAGACTCAATCGATACAAACAGCACATACCACTTCGCACTAACGCACGATGTCATTTAGTAATTGATAAATAGTATTTGATAAACAGAACGACACAGCACAGCCCACCATCATCCCGAGCGAGATGGCCGCGCAGCAACGGACAACGGGCGCAATGCGGCCCGTAGAAGTTAATTACTTTTGGAGGTGGTCCAGCCTGGCAGGTTGTCGAGCTGCTGCGTCAGGTAGTCCTGTGTGGATTTGAGGGTTGCGACCAAGGTGTCTAGCGCGCTGTATTGAGCCAGCAGGCGGGTTTCTTCTGCGCTCATTCTGGTGTCTAGCGCTGCTTTCTGTTTGCCGATGTCTTTGAGGTCGGCTTGCAGGCCTTGCATCTTGCTGTCGATAGAACCGCCTACCGTCAGCGTGCTGGTGAGCAGTGAGCTAAGTTGTGCGCCGAAGCCGCCGCTGCCTGAAAACATTTTTTGAACTGAGCCGATGTCGGTCGACAAGGCGCTGTTCAATGCCGCTGTATCCAGCGTCAGTGTGCCGTCTTTGGATGAGCTGATGCCGATCTGTGACAGCAGCGTAAACGCACTGCCGGTTTCACTGGCCGCGCCACCAACGATGGAACGTAATTGCGTCATCAAGTGTTGCGCGGTGGAGTCTCCCAGCAGCGCGCCACTGGCCTGACCTGTCGGATCAAACTTGGTGAGGCCGGAGATCGTCGACAACGCACTGTTGTAAGCGGTTACAAAATCTTGCACTGCACCCGCCGCAGCGGAGGTGTTCGGTGCGATGGTGAGTGTATTGGTTGCGCCAGGATTGGCTTTGACCAGATTGATCGTCACACCACTGATGGCATTGGTGACGGTGTTGGAACTGCTGGTGACGTCGTAGCCATCAATCTTCAACTGCGCGTTCGCTGCGGTTTGCAGAACGCTGGTGCTGATGAATGAAGCGCCGCCTACTGTTGCTGCTGAACTCAGCGTCACTGCATTGTCAGTGCCGGTTTTCTGCGATTGCAGCACCAAGCGTGAACCGGTGTTGTCGGTAACGATTGAAGCGGTGACGCCTTTGTTATCGGCGGCGCCGTTGATGGCGCTGACGAGATCAGAAAGTTTGTTGGCACTCGCCGAAAGATTAACGGTGAATGATGAAGCGCCAACGCCGACGGTGACGCTGCCCGCACCTACTTCCGTTGCTGCATTAGCGTAGCTGCTGCTGGCGATCTTGCTGGCTGTGGCTAGAGAAACCACTTCCACATTGTAAGTTGCACTGCCACCACCGCTGGTGCTGGCGGTGAAGGTGCTGCTGTCACTGGACTGCGCTGTGCTCTTGCCGAGCGTGCCGGTGCTGCCCATGGCCTTTGCTGCGGTTTGAAGTGCAGACAATGCGGACTTCAAACTGCCGAGTGCAGAGATGGTCGTGTTGTCTTTATCTGTTGCAGCGGCCAAACGTTTATCGGGCGCTGCGCGTGAGGCGGCGACTAACTGTGAAACGATATTACTGACATCCAGTCCGGAGCCAATGCCTGGCGAACTGACGCTAGACGTAACAGTAGTAGTCATAGACCTTGCTCCAGAAGATGACCGTAGCTCATGCCTTGGCCTTTACCAAACCACTGTTCGTTTCTGCGAGATAGCGCGCAATACGCAGCGCGACCTCACTGGGAATTTGTTGCAGAACGGTTCCGTCCTGCGAATCAACTACGGACACCACCACTTCATTGAGCGTCTGGTCGACGCTGAATTTGAGGTCGGTGCGTTTTTCTGCAAAGTGTTTATTGAGTCTGTCGACTGCATCATTCAGCGCTTCGAGTTCGACCGGCTTATTCGTCGCGTCATCCTTGCTCACCGTCGGCGCCACAAATACAGAAGCGCGCAAGCTATCGCCGCGCGCTGGTGTGGCTGCCGCAACTGCGGCAATCCTAGGTAGTTCTTGGATTAAGTCGCTCATGGCTGCTTCGCTTTAAATCCGATTCAACTCCTCAGCGCAAAAAATCCGGAGGAGGAGCAGTGCTCCTCCTCCGGCGTATCGGCTTTTAGCCTTGGAGCAACTTCAGTACACCCTGTGGTGCTGAGTTGGCCTGAGCCACCATCGCCGTACCAGCCTGCTGCAAGATCTGTGCGCGAGTCATGTTCGCGGTTTCTTGAGCAAAGTCTGCGTCGGTGATTCGGCTGCGGGCTGCAGAGAGGTTCGTCGAGGTCGTCTGCAAGTTGCTGATGACCGAAGCGAAGCGGCTCTGATAAGCACCGAGGTTACCGCGTGCGGTGTTGACGTCGTTCAGTGCAGCGTCCATCTGCGTGAGTGCGAGAGTGGCGCCAGCTGAGGTCGACAGATCCAACGTTGCATAACCAGTCTGCGTTGCGGCAGCGGTGACTGCAGCGGTGAGGCCGGTTGTTGCGGTGGTGCCGGTACCCGACATTGCAACGGTGATGCCCGAGTTGCCTGAAGAGTTCAGCGTTACCGTGGTGCCGGTATCGTTGATGGCGAAAACGCCGGTCTGGTCAGCAACCGAGTTGATCGCATCGCGGATCTGCGAAGCGCGTTGTGTTGCGCTGCTCGCTGCACCGACTGCGCCTACGCTGACACCGTTGATGGTGAGGTCACCTGCAGTGACCGCAGTCAGCGTGGTGGCAGCAGCGCCGGTCACGCTAGCGCTGGTGTAAGTACCCAGAGCGCTGGCGTTGGCGTTCACGATGGAACCGACCGTGATCACCTGACCGGCGTTGGCGCCGATCTGGAAGCTCTGGTTAGAGAACGAACCATCAAGCAGGTTTACACCGTTGTACTGCTGTTGCTGAGCAACACGATTGTTTTCAGACATCAGCTGTTGGGCTTCAGCGTTGAGCGATGCGCGGTCAATGCTGCTGTTGGAACCGTTAGCCGACTGTACTGCCAGCTCGCGGATACGCTGCAAGTTGGTGGTGACCTGTTGCAGTGCGCCTTCAGCGGTCTGCGTCAGTGAGATGCCGTCGTTGGCATTGCGAGCAGCCTGGTCGAGGCCATTGATCTGTGCAGTCATACGCTGCGAAATGCCGAGGCCTGCGGCGTCGTCTTTGGCGCTGTTGATGCGCATGCCTGAAGACAGGCGTGACATCGAGGTCTGCAGCGAGCTCTGCGAGTTGGACAGGTTCTGCTGTGCAACTAGCGACATGACGTTGGTGTTAATTACGCTTGACATGGATTCTTCTCCGAAAGTATTGAGGACTTCCCGGCAGGCTCAGGCCTAGCCCTGGATTGCAGCAGCTTGGTCTCATTTCTGGGATTGCCTGCCGTTGCTGAGTCTATTAACGGGCTCGATTCCGGATTCTTGATGCGTTCAGCGGCTTAATGGATGAACGGAGACGCATGACAGATAAGCGGTGTGATTTGTTCTTTACGAAATAATTTTGTCGTTCTGAACGGACGCTTTGTTGTTCTGATCACTCTTTGTCATTCCGAACGTAGTGAGGAATCTTGCTTCGAGAACGGCGAGATTCCTCACTGCGTTCGGAATGACACACTTAAAGCAGATTCCAGATATGGCTCGGGCCGGCAAGCCGGCCCGATATGAAAGTGCCTTCGCATTCATCGTAAATATTGGAACAAGGACAACGACTGCACCTTGGTATAAGCAAGCTGCAAAGCCTGCAGCGATACCGTCGTCAGGTTGAGCTCTGTGCTGGCCTGCGCAAGATCAAGGTCACGCACATTCGACAGCAAGCTCTTCATGGCTACAGATTGATCCTGGAGGCGATTGCTTGCATCGTCGAGCGACGCCATACGCGCGCCAACATCAGAGCGCGTGTTGGTTACGGCATCGAAGCTGCGAGAAATCTCTGATTGCAGGTTTTGCATCTGCGTCTGCCACTGCGCACGCCCTGCACTACTCGTTGGAGGATTCTGCGTCAGCGAGATCAGATCTCGCAGGCTGGCAAACACATCCTTGGGCGCGCTGGGTGAAACCGTGAAGCTGTCACCCGTCGCAGCAGCGCCAGAGAAAGTCAGCTGCACGCCGCGAAACGACACCGTACCGCCATCGGTGTAAGCGCCGCTGGCAATCACGTTGTTGGAGCTGTCTGTCACCGAATAGTTGCCGCCGGTGAAAGCGACGTTGTACGTACCGCCATCCCAGAGGCTGGCATCTTTAACCTGGCTGTTTGTCAGCTGTGCTACGCCGGTATTAGTGGTGCTCACAGCCGTGGCGAAAGTGCCATTGCCGCTGGAGTTGTTCATGTAAACACTGGCGCCGTTGTCACCATCCGCAATCGTTCTCTGCGGGCCAATCTGCAACAAGCGAGAAGAGGTGTCGCCGTTATACGTCACGCTATTACCGGTTTGCGTGAATGGCGCGCTGATGCTGCTACTGCCCGCAAAGAGGTAATGGCCCTCGCCGTCTTGTGCATTGGCGTCGCTGAGCAACTGGTTGTAGTACTGCTGCAACTGCGCAGTGATGGCCTGCAATGACTGCGGGCTCTGTGATCCATTCGTGGCCTGAATCGCGAGCGCGCTGACGCTCTGCAGAATATTGCCGCTATCAGCCAATGCATTTTCTTCAAGGCCAAGACGTTGCTGGGCCGTGTTGATATTGCTGCCGTAGGTCGTAATGCCAGCCAGCACCTGATCCAGCGACATGCCTCTGGCCCAACCCGCCGGATCATCTGCCGCTGTCTGCATGCGTTGCTGGCTGCTGATCTGACTTTGGATCTTGGCCAGATTATTCTGCTGCGCGTTCATGCTACGCACAGACTGTTCAATCATCGCACTCGTTGAGATTCTCACGGATTAACCTCCACGCGTTGCACTGAGCAGGGTCTGGAACATGTCTCGCGCCATCGAGATCACTTGAGCTGCAGCTTGATAGGCCTGCTGATAACGCAACAGGTCAGCTGCTTCCTCATCAAGGTTCACGCCGGAGACAGAATCCAGATCGCTCTTGGTTTGTTGTTGAATTGCCTGCGCCGCATCGCGCCGCGTTGAAATCTGCTGCGATAGATTGCCGGTCTGTGAAACCAGCGCGATATTCGCTGCGGTGATCGAAACCGTACCGCCACTGAGCACGCCGTTGGCGCCAACATTGGCGAGCAGATTCGCATTACCGTTGTTGCCACTGCCGCTAGTGCCGAGTGCAGCAGCGGATGCTGCTGCAATTTTTGCAGGATCAGTAATCGCTACCTGCATTTGGCCCGCTGCATGATTCAGCGGTTGCACCAGAAAGCTGTCACCGCTCGCAGCACTACCGCTAACTTGAAAGCTCACACCTCCAGCCACGAATGGATTCGATGCCGTACCTGCGCCAGTCATCGTGACTGCCGCGCCAGTGCTGGCATCACTCAGATTCCAGTTGCTGCCGTCATAGCGAAGAACATAATTGTTGTTGCCGATCTGACCGACATCGGTGAGACCGACTGACACTGCAGCGCTGCCCGCGTTGGTATTCGCTGCAGAAGCCGAGCCACTGATGGTTGCAAAGAAGTTGCCGCCCATCTGGCCATTCTGATCAACACCCTGCGTATGCTGCGCATTCAAGGCCTGCGTCAGGCCTGCGGCAATCGCGCCGAGTTTGTTTTGCGTGGGCACAATCAGTTGGCTGCGAACATCCATCAAGCCGCCGATAACACCGCCACTGATCTGGCTGTTGATGTTGACGGCAGGATTGCCAATCGAAATTTCCAGATCACCATTGCCGTAGGTATTCGGCACCAGCTTGAGCGACTGCGACGTGCCGCCAAGAACCAGCGCCTGACCACCGGCGGTGAAGACATTCATCGATCCATCAGTCTGCTGAACCGTCGAGATGCCAACGTTCTGTGAAATTTGTGTGATCAAACGATCGCGCTGATCCAACAGGTCATTCGCGGACTGCCCGCTACCCTGCGCCAGCGCAATGCTGTTGTTGAGCTGCGCGATGGATTGTGCAGCCTGATTGATCTGGCTGACGGACTGCGTGAGCTGTGAATTGATCTCCGCGTTCATGCCATCCAGCTGGCCTTGCAGATCACTGAACTGACTGCTGAGATTACTTGCAGCACTCAACAGCGTCTGACGCGCGCTGGTGGATTGTGGATCAGCTGCGACGCCGCTCATGGCGGTAAAGAATTTTTGCAGTGGTGCTGAAAGTCCAGACGATTTACCAGACAGCAAACCATCAACGCGCGAAGCCATCGTCGAAAAAGCATCAAGGCGTGAAAACGAGGACTGATCCGACAGCGAGCGCGAAATCACCAGCCCATCTGTGAAGCGTCTAATGCCACTGACCTCAACGCCACCGACAAGGTTGGCTTGCAACGTCGTCTGCTGACGGCTGTAGCCCACCGTGTTGGCGTTGGCGATGTTGTTGCTAACAGTGTTCAGCGCCTGGCTATACGCCTGTAGGGCTGAAACACCGCTGCTGATCATGTCGGTCATAATAAACTCCGGGTCAGGCCGTCAGCGTCTTTGGATGGGTGTCGAGCGCTGCCGTCATTAGCGGACCGGAAGAGATTCTTCCAATCTTTTGTGCGTATGCGGGATCGGTGGCGTATCCCGCGCGTTGCAGCCCTTCTGCATAACGATGGCCGTCGCCACCGTGTTGCAGGGCGTCGGCATAACGCGGATTGCTCTTGATGAAATTGACGTAGTCCTTGAACGCTTCAGCTGGTGAGCTGTAGCTGCGGAACGCGGCAACTTCTGCATGCGCAACGCCGCCGCTGTATTCATGTGTCTTGGTATTCACGCTGGCACCGTCCCATTTACCGTGGGCCTTGATGCCGAAGTAGTTGTAGCTCGGCGTGCCGTCTGCGTTCTTGATCTGGTGTTTGCCCCAGCCGGTTTCGAGTGCAGCTTGAGCAACGAGTGTTTTGGCTGAGATGCCCAACTCACGTGCAGCAGCTTCTGCTTGTGGCAACAGGCTGCGAATGAAATCCATCGGCTTGCTGAGCAGGCTGGATGAATGTTCTGCGGGCTTTGTTTCAGAAGCAGCTGGAGCTGCTGGCATCTTCAGTGCGGCTGGCACAGCGGCATTCTGCGGCGCCATCTTGGATTGCTGAAGCTGACGTACCAGCAGATCCGCAATGCCAAGGCCGCGGCCTTGCGACATCGTCTGCGCCAGCTGGTTGTTAAACATGTCCTGATAAAACTCGCCCTGCTCGCCGCCCATCATGTCGTTGCCAATCTTGGCTTCGTTCGCGCTCTTGAGCAGTTGCTTGATGAACATGGCTTCAAACTGTTTGGCGGCCGTCTTCAGCGCTTCCGGATCCTGCGCACGTGCAGATGCGCGCAGTTTTGTGAACTGCGAAATATCATTAACGTTCGATGCGTTGAGAGCCATGGCGGATCCCTGCTTTAAATCACGATCAGCTCGGCGCGCAGGGCACCGGCTTCTTTGAGCGCTTCGAGGATGGCAACAATGTCACCCGGCGCAGCGCCGACCTGATTCACTGCACGCACGATGTCATCGAGGCTCGCTTCCGGCGCAAACAAGAACATGCGCGAATCGGCCTGCTTCACATCAATGCTGCTTTGCGCAGTGACAACGGTCTGACCTTCACTAAAGGGCGCAGGCTGACTTACCTTGGGTCTTTCAGTAATCGTTACCGACAATGAGCCGTGCGATACCGCCGCAGGCAGCACACGCACGTGGCTGCCAATGACGATGGTGCCGGTGCGCGAATTGATGACGACGCGTGCGGGTGCTTCACCTGGATCAACGTCAATGGATTCAAGTACAGCAATAAAGCCTACGCGCTGACTAGGATTGGCTGGCGCCTTAACGGCAACAGTGACTGAATCAATCGCACGCGAGGCGCCTTCACCCAGCGCAGTATCAATGCCTTTGACCATGCGCGATGCCGTTGTGAAATCGGCCGCGTGCAAATTCAGGATCACTTCTGCAGAGCTGGAAATATCACTAACAACCATGCGCTCAACCGATGCGCCGCCGGGAATTCGGCCAGCGCTGGGAATGTTGACGCTAATTTTTGAACCGTCAGCGCCAGATACACCAAGGCCACCAACAACAAGATTGCCCTGTGCAATCGCGTAGACCTGTCCGTCAGCGCCTTTGAGTGGCGCCATCAGCAAGGCACCGCCACGCAGTGAGCTTGCGTTGCCGATGGAAGAAACCGTGATATCAATTTTCTGCCCGGGCTTTGCAAACGCTGGAAGATCCGCACTGATCGCCACTGCGGCAACATTCTTCAACTGCGGATTCACACCAGCCGGCACAACAACGCCGAGCTGCTGCAACATGTTCTTGAGACTTTGGATCGTGAAAGGCGCTTGGCTGGTTTGATCGCCCGTTCCGTTAAGTCCGACAACAAGGCCATAACCGACGAGAGGATTGCTGCGCACGCCCGCGACATCGGCGAGATCCTTGATGCGCTCTGCATGCGCAACGCTTGGGCGCGCCATGAAAACCATCAACACCAAAAGATTGAGCGCGACCCACAAAGCTACGCGCGTCAGTCGATTAAAAAGATTGTTCTTCTTGTTTTCTACTGGCGCCTGCAATACGGGTGCAGGAGCTTGAACCGGCGGAAGCGGTCTGCGCATCGGCACTACAACGGCTGAGCTCGCGATGCTGATGCGGGGTCTTTCAACGCGACGGCGTGTCACGGTGAGATTTTGGGAAAACTGTAGAACGGTCATGTCACTGCCCTCAGAACGGCCACAGTGGCGAGCTGAAGAAACGCGCCAACCAACCTTTACTGTTGCTCTCAGCCAACGTGCCCTCGCCCGTGTATGAAATGCGGGCATCGGCAACGCGGCTGGAAGGAATGGTGTTTTCTGGCGAGATATCCGCAGGCCGGACAACGCCTTCGATACGCACGAACTCTGAACCCTGATTGAGCTTCAGATTCTTTTCGCCGCGTACGATCAAATTGCCGTTAGGCTGGCGACCAATCACCGTCACCGTGACATTGCCTTGCAGCGTGTTGCTCTGTGAGCTGTCGCCACTGCCTGCAAATTTATGCGACGAGTCGAGGTCTGCCGACAATATTGCGGTGCCGTTAACTGAAACAGGCATGCCAAAGATTGTCGGCGCAGCCACACTGCTGCTGGTGTCTTTTGCGGTGGTTGTCGCTGCGCTGGTTTTTGCCGTGGTGGTTTCCACCAGCAAGATCGTCAGCACATCGCCAACATTGCGTGCCTTCTGATCTTCAAACAGTGCCATGCCTTGCGAGGCTGAATAGATCGATCCGTTTTGCGGTGCTGCCACCGGCGTTGTGTAGGCGGCTGGCGGATCAGCCTGGCGCTGTGCCGGAGCACTGGCGCAACCCGTCACTGCCAGTAGCATCGCCAATTCAAGCCACACAAGTTTGCGCATGATCACGACGAGACTCACAAGTTATTGCTGACGTACTGCAGCATCGAATCCGTCGTCTGGATCGCTTTGGAATTGATCTCGTACGCGCGCTGCGTTTCGATCATGTTGACCATTTCTTCAACGATGTTGACGTTGGAAGATTCCAGCGAGCCTTGCGACAAAGTGCCGAGACCATTCAAGCCTGGCGTGCCGGTTTGTGGCGGACCACTGGCAGCGGTTTCGACATAGAGGTTTTCACCTTTAGCCTGCAAACCTGCTGGGTTAATAAAATCTGAAGTCGTCAGCGTGCCGACCTGCTGTGGCGATGCCTGACCTGCAAGCTGCACGGTCACGACACCATCGTTGCCGATGCTGATGCTTTGTGCGCCTTGTGGAACGGTGACGCCTGGCTGCAACAGGTAACCACTGCTAGTGACGAGTTGGCCTTGGTTGCTGAGTTTGAAGCTGCCATCGCGTGTGTATGCAACGGTGCCGTCAGGCTGTTGAATCTGGAAAAAGCCGCGACCGTTGACTGCGAGATCGAGCGAGTTTCCGGTTTGCAGCAGATTGCCCTGCTGAAACATTTTCTCGGTGGCGATCACGCGTACACCGGTGCCGAGATTCAATCCCGTCGGCGCCTGTGTTTGCTGAGAAGTCTGCGCGCCAGCCTGACGCACGTTCTGATACAGCAGATCTTCAAACGCCGCGCGGCCTTTCTTGAAGCCGGTGGTGTTGACGTTGGCAAGGTTGTTAGAGACGACGCTCATACGCGTCTGCTGCGCATCGAGGCCGGTCTTGGCAATCCAGAGTGCTTGATTCATGGGTCATCCTCCGTGGCGGAATTCCGCCGCATGGAGGGGTAGTTACAAGTTCTGGGCCAGAGGGGGTGTTGGCGGAAAAATGGCGCTTAGGTTTTGCTCCTCTCTCCCCATGTTGTGTATGGGGAGAGAGGCCGGGAGTGAGGGGCTGCGCATTAGCTACGAGGCGCATTGCTTGTCAGCTGGGAGTGCCGCCCCTCACCCCGGCCCTCTCCCCATAAAAAGCATGGGGAGAGGGAGAAGGGTTTAGCTCATCCGCATAACAGACTGCGCAGCCGTCGCATTGTCTTCGATGGTCTTCATCATCTTGACCTGCAACTCAAACTGACGCGCCAGGCCAATCATGTTGACCATCGTCTGCGGCAAATTGACGTTACTGGATTCCAGCACGCCGCTGGAGACAGCATTGCCCGAAGAAGGATTCAGCGTGGCACCAGGCACGGCGCGCATCAAGCCATCTGAGCCGCGCTGTAGTTGCGTGGGATCTGCATCAACCACTTTGAGACGACCCACACTGGCCATCGTCGCTGGATCTTGTCCTAGTGGAACGATCGACAAAGTTCCGTCGGCACCAATATTGACGGATGAGTTGGGCGGAATAGAGATCGGCCCACCATCACCAAGCACTAAGTGCCCAGCACCCGTCTGCAACTGGCCGAGTGCATTAACGCGCAGATCGCCTGCGCGGGTATAAGCCTCCGTGCCATCTGGCGCTTGCACGCCAAGCCAGCTGTTGTCGCGCATGGCGACATCCAGTGGGTTGCCGGTTTGCACTAAGGCACCAGAGGAGGAATCCCATCCGGTCTCGACCGCCACTGCGTTGACGCGCGTGGGTTGGCCGGGGCCATTCACGGCATCGGATTGCAGCGCCGCAATTTCGGCGCGAAAGCCGAGCGTGCTGGCGTTGGCGATGTTGTTGTTGTTCACCGCCTGTGCACGCATGGTCTGCGTTGCACCGGTCATCGCTACATAAAGTGCTCTGTCCATGGCGGCTCAGCCGTTATCTAATGTTGATGATGGTTTGCGTAATCTGGTCAGCGGTCTGAATCATCTGCGCATTCGCCTGGTAGCTACGTTGTGCGGTGATCATGTTGACCAGCTGTGTGGTGAGATCGACATTGCTGGATTCCAGCGCTTTCGATTGCACCTGACCAAAGTTGGTTGCGCCTGCAACACCGCGCAGCGCCTGACCAGAGCCGAATGTTTCTGCCCAGCTGGCGTTACCGAGTTGCTGCAAGCCTTGTGGGTTTGCGAATGTCGTCAAGGCAATCTGGCCCAATGCTTTCGATTGGCCATTGGAATAGCGCGCTTGAACAACGCCGGTGCTGTCGACCGCAATGCCGGTGAGTTTGCCGGTGGTGTAGCCGTCTTGATTGAGTGCGCTGACTGCAAACTGACTACCGAACTGTGTGGTCTTGCTCAGGTCCAGCGTCATGTTCATCGCGGATGCGCCGTTGCCGGGCGTGTATCCAGGCAGCGTGACATTGCCGCCTGCTGGCGTGATCAGTGCGCCATTGCTGGAGTACTGAAGTGCGGTGCTGCCGGCTTGAGCAACGCCATCAATGCTGGTGTGCATCGTCCAGTCATTCGCGGTTGCACCTGCAACGAAATAGAGATTGGCGGAGTGCGCGGCACCCAGCGAGTCATAAACCGTGACTGACGTGGTTTGGTTGTAGCTGGTGGCATCAGTTGGCGAGAACGTTGCCGTCGCTGGTGCAGTCGCACCACTTGGAAGATTCAGTTCGACATCGACACTGCTGGTTGCAGCAGGAGGATTGTCGGCAGTGGTCAGCTGTAGATCGGACAGACCGCCGGTATTGAAGCCACCATTCGGCAGCGCTGAGAAAACCTGCAGACGCTCGCCAGTGCCATTAACAACATAGCCACTGTTATCAGTGGTGAAGCTGCCGGCGCGCGTGTAAGACAAGCTGCCGTTATTGCTCATCGTGAAAAAGCCAGCGCCATTGTTGAGCGCCATATCCAGCGAGCTGTTGCTGCTGGCGATGGTGCCTTGCGAAAAATCTTGTGCGAGTCGCGTCACCGTGACACCGGTGCCGGATTGCGTACCGTTGGAACCGTAAAGGCTCGACTGGTAGATATCGCCAAAATTCACGGACGATTCTTTGAAGCCAACCGTATTCGCGTTGGCGATATTGTTGGCCGTGGTGTTGAGATTTGCCTGTGCTGCACTGAGTCCGCTGAGGGCGGTGCCGAAAGAACCTAGTGACATGTTGTGCTCCTGTAAGAGTTACGCGCCGTGATTAACTGATCTGGCGGATCGTGCTGAAAGCGACGGAACCAATGCCGTCGACACTGAGATTGAGTGCGCCGCTTGAATCCAGCGACACACTGTTGACCTTGCCGGCAGCGAGCATGGTTGCAGCTTGCGACTGCGAACCCGTGCCAACCGTGGCGGTGAAGTTGTATTGCCCTGCAGGTGCAGCAGCGCCGTTGTTGTCGATGCCGTCCCACTGGAATTGCGTGAGGCCAGAAGCCTGCGCGCCGAGATCAATACGACGAATCAACTGACCCGAAGAATCGGTGACGTTGACGATGACGTTGCCACTGGCAGGCGCATCGACTGCGAGAGAAATTTTTCCGCCCGTGCTGAGCACAGCTTTAGACGAAGAGGTGAGTACGTTGTGCCCGACCAAACTCGAAGCCTGTAGTGCTTGGCCTGAAGACAAAGACGAAGCCAGCGTGCTGAAAGAGTTCTGCAGATTCTGAATGCCCGACACCGTCGAGAACTGCGCCATCTGACTCACGAACTCACTGTTATCCAGCGGCTTGAGTGGATCCTGATTCTTTAACTGTGAGGTCATCAGTTTCAGAAAATCATTCTGCGTCAGCGTCTGCGCTTGCAAGGCGCTGGTGACGTTGTTGGTGCTGCTATTACTTCCGACACTGCCAATGGCGCTCATATTACTTTCCTAAATTGAGAGTTCGGAGTGCCAGGTCTTTGGCGGTGTTCATCACCTCCACGCTGCCTTGATAGGAGCGTGAAGCCGAAATCATGTTGACCATCTCTTCGACGGTATTGATGTTGGGTGCGTAGACATAACCCTGTGCATCCGCGATCGGATTGCCAGGCTCGTAGCGCTTCTGCGCATCCGCCTGGCTCTCGACAACGCCGAGTACCTGTACGCCTGCGGTGGCTGTGCCTTCAGTACCGGGCTCAGCACGGAAAACGGGCATGCGTGCTTTGTAAACTTTGCTGGCATCGCCGCTGACGGAATCAGCATTCGCCAAATTACTGGCGACAGTATTCAGGCGCAGTGACTGTGCGCTGAGCGCCGATCCTGCAATATCAAAGATGCGGAAGTTCGACATATTAGTTACCCGTGATCGCTGTCATCAGCGATTTCAGGCGATAGTCGATGAAGCTCAAGCTGGCTTGGTAATGCAGCGCAGACTCGGCGTATGCGGCTTGCTCGGTCTGCACATCGACCGTGTTGCCATCAACGCTGGGCTGGGTTGAAACGCGATAAACGGTCGCAGCCTTCTGCATGTCCTCGTTGATGCCGCCTTCTAGCGGAATGTGTGAGGCATTGGTGGCGCCAGTAGTCGCAGGCTTTCCCGCGTTCTCAGCGGTTTGCGCGAGCAGCTTGTTGAAGTCGAGATCTTTGGCTTGGTATCCCGGCGTGTCGGCGTTGGCGATGTTGGAGGCGAGCACCTCCATGCGCTGACGCTGGAAATTCAGCGCTGCTGCATGTACCCCGAACACTGTGTCGAATCCTGACATGGGAACCTCCTGCACAAACCTCTATGCAGGGAATCAGGCAATCCCTGTGCCAGACGAACGCCGTCAAATAAACATCAGTGGACCTGCTGCACTTCCTTCAGCCGGTCCAGCACACCAGTGGCCAGCTCGTCAGAGCTGAATTTGGCGACGAAACGATCGGCGCCGACGCGCTGCACCATGGCGTTGTTGAAGACGCCTGAGAGCGAGGTGTGCAGCATTACGAAGAGATTGCGCAGCTGCGGGTCGCGACGGATTTCTGTCGTCAAGGTGTAGCCGTCCATATCGGGCATCTCGACATCGGAGATCACCATCAGCAGTTCGTCTTCCGGCTTCTTGCCTTGGTCGACCATTGCCCTGAGTTCTTTCAATGCTTCGCGGCCGTCACGTACTAATAAGCAGTCGATGCCGATTTGGTTGAGGATGCGTTCGATCTGCGTACGCGCGACGCGGGAGTCATCTGCCACCAGCACACGACGCTTGTTCACGCCCAGATCACGTGCTGCGTTGAGCAGGCTGTTGTCGACGGGCTTCAATTCACCAACGACATCCGACAACACTTTTTCAACATCAATGATTTCTACGAGTTCTTTGCCAAAGCGCGTGATTGCGGTGAGATAACTCTCTTGTCCACCGTGCGGCGGTGGCATTACCGTTTCTACGTTGACGTGGATGATGCGATCAACCGAGCGCACCAGAAAGCCCTGCACCGAGCGATTGAACTCAGTGACGATCACATGCGCAGCTGCATCATCCGGTGTCGGCTCACCGCCTACCGCCTTGCGCAGATCAATCACCGGCACCACGCGGCCGCGGATATCGGCGACGCCTTTCACCAGCGGATGAGCGGAGGGCATCCAACTGATACGCGGGCATGGCAGCACTTCCTGCACCTTGAACACGTTGATGCCAAAGATTTGACGCTCGTCGAGACGGAACAGCAGCAAGGCGAGCCGGTTGTGTCCGGCCAACTGGGTACTGCGGTCTATGCTTTCCAGCAAACCGGTCGTCATCGCGTGCTACCTCCAAGGTCTGATTTCTTATCGGATCAATCATTCGGAACTTGAGTCACTCTCCAAAACTTTGCTGGCACAGCGCTTGCCTCTGTGCAGTTAAGAAAGTTTTATTGGGAGTGCGACGATGTCATGCAAGCTGCTGGTTCTGCCTTTGATGCTGTGCTGCCTGGCAGCGCATGCACAGACGCAGGACTTCGAATCACCTGAACGGATTCGCAGCATTGCGCGTGACTACGCACAGCAATCGGCTGGCACTGGCACGCAGGTTGAGGCCACTTCGATTGATGATCGTCTGCGTCTTCCCGCTTGCACCAAAGCGCCATCCGCCTTCATGCCACAGGGCAACAACGGCCGCGGTGCCATCACCGTTGGCGTGCGTTGTAATGCGCCGGTGGCATGGACACTCTATGTACCCGTGCGCATCAGTCAGACCATGCAGGTGCTGGTGCTGAATCGCTCGTTGAATCGTGGCGAGCTGATTACTGCCGACATGATCAGCTTTCAGTCCCGCGACACCGCTACCCTGCCCTACGGTTACTTAAGCAATCTGTCGGATGCCACAGGCAAAACGCTGAAGCGCCCGCTGGTTGCAGGCTCCGTGCTCTCGCCCGATGCGATGGAGATGCAGCGCATCATCAAGCGCGGCCAGTCGGTCACCGTACTCAGCCATATCGGTGGACTCGAGGTGCGCGCCCAAGGCACAGCGCTTTCAGACGCCGGCCAAGGCGATCGCCTCCGCGTTGAAAACAAGAGTTCCCGCCGAGTGGTAGAGGGCGTGGTACTGAACGCAGACTCCATTGAAGTGGCGATGTAGCACCATGATCGCCATGACCGCCCAACTTCATCCTAAAGTTTTCGATTGGGCGGCCGTTAATCCGTATGCAAGCCAAGCCATTGCATGGATGAACGTTATGACGACACGAATTGATACTTACATCGCGAACGCAGCAGCAAGCGTGCGCAGCGGTCTCAAATCCGCAGATGCAACGGCCAAGACAGGCAGCTCAGACGCGCCCATCTCCAACGTTGCCCGGATCGATTCCGCCAAGTTCACACCGGATGCACTGCAGCTTCAGAAGATTGAAAGCAGCATCGCAAAGATTCCGGTGGCCGATCATCAACGCGTCGCCGCAGTACGCAACGCCATCGAAAACGGCAGCTACAAGGTCGATTCGCAGGCAGTGGCCAGCAAGTTGGCGCGCATGGAATGGGAGATATCGCTCAAATGACGAACCAAGACAATCAACTCAGCGCCCCAGCAGAAGCTGTTCCGCAGATCGTCGAACAGCACATTTCCTCAGCAATAGAACTGCTGGAAATTCTCCAGCAAGAACGCCAAGCCCTGATCTCCGGCAAGCCCGACGCAATCGAAAAAGTCTGCGCATCAAAAATTAAATCCGTAAACACGTTCAAGCTACTGAGCGAAAAACTCACCCAGTACCTGGGCAACGAAACCATCGAACAACTGATCACCCGCATCGGCATTCAACAACGCTGGCAGCAGTTGTTATCTCTGGCAACTGAATGCCAAAAACACAACCTCGCCAACGGCGCCCTGCTTGATGAACGCCAGAACTACGTCCGACACGCCATCAAATGCCTCTTCGGCCACGAAGCACGGCCTGGGGTTTATGGACGTTGGGGTGATACGAGCTTTAGGCCTGAGCGGCGGATGATTGCTAGTGCTTAATCAGCAACGATCAAAACCATGGAAACAAAAAAGCCCGCTTTCGCGGGCTTTTTTGTTACAGATGTTGGCTGGGAGACTAGGACTCGAAGCTAGATAAACAGTGTCAGAGACTGTTGCCCTACTATTAGCTGATCTGCTGCACGCATCAGGACAGATGGATTCATCAAGCTGCGGCAATTAGAATGCTTAATCACCGCTAATAACGCGGAGATTAGGTTGCCACTGTGGTAAATAAAGATTATATTCACCGCATGAAAAGCGGCGAAAAAACCTATATCTGGCAACAGAACGATTGGCCCTCATGGCGCTATGACGCGTCAGTTTTGGCCTCACCCCTAGCAGCGGTACTTCGTGCACAAGGCCATCTGGCAGGTCGAATGACTGCATTCGGAATGGCACAACGCGACGAAGCCAGCGTGCGCACATTCACTGCCGATGTCCTCAAGACGAGCGAGATCGAGGGCGAGAAGCTCAATGCTGATGCGGTCCGCTCATCTGTGGCACGACGCCTTGGCGTCGACGTGGGCGCATTAGCACCTGTGGATCGCAATGTTGAAGGCGTTGTGGAGATGGTGCTGGACGCCACAAAAAATTATTTGGCGCCGCTCACGCAAGAACGACTCTGGAGCTGGCACGGCGCTTTATTTCCAACAGGCCGCAGTGGTCTTTACGAAATCCGCGTCGCGCAGTGGCGCGATGATCACGCAGGGCCAATGCAAGTTGTTTCTGGAGGCTATGGTCGCGAGCGCGTGCATTACGAAGCGCCGCCCGCCACGCAGCTTGATGTCGAGATGGAAACATTTCTTCAGTGGTTCAACGGTGAATCAACTGAGAGCCCAGTGATTCGCGCGGGTCTCGCGCATCTTTGGTTTGTCACAGTGCATCCGCTTGATGATGGCAACGGACGCGTTGCGCGTGCGGTCGGTGATATGGCGTTGGCACGCGCAGAGCAATCGTCTCAACGCTATTACAGTCTGTCGGCTCAGATCCAACGTGATCGTAAAAATTATTACGAACTTCTGGAACGCACACAGAAAGGATCACTGGATGTCACTGAGTGGTTGCAGTGGTTTCTCTCTGGCTTATTGAGCGCGTTGCAGCAAGCAGAGTTGGCGCTGAATGACGTGCTCGTAAAAGCCAAGTTCTGGCAACGATGGGCTGAGGCGCCGCTCAATCCACGACAAATTAAATTGCTGAATCTTCTGCTCGATGGTTTTGAGGGCAATCTGACGAGTGGCAAGTGGGCGAAGATTGCGAAGTGTTCGCCAGATACTGCGTTGCGTGACATCACCACGTTGCTGGAACTCGGTGTGCTGAAAAAATCTGAGGCCGGTGGGCGCAGCACTAGTTATGTCGTGCAATAAAAAAGCCCGCTTTCGCGGGCTTTTTTATACAGATTGGTTGGGAGACTAGGACTCGAACCTAGATAAACAGTGTCAGAGACTGTTGTCCTACCATTAGACGATCTCCCAGCAGGTGAAACTGTATCGCTGCGTTGCGGGCTTTGAGGCCTGCAACGCAGCGATACAACAAGCAGATTAACGCTTGGAGTACTGAGTACCGCGGCGGGCTTTGTGGAAGCCGACCTTTTTACGTTCAACTTCACGTGCGTCGCGGGTAACCAGACCAGCAGCACGCATTGGGCCACGGAGGGCTTCGTCGTACTGGATCAGGGCGCGGGTGATGCCGTGACGGATCGCGCCAGCTTGGCCCGATGGACCGCCGCCGGAGACGGTGATCTTGAGGTCAAAACGGGTCAGGGAGTCAGCGAGTTCCAGCGGCTGGCGAACCAGCATGCGGGAGGTTTCGCGACCGAAGTAAGCGTCTACGGTTTTGCCGTTGACGCTGATTTCGCCCTTACCTGGCTTGAGGAAAACACGAGCGGAGGCGGTCTTGCGGCGGCCGGTGCCGTAGTTTTGTTCGACTTGTTTGGTAGCCATGATATTTAAGCTCAGATGGTCAATTGCTTAGGCTGCTGCGCGGTATGCGGGTGCTCAGCACCGGCGTATACCTTGAGCTTGCGGAACTGGGCGTAACCCAGTGGGCCCTTAGGCAACATGCCCTTCACGGCCTTTTCGATAACGCGCTCTGGGGTCTTAGCCAGAACTTCACCGAGGGTGGTGCTCTTCAAGCCGCCATGGTGCTGGCTATGGCTGTAGTAGACCTTTCCTTCGAGTTTGTTGCCGGTGGTGTGAACCTTGGCAGCGTTGATCACGACGATGTAGTCGCCGTTATCAGCATTAGGGGTGTATTCCGGCTTGTGCTTGCCGCGGAGGCGACGAGCAACTTCAGTAGCCAGGCGTCCGAGGGTTTTCCCTTCGGCATCAACGATATACCAGTCCCGCTTGGCATTCTCGTTGTTAATAAAAATGGTCTTCATGTGCAACCTAATCGGTAGTTATAGTTCGGTTACCCAACAACTGGTAACGTCGTTTCCTTTAAAAAAAGGAGCGCGATTCTAGTCGCAGCGGCCGTCAGATGCAACCTTTAGCGTAGACAAAAGGCCGCACTGTCAAGTGCCCAATTAACCACCAAAGTTGATCTTGGCTTCCATGTTGCTGCGTGAGTCGGAGTTGGCCAAGGCTTCTTCCATCTCGATTTTGCCGCTCTTGTAGAGCTGGTAGAGGGAGTTATCGAAGGTGAGCATGCCCTTATCAGAGGACTGGCTCATGGCGTCTTTGATCTCGTCGATACGCTGACTGAGGATCAGGTCCGATATATATGGAGTGTTGATCAGAATTTCAAAGGCGGCGACTCGCTTGCCGTTTTTGGCGCGGACCAGTCGCTGCGAGACGATGGCGCGCAGGGTCATCGACAAGTCCATATAGAGCTGGTCGCGCGATTCTTGCGAATACAGGTTCACGATACGTTGCAGGGCCTGATAGGCGTTGTTGGCGTGCAACGTGGCCAGCGACAGGTGACCGGTGTTGGCCAGCTGCATGGCGGCGTCCATGGTGGAGCGCTGACGCACCTCGCCGATGAGGATCACATCCGGCGCTTCACGCAGTGCGCTTTGCAGGGCGCGGTCGATCGTCAGCGTGTCTTGACCCAACTCGCGTTGGTTGATGATGGAGCGCTTGTTGGGGTGCACAAACTCAATCGGATCTTCGATCGCGAGAATGTGGCCCGTGGAGTTCTCGTTGCGGTGATTGATCATGCCCGCTTGCGTGGTGGTTTTGCCGGAGCCGGTGGCGCCGACCATCAACACCATGCCGCGCTTGAGCATGATCAGGTCTTTAAGTATTTCTGGCGTGCCCAGCAGCTCCAAAACAGGCGGATCAGATTTCACGAAACGCAGCACCATCGCGACGCTATTGCGCTGCATAAAGACGTTGACGCGGAAACGGCCGAGGCCGCCCGCTTGCGTGGCGAGGTCGATTTCAAGGTTCTGCTTGAAGTACTCCTGCTGCTCCGGCGTGAGGATGCTCATCGCCAGTTCTTCAATAAAGTCCGACGTCATCTGCGTTTTGCCGATGGCGAACATCTCGCCCTCGACCTTGAGCATGGCCGCTGCGTTGGTGGTGAAGAAAATATCGGAAGCGTTCTTTTCTACTGCGAGCTTCAGATAGGGCAGGATTTTGAGCATCGTGAGGTCCCCAGACCACCGCTTGTCACGATCTGCTTGAGCAGATCAGGCAAAGGTTTGTTCTTATTTATATAACGTATTAAATAAGTAAAGCAATATAAAACAAACGCTCAGCCCTTTAAGGTTGAGCGCGTGATGGCTTAGCGCCGCATCAGCTGCGCTTTTTCTTCTTCCTTCATCTGCAGGCGGCGAACACCTTCGTCGTCCAACAAGTTCTGGCGCGCGCGCTTGGATTCGAGTTTCACGCGCAGACGCAGTTCGTTCTGAGAGTCGGCGTTTCGCACAGCCTCTTCATAACCAATGAGGCCTTCTTCAAAGAGTTTGAACAGGAACTGATCGAACGTGATCATGCCCTGCTCGTTCGAGCGGCTCATCACTTCCTTAATCTGGTGCACTTCGCCCTTGAAGATCAGGTCTGCGATCAGCGGCGAGTTGATCAGGATTTCCATTGCCGCAACACGACCGCCGCCGTCTTTGCGAATCAAGCGCTGCGAGATGATCGCTTTGGTGTTGAGCGACAAGTCCATCAACAGCTGTTCGCGCTTTTCTTCTGGGAAGAAGTTGATGATGCGATCGAGTGCTTGGTTGGCGCTGTTGGCGTGCAACGTCGACAACACCAAGTGACCGGTTTCTGCGAAGTTGATGGCGTATTCCATCGTCTCGCGCGTACGAATTTCGCCGATCAGAATGACGTCAGGTGCTTGACGCAAAGTGTTCTTCAGCGCGTTTTCCCAGCTAAATGTGTCTGCGCCAACTTCACGCTGCGTGATCATGCAGCCGATATGCGGATGCACGTATTCGATCGGATCTTCAATCGTAATGATGTGACCCTTAGTATTGGCATTGCGGAATCCGAGCATCGCTGCGAGCGATGTTGATTTACCCGAACCCGTCGCGCCCACCATCAGCACCAAGCCACGCTTGGTCATGACGATGTCTTGCAGAATCTTGGGCAGACCGAGCTGCTCAAATTTTGGAATGTCGGTTTGAATCGTACGCAGCACGCCGCCTACTTGGCCTTGCTGAATAAATGCACTGACACGAAAGCGACCGATCTGCGGGGGACTGATCGCAAAGTTACATTCGTTGGTGGATTCAAATTCTTTGATCTGACGATCGTTCATCAGCGAACGAATAATCATCGCCGAGTTTTCACCCGTCAGCGCCTTGTCCATCACTGGCGTTAAGTTGCCATCGACTTTAATCGCGGGCGGAAAACCTGACGTGATGAAAAGATCCGAGCCGCCGCGCTGTTTCATTAGCGTAAGCAACTGTTGAATAAGTTTTATAGCCTGTTCGCGTTCCATGTCAGCCTCTTACAGATCCAGCGGCTTGTTAGCTTTGCGGCGTGCATCATCAACCGTGACCGTGCCGCGGCGGACCATTTCTTTAAGCGTCTGCTCCAACGTCACCATGCCTTCTTTCTGACCGGTCTGGATCGACGAATACATCTGCGCAATTTTGTTTTCGCGAATCAGGTTACGAATCGCCGGCGTGCCGATCATGATTTCGTGAGCAGCCACACGGCCACCGCCCTTCTTCTTCATCAGCGTCTGCGAAACCACCGCACGCAAACCTTCCGACAACATTGCGCGAACCATTTCTTTTTCTGCAGCTGGAAACACGTCGACGATACGATCGATCGTTTTCGCGGCGCTGGACGTATGCAGCGTGCCGAAAACCAAGTGGCCCGTTTCGGCGGCAGACAGTGCCAAGCGAATGGTTTCAAGGTCACGCATTTCGCCGACGAGAATGGTGTCGGGATCTTCACGCAGTGCCGAACGCAGCGCTTCATTAAAGCCCAGCGTGTCGCGATGTACTTCGCGTTGGTTGATCAGACACTTCTTTGACTGATGCACGAATTCGATCGGATCCTCAATCGTGAGGATGTGGCCGTACTCATTTTCATTCTTGTGGTTGACCATCGCCGCCAATGTGGTCGATTTGCCCGAACCCGTAGGGCCCGTGACAAGTACCAATCCGCGTGGCGTATCTGCCAACTCTTTAAAGATGGCCGGACAACCGAGATCTTCCAGCGACAGAATCTTTGACGGAATCGTACGGAACACGGCGCCAGCGCCGCGGTTCTGGTTAAAAGCATTTACGCGGAAACGTGCGAGGCCAGGAATTTCAAACGAAAAGTCGCATTCCAAAAATTCGTCGTAAGCCTTGCGCTGCTTGTCGTTCATGATGTCGTACACCATGTCATGAACTTGTTTGTGATCCAGCGGCGGCAGATTAATGCGTTTGACGTCACCGTCCACGCGAATCATCGGCTCAATACCAGCGGACAAGTGAAGATCTGAGGCGCCTTGTTTGACGCCAAAGGTCAGTAACTGAGCGATATCCATCGCCTAACCCCTCATTTGAATTTTTATCGGTCGGTAACGACGCTACCCCAGCGCGTTACACTTATGTGGACACTAGCGGTCTTTTCCCCTACCCGCAATATGAATTTCATTACTGACAATCTGTTGGCCGTGCGCGAGCGCATAGGCAAAGCCTGTGCCACGAGTCATCGCGCGCCTGAATCCGTGCAGCTACTGGCCGTCAGCAAGAAATTTAACGCCGCCACAGTGCAGCTCGCGATAGCCGCTGGCCTGACCGATTTTGGCGAGAATTACCTACAAGAAGGCCTCGACAAAATCGCTGCCCTGCCGCGTGAAAAGCTGAGCTGGCATTTCATCGGCCCGGTGCAATCCAACAAGACTCGTGGCTTGGCGGAACAGTTCGATTGGGTGCATAGCGTTGATCGTCTCAAGATCGCTCAGCGGCTTTCCGAACAGCGCCCAGCCTCTCTGCCGCCGCTCAATGTTTGCGTGCAGGTCAATATTTCGGGCGAGGCCAGCAAATCCGGCTGCGCACCGGTCGAGGCGCTGGCGCTTTGTCAGGCAGTCGCCGCATTGCCAAGATTGAAATTGCGCGGACTGATGGCGATCCCCGCACCCGTAGCAGACGGCGCCGATCCACGCGCCCCGTTCCGCGCGCTGCGCGAACTGTTCGAACAAACCCGCGCCAGCAGCGAGGTGGGCGCCGGGTTTGATACGCTTTCCGCCGGAATGTCAGACGATCTCGAAGCCGCCATTGCCGAAGGGGCAACGATGGTACGCATCGGGACTGCGATCTTTGGCTCGCGCTCCTCAAAAGGACTCTGAGGACCACACTGACAGCAAAAGCGCATCGGGCCATGCCGTATAGCCAAAAGTCACCGTACACAAGCGGTATGCAGCGTGCCTTCAGTAAATTTTAAGTAACAAAAATATAAAAATGAAAAATCTGGGGGCGCCGAACTCACACGAGAATCGGCTTACATATCGAGCAGATATTCAGGGACTGCGAGCAATTGCAATTTTGCTGGTCGTCGCTGCCCACGCAAAAGTCTCTGGTTTAGCAGGAGGCTTTATCGGCGTAGACGTGTTCTTCGTTCTGTCAGGCTTTTTAATCACGGGCCTGCTTACGCAAGAATTAACCGCAACCGGCTCAATTCAGTTCTTACGCTTTTACGCACGTCGCTTCCAACGCTTGCTACCCGCAATGCTGTTAGTGCTGGCATGCACCTGCATAGCGGCAGCGATTTTTATCCTTCCCGGCGGCCAAGTCAGTCAAGCATCAGCAGCCGCTGCAGCCTCCGTATGGCTCAGCAATTTTCATTTTGCCTTTTCCAATATTGATTATTTTGGCCCGAGCGCCGAAAACAATCTCTTCTTGCACACGTGGTCGCTTGGCGTAGAAGAACAGTTCTATCTTGTATGGCCAGCGCTTTTGATCTTTATTGCCGCATTGCCGCTAGGCTCTAAATTCCAAGGCAAAGTCAAAATAAAAATTGCGATGTTTGCTGTTGTGGGCATCAGCCTTGTTAGCTGCGTCCTTACGACACAGCATTCGCCAGAGCTAGCGTTTTACATGATGCCGTGGAGAGCTTGGCAATTTGCACTAGGCGCCCTCGCGATGCTCTATTGCGGAAATCCAGCCGATGTTGAGACTCACAGCAGAAACCCCCAGTCAGCAAAGTTTGTCTGGATAGGATGGATAGGATTAGTTTTAATCTTGGGCTCTGCTTTGTTTCTCACGCCAAACTTGGCATATCCAGGCGCATGGGCCCTCATTCCTTCGATAGGAACCGCGTGCTTGCTGATGGCAGGAGCGAAAAATGTAGGCGGCGGCGCGAGTACATTTCTGTCGCTGCGCCCAATGCAGGCAATCGGGCGCGTTTCATACAGTTGGTATTTATGGCATTGGCCTGTACTGATCTTGGGCGCAACACTTTTTGATTCCACTCACCCGCTTGCTAGGCTTTTGCTGGTCGCGATATCACTACTTCTTGCAGTATTGTCGTATCGCCTCGTTGAATCCCCCATTCGTCAAAGCAAAAAGCTGATCGAACGCCCCTCGATTGTCTTCTTCACTTCAGTCTCGTTAATCATTGTCGCTTGCACCTTAAGCGTCCAATGGGGAAATGCCGTATCAAACTGGCTAAGTCAACCCCAGCAGCAGCGTAATGCGTATATCAGAAACGGCATGCCCATTATTTATCGCATGGGTTGCGACACTGACATCCGCAGTTCAAGTCTCCACGTCTGCGCATTTGGCAAAGAAAATGCAAAGCACACTGCGGTATTAGTGGGAGACAGTATCGGTGCGCAGTGGTTTCCTGCAGCAGCGAAGATTTTCAATGGGGCGGACTGGCGGTTAATTGCATTCACAAAATCTGCTTGCCCGATAGTTGATGAACCTATTTTCTATTCAAAAATTGGACGCGAGTACACCGAATGCGCGCAATGGCGCAGTGAAGCTTTACTTGAGATACAGAAGTTAAAACCAGATGTTTTATTAATAGGCTCTGCGGCGCACCCTGCATATTCGAATGAACAGTGGAAAGCGGGAACGAATCGAGTTCTGTCAAAAATCAGCCCATTTGCTCAGAACATCTATCTGATACGCCCAACGCCAGTACTGCCGTTTAACGGCCTAGATTGCATATCGGGGCGTAATTGGTGGCCTAGGCAGCTTTTAGGAAAAACAGAATGCAAAGCTCCCGCGAATAGTCAGCGCGCAACTGAAATATTTCATGCACTCACCGCCGCAGCAAATTCATTCAAAAACGTAAAAATTCTAGACCTAAATAACAGTGTCTGCCCCAATAACAAGTGCACTGCGGAGCTTGGCGGCATGGCTGTATTTCGCGATACCCAGCACTTGAATGCAAACTTTATCGAATCACTAAGCCCTCAATTGGAAGACCAATTGGACTTGGGCACTTTAGTTTCCAAGCGAAAAGCACCAAACTAACTGGCGTTAATACTCTCCCTTCAATGTAACTCGAGATGCACCAATGACACAGGACGAAGCCAAAAAAGCCGCCGCCGAAGCCGCACTCAAATATGTTGTGCCCGGCGAACCACTCGGCGTTGGTACTGGCTCCACCGTTAATTTCTTCATTGATGCATTGGCCAAGATTCGCCATGACATTCCGGGCGCTGTGTCTTCCTCTAACGCCAGCAGTGAGCGTTTGAAGAAGATTGGCATTGAAGTGCTGGACCTTAACAACACTGGTCAGTTGTCGATCTATGTTGATGGCGCTGATGAAGCTGATGCGAATCTGCGCTTGATCAAAGGCGGTGGCGCTGCGCTGACGCGCGAGAAGATTGTTGCCGCAGCGAGTCGCAAGTTTGTTTGTATTGCTGACGAGAGCAAGCTGGTGAAGGTGCTGGGCAAGTTTCCGCTCCCAATCGAAGTGATTCCGATGGCGCGCAGTTATGTCGCGCGTGAGTTGTTGAAACTCGGTGGCAGCTGCGAGCTGCGCATGGGCGTCACGACGGATAACGGCAACGTCATTATCGACGTGCGCAATCTGGAAATTCTTGATCCGGTCACTCTGGAAAATAAGATCAACCAAATTCCAGGCGTGGTCACGGTTGGTTTGTTTGCTCAGCGTCCAGCCGATGTGTTGTTGCTCGGCGGCCCTAATGGCGTGCGTGAACTGAAAGTTTAAGCACACACTTGTCATCCCGAGCGTAGCGAGGGATCTCGCTTTTAACGGCAAGATCCCTCGCTACGCTCGGGATGACAGATAACAAAAAACCCTCGCCGCTTACGCAACGAGGGTTTTTTAATGCCCGCCGTTTACTTAGCGTGGCTTGCTTGAAGGACGACCTGCACCGCCGCTATTGCGACCGCCGAAGCTTGGGCGACCGCCTGCATTGCTCGCACGGTTACCGTTGCTGTTACCGCCACGGTTGCCATTCGAGCTGCCGTTACTTGGGCGATTGCCGTTGCTTGAGTTGCCATTGCTAGGACGGTTGCCATTGCTGGAATTACCGTTGGCGCGATTGCCGCTCGATGCGCCACCACCAAAGTGTTTGCGTGGTTCGCTATCGCCTGCAGGACGCGGACGGCTTGGGGCCGCTTTGCGTGCTTGTGGGCGCATTGGTGGACGTGGCAGATCACGTAGTGGTTCGGTCGCGGTGTAGCCTTCGACTTCGAACACGCTGATGGTTTTCTTCAGCAGACGTTCGATATCTTTCAGCTCACCTTTTTCGTCACCAGAAACCAGCGAGATCGCTTCGCCTGTTGCGCCAGCGCGGCCGGTACGACCGATGCGGTGCACGTAATCTTCTGGAACGTTAGGCAGTTCGTAGTTCACAACATGCGGCAGCTGGTCGATGTCCAGACCGCGTGCGGCGATGTCGGTTGCGACCAGAACGCGCACGGCGCCTGATTTGAAATCGGCCAGCGCACGCGTACGCGCACCCTGACTCTTGTTGCCGTGAATCGCGGCAGTGGTGATGCCATCTTTTGCGAGACGATCAGCCAAACGATTGGCACCATGTTTGGTACGCGTGAACACCAGCGTCTGCTGCCAGTTGCCGCGGCTGATCATGAATGCCAGCAAACCAGCTTTCTGATCTTTAGCGATATGCACAACGCGTTGACCGACCGTTGCAACGGCGGAGTTACGTGGCGCGATGTCGATGCTGACAGGATTCTGCAGCAGGCCTTCGGCGAGCTTGCGAATGTCTGGCGAGAACGTTGCGGAGAACAGCAGGTTCTGACGCTTGCGTGGCAGCAAGGTGATAACGCGCTTGATGTCATGGATAAAGCCCATGTCCAACATGCGATCCGCTTCATCCAGAACCAGCGTTTCAACGCGGCCGAGATCAACCGTGCGCTGGCTGACGTGATCGAGCAAACGACCTGGCGTTGCGACGATGATGTCGACGCCACGACGCAGCATGTCGATCTGAGGATTGATATTCACGCCACCGAAAATCACGGCGGTGCGAAGTGAAGGCAGATTGCGGCTATAAGTGCGAACGCTGTCAGCAACCTGAGCAGCGAGTTCGCGCGTAGGCACCAACACCAGCACGCGCACAGCGCGGCGAGATTGAGCGCCTACAGCAGCTTCGTCAGCCTGCAGTTTTTGAAGGATTGGCAGCGTGAATGCAGCCGTTTTGCCGGTGCCGGTTTGCGCAGCAGCGAGCAAATCGTGACCAGCGAGGACAGCAGGAATGGCTTGTGCCTGAATCGGCGTGGGCTCGGTGTAGCCTTCTTTGGACACGGCTTCGAGCAGGCCCTGTGACAGGCCAAGGTTTGCAAATGACATTAGGTAAAGCTCCTGAAGCGCCTGGCCCCGCTACGCAGGGACCGGTTCAGGCAGCGAAAATAAGGATTAATCGGGGACGAAAACTTGGGATTCCGCGATGGTTTGCAACGGAGGGGAAAGAGTTCCAACTCATGGCACCAACCGGAAGGTGCCCTTAGCAAACGGCGCGCAGTATAGACGTGAGCCGCTAAAAGTCCTAATTTCGCGGACCCGAGAAATACTGGAGAGCCCCATGAAACACACGATTAAGCTGATTGCCATCAGCACTTTGCTGCTCAGCGCGACTGCCGTACAGGCAGATTGGAAATCAGACCTGAAGGATGCCGCCATCCAGAAGGGCAACAACACCGCAGCCGAAAAGCTGGGCCTCGCGACCACCGCCCCTGCCGGCGCCAAGGTTTACATCATCTCCCCTAAGAACGGCGACACCGTCAGCAGCCCGGTCACCGTGCAGTTTGGCCTCAGCGGCGCTGGCGTTGCACCTGCAGGAACGCAGGTGGAAAACACCGGCCACCATCACCTGCTGATTGATGATCCAGCCGTGGATCTGACCAAAGCACTGCCAGCCAGCGATCAGGTTGTTCACTTTGGCAAAGGCCAGACCGAAACCTCGCTCAAGCTCAAGCCAGGCAAGCACACCCTTCAGCTGATTTTTGCCGACTGGAAACACCAGCCGTTCAATCCTTCGCTGGGCTCCGACAAAATCACGATCACCGTTAAATAAACCCACATAAGAAGAACTCGAATCCATGCAAGTTAAAAACAGCACTTTCATCATCAGCGGCGGCGCTTCAGGCCTCGGCGCTGGTACGGCCAAGCGTCTTGTTGGCGCAGGCGCGAATGTCATCCTCGCTGACCTCAACGAAAAAGTCGGCACTGACTTCGCTGCCGAACTCGGCAAGCAAGCACGCTTTCTGCGCGTTGACGTCACCAACGAAGCTGACGTCGCCGCAGCCGTGGCACTGGCACAAAAGGAATTTGGCAGCGTACAGGGTGCAGTCAACTGCGCAGGTATTGCTGGCGGTGAGAAAGTTGTCGGTAAAGAAGGCGCGCATTCACTCGCCAATTTTGCACGCGCGATCAACATCAATCTGATCGGCACGTTCAACATGATTCGCCTGACCTCCGTCGCGATGAGTCAACAGGCTCCGAACGAAGAAGGCGAGCGCGGCGTGATTGTGAACACGGCATCGGTAGCTGCGTTTGATGGCCAGATTGGTCAGGCGGCTTACGCTGCGTCGAAGGCTGGTGTGGTTGGTATGACGCTACCTATCGCACGTGAACTGGCACGCCACGGCATCCGCATCATGACGATCGCACCGGGCCTGTTTGAGACGCCGATGATGGCCGGCATGCCGCAGGACGTGCAGGATTCGCTCGGCAAAACCGTGCCGTTTCCACCACGTTTGGGCCGCAGCGGCGAGTTCGCTCAGTTGGTGCAGCAGATTGTTGAAAACCCGATGTTGAATGGCGAGTGCATTCGTTTGGACGGCGCGCTGCGCATGGCTCCGAAATAAGTCAGTCGTTGAATCAAAAAGGGCGCGACATTGTCGCGCCCTTTCTTTTTTTAGCTGTTCTTACTTTCTCGATTAAGAAAATCCAATACATGCTCCGCAAACTGCTCCGGCTGTTCGCACTGCATAAAGTGCCCGGCACCTTGCATCGTAATCAGCTTGTATCCCGCATCGAAGCAATAGGCCTGATTCTCAAACATCTCAGCACCAATACAGCCATCGTCCGTGCCACGAATGACTCGCGCAGGTACTGATAACTTTTGCGTGAAAATCGCTCGCCCTTCCCGGCTTGCCAAGGTTGCAGGCAAAGCACGGTAATAAGCCAGTGCAGCCTTCAGGCGCACAGGATCAGAGAACCCGGCTTTCAGCGGCGCGAAATCATCTTCGGTGAAATTCCACCGCGGCGACCAATTGCGGATCAATTGTCGTAGCCAGAGAAAATCGTCTGCCACCACACGGCGCTCTGGAATCACGGGCAACTGAAAGAATCCGATATAGCGCGAACGCACAATCTGTTTGAGCGTCGGCTTGAGCAAAAAATGTCGCAGATGCGGAATCGCGGCGGTGACGATGCCACGCACATGCTGCGGATACAGCGTGGCGGCGAAATAGGCGGTGACGGCGCCCCAATCGTGGCCGACAATAAATGCACGCTCTTCACCGAGCGCTTTGATCAGCTCAATCGCGTCGCGCCCGAGGGTTGTAGCGCGATAGTCGCCGTCGGACGCCATACCGCTTGGCGCATAGCCGCGCATGAACGGCGCAACAGCGCGATAACCCGAGGCGGCCAATGCCGAAAGCAGCGGTCGCATGCTCCAAGCCGTATCCGGGAAACCGTGCAGGCAAAGCACGAGTGGCCCCTCGCCCGCTTCCAGTACGGAAAAGTCGAGGCCATTGGCCCGAACCCAGCGGGGCAGAAATTCAGAAGTGGACATGGGAACTCTTGGATGCTGATGACATCAGAGCACTTACACTAAACTTCGCTCCTTGAGAAAGGAATACCCATGACGATTCAGCAACGCGTACACAATTTGATGCAGGAACCAGAACAACTTTTTGATCTGGCGGCACCGTTCGTTCTGCATTTGTTTGCAGCGATCCTGATCTTCTTCGTGGGTAAATGGCTGGCGAATTGGGGCGTCAAACTCGTGCGCACCGCAATGCGCCGCGCTCATGTTGATGAAACGCTGGGCGATTTCCTAGGCAATGTGCTCTATGGCTTAGCACTGACCGTTGTCGTGGTTTCCGCGATGCATCAGGTCGGTATCGACACGACCTCCGCGGCTGCAGTCTTGGGCGGTACCGCGCTGGCCATTGGCCTGTCGCTACAGCAACAACTTTCCTCACTCGCCGCTGGCGTGATCCTGATCATCTTCCGTCCGTTCAATAAGGGCGATACGGTAGAGATTGGCACCGGCATCAAAGGCGTTGTCGAAGAGATCCGAATTGTTCACACGCGCCTGCGCACTTTTGATAATCGCGAAGTGATGATTCCGAATTCCAGCATCACCACCAACACGATCACTAATTTCACGGTGCGCGGCATGCGCCGCATCGATCTGGTGATTTCGATCAGCTACGGCGCCGATCTACTGAAAGCCAAGCAAGTGTTGCGTGAATTGCAGGACACCGAAGCACGCGTGCTGAAAAGTCCCGCGCCGACTGTTGGCGTTAAAGATCTAACGGCGAGCTCGCTGGATTTGAACGTGCAGTCGTGGGTCAAAACGGCTGACTACGATGCAGTGCGCTCTGATCAGCTTGAGAAGATTAAATTGCGCTTCGAACGCGATGGCATTCCATTGCCTTCAGCCGCAATGGATGTGACTGTGCATCAAGCGCCGGATGGGAAATAACTTAAAGCGCTTTGAGTAGCTGCTCAGCACTACCACGCAGGCATTCTTCCCACGACAGGCCAACGATGGCGCGGCCGGTGACGCTGTCTTTAAACGGCATCTCTTCAGCAGAGCCGATGACGTAGCGATAGTCCATCGTGATTTCTTCGCCGGGAGTGAGTTCACGCAGGGCGAAGATAAAACCGAGATGCCATTGAGCATTTGGCGTGAACGAGTGATTGACGTAGCATTCATCACTCCACTCTGGCGTCAGTGAAAAATAATCTTCAAACCAACGCACGCTGGATTCCACTTCAACGGAATCCGCTGCGTATTCACGCAATTTCTTTTCTGGCCAGACGGTGTGCACATTGTCTGGCGCGATGATCACAGCGCCTTTGCTGATGGCTTCATCAGCAAACAGGCCTTTGCCTGCGAAAGGAATTAATGAAGGGCCAACCTTGTATTTTGGAATGATCATTAATGACGCGTTGGCGTCAACGGTTCGCCAAGCGCAGCGCTGAATAATTCTTTCACTTCAATCGGCGTAAAGATGTATTCGTGGCCGCAAAATTCGCAGGTGACATCCACCTTGCCACGCTCTTCGAGTACCGGCGTGAGTTCTTCCTCGCCAAGGCCGAGCAACATCGTCGCGATGCTGCCGCGATCACAGCGGCAAGAGAGTTTCACTGCACGCGGCTCGAACATGCTCAGCTCTTCAGCATGGAACAAGCGGCGCATCAGCGTTTCTGCATCAACGCTGGCGAGTTCAGCTTCATCCAGTGTGCCGAGCAAGGCTTGCAGATGTTCCCAGCCCTGCTCGTCTGCGACGCCTTCAGGCAAACGCTGCAACAGAATGCCTGCGAGACGGCCTTCGCTCATTGCGAGACGCATCATCGTCGGCAATTGCTCGGACTGCATGAAATAGGTTTCGAGTGCATTAGCGAGTGCAGCGCCTTCAGTCGGTACGAAAGCTTGATAGTTCTGCGTGCCAACGTCTGGGTCGAGCATCATCGCCAGCGTGCCGCCCTGCACTAGTTCTTCAAATGTGCCTTGAGCATCTTCCGCTGCCTTGGCCATGCCGCGCACAACGAGATGGCGATCAATCTGTGCAACGAGAAGCTTGATGGCGCCCTTGCCTTCCTGAAACTGAAGATTGATGCGGCCTTCGAATTTGGAATGCGAAGCCAGCAAAGGCATTGCTGCGATAGCCTGTCCGACAATCTTGCGGACGTCTGGCGCGTAGACGCGCGAGCCGAGCATCTCGCCGATACCCGTGGTGATCTCCACCACAGCGCCACGCACACCATAAGCAGGAAACAAAAAATCTGTGAGCGTGTCGGCCATCGTTGCGAACTCTTAACCGCCGTATTGGCGTGGCCCAAACTTGGGCGCTTGTTTGGTCATGCCCGCTTTGACTGCGGCGCGCTGATTACGTGTGAAGAACATGCGCCACTGCAACCAGGTTTCGATTGCGAATGCGCACCACACCGATTTGGTCCATGTTTTATGGAACAGCGCTTTGCCTGCGGCAACCGCATCGGGTGAACGTGTTTTGATTTGGGCGACGAACGCTTCTGCGTCTTGCAGCGGCTGGTCGGAAACATGCGTGACGAGATTCATCGCCTTCGCTTCAACGCCAGTGAAAGTGCGGCCGGTCATCGTCAATTCCTTGGCGACGTCCATTGGCAACAATTCGCGCAGCGTCACGCTGCCGGTCATGTCGGGGATCAGGCCCCACTTCACTTCCATGATCGACATTTCTGCATCAGGTTTGACGTAGCGGAAGTCGCAAGCGAGTGCGAGCTGCATGCCACCGCCATAGCACTTGCCATGCACAACGGCGACCACCGGCACCGGCATCTCGCGCCAGCACCAGGCGATGCGCTGAGCGAGGTTGGTCATGCGTCCCCACTTAAGGAACATGCGCAGGCCTTTGCTCGGCGCTTTGCTGAACGACGGCACATCCAAACCGCTACAGAATGACGGGCCTTCGCCCTGCAAAATCACTGCGCGCAGGTTGCGATCTTTGCGCAGTGACTTTGCAGCAGCAACGACACCACAGAACATGTCCCAGTCCAGTGCATTGTGCTTATCAGCACGCGTCATCGAGACATACGCGACATTGTCACGGATCTCGACACGAACACGGTTATGGAACAGTTCTGCGCTCATCTTTAGCCTGCCAATTTTTCTTTCAGCAAACGATTCAATGCATCCGGGTTGGCCTTGCCCTGCGTCGCCTTCATCGCCTGACCGACGAAGAAGCCGAACAGTTTGTCCTTACCGCTGCGGTAATCCGCAAGCTGACCTGGGTTCTTCGCCATCACATCTTCAATTGCCGCGATGATCGCGCTCTCGTCGGTGATCTGCACGAGACCCTTGGCCTTGATGATGGTGTCGGCATCGCCTTCGCCAGCGAGCATCGCTTCGAAAACTTCTTTCGCGATTTTGCCCGAGATGGTTTTGTCTGAAATGCGCTTCAACATGCCAGAGAGCATGTCAGTGCTGATTGGCGACGTTGAAATGTCTTTGCCAATTTTGTTCAGCGCACCGAGCAAGTCGGTGGTGATCCAGTTAGCGCAGGTTTTGCCGTCTGCGCCGCTGCTCTTCACAACGGTCTCATAGTAATCAGCCAACGCACGCTCGGCGGTGAGCACGGCAGCGTCGTACTTCGACAGACCATATTGCGAGACGAAACGATCACGCATCGCTTCTGGCAATTCCGGCATCGTGGCACGAATGCCTGCGATGTCTTCTTGCGTCAGGACGACAGGCAACAAATCCGGATCCGGGAAGTAGCGATAGTCGTTGGCGTTTTCTTTCGTGCGCATCGAACGCGTCTCACCCGTATCTGGGTTGTATAGACGCGTTTCCTGAATGATCTTGCCGCCAGCTTCAATCACATCGATCTGACGTTCAATTTCATACTCAATCGCTTTTTCAACATAGCGGAAGGAGTTGATGTTCTTGGTTTCAGTACGCGTACCGAACGGTGCGTTAGGACCACGACGCACAGACACGTTGGCATCGCAACGGAAAGAACCTTCCGCCATGTTGCCATCGCACACATCGAGATAAACAACGAGCTGGTGCAGTTTCTTCAGATACGCAACCGCTTCAGCAGCCGAACGAATATCCGGCTCCGATACAATTTCAATCAGCGGCGTGCCTGCACGATTCAAGTCGATGCCAGTTTGGCCCGAGAAGTTTTCGTGCAGCGATTTGCCTGCATCTTCTTCCAAGTGCGCACGCGTGATGCCGATGCGCTTGGTGACACCGCCTTCGAGTTCGATATCGAGATGGCCGTGTTCAACAATTGGCAACTCGTATTGCGAAATCTGATAACCCTTGGGCAAATCCGGATAGAAGTAGTGCTTGCGTGCGAACACGCAGCGCTCTGCGATTTTGGCGTCGACTGACAAACCAAACTTCACTGCCATGCGAACGGCTTCGGCATTGAGTACTGGCAACACGCCGGGTAAACCCAACGTCACCGCGTCAGCTTGCGTGTTGGGCTCTGCACCATAGGTGGTGGAAGCGCCGGAGAAAATTTTGGTCTTGGTGCGGAGCTGGCAGTGAACTTCCAGTCCGATCACGACTTCCCATGCTGGTTCTTGCGACATTATGCGAATTCCTTCGGCGACTGCTTGTGGAAGTCGGTCGCCAATTGATACTGGTGCGCCACGTTGAGCAAGCGCCCTTCTTCAAAGTAGTTGCCCATCAACTGCAAGCCAACCGGCAGGCCATCAACAAAACCGCATGGCAAGCTCATCGCAGGAATGCCCGCGAGGTTGGCAGCGATGGTGTAGATGTCGTTGAGATACATCGCAACCGGATCATCAGCATTGGTGCCGAGCTTGAAGGCAACATCGGTTGCCGTAGGGCCGAGCACAACATCAACATCTTTGAATGCGGCTTTGAAATCGTCGCAGATCAGACGACGTACTTTCTGCGCCTTCAAGTAATACGCGTCGTAATAACCGTGGCTCAACACATAGGTGCCGACCATGATGCGGCGCTGCACTTCTGCACCAAAACCTTCGCCGCGTGATTTCTTGTAGAGATCTTCCAGCGTCTTCACGCCGTCTGCGCGATGGCCGTAACGCACGCCATCAAGACGTGCGAGGTTGCTTGAAGCTTCTGCAGGTGCAACGACGTAATACGTTGGCACTGACAGCGGCGAGTTCGGCAAGGAAATTTCCTTGATCACTGCGCCCAACTCTTTGAACTTCTGGATCGCCGCTTCAACGAGAACACGCGCGCCCGGGGCAAGACCTTCTGCGAAGTATTCGCTTGGAATGCCGATGCGCAGGCCTTTGATCGACTGATTGAGGCCAGCAACGTAATCATCAACTGGCTTTTCAACGCTGGTTGAATCGCGTGGATCAAAGCCCGACATCTCGCGCAGCACAACCGCAGCATCTTCTGCGCTACGTGCAACAACACCCGCCTGATCGAGCGACGAGGCGAACGCGATCATGCCGAAGCGTGAGACGCGGCCATACGTTGGCTTGATGCCGGTGAGGTTGGTAAGCGATGCAGGCTGGCGAATCGAGCCGCCGGTGTCCGTTGCAGTCGCGACTGGCGCGAGCGCCGCAGCAACAGCCGCAACCGAACCACCCGAAGAGCCGCCCGGAACGCGAGTCACGTCCCAAGGATTCTTCACCGGGCCGTACCAGCTGGTCTCGTTCGACGAGCCCATGGCGAATTCGTCCATATTGGCTTTGCCGAGCATGACCATGCCGGCAGCATCCAACTTCTGCACGATGGTGGCGTCGTAAGGCGCAATAAAACGGTCCAGCATCTGTGAGGCGCAGGAGGTGCGAACACCCTGCGTGCAGAAAATGTCCTTCTGAATGAGCGGAATGCCGAGCAGCGCGCCGGCTTCGCCCTTGGCGAGGCGCGCATCAGCGAGCTCGGCCTGGCGCATCGCGCGGGCGGCGGTCACGGTAATCAGGCTATTCAGTTGCGGATCGAGACGATCGATACGCTTGAGAAAATGCTGTGTTAACTCTTTGGAGCTGAACTTCTTGTCGCGCAGGCCGTCAGAAAGCTCGCGAATGCTTAAGTTGTGCATGTCGGTCACTCGATCACCTTCGGAACAAGGAACAGGCCATCCTGCACAGCAGGGGCATGTTCCTGAAAAGCTTCGCGCTGGTCGACTTCAGTGACCACGTCTGGGCGCAGGCGCTGGACCATGTCCAGCGGATGGGCCATAACAGGCACGCCGTCGGTATTGACGGCCGTTAAACGGTCCACCATGCCGAGAATATTGGAGAGCTGGGTGGCGTAGTGCTCAACCTGCTCGTTTTTAAGCTCAAGTCGTGCAAGATGCGCGACCTGTCTGACCTGATCTGGAGAGAGGCTCATAGGGGGAAAAATGGTTTATGATGTGCAGATGCACAATTTTAGCTGTTGTGCGCCCAGTTCGCTTGGGCTAAAACGAATTTATCAGCAATTTCACATAAAGACAGAACCCAAACATGTTTGATGCCGTCCGCCGTTTGTTTGTTAACGACCTTTCTATCGATCTCGGCACGGCCAATACATTGGTCTATGTGCGCGACGAAGGCATTGTGTTGAACGAGCCTTCTGTTGTGTCGATTCGTCTGGATTCGCGTGGCAGCAAAAAGATCGAGGCTGTGGGCCTTGATGCTAAGAAAATGCTGGGCCGCACGCCTAACAACATCTCCACCATCCGTCCTTTGCGCGATGGCGTTATCGCTGACTACACCGTCACCGAAAAAATGCTGCAGCACTTCATCCGCAAGGTTCAGAAGGGCCGCATGATGCGCCCGATCACCCGCGTGGTGGTTTGCGTTCCTTACGGCTCTACGCAGGTAGAACGCCGCGCCATCCGTGAATCGGTTGAAAACGCCGGCGCACGTAAGGTGTATGTGATTGAAGAACCGATCGCCGCTGCGCTGGGCGCTGGCATTCCGATCGGCGAAGCACGCGGCTCGATGGTTGTCGACATCGGTGGTGGTACTTCAGAAGTGGCCGTGATCTCACTCAACGGTATCGTCTACGCTGAATCGGTTCGTATCGGCGGCGACAAGTTCGACGAAGCCATCGTTTCTTATGTGCGTCGCCAGTACAACATGCTGATCGGCGAAGCCACGGCAGAGCGCATCAAGCAGGAAATCGGCACCGCATTCCCTGGCCATGAAGTGCAGGAAATCGACGTCGTCGGCCGCCATCTGGCTGCAGGCGTGCCACGTAACTTCACGATGAACTCCAACGAAATCCTCGACGCGCTTCAAGAGCCTCTGGCCGGCATCGTCAAGGCAGTTAAGCAGGCTCTGGAACGCACTCCGCCAGAACTCGGTTCCGACGTCGCCGAGCGCGGCATTGTTCTGACCGGCGGTGGCGCACTCCTGCGTGACCTCGACAAACTGATCAGCGAAGAAACCGGCCTGCCGGTGATCATTGCTGATGATCCTCTCACCTGCGTTGCCCGCGGCGGCGGCATGGTGCTGGATATGCTGGACCGTCAGTCCGACTTCTACTCGATGGATTGATGCGGTTCGGGGCTTGCCCCACCCGCGCTGCGATATAAGGCCTCTGGGTCGTTATAAAATATCGGTTGTTTTAGTTTTATTAAATATTTTATAACGAACGCAGAGGCCTAAATATTGCCAGTCGCGCACTTGTTTAAAGCCTGAATTTTCCAACAAGAAAAGCCTTGCAGAACAAGCCTGCTGCTCATATTTTGGCCACCCTCAGAAAGTGTGCTATTTTCGCACCACTAATTCGGCTATTAGATTCATTTGAACACGGTCAATTCTCACCGTCGCTACTTCCCACGGGGCCCTGGACTGGGTCTGAGAACCTTTGTCTTAGCCATCCTCTCCGGCTTCATGATTTATGCCGACCAGCACGGCACAAGCCTGAAACCACTGCGCGAATACGCCACTTGGTCCGTATCGCCGCTCGTATGGCTCGCATCACTTCCGCAAGGCGCGGTACAAGTTGGCGCAGGCGTTAAAACGCGCGATTCGCTTGAGCGTGAAAATCTGGCATTGCATGATCAGCAACTTTTGCTGCAAGCCAAACTGCAAAAACTCGCAGCACTCGAAGCCGAAAATCGTCGCATTCGCGAACTACTTTCTTCGTCGCAAATGCTGCAAGACCGCGTACTGATCGCTGAGATCATCGCCGTCAGCCAAGATCCTTATCGTCATCAGATCACGCTCAATAAAGGCACCAGCGATCGGGTCTATCGTGGCCAAGCATTGATTGATGCGACGGGCATCATGGGTCAGGTTGTCGAAGTCGGCCCGCATACATCACAAGCTTTGTTGATCACCGATCCTGATCACGGCATTCCTGTCGAAATTAATCGCACGGGTTTGCAAACCATTGCACTGGGTCTTGGTGATGGTCGCGGATTGAAACTGCCGTTTTTGCCTAGCAACGCTGACATTAAAGTGGGCGACTTGTTGGTGTCATCCGCACTCGGTGGACGTTTCCCAGCAGGCTATCCCGTAGGCCAGATTCATAACGTTAAGAATTTGGCTGGCGAACATTTTATGGAAGCCATTGCGTACCCCAGCGCAAAACTCAATCAAGGTCGTCAGGCCTTGTTGGTGTGGAGCGAACACAAAACGGGCACAGCACCGGCACCTATCGCTGCAGTTGCATTGCCTGCGACAGCACCTGAGTCTGTTCCAACGCCTGCTGCTCTTCCGATTCCGGCGCCAGCACCCGCAGCTGTAACGCCTGCAGTTGTTGCAACGCCAAAACCAAGTGCAGTTGCACCTACGCCAGCACCGAAGCCAGCGCCAAAACCGGCAGTAGCCGCTCCTGCAGCTAAACCTGCACCGAAGCCTGCCGTCACCACACCCAAACCAGTTGTCTCAGCGCCGAAACCAGCGGCTGCACCCGCTGCGAAACCTGCTACTAAACCTGCTGCTCAAGCTGCACCGGCCGCTGCATCTAAACCAGCAGCGGCGCCGAAGCCTGCTACCGATCACGCGACGCCTGCAGCGACGCCCGAACCAACACCGACTACACCGTGATCATCAGCGGCCGTTCGCTACATTTCGCATTTATCTTCAGCCTGCTGGCTGCGCTGTTGCTGCAACTGATTGAGTTGCCAGAATTGCTCAGCGGCGCGCGCCCTCTGTGGTTGCCATTGTTTGTCGCGTATTGGGCACTCACAGAATCGCGCACACATATTTTGTTAGGCGCTTTTATTCTTGGCGTGTGTGCCGACGTCTGCTTCGGCACTACGCTCGGTCAACACGAGCTGGGCTTGGTGCTCGTCGCTTATTTCGTCACACGTCTGCGTCCAATTTTTGTTTTGTTCCCACTGTGGCAAGCCACGCTGGCACTGATCCCGGTTTGGGTTGGCTATTCCTTCCTGATGTTCTGGATCGACGGCATCACCAACCATCGTGCTGACGCTTGGCTGCGTTGGTTGCCTGTCGTCTCGACCTCCCTGTTCTGGCCGCTGGTATTCGCGCTGATGGAACTCGTGCGCGGCGGTCGCAACGATGATGAATAGCGCACGTCACTACTGATGGGCCAAAGACGCGAAAAATTTAAAGATTTACACGGCGAGAAAAATACATTTCTCAACCGTGCAGTTTTTGCGGGCGTCACCTGTCTGGCCCTTGCTGTTGTTCTCGTCGCACGACTGATCAATCTGCAGGTGATGAACCACGATTACTACAGCACACGAGCTGACGATAATCGTATGCGCATCACGCCAGTTCCTCCGGTGCGCGGTTTGATCTACGACCGCAATGGCACCTTGCTGGCAGAAAATCGTCCAGCCTTCGTTCTAGAAGTCACTCCAGAACAAGCGGGCAATCTTGACGATGCGCTAAAAAGTCTTGAATCCGTCATCGCACTCACGCCAAAGGATATCGCTCGTTTCAAAGAGCGCGTACGCAAAACACCGCGCTATCGTGGCGTGCCGCTGCGCAATAACTTGTCGATGGAAGAAGTTGCGCGTTATGAAATTAATCGTCATGACTTTCACGGCATTGACGTCAACGCGGGCCTCACGCGTAACTATCCGCTGAGCCTCGCCGCCTCACATGTGGTTGGCTACGTTGGTGCAATCAACGAAGAAGAACTCAAAGAATTGGATTCGGCCCAATATCAGGGCCTGATTCAAATGGGCAAAGTTGGCGTTGAGAAAAGCCAGGAAGAACTGCTTCGCGGCACTCCAGGTGCCAAGATCATCGAAGCCAATGCTTATGGCCGTCCGCTGCGCGAACTCGACTATCGCAAAGGCGCGCCGGGCAAGAATCTGTATCTGTCACTCGATTCTAAAGTGCAGGCTGTTGCTGAAGCTGCACTGGGTGATCTCAACGGCGCAATCGTCGCCATTGATCCTCGCAATGGCGAAGTAATCGCCATGGTTAGCAAGCCCGGTTTTGATCCGCAATTGTTCTCAGAAGGCGTCGACGCAGTTACTTACAAAGCGCTCAACACCGATCCCAATCGCCCACTGTTCAACCGCGCACTGCAAGGCACTTATCCGCCGGGTTCGACTGTAAAACCTGCGATGGCACTGGCCGGTTTGGAATTCAATGTCGTTGCACCTGAGCACAAAGAATTCTGCAAAGGCGAGTACATGCTGCCGGGTTCTTCGCGCAAGTATCGCTGCTGGAAACGCGCGGGCCACGGCTGGATGGATATGACGCAGGGCGTCATGAAATCTTGCGACGTTTATTTTTACGCACTCGCCAACACGCTGGGTGTTGATCGCATTTATGAAGCCATGTCGGGCTTTGGTCTTGGCAAACCGACCGGTGTTGATTTGCCACTCGAAAAAGGCGGCCTGATGCCGTCACGCGAGTGGAAGCGTCGCGCACGAAAAGAAAACTGGTATCCCGGCGAAACCCTGAACATCGGTATCGGTCAGGGTTATATGACGACGACGCCAATGCAGCTCGCGCAAATGGCCGCACGTATTGCGATGCGTGGCGGTGGCTTCAAGCCGCACATCGTGCATTCCACCGAAGATGCGCTGACCAAAGTCGTCACCTTGGTGAAGCCAGAAGCACTGCCCCCGATCGTGCTGCAAAACCCCAAAAACTGGGATGCCGTCATCTCTGCGATGGAAGGCGTAGCGCAGCTACAAGGCGGCACCGCTTACAAAATTGGCCACGACGCGCCTTATCGCATCGCTGCAAAAACCGGTACCGCGCAGGTTGCGGGCATGGCGCAGAACGAAGCCAAAGCACGTGCGATGGAAACAATCCCCGTGCACTTGCGCGACCACGCTTTGTTTATCGCCTTTGCACCCGCAGATGATCCTAAGATTGCTGTTGGCGTGCTCGCTGAACACGGCGGCCACGGCGCCTCCGTTGCTGCGCCCATCGCACGCAAACTGATGGACATGTATTTGCTCGGCGAGGTGCGTTACCGTGATGGCACTGAACCGGTAGCCGCAGTCGTGGCAGATCCGAATGCAGCGCCCACTGAAGACGACGACATCAACGACGCCCGATGATCCTTTCGAATAAAAAACGAGTTCGTCATCATGCTTAGCGCACCACGTCGTTCAAGCAGACCTGAGCCTAGCCTCGCCGACTCTCTCGAACGTTGGCACATCGACATGTGGCTGTTGCTGTTGTTGCTCGCTATTGGCGTTATTGGCCTTGTCGTTTTGTATTCAGCGTCTGGTCACTCGCTCGATCAAGTTATGAACCAAGGCGAGCGCTGGATCATCGGTCTCATCGTGATGGCCGTGGTCGCACAGGCGCCGCCTGAGTGGTATCGCGCGATTGCGCCATGGATCTACAGCGTCACCGTTATTCTGTTGATACTGACGCTGGCAATCGGCGCGACCGCCAAAGGCGCACAGCGTTGGCTTGATCTCGGCTTCCTCCGCTTCCAGCCTTCAGAAATGATGAAGCTGGCAATGCCGATGACGGTTGCGGCGTTTCTACATGGCCGCAATCTGCCACCACGCATCATCACGATGTTGATTGCGCTGGTGATGGTGCTTGTGCCTTTTGCACTGATTGCCAAACAACCTGACCTCGGCACGGCATTGCTGGTAATTGCAGCAGGCTTCTTTGCTTTGTTCTTCGCAGGCTTCCGTTGGCGCTGGATGATTGGTGCACTCGCTGCACTCGGCGCCGCAGCACCTTTGATGTGGAACAAGCTGCATGACTATCAACGTCAACGCATCCTCACCCTGCTCGATCCTGAGAGCGATCCGCTCGGCACCGGTTATCACATCACGCAATCCAAAATTGCTATCGGCAGCGGTGGCTTGTTTGGCAAGGGCTGGCTCAACGGCTCACAAGCCAAACTGGATTTCTTGCCCGAGTCACACACCGACTTCATCTTCGCGGTTTACTCCGAAGAATTTGGCCTGCTCGGCATCCTGTTGCTGCTGATCATTTATCTCGCGGTGGTTGCACGCGGCTTGTTTATCGCCGCACGCGCGCAAGACACCTTCCAGCGCTTGCTGGCTGCAAGTCTTTCAATGACTTTCTTCATTTACGTTTTCATCAACATGGGCATGGTCATCGGCTTACTACCAGTCGTTGGCGTGCCCTTGCCACTGGTAAGCTACGGCGGAACTTCTATCGTTACGCTGCTCACCGGATTTGGAATGCTGATGTCGGTTCAAACTCACCGTAAATTGTTGTCGAGTTGATGAAGCGCCTCGTCGCGGGTCTCCTACTTTGCTTCAGCGCCGCTGCTTCAGCGGACTACAGCGAGCACGCGGGTGTGCCGCAATTGCTGAATACGCTCAAGCAAGAGCACGGTTTCAGCGATGCTGAAATCGCCAATGTTCGTCTGGCATTGGTCGATGCACAGCGTTTGCCTCAGCTCGTCGAACAAGAAAAAAACGCGCCGGAAAGAACTGAAAATTGGTCGCAGTATTCGCGTCGCATTGATGCCGCGCGCATCCAAGGTGGCGTCAATATCTTGCAGGAACAGGCCGCCTACTTTGCCCGTGCAGAAGAAGAGTTCGGCGTCTCGCCGGTCGTCATCGCAGGAATCATGGGCGTTGAAACACGCTATGGCCGCATCACCGGAAAAATTCGAGTTCTGGATTCGCTGGCAACGCAAGGATTTGATCACCCGACTCGCACGCGCTTTTTCATGAGCGAGCTTGCGCATTTTTTTGTTTACTGCCGCGATGCCGGTATTGATCCGAGAATTCCGCAGGGCTCCTACGCGGGCGCGATGGGCGCAGCGCAGTTCATGCCGAGTAACTATCGCCGACTCGCGCTGGATTACGACGGCAATGGCAGCAAAGATTTGTGGACGGTGCAGGATGCAATTGGCTCCATCGCCAATTACTTCACTAACTTCCGCCCGACACAGTCGTGGCGACGTGGCGAGCCACTGGCGATCCGTGCACATGCCGTATTTCCGCTGCCTGAAAATCTTGAACGCAATGGCAAGGCGACTGCGTATACCGCTGCGGAGTTGATCAAAGCGGGCATCGTTCCAGAAGTGCCATTGCCACCGAATACCCCGGTCGGCCTGATTGAACTTCAATTGGATCAAGGCGTCGAATACTGGATCGCATTCCATAACTTCTACACCGTGATGACGTATAACCCGCGAACCTTCTACGCCATGGCGGTGACACAATTGTCGCTGCGCATTCAGCAACAACTCGACGCGCCGCCACCATGAGACTTGTGCAGCGCTCGCTGCTCCTCATGACGGTACTCACGCTGGTTGCTTGCACTGCTGCCCCGCCGATACCAACGCAGCGTCGCCCCAGAACAGTTCCCACGCAGCAACCGCATCCACCACGCACGCCGGCGCAATCCAACATCGATGGACCCGCGCCTTCGTGGCAAAAAGATTTTGCGCCGGACGATGATGAGATTCCGCCGGGCATCGAAAACACTCCCGATGCTGTGCCCATCGACGAACCGCGTAGTCGCGGTGGCAATTCCAAGACCTATGAAGTTTTGGGCAAAACTTACAGTGTTATGGATGATGCCAAAGGCTTCACTGAGCGTGGTCATGCGTCTTGGTATGGCAAAAAATTCCATGGTCGTAAGACGGCCAATGGCGAGCGCTACGACATGTTTCAAATGAGCGCTGCGCATAAAAGCTTGCCGATCCCGAGCTATGTGCGCGTCACCGATCTGGATACCAACAAAAGCGCGATCGTGCGCGTCAATGACCGCGGCCCCTTTCATGGCGATCGCATCATTGATTTGTCTTACGCAGCTGCCGCCAAAATTGGGTTGATTGGTCACGGCACTTCTCTGGTCGAAATTACCGCCCTCGCACCCGGCGAAGAAATAACAGCAGCAGAACCGGCGCCGATCGAAACTGCATCAGTCTCTGCGACGCCTGTACTGGTTGGACCGATGGGAGGCTATCTGCAGATTGGCGCCTATATCGACCCCATCAACGCCGCGAACTTGCGAGACAGTCTGATCAGTCAGGGCTTTGACTCGGTGCAAATTCGCACAGTGCAAAGACTCGATGCGCCGATCCATCGCGTATTGATTGGCCCATTCCGTGATCAGGATGCGGCGCGCAACGTCCGCAATCGTCTGGACTCACGCAATCTCATTCCGCAATGGGTCAAGGAATAAGTTGTCGCAGCCCCCATCTTTGCTGCACTGCGATAGAATTCGCCACCGCAAGGTTCTCCGTCCACTTTTGATACCTGCCCCATGAAAAAAATCGCCGCGCTATTCCTTCTGGCTAGCTGTTCTTTCAGCGCCCTTGCGCAGACCATGTCTCTGCCTGTTCCTGCCGCTCCAACCATGGATGTGTCCAGCTACGCGCTGCTCGATTTTCAAAGCGGCGAGCTGATTGCCAGCCATAATCCAGACACACGCGTAGAGCCGGCCAGCATCACCAAGGTGATGACGGTTTACGTTGCTTTCGATGAAATCAAGCACGGTCGACTGAAGCTCAGCGACACCGCGTTGATCAGCGAAAAAGCTTGGCGTCAGGGCAAAGACTCCAGTGAGTCGCGCATGTTCATCGAAGTCGGCACACGCGTGAAGATCGAAGATCTACTGCGCGGCATCATCATCGCCTCCGGTAACGACGCCAGCGTTGCGCTCTCTGAGCACATGGCGGGCAGCGAATCAGTCTTCGCTGAGATGATGAATCAGTACGCCAAAAAGCTGGGCATGAAGAACACCCACTTCGCAGATGCCAGCGGTTTACCTGACCCGAATCACTACACCACCGCACGCGACCTGACGATTCTGGGCCGCGCTCTGATTCGCGATTTCCCAGAGATGTACAAAATCTTCGCCGAACGCAGCTACGCCTACAGCGGCGCGCCGAAAGTAAAAGCACAGCCCAATCGCAACGGCTTGCTGGAAAAAGATCCTAGCGTTGACGGCATCAAAACCGGTCACACCAGCGCCGCAGGTTACTGCCTGTTGGCTTCTGCTCAACGCGATGGCCGTCGTCTGATCTCCGCCGTCATGGGCGCACCGTCTTGGGCTGGCCGCGAAACGTCTAGCTTGGAACTACTGAACTACGGTTTCCGCTTCTATGAAACCGTTTCGATGTTTGGCGCCACAAAACCAGTCAGCACGATTCGCGTTTGGAAAGGCAGCGAAGAGCAATTGGCTGTTGGCGTTCTGCCAGCGCTGTCGATGGCGCTGCCACGCGGCTCCAGCGCACAGATCAAAGCTGTTCCACAGATTACGGAGCAGGCAGTAGCGCCGATTAAAGCGGGCCAGAAACTCGGCACCATCACCATCACGCTCAACGGCAAACCACTGCGTACCGTGCCTTTGGTAGCACTCAAAGATGTTCCGGAAGGCGGCTTCTTCCATCGCATCAGCGACTCGGTGCAGATGCTGATCAGCAAGTAGTCCATTCGTCTTTACAGAGCCTCCTCGCCTCATTCGGTGAGGAGGCTTTTTTGTTTCTGTAGAATCCGCACATGAGCTCTCCCATCATCCGCCAACTTGGACTACGGCCTTACGCCGAAACGTTCGAAGCCATGCGCACGTTTACCCAAACGCGCACAGAAGAAACGCCGGATGAAATTTGGTTTCTTGAACACCCTCCGGTGTTCACACAGGGCCAAGCTGGGAAACCTGAACATCTCTTACTGCCCGGCGATATTCCCGTTGTGCAGTCAGATCGTGGCGGCCAAGTGACGTATCACGGCCCTGGCCAATCTGTTGTGTACTTCCTGATTGATCTGCAACGTCGTGGCTACGGCATACGTAGTCTGGTGACACGACTCGAAGACGCCATCATCGCGACGCTTGCGGGCTACAACATCGAAGCTGCTGCACGTCGCGACGCACCGGGCGTGTATGTGAAAGGCGACAAGATTGCTTCATTAGGTTTGCGCGTTCGCAGTGCCCGTACGTATCACGGCCTCTCATTGAACGTGAAGATGGATATGGAGCCGTTCTCGCGCATTAATCCCTGCGGCTATGAAGGCCTGCATATGACTCAAGTGTCGACTCTTGGCGGCCCCAGTGATTTGGCACGCGTGAATGCAGATCTTGAAATCGCACTGTTGCGTGCCTTGGGTTACACAAGCTGAGCAATTTGATCTCTGACGTTTGCCCTCGCACATCGCAATCACATATTTTTATTTAACTTATTAATTAATTTTAAATTAATAAATTAAAACAATCTTTGCTAGCGGGATTATGCACTTGACATAGCAGACGTTCGGGAGGAAAATAACCTCACTGAATAGAGAACTGCCATGACTGATTTAACTCTCCCAATCTTCACTGACGAAACCGCAGCCCGCGAACATCTTGAGATGATCCGCTGGAACGGTAAGCCATTCTGCCCGCATTGCGGCGAGTGCGAAGCGGTCACGAAGATGCAGGGCGAGAGCCATCGCGCAGGCTTGCACCAGTGCAATTCATGCCGTGGTGCGTTCACCGTGACCAATGGCACGGTAATGGAATCTAGCCATATCCCGCTTAACAAGTGGGTTCTGGCGTTTCACCTGATGTGCGCCAGCAAGAAAGGCATAAGCGCATTGCAGATTCAGCGCATGCTCGGCCTTGGTTCTTACCGTACTGCGTGGTTCATGGTTCACCGCATCCGCGAGGCAATGCGCTCGGGTGGCATGGCTCCTCCTCTTGGCGGCAATGGCAAGGTTGTCGAAATTGACGAGACGTATATCGGCAAGAAGAAAGGCGCGAAGGTAAGGACTGGCGCAGCCCATAAGCACGCAGTGCTTACCCTTGTTGAGCGCGATGGCGAGTCCCGCTCTTTCCACGTTGAAGGCACTTCACACATTGATGTGCTGCCGATCATTCGTGCAAACATTGATCGTGAGACTCGCGTAGTGACTGACGAAGCTCCGATTTATAAGCATCTTGGAAACGTCTTTAAGAGCCATTCAACGGTTCACCACGGCAAGGGTGAATATGTGCGTGGCAATGTCCACACCAACACCGTAGAAGGCTTCTACAGCGTGTTTAAGCGCGGCATGAAGGGCGTTTACCAGCACTGCGGCGAACAGCACTTACACCGCTATGTCGCAGAGTTCGATTTCCGTTATAGCAACCGTGCAGCCTTGGGCGTCAATGATGAAGCCCGCACATTGAAAGCGATTCGGGGCGCAGAAGGCAAGCGCCTCATGCTCCAAGGTTCTCAAACGGGGAAGACCCTTAACTGAGGGTGAGGCCTCTCGTATCTTTGAATTGATACGGATGGATTGGACTGAATAAACAAAAGCCCGCATTTAGCGGGCTTTTGCTTTCTTGGGCTTCGCCTTAGAAGGCTTGAGCGGTGTTGGGGGCGTACTTAATGCTTTGCGTAGAGCTTCATCGCGGCGTTTAGATGTTTCTTCTTCGCTGAATTTGTCTTGAGTTGTCATATCAATGCGTCACAGGAGGAGCGCCAGAAAGATTATTCGTCAGCCTGGAAAATGGAAGAACTTTTACCAAGGTTGAAAGGATGTCTGATTCAGCTCTGGCACGTTCCGGATCGAAACGATCATCCATAACGACCATTATGGAAACTCTAAGCGAAGAGTTCTGAACGTCGGCAGCCTTTCTGAGAATGGCCCCTGTTTTTCCTGAGTGTGGCCGCGCGGCATCGATCAGTTCATCTGACATCCTGAAATTAAAATCATGAGAACGACCTGAATGTCCAACAGCATGGCAGTTGCGGATCAATTCTTCATTGGGTCGCCATAATTTAAGATGGCCTTCGACCTCATCGATGAAGTCTGTCATTTCAGGGCCGACGCCAAACACTTCTCTTTCAAGATCTGCTATGGCCAACATAGCCCCGATATAGCGTGAAACAAGTCCGGCTGCGCCGTTCGCTACAGCGATTCCAGTAACTTCACCGCTATGTTCTAACTTCATTCCAAAAGTGGAAATTATCTGACCCACTCCCTTCCATTTTTTTCTATCACTGACGTCCATGCCGATGCTTCTTAAATGAAAAAGAGTATCGGCATTATCAGAAATGCGAACCATGCCCCTCTCTTCAATGTAATAAAGTGAAATTGGCTCTCCGTCAGAAAAGCTTAGGGGTGTGAAAACCCTATAAACACCAGAAGATTTTTCTAGGCATTCAAATCCCATTCGGTTGAAAAGGTCTGCGCAAGACATTAAATCAATCTTCCATCAAACGGGCCGCGGTATCTTCCACCATACCCGATATTTGCAATTTTCAGAAATTCTCTGAACCAACTTTCGTGATGTTTACAATCAAGGTTCCCGATTCTAATTTCTTCAACATGTTTGCCTAAATGCAGGTGCGGGCCATAACAATCAGGTTCATCGCCGCCATTGTGGCCTCTGTGATCCGTCGGGATTACTTCCAATTGAATAGCGCGCTTTCTGGGGAAAGAAAGGATTGTGAACCCGTATTTACAGTCATCGAATTGCGGCGGGTCTCTATATGAAAGTTCAAGCATCAACCCGCGGATTGAAATTCCATTGGCGTCCACAATTGGCGTAGAAAAAATCATCTGCGCGCTTTGATTTGGGGAGGGCGTCCAAAACAGATCATCAGGCGACATAAATTTTTCGAGGGCGAGTATCTCTCTCGCCTCTGCTTCTGGCAGATCGTTTCCCGACACCGCATCCCCCGAAGCGTGGCTTGATGCGTAGACTATGCATAAAATTATCGGCTATGGCAAGTGCATAATTGCGTTTGCTAGGCTGACTTCAAGTAGCGCACCTCATCTGCTCAGCGTTTGATTACGTATAGAGACAAGCAAGTCGCGACACCAGATTAATGCGTCATTCAGGCGACCTGAGTAAGATTGCGTCTTGTAATCTTGAATTTAGGCCACAAGACGTTAGATCAGGGTTACACAAGCAAGACCCGCGACAATCCACATCCAATAAGAATGCTCGCCGTCCATGACAACTTCAGTTTCAGATGATGCCGCACTGGTACGCGTCCGCGGGCTAAAGTTTAGCCATGGGCCGCGTGTCATCTATGACGGCGTCGATATCGACATTCCACGTGGCAAAGTCACTGCTGTCATGGGACCGTCGGGCACGGGTAAGACGACTCTGCTGCGCATCATCGGCGGCCAATGGCAGCCTGCGGCTGGCACGGTCGAATTTGATGGCGTGAATGTACACACGCTGCGTCGCAAAGCGCTGTACGAGCTACGCAAGCGCATGGGCATGCTGTTTCAGAACGGCGCACTGCTGACGGATCTCAGCGTATTCGAGAACGTCGCTTTCCCGATGCGCGAGCACACTGATCTGCCAGAAAGCATGATCCGCGATCTTGTGCTGATGAAACTTGAAGCTGTGGGCCTGCGCGGCGCACGCGATCTTTTCCCATCACAACTTTCAGGCGGCATGAGCCGACGCGTGGGCCTCGCTCGCGCGATTGCGCTCGACCCTGATCTAGTGATGTTCGACGAACCGTTCACGGGTCAGGATCCCATCTCGATGGGCGTGCTGATGCGCTTAATCCGCAGCCTAAATGATGCGCTGGGCCTGACCTCAATCGTCGTCTCACACGACGTTGAAGAAGTCCTGTCGATCAGTGATTACGCCTACGTGATTGCGAGTGGCAAAGTGCTGGCCAGCGGCACACCCGATTCGATTCGTAATAGCGATTCACCCTACGTACAGCAGTTCTTGCGCGGTGAACCGGACGGCCCGGTGGCATTCCACTACAAAGCCGCTGCCTATGCAGATGACCTCATGAATAAAGGCAAGAAAGCATGAAGGGAAGCATGAGCATCATTACTGACATGTTGCAGGGCCTCGGCCGTGCACAGTTCTTCTTGTTGTCGATCATTGGCGCAATCCCCAGCGCACTGTTGCGCCCGCGCCTGCTGATACAACAGCTTTATACCGTCGGCGTGATGTCGCTGATCATCATCGTGATCTCCGGCTCTTTTGTCGGCATGGTGCTCGCGCTGCAGGGTTATCGCACGCTGGTTGATTTCGGCGCTGCTGAATCACTCGGTGTATTTGTTGCGGTTGTTATCGTGCGCGAACTTGGTCCGGTTGTGACCGCATTATTGTTTGCTGGTCGCGCAGGCTCGGCACTCGCTGCAGAAATTGGTTTGATGAAAGCCACCGATCAGCTCTCCGGCATGGAGATGATGGCGGTTGATCCGATTAAACGCGTGATCGCGCCGCGCTTTGTTGCGGGCTTGATTGCGATGCCGCTGCTCTCGATGATCTTCGCGATGATGGCCATCGGCATTGCTGGCGGCCATGCCATCGGCGTCAATCTACTCGGCGTCGATGACGGCGCTTACTGGTCACAGATTCACTCCAGTCTTCACTGGGAAGATGTCCGCGACAGTCTGGTCAAGAGCGCAGTGTTTGGCGCCGCCGTCAGTTGGATCGCAGTCTATCAGGGCTATCACGCGGCCCCGACTTCAGAAGGCGTATCGCGGGCAACTACTTCAACCGTTGTGGTGTCGTCACTTGCGATTCTCGCACTCGACTTCATTCTTACCGCATTCATGTTCCATTAAGGGCAGGCAGGTCAACATGCAATCCAGAGCTTTAGAAATTCTCGTCGGTTTTTTTGTCTGCCTCGGTGTCTCTGCCGTATTTATTCTGACGTTCAGAGTTGCAAGCCTGACCAGTGTGGAAGGCGGCAAGGGTTACACGGTAACGGCCACCTTCCAGAACATCGGTGGCCTGAAGACCGGCGGCGCAGTGAAGTTGGCGGGCGTGAAGATCGGCAGAATTAAGAGCATCACGATTGACCCGAATAGTTTTGAAGCAGTTGCCACGATGGAAATTTCGGATGTGTACAACACGATTCCGGAAGACAGCGGCGGCAAAATTCTCACCGCCGGCTTGCTCGGCGAGCAGTACGTCAGCATTGATGTCGGTGGCGCTGAAGAATCGCTTAAAGAAGGTTCAAAGTTGAAGTTCACGCAGTCAGCCTTGGTACTTGAAAACATCATTGGCCAATTTTTAACTAGCCAGGCCTCGAAAAGCCCGGAGAAGGACGCAAAATGAAAAAACTTATCCTGTTGCTTAGCGCCGCGTTGATGTCGATGACGGCACACGCTGCTGCTCCTAAAGCGCCTGATCAGGTTGCACAAGACGCGACGACGCAGCTGTTGCAGTTGCTGACCGCGAACCACGTTAAGTACAAAGCCGACAGCAAGCTGTATTACAAAACAGTGAACGACGTTGTTGTGCCGCTTTTCGACGTGCCTTATATCGGCCGTCTCGTACTGGGCCGCAACGCCAAAACCGCAACCGATGATCAGCGCACGCGCTTTCAGAACGCATTTAAAGACATGCTGATCCGCTCATACGCTAACGCGATGCTGGATAACTTCGACTCTGTAAAGGTTAGCTGGCAGCCGCTGCGTATGGCCGCAGATGCAACTGACGTCACCGTGAGCTCCACGCTGCTGCGCACTGGTAAACAGCCTGTACCGGTTGGCTTTGCAATGCGCTTGAATGGCACCGAATGGAAGATTTATGACATCACCGTTGAGAACATTTCGCTGGTGATCAACTTCCGCAGCCAGATCAATGAAGAGATCAAGAAGAACGGTCTCGACAGCGTCATTACTCGCATGGAATCGGGCGAGTATTCGGCCAAGCCGAAGTCCTAATCCTCAATATGGCGAACTCGATGACCACACTACCCACCACACTGAGCTTTTCAACGGTCTCAGCACTGCTACCGCAGGCTGACACGCTGATTGCCAGCGGTGCGCTGGACCTTTCCGGCGTCACACGGGCCGATAGTGCTGGCATCTCCCTGTTACTTGAGCTGAACCGTCGCGCGCAGGCGCGCGGCGTTCAGCTTAGAATGACAGGCGCCAATGAGCAGATTCGCAGCCTCCTGAGTTTTTTTGGGCTAGATGAGATCCTGACTCTGGCCTGAAAAAAATCGGGGTAGGTCTGGGGATGCGAATGGGGAACACCAAATTTCTGTCACGCAGTTTGATGCTGCTGATCAGTGTCATGCTTGGCGCATGCGCGCACAGTCCAATCGATGAGCCCAGCGATCCGTTGGAGCCTGTCAATCGCGCGTTTTATAGCTTCAACGAACAACTCGATAACTTCGTTGCGCGCCCCGCTGCCAAGGGTTACGTCGCAGCAGTGCCTGAAGAAGTGCGCAACGGCGTTCGCAATTTCTTCTCGAACCTCTCCTATCCCACCGTCGTTGTTAACAGCGCACTGCAAGGCAAGTTCAAACAGAGCGGCCTTGATCTGACACGCTTTGTGATGAACTCGACCTTTGGTCTGTGTGGCTTCCTTGATCCCGCGACAATGGTCGGCTTGGTCAGACACGATGAAGATTTTGGCCAGACGCTCGGCTATTGGGGCGTTGGCCCCGGCTGGTATCTGATGCTGCCGTTCTTTGGTCCAAGCAGTAACCGAGACCTGACCGGGCGCGCCATCGGCATCACCACAGATCCGCTGACCTACGTCGGCGATTCAACAATCAATCTTGCGATGACCGGAGCTAGCGCAATCAAAACGCGTGCCGATCTGCTAAGCGCAGACAGTGTGTTGGAACAACAGTTTGATCGTTACGTCTTTATCCGTAGCGCTTATCTGCAACGTCGCCAAAGCTTGGTTTACGACGGCAATCCGCCACGTGAAAGCTATGAGCTTGATGATGAAGATGATGGCGATTCAGCGCCAGCGCCCGCAGCGAAGGAAGATTCAAGCGAGTCAAAGACGTCGGATACTTCACCAATTCCACGATTCAATATCGACATTCGCTGATTCAGCAATCTGAGAAGCGAAAAGGCGTGTCGCATTTTGTGCGACACGCCTTTTTTATTGATATCAGCCGACCCACTTTCTAGCGTTCTTGAACATCTGCATCCAAGGCGTAAATTGTCCGTTCGCCTGCGGCCAGTAGCTACCGGTGACGCCAGCGATGGTACGTTCAGGATGCGGCATCATGATGGTGACGCGACCATCATCGTTGCAGATACCGGTGAGACCAGCTGGCGATCCGTTCGGATTCTGCGGATAGCTCTCAGCAACATTGCCGAAGTTGTCGACAAAGGTCAGGCCCACCTGCTGCGCATCAACCATGGCATCCAGATGCCCTTCAGCACTGAACACTGCGCGACCTTCACCGTGTGCAACGGCGATCGGCAAGCGTGAACCTTCCATGCCAGCAAGGAACAGTGATTTGCTCTCGACGACTTCTACCATCGTCCAGCGCGCTTCAAATTGCTCCGAGCGATTGCGACGGAATGCGGGCCAGTTCTGCGCGCCCGGCACGATGTCTTTCAGTGCAGCGAACATCTGACAGCCGTTACAGACACCAAGCGCGAACTTGTCTTTGTTCGCGAGGAAATTCTGGAACTCATCACGCGCACGTGCGTTGAACAGAATGGTTTTCGCCCAACCCTGCCCTGCGCCGAGTACGTCGCCGTATGAGAAGCCGCCACAAGCGACGAGACCGTTAAAGTCATTGAGCTGCACGCGGCCACTCAACACATCGGTCATGTGCACATCGACTGATTCAAAGCCTGCCGCATCAAACGCCCAAGCCATTTCGGTCTGACCGTTGACGCCCTGCTCACGCAGAATCGCAACGCGTGGACGTGATTTAAGGATGTTTGGCGCAACGTTCGGATCAAAATTCAACTGAACGTTGAGACCCGGATCGCTCGCAGCACCGACGTTAGCGAATTCTTCGCTGACGCAATCTGGTTCGTCACGCAGTGCCGCGATACGCATGCTGGTTTCAGCCCAGCGCTTGTGCAGCATTTCACGTTCAGCGGCATAAACCTGCTTGCCTGCCTGCGTGAAACGAACGCTGTCATCAGCAGCGATTGCGCCAATATCATGAATAGACAACTGTGCAGCACGCAGTTGCGCCAAAACAATTTCGACATCCGCAGCGCGAACCTGCAGAACCATGCCGAGTTCTTCGTTGAAGAGCGCAGCAATGACATCAGCGCCCAAGGTATCGAGCGCGACATCAACGCCTGCATGACCCGCAAATGCCATCTCGCAAAGCGTTGCGAACAAGCCGCCATCAGAACGATCGTGATAAGCCAACACACGGCCAGCAGCATTGAGCGATTGCACCGCATCAAACGCCGCTTTCAGTTGCTGCGCTTGATCAAGGTCTGGTGCCACATCGCCGACTTCGCCATAAACCTGCGCCAATGCAGAACCGCCTAAACGATTCTTGCCATTGCCCAGATCAATCAGGATCAAGCGCGTGTCACCTGCGTCCGTGCGTAGCTGCGGCGTCAGGCTCTTGCGCACATCCGCGACTGGCGCAAAGGCGGAAATAACGACTGACAGCGGTGACGTTTGCGTGCGCGTCTCACCGTTCTGCTGCCAGACACTTTTCATCGACAGCGAATCTTTACCCACTGGAATCGCAATACCCAACTCAGGGCACAGCTCGGCACCGACAGTGCGAACAGTATCAAACAAGCGTGCATCTTCGTCGTTCTGACCGCAGGCGGCCATCCAGTTTGCAGACAGACGTACATCAGAAAGTTTGTTGATGCTTGCAGCAGCAATATTCGTGATCGCCTCGCCTACCGCCATGCGGCCAGAAGCTGGTGCATTGAGCAGCGCGAGCAGCGGGCGTTCGCCCATGCTCATCGCTTCGCCCGTCGTTGCAGTGAATGCAGTCGCGGTAACAGCGCAATCTGCAACTGGCACCTGCCAAGGACCCACCATCTGATCACGCACAGTGAGACCACCGACAGTGCGGTCGCCGATCGTGATCAGGAAGTTCTTGGAAGCCACCGTTGGCAAACGCAGAACGCGTTCAGCAGCGTCTTCAAGTTTGATCTTGCTGGTATCAAGCGCTGGAAATTTCGACGGCGCACGCTGCGCATTGCGCTGCATGCGAGGTGGCTTGCCGAGCAACACTGGCATCGGCATGTTCACGGTCAAAGAACCATCAAGCGTGTCTTCAACAATCAGCTGCTGCTCAACGGTTGCGATGCCGACGACTGCAAACGGGCAACGCTCACGTGCGCAAGCTTGCTCCAGCACCGCGATACCTTCGGGTGCAATCGCGAGCACGTAGCGCTCTTGCGATTCATTGCACCAGATTTCCATTGGCGACAACGCTGGATCTGCACTCTGCACATCGCGCAGCTTGAAGTGACCACCGCGATCATCCGCATGCACGAGTTCCGGCAGTGCGTTGGAGATACCACCTGCACCGACGTCATGAATCGAGAGAATTGGATTCTTCTCGCCAAGCGCCCAGCAAGCATCAACGACTTCCTGACAGCGGCGCTCTAACTCAGGGTTAGCACGCTGCACCGAAGCAAAATCAAGATCGGCCGTCTGCGCGCCAGTAGCCATTGACGAACCTGCTGCACCACCCAGACCAATCAACATCGCCGGGCCGCCGAGCACTACGAGGCGCGCGCCAACGGTGACGGCCATCTTGTCGACATGCTGCGTACGGATATTGCCGTAGCCGCCTGCGATCATGATGGGCTTGTGATAACCACGGTTGCGACCATCTGGCGTCAGCATTTCCAGCGTGCGGAAATAACCATTGAGATTGGGGCGACCAAATTCGTTGTTGTATGCAGCGGCGCCAATGGGGCCGTCGAGCATGATCTGCAGTGCGCTCGCAACGCGAGGCGGTTTGCCGAGATCTTTTTCCCAAGGCTGGTTAAATTCAGGAATGCGTAGATTGGAAACCGTGAAGCCGCTAAGCCCCGCTTTCGGTTTCGCGCCGCGACCGGTTGCGGCCTCATCACGAATCTCACCGCCATTACCGGTTGCTGCGCCAGGATGCGGCGAGATACCGGTGGGGTGATTGTGCGTCTCGACCTTCATCAAAATATCGACGCGCTCATCGTGACCACGCCAGACATGATCAGGATCGCGGAAAAAGCGCGTCGCTTCATGACCTTCAATCACTGACGAGTTATCGGAATACGCCGACAGCACACCAGTAGGATTAGCCTTGTACGACTCTTTGATCATCTGGAACAGAGACAACGGCTGCACCGCGCCATCGACGGTGAACTCGGCATTGAAAATTTTGTGGCGGCAATGTTCGCTGTTGACCTGCGCGAACATCATCAACTCAGCGTCAGTCGGATTCTTAGCACTGCGCGTGTAGTGATCGGCGAGATAAGCCATCTCTTCGCCAGAGAGCGCGAGACCCCAATCTTTGTTCGCTGCTTCAAGTGCGGCTTTACCGCCAGCGAGTACATCAACGGTACGCAAGCTGCGGCGCGGCTGGGCATCGAATACATGATGCAGCTCGGATGCATCGACCAACACCGATTCCATCATCGGGTCATGTAACTCTGCCAATGCGGCGGGCGGCAGCGACTGGATGCCGCTGAACAGATAAGCACGCCCACGCTCGATACGGTTAACCCCAAGTCCGCAGACCCTAGCGATATCGGTAGCCTTGCTGCACCAAGGCGACGTTGTGCCGACGCGTGGCACGACGAAAAGCGTCAGCTCCGCTGGCGGCAACATCGCCAAACCTTCGCCCAACAACACACGCAGATCGGACTCGGTAACGCCTTCAGCGTCGACAAGGAAGAACTCGATGGCGCGAACATCCGCCAATCCAGGGGCCTGCGGACGCAGACTTTCGAGCAAACGAGCGACACGAAAAGCCGAGAGACACTCAGCGCCGGGGAGTACGGAAAGGGACATTGCGATCCTTCAGGGTCGGCGCCCGTTGGATACGGGCGAGAAACGGCCGCTATTTTCTCATTTTTTGATGCGGATTTTGGCTTTCGGGAGCAGCTTATTTTTGCTTTTTATAATGTTACTAATTATTTACTTAATTTAATTAAGATAACTAATTAAAACTATTTCTCTGAATCAAGACTCATCACTGATGGCTTTTAGCTTGGAGCGCGCTTCGCGGGCTAAGGCCTACTCTGATTGAGGCGTCGTGTTTCGCACGGCGTGCGAGTTACTTTCTTTGCTTGTGCAAAGAAAGTAACCAAAGAAAACACACCCTGCGTACGCGCTCCCACAAAAAGACGTGGGAGTTCCCTGCGCTTCTCGTCTTGGCCGGGGTGCGTGACAGGACATCCCTGTCCAGACACGCACGCTTCGGCATCCTGCCTTCGCCCGCGCTATTCGCGCGGCTATGACCGACCAAGACTGCGATGCTCGGCGCTGCCGAAGGGGCCCGACATCAAAAGCAAAGCGACTCTTGCTGTGAATGGGGAGAGAGTCTCCTCAATGGCGCTTTCTGTGCTTGAGAACAGTAAAAGTGTTGGCGGCACTTTTGATCACATTAATCGCTGCATCACGGCTCATTCGCTCGCTTGCTGATGCGATGTACAAGTGGCTTTGCTGTACCGGGTTCCCTTCGACAACGCCGAGCATCACAGCACTGATCGGTTAAATGCCGACGCTTGCGTCGGGCGAGGCAGGAGCCGAGCGTGCAGCCAGGCCATGGATGGCCTGTCATGCACCCCGATCAGTGCGAGAGTGAGCTAGGGATTTCAATGAGTGCCAGTGGCACTCATTGCCTAGCGAACGCCACGGAGTGGCCGCGGGGGAACGTCTTTTGTTCCGGCGTAGTCGCAGGGTGCCCTTTCTTTTGGTTACTTTTCTTTGGGCACGCAAAGAAAAGTAACTCGCGCTACAGCGCGAAAGACGCCATCTCAATCAGAGCAGGCAGCAGCCAAGAAGCGTGTAAAAGCTGGTGGGTTACGCCGCGCTGCGGCTAACCCACCCTACAATTCATCGCAATATTTAAACAGGAATGCGTGCGCACTGCGCACCCTACAAAATCTCTCGCCACTCCAACCCACGCGCCTGATGCGCACAAACCAACCATGACGGCGCATCATCAATTGCCTGCGCAGCCGCAGACAGCGCAAGCCCCGGCGTGTTGTTCTTCTCAGACAGATGCGTCAGCACAAGATGCTGAAGTTTCGAACGATCAATCTGCGTCAGCAATTCAGCCGCCTGCATATTCGACAAATGTCCGAATTCACCACCCACACGCTTCTGCAGCTTGGCGGTATACGGACCATTGCGCAGCATTTCAACGTCGTAGTTGAACTCCAGCATCAGCGCATCACAGCCCGATAAACATTCGCGCATGAATGGCGTCACCGAGCCCGCATCAGACACCATACCCAATCGACTACCGCCCGCGATGAAGACGAAATGCGACGGCTCGCGCGCATCGTGAGGCACAGAGAACGGCTGCACTTCAATCTCGCCAACGGTAAACGGCTCGTTCGGATTGAATCGTGTGAGTACGGGCACGTGGGGATCATCCCAACCCGCATGCGTGCCGTTGGTCATCCATACCGGAATCTTGAATTTGCGAGACAAACGCGACACACCGCCAATGTGATCGTGATGCTCGTGTGTCACCAAAATCCCTGACAGGGTTTCTGGTTCAACGCCAAAGCGGCGCAAACGTGTTTCAGCTTCGCGCAGAAAAAACCCGCAGTCGATCAGGATGCGTGTGCTGCCGTATTCAACGAGCGTGCCATTGCCGCGACTACCACTACCCAACGATGCAAATCGCAGCTTCATTTCTTCGGCTCGAAGCTGCCATACGTTGGAAACGGCGTGACCTTGCCGCTCTCGCCGCCAGCAGCATGAATGCGCGGCGTGACTTGTTTGCTATTCACTTCGTCGATGCGGATCACCGAATGAAGCGGCACATAGAAGCGCTCAACGTCAGCAAATTCTGTTTTGAGTTTCTCTTCAGATGGATCAATCACGACCGACGATTTTTCGCCGAACACGAGTTTCTCCACTTCAATAAAACCCATCATGCTGCCGTGACTGACGCTACGGGCGTAGATCTCATAGACCTGCCCTTGGTTGTTGAACTGAATGCGATAAAGACGTTGCTTGGCGCTCATGCGCTGATACTCACTGGCGCTTCAACGCAGCGACCTTGTACGGCGAGAATGCCGGAGCGGCCGGGGATGCTATCCATTTTTACTTCGTGTGCGGGCAGCGTAGCGACATCTAGCGATTTGAACATCGTTTCAGTCGAAACCAAGTCATAACCCTGAGCACGCCAGCCAGCCAACAAACGATCAAACGTTGGCATCCACTTCATGCCTTCCAGTTCTGAGTGCAGTGTGTAGACATGCCCGTGCGGCGGCGGATTCGCTGTCAGCTCAAGAATGTGTTCGTGCACATTGTCTTGCGTCAGGCCATCGACACCGATGAGTTCATCAAGCGTTGGCAATGTAGATGGCAATTGCGGCACTTCAACGCGCTCACCATTCACCACGGGAATAAACGGATGGGTGCCGCGACCATCAGAGGCGTAGCACAAACCCAGATCATGTTCGTGCAAGTACGCAGCGTTATTCATCTGCCATCCTGCCGCACCATGCGTCTTCGGCGTCGAGCCAAACACAGACTTGAACGCTTCGACTGCCTTGTTCATCTCAGCACGTGTCCACGTTGCATCAGCACCCGCAACGCCATCCTGCCAGCGCACGTGATCGTAGGTGTGGATGCCGACTTCAAAGCCCGCATCGCGAACACTGCGCATCAGCTCGGCGCATTTGCGTGCGATGTCTGGACCGGGCAACAAAGTGCCATAGAGCAGCGTTTGAATGCCGTAATGCTCGACAACCGATGTGCGTGAAACTTTCTGCAAGAACCCAGGACGGAAAACACGCTTGATCGCACGGCCAGTGTGATCAGGGCCGAGGCTCCACAAAAACGTGGCGCCCGCTTGGTGTTTTCTCAGTAGATCAACCAACGGCGGCACGCCTTCACGCGTGCCGCGGTATGTGTCGACGTCAATCTTTAAAGCTAGTTGCGGCACAGCGCGTTTCTCAGTCAACGAGTCCACGCGCCTCAGCAACCTGACCACGATAAGCGTCGAAGATCTGGCGAAGTGCATCAGCCATTGACGTCTGTGGTTTCCAGTTCAAATCCTTCATCGTGTTTTCGATTTTCGGAACACGGTTCTGCACGTCCTGATAACCCTTGCCGTAGTACTCGCCAGAAGTCGTTTCGATCAACTTCACTTTAGCTGCGGTATCGCGATATTCCGGATACTCAGCAGCCAGCTTCAACATCATCTCGGCGAGTTCACGCACTGAGAAATTGTTGACGGGGTTGCCGATGTTGTAAATCTGATGACGTGCCTTGTCGTCTTTGTTCTCGATGATTTTCATCATCGCGTCGATGCCGTCACCGATGTAAGTGAAGGCGCGTTTCTGGCTACCGCCGTCGACCAACTTGATTGGCTCGCCACGGACGATGTGGCCAAGGAACTGCGTGATGACACGCGAGCTGCCTTCTTTGGCGGTGTTGATATTGTCGAGACCGGCGCCGATCCAGTTGAACGGACGGAACAGCGTGTAGTCGAGGCCTTCGCTCATGCCGTAGCCATGGATCACGCGATCCATCAGCTGCTTGGAGCAGGCGTAAATCCAACGTGGCTTGTTGATCGGGCCGTAGACCATGCTGGAGGCTTCGGGATCAAACTCTTCATCTGCGCACATACCGTAAACCTCAGAGGTCGACGGGAACAGGATGCGCTTCTTGTACTTCACGCAGTGGCGAACGATCGGCAGGTTCGCTTCAAAGTCGAGTTCAAATACGCGAAGTGGCTGCTGAACGTAAGTCGCAGGTGTCGCAATCGCGACCAACGGCAACACCACATCGCATTTGCGCACGTGATATTCGATCCATTCTTTATTGATGGTGATGTCACCTTCAAAGAAATGGAAGTTCGGCTTGCCGAGAAGATCCGTAATGCGATCCGTGCTCATGTCCATGCCGTAGACATGCCAGTCGGTCGTCTCAAGGATGCGCTTGGACAGGTGATGTCCGATGAAGCCATTGACGCCGAGGATGAGAATTTTTTTCATGTGAGTCTCTGAATCAAGCTAAAAGTGCGAATTCTGTATTGCCAAAACGAGAGCGGAAGACACCGGCGGTTAATGCAACGCCGTCTAACTCTGCTGATAACAAACGCAGCGTCGCGCCATCGGCACAACGCAGGAACAACTGATCGTTCTTACAAAATATGGCGGGATCGCCGCTGGAGCGCTGCTCTACAGCCAGCGTACGCCAGATCACCAAACGACCATCACGCAGATCGCTGAATGCACCCGGATACGGATGAGTCACCGCGCGTACGAGGTTATGAATTGCGGCTGCAGATTGCGTCCAGTCAATACGGCCATCTTCTGCTTTGCGTCCGCCGAAATATGAACCCTGCTTGAGATCCATCGGCTGCAATTTCGCGCTGCCATCCACCAGTGAAGGCAATGCACGCTGCAAGGTAATCTCAGCAGCAACTAATACCTTGCTGAAGACTTCTTCAGCGGTGTCATTCGGCAGGATCGGCACGGCCATCTGATCAACGATGCGACCAGCATCCGGCTTCTCAACCATCTCGTGCAGCGTGGCGCCGGCTTCGGTTTCGCCGTGTATCACGGCCCAATTGATCGGCACGCGACCACGATACTTAGGCAGCAAGGAGCCATGCATATTGAAACCACCGCGGCGCGGGATTTCCAAAATGGCGGGCTTGAGCATGCTGCGGTAGTAAAACGAAAACAGAAAGTCTGGCGATGCTGCTTTGAGCAAAGCCATCGTCGCCGCGTCATGTGGATCAACAGGCGTAACCACGGGAATGCCGCGCTCTTGCGCGAGTGATTTGACGCTGGAGAACCAGATGTTCTCGCCAGCCGCATCTTCATGCGTGACCACTAACTTGACGTCAATGCCCTGCGCCAGCAGCACTGACAAGCAGCGCACGCCAACGTTGTGATAAGCAAAGACGACAGCACTGGTCATTATTTTTGTTCCAGCACTTCAGAGATCAGATAGCGCGGACGCTGACGGACTTCCTGATAAATACGGCCGATGTATTCACCAAGAATGCCGATGCCGAACAAGGCAATGCCGATCAAGAAGAAGGCGATGCCAAACAAGGTGAACACCCCCTCTGCTTCAGCACCCAAGATCAAGCGGCGCACCATCAGGTAGACCACCAGCAGTGCCGATAAGAACGAAATCGCCATGCCGAGCATCGAAAACACTTGCAGCGGAACCAGCGAGAAGCCAGTCATCAAATCGAAGTTGAGGCGCATCAACTTGTACAGCGAATACTTTGATTCACCGGCAAAGCGCTCTTCGTGTTTTACGATCACTTCAACCGGACGCTGCGAATACGAGTAGGCCAAGGCAGGAATGAAGGTGTTCATTTCCTGGCATTGATTGATCGTGTGAACGATGCGCTTGCTGTAAGCGCGCATCATGCAGCCATGATCCGTGATGCGAATGTTGGTGATCTTGTCGCGCACTTGGTTGACGATGCGCGAAGCGACATGACGCCAGATCGAATCGTTACGCTTCTCGCGGATCGAGCCGACATAGTCGTAACCCTCGTCCATTTTTTCGAGCAGCTTGCCGATTTCTTCCGGCGGATTCTGCAAGTCGGCATCAATCGTGACGATGCGTTCGCCACGTGAATGCTCAAAGCCCGCAAGAATCGCGCGGTGCTGGCCGAAGTTGCCATTAAACAGAATCACGCGCGTCACGTCTGGACGCTTCTCGAACTGCGCACTGAGCATGCCAGCGGAGCGATCACGCGAACCGTCGTTGATGAAAATAACTTCGTAAGAAACATTCAGCGCGTCGAGTGCCGGATACAGACGTGCGAACAAGGCGTCCAGCACCGCTTCCTCGTTATAAACGGGAATGACAACGCTGAGATTAGGAGTCTGGGTCATTGGGCAGCCCGTAAAACGTTAGTAACAGCATCGCAAACTTTACGCACATCAGCCGCCGTCATTGCGGCAAACAAAGGCAGGGTCACTGTATCGCGGCCAATGCGTTCGGCCACCGGGAAGTCACCTTCTTTAAATCCGAGTTCACGGAACAGTGTGAACAGATGCATCGCCGGATAGTGCACGCCGACGCCCACGCCCTGCGCTTTCATCTGTTCGATGAACTGTGCGCGGCTGATCTTGAATTTTTCAAATGGAATGAGCGGCTGAAACATATGCCAGTTGCTCTGCTCGTAATCTTCAACTGGCAGATCACATCCCAAGCTGCGATCAAAGCAGCGGAAATATTCGCGTGCAAGTTCGCGGCGCTGTTGGTTGAAGCCATCCAGTTTGCGCAACTGATGAATACCAATCACCGCTGCAACATCGGTCAGGTTGGATTTGCCACCAAGTACATCAACGTCCATACCGCCATCAGCAAAGCGTGTAACACCCTGCAAGCGCAGCTTCTCAAACAAGCGCGCTTCTTCCTCGGTATTCATCACGAGGCAACCACCTTCTGTGGTGGTGATGTTTTTATTAGCGTGGAAGCTGAAAGAAATCAGATCGCCATCTACGCCAATTTCACGACCTTTCCAGTTTGAGCCCATCGCTTGCGCGGCATCTTCAACCACACGCAAATTGTGACGACGTGCAATCTCATAGAGGCGATCACGATCAACCGGCAAACCTGCGAGATCCACCGGGATAATCGCTTTGGTCTTAGGCGTGATTGCGGCTTCAAGCTTGTTCAAATCAATATTGCGCGTGACCGGATCGGCATCCACAAACACTGGCTTAGCGCCAACAGTAAGAATGACATTCGCGGTGGCAACCCAAGACATCGGTGTGGTGATGACTTCATCGCCGGGCCCGATCTTGCACAAACGTAGTGCAATTTCCAAAGCTGCTGTCGCGGAATTAAGCACGCGCACAGGACGACCGCCGTAGCGAGCAGACAGCGTTGCTTCGAGTTCTTTAACTTTGGGGCCGCTGGTGATCCAGCCCGAACGCAAAACATCGCCGACAGCGGCGATGGTTTCTTCGTCTATCGACGGGCGTGTGAAGGGCAGAAAATCCATCAGGTCGGTTTCGCCACGAGATAAACGCCGATGATGATGATGCCCATGCCGACAACGCGCGTCACTGTGATCGCTTCACCAAATAACCACCAAGCGAAGATGGCATTGACGATGTAGCCGAGTGACAGCATTGGATACGCGATGCTCACTTCAACGCGCGAAAGCGCCATGATCCAAACAATCACGCTCACCACGTAGCAAGACAAACCACCAACGATGTGTGGATTGGTCGCCATCGACCAGCCGATTGGCCAGACATTGGCTGCGCTAAATTCAAATTGACCGATGGTGCGCGTGCCCGCTTTGAGCAACAGCTGCGCGGCAGCGTTGAGCATCACGCCAAAAACAATCAGTCCAAATTCGAGAGCTTTCATGGTTTTTTGAACACGACGCGACGAGGATCGGTATAGATCACCGTCATTGGCAATCCGGATTCCTGCAATTTTTGATGCGTTTTTACATTGGTAATGGCCAGCGCATTCGGTGCAGCATTCCAACGCAGGGCAAAAGCCTCGTTCGTTGGAATCCATTTGTGCGGTTCAGCTTCCTGACCAAGATTGAACTCGTCAACGTAATTCACCAAGGTCACAGTGCGCTTGATATAAAACGGCAACGTCTGGTCATAGCGTTCCACTGAGAACACTTCAGTGTCTGCTTTGAGATAAGGCGTCATCGCTGCAGCGGCATTTTTGGCTGAAACCAACGGCGACAACACCTGATAGCCGTCCATCAACACCGCGCACAAAAACACGCCGCCCAAACTAATCTGCATCACCGACCAATCTTTGCGACTCTGCGATGCGGAACGCGCCGCGAGTGCTGCACACACGATCATGCCCAGTGCACCAGCAATCACCCAGTATGAAGCTTGGTAGTGATATTCAACCGGCGTTCTCACACTGCCCTTGGCAAAGAACAGGAGGTAAGTAACACCGGCAATCAATATGACCGACACCGCGCCCGCCAAAGCCATTGCATGTTTGCGCAACACATTCGGCTGCGCTGCTTCGAGATAACGGCCTAGCAACAAACCGAGTGCTGGGAACATCGGCAATAGATACGCAGGCAACTTGGAACTGGAGACGCTAAAGAACAGAAAAATAAATGAGCACCAGACCAACAACACACCGTTGGGCTGAAAGCTGCTGCTCTCACGCTTGGCCGCGTAACGCGTCAGCGAAGGCAACAAAGTTGTCCACGGAAATAAGCCAGCCAACAGCAAGGGCACAAAGTAATACCAAGCACCCGTGCGACGCGCTTGATCGGTGGCAAAGCGGCCGAAGTGTTCATGAATGAAGAAGAACTTTGCGAACTCTGGGTTGCGCATCGACACGATGACGAACCAAGGCGCAGCTAATGCAAGGAATAGCAGCGGGCCCCACAAGGGCTCCATGCGCGGCCAGGTTATCCAATCGCGATAAATCAGGCTGTAGAACACCAGCGCAGCGCCGGGAATCACAATGCCGATAAGTCCCTTGCTAAGCATCGCGCCGGCCATTGCGGCCCACACAAAGAACATCCATTTTCTACGTGACGTTGCCTGCGTTTTGTCATCTTGTGCAATCAAGAATCCGCAGAGCACGGCGGTCAAAAAGAAGCTCACGCCCATGTCGACAGTTACGACGTGGCTAAGCCCCATCACCCAGAGCATGCTGACTGTCGTAAAGCCCGCATAAAGCCCTGCCGTCGCGCCCCAGAGGCGGCGTCCGGTGTACCAAACCAATAGCGCGGCGAGAAAACCACAAATTCCGGGCCAGAGGCGGGCCACAAATTCGGATTCACCAAACGCTTGGAACAAAGCCGCCGAAGCCCAGTACTGCAGCGCCGGCTTTTCAAAATATTTGAGGTCGTTGAGACGTGGCGTTACGAAGTCGCCGCTCTGCGCCATCTCGCGTGCAATTTCGGCGTAGCGCCCTTCATCAGTGCCGGCGAGATCGCGGAAAGAGAGCGAACTGAACCAAAGCGCGCCGATGGCTAACCAGCACAGCAAAATGACCGTTGCGGAAAGTGAGGTGCGGGACATAGCGGCGGGAGCGTGATTTGCGGCAGTCATCGGGGACCCGTTCGACTTCCTGAAGTGGCGGTAGTTCTATGCGAACGCTTTAAAGTGGCGGAGAGGGAGGGATTCGAACCCCCGGTAGGTTTGCACCTACGCCTGATTTCGAGTCAGGTACATTCAACCACTCTGCCACCTCTCCGTTTTTACCGCGCCAGAATTTAACAGGCCAAATTTCATTTGCTGGCACCCTGCCCTCTTTCTGATGCTTGCCAGTGTGTTACGTTTCCGGCCAGACCCGTGAGGAGCGCGGATTCTAAATGAACACGGCGGCCACGCCTACTCTTTCTGTCAAAAATCACCGCCGATTGGCGGTTTTTGGCGTGATTTCGCTGTTGTTATTCCTTTTACTGTCCACTTGCTCGCCGCGCACCGACCAATTACAGCAAATCAAGGCAACCGGCGTTCTGCGCATTTCCACCGTCAACAGCCCCACCACTTACTACATCGGCGCGGCTGGCCCCTTGGGTTTTGAATATGAATTGGCCAAGGGTTTTGCCGAAAGCCTGAATGCCGGCTTGGAAGTGGTGGTCGCCAGCAGCCCCGCCGAGGCCATCCAAATGGCCCGTGAAGGCCGCGTGCATTTTGCCGCCGCCGGCTTGGCCATCACCCCTGAGCGCGAGAAAACCATGCGCTTCTCGCCAGCCATGCTGCGCGTGGTGCCGCAGTTGGTTTATCGCATGGGCGAAACCCGGCCAGATAATTTGGACGACTTGGAGGGGACCATCCGCGTTCAGCGCGGCAGCATTGGTGCCGAACTCTTAAGTGAAGCCAAGAAAAAATACCCCGACCTGAAATGGGAAGAAACGGACGATCAGGAAACCGAAGAGTTGCTGTATCAGGTGGCGAATAATCAGTTGGGCTACACCATCGCCAACTCCGACATTATCTCGATCAATCAGCGCTATTACCCGCGACTGCGTGTCGCCTTTGCTGCCTCCAAATCACAGGATCTGGCTTGGGCTTTCCAAAAAAGTGGCGACAACAGTTTGTTTGATGCGGCCAATGCTTATCTGGAAGTGTTTCGCGGTGTGGACCTGCCACGTTTGCGCGACCGTTATTTTGGCCACATCGAACAGGTGAATTACATGGGCGCCGTCACGCTGGCCTCCATGGTGCAAACCCGACTCACGCGTTACCGCAAAGCGTTTGAAGACGCCGCGGAAAAGCATCAACTCGATTGGCGCCTTTTAGCGGCCATGGGTTATCAGGAATCGCATTGGGATGAAGACGCCGTGAGCCCGACAGGCGTTAAAGGCTTGATGATGCTGACGCTGGATACCGCGGATTTTCTCAACGTCAGAGATCGCGAAGATCCGGTGCAGAGCATTTTTGGCGGCGCACGTTATTTCCGCCAATTGCTTGAACAGTTGCCACCCGAAATCAAAGAGCCTGATCGCACATGGATGGGCCTCGCCGCTTACAACATCGGCATCGGCCATGTGTTTGATGCGCGTAGTCTCACGCGCTCGCTCGGTGGCAATCCCAATCATTGGCTCGACGTGCGTAACTCGCTGCCGCTACTGACGCAGGAGCGTTGGTATATGCAAACCAAACACGGTTATGCACGTGGGTATGAAACGGTGGCCTATGTCGGCAATGTGCGTACGTATTACGACATGCTGAGTTGGATCACGAATGTCGCGCCGGGTCGTGGCCAGCAACCTGAGCTGGAACAAGAGCCGCCACTGCAAACGCCAGCGGGCGCTAAAAAGCATCGCGAAGACCCGCTGCACATCAATTCGCCGATTCTTTAAAAATATGGCTTTGCGTAGGGTGGGTAGAGCACAGCGAAACCCACCGTTGGGATTGAGCCATGGTGGGTTTCGCTGCGCTCTACCCACCCTACGGATTGTTTAATTTCTTTATTTTTGTATAAATTAAAACAATCAGTCGTCGTTGTCCGGCATGCCCGGAAACAACACGTCGGTGTACCCAAACTGCTTAAAGTCCCTCACCCGCATTGGATACAGCACGCCATCCAGATGGTCGCACTCATGTTGCACCACGCGCGCATGAAAATCGCTGGCGGTGCGATCAATCACTTTGCCGTATTGATCAAAGCCCTGATATCGCAAGCTGCGATATCGCGGCACAACACCGCGCAGACCCGGCACTGACAAGCAGCCTTCCCAACCATCTTCCTGCTCATCACCGATAAACGTGATGATGGGATTAATCAGCACCGTCTCTGGCACTGCATCCGCATCGGGATAACGTGGGCTGCTGGAAAAACCAAAAATCACCAAGCGCAGATTCACGCCAATTTGCGGCGCTGCGAGGCCGGCACCGTTGAGCGCGTGCATGGTTTCGAACATGTCAGCGATCAGCGCGTGCACCTCTGGCGTATCGAATTTCGCTACCGGTTCCGCTACGCGCAACAAGCGTGGATCGCCCATTTTCAGAACGTCGTGAATCATTTCAGCCTCAAGCGATCAACGATGCGGCCGTTCTGAATGTGTTCGCTAATAATTTCGTCGATGTCTTCTTCATCAACGTATGTGTACCAAATTTCCTGCGGGTACACGACGAGCACCGGGCCTTCTTCGCAACGCTCAAGGCAGCCCGCCATATTGATGCGGACTTTCCCTGGCGCAGCCAGACCCAACGACTTGATCTTTTTCTTGGCGTAATCACGCACACGCGTTGCGCCCTTGTCATTACAACAAGTGCGCTCGCCTGGGGCGCGCTGGTTACAACAGAAAAATACGTGGTGTTGGTAATAGCTCATCGGCGTTCTATGAAAGACATCCAGCGCGCACTTTACTTCGCGCCGAAGGCGTAAGAAAGGTTAAGCGCAGTGATGGTGTCAGTTTTGCTCGTGCCTGCTGGCACCGTTGTGTTGTTACGCAAGGTGTAGGACGCACTGGCGAAGACATTGCCGACCACATTCACCTTTAATTCCGTAATGGACTCGGTGAAGGTATTGTCATCGCCGGTTTCAACCTTAAGCACTTCGCTGAAGGTGCTGGTCTCAGAAATCTTCCAGCTGTACTTGCCCGCAAAGCGACCGATGATGTCCTTATTGCGTTCATTGGTGACGTTGACTGTCTCCTGACGAGCACCAACGCCTGCTTCCAAATCCAGAACATGCACAGGCCCAGTTAATACATGACGGCCATAGCCCAGTGATTCCACTATGCGTTGTCCAATTGGGCCTTCCAAATCTTTAGCCCACTCAACACTGGCCAGTACGTAATCGTTGGGCGTGAAGTTGTAAGCCAACTTGTCTGAAGCGCCGTATTGCTCGCCGGTGGATTCACCGTCGCTTGAGCTGCCCATGGCCGAAGCCAGAAAGGTGTTTTGCCACGCGTCCTGCGTGTAGATCAGCGACAACTTGGCGTTAGCTGTACTGGATTTTGTATTGCCATTGCTCGCGATATAACCCAGACCTGCATCGCCAGACCAACCATTCGGCGCAGCAAGCACAACACCCGGCGCGACAAGGCAAGCGATCAGCGCTAGCGCTTTAAACTTCAGCATGATTTCTCCTGCAAATAAAATGAGACAAACAACTACTCACCTACACAGATATTATAGGCGGCATGTCTTCGCTCTCCTCTATAGCTATCGCGTCCGAATTTCCTTACGCGGATGCTGACCTTTGCGTGAAGTGCGGGCTGTGTTTGCCGCATTGCCCAACGTATGAGCAAACGCAGAACGAGGCTGATTCACCACGCGGCCGCATCGCTTTGATGCAGGGACTCGCGAACGGTTTGATTCAACCGAGTAATGGATTGAACGCGCATCTCGATGGTTGCCTGTCTTGCCGCGCCTGCGAAACGGTGTGTCCGGCCAAAGTTCCTTACGGCCGCTTGATCGACTCGGGTCGCGCTTTGCTGCATCAGAAAAGTCCTCGCCAGAATACTGCAATCCGCCTGATTAGCTTTTGGCTGACGAAAGCATCTGCACGAAAATTTGCAGCGACATTTTTGTGGCTTTATCAGCGCAGCGGAATGCAAAGCGTATTGCGACACACGCATTTACTCGGCCGCGGGCGTATCGCCCGTCTCGACTCATTGCTGCCGCGCATTAGTCTTCCACGACCACTGCAAAACAACGCCAGAAAAGCTCTGACATCCGTTTCACTTTTTACCGGCTGCACCGGCGAACTTGCTGATCGACAAACGTTGCAAGACGCATTGCATGTGCTGTCGAAGCTCGGCATCAGCGTTGATATTCCTGCTCGCCAGGGTTGTTGCGGTGCGCTGCATCAACACACCGGTTATCCCGCAGAAGCTGCCAAACTCGCACAAAACAATGTGCAGGCATTTGGGAGCAATACCACCATTCTCAGCAGTGCCAGCGGCTGTGGCGCAACGTTGATGGAATATCCGGAAATACTTGGCGCATCTGGCGCGGCTTTCTCACAGCGAGTGCAGGATCTGAGTACGTTTTTACTCAGCAAGTGGCCGAATGATTTAGCACTCAAGCCCTTGAAGATGCGCGTGGCGATTCATACGCCCTGCACTTTGAAAAATGTGATGAAAGGCGGCGATGCCGTTCGCGCATTGCTTGAGAAAATTCCCGGCGTAGAAATTGTTGCACTCGATAGCAAAGACCGTTGCTGTGGCGCAGCCGGAAGTTACTTCATCACTCAGCCAGAAATGGCCGATCAACTCTTGGCAGAAAAACTGGTGATGACACGCGTATTAGTGCCCGACATCATTATCAGCAGCAACATCGGATGCTCAATGCATCTCGCCGCAGGGCTGCGGCGCGAAGGAATTAAGGCCGAACTACTGCATCCAGTGAGCCTGCTGGCTCGACAGTTGGGATAGCCGTAGTAGAAGTCTCAGCGACACTGCGGCCCAACACCGCTTCCATTCGCAGCAACAACAGTTCTGCCAACTCGTTTTGAATGAACTGGCGCAGACGCGCTTCTTCAGCGTCTTTAGCCAACACTTGCTGCGCGTTAAAACTGTAGCTGCGCGACAGGCTCAGCGTGTCGGGTGGCATCAGCACCTTATCGCCGACGTTCACTTGGTAAGTCACGCTTGTCACCAACTGGAACTCAAGCACCTTGCCGTCAACGCCAATCGACAACACCAAGCGTGACTCTTTGAGGTTGGACAGTTTGATGATCGAACGCGCGCCCTCGGGGCTGCTCTTCACGAGCCCACCGCGACGCTGAATGAGCGTACGCAGTGACACTTCTAGCGGCGGCTCCGAAACGCGGTACGGCGCAATCACGTCGATATACGTGGTCTTCAATGGCTCAGGCAGCGGTCGACTACCGGCCAGATGAAAACCGCAGCCCGCCAGCAAAGTGGCCAGCAGAATAGCTAAGGTGATGCGCACGCTTGTGGCTCGAGTGTTTTTCACACGACGAAGCTTACAAGTTTTCCGGGCACAACGATTTTCTTTTTCAGCTCCAGCCCGTCGACAAACTTGTGCACGCCAGGTTCAGCCAAAGCAGCGGCGATGATCTGCTCCTGCGTGGCGCCTGCGGCGACCTGAATCTGTCCACGCAATTTGCCGTTGACCTGCACGGCGAGCGTGATTGAATCGGACAGCAAGGCATCGGCTTCTGCCTGCGGGAAGCGTGCGTCGATCACCGCTTCTTTATGGCCCAGTTGCTGCCAGAGTTCGTGACTGAAGTGCGGCACGATGGGCGCGAGACCAGCGACGAGACCATCCAGCGCTTCTTGCAATACAGCGCGTGCATTGGGCGTACGGTCATCGAATTTGTAGATCGCGTTAACCATCTCCATCGCCGCGGCAATCGCGGTGTTGTAGCTGTAACGACGGCCCATGTCATCGCCAAACTTTTGAATGGTTTGATGCAGCTTGCGACGCAGATCTTTTTGCGGACCGGTGAGCGCAGCCTTATCCAAAGCTTGCACGGGGCCCGCAGCAACATGATCGAATACCAAGCGCCACAAACGCTTGAGGAAACGACCCGCGCCATCGATACCCGCATCGCTCCACTCCAAGCTCTGCTCGGGCGGCGCGGTAAACATCATGAACAGGCGACAAGCATCAGCACCGTGTGATTTCAGAATTTCTTCTGGATCGACGGTGTTGCCTTTGGACTTGGACATCTTGGCGCCGTCTTTTAGCACCATGCCTTGCGTGAGCAAACGCGTGAACGGCTCGTTCGCAGCAACGGGCAAGCCACAATCGCGCATCAACTTCTGGAAGAAGCGCGCGTAAAGCAAATGCAGAATCGCGTGTTCGATACCGCCGACGTATTGATCGACTGGCAGCCAGTACGCGGCGCGCTCATCGAGCATGGCCTTGTCGCTATCCGGACAAGCGTAGCGGGCGTAGTACCAGGAGGATTCGAAGAAGGTATCGAAGGTGTCGGTTTCACGACGCGCAGGCGCGCCGCACTTCGGACATGCGCATTCATAGAACGACGGCGTCTTGGTCAGCGGGCTCGCAGCGCCATCTGGCATCAAGCCTTCTGGCAATACGACAGGCAACTGCTCTTCTGGCACCGGTACGGCGTCACAAGTTTTGCAATAAACGATTGGGATCGGACAACCCCAATAACGCTGACGCGAAACGCCCCAATCACGCAGACGATAGTTGACGCGCTTGCGGCCTTGTCCAATCGCGACGAGCTTGGCGGCGATGCCATCGAAAGCTTGTTGGAAATTCAGACCGTTGAATTCAGCAGAGTTGATGCAGATGCCGTCTTCAGTGAATGCCGCAGCGCTGATATCTGGCGCTTGCGCGGAGGCATCCGCAGCAATCACCGTCTTGATCGGCAGGCTGTACGCCTTCGCAAATTCGTAATCGCGCTGGTCATGCGCAGGCACGGCCATGACCGCGCCACTACCGTAGCTCATCAACACAAAGTTGGCGGCCCACACCGGCACTTTTTCGCCAGTGAGCGGATGGATGACGTCGATGCCGAGGGCAACGCCCTTCTTCTCCATAGTCTCTAGCGTAGCCTCGGCAACGCCCATTTTCTTGGCGTCTTCGATGAACGTAGCGACTTTTGAGTCACGCTCTGCAGCAGCGAGCGCCAATGGATGCTGCGCGGCAACGCTAACGAAGGTCACGCCATACAAAGTGTCTGGGCGCGTGGTGTAGACGGTGAGATTGCCTTCGCCTGATGCGAGCTTGAAATCAATCTCGACACCTTCGCTGCGACCGATCCAGTTTTCCTGCATCGTCTTGACCGCGTCGGGCCAGCCTTGCAGCGTCTTCAGATCAGTCAACAACTCATCGGCGTAAGCAGTGATCTTGAGGAACCACTGCGGAATCTCGCGCTGTTCAACGAGCGCGCCAGAGCGCCAACCGCGGCCATCAATGACCTGCTCATTGGCGAGCACGGTGTTGTCCACCGGATCCCAATTGACGATCGAGTTCTTGCGGTAGACCAAGCCCTTTTTATAGAGCTGAATAAACAGCCACTGTTCCCAGCGGTAGTAGTCCGGCTTGCAGGTGGCGAGCTCGCGGCTCCAGTCATACGCCAGACCAAGCTGCTTGAGCTGGTCGCGCATGTAGTCCATGTTGGCGTACGTCCACTCAGCTGGGGGCACGCCCGATTTCATTGCCGCGTTTTCGGCAGGCAGGCCAAAGGCGTCAAAGCCCATCGGCTGCATCACGTTTTTGCCAAGCATGCGCTGATAGCGCGCGATCACGTCGCCGATGGTGTAGTTGCGCACATGGCCCATGTGCAGACGGCCAGACGGATAAGGGAACATCGCCAGGCAGTAAAACTTCTCGCGGCTCTTGTCCTCGACTGCTTTAAAGGACTGGCTAGATTCCCAAAAACTTTGGGCGGCGCGCTCGACGTCGGCGGGTTGATACTGCTCTTGCATGATCAGGCGTACGACTAATAAGAGGAATAGCCGCCTAGTTTATCAGCACGCTCTTTTTACCGGCTTTTAAACAATGGTTTTGGTTAATGAAGCGGAAGCGCTTTTATCACCGTAAACACTAAAGTTCTGTAAGAAATCAGACATAAAAGTTGCCCAAATGCGCTAATGACTGCCGAATTTTGTCAGCTTGCCTGAACGGATTGCGCGCTATTGCGCCGCATAAAGACGTGGGTCAGGCCCAACTATTAGCCTTACCATCATTATGTTTTATAAGTACTTTATAAAATAAACACACTTCATAAGCGCCTATTCCCGTCGAACTCCCAACCTTTGGGATTCACACGGCACAAGGCTTGCAAACTTGCACCTAAGCCGTAACTTATAAAGGGCAGTTAAATGCGCGCACTACAACGCGGTTTTACCTTGATTGAACTCATGATCGTGATTGCCATCATCGGCATTCTCGCTGCGATTGCGATTCCGGCTTATCAGGATTATGTGATTCGCTCGCAGGTTGCTGAAGGACTCTCGCTTGTTGATGGCGCTAAAGGCGCAATCTGGGACTTTGAATCGAATACAGGCGAGTGGCCGACAAACAATGACTCTGCAGGCCTAGCCAGAAACACCAGCATTAATGGCAGCTACGTAAGCAAAGTAGATGTTTCAGGCGGCATCATTGTTGTCACATACGACGGACCTAAAATTAATCGCGCAGTAGCTGGACTCACCCTCATGTTGTCGCCGGTCACAACACCCGGCAGCATTCCTTGGAAGTGCTACTCCACAACAATTACGAACAAATATCTTCCGACCAACTGCCGCAGTTAGCACACTAGGAATACGCACTTTTCAGGCCGCCTCTGGCGGCCTTTTTATTGGACAAAGCACCCGCCGAACCGAAAGTGACAATAAATGTCAGCAGTGGACTAAGTTGGCCAAATTTAACTCTTAAGATGGTTTTGTAAGTATTTGAATATAAATATAATGATATATGGCACGACATCTGCTAAAAGAACAACGGGGGGAAGGATCATCCCTTTTTACAATCCAAAAACGTTTATGGAGCAAGGCATGAAAAAGAATATGCAGAAAGGTTTTACCCTGATCGAACTTATGATCGTCATCGCGATCATCGGCATTCTGGCCGCTATCGCTATCCCGGCTTACCAGGATTATGTGATTCGCTCGCAGGTTTCTGAAGCACTGTCGCTCGCTGACGGCTCCAAGACCGCAGTTGCAGAGTTCTACAGCAACACCGGCGAACTCCCAGGCAACAACGAATCAGCTGGCCTTGCACCACCTTTAAGCATCACCGGCAACTATGTAACTCAAGTTGACGCTACGGGCGGCGTAATTGCTGTCACCTTGGGCAACAAGGTTAACAAGGCTGTGAAGGACAAAATTTTGTCTCTCTCGGCTATCACGACCAGCGCGGGTTCGACTCAGTGGACTTGCAAATCGGCCGACATCGCCAACAAGTACCTGCCAACCAACTGCCGCTCAGCGAATTAATTCGTAGCAGTTAAAGTGTTGTAGGTCTTAGAGGGCCGCTTCGGCGGCCCTTTTTATTGGGAGCACGATTTGCGTCAACGGATACTCATCTACGCCGGGTTCTTGATTGCGTTGAGCGCAATCTGGCTGGCTTATGAACCCGGTCTTGCCGGCGGTTTCCTGTTTGATGATTTTGCCAACCTTCCTTCGCTCGGCGCGACGGGCCCCATCGATAACGGTCCCGCGCTTGCGCGCTATCTGACTTCAGGAATAGCAGATCCCACTGGCCGCCCCATCACTGTTGCTAGCTTCCTGATTGACGCACAGAACTGGCCTGCAGACCCACTATCGTTCAAGCGTACAAATCTTTTAATCCATCTGCTGAACGTCACACTCCTTGCCTTTCTATTATTGGCATTAGGACGTCGCAGTGGCCTTACCGACAAACTGGCGCACAACGCCGCCCTCCTAGGCGCGACAGTCTGGGGCATACATCCCTTCTTTGTTTCAACCACGCTATACATCGTGCAGCGCGAAGCAATGCTGCCTGTTACTTTTACGCTCGCTGCATTATTGGCGTGGCTAACAGGACGAGATCGTCTAGCAAAAGGGCAGTTGGCACTCGGCATTGCACTTGAACTCACCGGGCTAGGTCTCGGCACTTTATTGGCAACGCTCAGCAAGGCCAATGGCGCTTTGCTGCCGTTCTATGCATTGCTAATTGAACATCTACTACTGCGCCCACGAGATACACAGCCTTTACCTCGAGCGCATTACGTAGTGGTTGGCTTGCTATGGCTGCCAGCACTCGCAGTAATCGGATATCTCATCCATAGCGCAGTTACCTTGCTAGGTGTCGGCAAACCTTTTGGTCGTGACTGGACAGAAGCACAACGCCTACTCACCGAACCACGCGTGATGTGGGATTACTTGCGTCTGCTCTGGCTGCCACGCCCATTCACAACTGGACTGTTCAACGATCAGTTCCGCGTATCTACGTCCTTGCTACAGCCGTGGACGACGCTACCCGCACTCCTTGGTATTTTTGCACTGATCACAATGGCTTGGTCCCTCCGAAAACGTGCGCCACTATGGTCACTGGCGTTTCTGTTCTTTTTCGCCGGGCATCTTATCGAGTCCACCTCAGTTGCTTTGGAATTGTATTTTGAACATCGCAACTACTTGCCGGCTCTTCTTCTGTTCTGGCCACTATCGATATGGTTACTTGCCCCCGGCAAAATACAACACAGCCGTATTGCGCTTGCACTAGTTATCGTGTGCGGGCTCGGATGGATGACACACGAACGGGCCAAAGTCTGGGGCAACACAACGGAACAAGCAGTGCTATGGGCAAAGCTCAATCCGGAATCGCCGCGCGCTCAATCATATGCCGCACAAATTATGATGGCGAACAACCAGCCACAATGGACTCAGGCAAGACTGCGGCCACTTTTGAAACAAGCTCCGAGCGAAATTCAAATTGCTTTTAATCTTTTGGGCACGGACTGCAGGCTTGGTGGAGTGCCCCCTGCGGATTTAGAAGCAACACGACAGGCTCTCCTAAGTACTCGGCGACTTGGCCTTCTTAGCTTTCAATGGCTATCCGACGCCATTGTGCAAGCAAGAAATAAAGAATGCAGCGGCCTCACCATGCTCGCAGTGAAAAGCCTAATCGATGCAGCTTGGGACAACCCAGCCACACGCAATCAAGCGAACTGGCAGCAAGATATTCTTAATCTGCGCGGTCAATATGCTTTGGCAGAACAACAACCGCATAGTGCATATCAACACTTTTCCGCGGCACTGTTGACTCAAGTTAAGCCTGCGGTTGCGTTAGAACAAGCAGCAACGCTTGGATCCGCTGGCCAACAAAAATTGGCGTTATGTCAATTGGAGTTATGGGAACAGCAGCCCAAAGAAAAAGCCCGCATTGGCTTTTCCATGCCAAGCCTGCATGAGTGGGTGCTGCAAAAACAAAATTATTGGTCGCATGAAATCATTAGCTTGAAAGCAGCACTACAACGCGACCTCCCCACCAATCAACGCAATATGAATTGCCCTACTTTGGCACCAACTCCAGTGCTCGCGACGATCCCAAATGCTCACTAATCAAATTGACCGCTCGTCACGATTTCAAATCACGCCTGTTGCTGGACTGATCTTAGCCCTGATCATTACCGCCGCAATGTATTGGCCTGGACTCTATGGTAGTTATTTGTTTGACGACTACCCCAATATCGTCAACAACACTGATTTACAGATCAGCGCACTCACTGTTCCAGATGTAACGCGCGCTGCACTTTCGTCACCGTCCAGTGAATTTAAACGCCCACTTGCTTCACTAAGCTTTTCTGCAAATTATTTCTTGACCGGTCTGAACCCGTTCTGGATGAAACTCACCAATCTGTTGATTCATCTTCTCAATGGCGTGCTGACTTATACGCTGGCGTTAGCCTTAATCCGAAACGCAAGCAGCCACACAGCTACAACAAGTAATGCAAGAGATCCTCGCTGGATCGCTTTGTGGATATCAGCAGCTTGGTTGTTGCTACCGATCAATCTCACTGCTGTACTTTATGTTGTGCAGCGCATGGAGAGTCTGGCGAATCTCTTTGTACTACTCGGTTTGGTCGGCTATGTGCACGCACGCCAGCAGATGCAAACGAGCAACCAAGGATTCGTCGCCGCTGTTGGTTCATTGCTCTTAGCCTCCAGCCTAGGACTTCTCTCCAAAGAAACTGCGGTTATGACGCCACTGTATGCGGCGACAATCGAGTGGGCTCTATTTGGCGCGCGCAGCGCAAACCAACGTCGCGACTACCGCATCATTGCTCTGTTCCTTATTGTATTAGCGATACCACTTGTCATCGGCCTAATTTGGCAATTGCCGAGACTGTTGAACTCCGGCGCGTGGGCGAACCGTAATTTTGATCTGCCACAGCGCTTGCTCACCGAAGCGCGCATCGTTGTCGACTATATACATTGGACGCTGTTACCCACGCCGAAAGCACTATCGTTCTATCATGATGACTACTTAGTCTCCACCGGCTGGCTAAAGCCGTGGACGACCTTGCTCTGCGCATTCATTCTTGCGGCGCTTACTGCCTTGGTAATTGGCTTACGCAAACGCGCGCCTTTGATCTCTTTGGGTCTCGGATTGTTCCTAGGCGGGCAACTGCTCACAGCAACGATCCTCCCGCTTGAACTTGTATACGAGCATCGTAATTACTTTGCTAGCTTTGGCTTACTGCTTGCTTTGATTCCACTGCTAACTGCCGGCTCGGAACATCTACCTGCAGCTAGTGCACGCTACATTTTGCTCGGAGGCTTATTGAGCCTTTGGGCCGTCGTCACTATTAGCACCGCCTCCGCTTGGGGCTCGCCACTCATCCTGTCTCAAACACTGGCTGAACGCGCGCCCAACTCACCGCGTGCGCAGTATGGCTTGGGCTACACCTACATTGTTCTATCTAAATACGACCGTCATTCATCATTCACGACAGCAGCCTATGCGCCACTAGAGAAAGCGATGCGGCTGCCTAACGCCTCTATTCTTCCCGAGCAAGCGCTAATCATGATGAATGCACGCATGCAGCAGCCAATCAAAATAGAGTGGTGGGACAGTCTCGCCGCCAAGCTCAAAGCACGCAAAGCAAGTTCGCAGGATGAAGGTTCTTTAGAAGCATTGGCAAAATGTGCTGAAAAAGCAGAATGCATATTTGACCAAGGCCCAATGCTGCAAGCATTTCTGGCAGCACTCTCTCACCCTTACCCCAGCGCGCGCCTTCTTGCGATCTACGGCACCTATGCGTGGAATGTGATGGGAGATAGAACGCTAGGGGAAAAAATGTTGGCCGAGGCAGTAGCGCTCGCCCCCAGCCAAACTCCATACCGCATTACCCTCGCAAAAATGTTGATTTTGCAGGGACGTAAAAATGACGCCGATCAAGAAATAGCCAAACTTGAATTGTTAAATCTCGGCGGTCGTCTAAATGCTGATATGGCGGCCTTACGCTCCCTGCCAGAGACTCCGTAAAAGGAACTTATCCATACACCTTTACGTAGCCAAAACTCACGTCATGACTTGTAAGTGATTGCGCTATCCTAACCGCTGATTTTTGTCCTTAAGAGTGGCATCTGTGCCCACAAAAACCATACGCAGCAAAGCTGACTTAGCTATCAACGGCGCATCGCCCGCCTTTGCTGAGCTGTTGCATGTAGGTCGCCCGAATATTGGAAATCGTGAAGAATTTTTGCGGCGTGTAAATCAGGTTTTTGACAATCAGTGGCTGACTAACAATGGCCCGATGGTGCAAGAGTTTGAACGCCACATTGCTGACCGCTTGGGCGTAAAACATTGTATTGCCATGTGCAACGGCACCATTGCACTAGAAATTGCCATTCGTGCACTCGGGCTGCAGGGCGAAGTGATCGTGCCCTCGTGGACTTTTGTCGCCACAGCGCACGCGCTGTACTGGCAAGGCATAACTCCTGTGTTTGCCGACATTGACCCCGTCACGCATAACCTAGATCCCAGCGCTGTTCGACGCATGATCACCCCGCGCACTAGTGGGATCATTGGTGTGCATCTCTGGGGCCGCGCAGCGCCCATTGATGAACTTCAGGCCATCGCCGACGAGCACAAGCTCAAACTGATGTTTGATGCTGCGCATGCCTTCGGCAGCACCTATAAGGGCCAGACAATCGGCCGCTTCGGCGCTTGCGAAGTGTTCAGCTTTCACGCCACCAAATCGTTCAACACTTTTGAAGGCGGCGCTGTTGTCACCAATGACGACACGCTGGCCGAAACCATGCGTCTGATGCGCAACTTTGGTTTTGCTGGGTTTGACAATGTGATTCACCCCGGAACCAACGGCAAGATGATCGAAATCTGTGCCGCAATGGGGCTCACCAACCTCGACTCCCACGATGAAGTTGTCGCGATCAACAAACGCAACCACGCCGCCTACACCACCGCGCTGGCCAACATCCCCGGGATCTCGGTACTTCCTTACGGGTCGACTGAAGACAATAGTCACCACTACGTCATTCTCGAAGTCCAGAAAGGCTTCGCGGCAACGCGTGATCAGCTGGTGGCAGCGCTGCAGGCCGAAAACGTCATGGCCCGTAAATACTTCTGGCCCGGGGCGCATAAGATGAAGCCTTACCGGGACCTGTATCCTAATTCCGGCCTACTGCTCCCGAACACGGAACAGCTCGCCGAACGCGTGATCGTCCTACCAAACGGGGCCAACGTAACGGACGAGATCATTGATATCATCCGTAGCGTCATCACAATAAATATTCATTAAGGGCAATCAACGCATGACCATCGAAAATTTTGTTGAAAAATTCGCATTTGCCATCGAAGTCGAAACGGTTTCTTTGACCGCTGACACTGAATTCAAAGCGCTTCCTAACTGGGATTCACTGAACGCACTGTCGGTGATTGCAATGGCCGACGCAGACTACGGCGTTGCACTCAGCGGTGAAGACGTCCACTCGTCCACCACGATCAACGACGTCTGGAAAATTGTGAGCGCACGCAAGCAATGAGCGCTATTGCAGGGATCGCAGTTCGTGGCATCGCCGCAGCTGTGCCAACCAAGGTCGCGCTGACTCAGGATTATGAATTCTTAAAACCTGAAGAACGCGCGCGCCTACAAAAGGCAACCGGCATCGGCGCACATAGAATCAGTCCAACGGAACAATGCACATCCGACCTTTGTGCCGCCGCCGCTGAACGCGTCATCTCGCATCTGGGATGGCAGCCTGACAGCATCGGCGCACTGATCCTGATCACGCAAACACCCGACCAGCCTATCCCGGCAACTGCGATCACCCTGCAAAATAAATTAGGCCTGCCGCAGGCATGCGCCGCCTTTGATGTAAATCTTGGCTGCTCAGCGTATCCGTACGGCCTCGCAATCATCAGCTCGCTGATGAAGTCGCTCAACATCAGCCGCGCGCTTTTGCTGATGGGGGATTTGAGCCGCGTCTGCGCACTCACAGACAAAAGCGCATGGCCTTTATTTGGCGATGCAGGAACAGCAACTGCACTGGAACTGGACAATGATGCGCCGCCAATCTTTCTGGACTTGATGTCAGATGGCTCTGGCAAGGATGCCATCATTATCCCGGGCGGAGGTTTGGCATCGCGCAGACCACCTGGAGATGGCCCAATCACAGAAGAAATCGGCAGCGACGGCATTGCTCGCCGTCCCGACAACCTTTTGCTGCGTGGCGCTGACATTTTCAGCTTCGCCATTTCCAAAGTGCCTCCAAGCATTCATCGTGTACTTGAAATGGGTGGCCATTCAGCTGATCAAGTTGATTTCCTGGTGCTGCATCAGGCCAACAAAATGATCAACGATACGATCACAAAGAAGGCTGGCTTTACACCTGAAAAAGCGATCTCAACATTAGCTCAGTACGGAAATACTTCTTCGGCATCCATTCCACTCACTCTGTGCGCACACGCGGATCGCTTCAGCGACGATCGTCTGGTCACAGTTTGTGGATTTGGGGTAGGCCTGTCGTGGGGCAGCGCAACCTTGAAGATTCCTGCCAACGCAGTACTACCGGTCATTGAGAGTGATGCCGTCTATTGATCCAGCCGCATACTCAAGCGAATCGATCTTTCAATTAGAGCTCGAGCGGATTTTCTCTGAGCGCTTGTTTATCGGTACGACTGCAGACTTTCCAGAAGTTAATAGTTACAAGAGCCTGCGCCTTGCGAAAAATGCTTTTACTGTTCGCCGCACGGATGTCGGCTTTAAGTCGTTTAACAATGTCTGCCTGCATCGTTCTGCACTAATCGACCCGTTGGGCTCTGGCCAGCGACCCTTTCGTTGCGGGTATCACGGCTGGGCATACGACAACGATGGCTCGCTGAGAGTAGCCCCGCTGACAGATGAAAAATGCATCAGCCGTCGCGTGCTGTCCGAGTACGGCATTGGCCAAGCTGGCGACTTATTGTTTGTTGGTCTGAATGGTAGTAAGCCACAACTCGACAAAGTCGAAGCTGCCTTGAATCAGATTGGAGTTCCACAAGCACCACCGCCTCCGTTTCATACAGATACGTTGATGCAGGAATGCAATTGGAAGTTGCTTGTAGAAAATAACATTGAGGGCTACCACTTAAGTTTTGTGCACCCGCAATCATTCATTCCTGCCGGGTTCAATACTTCATCCCGATACGAATGGGACAGCGACGAGTACACCTGTTGGTCTGCCTGCATCCCTAATGAGAACACCAGCAAACTAAAGTATCTGCAGAAATTATCTGCAGCTGCAACGCACGACTTCCGCCATGCGTATGTTTTCCCTAATCTCTTTTTGACGACCACCAATCAGTTTGTGGGATTTCGCAGTTACATGATCCCTCTCTCTGCGCAAAGAACGATTTTGAAGTGGGAGCTTTTTGAACTTCCCGCGCTGCTCAAGCTAGCTCCGGCTGTGCGCGAAGAAATGAAAAAAGAAGCCATTAGATTCACGGCAACATCCTTAGCGGAAGACAAACCGTTAGTGGAGTCCTGCCAAGTTGGTTTATCGAGTATTGAGCCAAATCTGCAACTGCAGCCAGCCGAACCCCGCATCAGTCGCTTCCATCAATATTATTCAGGCCGAATGCAAAATGTTTAAAGGGAAGACCATTCTGGTTACCGGTGCTACATCTGGCATCGGCTACAAAGTTTGTCTGGACCTGCTTGATGCAGGAGCCAAGATTTTTGCGGTTGGCAGAAATCAGGATCAGCTCGCCGCACTCCAGAAACTACAACCAGAAAATGTACAGACGCTGGCGTTTGATCTGACCCAATTTACAAAGTATTCCGAAACGTTTGCCTCCGTCCCCGGACTTGATGGCGTTGTCTGTTCAGCAGGTATCGCAGATAGCAATCCACTGCGCTTTTTTTCCTTAGAAAAATATCAGCGCACCGTTGATATCAACCAAACTGCACCAATCGCGCTCGTTGCGGAATTGGCTCGTAACAGAAAACTGAATGCCGGCGCTTCCATCGTTCTGCTTGCATCAATAATGGGCACAAAGATCGGACGCAATGGCGGCGCCGCCTATGCCGGAACCAAAGCCGCATTAACCGGCTTCGCAAAAGTGATGGCGCTTGAACTCGCGAACAAATCAATTCGCGTCAATTGCGTATCACCGGGCATGGTCAATACCGAACTCGCCGACAATCAATCTGAAGTGTCTACAGAAGCGCGTCAGGTTGACATGCAGCGCTACCCGCTTGAGAAACGCTATGCAGAAGCAGCGGAAGTCAGCTCTGCCATTCGCTTTCTACTTTCAAATCAATCGTCCTTCATGACCGGTGAAAATCTTGTCGTTGATGGCGGCTATTGCGCGCAATGACTCCACAAAAACTCATCCTCATTGGATACGGTGGCTTTGGTCGCGAAGTTTCCGCATGGATCACCGCTTCAAAAATGCCCTTTGAAGTCATCGGTCATGTTGATGATGAAAAAAGTGGCGAGCACGTCCTCGGCACAATTGTGGATCACACTCCTCGCGCAGACGTCCTGTACCTCACCTGCTTTGGCACTGGCGCCCCACGTAAAGTAGTGCGTGAGAGATTGCAGGGACTAGGAGCAAAATTTGCGACGCTGATTGCTCCATCCGTACTTCATGCTTCACCGCTGGACAAAGCCACGAACAATATCTTCCTGGGTCTTTGCACCATTTCCAATAACGTTACGCTCGGAAATGATGTGTTGATTCAGAGTCACGCTTGCATCGGACATGATATTGAGATTGGAGATGGCGTAACCATTAGTGCCAATGCCTTCATTGGCGGCAACGCAAAACTCGGCGCCTTCAGCACCATTCATCCTGCGGCAGTCGTTTTGCCTAAAGTTACGATTGGTGAAGGTGCAATCGTGGGTGCCGGAGCAGTAGTGCTCAAAGACGTTGCACCCTACACCACCGTCTTCGGCTCTCCAGCCAAAGTAATCGCCTTTGGCAAACCGAATGACTGACATTTATCTCAATTTCATCGCTTCTGCGCTTGGCTCAGGCATCGAACGCAATGATCAAAAAACCCTGGGGCAAGATGCCGCCGATTGCGAACGCATCGTCAAGAAAACCGGAGTACTCAGTCGACCCATTGTTGTTGAGGGCGAGTACACCAGCGATCTGGCGATCCGCGCGACACAACAATTGCTTCAGAAAGGCGACAACACCAGCGCTGAATTCGGGGCGCTTGTGGTGTGCACTCAAACACCAGATCACTTGATCCCCGGCGTCTCATCACAGGTGCACGGAAAGCTGAGCTTCCCTAAAAATTGTTACACCGTCGACATCAACCAAGGTTGTTCAGGCTTTGTCTATGGCGCGCACCTTATGGGCGCCATGATCCGAGGCGGTGCTTTGGAGCAAGGCATTTTGGTCAATGCCGACTGCTACACGCGTCTGATTCGCCCAAATGATTTAACCACACGCGTTCTATTTGGTGACGCAGCGACCGCCACCTCGATCTCGAAAAAGCGTAGCGGCTTCAGGTTAATTGACTCTCGTTGCTATTCTGATGGCACCGGCTACGATGACTTTGTCGCACGTGGCTCGGCCATTCATCCAGATGAGCCCATCGCGTCCGGCATCTACATGAATGGCCCTGGCATTCTGACTTTCGCCTTACGAGTAGTGCCAGAGTCCGTGAATGATGTGCTTGCACAGCATGGATTAAAAACGGCCGACATCCGCATGTTTGCTTTTCATCAAGCCAACAGCTTCATACTCGGCAAGCTTGCTTACAAGATGGGACTCAGCAGTGAACAAGTCCCACAAAACTGCGCAGAGTTGGGCAATACCGTCTCCGCATCCATCCCTCTGCTTTTGATGGATCAACAGCAGCACCTCAAGCGCGGTGATTTGATCGTGGCTGCGGGCTTTGGCGTTGGTTTATCGTGGGGCACAGCGCTACTCGAATACGTTGGCAACGACTGATCAAGGAAATCTGAAGTCATGTCGGACTTAAGCGTACGTGCTGCCGGTGCAGCCTGGTGGAGTGCCTTAGAAATTTTGGCGCGCTACGGCATGCAATTCGTCGTCATGGTGATTCTTGCGCGCCTGCTGACCCCAGAAGACTTCGGCCTAGTCGCCATGCTGCTGGTATTTATCAGCATCGGAACACTGTTTGTCGACGCTGGCTTTGGCGCTGCCCTTGTGCAACGTCAGAACATCACCGTCAACGATGAAACTACCATTTTCATTTTCACCACATGCGCCAGCTTAATCGTCGCTGGAATTCTGGCACTGTCAGCTCCATGGATTGCCGCATTCTTCGATCAACCCAAGCTGATTGACCTTACGCGGTTCATGGCTTTAGCACTGCCACTCGGCGCACTCGCCTCAGTGCCTGACGCGATTCTGACCATCAAACTTGATTTCAAATCCCGTGCGCGCGCAGAAGTCATTGCGTCAATATTGTCTGGGATTATTGCTATTACGCTGGCCCTGCATGGCGCGGGAGTATGGAGCCTGGCGTGGCAGGGGCTGATATCGATTGGCATTCGTGGGCTTCTGCTGTGGTCCTATACAAGCTGGCGCCCACGTGGCGTCTATAGCCACGCATCGTTCCAAAGTCTATTCAGATTTGGCGGTTACATGCTGTTGTCTAACCTGCTCAACACCATTGCAGTAAGGCTACAGTCGCTCGCCATCGGAAAATTATTTGATGCTCGACAGCTTGGTTTTTACACGCTGGCACAAAACACACAATCAGCTCCAGCAACGTTCATGGGGAGCCTTCTGACTCGCGTAGGCTTACCTGTGTTTTCGACCATTGCAGATGACCGCGAACGCCTGCTGGGCGCTTTACGCTCCTCACTACGAATGGCGATGTTCTTGTTCGTGCCTTGCATGGTCGGTATAGCAATTGTTGCGCGACCGCTTATTGAGCTGTTGTATGGCGAAAAGTGGAGTTCCGCTGCACCCATCCTGAGCCTACTATCACTGAGCTCAACGTTGTGGCCTATTCACGTTCTGAATCTCGCCGCCATTAGCGCGCAAGGCCGCTCAGATCTTTTTCTTCGCCTTGAAGTCATTAAACAGTGCATTGGCATCGCCCTGATTATCGCATTCGCAGCGTGGGGACCGCTTGCGATTGCTAGTGCCGTGCTGACTTCTGGATTATTTGCAGCGATGCTCAACACCTATTACTCAAAAAAAATGCTTGGCTATGGCCTAATGGCACAGCTACGCGATCAATGGCCAACATTTGCCCTGTCACTTGTGGTCGCAGGCATTGGCTGGGCCATTCTGCACTGGACTAAAGCGAGCATATTTACCATGCTCGTTGCTGTCATCACGTGTGCATTCACTTATTTGCTACTGGCCGTCCTCACAAAAAATGAGGCGCTTCGAGAGCTGAAGCACACCCTTCAGACGCTACGCCCCAAGTCGTCAACGATCAGTTCATGAACACTCAATCGCTAAACTACCGAGAAATATCCGACTCGGCTGTGATGGCAAAGCAGCCAGTCGTCAGCGTTTTCATGCTCGCATATAAGCATGAGCGTTTTATTGCCCAGGCTATTGAAGGTGTTGTTACGCAGGTCTGTGATTTTCCGTTTGAGCTCATCATTGCCGAGGACTGCTCACCTGATAACTCGCTCTCGATTGCGCTCGATTATCAGCGACGTTATCCGCACATAATTCGGGTACTCACTGGCGACAAGAACGTCGGCATGAATGCGAATGCTGCACGTGGCGAAACTACGATGCGCGGCAAGTATGCAGCTGGATGTGAAGGCGACGATTTCTGGCATCATCCGCGCAAACTTCAAATGCAGGTAGACCTCATGTCCGCTAATCCGGACATGGTGTTTTGTCACACCGACTTTGATAGAAAAACCCGCTTCCGTACTTGGCATAGCAAACATAAAAGCCACCCATCTCCATGGTTGGCAAAAGACAATGCTTATGTAGCGCTACTACATCACTGGTCCGTGATGACAGCAACGACTATGCACAGAAATGACATGCTGCGCGCATTCAAAGGCACTGAATTTGATCGGCCAGATTGGCCGTTTGGCGACTACAACCTTCTGCTGTTCTCCAGCCTGAGAGGCACCGTAGGTTATATCGACGAATCTACTGCGACGTTTCGAAAAGTAAGAGGCTCTGCTGGCAACAGAGATCCTAAAGCGAACCTAAGAATGGTACTGGCGGCCAAAGAGTGCGCTGAAATGTTCATGTCCAGACATCCTGTTCCTGCGGAAACAGCACGCATAGTTAGCGCTCGTTTTATTAGTGCAATCTATAGAGCGGCATATTTTTCAGAGCGCTTAGACCTCATGCGCAGCAATCACGAATGGTTAAAAGAGAACGGATTCAATCCAAGTGAAGCATCACATCAAGCACGAATTTTCGCGGTATCTAGCAAGCTGCCAATACGCGCAATACTCGCAGTTAAAAATTTCATTGATCTTCGCTTGAGTTCGATCCCCGCATGAAATCCAGCCTGCACATCACCGCCGTAGTGGTTAGCTTCAGTCGGATAAAGCTTTTAAAGCGCTGTCTGGCGGCGCTAAGCAATCAGACTCTGTCCCCAGACTCCATTCTGATTGTTGATAACGCGTCCACAGACGGAACACAGCAATGGCTAAGGGATTGGCTACCTGAAAATCTTCCAAGAGCCGAATTGGTATCACTCACCGACAACCGCGGCGGAGCAGGTGGTTTTTCTGAAGGGTTACGAATAGCCGTCGAAAGAAACTGCAGTTGGACATGGATGATGGATGATGATGCCGAGCCTCATCCGACTGCACTGGCTGAGTTGATGAAGGTCGCGAGTGACTCCAACAATGTATATGGCTCACTCGCTACCAAAGGCGCAGATACCTCTTGGACGACAACCCTTCTCGACCCACCAAAACGTGTTGTAGATCTTGCAGCCGATGTCCCCAACCAGTCTCGCGTACAGTCTTTGCCGTTCTTAGGCTTCCTAGTTCACAGGGATCTAGTGATGAAGATTGGCTTGCCTGATGCCGACTACTTTATTGCTGCCGACGATATTGAGTACTGCATGCGAGCCGAGCGCGCGGGATCAAAACTGATCATTGCAGGCCGTAGTCTGATTGAGCATCCAAAATCAGATCGCTACACCGCCAAACTGCCAGGGCGCGATCTGATTTGCCTGAAGCTGGCGCCATGGAAACGCTATTACGACACACGCAATCGGCTTCTGATTGCCCGCAAATATTATGGGATCAAGCTGTTTACGCAGACTATCCCCGGTTCATTTGTGCGCCTCATTGCCGCGCTTATTTATGAACCTCGTAAGCTCGCACAACTTTGGGCATTCACCGCGGGCATGATCGATGGCTTGCTCGGCATCAAAGGGCGCCGCCATCAGAAATGGGGCATCCCGCAGTGATAACCGCCAATAACAATCACCACTCATGACGCAAGAAAATACTACTCTCATCGTTGGCGCAGGCTTTGCCGGTAGCGTCATGGCACGCGAACTGGCCGAGGCGGGTCGCCACGTTCATCTCATCGATAAGCGTCCACACATCGGCGGCAATGCTTATGATGAATACGATGAACATGGAATTTTGATTCATCCGTATGGCCCGCATATTTTTCATACGAATAGCGAGCGTATTTACGAATATCTTTCCCGCTTCACCGAGTGGCTACCTTACGAGCATCGAGTACGTGGTGTACTCGAAGGCGTTTCTTACCCCTTCCCAATCAATCGCGATACCTTGAATCTGCTTTATGGCCTCGATCTTGATGAAGCGGGCGCTGCAGATTTTTTTGAGCGTGTACGCGAACCGCGCGATCCGGTCATCACTAGCGAAGATGTGGTTTTAAATTCCGTAGGTCGCGATCTATACGAAAAATTCTTTCTCAACTACACGCGTAAACAATGGGGACTTGATCCTTCCGAACTAAAAGCTGGCGTCGCCGCACGAATCCCTGTGCGCACGAATTCAGACGATCGCTATTTCACCGACACATATCAGGTGATGCCGCTGCATGGCTACACTAAAATGTTTGAGGCGATGTTGGATCACCCGAATATTTTTGTTGAAGTCAGTGTGGATTTTGCAGGTGTGCGCAAACAGAATAATTACTGCCACGTCATTTATACAGGCCCGATCGATGCGTACTTTGACTACTGCTACGGCCCGCTACCTTATCGATCTTTACGGTTTGAGCATGAGCATCTGTCAGACGTTAAGCAGCTCCAGGAGACTGGCACGATCAATTATCCGAACGATCACGCTTACACACGCATCACTGAATTCAAGCATCTAACGGGACAAGAACACGCAGGAACCTCCATCGTGCGCGAATATCCGCAGGCAGAGGGTGACCCTTACTACCCAGTGCCTAGAGCAGAGAACGAAGCTTTGTTTAAGCGTTACGAAAGTTTGGCCAAGCTGGAAAAGAACGCCACGTTTGTTGGCCGTCTTGCGCAGTATCGTTATTACAATATGGATCAAGTGGTTGGCGCTGCGCTGGCCACCGCAAAACAACTCATCGGCTAAAAATGCGCATCGCTTTTATCTGCAAGCGTCAGTACATGGGCAAAGATGTTATTGCTGATCGTTATGCGCGCCTTTACGAGATACCGTCTCAACTAGCCAAGCTCGGCCACACGGTGAGCGGATCTTGTTTGAGCTACCAAGGCCACGAAGAAGGTCTATGGCAACATGATGCACTGCCGGGCAAGCTCACATGGGAGTCTCGTTCGCTGGGTCGCACATACGTCCCTGCATTGCTCACATACCCACAAAACTTGCTGCGCCGTCTACGTGAATTTGCACCAGACATTGTGATCGGCGCTTCAGATATTCCACATGTCGCGCTCGCTGGATGGCTGTCGAAACGACTCGCCGTACCTTTTGTTGCGGATCTTTACGACAACTTTGAAGGTTTTGGCCAAGCGCGAATTCCTGGCATGGTGGCCGCATTGCGACGTGCCGTACGCAATGCCGACTTGGTCACCACGACTAGCGAGCCCTTACGAGAATTGGTTGTTGATGGCTACGGCGCGCGAGGCCTTGTCATCGCCATGCCAAGCACTGTCGACAAAACTGTTTTTCGTTCGCGTGAACGCATCGCATGCCGTCAGTCATTAGGGCTACCAGAGTCAGTGCGTTTAATCGGCACTGCCGGCGGTCTCTATCGCGACAAAGGTGTCGAAACACTTTATGAGGCTTGGAAGATCGTTTCGGAGCAGCGCAGCGATGTGCACCTTGTATTGGCCGGGCCTACGGATCCGCGCTTTCCACCACCTACTGGCGATCGCATTCATACCCTTGGCATGCTACCCCACGCCCGAACTGCAGAGTTGTTTAACGCATTAGACGTGGGCGCCATCTGTATTCGCGACACCCCTTTTGGGCGCTACTGCTTTCCACAAAAAGCTTATGAAATGTTGGCCTGTGGTTTGCCCGTTGCCGCAGCAAGCGTCGGAGCAATGACACATTTGTTGGCGGATGTACCTTCTTGTTTATATCGCGCCGATGATGCAAAAAGTCTTGCAACTACGCTGCTCTCGCAACTTGATCGACCCGTTGTTGCCAATGTTGGAATTGAGGATTGGGTTCAGCTCATAGGTTCACTAGAGCCGCAACTACAAAAATTGCTTGCCATCAGCCTGCGCACTTAACTCAGCAAGTGCCCAAATTCAAGAAAAATACGCGTCGTACACCACCCATGCCAACACTAATCTCGACAAAGCGTTCTGCACGCCATGTCGTGCTCACATCATGCACACTGTTTTACGTGAGATCTTTTCAGATACAGCTGCTGATTAAATCAGCGTAGCCATTAGCAATTACTTTCCAATCGATGCGGCCAGCAACAGCATGCCGAATGCTTTGAGCCCGACTCAATGCCTGCTGGGGATCCTCTAACGTCGCAAGCAAGCTAGATGCGAGTGCGGCTGTGTCTTGAGGATTGACACAGATATCGTCTGCGGCCTGCCCCAGTAAATCACGAACGCCTGCCACATCGCCCACCACCACAGGGCATCCGCAACCAATCGCTTCCATCAATACAACCGGCAGTCCCTCTTGATCTCCGGCAGCATCGCGAATAAACGGCGCAACAAAAACACTGGCCCGGCGATAGAGCTTGGGCAAATCCTGCTGCGGCATCGCGCCCAGAAAATTAACCTGAGACTCAATGCCTAGCTTGCGAGCTTGCGTACGCAGCGCCGTTTCTTCTGGGCCAAATCCTGCGATGTTGAGGATGGTTGCAGGCCGTTGCGCCAACACTTGAGGCATAGCGTTTAACAGATACACCAGTCCTTTTTTGGCAACCAGTCTGCCTACAAAAAGTAGTTGGTTTTCTGCACGCTGAATATCAGGATCGACGACAAAGCGCTGATGCAGATCAACACCCATAGGCAGTACTGCTAATTTTGGTGGCTTCAATTTAATGCGCTGCGCTTCATCTCTCATTGCTGTACTTACAACGGTCATAGCAGACGAGGAATCGGCAACCAATCTCTTGAGCGCCTCTAACGCTCGCCCACGCAGACTAAACAAATCTCCGCCATGCGAGGTGACGAGATACGGCGTCGCAGTCTTACGTTTCAACTGCCATGCAATTAACCCTTGTGGGATTAACCAATGCGCATGAATGAAGTCAACGCTGCGCTTCTGCAAAAGACGGCATGCAGCAAAATATTGTCCCAGCACGAATCCTGGAACCAATAAGAATTTCCATGGAGACTGGCGTAGGTTGGCAACGATGCCGCCGTTATTAACCAAGGTTTGGCACGCCCGCGGTGCATAGCGAAACCGCACTACTTCGACACCATCAAGCAAGCCATCGCCGTCAGCTCCAGGAGCATCCGGCACCAAGGCGATTACATTGAAGCGATCCGTTAATCGGTGACACAGCTCATGGACAAACCCGGGCTCTGGATCATTCCGCCAACGCGGATAGGTCGAGGCCAACACTAAAATCGTAGGCCGATTCAGCTCACTCATCGCGTCTATAGGTCAGCGCTGTGATTTGCTCAGAGATTAAACCGATTAAGAATACGATCACCGATGCGCTTAAGAGCAGCGCGCTCATATTGGTGAAGCGATGCAGCGTAACGAATGTATAGATGTAGTGCCCCAATCCGAGCATGAAAAACAACACACTGGCAGGCACAAAAAGTTTAAGCGGTGAATACAATGTTGCAATCTTGAAAATGATCAACAGAAACCGCAGACCATCGCGCAACGGTTTGATATGGCTCTTGCCTACGCGCTGAGCAACCTTGATCGGCAGATAAGCCACAGAATAAGCACTACGGAAAAAGGCCATAGTGCTGGTCGTTGGATACGAGAATCCGTTTGGCAATAAATAGAGAAACTCGCGGAACTTGTTTGCACGTACAGCGCGGAAACCTGAAGTAAGGTCTGCCACATTGAAGCCAGTGATACGTGAGGCCAGCCAGTTGTAGAAGGCATTAGCCATGCCGCGGCTAACGGTAGCCTGACCATCCCAGTCACGCGCACCGACCACCATGTCGTAGCCTTCATCCAATTTACTGAGGAGTCGCTGGATATCTACAGGGTCATGCTGATCGTCTGCATCCATAAACACGATCACATCGCCCTGTGCAGCCCGCGCGCCACGTTTGATCGCGGCACCGTTGCCCATCGAATATGGGGCAGACAGACAAACCACACCATGCTCTGCACAGAGCTCGCGCGTATTATCGGTGGAACCGTCATCAACAACGATAATCTCTGCTTGCGGCTGATTTTGGCGCAAACGCGGCAGTAACTTAGCTAATGCTGCGCCTTCGTTTTTGGCAGGCAAAACGATACTAATCCGGTCCAAGTTGTCCCCGATATTTATAATAAAAAATTAGATGGCGACAGTAGCACAGCTCTACGTAATTTGAGGCCATCAAAAGAGCGGATTTCCGGTGCTATCGGCCCTAAATATCTGTGTATCTGTCAGACAACGACTACACAGCCACGCAGGGGCTAGGAGAATTACCGTCCACTTAGTCTGACTGGTGGTTGACTACAGTGTCACTGCAAGCACAATATCCATCAGTTCAACAAACTCAGTAACTTGCAGTGGCCATTAATCCTCAAATGTCATCACCCAGCGGCTTCATCGGCGGCCTCGCCAGACGGCTGGTTGCTGACGGTCTGATTGCTGAGGACATCGCGCGCGAGCATCAACAAAAAGCGCTTAAAAACGGCGTTCAATTTGTTTCGCTCCTCGTTGAATCTAAGTTAGTTACTGCCGCAAAGATCGCAGAAGCCGCCAGCATCGAATTCGGTGTGCCGCTGATTGATATGCGTGCGATTGAAATTGATCTGACAGTTGCCAAAGGCGTTAACGAAAAAGTCCTTAAAAAAGCCCACGCTCTGCCGATTTTTGCGCGTGGCAAGAAAATTTTCGTTGCAGTTTCAGACCCCACAAATCTGCAAGCACTAGACGACATCAAGTTTGCAACGGGCAGCACCACCGAAGCGATCCTAGTAGAAGAAGACAAGCTCACCAAAGCGATTGAAGCCACGCTGCAGGCGATTGAATCGTCCAGCATGAAAGTTTCGGGAGATACTGATCTCGATAATTTGGATTTTGTCGACACCAGTGAAGAAGACACCCCCGACGTCAGCCGTAGCGATGCAGATGACGCACCGATTGTTCGCTTCGTTCACAAAATCATGATTGATGCGATTAACCAAGGCGCATCTGATATTCACTTTGAGCCTTACGAAAAGATTTATCGCATCCGCTACCGCAGAGATGGCGAGCTAAAAACCGTCGCCACGCCACCGGTGGCGATGGGCGGACGCTTGGCAGCGCGCGTCAAAGTGATGTCACGTTTGGATCTTGCTGAGCGTCGCGTACCACAAGACGGTCGCATCAAACTGCAGATATCAAAAAACAAAGCTATCGACTTCCGTGTCAGTAGCTGCCCGACGCTATTTGGCGAAAAGATTTGCTGTCGTATTTTGGATCCTTCCAGCGCACAGTTGGGTATCGATGCGCTGGGCTACGAGCCAGAACAAAAAGACGCATATATGAAAGCCTTGGGTCGTCCACAAGGCATGATTCTGGTGACCGGCCCCACAGGCTCGGGTAAAACCGTTTCGCTTTATACCGGCCTCAACATCCTCAACACCGAAGACATCAATATTTCGACCGCGGAAGACCCGGCCGAAATCAATTTGCCGGGTATTAATCAGGTCAACGTCTATCCCAAGGTCGGCCTGACCTTTGCGGCCGCTCTCAAAGCCTTCTTGCGCCAAGATCCTGATGTCATCATGGTCGGCGAAATTCGTGACCTCGAGACTGCCGAAATTGCGATCAAGGCTGCGCAGACGGGACACTTGGTGCTTTCAACACTGCACACCAATGATGCGCCACAAACTTTGGTGCGCCTGATGAATATGGGCGTTCCGGCATACAACGTTGCCTCGACACTGAACCTGATTATTGCTCAGCGTCTGGCACGCAAACTGTGCCCACACTGCAAGCGTCCAGCCAGCATTCCAAAACCCGAGTTGGTTCGCCAAGGCTTCAAGCAGGAAGAAGTTGATGCGCCTGGCTTCACGGTTTACGAAGCGGTTGGCTGCGATCAGTGCGACCTAGGTTACAAAGGCCGTACCGGCATCTACCAAGTGATGCCATTTTCAGACGCCATGGGCCGCATCATGATGGAAGGCGGCAACGCCATTGAAATTGCGGATCAGGCTCAGAAAGAAGGCATCAAAGATTTACGTCAATCGGCTTTGGTCAAAGTAAAGGCCGGCAGCATTGACCTCGCGCAAGCTAACGCTTGTACGATGGGCGAATAAAACATAATAAGAATTAGGGGTTTATATGGCAAAGGCAAAGGCTGCAGCCGCTATTGTGATCAAGGAGTACACCTTCGCGTGGGAAGGCACCGACCGTAAAGGACAACGCGTCAAAGGCCAGAGCATGGGCCCTAGTGAAAGCATGATTAAAACCCAGTTGCGCAAGCAAGGGATTAATCCGTTAAAAGTCCGCAGACAGTCGACTATGTTCGCTGCTGCGAAAAAGAAAAAAATCACCAGCAGCGATATCGCAATCTTCAGTCGCCAGATGGCAACGATGATGTCGTCAGGCGTGCCCTTGGTTCAATCGCTCGAGATTATTGGACGCGGCCACGACAATCCCGCGATGTGCGACATGATTCTTGGCATTAAAGCCAATATCGAAAACGGTTCATCTTTTTCGGAGAGCTTGGGCAAGTATCCGCTCTACTTTGACGACCTATTCGTCAACCTGGTTGAGGCTGGCGAAAAATCCGGTGCACTCGAAACACTTCTCGGCAAAGTCGCTACCTACAAAGAGAAAACCGAGGCCATTAAAAAGAAAGTTAAGAAGGCTATGACTTACCCTGCAGCCGTTATGGTTGTGGCGGTAATTGTGACCACCATCTTGCTGATTTTTGTGGTGCCTCAATTTGAAGAGCTGTTCAAAGGCTTTGGAGCCGACCTGCCCGCTTTCACGATGATGGTGGTCGGCATGTCGCGGTGGATGACAGCCAATTGGGTGACGATGGGCTTGATCATCGGCGGCTCGGTTTTTGGGCTCATTAACTTGCATAAACGCTCAGCAAACTTCCGCCGCTTAACAGATCGTGTACTGCTCAAAGTTCCTATCGTCGGCGACATTCTTTATAAGTCGGCTGTTGCGCGCTTTGCGCGTACCCTGTCAACCATGTTCGCTGCCGGTGTGCCGCTGGTTGAAGCCATGGAATCAGTCGCCAAAGCAGCCGGCAACATCGTTTTCACCGAAGCGATTCTGGTTATGCGCGATCAGGTTTCGACAGGTCAGCAGTTACAGCTGACGATGCAGCAAGCAGGCCTCTTTCCCAACATGGCCGTGCAGATGGTGGCTATTGGCGAAGAGTCCGGCTCACTCGATCAGATGTGCGCAAAAGTCGCCGACTTTTATGAAGAAGAAGTCGACAACCTTGTCGATTCGCTCTCCAGCTTGATGGAGCCCATGATCATGGCCGTACTGGGCGTGCTAGTGGGCGGCCTGGTTGTGGCCATGTACCTGCCAATCTTCAAACTCGGCGAAGTTGTCGGATAATCGATCAAGCGCAAACGCGCACCGTCGTTATTCTTGCCTCATCAACATCACCCGCAGCACTCCTGCGGGTGATTCTTTTCCGCCTCACTGAGCTTTACGCATGATTCTGTTTGACGCCCTACGCGATAACCCAGGATTTCTGTTGTTTGCCACTGGCCTGCTCGGGCTGTTGGTGGGCAGCTTTCTCAACGTTGTGATCCTGCGTTTGCCGCGCATGATGGAGCAGGCGTGGAAGAGTGAATGCCGCGAGATTCTGGAACTGCCCGCAGTTGAGGAGCAGAAAATCTCTTTGATGCTGCCGCCCTCTTGCTGCACCAACTGCGGCGCCAGTATTCGCGCTTGGCAGAACATTCCGGTGATCAGTTGGGTGTTGCTACGCGGCAAATGTGCGGGCTGCAAAACGTCAATTTCGATGCAATATCCCTTGGTTGAAGCGGCCACGGGCATCATGTCTGCTGTCTGCGCATGGCACTTCGGCTGGAGCCTCGACCTCTTAGCCGCACTGCTACTGACCTGGACACTGATCACGCTCGCCGTGATCGATCTGCGCACCCAGTTACTGCCCGATAGCATCACCCTGCCTCTGCTCTGGCTGGGCTTAGCGCTGGCCTTGGTGCCGGTTTCTGTCAGTCTGCAAAATGCTGTGGTCGGCGCGATTGCCGGCTACCTGAGCCTCTGGTCCATGTTCCACCTGTTCCGCCTGCTGACCGGCAAGGAAGGCATGGGCTACGGCGACTTCAAGCTGTTTGCGGCACTCGGCGCTTGGCTGGGCTGGCAGATGCTGCCGATGATCATCCTGCTGTCTTCATTGGTGGGCGCAGCCGTTGGCGGCGCAATGATCGTGTTCCGCCGTCAGGGCAAGGACATCCCGATGGCCTTCGGCCCTTATCTGGCCGCCGCAGGCTGGATCGCGCTGATTTGGGGTCAGCAGATCACCGACGCATACTTGGCTTACTCGGGCATCCACTGACACCGCCATGTCGCAACTCACTGTAGGCCTCACCGGCGGCATCGCCAGCGGCAAATCGTTGGTGGAGTCGCAGTTCCGCGCGCTCGGCGTGCCGGTGCTGGATGCGGATCAGGTTTCGCGCGATGTCGTAGCCCCGCCCTCACCCGCACTGGATGAAATCGCTGAACGCTTCGGTGCCGAATTCATCACCGCAGAAGGCACGCTAGACCGCCGCCGCATGCGCGAACTGGTGTTTAGCGACGCCGGCGCCAAGCAGCGACTAGAGGCGATCCTGCATCCCCATATTCGCCAGCGCTTGAAGCAATGGCGCGATGCCCAAACCGCGCCCTACTGCATCATCTCCGTCGCCATTTTGCTGGAGACCGGCATGCGCACGCTGGTCGACCGGGTGCTGGTGGTTGATGTGCCCGTCGAAACACAAATGACGCGGCTCACCGTTCGCGATGGCATTGCAGAAACACTGGCCAGCAGCATGATTGCTGCACAAACACACCGCCAGGTTCGGCTCGATGCTGCTCATGACGTGATCCAAAATATCGGCACACCCGAGCAAACGCAGCGCGAAGTTGCACGACTCCATCAGCTCTATCTGCAATTAGCTGGGACACAGAGCTGAAATTTCGCATTGCACACGCATGCGACACAGTTCACAATCTTGTCTGTTATTCATGCGGCTAGGAAATTCGTGACACAAGGGGCAGAGTTCGTTGTTTATGAACAGCCGCTCACCGAGCGTGTACGTACTTTTCTGCGCCTCGAATTCCTGTTCTCTGAGCACGCTTACTACCGCGCTGGACAAGGGAACTTGGCCGTTCGCAGCACACTGCAGTCGCTGCTGGATATTCTGACCGTGCTGTCGCGTTCAGACCTGAAGAACGACATCCTCAAAGAACTCACCGATCAGCACAACGCGCTGACCAAGCTGGCCGCGCGTCCGGGCATTGATGCGAGCAAGCTCCAGGGCGTTCTGTCTGAGATTACGCAGGCCATCAATGGCATGCAGCAACTCACAACCCACTTTGCCGCATCGCTTCTGCGCGGCAACGACTTTCTGACATCGCTGCTCAACCGCTCGGGCATCCCCGGCGGCACCTGCGCGTTTGATCTGCCGGCGTATCACTTTTGGCTCTCGCAGCCTTGCGAGAACATCAAACGCGATCTCGATGCATGGTTCGCTGATCTGCGCCCGTTCGAGAAAGCCATTGGTCTATATCTGCGTTTGCTGCGCAATAGCATCGAGCCAGAAACCAGCGTCGCTACGGGCGGCATGTACGTGTACACGCCGCAAGGCCCCTGTGTGTTAGTTCGCGTGACTGTGCCGGTCGCCGCTGCGGTTTATCCGGAAATCAGCGCCGGACGCCATCGCTTCACAGTGCGCTTCATGAGCGTTCGCGACGTCAATGTGCGCAGCCAACAGGCCACCGCCAACATCAGCTTTCAGATGCAGTGCTGCACGCTTTAAACCGGTCTGAGTTTTAAATAAGCCATGGCCCTCTGCCCGCAGTGCAATCAAGCCACATCGCTCAGCAGCGATAACGCATGGCGCCCGTTCTGCTCAGAGCGCTGCAAACTCTTGGATTTGGGTGAATGGTTTGGCGAGCGCTACACCGTTCCGGTAGACAACCTCGAAGGCGATCTCCTTCAAGACGAAGACGGCACGCTCCAGTAAGCGGAGATACCCGCAACACCTTGCGCGTAATGCGCAAACGCCTGTTCCCGATCACGCGGCCTGACGCCACCAATGGCATAGACCGGCCGATTCGCCTGATCTGCCAAAGCCGCGAATCCTGACCAACCCAGCACCTTGCCTTGCGGGTGACTTGGCGTTGGATTCACCGAACCGACAACTAGAAAATCTGCACCAGCTTTTTGCGCCTGTGCCAGTTCCGCCTCGTTGTGAACCGAAGCGGCAAACCAGAATTCTTCAGCCAACGGGCGCGATGTTTGCGCACTAAGCGCAGCAGCCGATGCATGCCAACCCGCAGCACCCAATTCCGCCACCATCGCGGGATCACGATCCAGCATCAGGAGCAGTCCTAAGCGCTTGCACGCGGGCGCCAATCGCCCAGCCAAAGCTTTGTAGGCTGCATCACTTAATGCAGGCTGACGCAGCCGCAGCAATGCGCCCTTCGGCAGCAGCGGCAAGCCCGAGACGAGCGCAGCCTCGTCTATGCCTTCCGGCGTAAACACGTAGTCCTGCGGCAGCCGCAGCGAGGCCACGATGGGGCCGTCAGCGCCAAGCAGCGGATAGTCGAATAAGCGCTCAGGCCGAACCCAAGCAAACGCCTGCTGTTCACGACCATGGGGCTCACCGCTGAATGCAGTGACCAACCAAGTGTCGAGAACAACCTTGCGATCGCTGTAGTCGTGAGTAATGCGAACCAACGGACGGAACGCGCTGGCATGCACGCCAAGCTCTTCTTCCAACTCGCGCACAAGCGCCTGATCAGCACGCTCACCCACCTCGATCTTGCCGCCAGGAAACTCCCACTTACCCGCCGCAATTTTCCCTTCGGGACGTTGCGCAATCAGCACTTCGCCGGCTGCATTCACAATGCAGCCAGCAGCGACGGCAATTGAGCGGCGAATCAAGTGCGGTATTCGGCGTTGATCTTCACATAGTCGTAGCTGAAGTCGCAGGTCCACACCGTGGTCTGCGCGTTGCCGCGACCCAGACCAATGCTGATCGCGAACTCTTCTTTAGCGACGACCGCTGCACCCTTGTCTTCGTGATAGCTCGGATGCGGTTCGCCCTTTTCGATGAGCTGCACATCATCCAGCGCCACGCTGACCTTGGCGGCATCCAGACCTTCAACGCCTGCTTTACCGATGGCCATGACGATACGGCCCCAGTTGGCATCGGACGCAAACAGCGCCGTCTTTACCAGCGGCGAATGTGCGACAGACAAAGCCACCTGCCGCGCTTCCGCAGCCGTGGTCGCGCCACCGACATTGATCGTGACGAACTTGGTCGCGCCTTCACCGTCACGCACGATCGCGTGCGCGAGCTCGCGGCAGACCGATTCAATCGCGCTGCTGATTGCAGCGTAATCCGCATGGCTGGCATCGACATCGCTGCTGCCGACCTGTGCCGTGGCAATCAACACGCAGGAATCATTGGTCGAGGTATCGCCATCGACCGTCACGCAATTGAAGCTGCGCGAGACGGCATCTTTCAGAATGGCACTCGTTGCTTCAGCGCTGAGCCGCGCGTCAGTCGCGATGAACGACAGCAACGTCGCCATATCCGGATGGATCATGCCCACGCCTTTGGCAATGCCAGTCACAGTGACTTCGCCCTGAGAAGTCTGCACTCGACGCGTCGCGCCTTTCGGCAGCGTGTCGGTGGTCATAATCGCGCGCATCGCGTCCGGCCAATGATCAGCATTGAGCACAGCCGCAGCATTCGGCACGGCATCAACCATGCGCTGCACTGGCAAGCGCTGGCCAATCACACCGGTAGAAAACGGCAGCACTTGCTCAGGCTTGCAGCCCAAAGCTTTGGCCACCACGACAGACGTCAGCCGCGCATCTTCAATGCCGCCACTGCCTGTGGCCGCATTCGCATTGCCCGAGTTCACCAGCAGCGCGCGCATCTCACTGCCAGCAGCGAGACGCTCGCGGCATAGGATTACCGGCGCAGCCGAAAAGGCATTGCGCGTAAACACGCCCGCAACGCGCGAACCCGGCGCCAGTTCAATCAGCAGCAAATCCTTGCGGCCCGGTTTCTTGATCGCAGCCTCAGCCACGCCAAGGCGGATGCCTTTGACCGGATGCAGAACTTCGGGAACCTTGAGATTGACGGCCATGTGCACATTTCCGAGTGAGACTAAAAAAGAAAGACGCTAGGCGAACCTAGCGTCTTTCTTATTTTAAAGCCTTTTTATGTACAGGATGTACGGTATGTGGATGGGCGCATGGATGCGCAGGAATCCACAAGATGTACAAGGATGTACGGTACCTCCGCGGGCGCATGGATGCGCAGGAGCGGAGGTCTCGCCACCTTAGCCACTATCACTCATGGTGCGCGCAGCGCACCCTACAAAGCATCAGACCAACGCACCGTGACACTGCTTGTATTTCTTGCCCGAACCGCAAGGACAAGGATCGTTACGGCCAACCTTGGGCTGATCGCGCATGATTGGTGCGGTTTTGATCGGCTCCGGTGCAGCTTCTAACGAACGCGGAGCGCTTGGTTCTGCCGCAGCAGCCTGCTCAACTGGACTAGCAGCCTCAGCATGCTGGAACTGAAGTTCACGAGGCTTGCGGCGTTCTTCTTCCATCGCTGCCACTTCTGCTTCTGACTGCACGCGAACGCGCGCCAGCAGCGTAATAACTTCGTGTTTGAAGCGCGCAAGGATGTCGTTGAACATCGTGAAGGCTTCGCGCTTGTATTCCTGCTTGGGATCTTTCTGCGCATAACCGCGCAAGTGGATACCCTGACGCAGATAGTCCACCGCGGCCAAATGCTCGCGCCAGAGGCCATCAAGCACCTGCAGCATGATCGACTTCTCGAAGTGCTCCAAAACGCTGGCGCCAATCTGTTCTTTCTTCAGGTTGTAGGCCGCGTCCGTTTCTTTGATCAGGCGCTCGCGCAGGCCTTTTTCATTGAGTGAGACTTCGTCGTCCAGCCACTTCGCAATCGGCAGATCCAAGCCAAAGTCGCGGCGGAAAGCTTCTTCCAAGCCCGGCACATCCCACAGTTCCACCACGCTCTGTGGCGGAATGTTGGCGTCGACAATTGCATTGATAACGTCAGGGCGGATGCGATCAACCATCGCGGTCACGCGCTCGCTGCCCATCAACTCATCGCGCAGATCGTAAATCGCTTTACGCTGATCGTTGGCAACGTTGTCGTAGTCGAGCAGGTTTTTACGAATATCGAAGTTATGCGCTTCAACCTTGCGCTGCGCCGTTTCAATCGCGCGCGTTACCCAGCGGTGTTCAATCGCTTCGCCTTCAGCCATGCCCAAGCCTTGCAGCATTGAGCGCATGCGTGGTGGCGTGAAGATGCGCATCAAGGTGTCGTCTAACGACAGATAGAAACGCGTTGCACCCGGATCACCCTGACGACCTGAACGGCCGCGCAGCTGGTTATCGATACGGCGTGATTCGTGGCGCTCAGAACCGATCACCAACAAACCACCGGCTTGCAGCACTTGATCGTGTCGAATCTGCCAGGCTTTCTTGGCAGCTTCGCGAGTAGCGACGTCATCTTCTGTGATCTGATGCAGCTCAGCTTCCAAGCTACCGCCGAGCACGATGTCCGTACCACGACCGGCCATGTTGGTCGCGATGGTCACACCACCCTGACGACCAGCCTGCGCAACAATTTCTGCTTCGCGCTCATGCTGTTTAGCGTTAAGCACTTCGTGCTTGATGCCCTCTTTCTTCAACAGTGAAGAGAGCAGTTCCGAAGTTTCAATCGATGCCGTACCCACCAGCACCGGTTGCAGCTTGGCATGTGCTTCTTTGACGTCGCGAATCACGGCGTCAAACTTTTCCTTGGCGGTCATGAACACCTGATCACCGCGATCGAGGCGCAGCATCTTGCGGTTCGACGGCACCATCACAACTTCAAGGTTGTAAATGCTCTGGAACTCAAACGCTTCGGTATCGGCGGTGCCGGTCATGCCCGAGAGTTTGTTGTACAGACGGAAATAATTTTGGAATGTGATCGACGCCAGCGTCTGGTTTTCCTGCTGGATCTGCACGCCTTCTTTGGCTTCAACAGCCTGATGCAGGCCATCGCTCCAGCGACGACCCGACATCATACGGCCGGTGAATTCGTCGATGATCACGACCTGACCATCACGCACGATGTATTCAACATCCTTGTGATACAGGGTGTGCGCGCGCAGCAGCGCGTTGAGGTGATGCATCAAGATGATGTTGGAAGCGTCGTAGAGGCTTTCTTCTTCGCCAAGCAAACCGGCTTGACGCATATAGCCTTCAACGCTCTCGTGTCCCTGCTCGGACAGATGAACCTGCTTACCCTTTTCGTCGGCGTAATAATCGCCTTCGGTTTCTTCGCCTTCCTGGCGCTTGAGGCGCGGCACGATCGCGTTGATCTTGCGGTACAGCGCAGGATCATCATCGGTCGGACCGGAGATGATCAGCGGCGTACGCGCTTCGTCGATCAGGATGGAGTCGACTTCGTCGATGACCGCGTAGAACTGACCACGCTGCACCTTGTCGGTGAGCGCAAACGCCATGTTGTCGCGCAGGTAATCGAAGCCAAGTTCGTTGTTGGTTGCGTAGGTGATATCAGCGGCATAAGCCTGACGCTTTTCTTCTTGCGACTGGCCGGAAACAACAACGCTGACCGTCATGCCGAGGAAGCGGAAAATGCTGCCCATCCACTCGGAGTCGCGGCGTGCAAGGTAATCGTTGACGGTAACAATGTGAACGCCCTTGGCGGGCAGCGCATTGAGATAAGCCGACAACGTTGCAACCAGCGTTTTACCTTCACCGGTTTTCATTTCTGCAATCTTGCCGGCGTGCAGCACTGCACCACCGACCAGCTGCACGTCGAAGTGACGCATGCCCAGCACGCGCTTGCCGGCTTCACGCACTACGGCGAAAGCTTCAGCTTTGAGCTTATCGAGTGCTTCGCCCTTGGCGAGACGATCGCGGAATACCTGCGTTTGACGCGCAAGCTCTTCATCGCTCAACGCAGCAAATTTAGGCTCTAAAGCGTTGACTTGAGCAACCAGTCCTTCGAGGGCTTTAAGGTTGCGCTGATTGCGGCTCCCAAAGATACGAGCCAGCAGATTATTAAACATAAGTTTTAGGCACTATGAGCTTCGACCAGCGAAGCCGGGATGGGGGCGCGGTTAGGCAACCAGATTGGGCGCGTATTATGCATCGCCCACAGAGTCGATGAGGGCGTTGCGATACGAATTCAAGGGGACCAGCTTAGTGAGAAGCCTGAATATACTGCTCAGGGTTCACAAGTGCGCCATTGAACAGCACTTCAAAGTGCACATGCGGGCCAGTAGAACGACCAGTTGAACCCATCAAAGCAATGCGCTGGCCCTTGTTAACCTTGTCGCCAACTCTGACCAGAGCTTTCTGGTTATGGCCATAACGCGTGACATAGCCATTGCCATGGTTAATCTCAACCAAAATGCCGTAGCCCGAACGCTCGCCTGCGTCGGTCACAATGCCGGTGGCAACAGACAACACATCTGAGCCATTACGAGCCGCAAAATCGATTCCGTAATGGTTGGCATACCGGCCCGTGAATGGATCCGTACGCGTACCGAAGGTCGATGAAATCCAGCCGTCCGCAATCGGCCAACCAGAAGGGCGGACTTTTTGCTGCAAGCGACTGGCGAGCAGCAGATCTTCCAAAACGCGCATTTGGCGTTCGCGATCGGTCAGCTGTTTTTCGAAACTGTCCAAAGAAGTCAGCACATCGCCGAGCACAGGCTCTTGCCCAGGCACGAGTTCTTCGGGGCCACCGACAGGTGGAGGTGCGTTGAAATTGAATTCGCCTTTATCCAAACCGGCGATCTGAGTCAGGCGTTGACCGGCTGCGTCGAGACGCAAAACATGGGCCTGCAACTCGGCAATACGGCGTGCCAATGCGCGGGCATTTTCACCGGCGGAGACACGGGTCTGACTGATTTCTTCGCGTTGCGCGGTGGCTTCTTTAGCCCAGGCAGCAACCAATCCGGAGGGGAGAACTTCGCCGTCGCCGCGCGCCATGTAACCAATGGTGCCGCAAAGCACGCAGATCAAGGCCACGAGCGTAGCCAAGGGCAGCCAGCCAAGAACATTGCGCGGATGCAGATGGAATCTCCATGTGCGTCCCCGTTCTTTACTGACGACTATAATGTCCATACATGGTGCATCAAATTAAGCCCACCGACGCCGAACCTTTGCAGAACTGGCTAAGCCAGCAACCGCAAACTGTGCGTGAGCTTTTGTCTCGCGCCCAGCGGCTAACCGCTATAAATAACGAACTACAAGAACAGTGGTCTTCCGAGCCTTGGATCAAATCCATTCGTATTGCCAATATCCGCGGCAATACGGTTGTGATCTTTGCCCAAACCGCTGCTAGTCTAGTTCCCCTTCGCTACCGTAAAGCATCTCTGCTCGGGCTCCTTAAGGAGCGATTTAATCTGACCTGCACCGAAATTGACGCAAAGGTTAGGCCAGACTTCTAGCGTATTCACCGCAGTCTAATCAGGAATCAAAGGCTTAGGCAAGAAATCGCCTAGGAAAATGAGCTCAGGCAGTTGCCAGGCTGCCGCGAACGAAGGAAATCGGCGCAGGTGCGGCCGCATCGTCAAACGTCACCAATTCCCATGCCGCCTGATCCGCCAGCACTGCACGCACCAGCTTGTTATTGAGCGCGTGGCCAGACTTATAAGCGTTGTAAGCACCAATGACACTGTGGCCGAGCAGGTACAGATCGCCGACCGCATCCAGAATTTTGTGACGAACGAATTCGTTCTCGTAGCGTAGGCCGTCGTGGTTGACCACGCGGAACTCATCCAGCGCTACAACGTTGTCTAAGCTCGCGCCTAAACCAAGGTTGGCCGCACGCAGCTGATCCAGCTCGCGCATAAAGCCAAAGGTGCGAGCACGGCTCACTTCTTTGACATAGGTGGTGGTCGAGAAATCGACCACAGCGGTCTGGCCGCTGGCCTTCAGGACCGGGTGCTTGAAATCGATGCTGAAGTTGAGGCGATAGCCATCAAATGGCTCAAAGCGCGCAAATTTGTCACCTTCTTCCACTTGCACTGGCTGCTTGATGCGGATGAATTTCTTTAGCGCGTCTTGCTCGTGAATACCGGCAGACTGAATCAGGAATACGAATGGGCCGGCGCTGCCGTCCATGATCGGCACTTCAGGTGCCGAGAGTTCAACAATGCAGTTGTCGATGCCCAAACCCGCAAGCGCCGACATCAGATGCTCGATGGTCGCGATTTTGACGTCGCCTTCGACCAGCGTGCTGCACATGATCGCTTCGCCAACGAGGTGAGCCTGCGCTTTTACTTCTGGAACAGGGCTAAGGTCGGTACGGCGGAAAACGATGCCCGTATCAGGACCAGCAGGCAGCAGCGACATATACACCTTACGGCCAGAGTGAAGGCCGATGCCGGTGGCACGTACTGCTTGTTTAAGTGTGCGCTGCCTGATCATTGCGCTAAAGCTACCTGATTTTCGGATCTGTATTAGTACTGCGGCGCCCTATAGGCGCCGCAATAGTGACATCAGATTGTAACATGGGTTCCGAAGGCCTACGCCCGAGGAACCGCTACCTTTAGTCAGCTTGGTGACGCAGGAAAGCCGGGATGTTGATGATGTCTTCATCCAGTTCCTGCAGATACGCAGCTGCCGTACCTACTGAGCCCTGACGGATGTTGCGGTTGTAGGCTGGACGATCCAGATCTGGCTGACGCTGTGGCATCGGCTGAGCCACTGGCATTTCCGGACGGATGAACGAGGCAACGCGCGGATTGATTGGCTGAGCCGTCGGTACAGCAACCTGAACCGTCGTCTTCATGCCGTGCAGACCCGTCGCAACCACGGTCACGCGCAGCTCGCCGTTGAGGTTCGGATTAACCGACATACCGCACTTGGCATCAGCTTCGTCAGAAGCGATTTCATGTACGCGTTCGTTGATCAGCGAATACTCTTCCATCGTCAGCGAGTCGTCGCAGGTCACGTTAACCAGCAAGCCGCGAGCGCCGCGCAGTTCGATATCGTCGAGCAGCGGGCTGGACAGAGCCATTTCAACAGCCTTCAGCGCGCGGTCTTCACCACTCGCCACGCCCACGCCCATCATCGCCATACCGCGGTTGCTCATAACCGTCTTAACGTCAGCAAAGTCGACGTTGAGTTGGCCCGGGCAAGTAATCAGCTCGGAGATGCCGCGCACTGCGTTCTGCAGTACGTCGTTCGCTGCCTTGAAGGCATTGGTCATGGTGATCTTGGTGCCGAGCACCAGACCGAGCTTCTCGTTAGGAATCACGATCAGCGAGTCGGTGAACTCACGCAGCTCTTCCAGACCCTGCATCGCAATGTTCATGCGCTTCTTGTTCTCGAACAAGAAAGGCTTGGTTACCACGGCAACGGTGAGGATGCCCAGTTCTTTAGCAACCTGTGCAATCACTGGTGCAGCACCCGTGCCCGTACCGCCACCCATACCAGCGGTGAGGAACAGCAGGTCGGTGCCTTCCAGCATTTCGCGGATGCGGTCACGATCTTCTTCAGCCGCCTGACGGCCTACGCGCGGATCAGAGCCAGCGCCAAGGCCGCGAGTGATCTCGGGACCGAGCTGCAGCTGGTTGGTCGGAACGCAGCGTTCCAAATGGTCACGGTCGGTATTAGCGACGATGAACTCCACATCTTGGATATCAGCCTGAGCCATCTGGTTGACGGTATTGCAGCCACCGCCGCCAATGCCGATAACGCGGATGACCGCTTTGCGACTGTGTCCATCCGTAAATTCAAAGTGATCGTTCATTGTGCTTCTCCTGCGTTGTGCCTGCGCGAATTAAATGTGGTAACCCTGAAAAAAATGCTTCTTACCGTTCGCTTTGCATTGCACAGTGCATTTGTTATGAATTATTACCAGCTTCTCAGCATGTAACGTATTTAATAACAGTGCCTGTGTCAATATGTATATAAGCGATTTCGTTAATTTAGTTTTAAAACTTCGACATTCCGCTCGAAATTCGAGCTAAAAATTGCCCTTAAACCAGCTACTGACCCGGTTCAACAAATAGCCCGGACCGCCTGAATCGCCACCCCGTGAAACCAGCTTGGGTTGGTCCTGAATGCCGTACAGCAGTAGTCCCACCGCGGTTGAATAAACCGGGTTTCGGACCACGTCTTTGAGCCCTTCGATGTTCTGCGGAACGCCGATACGAACCGGCAGTTCAAACACCGCTTCAGCCAATTCGCGCACACCGGGCATCTGTGCCGAGCCGCCGGTGAGGACGATGCCGCTGGCGATCACGTCGTAAAAATCGCTGCGATGCAGTTCTTTGCGAATGAAGCGGAACAGTTCGTCGTAGCGCGGCTTGATCACTTCTGCGAGCGTGTGGCGCGACAAAGTGCGCGAAGGCATTTCGCCAACACTCTTCACTTCAATCATCTCGTCACTCGCCGCGAACTCTGGCAGCGCGCAACCAAACTGAATTTTGATTTCTTCTGCATAAGGCACTGGCGTGCGGAAAGCGACCGAGATGTCGTTGGTCACTTGATCGCCAGCAATCGGCAGCACTGCGGTGTGACGCACCGAGCCACCTTTGAAGATTGCGATGTCGCTCGTACCACCACCGATATCGACCATGCATACGCCAAGATCGCGCTCATCTGGCATCAACACAGCGTGGCTAGATGCAAGATGCTGCAAGATCAATTTGTCTACGCGCAGACCGCAGGATTCAACACATTTCTGAATGTTCTGCGCAGCGCTCAAGCTGCCAGTGACCATGTGCACATGTGCTTCAAGACGTACGCCCGACATGCCAACCGGTTCGTGAATTCCGTCTTGTCCGTCCACCACAAATTCTTGTGGAACGACGTGCAGAATTTTTTGATCCGCAGGAATCGCAATCGCGCGTGCAGCGTCGATCACCGATTCCACATCGCGCTCATTCACTTCGCGATTACGCACTGGCACCACGCCAGTGGAGTTGAAGCTCTTGATGTGTGAGCCAGAGACGCCGACGTAAACCGACTGCGCGCGGCAACCAGCCATCTGTTCTGCGTTCTCAACAGCGCGGCGAATCGATTGCACGGTGGCATCGATATTCACCACCACACCTTTCTTGAGACCGCGCGAGGGAGCGGAGCCTTCACCAACCACTTCGATGCGACCGTCGGGGAGAATTTCTCCAACCACGCACACCACTTTCGAAGTACCGATGTCGAGACCGACCAACAGGTTTCTCACTTCTCTCTTGCTCATTGTTTTTTCTCCTCGGCAGCCGCACCCGGCGCACGCCAAGCCACTGCAAAACCATTGGTGTAACGAAGGTCCACGTAATTCACTTCACTCAAGCGCGGGCCCAGCGCGCGCAACATTGGCCCCGTAATCATGTCGAGCTTGCTGTCTGGCGCGCCTTGGCCCAGTCGCAACTCAATGCCCGACGCAGTACGTGCCAACCACTCGCCGCGAACATCCATATCCAATTGCGCCAAGGGCAAAGGCGTTTCGGCCAAGCGCTGACTCAACTGTTTGTAGGCGTCCATCACTTCTTGTTCATGCCCATCAGGACCGGAGAGTTTTGGTAAACCTTCTGGAATTTCTTTGGCATCTGGCAAAAACGAAACTGCTTTCGTGCTGAGCAATTCATTGGCGTGCCAACGCGAATACGCTTCGCGCTCCCAGATACGCACACGCAAATCACCGGGCCATACACGCTCAACGCGTGCGTGCTCTACCCAAGGCAAACGCTCAAGACTCGCGCGTGCCGCTTCCAGGTCCATCGTCAAAAAGCCTTCGGGCAATTGATTCGCTACTGCAATGCGTACCAACTCGGGTGACACACGCTTGAACGGTCCTTCAATCTGCAAATGCTCAACCACATGATTGCCGCGCGCCGCGCCATACAAACCACCACCACCCAAAATCAACAGCAACGCCGAGACCCCAGCCAATACAGGCTTGAAGTCAAAGTTGGCGGTGCTGAATCGATCGAAGGTCATGGTGTTAGCCGACATCGCCCTGCCCCAGCGTGGTTTCGAGCAGCGCCCAGCACAGATCGGCGTAGCTCAAGCCACTCACCTTGGCGGACATCGGCACCAATGAGTGCGAAGTCATGCCTGGCAGCGTGTTGATTTCCAGCAACCAAGGTTTGCCCTGCGCGTCCATCATGAAATCGACGCGACCCCAGTCTTTGCAACCAATGAGATCGAAAGCCTTGGCGCAAATCTGCTGCAAGATTTTTTCGTGCGGCGCTTCAAGGCCTGCGGGGCAGTGATAGCTGGTTTTGTCTGAGATGTACTTGGCGTTGAAGTCGTAGAACTCGCCATCGGGTTCGATACGAATGATCGGCAACGCAACGCCATCGAGAATCGGGCAGGTGTATTCACCACCCGAAATAAATTCTTCAGCGATCACAACGCGGTCATCGCCGAGTGCATCAGCAAACGCTTTGTCGACTTGATCAACCGACTTCACTTTCGACACGCCAACGCTGGAGCCATCGGCTGCAGGTTTGATGATCAGCGGATAGCCAAAGCGCTTGGCAGCTTCGTGCGCGTCATCAGCATTCTTCAGCACCATGAAATCTGGCGTCGGCAAACCTTCAGCCTTCCAGATGCGCTTAGTGCGCAGCTTGTCCATCGCCAGCGATGAAGCGAGCACGCCACTGCCGGGATACGGCAAACCATGCAAATCCAGAACCGCCTGCACCGTGCCGTCTTCACCACCAGTGCCGTGCATGATGTTGAACACACGGTCGTAGCCTTGCGCGCCGAGGTTCAGCACGGTGTTCTTGTCAGCATCTACTGCCGTGACGTCGACACCTTTTTCCTTCAGCGCTGCAACCACGCCTTCACCGCTCCACAAGGAAACTTGGCGTTCTGCGGACCAGCCGCCCATAAGCACGGCGACGCGGCCGAACGCCTTAGGGTTTTTGACGAGCTTACGCATGGCGAGGCTCTCCGATGACTCTGACTTCTGGTTCCAATTCGATACCCTTCTGTTGTTTCACCTCGGCGCGCAAAAACGCGATCAAGGCTTCGACGTCAGCCGCAGTCGCGCTGTCGTCGGTGATGATGAAATTTGCATGCAGCGTTGAGACCTGCGCACCGCCGATGCGATGACCTTTGAAGCCACAGGCTTCGATCAAACGCGCTGCGTGATCGCCTGGTGGATTACGGAAGGTGCTACCCGCGCTCGGTTTTCCCACCGGCTGTGTTGCCTTACGGCGTGCGAGCCAAGCTTTCATTTCTTGCTCGGCATTGCCTGCTTCATCGCGCTCAAAACGGAAGCGCGCAGCGACAAAACCAATCATGTCTTTCGGAAATTCAACATGGCGATAGCCGTAGGTGAATGCGCTACGTGGCAGCCATTCGCAGCGACCGTCATGGAACATCACTTCGACTTCTTTCACGCTGTCCCAAGTCTCGCCACCATGTGCACCTGCATTCATTGCGAGTGCGCCGCCAACTGTTCCTGGAATGCCTGCAAAGAAACCGGCACCTGCAAGCTTTGCATTGACCGCAAATTTGGCCATACGTGCGCAATGCACGCCGGCTTCAGCGTAAATTTCTTGCTCGCCGTTCATCTCTAATTTTTCGAGTGCGCCGTGCAGACCAATGACGGAGCCACGCACGCCACCATCACGCACCAATAAGTTGCTGCCTAAACCAATCCAATAAATTGGTTCAGACGCAGGGCGGCTGCTAACAAACGCCGAGAGATCTTCTCGGCTCTGCGGTTCGTAATAACGATCCGCAGGACCACCTACACGCCACGAGGTGTGGCGTGACAGCGGTTCATTCATGAGCAGGGTGCCGTTCATCACACCGCCCGTTTAAAGTGTTGTGTGAGTGCAGCAGGCACGCTGCCAACATCGCCTGCGCCCAGCGTCAGCACGAGATCACCGTCTTTCACCATGGCTTCGAGTGCGGCTGGAACTTCCTGCACGCTCTTGAGGAAAATCGGCTCAACCTTGCCGCGCGCACGAATCGCGCGTGCCAAGGCACGGCCATCAGCACCTTCAATTGGCGCTTCGCCTGCTGCATAGACTTCGCACAGCAACAGCGCATCGGCCTGCGACAGAATTTCGCTGAAGTCTTCGAACAGATCGCGCGTACGTGTGTAGCGATGCGGCTGGAACACAACCACCATGCGGCGCGTCGGATGCGCAGCGCGCATCGCTTGAAAAGTCGCAGCCACTTCGCGTGGGTGATGGCCGTAGTCATCGACCAACAAGGCCGAGCCCTTGGCCAATTGCAGATCAGGATGTGGCTCGCAGCGACGACCCACGCCTTGGAAATTACTCAGCGCGCGACGAATCGCATCGAAGCTCACACCGAGTTCGCGACCAATCGCAATCGCGACCAACGCGTTCTGCACATTGTGCTGACCGGGGAGATTTAAATGGAATTCTTCGCGAACTCCGCCTGCCATCGTCAAAGTGAAATGCGCGCCGGAACCTTCAGGACGAATATCCGTCGCACGCACGTCAGCGTCTGCCGCCATGCCATACGTCAAGATCGGGCGACCCACTTGCGGCAATAGCTCACGCACCACCGGATCGTCGATGCACATCACTGCCAAACCGTAGAAGGGCAGGTGATGCAAGAATTCAATGAAGGTTGCCTTCAGGCGCTTGAAGTCGCCGCCGTAGGTTTCCAGATGATCTGCGTCGATGTTGGTGACGGCCGACATCATTGGCATCAGATGCAGGAACGAAGCATCGCTCTCGTCAGCTTCTGCAACCAAATAAGGGCCTTCACCGAGTCGTGCATTCGTGCCCGCGCTCTTGAGCTTGCCGCCGATCACGTAGGTTGGATCGAGTCCACCTTCAGCCAATACGCTCGATACCAAGCTCGTCGTCGTTGTTTTGCCGTGCGTACCGGCAATCGCAATGCCATAACGGAAGCGCATGATCTCAGCCAGCATCTCTGCGCGACGCACAATCGGAATGCGATGTTCGCGTGCGTATTCCAGTTCTGGATTGCCCGCTTTCACCGCGGTCGACACGACTACAGCATCAACGTTATGTGCATTCTCGGCGCGATGGCCGAAATGAATCTTGGCGCCCAGCTCCGTGAGGCGATTCGTTGCAGCGCTCTCTTTAAGATCGGTGCCACTCACTTCATAGCCGAGGTTCAGCAACACCTCTGCAATGCCGGCCATGCCAGAACCGCCAATGCCGAGCATATGAATGCGACGCACACGACGCATCGGCGCGGTCATCATGTTCTTCATGCCACTGGAACTCACCATGCCGTCCTCCTCGCCTGCGCACACGTCAGGCACTGCTCAACAATTTTTTCGACCGCATCGGGAACTGCTTTCGAGCGTGAGGCTTGCGCCATGCGCACCAAGCGTTCGCGATCACCCAGCAAGCTGCTGAGCAACGCGGATAATTTTTCGGCATCGATATCGCGCTCTTGCGCAATCACCGCGCCGCCTGCTGCAACGAGAAACTCACCGTTGCGGGTTTGATGGTCATCAACCGCCGCTGGGAATGGCACGAGCAAAGCTGCGCAACCTGCGGCTGCAAGTTCAGCAACGGTTGATGCGCCAGAGCGGCACACCACCAGATCTGCTGCGGCATAAGCGGCAGGCATGTCCGTGATGAACTGTTCGACAGAAGCCTGCACCTGCGCCTGTGCGTAAGAGGCCTGCGCAACTTCCAGCGTGCGACCCGCTTGATGACGAACCTGCGGACGCTGCGCTTCAGGAATCAAGGCCAGCGCTTTCGGAATTAATTCATTCAGCGCACGCGCACCTTGGCTGCCGCCAATCACCAACATGCGTGCTGCACCGCTATGCGCCATCCGTTGTTCTGGCGCAGGCAGTTCAGCAAACCCTGCACGAACCGGATTGCCCACCGTGAGTGCGTTGGCAAAAGTATTGGGGAAGGCTTGCAGCACACGCGTTGCAATGCGCGCAAGCAAACGGTTGGTCAGGCCCGCAGCAGCGTTCTGTTCATGAATCAACAGTGGGCATCGCATCAACCAGGCCATCAAGCCACCTGGGCCTGCAGCGAAGCCGCCCATGCCCATAACGACATCTGGTTTTTGACGACGCAGTACCGCGCGCGCATCCAACAAGGCGCGCGCCAACAACAGCGGCGCTTTAAGCAATTTGACGACGCCCTTGCCACGCAAGCCGCTGACGCGCACGAACTCCATCGGAATACCGTTCTGCGGAATCACGCGCGACTCAAAACTATCCGGCGTGCCCATCCAAACAATTTCGTGGCCTTGTTCGCGCATCGTCAATGCGACAGCCAGCGCAGGGAAAACATGTCCGCCGGTGCCGCCTGCCATGATCATGACTTTAATCGGCTTCATGGAAACATCTCCGCCGCTTCTGGCTCAGCCAATGGCGAGACACGTGAAGGACGCGATACGCGATCTGCACGTTTACGCGGTGCGGCCTGCAATCCAGCCGCGACACGGTTTTCATAATCAACGCGCAAGATCAGCGCGAGAATCAGGCAGACCGACACTAGCGATGAACCACCGTAGCTAATCAGCGGCAAGGTCAAACCCTTGGTTGGCAAAATGCCCATGTTGACGGCCATATTGATCAGCGCTTGAAAGCCGATCCAACTCGACAGACCGTAGGTCAAATACGCGCGGAAGCGTGCATCCAATTCTTCTGCACGACGACCAATCACAAAGCCACGCCAGACGATGACGCCGAACAAGGTCATCAACAGCGCGATGCCGACAAGACCAAACTCTTCCGCGAGAATTGCGAAGATAAAATCGGTGTGCATTTCTGGCAGGTACAACAATTTCTGCACGCTATTGCCCAGACCAACACCAGTCCATTCGCCACGGCCGACGGCAATCAGTGACTGCGCCAACTGCCAACCGCCGTGCTCGATATCAGCCCAGGGGTTGGTGAAATTCAGGATACGGCGCATGCGATAGGGTTCGATCAAAACCAGCAGCACAGCTGCGCCAACAGCAATCGCGACCACGCCGCCGAAGTAGCGCAGTCTTGCGCCGCCAAGGAACAGCATTAAGAAAGCGACCATAAACAACACGACGGTGGCACCGAAGTCTGGCTCAAGCAACAACAGCAAAGCCGGAATCATCAGTAAACCAATCGGATTAATCAGCCCACGGAAAGAGTTCTGCAATTCGGCCTGACGTCGGGTGATGTAACTGGCCAGATACAGGATGAGTGCGAGGCGCGCTGGCTCAGAGGCCTGCAAGCGGAATACGCCCAGATCAATCCAACGACGTGCGTGATTGATCTTGAGACCAAGCCCTGGGATCAACACGAGGATCAACAGAAACACTGCAAACAACAGCAGCCACATGCGACTGTTTTCCCATTGCTTCATCGGCACGAGATAAATCACGCTGCCAGCGAGCAAGCCCAAACCAACAAAGAATAGCTGGCGATAGAAGAAGTGGAACGGCGCGCCCGTCATTTTGTCGGCCTGCGCGACCGATGCTGAGGCAACCATGATCAAGCCCCAAGTCAGCAGCACGAGCGAGGTGCCAACCAAGATGCCGTCGAGGCCGTAGCGTGCAGTTGGGAATTCGATGGAGCGCAGGAATTTCATAGCGCTTTCACCGCTGCGCGGAATTGCTCGCCGCGATCCACATAGCTCTTGAACTGGTCAAAGCTCGCACAGGCTGGCGACAGCAACACGCGATCACCGCTGACAGCAATGCCATGTGCGCGCTTGAGCGCTGCGAACATATCGACTTCGCGATACACCGGCAGCGCACCGGCAATATCCTGCTCGATCTTCGCAGCGTCTTCACCAAACAAAATTGCGACGCGACCCTTACGTGCCAATGGCTCACTCAGCTCGGAGAAATCTTGTCCTTTGCCCTGACCGCCTGCGAGCCAGACTATCGGCGCAGGCAAGCCATTGATGGCCGCCACTGTCGAACCGACATTGGTGCCCTTGGAATCATTGAAGTAGGACACGCCCGCGACTTCAGCCACAAACTCACAGCGATGCGACAAGCCCGCAAAAGCCTTGAGCGCAATCACACTGGCTACACGTGGAATACCTGCTGCGTCAGCCAGCGCCAAAGCCGCGAGCGCATTGGCAGCGTTGTGCAGACCAAAAATCTTGAGTTCGGACTGTGGCAACACCACTTCATCACCACGAACCAAGCTCAAGCCTTGCGCCGTTTCAGCAAGGCCATATTGCTGTGCCGCAGGCTTGTCGATGCCAAAAGTCGTCGCGCTCTTAGGCGACAAGGCCATCACCGCCGCATCATCGCGATTGGCAATGCTGTGTTCGCAGTGATTGAAGACCGTCGCCTTGATGCGGCCGTAATGCTCCATCGTCACATGGCGATCAAGATGATCCTGCGACAGATTCAGAATGGTTGCGGCCTTGCAGCGCAGGCTGCTCGTGGTCTCAAGCTGGAAGCTCGACAGTTCCAACACATATAACTGTGCATCAGGCTTGAGCAAGTCCAACGCAGGCGGGCCAAGATTGCCGCCAACGCCAACGTTCAAGCCTGCGGCTTTGGCCATTTCACCGACCAGCGTCGTCACCGTGCTCTTGCCGTTGGAGCCGGTGATGCCAATTACTGGCACGTCAGCATCGTTGGCAGCGCGCGCGAATAGTTCGATGTCGCCGATGATTTCGACGCCTGCGACTTGCAGCGCAACAGCAAGATCTGAAGCCAGCGAAATGCCTGGAGACAGGACGGCGGTTTGATACGTCTTGAGCGACAGCGCATTGACTGCTTTACCGCAAAGATTATTGTCCACGGAAATCTTGCTGCTGATTTCTGCAAGCTTAGGCGGCGTACCCGTCGCATCCCAAACGCTGACATCCGCACCTTCGGACAGCAGGTAGCGCACAGCCGCGACGCCACTGGCGCCCAGCCCTGCTACCAACATCTTCTGTCCGTTATAGCGTTTCATTTTTCCTTAGCGAATCTTCAGTGTTGCCAAACCAATCAAGACGAGAATCAGTGTGATGATCCAGAAGCGCACGATGATCTTCGGCTCCGGCCAACCTTTCAGTTCGTAGTGGTGATGCAAAGGCGCCATGCGGAAAATTCGTTTTCCGCCGCTGTATTTGAAGTAACCCACTTGCAGTGCAACCGACACCGTCTCGGCGACAAACACGCCGCCCATCACTGCAAGTACCAATTCCTGACGAACCAGAATCGCAACAACGCCGAGCGCAGCGCCCAGTGCGAGCGCGCCAACGTCGCCCATGAAAACCTGTGCGGGATAAGCGTTGAACCAGAGAAAGCCGAGACCCGCACCGGCAATCGCCGTGCAGAAAATCGCAAGCTCACCAACGCCGTTAATAAAAGGAATACCGAGGTAAGTAGCCATCTTGATGTTGCCGGTCACATAGGCGAACACTGCCAATGCAGACGCCACCAACACGCAAGGCATGATTGCCAGACCATCCAAACCATCGGTGAGATTCACCGCATTGCTGGAACCGACGATGACGAGATAGCTCCACAACACAAAGAAGCCACCGAGCGGAATCACGACGTCTTTGAACACCGGCAGAATCAACGACGTTTCCATCGGTGTTTTTGCGGTGAAATAAATCATCAGCGAAACGCCAAAGCCCGCTAGCGAAAGCCAGAAGTATTTCTGCTTCGCAGGCAAGCCTTTTGGATTTTTGTTTTTGATCTTGATGTAGTCGTCCGCGAAACCAACCGCACCGAACGCCAGCATCACAACCAGTGCGAACCAGACAAAACGGTTTTGCAGGTTGGCCCACAGCAAGGTTGAGATCGTCACCGCCGCAATGATCAGCACACCACCCATCGTTGGCGTGCCGGTTTTCTTTAGATGCGACTGTGGGCCATCGCTACGAACCGGCTGACCGAATTTGAAGCGATACAGTCGCTCAATCAGGATCGGTCCGAAGACGAAGGAGAAGATCAGCGCGGTCAGGATTCCAAGCACTGCACGCATCGTCAGATACGTCAGAGCATTGAATCCGCTGATGTGTTCTTTGAGTAGTTCGGCCAGATATAGAAGCATTAGTGATCTCCCTTGACGCTTTCGCCCGTCAGCGTTGCAACCACACGCTCCATGCGCGAAGAGCGCGAGCCCTTCACCAATAGCGTGACTTTCTTATTGAGGTGCGGCCGCAGAGCAGTCGCGAGTTCGTTGAAATCTTCAAATGCATGCGCGCCTTCGCCAAAGCCTTTTGCAGCTTCGGCAGCGAGTGCGCCCAGTGTGTAGAGACGATCAATGCGCAGCGCTTTAGCCGCGACGCCAGCATCGTGATGCAGCTGTGTCGCATTCGCGCCGAGTTCAGCCATGCCGCCGAGCACCAACACGCGCTCACCAGACAGAGAAGCCAATAACTCCATGCCTGCTTGCAACGAAGTGGGATTGGCGTTGTAACTGTCATCAAGCAAACGCGCGCCTTCGCGTGTGTTCTTCCAGCTCAAGCGACCTTGCGGTGCATCCATGCGCGCAAGACCCGCAGCGATGTCTTTCAAATCCATCCCCAGTGCAACGGCGCATGCCGAAGCAGCGAGCGCATTGAAGATGTTGTGACGACCTGGCAGTGGCAGGTTCACGGTTTGGCGGCCTTCTGGTGCACGCAGCTCAAAACGCGTACCCACTGGTGCTTCCACCGGGAATGGCTGCACATGCAGCGCACGCACATCAGCCTGTTCGCTAAAACCAAATGTAATCGTCGAAGCGCTTTTCGTAAGCTCGTGCCACAGCGGTGCATAAGCGTCGTCGGCATTGATCACAGCGACACCACCACCGAGGCCTACAAACAACTCGCCCTTGGCACGCGCCACGCCTTCACGCGATCCAAAGCCTTCGAGGTGCGCATCACCCGCCTGTGTAATCACGCCGATATTCGGACGCGTGAGACGTGTCAGCAATTCGATCTCACCCGGATTGCTAGCGCCCATTTCAATCACGGCGGTAACGTGTTCACGACGCAGTGACAGCAAAGTCAGCGGCAAGCCGATGTGATTATTGAAATTGCCCTGCGTCGCCAACACTGGGCCGCGCGTGACGAAGATCGACGAAAGCATCTGCTTGGTCGTGGTCTTACCGTTGCTGCCGGTGACGGCAACAATCGGCAGATTGAAATCATTGCGCCAAGACGCAGCGTATTCCTGCAGCGCGATCAGTGTGTCGTTAACGACGATCTGTGGCAGTGGGCAATCGATGTGACGCGAAACAATCGCGCCGACAGCACCAGCAGCGGCCGCACGAGCTACAAACTCGTGGCCATCAAAGTTTTCACCCTTGAGCGCAACAAACAAATCGCCCTGCGCCAAAGTGCGCGTATCCGTCACCACGCGACTAAAGCCGACGTTTGCCCCTTCAAGGCGAGCGCCGATTCGCTGAGCCACTGCGTAGAGTGTTTCCATCATGGCCGTGGCTCCACGCCAACCAGATGGGCAACAAAATTTCGATCACTAAACTGACGCACATCTGCACCGTAAATTTGATAGTCCTCGTGGCCCTTGCCTGCCACGACCACTGAATCGTTTTTTCCCGCCGCGCGCACAGCAGCGGTGATGGCCTGCGCGCGATCGTGAATCACGCGTGCTGAATGACCATTTGGGAGGCCAGTGCGAATTTCCGAAACGATCGCTTCTGGGTTTTCGCTGCGCGGGTTGTCATCCGTAATGACCAACTCGTCTGCATAAGCGGCTGCAGCTGCGGCCATCAACGGACGCTTACCGCGATCGCGATCACCGCCACAGCCAAACACACACCAGAGCTTGCCTGTCGTGTGCGCGCGCACTGCTTTCAGAATCTGTTCGAGGGCCTGCGGTGTGTGTGCATAGTCAACCACGACCAAAGGCATGGCTTGCGCGCCGCGATAACCTTCAATGCGACCCGGCACAGTCTGCGATTGATTGAGTGCAGCAACTGCGTCTTGCAATGAGACGCCGCCTTGAAGAATTGCAGCCAATGCGGCGAGCAAGTTGTAGGCGTTAAAGCGGCCAAACAACTGACTCTGAATACGCGCCTGCCCCCAGCTGCTGTCGATATCGAAAGCAAGTCCGGTACTCAGCAGTTCTAATTTGCGACCCAACACATAGCGATGCGATGCGGGTACTTCGCCATCAAGGCCATAGGCAATTGAGATATCGCTGAACTCTTCAAGCCACTGCGCACCGCGTGCGTCATCACGATTGAAAATCGCGGCTTTAAGGCCCGGGCGTTCAAAAAGTTTGCGCTTGGCAGCAGCGTAGTTCTCGACCGTGCCGTGATAATCGAGATGATCACGCATGACATTGGTCAACACGGCGGCATCAAAATTCACGCCAGAGATGCGATCTTGATCGAGTGCATGCGATGACACTTCCATCGCGGCCGAGCGTGCGCCCTGCGCGTGCATCTGCGAGAAGTGACGCTGTAGTGTCACGGCATCTGGCGTTGTATGCGTCGCAACATCGAGCTTGCCGATGCGGCCATAGCCCAAGGTGCCGAGATAAGCGCAGGGCTGATCGAGACGATCGAGTGCTTGTGCGATCAAATAGGCGGTTGAGGTTTTTCCGTCGGTTCCGGTGACGCCAACGGTGAACATCTCGCGTGTCGGTTCGCCGTAATAGCGGCTGGCGATTTCGCCCGCATGTCGTGCGAGCTTCTCGACTGCGATTGCAGGAATCTTTGTTTCTGGACGCGTCCAATCTGCGGCAGGTTCCCACACAATTGCAGCCGCACCACGCTCCAAGGCTTGATGCAGATGTGCGAGGCCATGATGCTGACCCTGCCCTTTGCAAGCGAGGAACAAATTGCCCGGCGCAACGCGGCGGCTGTCCATTTCTACGCCCGTCACTGAAAGATCAGCGACAGAAGCAGAAAACCCTGCGAGCAAGGTTTTTACTGAATGTTGTGTTTGCTGAGCCGTCATGTGCGCGGCTCCCGAATCGGCAGCGCGACGGTTTGACGCGTTGGGATTGGCGCTGCAATTGGCGACGTCGGCAGATTCATCTGGCCCGGCGGAATTCGCAGCAAACGTGCGGCGCCCTGCATCACCGTTGAAAAAACCGGAGCAGCAACAAGACCGCCGTAGTAATCGCCTGCACCCGGCTCATCAATCATGACGAGACCCACCAGACGTGGATGCTCTGCTGGCAGCATGCCGATGAATACGGATTGATGACGTTTGTCTGCATAACCGCCGCTATCGGCAACTTTGCGAATCGTGCCGGTCTTGCCAGCAACGCGATAACCCGGAATGGCTGCGCGCTGTGCAGTACCGCCTTCTTGCACGACGCCTTCCATCAGCTCGCGCATCTCACTCGCAACCACGGCAGAAACTGCACGCTGTGGCGGAACTTGTGGCGCGCTGGCCAGCAAGCGCAACTGCGGCATCAAGCCATCATTGGCCAACGCAGCATACGCACGCACCAGATGCATGGCGGTGAGCGAGAGTCCATAACCGTAAGAAGCTGTTGCTGTAGCGATCTGGCCCCACTCGCTGTAATGACGCAGCACGGGACTCGCTTCACCGGGGAAGCCTGAATAGATCGGTTCGCCAAAACCAAAACGCTGATAGCCGGACCAAACTGATTCCGCGCCGAGTGCCAATCCAATTTTTGCTGCACCAACGTTGCTGGATTTGCTCAGCAATACTTTGAGATCGACATCGCCTTGCGGATGTTCATCACGCACGGTTAGCGCACCGACCTTGAAAAATCCTGGCGTGGTGTCGATGTGGCTGGTGGGCTGATAAACGCCCAGCTCCAATGCTTGTGCGACCAGCAAAGGTTTTACCGTCGAGCCAGGCTCAAAACCATCCGTGATGCCGCGATTGCGCGAACCGCCGCCTTTGCGATCTTCAACGTTGTTCGGATTAAACCCAGGCTGACTCGCCATCGCGAGAATCTCGCCTGTGGTGCTATCGGCCACCACGACTAACCCGCCGCGTGCATTGTTGCGTGCAACAGCGGCTTTCAATTCGCGATAAGCGAGATACTGGATGCGCAGATCAATCGTCAGCGCGAGATCTTTACCCGACAGCGCATCTTTGCTTTCAAGATTGTCTTCAACCACACGGCCCGTGCGATCACGAATCACACGACGTGCGCCTGCCTTGCCTGCAAGTGCTGCTTCCTGAGCCAGCTCCAAACCTTCTTGTCCACGACCATCACGGCCGCAGAAACCAACGACCTGTCCAGCCACTTCGCCCGCTGGGTAATAGCGTGCGTAAGCAGCTTCTGAAAATACGCCCGGCGCTTTGAGTGACAACACGCGCTCGGCTTCTGCGGGGCTGATTGCGTCACTGATGTAAACGAACTTGCGATCTTTGCGGTTGCGCAAAAAGTCCTGCAAATCTTTTGGATTGCGGCCAAGCAGTTTGGCGACTGCATAAACATGCTGTGGCGATTCCAACAACGCGGCAGGCACAGCCCAAATCATTTCGACTGGAGCAGACAGCGCCAGAGGCTCGCCGCGGCGATCACGAATTGCACCGCGATGACCGGGAATCACCAACGTACGGATGTGGCGCTTGTCGCCTTCTTGCACCAAGAAATCACGCTGCAAAACCTGCAACTGAAACGCGCGGCCAAATACCACCACAACGCCCAGCCCCAACAAACCGAGGACTGCCCACCGACGCCAGACCGGCACCGTTTGCGTCACATAGTTTGGACGCGCGCTACTCATGGTTTGGAACTCACAACCACGTAGTCATGTGGCTCGGTCATGCCGAGCTGCTCGCGCGCATTTTTTTCCACACGGGCGTGATGCGAGAGCGTGGCTTCTTCAAGCTGCAGCTGTGCCCATTCCATGTTGAGACGTTCTTTTTCCGAACGCATGCCATTGAGTTGATTCACCAGCACACGGTTTTCATGCTTAGTGCGCACAACAGCAAGTGCAGAAATCACCACTAAGAAAATCAGCGCCAGCGGCAACAACATGCCACCGCGACCTTCAATGAGTTCGCGGAAGCGTCTCATGAGCGGCGCTCCGCAACGCGTAGCACAGCACTACGAGCACGCGGATTCACAGCGCTCTCTTCGTCTGTTGATAGTTGCTTTTTGCCGACTAGATTCAGCGGAAATGTAGCAGCGGATTGCGGCAACATTGGCAAGCGGCGGTCATACACTTCGGCTTCGCGTGAAGCGTCGCGCATGAAGCGTTTAACGATGCGGTCTTCCAGCGAGTGGAAACTGATCACCACCAAACGACCACCAGGTGCGAGTACATCCAACGCTTGCTTGAGCACTGATTCCAACACTTCAAGTTCACGATTGATGTGAATGCGGATTGCCTGAAAGCTACGCGTAGCCGGGTGAATGTGATGGCTTCGTGGGCCCGGCACGGCTGCGATCAACGCAGCAAGCTGTGACGTCGTCGTGAATGGTGTTTCTACGCGCGCTTCAACAATGCGACGTGCAATGCGGCGACTGTTGCGCTCATCACCGAACTTCCACAGCACGTCAGCGAGATCACGTTCACCGACTTGTGCAATCCACTCAGCAGCAGATTCACCTGCCAGCGGATTCATGCGCATGTCGAGCGGGCCATCTTTGCTAAAGCTGAAGCCGCGCGATGCATCATCAAGCTGCGGCGATGAAACGCCGAGGTCCAACAAGATTCCACTAACGCGACGCGTGATGCCTTCGCTCTCAGCTACCGCAGCGAGCTGCGAAAAGTTTTTGTGATGAATGCGGAAATTTTTGCGCGCGCCGTAGAGCTGCGTTGCTTCTGCGACGGCCTGCGGATCTTGATCGAGGCCATGCAACATTCCGTCGCCGCCTGCAGCATCAAGCGCTTCGAGAATCGCACCGGAATGTCCACCGCGTCCGAAGGTGCCATCGATGTAAATGCCACCCGCAACGACTCCGAGGCCGGCGAGGGCTTCTGTGAGCATCACCGGACGATGGGAGAACATCGGGGCGCTAGCCCTGACCGTTATGGCAGGGGAGGCGGCGCTGACAGACATGGCGCCTCACCGCTTGAGATGCTTGAAGGCGGCCGAGAGCGCAGGCAACACGCTCTCTGGGCCTGAGCCAAACATGGTGTCCCAGATTTCCTCGGCGAACAGTTCCAAGCGATTGATCTGTCCCACCAACACTGCGCCAGTTTCCAAGCGCGCTTGTTTGCGAAGGAACTGCGGCAGCATCACGCGTCCTTGCTTGTCGATTTCTGTTTCCACCGCACGACCAACGAAGGCGAGCTTGAGCAGCTCTGCGGCTTCGCGATCTTCAAGATTCTGGATTTGCTCAGCGATGCTGTTGAACACCGCGACTGGATAAATTTCGAGCGAAGCGCGCGGCCCCATCGTGATCACAATTTGCAGGCCATACGTATCGACGAGTTGCGCACGAAAGCGCGCCGGGATCGCGATGCGTCCCTTGTCGTCAACCGTTGAATGATGAGCGCCTGCAAACATGTGCTTGTGCGACGGCAGAACCGTCTATTCCTCTCAGTTTCTTCCACTGTGAGGCACTTTAATCCACTTCATACCACCACGCAAGCATTTTTACAGGAAAAAACTGAGTAACGACAAGCACTTAGGTCTATTTGCGACAGTCGATTAGGCACTTCATTTAAAACAAAGAGTTACAGCTAATACTTAAAGTAAAAATGAGCTGTTTACTGGGGATTTTGAGCTCAGCCGCCCGTTAACCACGGTTTTGGACGTGAATTGGGGGTTGGAGAGTGTTTGTTGGTCAAAAAAGCAGCAAGATTCAAACCGAAACAGGCTGCCATATCGATGGGCCCCGCGCTTGGTGCGAGGCGCCGCTCCTGCGCATCCTGCGCCCGCGGCGTACCGTACATCCTGTACATAAAAACAGAAACGGCTTGGTTTTAGCCAAGCCGCCGGTAAAACCTACACGGTGTTTAACGAGTCAGCCGTTAAGCCGGGTTCTGTCGTGGACAACCATTCCTCTAGGCGTACCGTCGCCGGCACGCTCAAGCAACCTACCCGGAAGGCATGCGGGCCGCATGTTGCCTTTCGGCGTCCTTCCCTATTTGGTCTTGCTCCAAGTGGGGTTTTCCGTGCCGCCACTGTTGCCAGTGACGCGGTGCGCTCTTACCGCACCTTTTCACCCTTACCGTCGCCTTGCGGCGCTTAGGCGGTTCATTCTCTGTGGCACTTTCCGTAGGCTCGCGCCTCCCAGGCATTACCTGGCACTTCGCCCGATGGAGCCCGGACTTTCCTCCCCCACTTGCGTGGCGGCGATTGTCTTGGCCGACTCACGATCATTTTAACAGGGCAGCCCTAGTGCAAACGGTATGATGGCGAACTAATTTTCAGGAGCAGGCCCATGTCACGTTACGAAGTCAGTTTTGATGAGGTTTTCCCAGCGCCACGCAGCAAAATCTTCAAGTTCTTCGGCACGCACAAAAAAGTCGGCCTGATCTTTGGCGGCCAGTTTGATCGCATCAAAGATGGCGAAGACGCAACAAACCCAGATGGTCTCGGCTCCGTCCGTCGCATCAAGCTGCCCCTGCCCGGCCCTTCGTTTGAAGAAACCATCATCACCTTCCAGCCAGAAACGCTGATCGAATACACCGTTACTCGCGGCAGCCCGATCACGAACCATCTCGGCCATATTGAATTCAGCGACGCCGCAAACGGCGGCACGCGCGTGAAGTACACCATTGGTTTTGAGCCACGCATTCCCTGCACCGGCTTAGTGATCAAAGGCATTCTCGCTGCCGGCTTCAAAATCGGCATTCCTCGCGTGATGAAGAATCTCGACTAATTCGATTCCTTAGTCGTGCGCGTTTTTAGTCACACCTGTTCCAACACCGAAATCATGTGCGCGCTCGGATGCGCGCACATGATTGTTGGCATTGATACCGACTCCGACTATCCGCCGGAAATCGTCGAGCCTCTGCCGAAACTCGGCCGCGATCTCGATCTGGCCGCCGAGCAAGTCAAAAAATTCAAACCAGATTTAGTACTGACCTCACTCACCGTGCCCGGTCACGAACGCATCGTCGACGCACTCCGCGCAGACGGCTTGCCGATATTGGTCTGTGATCCGCTCAGCCTCGACGACGTTTACGCCAACATCATCGAAATTGCCGAAGCCGTCGGAGTGCTCTCACGTGGTCGCGCACTCGTTTCAGAGATGCAAGCGCAGATGCCGCGCGTTGAACGTACACAACGTCCGCGCGTGTTGGTGGAGTGGTGGCCCAAGCCCGTGATTGCAGCGGCACAGCAATCTTGGGTGACAGATTTGATTGAACTCGCTGGCGGCGAGAATCCTTGGAAAGACACGGCAGCGAAGAGTATTCCATTAGAAGATTCAGCGGTCGTCGACGCAGCACCCGACGCCATCGTGATGAGTTGGTGTGGCGTGAAAGTGCAGAACTACCGCGCCGATGTTGTCATCCGCCGTCCCGGACACAACACAATTCCTGCGGTGCGTAATCAGCAGGTTCACGCAATCAGCGAAGAATTTTTAGGCCGCCCCGGCCCGCGCTTGGTCGAAGGCTATCGCGCGTTGCGCGACATTATTTCGAAGCTTTAGGAGCGCCTCTTAAGCGCTCCTACAAAATCTTAGAGACGATCTCTCGCACTGGCAGCATGCGCTTGCAAGCCTTCAGCATCCGCAATCGCACCAGCAATTTTCGCCAGTTCGCTCGCGCCCTTTGGGCTGCACTCAATCAGGCTGCTGCGTTTCTGGAATTCGTAAACGCCTAGCGGATTCGAGAAACGTGCGGCGCGTGAGGTTGGTAGCACGTGGTTGGGGCCCGCACAGTAATCGCCGAGTGCTTCTGGCGTGTGACGGCCGAGGAACACGGCGCCAGCGTGGCGGATTTTTGGCAGCCAATCGCGCGGAGCATCGACTGACAATTCCAAGTGCTCAGGCGCAATCTGGTTCGACAATGCAATTGCCTCGTCGAGACCACGCGTTGCGATCAGTGCACCGCGATTCTTCAGCGATGCGCGCACAGTCACTTCGCGCGGCAGTTCGCTCATGCGCTTAGCCATTGCATCAGCAACGCGGTTGAGAAACTCAACATCCGGCGAAAGCAGAATCGACTGCGAATCTTCGCCATGCTCGGCTTGCGAGAACAGGTCCATCGCAATCCAGCCCGGATCGGTTTTGCCATCGCAAATCACAACGATCTCGGATGGACCAGCAATCGAATCGATGCCGACCTGACCAAAAACAATGCGCTTGGCTGCAGCAACGTAGGCGTTGCCGGGGCCGACAATTTTATCGACTGGTGGAATCGTTTTCGTGCCGTATGCGAGCGCAGCAACAGCCTGCGCGCCGCCGACGGTGAAGACGCGATCAACGCCCGCGAGATGAGCAGCAGCGAGTACGACCGAATTCAGTTCACCACCGGGCGCAGGCACCACCATGATGACTTCGCGCACGCCAGCGACTTTCGCCGGAATTGCGTTCATCAGCACAGACGACGGATAAGCAGCTTTGCCGCCCGGCACATAAAGGCCTGCGCGATCCAGTGGCGTAACCATCTGGCCAAGTTGATTGCCGTGCTCGTCGGTGAACGAGAATGGCGCAATCGTCTGATGTTCTGCGTAAGCGCGAATGCGTTGGGCAGCGGCTTCAAGTGCAGCGCGCAATGCGGCAGGCTGTGCATCCCAAGCAGCTTTGCGCTGTTCAACGCTGACTTCGAGTTCTGCAACGCTAGCAACATTGCGACGATCAAATTTGTTGGTGAGTTCCAGCAGCGCGACATCACCACGCGTGCGCACATCAGCAACGATGTTCTCAACCGCGTGCGTCACATCTGCACTTTGCTCAGGCGCACGATCCATCAACGACGCAAATGCTGCGTCGAAATTTACATCGCTCGTGCTGAGGCGAGTGATCTCAACCACGCTCCACCACCCCACTCAGACGATCCAACCAATCCTGCACCATCGCGTGCTTGGTCTTCATCGACGCTTTGTTCACAACCATGCGCGCGCTGATCTGCGTGATGATTTCAGTTTCGATCAAGCCATTGGCTTTGAGCGTGTTGCCGGTGTCGACAAGATCAACAATCACGTCAGCCAAGCCCACGAGCGGCGCGAGTTCCATCGAGCCGTAAAGTTTGATCATCTCGACCTGCTGGCCCTTGGCGGCGTAGTGACGGCGCGTCAGTTCCAGATATTTGGTTGCGACGCGCAGGCGACGAATGCCGTCGTGCGGCGGTGCGTCTTTTTTCTGCGCGATCGACAAACGGCAGCGTGCGATGCCCAAATCCAGCGGCTCATAGAGCGCTTCGCCGCCGTGCTCCATCAGCACGTCTTTGCCGGTGATGCCCATGTCTGCCGCGCCGTATTCGACGAATGTCGGAACGTCGGCTGGGCGAATGATCAGCAGGCTGATGTTGGGATGATTGGTCGGCACGCGCAGCAGGCGGCCAATGTCGCCCGCTGGTTTGAGGCCAATCTTGGCCAGAAGCGGAAGGCTATCTTCGAGAATGCGGCCCTTCGAAAGGGCAATGGTCAGCGTCGTCATAAGGCGCGCATTCTAGCTGCGCAAGGCTAATAACGGAGGCTTTTTGCCATTTATCCATTAGTTTTCATGGAACAGACTTGTTTTATTATATTTGTTTAATATTTCTATAATAAATATTTAATAACAATATATGAAACGGACTCACTTTATTGATTTCGTTTAAGCGCGGGTGCGGCCCAAGTCTTGCGTCATTCATCTCAGAATTTATGAGCTCGCTTGCGTACCCGCTAACACGCTCGCAAGCTCTAAGCGCTTAAGGACTTGATCTCATGCAATACCGGCATCGCATTGGCCCCGTCACTCACGTCTTTAACGACCTGCGTGAACTCATGGCCAAAGCAACGCCTGCGCGCTCAGGTGATGTACTCGCTGGCGTCGCCGCGAAAAGTGCCGAAGAAAGAGTGGCCGCGCAAATGTGCCTCGCCGACTTGCCGCTGAGTACCTTCCTTAACGAGGCACTGATTCCTTATGAAGGCGACGAAGTCACACGACTGATTGTTGATCGTCACGACGCCGACGCCTTCGCACCAATCCGCGCACTCACCGTCGGTGGCTTTCGCGACTGGCTGCTCTCGGATCAAGTCGACAGTGAAACGCTCAAAAAACTTGCGGCTGGCGTCACGCCAGAAATGGCAGCCGCAGTGAGCAAGTTGATGCGCAATCAGGATCTGATTCTCGCTGCGCGCAAATGCAACGTCGTTACACGCTTCCGCAACACACTGGGCCTACCGGAGCGTTTGGCCGTGCGTCTGCAACCGAATCATCCAACAGACGACGCACGTGGCATCGCCGCTAGCATTCTCGATGGCCTGCTCTATGGCTGCGGCGATGCAGTGATCGGCATTAATCCGGCGAGCGAAGATCCGACTAAGTTGGCGCAACTCTGGCGCATGCTTGATGAGCTGATTCGTCGCTTCGAAATTCCGACGCAATCCTGCGTGCTGACTCATGTCACGCGCCAACTCGATGCCATCTCTGCGGGCGAGCCGCTGGATCTAATCTTTCAATCCATCGCAGGCAGCGAAGCAGCCAACCGCAGCTTCGGCATTGATCTCGCGCTGCTACGCGAAGCGCACTCTGCGGCCTTAAGCCTCAAGCGCGGCACAGTTGGTGACGACGTCATGTACTTTGAAACTGGCCAAGGCAGTGCGCTTTCAGCCAATGCGCATCACGGCGTTGATCAGCAAACGATGGAGACACGCGCTTATGCGGTAGCGCGCGAGTTCCGGCCACTACTGGTCAACACCGTGGTCGGCTTCATCGGCCCCGAATATCTCTACGACGGCAAGCAAATCATCCGCGCGGGACTCGAAGATCATTTCTGCGGCAAGCTCATGGGCCTGCCGATGGGCGTAGATGTTTGCTATACCAATCACGCCGAAGCCGATCAGGACGACATGGATACGCTGCTGACGCTGCTCGGCGCAGCAGGCGTGAACTACATCATGGGCGTGCCTGGTGCCGACGACATCATGCTGAACTATCAAAGCACTTCGTTTCACGATGCGCTGTATTTGCGTGAAGTGCTGGGGCTCAAGCGCGCGCCGGAATTCGAAGTCTGGCTAGAGAAAATGCGTCTGACCGATCACACAGGAAAACTTGCCGACGGAAGTGCATCACTCGCATTACCTGCCCTGCGAAAATTCACCGACGACAGTGCCGCATGAATAAGCCGCCAGTATTGATTGATCAATGGAGCGATCTGCGTCGCTACACCGCTGCGCGCATTGCACTAGGCCGCACCGGCGCAAGCCTGCCAGTGAATGAAGTACTGGAATTTGCCCTCGCTCATGCTCAAGCGCGCGATGCAGTACACACACCATTGGACGTAGAAGCGCTCACTGCACAACTTGAATTGCATGAGACCGAGGTTTTACAAATCCGCAGTCGCGCACAGGATCGCGCGACTTATCTGAGTCGCCCCGACTGGGGTCGACGACTTGATGATGAAAGCGCGAAGAAGCTAGCTGAATCGCAAAACAAAAATGCTGACGTGCTGTTCGTCCTCAGTGATGGCCTTTCATCTAGCGCCGTGCAAAAACATGCAGCGCCACTGCTGAATGCCTTGCGACCATTGCTTGCCAATTACCAATGGGCGCCACTACTGATTGCGACACAAGCACGAGTGGCGCTGGCCGACGAAGCTGGAGAATTGCTCGGCGCACGATTGGTGATCAGCCTGATTGGTGAACGCCCGGGTTTGAGTTCACCGGACAGTCTTGGCGCTTATCTGACGTTCAATCCGCGCATCGGTCGCAATGATTCCGAGCGCAATTGCATTTCCAATATTCGACCTGAAGGCTTGGACTACGCAGAAGCTGCGCGGCAAATCGCCGAGTTAATTCACGCAGCACTGAAGCTCTCGCTGACCGGCGTAAATCTACGACTCGATCCGACACTGCCCACGCTAAGCGCCATGTAGGGTGCGCTTTGCGCACCGACTACGAGAGCAGTGCCAGAACCGTTGCCTACATCAGATTGGTAACACGCTTCATGCGCGCACCGAGAGCGGTGAATTTGCCTTCGATATCTTCGTAGCCGCGGTCCATGTGATAGATGCGGTCGATGATGGTTTGGCCTTCTGCGCACAGCGCGGCAATAACCAGCGACGCCGAAGCGCGCAAATCGGTCGACATGATTGGCGCGGCCATCAGGCGCTCTTTGCCAGCGACGATAGCGAGATTGCCTTCGATGCGAATGTCCGCGCCCAGACGCAGCAGTTCTTGCGCATGCATGAAGCGGTTTTCAAAAATAGTTTCGCGAATCGTACCCACGCCTTCAGCCAAGCAATTCATTGCCATGAACTGCGCCTGCATGTCCGTTGGGAAACCCGGATGCGGCATGGTGTGAATGTTGACGGCTTTAGGACGGCGGCCTTGCATGTCGACTTCAATAAAGTCGGTGCCGGTGCGCACAACAGCCCCCGCTTGCTGCAGTTTCACCAGCACAGCATCGAGCAGCGCAGGATCAGTCTTGGTCACGCGCACGCAACCACGCGTTGCGGCTGCAGCGACGAGGAAGGTGCCGGTTTCAATACGATCTGGCAGCACGGAATGCGTGGCTTCGTGCAGCGCCTTCACGCCTTGGATGCGAATGGTGGTGGTGCCATCGCCAACAATATTGGCGCCCATGGCGCGCAGGCAGTTGGCAAGATCAACCACTTCTGGTTCGCGTGCAGCGTTTTCCAGAACGGTTTCGCCGTCAGCAAGCACAGCCGCCATCATCAAGTTCTCAGTGCCGGTGACCGTCACGGTATCGAACATGATGTGCGCGCCTTTGAGGCGGTTGCATTTAGCGTGGATGAAGCCGCCTTCGAGTTTGATCTCGGCGCCCATCGCTTCCAGACCCATCAAGTGCAGGTTCACCGGGCGCGCGCCAATGGCGCAACCGCCAGGCAATGACACATGCGCTTCACCGCGTGCAGCGAGCAGCGGACCGAGCACGAGGATCGACGCACGCATCGTGCGTACGAGTTCGTACGGCGCAATACACGTCGTGATGCTCTTGGCGTTGATGGTGATTTCGTGCGAGCCCGGTTGCTGCACATCCACACCCATCTGCGTGAGCAGTTTCTTGGTGGTGCCGATGTCCCAAAGCTTGGGCACGTTGGTGACGTGTAGCGGTTCGTTGGAAAGCAGACCTGCACAGAGAATCGGCAGCGCCGCATTCTTGGCTCCGCTGGCTGCGACTTCGCCTTTGAGAGGGCCGCTTTCTGCTACGACGAATTTATCCATGATTCTCTATCCATGATTTCCGCAGAGCGGAAGTCGGTGTGGCAATGCCGGAACAGTGACCGGCGATGTGGCAAAGATTAAATCTTTAGCTCAGCAAAGTTGTGCAGATTCAGTGCAATTTTTCAGGCTTTTAAGCCGCGCGGGTTTTCAACGCCAGCGCATGAATATCACGACCCATCTTGTCACCCAACGCGGCATAAACCATACGGTGCTGTGCCAGCGGCAGCTTGCCAGCAAAATCCGGGCAGATCACTTCGGCTTCAAAGTGCTGGCCATCATCGCCATGAACCGTCACGGTTGCATTCGGCAGGCCGGCTTCGATCAGTTTCTTAATGTCGTCTTTGTTCATGTCTTATTTTTTCATCTTGTAGCCGGTGATCAGCATCCACAAGCAGATGGCTGTCATCACGGCAAAAAATCCCGCAGTCCACATCAGGCTATGCCAAATGGAAACATCGGACACGCCGAAGAAACCAAAGCGGAAGCCGTCGATCATGTAGAAGAACGGGTTAAAGTGTGAAGCCTTGTACCAGAATGGCGGCAGCGCATGCACTGAGTAAAACACGCCAGACAAGAACGACATCGGCGTAATCAGGAAGTTGGTGAACGCTGCGATGTGATCAAACTTTTGCGCAACGATGCCTGCGATCAAACCCAGCACCGCGAGACTGCCACTGGTCAGCACAAAAATCGCGATCAGCGCGAGTGGCTGATGGATCGGCAGATGCACGAAGGGCAATACGACAACGAGCATCGCACTCGCAACAATCAAGGTGCGCACCAGCGCAGCGAGAATGTAAGCGAAGAACCATTCCCAAGGGCCAAGCGGCGCCATCTGCAGGAACACGAGATTGCCCATGACCTTGGATTGAATCAGCGACGATGAAGTATTGGCGAAGGCGTTTTGAATCACCGTCATCATCACCAAGCCCGGCACCAAGAATTCGGTGTAGCTCACGCCCGGATAAATTTCGGCGCGGCCTTTCATGGCTTGTGCAAATACCAAGAGATAGAGCAGCGCGGTGATGACAGGTGCAGTGACGGTCTGGCCAAGCACAGCCCAGAAGCGCATCACTTCTTTTTTCAGCAGCGTGTAGAAGCCGCGTTGATTAGGGGTCATGCCGCCACCTCACCCTTGCGACCGGTGAGTTCTACAAAGATGTCTTCCAAATCTGGATCGCGCGTTTGCACGTCTTCAATCGCCACGCCATCACGGCGCAGCAAGGCAAACACGGAGCTAAAGCTGTTCTTGGAAGTTTCCAATTTCAGTTCGAGACTGCCATTGATGTTGGCAGCAACCAGTGGCTGCAACTCAACCGGAAGCACCGCGCCTTCTGCAAGCTTCAGGCGCAGGAAACGGAACGGATGACGAGCCAGTAATTGCTGAGTCGTCTCCAGTGCTTTGATCTCGCCTTTGTCGATGATCGCGATGCGCTCGCACATCTCTTGTGCTTCTTCGAGATAGTGCGTGGTCAGCACAACGGTGGTGCCCTTGCTATGTAGATCGCGCATGAAAGTCCACAGCGTGCGGCGCAGTTCAACGTCTACGCCTGCGGTCGGTTCATCGAGAATGACGACGGGCGGTTTGTGCACCAGCGCTTGCGCAATCAGCACGCGGCGCTTCATGCCGCCAGAGAGTGCGCGCATCGAGACTTTGCGTTTTTCCCAAAGATCGAGACGCTGCAACATTTCGTCAATCCACGGCCATACTTCTTCGCCGCAGCCGTAGTAGCCGGCCTGAATGCGCAGCATGTCGGTGACGTTGAAGAAAGGATCGAAAACCAACTCCTGCGGCACGATGCCGAGCAGGCGACGCGCGGTACGGAAATCACTGACGGTGTCATGCCCGAGCACAGAAATATTGCCCGCACTCGCCTGCACCAAGCCAGCGATGATGTTGATGAGTGTCGATTTACCCGCGCCGTTGGGGCCGAGCAGGCCGAAAAACTCGCCGCGCTGAATCTGAAATTCAACGCCTTTGAGTGCTTCGAGCTTGCCGTAGGTCTTGCGGACGCCGGAGATTGTGAGGGCGGCGGTCATTGGGGCGGAATTATACGCGTGACCGCTCTATAAGAGCCTGCATCGACAAACATAGTTTCTGCGTATTCCCGTCCAACAACCCCTTATGCTTGCCCAATGACTACCGCCCTCCTCTGGCTGCGCCGCGACCTGCGCCTCACCGACCACCCCGCCCTTATCGCCGCTTGCGAGCGCCATGAACGGGTGCTGCCTGTCTACATTCATGCGCCGGACGAGGACGCCCCTTGGTCACCGGGCGCCGCCAGTCGCTGGTGGCTGCATCACAGCCTCAAGGCTTTGGGCGATTCGCTCAAAGCCATCGGCGCGCCACTCATCATTCGGGAAGGCGACAGCCTCACCAGCCTGCGTGCGTTGATCAAAGAAACCGACGCCAGCGCCGTCTACTGGAGCCGACTGTACGAACCCACCGCCATCGCCCGCGACACGCGCGTGAAAGAAGCGCTACGCAGTGACGAGATTGAGGCTGAGAGCTTCAACAGCGCCCTGCTGTTTGAACCCTGGACGCTGAAAACCCTGAGCGGCGAGCCTTATCGCGTGTTCACTCCGTTTTGGCGCAACGCTTCGGCCCGACTGCATTCGCCCGTGCCACTGGCGGCGCCGGAACACATCAGCGCGCCCAAAAAGTTGCCGAAAAGTCTGCCTCTAGATGCTCTCAACCTGCTGCCCAAAATTCCTTGGGCGGGCGGCTTCACCCCACGCTGGCAACCCGGCGAAGCAGGTGCATTTATCGCACTGAATGAGTTCTGCGAAGAGCGCATGCCCGACTACAAAGAGGCGCGCGATATTCCGTCCCTCGACGCCACCTCCTCACTCTCGCCCCATCTGCACTTCGGCGAAATCAGTCCACGCCAGATCATCGCCCGCGCGCAAGCACAGGCCGCCAGCGATGACGCGCCCGGCATGCTCGCAGGCAGCGAACATTTCGCCCGTGAAATCGGCTGGCGTGAGTTTGCGCATCACCTGCTGTTTCACTATCCGAAGACGCCAGACGAGCCGATGTACGCCAGCAAGTTCGGCCGCTTTCCGTGGCGCAAGCGCGGCGAATCGATTAATGATTTGGAAGCCTGGCAGCGCGGCCAAACTGGCATCCCGATTGTCGACGCCGGTATGCGCCAGCTGTGGACTACCGGCTATATGCACAACCGCGTTCGCATGATCGTCGCCAGCCTGCTGACCAAGAATCTGCTGATTCCCTGGCAAGACGGCGCGCACTGGTTTTGGGACACGCTGGTCGATGCGAGCCTGGCCAACAACACCCTCGGCTGGCAGTGGGTCGCCGGTTGCGGTGCCGATGCCGCGCCTTACTACCGAATCTTTAACCCCGTACTTCAGAGCGCCAAGTTCGATCCGCATGGCATTTACTTGCGCCGCTGGGTGCCGGAACTTGCCGCTCTGCCCGATAAGGATCTGCACGCTCCATGGGAAAAACCGGCGCTGCTCGCAGGCACCGGCTATCCCAAACCCATCGTTGATCTGGCCGACTCCCGCGTGCGGGCGTTGGCGGCTTATGAGGCAATAAAAGGCACAGATCCAGCATAGGTTCATCGCAGGCCCAATATACTGACGCCCGATCAACCCTTACCGACAAATCGCCATGCCCTCATTCGATATCATTTCCGAAGTCGACAAACACGAAATGACCAACGCGATCGACCAAGCCAAGCGTGACTTGGAAAATCGCTACGACCTGCGCGGTACCGGCGCCAGCTTCACCTTGGAAGGATTTGTCGTCGCCATGACCGCGCCGACCGAGTCCCATCTCGATCAGATGACGGAAATGCTGCACAAGCGCCTCGCCGGACGCGGCATCGATCTGCGCGCAATTGAAGCAGGCGATGTAGAAACCAATCTCGCCGGCGCACGCCAGAAGATCACGATCAAACAAGGCATCGAACAAGCGCAGGCAAAAAAGATCGTCGCCAAGATCAAAGAATCCAAGATCAAGGTCGACGCCTCCATCACCGGAGAAAAACTCCGTGTGAACGGCAAGAAGCGCGACGACCTTCAGTTGGCAATGGCGTTTCTACGCAAGGCTGAGCTGGAGATTGCGGTGCAGTTTGATAATTTCAGAGAGTGATCTCGTCAAAACGAGATCGACCAGATTGAATCTCAAGCGGCCGCAAGAAGTTCACATTAATAAATAATTAATCACAGCGATCTCCGCCAAAACATTGCTGTGGCTGCGCCATTTGAGTGCCCTGCGGTTATCATTCGCCCTCTTTATTTGTAGGAATTCTCTTGCTCATGGATGCCGCAGCGCTGCAACAGATGGGTCGCAAGGTTTTGGAGATTGAGCGCGACGCGCTTACCGCTTTGCTGCCGCGCATCAATGAGGACTTTGCTCGCGCTTGTCAGATCATGCTGGCTTGCACCGGCCGCGTAGTGGTTACGGGCATGGGCAAGAGTGGACATATCGGCGGCAAGATTGCGGCAACGCTCGCATCGACGGGTACGCCGTCATTCTTTGTGCACCCGGGCGAAGCCAGCCATGGCGACCTCGGCATGATCACCAAGCAGGATGTGGTGTTGGCACTCTCCAACTCTGGCGAGACCAACGAAGTACTGACGATTCTGCCGCTGATCAAACGCATGGGCGCGCCGCTGATTGCGATCACTGGCAAACCAACGTCCACGCTCGCAAAAGCTGCAGATGCACATCTCGACGTAACCGTCGCGCAGGAAGCCTGCCCGCACAACCTCGCCCCTACCGCCAGCACCACGGCGACTTTGGCGATGGGCGATGCGTTGGCCGTTGCGTTGCTCGAAGCACGCGGCTTTACGCCGGAAGATTTTGCGATGTCGCACCCCGGCGGTTCGCTCGGTCGCAAGTTGCTACTGAAAATTTCTGACCTGATGCACAAGGGCGAGCGCCTGCCCAAGGTGAGCCCAGACGCAACACTCTCCACTGCACTACTGGAGATGACGCGCAAAGGCTTGGGTATGACAGCCATCGTTTCGCCAGAAGACAAGGTCCTCGGCGTCTACACCGACGGTGATTTACGCCGCACGCTGGAAACCGGCATCGACGTGCGCACCGCCAAGATTCTCGACGTGATGACCCCAGGCGGTAAAACCGCCAAGGCTGATTGGCTGGCCGCGCAAGCGGTGCAGTTGATGGAGAAGCACAAGATCACCGTGCTGCTGGTGGTAGATGACAGCGCCAAACTCGTCGGCGCCATCCACATGCAGGACCTTTTGCGCGCTGGAGTGGTCTGATGGCTCTCACTCTTGCCGCGGTTAAGAAACGTGCAAAGAAAATTCGTTGCGTGTTTCTCGACATCGATGGCGTGATGACGGACTGCAAGCTGTATCTCGCCGCTGATGGCAGCGAGCTCAAAGCTGTGAATGTTAAGGACGGCCTCGGTATCAAGTTGCTGATGAAAGCGGGCATTGAAGTGGCGGTGATTTCTGGGCGCCCTTCAGAAGCCATGCAGAAGCGCCTTGAATATCTCGGTCTCAAACACATTTATCTGAACACCGAAGACAAACTACCGGCGTACGAAGCCATTCAAAAGAAGCTCGGCATCAAGGACGAACACTGCGCGCATATGGGCGATGACACGCCTGACATTCCGCTGTTCACACGCGTGGGCCTCGCGATTGCCGTGAATGACGCGCACCCGAAAGCACTCGCTAAAGCACATTGGAAAACCCGCAATATCGGCGGCAACGGCGCGATTCGTGAAGCAGCTGACATGATTCTTGCAGCACAGGGCAAGGGCTAATGCGTCGGCTTCTGCTCCTTGCCGTAGCACTCGCGATCAGCGTAGCGCTGTGGATGGGCGTGCAAAGCTTTGACCGTGCGAGCGAGCCACAAGCTCAAGATGAAAGTGGCCCACGCCCACAATATGCCTTGCGCGATGCGGAGTGGACGCGACTCGGTGCTGATGGCAAAACGCAGTTTCATATCACTGCGGCGACCATCGATTATTACGAAAATAAATCCGCCGTCATCGGTCGCATGAGCATGGATGGCCTCGGCGGTGACAAAGGCGCTTGGGCGCTCACCTCGCCTGCCGGCGAAGTGCCTGCGAATCAAGAACGCATTCTGATGAAAAAGCCGGTAGTGATTACGGGCAAGTCGAACAAGGGCGGCGCGCCCATGATGCTGTACACCGATGAACTGTGGGTGGATAGCAAGCGCAAAGAAATTTACACCAGCGCGCCGCTGCGTATGACTTACGGCGAGCAACAGGCCACCGCCACCGGCATGCGTGCTGACTGGGCGGGAGAAAATTTAAATCTGCTGCACGATGTTAAGGTTACATATGTCCCGCGCAGTTAAAACATTTGCGGCCTTGCTGTTGGCTGCCGCACTCGCACCGGCCTTTGCCGCGCCCGCCAAGAAAAATAACGCTGATGTGCTGCGCCCCACGGGCCCGGTAACAATCACTGCGGATCGCGCCGAATGGTCAAAAACCGGTGTGATGGTTTACACCGGCAATGTTTCGCTCGTCTCAGAAAAAATGAAGATGAACGGCAATCGTCTGGAACTCACGCAGTTCCCCGAGAGCCAATACACCGCCAAGATCACCGGCGATCAAGCACACTTGGAACACGCAGGCGAGCCGACCGAAAAAGGCGAGCCAACGCCAACCGTCACCGCCGACGCCAGCACGCTGCTTTACGATTCACGCACGAGCGTGGTCGATGTCATCGGCAACGCCAAGATGACGCGCGGCAAAGACGAAGTCACCGGCAGCAATATTCGCTACAACGTCGCTGAGCGTCGCATTCAGGCTACGGGCGGCGATGCGGGTCAGGTCAAAATCGTGATTCAGCCGCCGCCAGACAAGAAGTTGCAGCTGCAGAAAGCAGCAGAGTCCAAAGCCGCAGAAATCAAAGCGCCGGAAAGCACCACACCGGACGCAAAACCCGCTGTATCAAAACCGGCAGAAAACACACCGTGAGCTCCGTTCTCTCCGCGCGCAATCTGGTCAAGCAATATAAAAAACGCACTGTCGTGCGCGATGTTTCGCTGTCGGTGAAAGCCGGCGAAATCGTCGGCCTGCTCGGCCCTAACGGCGCAGGCAAAACCACTTCGTTCTACATGATCGTAGGCTTGGTGCCGGCTGATGGCGGCGTGATTGAGTTGGATGGCCAAGACATTACTTCCCTGCCGATGCACGCGCGCGCCAAGCTCGGCGTGGGTTATTTGCCGCAAGAAGCTAGCGTGTTTCGCAAGCTCTCGGTGGCCGACAACATCATGGCAATTTTAGAGATCCGCCCTGATCTCGATAAAGCCGGTCGCGCTGCTGAACTAGAGCGCCTGCTCAACGATTTGCACATCGCTCACATCCGCGATGGCGAAGGCCAAAGCCTGTCGGGTGGCGAACGTCGTCGCGTAGAAATTGCGCGTGCACTTGCCGCCAATCCACGCTTCATCCTGCTCGACGAACCCTTTGCAGGCGTTGACCCGATTGCGGTCGGCGACATTCAAAGCATCGTTAAACATCTACACAATCGCGGCATCGGCGTATTGATCACCGACCACAACGTCCGCGAAACCCTCGGCATCTGCGAACGCGCTTACATCCTCGCCGAAGGCAAAGTGATTGCTGAAGGCACGCCGGATGAAGTGCTGAAGAACGAAATGGTTCGCAAGGTTTATTTGGGCGAAAGCTTCAAGCTGTAGGGTGCGCCTCGCGCATCAATTGCCCTAATCCGTAGGGTGGGTGGAGCGCAGCGAATCTCACCATCTCGCAGCACGCACAGCGGTGGGTTTCGCTGCGCGCGGCAATTGCTCCATGCATTGCTCTATCGAAGGCATCCATGCCCTCGTCTACTCACCCTACGAAAGCCACGCCCCATTTCTGGGCAAGATCAAGATTAGTGCAAATTTATTTACGTATTTCTTGCCATTTCAGCTACTCTGAATAAAGTCTGCATAAAAAATCAGAGGAGAATCAGATGGCGACCTTTGCCGTGCGTATTTTCAAACGATACGCGTCTTTCGGAGTTACCGGCTCCACCGCTGCACTGTTAAGTCTTGGGCTGATTGCAACGCCCGCTTTAGCCAAAGTTTCTCAAGCCGAAGCAGACAAGCTGAAAAGCGAGTTGACGCCTGTCGGTGCCGAACGTGCGGCCAATAGCGCCGGCACGATTCCCAAATGGGAAGGTGGACTGAAAACAGCGCCGCCTTGCTATAAAGGCAGAGGCACTCGTTATTGCGATCCGTTCCCTTCAGATAAGCCACTGTTCACGATTACCAAGGCCAATCTTGCGACCTATAAGGGTCAGTTGACCGAAGGTCAGAAAGCACTGTTCGCCAAATTTGGCGATAGCTACAAGATGAACGTGTATCCAACGCGTCGTACGGTCGGCTTCCCAGATTTTGTTTACGAAGCCACCACCAAGAACGCGCTGAACGCCGAGCTCACCAATGGCGGTGAATCACTCAATGGCGCGGTGTTGGGCATTCCATTCCCGATTCCCAAGACCGGCAACGAGCCGATCTGGAACCACAAGCTGCGTTATCGCGGCGTCGGTGTTGATCGTTGGAACAATCAGGCTGCGGTCACCACTTCTGGCGATTTCAATCTGGTAAAAATTCACGAGCAAGTAAAGTTTCTTTACGACACTCGCGGCATTACGCCAGAGCAGCTCGATAACGTCGGCATTTACTTCATGCAGGTCGTTACTGCACCACCTCGTCTCGCAGGCCAGATTACGCTGGTGCACGAGACGATGGATCAGGTGAAAGAACCACGCCGCGCATGGCAGTACAACCCAGGTCAGCGTCGTCTGCGTCGCGCACCTAACGTCGGCTATGACAATCCGGGCACCGGCGCTGATGGTCTGCGTACCAACGACCAGACCGACACCTTTAACGGTGCAACCGATCGCTACACTTGGAAATTGGTCGGCAAGAAAGAGATGTACATCCCGTACAACGCGTACGTGGTGCACTCCGACAAGTACAAGTTCAAAGACATCATTCGCAAAGGTCATATCAACCAAGACCTACCGCGTTATGAACTGCACCGCGTTTGGGTTGTGGAATCCAACATCAAGCCAGGCACCACGCACATCTATCGTAAGCGCGTGTTCTATGTTGATGAAGACAGCTGGCAGATTGCAGCTGTAGATATTTACGACGCACGCCAAACCCTGTGGCGCGTACAGGAATCACACCTCATCGGCATTTACGATCTCCTGGGCAGCGGCCCTGTTTTGGAAACCGTTTATGACCTGCAGTCCGGCCGTTATCTGGCACAGGCGATGAACAACGAAGATCCGGAGACCAGCGAAAAGAATTTCGAGGTCAACTTCTTCGATCCTGCAAACGTCGCCAAACAAGCCAGCAAATAAATCGAGGCGTCGACCGCATCTGGGGAGGATGCGGTCGATGTGATTACATCAGGGGGGCTTATGAAATATTCCAACGCTAGCTGGCTGCGTGTTCAGTTGAACCGCGCCGCTACGATCACCGCCGTTATTCTTGCAACGCTATCTGTGTCTGCCAACGCTTTTGAAGTTGACGTTGCGGGCAAGACCATCAAAATCGACAACCTGCTAACCATCGGCGGCATGATGCGCATGCAAGACCGCGATGGTCAGTTGGTCGGCAAGTCATCGTTGAATCCAGGCATCTGCGCCAGACGCACGAGCCCCGATCCATACAACGTGAATCCCGCCTATGCCGGTCACACCTGTAATGCAGGTGAAGATGCGCCGGGCTATGCCAATGCCAACGCTTTTTTTGTCGATCAGCCCGGTTCGTACTCGCCCAACGGCGATGACGGCAACCTTAATTTCGACAAGCACGATATCGTTTCAACCACATTCAAGCTCACGACTGACTTCTCACTAGAAGTCGGCGGCTACAACATTTTTGTGCGTGCCTTGGGTTATGCCGATCCGCGCTATTTACGCTTGCAAGAAAGTCATCCAGACACCACCGCGCAGGCACGCTACACGGCGTACCGAGGCGAACCACGCAGACTCAATGGCCTGCGCTTCGAAATGCTGGATTACTTTGTTAGCAAAAACTTTGATATCGGCGACCGCGCTTTTAGCATCAAGGTTGGTAATCAGGTTCTGAACTGGGGCGAAAGCTCCTTCCTGCTCGCCAACTCGCTCAACTCAATCAACCCGCCAGACCAAGCTGCATTGCGCATGCCTGGCTTTGACTTGAAGGAACTGGCGCAGCCTGCAGGCATGGTGCTTTTCTCGGGCGATATCGTGGATGGCGTCAGCTTTCAGACCTTCTATCAATATAAGTGGGTACCGGTTATTCCGGATCCGGTCGGCAGTTACTTCTCAACGTCAGACATCGTTGGCGCAGGCGGCGACTACGCCATGCTGTCCTTCGCAAAGGCGCCAGAAGATCCAGAACAACTTTATGAACCCGCACGCAATCCAGACGATCCTGCATTCATCATCAACTCCAAATCCAGCCGCACGCTTTTGGTGGACCACGCTGCAAGCAGACGCGCTGAACCAAAGAATGGTGGGCAGTACGGCGCAGCCTTCAAGTTTTACTTAGAGGGATTGAATGGCACCGAGGTTGGTCTTTACTTTGCCAACTATCACGCACGCATTCCGAGCATCTCTGGCTACGCTGCAAACGCAACGTGTCTGCCTAACTCGGGCGTGACGCCGGTCGACACTATTTTGCAGATCGCGGTGAATTGCCTCAGCGATCTCAGTGAAGTTCCCTCCGCATTGGCTGCATTGGCCAACGGCGCGCCACAGATTCCTTTAGACAAAGAAGCGCTACCTTTGGACAGCGCACGTTTGTTTATCGAGTATCCGGAAAACGTGAAGATGTACGGCGTCTCGTTCAACACCACCGTCGGTGACATCGCGCTGGCTGGTGAATATGTCTATCGCCCTAATTTGCCTGGGCAGATTCATTCCACCGACTTGGTGTTTGCACTGCTGCAGCCTGCATTCCCTGAGCAGGATTTGAACTTGGGCATCGCCACGCTGCCTGGCCGTCGCTCAGCCGCACCGGATTTCTTGACGCAATATCGCAACCCGGGCTGTGCGCCTAATTGCGTCACTGCGGGCCAGTACATCCGCGGCTATGAACCGATGAAGATCGGTCAGCTCAATCTCAGCTTGCTCAAAACCATCGGTGGCGATAACCCGCTGGGCGCAAGCCAGATCACCTTGCTGCTGGAAAGCGGTTTCACACACATCATCGATTTCCCTGACTTGTCAGAACTGCAGTTCAACGGCGCAGGTACCGACAGCCACATCTCAAGCGGCGCTGATGGCAGCATCGGCATCAACCCACGCGATGTGCGCACCAATCCTAACGATCCTTCCACCAGCAAAACCGACGGCAATCTCACCGTGCGTCAGAACCCGACGGCTTGGAAAGATCACGGCGGCTTCGGCACCAAGTACTCGTACGGTTATCGCTTTGTAACGCTGACCCGTTATGACAGCGCGCTGTTCGGCGCCAACCTCGAGTTCCTCAACGCACTGTTCCATGACGTGCGCGGTGTCGGCCCTGGTCTTGGTCAGAACTTTGTTGGCGGTCGCAAACAAATTCTGTCGGGCATTCGCATCGACTATCTCTCGCGCGTATTCGGCGAAGTGCGCTACACCTGGTTCACCGGTGGTGGCGTGCGTGATGCGCAGCGTGACCGTGACAATCTGATGATCTACGGTGGTTATCAGTTCTAAGATTTATTTAGCAGTACAAATGAGAAAGCCGGGCCGCATTTCGCGGCCCGGCTTTTTTATTGCTTTACTCCCTCGCCCCGTTTACGGGGAGAGGGAGTAAAGAACGCTAGCCTTTAAGTGCGTCGACCAACTTCTGGTGAATCCCACCAAAGTCGCCATTGCTCATCACCACAATGCGATCGCCTTCGCGCGCTTCAGCTGCAATCGCCGCGATCAAAGGTTCGAGCGCCTGCTCTACGTGCAAACGTGAACCCACATCTTTCAGCGCAGATTTGGCGTCCCACTTGAGATCAGGTCGCGCGTATACAAAGCAGCGATCAGCATCACGCAAACTGCGCGCAAGTTCCTGTGCATGTGAACCCATGCGCATCGTGTTGGAGCGTGGCTCCAGCACGGCAAGTACACGACCACCCTGCTCTTTCACCGCGGCAAGCGTCACTTCAATCGCTGTTGGGTGATGCGCGAAATCGTCGTAAACCTTCACGCCGCGCGCTTCGCCAACCAATTCCAAGCGACGCTTCACGCTGTGAAACGCAGCAAGACCTTCAATCAATTTATCGAGCGAAGCCCCGACATGCGTTGCCGCAGCAAACGCTGCAAGGGTGTTGGAGCGATTGTGCGCACCCGCCATCGGCGTTTGCACGATACCTTTGGAACGCCCCTTCACATACAGCTCAAAGCCATCTTCACGTGGCTCCGCTTGCCATCCATCGACGTGATCGAAATGTTCGACCGAACTCCAGCAACCTTGCTGCAACACGTGTGCAAGATTGGCGTCGGTACCATTCACGACCAAGCGACCTTCGCCGGGGACGGTGCGAATCAGGTGATGAAACTGACGCTCAATCGCAGCGAGATCCGGAAAAATATCGGCGTGGTCGAATTCCAGATTATTCAGAATCGCCGTGCGCGGATGGTAGTGAACGAACTTGCTGCGCTTGTCGAAGAAGGCGGTGTCGTACTCATCCGCTTCAATCACAAAATATTTGGATTTGCCGAGGCGTGCGGACACGCCAAAGTTCACCGGCACCCCCCCGACCAAGAAGCCGGGCTCCAAACCTGCGTAATCGAGCAACCATGCGAGCAAGGAAGTCGTCGTAGTTTTGCCGTGCGTACCGGCAACCGCGAGCACGTGGCGACCTTGCAGTACGTTCTCAGCCAACCATTGCGGGCCAGAGATGTAAGGCAAGCCTGCATTGAGCACGTATTCCATCGCCGGATTGCCGCGCGTGACAACGTTGCCGACCACAACCACATCGGGCGCAGGCTGCAGATGCGATGGCTCATAGCCCTGCATCAGCGTGATGCCAAGCGCTTCGAGCTGCGTAGACATTGGTGGCCAAGCATTCGCATCTGAGCCGGTGACCTTGTAGCCCGCTTCGCGCGCAATCGCTGCGATACCAGCCATAAAGGTGCCGCAGATACCGAGAATATGAATGTGCTTGGGTTTAGCTTGGGACATCGACCTGACCTGATTGAACGATTGAAACCGCCACAGCGCTCCAATCGTTATTATTTATCCGCTTAGTTAATTTAGTTTAACAAATTTAAACAAAACCGATCAACTCACTGGCGCACCAAACAAGGCGCCTACAAACGTGCCGCCGACCACGCCAATGAACAGCATGACGCCAGCCGCAACAAAGCCGATCACAAAACCAACCCACATCGGCACGTTAGCCGCGTGACGGAAAATGTGCGCGGTAACAGCAAAGTTCCAGAAATTGAGCAGGTTCATTAGCAGCACAGGCAGCGTGGGCAATTTAATCGCCTCAGCATTCTTCATCGCTTCTGGATTTTTGGTCAGCTCCAGCAATTGCGGTGCTATCTGCGAGAACGGAATGACCGTAGCTAGCGTCAGCAAGAGCGTGGTGGCAAGCAGCGAATCAAACGTCTGCTGAAAGCGAGCGGTCAGATTGCGCAAGCGCAGCGTCCAGCGCACCACCAGCGCCATGCCGCCAATCATGGCGACAGCGATGCCTATCGCCATGCTCAGGGGCAAGACCTGCCCAAACACCAAGGCATTGGCTGTAGCGGCCAGCAACAAGAGCGCCGGACGAATGCCGATGGCATAGGGGAAATCCTGCGGTCCTGCGCGGAAAAACAGGATGCGGAGCGTGGGGGTGAGTACTTCGTTAAACATTTTTCAATCTTCAGCCTTCGATAGCCGATATTCTATGTGCTTTAGGGCGTGCTGGTCCTTATTTCACGTCAGCGCTGCCCCCTCAAAAATCGCCATGCAAGGCGCGACTGAGGAGGTTTAGTCGTTCTAAATAACGAAGGAGCAACGCGGCATGGCGATTTTTGAGGCAGCAGCCCGAAGGGGCGGAAGCCATTGGGCACATGGCCGCGTCATCGCTCGCTTACATAGTTCACTATGCCGCGCTAACTCTTCCTTGCCCTGCACCCAATGGCTCTCCGCCGCTGGCGCGAAATAAGGGCCAACACGCCCTAAGACCGAAGCTCATGCCCAATCACGTTTTTATCCAGACCGCCGACATTCTCCAAACCTATTTGGAACGCTGGGCCACGCGCCCTTGGTTGGCGGTGGACACCGAATTTGTCCGTGTCGATACCTATTACCCCAAGCTCTGCCTAGTGCAGATTGGCGACGGCGAGACCAGCGCCTGCATTGACGCGGTCACCATCAAAGACCTGAAACCGCTATTTGACCTGCTCAATCGCAAAGACATCCTCAAGGTGTTTCACGCCGCGAGTCAGGATCTGGAAATCTTTGTCGAACTCAGCGGCATCTGCCCTTCTCCAATCTTCGACACGCAAACCGCTTCCACAATACTGAGCCTCGGCGACCAAATGGGCTATGCCGCATTGGTGGAAAAACGCTGCGGCGTTGTGTTGGATAAAAGCCTGACGCGCACCGATTGGTCGCGTCGTCCGCTCACCGCGGCCGAGCTCGATTACGCTGCGCTCGACGTGCATTACCTCGCCGAAATTTATCCAGTGCTGCGTGAAGAACTCGCCACTGCAAATCGATTGGCGTGGCTGGAAGAAGATTGCGCACGCGCCTGCATCGCAGAAAATTATCTGAATGATCCCGCCGATGTTTGGCGTCGCCTTAAAGGTTTAGCGCGTCTAGCGCCACGCGCGCAGGTGATTGCTGCTGCGCTGGCAGAGTGGCGTGAAGTGGAAGCGCAAACACGTAATCGCCCACGTAAATGGATCATCGAAGACGATGCGATTTATCGCATGGCCGAACGCGCGCCAGAATCGCTGGAACAGATTGAAGCACTCAGCGTATTGCCACCGAAAACTTTTGCACGTCATGGCGAAGGTTTGTTGGAAGTGATCACTCATGCGCGCACGCTAGAGCCACGCACACTCGCAAGCGATGATCGCTTAGAGCCTGAAATCAAAGCGCGCGTTACCAAGCTGCAAGAACGTCTGCGCGCGATTGCTACAACGTTGCAAGTGCCACCCAGCACGCTGGCACCACGCGCTGATGTAGAAGCGCTCGCGCTATTTGGCGCAGAGGCAAAGGCCAATGTATTGATGGGCTGGCGGCGTGATGTGGCTGGAACTGAGCTACTGAAACTGTTGGTTTAACTCACATTCGCACAAAACGAAAAAGCCGCGAGCAATCGCTAGCGGCTTTTTGCGTACTAATTTTAAACGTGCTGTTTAGAGCGCGTCGATGATGCGATCAAAAATTTCGTCGAGCGAACCAATACCATCAACGTCCACCAGTTTGTGCTGATGCGCGTAGAAGTTCAGCAGCGGCTTGGTCTCGCCGTTGTAAACTTCAATGCGATGACGAATGACATCTTCCTTGTCATCAGCGCGGCCTTCTTTCTTGGCGCGATCAAGCAAACGGGCAACAATTTCTTCGTCAGCAACAGCCAAGTGAACTGAACGGCTAACAGGTGGCTGGCCGAGACGCTCCAACATGCCATCCAACACCTTGGCCTGCACAACGTTGCGCGGAAAGCCATCAAGGATGAAGCCATGTGCCGTATCCGGCTGCTGCAGGCGCTCTTCAACGATACCGATCACGATCTCATCAGCCACCAACTGGCCAGCGTCCATTGCGGCCTTGGCCTTGACGCCCATTGGGGTGCCGGCCTTAACAGCGCCGCGCAGAGCGTCGCCAGTCGAAATCTTGGGGATTTTGTAATGCGCAACCAGCTTCTCGCCTTGGGTGCCCTTTCCTGAGCCGGGCGCACCCAGCAGAACAATTCTCATGTTTTAACTATCTCTTTGACTTGGAGTTCTGTTTATCCGCAGCCTGTTTTGCCGAACGGCCGGCTGCTTTGGGTAGAAATTACCTGCTGGCCCTCCCTACGTCAACGCACTTTGTGGCTCGCAGTAGGCTTTCTCCATTAAACTAAGGGCTTATATCGCCATAAAACCAAGCCCTTTCCGGATGCCACAATGCCCTCCATGCCCCGCGGGGCGACATTGCGGCGGTCAACGAAACTGCGCGTCCGTACCGGAAAAATGGCGGCGTTTAAGCAACACTATTTTTTGTGCCGCGCACGCGCGGATTTTAAGTCACTGACCAAGAGGCAACATCATGGGTATTGAAGCACTGGGCCCGGGCGAAAAGGCCCCCAACGAGTTTTACGTCGTCATCGAAATCGCCGCTAACGCTGGCCCGGTGAAGTACGAAGTGGATAAAGAAAGCGGCATGTTGATGGTTGATCGCTTCATGAACGTGTCGATGCACTATCCAGCCAACTACGGCTACATTCCTAAGACCCTCGCTGGCGACGGCGATCCGACCGACGTGCTGGTGCTGACGCCGTTCCCGATCGTGCCTGGCTGCGTTATCAAGTGCCGCGCTGTTGCCGTTCTCGACACCGTCGACGAAAAAGGCACCGACGCCAAGCTGCTCGCCGTGCCGACCGACAAGGTTTCAACCAAGTACTACGAGAACATCAAAGACATCGGCGACGTTCCGCCACGCCTGCTCAACGAGATCAAGCACTTCTACGAACGCTACAAAGATCTGGAAGAAGGCAAGTGGGTGAAGGTTGCTGGCTGGCGCGATGCAGCGGCGGCTCGTGAGGAAGTTGTGAATGGTATTAAGGACTACAAGGGCTAAGTATTGGCCTTGTGGTGCATGAAGGGCGAGGCTTTGGCTTCGCCTTTTTTGTTTTTGGGCCGCCTGTTGAATATGCCGTTAGCTGTCGCTTCTGGGTGGTCTTTTGAGTAGGCTGACGCGGGAAAGGGGCGTTCCTGCGCGGCCATTAAATGGTGCCATTTAGGCTCCCACCAATCCCGCTCCTGCGCGGCCTTTAAGACAGGCCTGTGCTTAATGAGAGAATCCCGTTCCTGCGCATCCATGCGCCCACGGGATACAGTACGTCCTGTACATAAAAAAACCCGGCTTTGGGCCGGGCTAAATAATTGCGACGACTTGGGGGTAACATCGCATTTAAGGGGAGCGAAATTGCTTCCGCTCGAGCACAGATTGCGCTTGCGGAATTTAGCTCGCAATAGACAAAAACTACTGTCCTCACGGGACAAGTCGTACACTGACAATTACCCGGCAATGGCGCATGATCGCAAGCATTGGATATCTTAAAAAATATTCACTTTCGCCATAACTTGTTGCCCTGATCACCAAGCATTTAGCGCGAGAAAGAATGCCTTTCAATTTTGAAAAAATGACTGTCAGGGCAAAGCTTCTACTGATGGTTGCTTTGATGAACGGCCTGCTTGTTTTGGCAGGCGCATTTGTTCTTGCGCGTTTGTTTTTTGTTGCGACGAATTACGAAAACTTTCGCGAACACACCGTTCATTTTTCCAACATTAATTCAGTCGCCGAAGATCTCAGCAATCTTCAAGGAACATTGAATCTTGGGCTGCGCGCCAGCTTGACTACAGACGGCGCTTGGCCTGCCGAGGCCACCGCGCCACTGACCGACGAACTCAAAAGCCTGCGCACGCGCATTCGCTTGTTGGGTCAAGATCAAGAACAAGACACCAAAGAAATCGTTACCGCCGTTAGCAGTTTGGCCGACAGCGTTGAGCAAGCGTTGGCACTGCAACCTCGCGATCCGAAAGCCGCGAGCGTCGCGTTTTCGCAGTTGACTGACGAGCGCATGCCCGCCGTTTGGAAGCTGATGCTGGGCACCACGCGACAAGGCCTCACAACCGTCGATGTAGCGCAAGCCAAAATCACGCACGGAGACGTTCTCGCCCTGCAATATGGTTTGGTTGGCATCGGCTTGGCGTTGCTTGCTGGCCTCGGTATTTCCTACGGCATTTTTGATTCAGTGATACGCCCCATCGGCGATATGCACCGCACGCTTCTGCAAGTGCTCTCTGGCGATTTTCGTGGTGTGAGTTTGCCGCGTCGCGAAGATGAAATCGGCGCTATCGGCCGCGTGATTGAAGACATCAAAGCGCGCAGTGAACATGTTCACCGACTCGCTTATTACGACAATCTGACTGGTCTGCCGAACCGGCTACGACTTTCACGCGACGTTGGCGAAATCACGCGAGGTGCTGGAGATCAGCGCACCTTCGCCGTCATGCTAATTGGCATTGATCATTTTTCTGCGATCAGCTCAGGCTTCGGCCCTCGCTATGGCGATGAAGTGCTTCGCCAGATCGTGAAGCGCATTGAACCGCGCCTCGGCAGAGACGGAAAACTCTATCGCTATAGCGGTGACATCTTTGCCTGCGCACTCCGCGAGTGCGCCAGCGACCAAGAGATTCAGGGCATCGCTGAAGATCTGGCGCAGCTGATTACGGCTGACTTCCAGACGCCAATTCACGCTGGCGAACTCGACACCACACTCACCGTAAGTATTGGCGTTGCGTTATCACTGCAAACTGAACGTCCCGATGAAATTCTGACGGAAGCAGAAGCCGCATTGCTGGAAGCGAAAAAGGGCGGCGGCAATGCCACCGTCACAACGGTGCGCCAGCATTCAGAACAATTCCGCCGTCGCCTCAAGCTCGCTGATGACATTCGCAAAGGTATCGACGCGAAGGAATTTGAACCGTTCTATCAACCCGTTGTTGATGTTGAACGCGGCGTCACGGTGGGTGCAGAAACTTTGGTGCGCTGGCGCCGTGCTAACGGGCAGATCATGATGCCCGCCGAGTTTATTTTTGTCGCTGAAGAAAGTGATCTCATCCGCGGCATTACCAAACTCATGGTTAACCGCGCTTGCTCAAACTTCGCAGAATGGAATGCACAAGGGCGTGATCTGCGCGTTTCATTCAATGTCTCAGCGCGCCTGGTGCAGGTTGGCCTGAAAGAAATTATCGTGGATGCGCTGCAGCGCTCCGGGCTCCCGCCGGACTCGCTGGAGATGGAAATTACTGAAACCGTACTCATCGGCAACCAGAGCGAGGCCGAAAAACTGCTGCAAGACCTGAAAAAACTGGGCCTACGTCTGTCGCTAGACGATTTTGGCACCGGTTATTCGTCTATGGGCTATTTGAGTCGGTTCCAAGTTGATAAAATAAAGATCGACGCAAGCTTCGTTAAATCGCTTGCTGCTGGTGACAAGCAACGTGAAGTCGTTGCCAGCATTGTCCGACTTGCAAACCGTTTGAACATCGACGTGGTTGCTGAAGGAGTCGAAACGGTGGAGCAAATGCAACAACTCCGCGCCATGGGCTGCAAGCTCATGCAAGGCTGGTTGTTTGCTGCAGCATTGCCCGCACCGGATTTCCCACGATGGGTCGATTCAACGGGCGTATTGCTCGATGAACTGACACGCCAAAACAAGATGCCTACTGCAATCCGGGGCCTGTAGAAACGGCCAGCAGCGCAAAACGCTGCGTAGATGGATAGCAGGCTTTTAAATGATTAGGAGATTTAGATGGTTGATGACGCTGATATCAGCTCAGAAGTAGAAGAGATTGCCCGCGCCAACTCCTTGGCCGCATTGATGCGCAAAGCACCCACTGCAGAATCGCTGACCGAATGCGAAGAATGCGGAGAAGATATTCCCGAAGCACGCCGCAAGGCCGTAGCTGGCTGCAAACGCTGCATCGATTGTGCACGCAAAGCTGAGAAGACCACTGACCGCATGTTTCCGCAAAGCTAGTTTTAGCTTCGCCATAATTCGCAGTTCGCTCAAACCGAGCGCAGGCAGCACAAACAAAAACACCCTCTTTCGAGGGTGTTTTTTATTGCAACCGTTCGACGCTTAGAACTGGTACTTCACAATCGCGCGCGCTGCATCACGATCCATCAGCAAGTTCTTATCGCCACCGCCAGTGATCCAGTTATAGCCCAAACCAATTGAGAATGCCGACTTGTAACGCGTCGTTACCAAGATGTCGAAAACCTTGCGGCCGCCGAGGAAGTTGCCACCAGGGCCAGGTGCGTTGCCATTGACGTCATGCTTCGCCGTAACCTGCGATTCGATACTGATGCCCGGCAACACGCTCTCATAACGAATCAGAGCGACGAGGTTGTAGCCCCAAGCAAACTTGTTGGCGAAATCGCCGAGTGGAGCTTGATGCGGGTTAAAGCGCAGACCGTCTACGCCATCGCTGCCAGGAGAGTTAGCCTTCGAAACGCAGTAGTGCTTATTGCCAGCGCAAGCCTGCTGCGAACCATCAGCGCCTGAACCATCGGCACCCGCAGTCGCGGAGGTGTACGTGCTGCCTTCAGCAATGATCTGCAACTCGTCTCTGTCCGGAATATCCGCCCAGTTCGCGCCAACTTCATACAGCATCAAAATCTGGTCAGCCGCGATGAGGGCCGGCACCGTATCCGAAGCACCCCAAACCTGCGTTGCGCCCAAGTCGAACTGTGCCGTCTTGAAGCGCTCGTAACCCTGAATGTAGCCAACATTTTTGCGGTCCAGTGGCTTGGAGAAATCGGTCGGCGAGTTTTCGCCAATCAAACCACCACGATACGGAATGATGTAGTTCGGGAATGAACGAGCCGAACCGTCAGCATGACCAACAAGCAGCGTGAAGGTATCGCAACCGGAACCGTAGTTAGTGCCAATACCAAGGCCAGGCGTACAGCCGGACGTTACGTCGCTAGGACCATAATCAACTGCACTCGTTACTGTCTGAGCGAGATTGCCCAAAAGAGCCTTGAGCGTCGAGGTTAATTGCGTTGCATTGGTGATCTGCGAAACCAAATCTGGGCTCGTCAGCGCTGTACCAATGCAATTGCCGCGATGGCATGACGTCAACGTCGGGCCGAAAGCTGCAAACAACACGTCAACCGGATTGACCTGCAACGGCGCATTTGGACGATACGCAACTTCGCCTTGCAGCGAGATGCTACCAACGGTGGTGTTGAAGCTGGCGCCGATCAAGTGAATGTTGCGTGGATATTCAATCCAGAGCTTGGCGGTATCAAGCGGTACAGCATCGCTAAACAGTGACTGCCCCGCTGCGTTCATCGAAGGCACGCCCGGCAGTGGGCCAGAAGACGCTGGATCACCTGGCTGCCACTTCACGCTGCCCGGATGCAGAATGTCTGCGAGCAAAGGAATGTTGGAGCAAGCTGCACCAAACGTCGCGGTGTCAAAAGCATTGAGGCCCGTGCCGCCGCTCAGAGACGGCAAGCTATTGCCAGCAAGGCTCGGATCCCAACCGTTGATCGAGTCAGCACCGCGTGCGCAGCTGGCGCGCGTTGCAAAGGCACTCGCGAACGGCAAGCGCGAGTGATAGTTCATGTAGTAGAGACCCAAGCCCGTACCGTTGTTCAACCATTCGGCGTAGTACTTCAGCGCAATGCCGTACTGGCCCGTGCCATTGGGTTTGTCATCTTTAATTTTGCCGACGTGAGCAGAAGACGGCGTGATGCCGCTCAAAGGGTTGTCTTGCAAGTAACCCAAACCATAAGGGTCATCTGCGGCAGTACCAAAGCTCAGGTTAGCGCCACCTGAAGCATTGTTGGTACCGACGATGTCGTTACCCGAATAAAAGCTGCCAGCTGCCGGAGCTTCTAGTGGTTTCCACTCATATTGGTAAAAGGTTTCAACGGTGAGGCCTTCATAAACGTCAGCACTGAGGAACGCCATGCCGACCGGAATAAAGACTTCTTCAACTTGGAAACCCATGCGGTAGAAGTTGTTGGCATTAACCGGGTTCGCCGAGTTGATCGAGTTGATCACGTTGAGCGTACTTTCGCCCCAGTTCACAGTTTGGCGACCGAGCTTGAAACCAACTTCGGTATCAAACACTGGCACCTTGCCGTAAACGTAGGCATCGAGCAGCTGTAAATTGGTGCCAACCTGTTCAAGCGTTGCGCCGTTATTGCGGCGGCTTTTAACAACTGCGCCCTTGGGAACAACCTTGCGTGGCAAGCCGCTTGGATCATCAACGCGCAGAGAATCGATGTTCTCTGGCGTGATCATGTTGGGGTGGTATTCGGTGAAGTTGTTGTTCACCTGATCATAGAAATACAGAGCCTTGGCAAAAAAACCATAGTCTTTGTAGGTCAATGAAAGATCTTGTGTGATCTTGCCGACAGCAGAAAAAATGTCGTGTTTTTTGTAGTTGAGGTCGCCGTCGTCGTTGTTCATCGAGAACGCACCACGAGCAGCAGCAGCCGTTGCTGCTGGGTGCAGGCCGCCGGGAATCGACGCCGAACCCTGATTCTTGAACGTGCCTTGGCAGATCTGCTGACCGGCGCAAACATCAGGATTAAGGTTGCCCTTACCGACGATGTTGCTGGATTGATTCTGCATACGCATACCAACGCCGACAGTCAGCGTTGTATTGAGCGTTCCTGCAATGTCTTCATCGTTGAACGGAACCGTGAACTCCAGTGCCGACGCGAGCGGTGCATAGCCCGCAGACAGACAAAGGACAAGTCCACCCAATGAAACGGCCCAACGAGATGAAGCATGAATGCTCATCAGATTCTCCCCACGCACGTGTTAGGCCAAATCTATGGCCATTTATTTTCATGTACCCGGTCGCACCTGTAGTGCGCCGCGTATCTCACGAGTGGAAATTAACAGCTAATTCGGGACTTACGCAACATACCGCACTCATTTTTTACATAGGGAGACAGCGTGACAAGCGCACTGTCGACCAGCGCTTGTCTCGAGGTCTGGCATTTGGCGATTACAGCGATCAAAAGCCAGCTCACAGCGCGGCGCAAACGGGCAGCCAAATATGCGCTCAATCGGTGATGGCGGCGCTCCGGCAATCACTGGCAAATCACGCTCAACGTCCATATCCAATCGCGGACGCGAGGCAATCAGCGCTCGGGTATACGGATGTACAGGGTCTGTGAGCAACGCCCTACAAGGCCCCTGCTCCATCGCGCGACCGCCGTACATGACTAATGAACGGTCACAAACTTCAGCCATTACGCCAAGATCATGGGTAATCAGGATTAGCGATAAACCAAATTCGCGGCGCAGTTCCACCAACAGTCGGAGAATCTGCGCTTGAACTGTCACATCCAAGGCCGTCGTCGGCTCATCAGCAATCAACAGCTGCGGCCGACATAGCAAAGCCATGGCGATCATCACGCGCTGACGTTGCCCACCTGAAAGCTCGTGTGGATAGTGCTGCAACCGCGCCGTGGCATCAGGAATATGCACCGCCTGCATCATGCGCGCCGATTCCGCCATCGCCTGCTGCCAAGACTGGCCACGATGTGACACCAGCACTTCAGCCAGTTGCGTACCAATACGCAGATGCGGATTAAGCGCCGTCATTGGATCTTGAAAGATCATGCCGATGCGTTGACCGCGCACTTTGAGCATGTCCTGCGCCGATAGACGCAGCAGATCTTGGCCGTCGAACAGAACCTCGCCATCCACCGCAGCATTGCGTGCCAATAAACGCAGAATCGCCATCGCGGTCTGGCTCTTGCCAGATCCTGACTCGCCGACAATGCCGAGCGTCTCTCCAGTAGCCAAAGTAAAACTAAGATCCGTCACCGCACGCACAACACCATCGGCGGTGTTGAAGCTGACGCTGAGATTTCTGACGTTGAGCAAGCTCATCGATCTTTCGGATCCAGCGCGTCGCGCAAACCATCACCGATGAAATTGAAGCAGAACAACGTCGTCGCTAAAAATGCAGCAGGGAAAATCAACGCCCATGGCGTAGCTTCCATCTCGCGCGCGCCATCGTTCACCAACATGCCCCAACTCGTCGCTGGCTCTTGCACGCCGAGTCCAAGAAAACTCAAGAATGACTCAACCAAAATGACTTGCGGAATAGTGAGCGTGGCGTAAACCACAACCACGCCGAGCAGATTGGGAACGATGTGATGACGGATGATCGCGCCCGATCCAAGGCCAGAAGTCACCGCAGCAGCAACGAATTCTTTCTGTCGTAGCGACAGTGTCTGCCCGCGCACGATGCGCGCCATGTCCAACCAATTCACCGCACCAATCGCGACAAAAATTAGAACGAGATGATGGCCAAACAAAACCATCAGCAAGATCACAAAAAACATGAAGGGCATCGCATAGAGAATATCGACGATACGCATCATCACGTTATCGATGCGGCCGCCGTAGTAACCCGCGACTGCACCCCAAGTCACGCCGATCAGCAAAGACACCAGCGTCGCGACGAATCCAACTAATAGTGAGATACGCCCACCTTGTAAGGTGCGCGCAAACAAATCACGGCCAAGGCTATCGGTGCCAAACCAATGCGAACCACTCAGGCTTGGTGCTGCCCCCCAATCGCCATCAAAGTCGATGTAGTCATAACTCCAAGGCGCAAACCAAGGACCGACAATCACCAGCGCCACCAGCGCGCCTAATACGATCATCGCAACCAATGCCGCACGATTGCGTCGCAAGCGACGCCACGCGTCTTGCCAGAGGCTGCGTCCTTGTTCTGGTTGAGGCAGACGACTCATTGCGGTCTGGCCCTCGGATCGAGCACGCCATAAAGCAGATCGACCAAGAAGTTAAACAAGATCACCAGCACGCCGTAAAAAATCACCACGCCCATCACCACCGTGTAATCACGGTTGAGTGCTGCGGTCACAAAGTAACGACCAATTCCAGGAATACCAAAAATCTGTTCGATCACCACCGAGCCCGTAATGATGCCTGCGCTTGCGGGGCCCAGATAAGACAGCACAGGCAACAGTGCTGGGCGCAGTGCATGGCGCAAAATCACGACGCGCTCAGACAAACCTTTAGCACGCGCAGTACGAATGTAAGGCGCGTGCAAAACTTCAATCATGCTGCCGCGCATCAAGCGCGCGATGTAAGCGACTTGCGGTGCAGCTAACGCCAACACGGGCAACACCAAGTTGGACAACGCGCCATCATTCCAACCGCCTGCGGGCAGCCAACCTAACGTCACAGCAAACAAAAGAATCGCCAGCGGCGCGAAAACATAATTCGGAATAGAAATCCCAACCATCGCCAAGGTCATCACGCCGTAGTCAATCACACCGTTTTGCTTCAACGCGGCGACGATGCCTAGTGCGCCACCAAGCAAGAGTGCAAGCAGCATCGCCAAGCCGCCAATCTTTAAAGAGACAGGAAAGCCAACGGCGATCAGTTCATTAACACTGCGATCCCCATACTTAAACGAGGGCCCAAGATCACCCTGTGATAACGCAGTCAGGTAACGTCCATATTGCTTCCACAATGATTCATCAAGGTGATAAGCCTGCTCCAACTTGGCACGCACCTCTGGCGACACATCACGCTCGCGATCAAACGGTCCACCGGGCGCCGCACGCATCATGAAGAACGTCAGCGTGATCAGAATCAGCAATGCGGGGATCGCGCTCAACAATCTTATGAATGCGTAGCGAAGCATTAGTGCGCCAAGACCTTCATGTTCTTGGTGTAGTGGTGATCCATGATGTTGCCTTGCCAGCCGACGACGTAGGGCTTGGCCAAGCGCTTATTCACATAGAAATAAAGTGGGATCATTGGCTGGTCTTCCAGCATCAGATGCTCGGCTTGCTCCAGATATTGCATACGACGAGTCGCGTCGATTTCAGTTGCTGCTTGTTCCAATAAGCTGTCGTAATTCACATTGACATAGCCCATATCGTTGCGGCCGTTTTTTGAATACAGCAATTCGGAAAACGTATAGGGATCGTTGAAGTCCCCAATCCAGCCTGATCTGAATGCTTGCGTGATTTTCTTCTGCGTACGATCACGCAGGAAAACCTTGAATTCCTGATTCACCAAACGCGTCTTTACACCTAAATACTGTTTCCACATCGCAGCGATAACCAGCGCAATCTTCTTGTGGTCTTCGCTGGTGTTGTAACGAATCTCCACCTCGACTGGATTCGCAGCAGAGTAGCCGGCTTCTGCATACAAGCGACGCGCTTCTGCCAAACGCTTTTCACGCGGCCATGCGCCCCACTCTGCTGTTTGCTGTTTGTATCCGGGAATCGGAGGCACCCAGCTATACGCAGGCAACTCGCCAGTTCCAATCACCTTTTTAACAATGACTTCGCGATCTATCGCCAGCGACAGTGCACGACGCAGCTTAGGATTGTTCTTGAACGGTGGCTGCGTCAGATTGAGGCCGTAGTAATACACGCCCAGATACGGCGAAACGCGAAATTCCTGCGGAATATTTTTCCTAATCCAACGCACCTGCGTCACAGGCACAGATTCCGTCCAATCAATTTCGCCCGCGCGATAACGCTTGAACTCAGAACTCAGATCTTCTGTGGCGTGGTAGTAAACGCGCTCAATTGTTGTATGGGCGTCATCCCAATATTGGCGATTGCGCGAGAGCAGTACATGCGATTGCACCACCCACTCCGTCGCTTTGTACGCGCCATTGCCGACAATGTTCTCGGCACGAAATGCACGCGCACCATATTTTTCGATGCTGGGACGATGCACCGGATAAGTCGAAGCGTGATTCAACAAGCCAAGAAAATACGGCGTGACTGCTCGCAATCGAATCACAAGCGTGTGTGCATCAGGTGCAAAAACCGCAAGACGTGACGGCGGCAGCTTGCCCGTCGTCACCTCTGCTGCATTCTCAATCGGCTCAAGAATCGAAGAGTAATTGGAAGCCGTTGCCGGATCGGCGCTGCGCTGCAAGCTGTAGACAAAATCGCTCGCCGTCAGCGCATCACCGTTAGACCAGCGTGCGTTTTCGCGCAGGTGGAAGGTATAGGTTTTACCGTCTTCGCTTAGCTCCCAGCTTTGCGCAACACCGGGAATCAAGTGGCCATCAGGCGCTTCACTCGTCAACCCTTCAAACAGATCGCGAAGAATGTTCGAAGTGTTCACGCCCTCCGCACGATGCGGATCTAGCGCTTCTGGTTCAGGACCATTTCCCTTATGCAGTACCTGCTCGCGCGCCAGCGTCTGCGACCACGCGGTGGTGCAGCTCAGCAATAAGGTCAGGGCGAGAAAGAGTGAACGCATGCGGGATGATTAAATTATTTCCACTTTTGTTATGCCGCACATCATTGCTTGGCACTCACGACTAAATTGCCAGAGCTGCCAACATCTCACAAGCCCAAAGTTCAGGCTTTACGTCGCCTCGGCGTCAGCGTCACCAGCAACACCGCTGCGAGAATGACCAAAGTGCCGATGACCTGCGTTTGGGTCAGCGTTTCATCCAGAATCAGCCAGCCCATCAACACCGCGACCGCTGGATTCACATACGCATAAGTGCCGAGTAGCGCCGGAGTCACTTGCTGTACCAGCCACACATAAGCAGCGTAAGCGATACAGGAACCAAACACGATCAGGTAGGCCATGGCCAACAGCGAGCGCGGCTCCCAACGAAGTTGCTCCTGTTCGCCCATCAGCAAACCCGCGATGGTCATCACGATGCCCGCAGTCAGCATCTGTAATGCCGCCGTCATCAATGGCGTATTCGAGACAGGATGTCGGCGCGAGTGTACGGAGCCCACTGCCCATGTGATCGGCGCAAACAACAGCGCGGCATACGCCATCAGTGGCGCTGAGCGGGCCGAGAGGCCGCCGCCAACTAACACCGCCACACCCGCAAAGCCGATCAGCAATCCGGCAATCGTTAGTGGCCGCAGTTTCTCGCCGCTATTGCCAAACGTGCCGAACCACGCGATCCACAAAGCGCCAGTCGCGACGATCAAGGCCGCCTGATTCGACGGCACCCATTGCTCGCTATAGGTCACAAGGCCGTTGCCGCCGATCAACATCATTGAACCGGTAAAAACAATGTTGAACCAATCACGACGAGTTGCGGGCAGCCGATGTCCACGCGATAAGGCGTAAATCAGAATCAAGGTTCCTGCGATATCAAAACGCAGTCCCGCACAAAGCGCAGGCGGAATTGATTCCACCGCCACACGAATAGCGAGGTACGTAGAACCCCAAACGATGTAGACGATGGCGAATGCCAACAAGATTTTCGTCTTGTGGTTGCTAGCGATTGCGATGGAAGACTGAGTACTCATGTTGAATTATAGTCATTAAGCATCTATCGCCTCCGTATTCGCCTTGCCCGAAAACACCATCGGCATCACATGATGCTGCATGGTCACCGGCACGCGGATCAAACAGGGGCCCGGCACTTCAAATGCTTCTTGCAACGCGATGCGCGCATCTTCGGTTTCTTCCAGATCAATTGCCGGAACACCGAAGGCTTGCGCCAAGGCGCACAAATCCGTCGGCCGCTGGAATTGCGAAGCCGTATTCGAGCCGTAGAACAAGGTCTGCTGCTGATGCACCATGCCGAGCGCCGCGTTATCGAGCACAACGATCTTCACATTGAGATCGAGTTCCGCCAACGTCGCGAACTCTTGCACGTTCATCAACAAGCTGCCGTCGCCGCTAAAACAAACGGCCAAGGTATCGGGCAAAGCCAAGGCCGCACCAATGGCCGCAGGCAAACCAAAACCCATCGTGCCAAGGCCACCAGAAGTGAGCCAACGATCAGGGCGCTGGAATGGATAGCTCTGCGCCACCCACATCTGGTGCTGTCCCACGTCGGTGGTCACGGCCGCATCAGGCCCAACGATTTCGGCAACGGCGCGCACGATGCCGTAAGGCGTCCGCGGATCGTGCAAGCCCGGCGTACGCAGCGGCATCTGTCGTCGCAAAGCGGCAACGTGCAACAACCAATCGTTACGCATCTGCGCTTTCACCAAAGGCCACAGCGCACGCAAGGCTTCACCCGCGTCCGCCTCAATCGCGAGCGTTGGCTTTTTGATTTTTCCGAATTCGCGACGATCCACATCAATGTGAATGATTTTGGCGTTAGCGCAAAAGCGATCCACACGACCCGTCGCGCGATCATCAAAGCGCGCGCCCACAGCAATCACGAGATCCGCATCGTCCATCACCTGATTGGTAAAGCGCGCGCCATGCATGCCCAACATACCCAGCGCGAGTGGATGACCAGACGGCATCGCGCCCAGCGCCATCAACGTTGCAGCAGCAGGCAACGCAGCACGCTCTGCCAATGCGAGTGCATCAGCCTGCGCACGCGCTTTCACCACTCCACCACCGAGATACAACACGGGGCGCTTGGCGGCATCAATCATCGCCGCAGCTTCTGCGATCAGTGCGTGATCCAATATTGGCATTGCGTAAGCGCGACCCGGCGCGGGCAAATCACTGATGGTGATGCGCTCAATCTGCACGTCCTTGGGAACGTCGATCAACACTGGCCCAGGACGCCCGCCTTCGGCAATGCGAAAAGCTTCGGGAATTAAATCGAGCAAATCACTCGCACTTCGCGCGATGAAGTTGGCCTTGGTGATGGTCTCAGCCAAGTAGCCGGTCTTCACTTCTTGAAACGCATCAGTGCCCATCAGATGTCGTGACACCTGACCAGTGATGCAAACCATCGGAATCGAATCGGCCTTGGCATCCGCCAATGCAGTGAGCAAATTAGTGACGCCGGGGCCAGACGTGGCAATGCACACCGCAGCGCGACCAGTGACACGCGCCATGCCCTGCGCGATAAAGCCTGCGCCTTGTTCATGACGTGCGAGGACGTGGCGAATCTGCGTGCTCGCGCCCAAGGCCTGATAAAGCGGCAGCACTGCGCCACCCGGAATGCCAGCGACGATCTTTACGCCCTGACGTTCCAGCAATTGCACGATGAGTTCTGCGCCTGAGATATCCATGTTCGTTTCCTTGTCGAGTAAACCCGAGGAGAAAACCGGCGCGGAAATGAAGAACCCCCCGCCGGTTTGCACCGGCGGGGGGCTGTTTAATGCAAGCAGCGTCCCTTACGGTGCGTCGGTAACGACGACCAGTGCGAGGACGACTACAATATGCTGCATGCGATTCATTTAAAAAATTACGGCTGCTTAGGTATGGCAGGGCGCGGAGTATAGCCGCGTGGCCTGACGCATCTCAAGCGGCCATCGGCGGCCGAGCCCACTGTGTTAGCTTTGCCCGAAACTCTGCAGCGACTTTAGCTGTCTGATTCCCCTACATAACCTGCAACAGATTCCATGACCTCACTCTCCCCAGACAGCATCACCCGCTCCGACCTTTTCACCTGGTTCGCCGCTGCCGTGGTGCTTGGCCTGACCCTGCAACTGCATCTGCTGTCTGCACTGATTGCTGGCCTGTTGGTTTATGAATTGGTCCATGTGCTGGCCTCGCGCCTGCGTGAGCGCCAAGTCGGCAGCGACCGCGCCAAATTATTGGCCGTGGCATTAATCGCAATCTTTGTCGTGGCTGCGATCACCGCTGCTGTCCTCGGCATCATCACCTTCTTACGTAACGGCAATGACAGCTTGCCGGCTCTGCTACAGAAATTGGCAGACATCATCGAGGCTTCTCGCGGGCAATTGCCGCATTGGTCATTGGAATACATTCCGTCTGACGCTGACGAACTACGCATCACCATCACCGAATGGTTACGCAAGCACTCGGGCTCACTGCCGCTCGCTGGCACCACGCTGGCAAAAATCACTGCTCACATTCTGATTGGCATGGTTGTCGGCGCGCTGTTGGCCTTGAAGCCATCGATGTCGCTAGAAGCACGTCGCCCCGTCGCACGCGCAATTGCGGATAGCACTGCCCGCTTGGGCAATGCGTTCCGTCGCGTAGTGTTCGCACAAGCTTGGATCGCCAGTATCAACACGGTGTTCACCGCAATTTATTTGGCGGTCGTGTTACCGATGCTGGACATTCATTTGCCGCTGATCAAAACGATGATTGCGGTAACGTTCCTTGCGGGTCTGATGCCGATCCTGGGCAATCTCATTTCCAACACCGTGATCGTGCTGGTGAGCTTGAGTGTGTCGGTTCAAGTCGCCGTCGGCTCTTTGGCGTTTCTGATCAGCGTGCATAAGCTGGAATACTTCCTCAACGCACGCATCATCGGCTCGCACATCCGCGCGCAGGCTTGGGAATTACTCATTGCGATGGTGATCATGGACGCCATGTTTGGCATCCCCGGCCTAATTGCCGCGCCGATCTTCTACGCTTTTGCCAAAGACACGCTGACGGAAAAAGGGCTGATCTAGTCGTCGCCTTTTTTGTCGTCACCATGACGACCATGATCCTGCAGGCTGAATACCGGCAGCTCTAAATTCCAGACGATCGCGGCCAAGCGCAAGCCCACCACGATCGCCATGCCTGCAAGTGCAGGCACTGTCGGATCAAGATCAAAATTCTTCAGCAGGACAAATCCTGTCGCACCGGCGATAGCTGCCGTGGCGTAGATGTGTCCCTTGCGCAGAATCATTGGAATCTCTGCACACAGCACATCGCGCAGCACACCACCAAACACACCGGTGATGACTGCCATCATCACCACAACCACACCATCGACACCGGCCTCATAAGCGATGCGCGCGCCCGAGATGGTGAACAGCGCAAGACCAAAAGCATCTGCAACCAACAACAAACGCTCGGGTGGTTTGAAGTAGCGCACATAGAGCAAGGTAAACAGTGCGGCGGCGATGGCAACAATCAGATAACCAGTATGCGCAATCCAAAACACAGGATGACGATCCAGCAACAGATCACGCAGTGTGCCGCCACCAATCGAAGTCGCGATGGCAATCACCACCACACCAAGTAAATCGAGACTGCGACGGCCAGCCGCAAGCGCGCCAGAAATCGCACAAACCGCGACACCTGCATAGTCGAGAGCAAACTGAACCATCATGGCCTTCGATCCCCCTGAATAATGGCGCGAGACTATCATTTCGTCAGCGCATTACAACGCCAAGGGCTTACCATAGACCTATCTTTTAACGCGTAATTCCGCCCCCCGCCAACACTCGCATGTCTCAACGCAAAATCGTTCACGTCGACATGGATGCGTTCTACGCATCGGTGGAGCAGCGCGACGACCCAACGTTGCGCGGGCGACCTGTCGTTGTTGCATGGCGAGGCAGTCGCTCAGTGGTTTGTGCAGCGTCTTATGAAGCACGAAAATTTGGCGTGCGCTCCGCTATGCCTGCCGTGCGTGCTGAACGTTTATGTCCAGAGGCTGTTTTCGTCCCGCCTGATTTTGTTCGTTACCGCGCAGTATCAAACGCAGTGCGCGCGATCATGTTGCAGCACACGGAACTCGTGGAGCCGCTATCTCTGGACGAGGCGTATCTAGACGTCACCGAGAACAAGACTGGCCTGCCGACGGCGACACGCGTAGCAAGTTCGATCCGCACGCAGATTCGTGAGGAACTAAAGCTCACCGCGTCCGCAGGCATCGCGCCCAATAAATTCCTCGCGAAGATTGCATCGGACTGGCGCAAGCCAGATGGCCAGTTTGTGATTCAACCAGCAGACATCGACACTTTTCTCCCGCCGCTACCCGTAGGCCGCTTACCCGGCGTTGGCAAAGTGATGGAAGAGAAGCTCAAAGAAATGGGCGTTGCCACCGTCGGCGATCTACGCGAGCTGACCGCAGTGGCGCTTGAGCAACGCTTCGGCCGCTACGGCGTCCGCCTGCACAATCTTTCACTCGGCATTGATCACAGCGAAGTGAAGCCTGATCGTCCGACACAATCCATCTCTGCTGAAGACACTTTTGCAGAAGATGTTTTGATCACCGCGCTTGAGCCCACGATTCGCAGCATGGCTGAGAAAACCTGGAAGGCTACACGCAAAACTTCACGCATCGGTCGCACTGTCGTTCTCAAACTCAAGACGTCAGATTTTAGAAGCCTCACACGCAGTCACACACCGGCATCACCGCCTTCATCTTGCGAAGTGCTGACAGAGATTGCGCTATCACTGATAGATCGCGTTGACGAAGACCCGCAGCAACGCTATCGACTTGTTGGCGTTGGCTTGAGTAATTTCAGTGAAGCCGAAGAAGTACAAGCCAAACTATTTGAGTAATCGCTATCAACGTTTTGTCGCGGCCGCTGGAGCGACAACGAGATGGAATTTAACCAGCACATCATTGGCAACAATATCAACGGCACTCCACTCGCCTTCGCCAATCTTGTAGTCGCCGCGCTTGAGGGTGAACTGTCCGTCGACGATGGCATTCGCGCCCTGCTCTTTATATTCAAAAGGCACCGTCACCTCTCGGCTCGCACCCTTAATGCTGAGCGTGCCCGTCGCCTGATAACGTCCGCCACCTAAAGCTTTGACGTTTTTGCTGACGAAACGCGCTTGTGGGAACGCAGCGGCATTAAGCCAGATGGGCTTGATCACTTCAGGATCAGCCTCTTCATAGATGCTGATGCTCGCGATATCAACCAACATCTCGATGCTGGAGGTTTCTGGCTTGGCCGCGTCGAAATTAATTTTTCCGCTGAATTTCTTAAAGCTGCCATCCATCGACACATTCATTTGCTTGAACGCGAAGGCGATGCGGCTGCCCGCAGTTTGCAAGGTGCGTTCTGCGGCAAACGTTGGGAAACTCATGCATAAGGCCAAGGCAAAAATTAATGCGCGCATCTTTAACTCCTGAAACTGATTTATTTAGACCGCGGCTTCATGCCGGGCACCATTCGCGCCAGCACATCGTCGCGATCGATGAAGTGATGCTTAAACGCAGCCAATACGTGCACCGCGACAAAAGCCAAAATGATGAAGCCCAGTGCTTCGTGAACTTCAGACAATGCTTTCCCCAGCGGCGGGCTCTTGTAGAGCAGATCGGGGAGCGGAATCACGCCAAACCAAACCGTCTGAATACCTTTGGCCGAACTCATCAGCCAGCCACTGAGTGGCATCGCCAACATCAAGATGTAGAGCACCCGATGCATCCCCTCCGCCGCGCCGCGCTCTAATTTGGACATATGCGTCGGCAAGGCTGGCGGCGGATTCATCAAGCGCCAAGTCAGGCGCAGTAGCACCAGGACAAAAATCGTCACGCCGGTCCACTTATGCCAAGACACCAACTGTAGCTTGCTCGGGCTTAGCGGCAGGTCATGCATATAAAAGCCGACCGTAAATGCCCCACTCATCAGGGCAAATACCAGCCAGTGCAGCGTTTTAGCGATTCCGGTGTAACTCTGCATGGGTAACTCCACTTGGCAATATGGCCATGCTAGGCCCGCGCTTAGGCCGCGACAAGCGCAAAGATCTGACCGCATAATGGCCGCCATCGTTCCGTCTCAGGAAAATGAACATGGCCGTTCAAGCACAGCGCGAAGATGAAGTTTCCGTCGCAGCACCCTCGAAGCTCCTGCTCCTCTTAGAAGGCCGCGCGTTTGCCGAATTCGGCAGCATGATGCTGACACTGCCATGGCTGCGGAAACTCCCGCATGGCGATGGCCACCCAGTGATGCTGGTGCCGGGCTTTGGCACCACCGATGGCTCGATGCAGCCTCTACGCCGCGTACTGCAAATGCTCGGCTACAAAGTCTACGGCTGGAACCAAGGCCGCAATCTGGGTATGCGCAAAGGCATGCGAGAAAAACTCGCCACACATCTGCAAGACATTCACCTCCGACACGATGACCGCAAAGTCACGCTTATCGGCTGGAGCCTCGGCGGCGTTTTCGTCCGCGAGATGGCACGTGCGCAGCCTGAGTTGGTGCGTCGTGTCATTACCCTGGGCAGTCCGATCAACGGACATCCGAATGCCAACAATGTGGATGGTCTGTTCCGCTTTGCGAATCGCAAGAATCCGCCGAAATTAGATTGGGATGGTTTCCAACGCCGTCGTATAGCACCGCCTGTTCCTTGCACTGCGATTTACAGCAAGACAGATGGCGTCGTCGCGTGGAAGTGTTCTCTGGAAGAACCGGCGGAGAATACGGAGAACGTGGAAGTGTTTAGTAGCCACTTTGGGCTTGGGTTTAATCCGCAGGTTTTGAAGGTAATTGCGGAGAGGTTGGCGCAGTCGGAATAAACGCGTGCGTTATCAAGGAAGAATTACTAAGTGGAACGACGACAAAGGATTTGGTTTTGTCGTCCGACATGGAGATGAAACTCTTGTCTTCGTTCATATAAAAGCATTCGCGAGAGGGGCACCGCGCCCTCAAGAGAATGACATCATTACCTATGAAATAGGCAAGGATGAAAACGGGCGCAATCGAGCTGTCAGGGTCGCCTTCCCACGTAGAATCGACTCAGTCGATACAACCCAATCTGAACTAGGCTGGGTTGCCATTTGTTTTACTATGATTTTTCTAAGCCTTCTGATTTACGCAGTTTCTTCAGGCCGTATATCGCTATACATTCTCTTCATGTATACGGCTGCCAGCCTCCTCGCATTCATTGTTTACGCATGGGATAAATCTTCAGCCCGCAACAACGATTGGCGAACATCAGAATCAACGCTGCTTTTTTTCGGGCTTATATGCGGTTGGCCTGGCGCATTTATGGCGCAGCGTCTTCTTCACCATAAGAACAAGAAAAAAACTTTTCAGAATGCGTTTTGGATAACGGTTGTATTCAATATATTCGGCTTGGTGTTGCTCACATCAGATGCAGGGTTAACTGCTTTGCGTAATTTGTTTGGAGTCTGGTAACGCAGCGCGTAGGCTGGGGTTGAAGCGGAGCGAAACCCAGCAGCAACTCTAATCGGCAAGATGCTGGGTTTGGCTTCGCGGCAACCCAGCCTACGATCACTTCCGCTTGTAGCGAATGTGCCGCGAGCATTCATCGCTCGTACAAATGCTGAAGCGGTTACCTGTTTCTCGCATAGAGCGAGTAAACAGCGACCGTATCGACTCCATTCCCATCAAAGCACAAGTGGATTGAGGTGCTTTCTTTGGTTACTTTCTTTGCACCAGCAAAGAAAGTAACACGCACCACAGTGCGGAACACGCCACCTCAATCAGAGCAGGCAGCAGCCCGCGAAGCGCGCACAAAACGGTGGGTTTCGCTACGCTCTACCACCCCACATTCAGCGCAATATGAACAGCGTGCGCACGGCGCACCCTACGATCACGCAGCTGTGGCGTAACCGATATCACCATCAAAGAACGCAGCAACCTTTGCGCGTTGCTCCGAAGCATCCGTCACGCGATTAATCGCAGTCCAAAACGCTTCGCGCCCTTCTTCATCCTGGCAATACCACTGAATGTGCTTACGCGCGACACGCAAGCCGCGGCCTTCGCCGTAGAAGGAATATAGATCGTCGAGATGCTCCAGCAACCAGCGACTCACTTCAAAGCGCGATGGCGCAGCAAGTTTTTCGCCCGTCGCAAGATAGTGCGCAATCTCGCGGAAAATCCATGGTCGACCTTGTGCCGCACGACCAATCATCACGGCATCGGCCTTGGTGTAATCGAGCACGTAACGTGCACGCTCTGGCGTTGAGATATCCCCATTCGCAAGCACAGGAATGCTCAACGCTTGTTTGATCGCAGCAATGGTGTCGTACTCAGCGTCGCCTTCGTAGAGATCTTGTCGCGTACGACCATGCACCGCGAGTGCAGCGATGCCGCTGTCTTCTGCGATACGTGCAATCACCAAACCATTTTTATGTTCACGCGCCCAGCCGGTGCGAATCTTTAGCGTCACCGGCACGTTCACGGCTTTGGCAACAGCAGCGCAAATCTCGCCAACGAGTTTTTCGTCTTTCATCAGCGCAGAGCCAGAATCGACCTTGCAAACTTTCTTGGCCGGGCAACCCATGTTGATGTCGATGATCTGCGCGCCATGATCGACATTGAATCGCGCCGCGTCGGCCATCATCTGCGGGTCGTACCCTGCGATTTGCACACTCACAGGCTCGGCTTCACCCGCATGATCACGACGAAGTCGCGACTTCTCGGTGTGCCACAGCGTGGCATCGGCAATCGTCATCTCGGACACGCACAGACCCGCACCGAGCTTCTTGCAGAGCTGGCGAAACGGGAGGTCTGTAACGCCCGCCATCGGTGCAAGCACCACGGGCGGGTCGATGAGATAAGGGCCGATTTGCATGTGCGTATTGTCGGGGATTTTGATCCCCTACAACAGCATGGCCCTGCTCAGCGGTAGAAAACGAGGAGAAACCGCAGCTTACGCCGCGGCCAGAATCATCTCTGCAGCCTTCTCGGCGATCATCGTCGTTGGCGCATTGGTGTTACCGCCAATCAAGGTCGGCATGATGGACGCATCCACCACGCGCAAACCCTGCACACCACGCACGCGCAGCTCTGGGTCCACAACGGCCAACTCGTCGACACCCATTTTGCAGGTGCCAACGGGGTGATACACCGTCTCGGCGTTCTCGCGGACCCATGCTTGAATCTGCTCGTCGCTCTGCACCGAAGCGCCCGGCTGCAACTCTTCGCCGCGATGCGGCGCAAATGCAGACTGCGCCATGATCTCGCGACCCTTCTTGATGCAGATGACCATGCGCCGCATGTCGTCTTCATCAGCCAGATAGTTGGCTTGAATACGTGGTGGCGCGAGTGGATCTGCTTTTTCCAACGTCAGTTCACCAATGCTGCGCGGGCGCAGATTGCAGAACATGATGGTGTAGGCGTACCTAAATACCGGGATCAGATTCAGTGCGTGATGCGAATACGCCAGCGGTGCAAAGTGAATTTGGAAATCAGGAACTGCTTCACTCGAATCGCTCTTCATGAAACCACCCGACTCAGCAACGTTGCTGGTGAGCAAACCACGGCGACCAAAAATGTAGTGAAACACTGCTTTGATGCTCGTCCAAAGCGACAGCGGATTCAACGAAACCGAGAAACGGGTTTTCTCACGTGATGACACCACCACGTCCAAGTGATCCTGCAAATTTTTACCAACGCCCGGCAAATCATGCACCGACTCGATGCCATGACGACGAATTTCATCCGCGGGGCCAACGCCAGACAGCAACAACAACTGCGGCGAATTGATTGCACCACCGCTCAGAATCACTTCGCGAGCGGCGCGCACATCGTGCAGCTTGCCACCGCAGGAATAACGCACGCCTACAGCACGCTTGCCTTCAAACAAAACGCGGGTGACCTGTGCACTCGTGATCACCGTGAGATTGGAACGTGATTCTGCTGGACGCAAAAACGCGCGCGCATTGCTGCAACGTTCGCCGTCTTTTTGGAAGACGCGATAGAAGTTGAAACCTTCTTGTTGCGCACCATTGAAGTCTGGTGTTGTCGGATAACCCGCCTGCTTGGCAGCGGCGAGAAACGCATGGCTCAGCGGATTGGTGAAGCGCAGCGCCGACACATTCAGCTCACCGCCCTGCCCGTTGTATTGATCTGCACCGAGTTCGCAGTTCTGCGATTTCTTGAAGTAAGGCAACACATCCGCGTAGCTCCAACCTTTGTTGCCGAGACTCGCCCAATGGTCGTAGTCCCAAGCATTGCCACGGATATAAACCTGCGCGTTGATCGAGGAACTGCCACCGAGTGTTTTGCCGCGCGGCCAGAACATGCGGCGCTTGCCCATGTGAGGTTCTGGTGCCGTCCAGAAATGCCAGTTGTGGCTCTTACCACGCAGAAGCGGAATGACGCCTGAGGGAATCTTGATGAATGGGCTGGTGTCTGCAGGACCAGCTTCGATCAAACAAACTTTGTGCTGACCGCTGGCGCTCAAGCGATTGGCAAGTACGCAGCCTGCTGAACCACCGCCAACGATGATGTAATCGTACATTCCATTCTCCTCAACAACGATGCGCCGTCACGAATTTTAAGGCCCGCCATTTGACCTTCTTATTTCGTGTTTTGCAAAGCTAATGCAGCAGAAATCGACGATCACCTACGAGGAATAGAACAATGGAAATAACTGTTACCAATGACCCGCGCTAATCAGCGCATTTCGATAAGAAATGCGCGAACGATTAGCTGCCGAGTTTGGGTAGCGTGTCCCACACGCGGCGATCATGCGCAGGCACGATCACCAGATCAGGCATCGCGGCCTTCAGTTGATGCATCTGCACGATGAGATCACGAGTGCGTGATTCATCCCAATCCACCAGCTTGCGTGAGATCCATGGTTTCTCAGCAGGAATCTCCACGCCTTCGTTCTGCCAAACCAAATCACCAATCAATGCGTAGCGCTTGCCACCAGGCACTGTGATGAAAGCAATGATCGAACCCGGCGTGTGGCCGGACGCTGGCACCAACACCACGCTGCCGTCATCGAAAACGTCATAGCTCTTTTTAAATCCGAGATACGGCCCGCTCGGAAAGTTGTAGACGCGATAGTTGAGCTTGCCAAAGCTGCGAATCAAAGCCGTAGCATCGTCACCGTATTTGATAAAGCTCATTTCTTGATCGTTGACCCAGACCGGCACGCCGGGCAGGTCAGCAAGTCCGCTCACATGATCCCAATGCGAGTGCGTGAGAATCACTGCCTTGAACGTAGAGGGCTCAATGCCCGCTGCGTGCAGCTGCACTGCAACGGTTGGCTCTTTCTCGTACTTGGAGGTTGCCTGCATCAACGCAGGAATCGTTTTGAAGTGCGCATCAACATCTTTGCCAAAGCCCGTGTCGAACAACAAGGTGCCTTGTGGATGTTTGATCAGGATGCCGCCCATGCCGAACACGCGTGGCTCAGCGATGTTGCCGCCGCGATAGGCGAAGCCTGCTTGCGACAACATCTTGCCGGCTTCAATCGCGTAGAGACGCATCTCTGCCGGAGGATTCGCCGAAGGCACCAGCACCTTAGGCAAAGAATCCACTGCGAGCTTTGCCGGCATAAAGCTAACGGCAAGTGCACCGAGACCAATCAGCAGCACAATGAGCAACAGCAGCAGAATTCTTTTCATCACACGCCCCTATTTGATAAGAGCATTGTGCCGAAATACGAAAGAATTATCCGCTGACGCTGCTGCCTGCGGGATCTGCCGCTGCTGCCACCGTGCGCGGCAGCAAAAACGCGCGATAGAAATAAATGCCAGCGGCAATGCTGGCGACAAACAGCAAAGGCTCCCACTGGCCACTCAATGCAATGAGCAAGCCCGGCCCCGGGCAAATGCCACTCAAGCCCCAGCCCACACCAAACAAGGCGCTGCCGATCACAAGACGCGGCGTAATAGTTTTGCGATCAATGCGCGCGAGCGCTTGACCCGCCAACGAATTGCCACGGCTGCGTGCATAAGCAAACACCGGCAAGGCGACTGCAATCGCGCCACCCATCACCAACATCAGCGCGGGACTCCATGCATCCCCCGCCACATCAAGGAACGCCAAAATGCGTTGTGGATCAGTCATGCCAGACAACAACAAACCGATGCCGAAAATGAGGCCCGCAGCAAAAGCGATCAAAGTGCCCATATCAGCCTCCCACCACATGACGTGCGATGTACACGGTGACACCTGCGACGAACATAAAGGTCACCGTTGCAACGAGTGAGCGCGTCGATAAATTTCCGAGGCCGCATACGCCATGACCGCTGGTGCAACCCGTTCCGAGTTGCGTCCCCACGCCAACGAGAAAACCCGCAACGATGATGCCGGGCAAACTGAGTTGGATGTTGGAAGCGATCCACTGATGCGTAAACAGATAGAACAACACTGGCGAGAGCAAAAAGCCTGCGAGAAATGCCAATCGCCAACGGCCCTCACCAAAATTGCCAGTGATGGTATTGCCGAAGATGCCGCTGATGCCCGCGAGCTGCCCGCGGCCTAGCAAAAGCACCGAAACGCCTACGCCGATAATCAATCCGCCAATCAGTGATTGCAGCAACATGGCCGCTCCTTTAGTCGAAGTGAATGGTTAGCGCGACGCCAACCGTTTGTTCTTTGAGATGGATATCCGCTTCACCACCGCCAAAATTCTGCGGCGGCAATCCTTCCAGCGGGCCACCACCCGGAATCGAATTTTTTCCGCGCACGGTTTTCTGCGGCGCATACAAATACGACAAGCTCAGATCATAGCCGCCGCCCAGAGTGATCAAAGCGCCTGCGGTGTAATGCTGCTCGATAACGCCGGGAGCAAGAATGTTGAACAGCGTCTGATCTTCCGGCACCGGCTGCTTGCCGTAGCTATAACCCACGCGCAGCAACAGCGGCTTGAACACCTGCACCGCAGCGCCAAACTTGTAGATCGTCATGTTGCGCCAGCCGAAGCCGGGGCCATCATTTGCGCCGAGCTTCGCGCCATCAACAAACGGCTGAAGCGGACGACCAACCGATGACACATCGTTGTAGTTGATGCGCTGCACGTCGGCAGAAACCACCAGCAACTTCTGCCAGCGATACGCAACGCCACCGCCATAGTTTTCCGGCACATCAAACACGCCGCCGCCTGCAAACAAACCAGCGTATTTCTTGAAGCGCGACATGTGAACCTTGGGCTGATAACTGGCGCCGACTGTGAAGCCTTCAAAAGGCTCTGCCAAATATCCAACGCGATAACCAATGCCGTAGGAATTATCCGCGCCGTTATCCGTCACTTTGTCTGGCGCTACAGAGAATGGGCCCACAATCGGCAACTGCGGGCTCGGAAAGCCCGTCAGCGCAAATGCCTGCAATCCATAGGCTTTGAATTTTTGATAAACCAGATCAAGCGATATGCCGATCGACTGATGATCCGTTATACGAAACGCCAAGGTCGGTGCGATAAATAATTGCGAGAGATCAACGCCTGCACTTTTCGGCGTGCCTTGCAGCTGGAATGCAGCAAATGGATTGACCAGATAGTTGGTCTGCAACCCGCCGTTGCCGTACATCGCAACGCCCCAACTCAAGCGATCGTTGAAGCGCGAGGCGTACCCAAAGTTGGGAATGTAAGCGTTGGTTTTGAGATCGCCGTTATACGTGTCGTTGGCGTCCGGACCGGTTAAGCCAGTACCACCGCCAATCACGCTGCCACTGTTGATCAGCGGCGCGATGGATTCGTTGCCATAAATCGTGGCGCCGCGACGTGGCGTGAACCAGTCAACACCAAAGTCCAAACGATCGCCCACCAACGTCAAACCAGCAGGATTGGCCGCAGGCGCAAGCGCGTCTTGTGGCAGCGCATAACCGACACCACCCATGGCTGCCGATGCGGCGCCATAGCCGTGCAAGAAATAACCGTTGGTCGCGAGTGCCGGCGTTGCTGCAATAGCGAGAACAAAGCCTGCCGCTCCTGTGATCTTTTTGAACTGCATGATGCGCTCCCTGCGTATTCATGGTCCTGCAGCAACCCCGCTGCGGTCCGACAGTTATCGTATTTTTTATGGGCTTATTTTGATATGCCTTTTTGATACCGATTATTCATTTACTTATGCCCTTAACCTACAGAACCGACGGTGAAAGATTTAGGCAAGTGTCGTCGAGCTTGGCGAGTAACTCTGCTTGGCGATGTGCCTTGGGCAGTTCGTAGCGGAAGAAATATTGGCAGGCGATGCGCTTGCCCTCGTAGAAATCACGATCAGCCGCCGTTGCCTTGGCCTGCCCCGCGTGCGCGCATTGCGCCTGCTGCAACCACTGCCACGCGACAACAATATGGCCGAGCATTTCCAGATAGAGATTGGCATTGGCGAGGAACAAATCCACCTTGCCTTGCACCGCCGCTGCTGCGAGCGTTTGCGTCGTCGCGGCGGCGACTTCTACAGCTTTGCCTAGTGCAACAGAGAACTCGGCGAGGCTGGCATCGCCCGCTGTTGCTTGCACGGTTTGCTGAATCTTGCCGAGCAGCAGTCGAAACGCCGCGCCGTTTTTCATCGTCACCTTGCGACCGAGCAAGTCGAGGCCTTGAATGCCGTGGGTACCTTCATGAATCGCGTTGAGACGGTTATCGCGATAGTGGCGCTCTACCGGATAGTCGCGCGTATAACCGTAACCACCGAGCACTTGAATCGCAAGCTTGTTGGCTTCCAGACAAAATTCTGCAGGCCAGGACTTCGCAATCGGCGTGAGAATTTCCAGCAGCAAACTGATCTCTTCTTTTTGCTTTGCATCTTCTGCCGTCGCTTTTTCATCGACGAGTTTGGCGCAGTACAAGCAAAGCGCGAGGCCACCTTCTACATAGGCTTTCTGCTGCAACAACATGCGGCGTACGTCGCTGTGCTCAATGATCGCGACGGGTTTGCTCTCGGGACTTTTATCCGTCGGCAAACGACCTTGCGGACGCTGGCGTGCGTAATCAAGCGCAAACAAATACGCCGCGTAGCCAGACATAACACCAGCCAGACCAACCGCGATGCGCGCCTCATTCATCATGTGGAACATGCAGGCCAAACCTTCATTCGGCTTGCCAACGAGATAGCCCGTGCAAGGCGTATCGCCAAAGCTCAGCACCGTGTTGACCGTGCCGCGACAACCCATCTTGTGATTGAGGCCGACGAGTCGCACGCCGTTACGTGCGCCGAGCGTGCCGTTATCGTTGACATGAAATTTCGGCACGATAAATAGCGAAATACCTTTAACGCCCGCAGGCGCGCCATCGAGACGCGCCAGCACGAGATGCACGATGTTCTCCGAGAGATCGTGCTCGCCACCAGAGATCCACATCTTGTTACCGCTGATGCTGTAGCTGCCATCTGGCAAAGCTTGTGCGCGTGTCTTGATGTCACCGAGTGAAGAGCCCGCCTGCGGCTCCGACAAACACATGGTGCCGAACCAACGGCCTTCCATCATCGGTCGCATATAGCGCGTCTTTTGCTCCTCAGTGCCGTGCACATTGAGCAGATTGGATGCCGCCATCGTCAGCAAGGTGTAACCCACAGCCGGGCCATTGGCGGAAGCAAACAACGCAGCTACGGATTGTGCGATGACATAGGGCAATTGCGAACCGCCGTTTTCAGCATCGAATGCCGTGGCGAGAAAGCCGCCGTCGACATAAGCCTTCAGCGCTTCCTTTACCTCTGGAATGATGTGCACGCGTTCGCCGTCAAAGTGCGGCTCGCTGGCATCCAGCTTGGCGGCGAAGGGCAGGAATTTTTCTTCTGCCAGCGCGTGTGCCGCTTCAATCACGGATTCAAAGGTGTCGCGATCATGCTGCGCGTAACGCGGGGTCTGGCACAGCGCAGGAACATCCAGCATTTCGTACAGCATGAAATCCAGATCACGACGATTGATCAGAGCAGACACGGCATCCCCCAAATAGTTAGACGCGAACCCTAATCAGCCAAAGGCCAAACAACAAGTTGCATTGAAGAGGGCGGGCACTGACTCAAAGCAATCGTTTTTAAGTATTTTATTAAGTACACATTTATTAATAATTAATAACACCCAACCGTCGGAATATTCCCACAAGGAATCGCCTGAAAAGAGTGTTACAGCGCGCCATCACGATGCTACAGTCACCTTAGGTCGCAAATAAAATTCTAAGGGGAAGAACATGGCGTTCAAGACCGCGTTGGTCGTGGATGATTCGAAGTCGGCGCGGTTTTCTTTGCGTCGGTTTTTAGAGAATCAGTACTACAAGGTAGAGACTGCCGAAAGCGCGGAAGAGTGCTACACCGTGCTGCGCGGCCTGCGCCCTGATGTCATTTTTCTTGATCACGTTATGCCCGGCGCAGACGGCTTTGAAGTGCTGCGCCAGATCAAATCAGACGCCGCAACGTCTGAGATCAAAGTAGTGATCTGCTCGTCTCACGACAGCCCTGAGTTTATGGATCAAGCCATCGCTGGCGGTGCCGTCGGCGTGTTGGTGAAACCGCCGAGCGCTGAGCAGCTCGCGAACATTCTGAATAATCTGAACAACGCTGTGGCCGCGCCAAGCGTGCCGCCACCTATTCCGACCGTGATTCCGACACCAGCATCTGTTGCTGTTGCGCCACCATCAAAGGTCGCCAATATTCGCGAGCCTGATGTTGCGATTGAACAGCGCGTGATGAATACCGTGCGCAGCACCTTGTCGACGCCGCCACCACTGCCGCAGTCGATGCCACCGCCGCTTCCAAACAATGCGCTGAATGAAGTCGCGCAAAGCTTGTCGGTGCAAATTGCGCAGCTGCAATCACAAGCGGTGCAATTGCAATCGCGCATCGACGAAGAACAGGTCTCTGTTAAAAATCAGGAAGACCTGCAGCAGTTGTCACAAGAATTGGCTGTGCAGAGTGATCGCATCTCAGCGCTGGAGAAATTGGTCGACGACCATTTCAACGAACTGCATTCGGCACTAGAAGCTGGCTTGCGCGCTCACGCCGAACGCGCGGATCAAATCGCCGCTGCTGCTGGCGAACGTGCGCGCGAAGAAGCTGAGCGCACGATGATGAATGCCGCAGCGCGCATTTCGGATCAGCTCGCCAGCTCGATCCTCAGCGCGCTACGCAATGTCTCGACTAGCTCTTCAGCACCGCATAGCCCAGCAGGATCCAACCCGCCAGGAACAACAGACCGCCTAAAGGCGTAACTGCGCCGAGAATGCGGATGTCGCTCAAGGCGAGCGCGTAGAGACTGCCGGAAAAAATCAACACGCCGAGCGCGAAACAAGCGCCGCCCGCATTCAATGCAGCGGATGGCGTTTGTCTTGCGATGATGCCGAGCAGGATCAGCGCCAGCGCGTGATAGAAGTGATACTCCACGCCCGTGCGCCACACCGCGAGCATTTCTGTCGAGAGTCTTTGCTTAAGGGCATGCGCGCCGAATGCGCCAAGCGCTACGGCGAGAAAACCATACGCCGCGCCAAACCCAATCCAAATTTTGTCCATTAGCTTTCCAACACTTTGAAGCTGATCCCTGCAGCTTGCAGGCGTTCAATCAGTGCACCACCCATCGCCTGCGCAGGCGTGACCACACCCGCCTTGCGTGGCAAACGATCTTGCGCGAGACACAACGCAGACTCCGCCAGCATCTTCGAAGTTTCGCCGTAGCCCGGATCGCCACCACTCACTTCCGTGACGACTTTCTTGCCGCCGCCCTGCCCAATAAAGCGGACGCGGAACCAACCTTTCTGACGCTGCGCTTCATCAGGGCCATCGCCAGGCGCTTTGAGCTTGAGCAATTGCTCGCGTGTGAACTTGATTTGCGCGCCAGCGAATATCGCACCGACACCGCCAACCAAAGCAGCAACGCGCACAATCTTCTTCACCAATACGTAATGCCCATAGCTAAAGCTGGGGCCGTAACGATCATCAGCGACAGCGGAGCGGCGCACCATTTGTGGATCAATCGTCGGCATCGGCACAGCCCATGCACCCAACTCACGTTGATAGTGAATGCGCTGACGCGTGGAGCTGATTTTGCGATCGACTGGATAACCTTCGCGATCACGACGCGCCTTGCGAACTTTTTCATATTCGCGCAAACGCGAAAACGCGGTGACGGCAGAATGCAGCGTGCCGCCTGAGAACGTACCGCCAGCACGCACAAAACCTTCCACCTTGAGCGGCACATCCTGCGGCAACTGCTGCACGGTGAAGTAAGCACCGAGATCATGCGGAATACTGTCGAAGCCGCAGCAATTCACAATGCGTGCGCCGGTGCTGCGCGCCAACTCGTGATAACGCAGCCACATCAGATCAACGAATTCTGGTTCGCCGGTGAGATCAACATAGTCGGTGCCCGCTGCCGCACAAGCCGCCACCAAAGGTTCGCCGTAACGGATGTAAGGCCCGACCGTCGTAATCACAACTTTGCTTGAGCCTGCGATCTCTTTAATAGAGTCCACATCGTCGACATCTGCTTGTAGCAAATCCAGATCGGCGAGCGCGGGATTGATCTCTACCAAGCGCTCACGCACTAGTTTGAGTTTTGCTTCGCTGCGGCCCGCCAAAGCCCAACGCAATTTGCTGCCCGCATTCCGCGCCAGATATTCAGCCGTTAAACCGCCAGTAAAGCCGGTGGCTCCGAATATCACGATGTCGAATTTACGCCGCGTTGCCATAACCATCCCCGAATCTCATTGGGTGGGAATGATACGGAAAATCCCCGAATGTTGATCTGGCTCTTATGTGCCTGCCTGGCGGCGCTGCGGCATCCAATGCGTTTAAAGCTTCGTATGTTAATTTACGGCCCGAACCCTTGAGCCTTATTGCGGTCTGTACAGTCGCCAGGTTGCCGAAGCCCCCATGAATATCCGACTCCGATTTTTGCTGCTGCTCGCCCTGCTCTCGGCCAGCATCACTGCGCACGCCGCACCGGTCCGCGCAGATCACATCGAAGCCGAGTTGATTGCCGAACACACCGCGCTGAAACCCGGCGAGAACTGGGTGGCGCTGCGCCTCAAGCCTGACGCCAACTGGCACACCTATTGGCAGAACCCGGGCGATGTCGGCCTGCCCACGCAATTGGGCTGGACACTGCCGAAGGGCGTAACTGCCGGCGCCATCCAGTGGCCTTACCCGCAACTGCATAAGCTCGGCGGCCTTGGTTATTTTGGTTACGGCGAAGAAACGCTGCATTTGGTGCAGATCACATTGCCCGCGAATTGGCCGAGCAGCCGTCCGGTCGATCTCAAAGCTGAAGCCAAATGGTTGGTCTGCGCGGATGTCTGCATTCCAGGCAAGGCAACGCTCTCGCTGACTTTGCCAACAAACGCCGCGCCCGCGATTGATAGTCGCTGGACCCAGCTCTTTGCCGAGACGCGCGCGCGCTTGCCAATCGCAGCGCCGTGGAAATCACAGTTCAGCGCCAGCAACGGTGATTTCTCTTTGCGTCTTGAGGGTGCAAAGCTTGAAGGCGCAACCATCACCTTCTTTCAATACGACAGTGACCTGCTGAATTCCGCCGCACCGCAAAGAATTGCGTTTGATGCAGATGGCATCCGCCTCTCGCAGAAGCTGAGCCCGTATTTTGCAAAAGCACCTGCCAAGGCGCAGGGCGTTCTAGTGGTGCAACAGTCCGGCAAAACGCAGGCTTACGAACTCACAGCAGAACCCGGCACCGTCGCTGTCGTTAAAACCGTCGCGAAAGTTGATACCCCAATCACCCTGCCATTAGTGCTGCTGTTCGCCGTGCTCGGTGGTTTGATTCTTAATCTGATGCCTTGCGTGTTTCCGGTGCTGTCGCTCAAAGCGATCTCGGTCATGCAGAACCGTGGCCATGCGGCCAAGCAGCAACGCGGTCATGCGCTGGCCTATACGGCAGGCGTCGTTCTATCTTGTGGCGCTGTCGCGGTGACGTTGCTGGCGCTACGCGCTGGCGGACAAGCCATCGGCTGGGGCTTCCAACTTCAATCACCGATCTTTGTGGGCTTGCTGGCCTATCTGATGTTTGCGCTTGGACTCTCAATGTCTGGTGCAGTGGAATTCGGCACGCGCTTGATGGGCGTCGGACAATCGCTAACGCAAGGTTCGGGCTACGGCAGTTCCTTCTTCACCGGCGTTCTCGCCACCATCGTTGCCAGCCCTTGCACCGCGCCGTTCATGGGCACGGCACTCGGTTATGCCTTAACGCAACCGCCGCTGTTGTCGCTGAGTGTTTTTCTCGCGCTTGGCTTGGGCTTGGCGCTGCCATTTTTACTGCTCGGATTCTTCCCGCGACTTGCGGCATTTTTGCCACGCCCCGGCGCGTGGATGGAAACCTTCAAGCAGGTCATGGCCTATCCGCTGTATCTGACAGTGGTCTGGCTCATTTGGGTACTCGCACATCAAACCAGCATTGATGGCGCTGGCGTGGCGCTGGTCGGCCTAGTGTTGGTGGCGTTTGCGCTGTGGCTGTGGAATCGCCGCGGTGTATTGGCCAAAACTTTGCAGATCGCCTCGCTCGCAGGCGCGCTTGCCCTGCTCGCACATCCGCTACTTCAAACGACACCAGCCAGTGCCGCTTTAAGCGTAGATCCATCGGGCGTTTATTCAGCCGAGCGCCTGCAAAAATTGCGCTCACAAGGGCACACCGTGTTTATCGACTTCACCGCAGATTGGTGCATCACCTGCAAGGTCAATGAACAAACGGTGCTGAAGACCAAACGTGTCCAAGAAGCGTTTGCCGCCAAGAACGTCACCACGTTGGTGGGCGACTGGACGCGCGCGGATCCAGAAATCACAAAGGTTCTAGAAGAGTTTGGTCGCAGCGGCGTGCCGCTCTATCTGATGTATGTCAACGGCGGCGAGCCGAAAGTGCTGCCGCAGATTTTGACTACCGACACGGTACTCGAAGCATTGAACCCCTGAGCGCACGCAACTGCCGTAAGCCAACAAGGATCAGCAGCCACAACAGATTCGGCATCGCGCCACCGCCGCCGCCACTTTGCTCGGCTACGGTTGCAGGCGCGGTCACTGTAATGCTTACCGTCGCGCTATTTGAATCCGTGAAGCCGTCGTTCACTTTGAAGGTAAAGCTATCTGCCCCGCTATATCCGCTTGTTGGCGTATAGCTGAGATTGGGCGCGGTTCCACTGAGCACGCCATGCAGCGGCTGCTCGACTCGATAACTCAAAGCATCGCCATCCACATCGCTAGCCGTTAAGACAACCGCTTTCGTCACGTCTTGTGCGGTCTGTGTGGACTGAGCATTCGCTACCGGGGCATGGTTGCCACTCACCGTAATGTTGATCGAAGCACTCGCGCTGGCCGCACCATCATTTACTCTAAAAGTGAAACTGTCCGTCCCGGTGTAACCCGTCGCCGGCGAGTAAACAATATTTGGGGGCGTACCCGTCAACGTGCCATGCGCTGGTGATGTTGCAATGCTAAACGTTAAAGCATCGCCATCCGCATCCGTCGCTGACAGCGTAACTGTACGCTCTGTGTTACGCGTCACTTGCACTGACTGCGTCACAGCAACCGGCACTTGATTCGTCACGACAATGCTCACCGTGGTGGCAGCGGAATTCGCGATGCCGTCATTTGCTTTGAAGGTAAAACTGTCGGGGCCGACATAACCCGCCTCTGGCCGATAAACCAATCTCGGTAATGTGCCGGTTAAAGTGCCATGACTCACGCCTTTGACGACGCTGAACGTCAAGGCATCCGCATCGACATCTGTTCCAGATAAAACAATCAAAACAGCATGCTCATGAATGACAGAAACATTCTGTGCGACTGCGACAGGAGCAGTATTGGTTTTCGCAACGTTGATGCCGATGGTCGCTGTTGCGGAATTGACCTTTCCATCATTAGCGACGAATTGAAAACTATCTGCACCCGTAAAATTAAGATTGGGCACATAGATCACTAACGGCGGCGTTCCGATTAGAAGACCGTTCTTCGGCATCGTGACGACGGAATAATTAAGTGGATCACCATCAGCATCACTGGCCGTGAGCGTCAGCGATAAGTTAATGCCTAAGAAAGTTCGCAGCGTCTGCGTATTCGCAACCGGCGGATGATTGACGAGCACACCATCGGGACAACTCACCGCAGGCCCAAGCTGCCAACCCATATCGGCAAACGCACACGCTGTGAAATCAACACCGGCAGCGGCCTTTAGTGCAGGCGCATCGAAAGGCTCCATCAATAAATGTGGCGAAGCAGCATTGCTCCAATGTGAAACAGAAGAACCCGGCTGACCAGGATTGGGCGCATAGAGTTGCAGATGTCCAGCAGCAGTCACACCCGCGCTCAGCCGTGATGCCGCACTGTTCACCGCCGCTCCATTCCAAACCAGCTTGCCATCATTAATGGCCGACATCACGCGCATCGACGTCGTCATTTGTGGCCAGAATGATGTTGCTGTTTCGTCGTAAACAAACTGATCGTAAATGCCGAGTTGATTAGGGTTAGACGTATCCGCACCTTGCCCGGTGACTTCGTCAACGAGCGAGGTAAATCCCAAGCCATGCCCCATTTCATGCATGACGGTATTGAGCAGATCAATCTTGTTGCCGGGATTGTTATCCAAGCCGTAATAAAAGCCTTTGCCATTCAAGCAAGACGTACCACCGTCATCGATCGTTGAATTGAATTCAGCAATGACATCAGCCGTGGCACTGCGATTTGCGATGGTGGGTACGCTGCGATCAATTCGCTTTTGCGCGAGTGCGTTTGCCAAAGCGGCCGGGTAATACACATTGAGTCTTGGCGCATTCGGAAAGTTTTTAAAAAAGGCGTTTGCTGCCGCCTGACCCAAAAGGGCTTGATTGGGAGAACAAGACAAATCATAAAAATCCACGCTCACGTAAATCGGCTGACTGCTGACGATTTTCTGCGCCCAGAGTGTCGCCGCTCGCTGAAACAAATTCAGACGCGCTTGTCCCAGCGTCGTTGCCGCGTTACCGCCGACAGGAGTCACTGCAGTGGAATCTGCAAATCCATCGCCGGGGAGAATCGTGATGGTCGTGGCCTGCACAGATGTTGTGAACAGCAATGCAAAGAGCGCCGCCGAACCAATCTTGTTCATGGCTGCGCTTTAATCGGCAGCTCATCGTTGCAATGCATATGAATCTCACCGTCCGCAGTGACCTCGGCGTGGATTTGATTCTTGGGCCTGTGAAGGAACAGGCCGACTGTGCCGTCGGGATAGTCAACAATCTTTGGCGCTGAAGTGCTTTTCGCTGAGGCCGCCGATTTTTCTACCGCGGGCAGCTGCTGTAGTTCTTCACGGGTCGGTGCGCGCGGCGTGCCGGTGACGGGATCGAGAAAAATACGTTGCGTAGATTTCTGGTTCTGCTGCGCGTCTGCAGCACTTAGATCAGCGCTGACGAAGCCGCCAAAAGCTGCAAGGACCAGAACACAAATTCCGCCTGAACGTAGCGACATACATCAACCCCTGTAGCCTTAACGACCACGCTGCAATATTCAATTGCAGCTTAGTTAAAACTTTCTTTAAGGGGTGCCCGTTTGTCTGCTGATTTGCTCCACTGCTGCGGCTACCATCTTCTGTAGCGCTGCTTCGATGGGGGTATTGTTGAAGTACTGCAACAGGCCCGGCAATTTAATGTTGTAACCGCGTAGGCCAACAATGCTCGCGAGATCCGCGCCAAATTTCCAGTTTTTTCCTTCAACCGCTGTCGTGTTCAGTACACGCCCAGTCGCAACATCAATGATGCGTAAATCCATCGCGATGTAACCGCGCTTGGCGCTGATATTGACTACACCGAAGTCACCATTCTTTGACAGCGGAATTGGGATTGGGAGTGCCCCGCCACTAACCCCGGCATCAAAAGAAGTAATGGCACCGACGACGAGCAATTGCGCGCCTTCGAGTTGCCCCATTGGGATTTTGCTGGCATCACCGACGCGGCCTGATTGCGAGAACTCCTGCTCAACCATCGCATCGTTAATCGCGTCGCGCTCCAACACGATGAACTTGTTGCTGCCAAACAAAGCAGTTGTGAGCATGTCGCGCACGCCATGCATCAGGCCATCTTCAGTAAGCGGATCGCCGCCCTTGCTCTGTGCGTTGACCAAGACCAATTGGCGTGTGATGGATTTTTCGGCGACTACACCGGTCTTGTCGATAATCGAACCGACGGCGATTCGCGGCATTGCATTCGCGGCGAGGGCTTGCGTCTGCGTAATGCTGGCGCCTTCGCCACCACTAATAATTTTTGTCGTCGTCGCGCAGCCGCAAAGCAATAGCCCCGCCAGCGCTGCCAGCATAGCCGGCAGCCAGCCAAACGCTCGGCGGCTCGCGATGACGCGCACAGCGGCTCCTTACAGCTTGTTCTGAGCGATGAACTGCACTGCAGCTTCAATGCTTTGACGGATAGCCGCTTCCATCGGCGTGTTCTTATATGCGCCCAAACCAATCGGCATGCTGCCGCCGGTAAAGATCAAACCGACGCTGCCTTTGCTTGATGTGCCCTTCACCGTCGTTGCGTTTACAACACGGCCGGTTGCTGCATCCAGAATGCGGATGTTGATGCCCACGCAAGCTTCTTTGGTGGAAGCGAGGATGACGGAGCCGCCGCTGCAGTTCGGTTCAAACTCGGTGATCGAACCGCGAACCAACAACTGCGCACCTTCCAACTGACCAATCGGCGCAGCCGTTTCTTTTTTGAAGCGGCCAGAATTAGATAGGTCCTGCTCGGCAGTGACGTCGCTGAGACGCTCGCGTTCAACAACAATGAAGCGGCCGGTGTTGAACAAGGAATCGGTCAGCATGTCGGTCATGCCATCGCCGATCTGACGCGAGCCCTGGCCGGCACGGAAATCAAAGCCGGTCACCGCGATGCGCTGCTTGGGGCCGTTGTACTGTTCTTGTTGCGCCTGCGTAATCGTCGGGCCTGAACCGCCAGAACTGATCACCGTTGCGCTGCTACCAACGCAACCGCTGGCGAGAACACCGAGGGTAAGAACAAGTGTTTTTTTCAACATGGGGAAACTCCAAGAACGAGGACCAGAGCAATAGTCCGATTAAGACCATGGCAACTGCAATAGATTCGTTCTCGTTTTACAGCTTGCCCCTAAACCTCGCAATGATTTGTTGCGCACTAAGGTATGTTTAATAAACTTGACTTGAGACTAAATTAGTCAATAAATAAAAACATTAGTTCAGAGCGAAGTTCGACACTGCATCGCCAAATCCTTTGACGCTGAGCGGCGCGCGCTGCTCCAGATCGCCATCACCCGCCAAAGCGACAGTGCGTGTATCGACCAAAATGTCGCCGTGATGCGCCTGCTCACACAGACGCGAAGACAGATTCACCGCAGAACCCACCGCGGTGTATTCGAGTCGTGACGCCGAGCCAATGACGCCCACCGTGACGACACCGGTGGCAACGCCAAGTCCGATGCCGAGAGAATGTGTGGGCGTTGACCAGCGCCGCGTCATTTCGGTGGTGACGATACGAATGCGGCGCGCCATCTCGAGTCCAATCTTGGCGTGATCATCCGCAGGCAGCGGCGCGCCAACCAAAATCAAAATGCCATCGCCCGCAAAGTCTTTAATCGTGGCGCCGAAATCAGCCACGATGATGCCGACGGCGTCGTAATACTCACGCAGCACCTGCAACACCTGCGTCGAAGAATGCGCTTGCGCGTAAGCGGTGAAGCCACGCAGATCGCAACTGACAACAGTGATCTCAAGCTGCTTCTGTTGCATCGCGCCACTGAGTCCGCGGTCGCTAACCATCTTCGCCACCTGCGGCGAGAGGAAGCGCGACATGAACTGTCCGCGTTGACCTTGCAGCACGTGATAGTGCACGGCGCCAATCAACAAAATGATCTCGCCGATCACTACTGAAATTGCGGCCGCATTGAGCGACAAAACAAAGCCCGCGAGTAAAAACGGGATGCACAACATCAAGGCCAGTAAGCGCGTTTTCTCGGCGCGATCTGGCCTGCGATTTAGTAAAAAAAGTACGCCGACCAGACCGGCAAAAGTTGAATACAATACGGGGGCCGCAAACATCCAAAAGCCCCATTTCGCCAGTGTTATTTCTGTCAAACCTGCACGCAGAAAATCTTGCGCTCGAATCTGCGGCCAGCAAATCGCCAACACCGCATACACAACACCAGCGACCTGGCCACTGCGCAGAACACGATCACCCGTGACAACATTCATGCCGCGCGCAGCCGGCACCATGCGACGAACGCGGATCAGCCATTCCAATAAAGCAATTGTCGCCAATGCCTCCGGAACCGCTAGCCAACCTGACCACGCAGGCGCGTTATGCAAATCTTTGACGAGGCTGACATTGAGATACATCGCAATGCCCAGAAAACCCAAAGCTGCCGCGAAGGCACGAGATGCGCCTGACTCGCGATCCGCCGACACGAAAGCCAAGCCCATGCCGAGCGCGACCAGCGAAATCAGAATGTGGGGCGTGATATCAACCATGTCTCAGTGCCGTTGCAACAACATCTCTCGCTGAACAGTGTGTGGCGTCATTATGCAGCGCTTAGCGCTTTCCCTCTGTCGCCGATTGCTCTGGCGCTAGCGAAGCATCCCGATCTTCATCAAAGAGTTGTTCCAATTCGCGCGCGGTATCTTGTGCCGTTTGCATGAGCCTCTTTTCATCTCGATAAACCGCTTGCTGCTTTTTAAGTGCGCCCTCGTCAACATCGCGGAACATTTCAATCGCATGCTGCGCAGATACTTCCGAATCGCCCATATCCACCAGCAATTGGCGCGCCATCTCAAGGCTCGAGAAGTAGGAGCGGCGAATAATGTTCTTGATGTTCAAATCCATCAGTCGCAGTGCATGCTGACGATCACTGGCGACGGCATAAATCTGTAGATGCGGAAAATGTCGCCGCACGGATTCAGCAATTTGCAAAGAGGCCTCAGTTTTGGCAATCGAGATGATCAATATCTTGGCTTTGCCTGCGTGCGCTGCACGAAGTAAATCCAAACGCGCGGCATCTCCGTAATAAATCTTGTTGCCAAAACGACGTACGAAATCGACGGTCTCTGGGTCTTTTTCAAGCACGGTAAAACCGATTTTCTTCAAGCGCAGAAGACGACCAATGATCTGACCGAAAGGACCGAAGCCGACAATGATGATCGGTGCTTCTGAAGCATCAATCGTGTCGTAAGCCGGACCTTCCAGTGGTTTGCGGAAGCGCGCCTGCAAGGCATAAAGCGGCGGCGTCAGAATCATCGACAGAGTCACCACCACAATCAGCAGCGCTGACACTTCTACCGACATCACACCCGCAGCGGTCGCGATACCAAACAACACGAACGCAAATTCACCGCCTTGCGGCAGCGCAAAAGCCAAGGAGCGCGCGGCATCTTGCGGCAATCGCGCAAAACGACCAATGGCGTACAAGATTGCTGCCTTAGAGCCGAACAAAAGCACGACCAAGCCCAGCACCAGCAAAGGCTTTTGCAGAACGAGACCAACATCGGCCGACATGCCGACGGCAATAAAGAACAAGCCAAGCAACAAACCTTTGAACGGCTCAATGTCGGCTTGCAGCTCATGCCGATATTCCGAGTCCGCCAACAACACACCGGCAAGGAAAGCGCCGAGTGTCATCGACATACCCGCCAATTCCATTGCTAGTGATGTTGCGATGACCACCAACAAAGTTGCTGCGGTAAAAATTTCTGGCACACGAGTAATCGCCAAGATGCGCAGCAAAGGCTTCATCGCATAACGACCGCCGAGAATGACGATCAAGAAAATGCCTAACGTTTTTACTGCCACGATCCACGCGGGGCCGGAAGCATTTTGTATTTCTTGAACCGCTAACAACGGGATGATCGCCATGAACGGGATCACCGCAAGATCTTGAAATAAAAGAATTGCAAACGAAGCGCGGCCATGTCGCGACGACAATTCATTTTTCTCCGCCAGCATCTGCAAAACAAAAGCAGTTGATGACATTGCTAAACCAAAACCGATCACCAGTGCAGCTGGAAGCGGCAAACCAAACGCGAGCGCAATACCGCCAAGAACAAGCAGCGACAAAACTACCTGCGCGCCGCCTAAACCAAACACCACGCGGCGCAAAGTCCACAAACGTGAGGGCTGTAATTCCAATCCGATGATGAATAACAACAGCACCACACCGAATTCGGAGAAATGCATGATGCTTTCGACGTTTTCGACGAAGCCCAGCCCCCAAGGACCAATGGCGATGCCCGCGGCGAGGTATCCCAGCACCGCCCCGAGCCCTAAGTACCGGAAAAGCGGCACAAATAGCACCGCGGCGGTTAGAAAAATGGCGATATCGGTCAGCATGGGCCGGTCTCAGAGGCAGCAAAATTTGAAGTCAGCATTTTTAAGCCCACCAATAACTTGTGATAACTTCTTGATGTAACACGCAAAGTACTAGCCCCTTGCAAATGAAGCCAAAATGTTTTTAAATATATACACATCTAGGCTTCTATCTAGGCTTGGTCACAATGGACGAACAAAGCAAATCGGAACGCATCACAGAGCTTGCGCAAAAGCTGGGCGTTCTGCGTCCAAAGGATCTGGTGCCCCACGGCATTCAGGCCGAATATCTGCGCCGACTCTGCGATAAGGGCACGATAAAGAAAGTTGGGCGTGGCAGCTATGTGCTGTCCGATTCCCAGCTGTCTCCGTCGCTGTCCCTGGCCATTATTGGCCGTGCGGTCCCCAACGGCGTGGTCTGCCTGCAGTCTGCGCTGGCCTTCCATGGCATCGGTGATCAGTCCACAAACGAAGTGTTTGTCGCCATCGAACGCCGCGCTGCACGCCCTCGCGTCGATTATCCAGAAGTTCGCGTCGCCCGTCTTGGCGGCCCGGCTTTTACCGAAGGCGCTGACTCGCACACCATTGAAAACGTAAAAGTAAAAATCTACAGCTTGGAAAAAACCCTGGCTGATCTGTTCAAGTTCCGCAACAAAATTGGTCCGCACATCGCTGTAGACGCGCTGCGCGCCGCCATGGCTGATCGCACCATCAACATGAAGAAGCTCTGGCACTTTGCCAAGCTGTGCCGTGTTGAGCGCGTGATGAAGCCTTATGTTGACGCGTTGACGTAATCGACGCCGTGCCCGTACCTGATGCCCGCCATGGCGGGCATTTTCATTGGAGTTAACCGATGAAGGCGTTTTTACCGAGCATGATGCTCACAGTATTGTTGATCTCTCCCGCGGCATGGGCCGAGGATGCCAGCCCTAGCGCTCCTGCTCCAGCCTCAGCGCCTATACCCGTCACACCTGATATCGCGCCGCAAACTGCACTAGCAGCCGCGCCAGAAGAGCAGCACGAAGACCGCAGCAACTATCTGCAAAACTTCCGTCAGGATTCAGACGAGTACGTATTGACCAGCACAGCGCGCGGCCTATCGCCGCATCGTTCGATGTATCTGCTGCCCTACTCTTATAGTCAGCACTATGACGGCAGCCGTGCGGAAGTCGTGTTTCAAATCAGCGGCAAGCAGCGTTTGTTTGGCACCAATTTTTATTTGGGCTACACGCAGCGATCTTTCTGGCAGATGTACAACAAGAAAGATTCTTCGCCATTTCGCGAAACCGTCTACAACCCCGAAGTGTTCTATCGCTGGACGCCAAAAGTGGATTGGCTCAACAAATGGGGCTCGGACTTTGGCTTCGAACATGAATCCAATGGTCGCGATCTGCCCGACTCACGCAGTTGGAACCGCATTTACATCGCGCCGTTTCAATCCAAAGGTAAATATTTGGTCTATCTGAAATTCTGGTATCGCATGCCGGAGAAAAAGAAAACCAGCCCGACGGATACTGAAGGCGACGACAATCCGGATATTGAGCGCTTCATGGGACACGCTGAATTCCAGGTGCAGCGCCAATTCTTCGGCGACCATATTGCGCATGTCACCTTGCGTAATAATTTTGCGACCGGCAAAGGCGCAGTCGCGCTGAATTACAGCATCCCGTCGAATGACGGGTCTGTATTCTTCTGTCTGAATTTCTTTAACGGCTACGGCGAAAGCTTGCTGGACTACAACCGCTCAGTGACCCGCATCGGTCTCGGCGTAATGGTTACGCGTTAGCTGCCGCGTAGCGCTTCCAGCTCTTCCCAGCGCGCGTAAACAGTATTGAGCTCAGCAGTCACTGCCGCGAGCTTTTGCTGCACTTCAATTGCCTTGGCTTTGTCCTTCTGGAAAAATCCTGGCGTGTTGACCTGCTCGCTCAGCTTGGTCTGCTCGGCTTCGAGCTTCTCAATTTTCTTCGGCAGCGCATCCAGCTCGCGCTTGTCCTGACTGCCGAGCTTGCTGGCCGACATCGGCAATGGCGCTGGCGCAACCGCAGCAACAGGCGCAGCCGTAAACACTTTAGCTTTTACCGGCTTGGCTTCTGGCGCTGACGGGCGCTGACGCAACCAATCGTCGTAGCCACCGATGTATTCGTTAACGTTGCCATTGCCTTCAAATACGAGACTGCGGCCGATGACGTTATTAATGAATGCGCGGTCATGTGACACCAGCAACACAGTGCCGGTGTAATCGAGTAACAGTTCTTCCAACAGCTCAAGCGTTTCTACGTCGAGATCGTTGGTCGGTTCGTCGAGTACCAACAGGTTTGATGGTTTAGCGAACAGCTTGGCCAGCATCAGACGATTGCGCTCACCACCCGACAGCGATTTGATTGGACTGCGCGCACGATCCGGCGTGAACAAGAATTCCTGCAGATAGCCCATCACGTGCTTGCGCTGATCGCCGATCTGAACGTAATCCTTACCTTCAGCGACGTTATCGAGCACTGACATTTCTTCTTTCAGTGCTCCACGCAGCTGATCGAAGTAAGCCACTTCCAATTTAGAGCCAAGCTTTAGATTGCCCGACGTCGGTTGCAACTGACCGAGCAATAGATTGATCAGCGTGGTTTTACCCGCGCCGTTAGGACCAATGATGCCGAGCTTGTCGCCACGAATCACCGTCGCGGTGAGCCCACGAATCGTTGGCGTTGTTGCGCCTGGATAGGTGTAGCTGACGTTTTCAGCTTCTGCCACCAACTTGCCTGAGCGCTCTGCTTCTTGCACCAGCATGCGGGCCTGTCCGGGTCCGTTGCGGCGTTCGCTATAAGCCTCACGCATTTCCATCAGGCGCTTAACGCGGCCCATGTCGCGCGTGCGTCGAGCTTCGACGCCTCTGCGAATCCACTTTTCTTCCTGCGCCAAACGTTTGTCGAACAACGCGCGCTCTTGTGACTCTGAGTGCAGGCGCTCTTCACGACGGCGCAAAAAGTTTTCGTAATCGCCGGGCCAGCTGGTGAGCCAACCACGATCCAATTCGAGAATGCGTGTGGCGAGATTGCGCAAAAAAGCACGGTCATGGGTGACGAACAGAATTGCGCCGTCCCATGCTTTAAAGAATTCTTCGATCCAGCCAATGCTGGCGATGTCGAGATGGTTGGTCGGTTCGTCGAGCAACAACAGGTCGGGCTCAGACACCAAGGCCTGCGCCAACAACACGCGACGTTTCAAACCACCGGAGAGACTGGAGAACTCTTCATCGCCCGGCAATTCCAAACGTGTGACGGTTTCCAGCACGCGTGATTCGAGATTCCAACCATCCTGCGCGTCCATCTGATCTTGCAGACGGCCGAGTTTTTTCAGATCCGGATCTGCTTGTTCAATCAGGTGGTGATATTCAGCAACCAATTTGCCGGTGGCGCCGAGGCCCATCGCAACAACGTCGTACACCGAACCGCTGATCGTGGTCGGAACCTCCTGCACCAAAGTCGCAATCTTCAGACTCTGCGCGCGAATGATTTCGCCGTCGTCTGGCTTCTGCTCACCCGCAATCAGTTTGAGCAAGGTCGACTTGCCCATGCCGTTACGGCCGATCAAACAAACGCGCTCGCCGCGCTCAATAGTGAAGCCGGCCTTATCCAGCAGCACGGTATTACCGAGCCTTAGGCTCACATCGCGCAGGGTCAGAAGCATAGAAATAAACCGTCTTAGAAGTCCCTTGAACAAGGGACTGGGTATGGCTTGTGAAAAGCGCCGTGGGCCTTCGCCACCACGCTATCGCGTGGTGCGGCTGTCAGCATCGAATTGTCAGTATATGCGCATAGAGTACAAGGGTTATTTGAATTCGCATTTTCAAAATACCCTCACAAGTACCCTCACCTGAAACTGATGCTTACAACCTTGCCAAGCCGCCGCTCTTCGTTATGAGCAAAAAAGTGGCGCGAATCTTCTCATGGACAGTGATGAGGTCACAACAACAAATCAAAATATAACGAGATGGACTTCCCCTACTTTTGTAGACATCACCTAGCCATATTTTGAAGCTCTCTCATACTCGTATGGGCTGATGTTGCCGATGTGACTGTGACGACGACTGCGGT
>NZ_QANS01000010.1 GCF_003052265.1 Stenotrophobium rhamnosiphilum
AGATCACGTCCGCCCGACTCCGACTTGTGTCCGAGCGTCTTTCCGACGATTGGCGATTCCGAGCATTTTGGCGAACGAGTCCGCGTCGATTCCATACCATATCGTCCGTTCATCTCCCTCGCTTGAAGTGCGTCGAGTTTTCTTGGTTTTGAGTCCAATGGACGCTAGAACGCGCGTTACGGTGATCATGGGGGATTTTTCGATGTCCTTGCGCTTCTTCAAGCCCATAACCGAGAAATCTGCATCTGTCATATCTTCGACGACCTCGCGGAACCCGTTCAGGTTGTCATGGCAGGTTTCCCAGTTTTCTGGGAGGTTCCCTTTTTGGATATCTGCCAATCCGAGTGCCCCAAGGAGCTGGCCTAGCGTACGACTTGTGTAGAGCCGAGCCTCGCGGTCAGCGGGAAACAGGTATACCTCCGAGACGTCAGATTGCATCAGTGCCTTGTCGGCCACCATCAAGCACTCGAATCGCTCCACGGCGGGTTGAAATCGACTCTCATCGTCTAGGTCGATAAGTTCAGCGGTTGCTTCGGCGCAGTAAAAACGCTCCAAGTAGTAGCGATCGAGTGCTGCTTGCTCAGAGTCTGGAATACCACCTGACGAACGTCGCGCATCGCGGAGAATGTCTGCGCTCTGACTATCAAGTTTGCGAGCAGAGAGAATCCGCTTAGATTTTTCTTCGCGCAGATTTTCATCAGCACGCTTTTTGAGAGCCTTGAGCTCCTTGTGCTCTTGTTCTGTTGCTGCGATCTCATCCACGACCCAGCCAGAATTCTTCTTATAGCGGATAAAGTTCTTGCGAAAATAACGCATTGATTGGTTGCGTACAGAAAGCGCTTGCGCATAGATATCGAGTGTTGGGTCGTCGGCCAGTTCCATTTCGTAACCATATTCATCAAGCGCTGTGAGTCGGCGGAACGAGACGTCTCGCTCGCGAATAATTTTCTTGATTTCATCAAGGCGAGATTCCTCATCCCGTTCTTCTGGGCTGACCCATGCCAGAACTTGCGTCGGATTGCGTACGCGGCCTAGGTGCTGATCGATATCTGTGTGGGAGTTCACGCCGTTAATAAAGTATCCATACACGGCAACGCGAGGAGATCCAACGGAATCACTCGGAAAACTAAGCGAGAGATCAACCCCGCTACCAAGTGAAGGGGAGCTGACAATCGCAGAGTAATCCCAGAACTTTTTCTTTGGGTCGATCATGAAATCGATCACCGCTGGCGTGTTCCGAGTATCCGAAGTTACAAGCAGTACAGGCAGGCTAGTGGCATTGGTGGCGGTGAGCATTCCGTGGATCAGTTCCGCCTTTTTCTTCGAGTTGCAGCACACGAAGAGATTTGTTCCATCGCGATAATCGGAAAGCATTTTTTCCTGAAGGTCACTTTCACTTTCGTACAAAGCAATCTTCGGTGCTCCATACTCACATTTGCTATCAACCGGAATGGTGCGGTTGTACAGCGTGAATCCTTTCGGCCTGTTATGGATGATGACCGCAGTATCCAAGTCAGCAATGCGACCAGCAGTCTTTAGAAGCACCTCTACATTTGGCCCCAGATCAGCATCTGACAAAATCAATCGTTTAGCGTGCTTAACTACGTAAATCAGGTATTTCACAATTTCAAAGCGGCCACGGACCAACGAGTCAGTGTCTGAAAGCATGTGAGAAATCACCTGCTCAACCTCATCAAGGATGACGGTGTGGTATTGCCTCGCTGGAGTATCCATCCTCAGCCTGTTGGCAAGGCTATCGACAGTAACCGCGTACTTGTTTGTAGGTTTGACTGGTTTTTGATTGTGCTCGTATAAATCCAGCGAGAGCCTTTGTGCTATCTCGCGCAGTAGGAGAATGCGATGGCCAATCACAAGAACCGTTTTGTTCGTATCATCGACCAGGCGCTTCAATACCTCAGTTTTGCCAGTTCCTTTCGGACTTTTAATAAGCACAATTGCGTCGCCCGAGGGCAACGAATCGAGTAGTTTCTCGTTGGGATTGCGCCAATCGAACGTGAGATCAAAAAAGTGTGTCGCGGATGCGGGAGAGCCAACGCGGATATCAACTTGCTCGCGCCAAAATTTATCTGCGGGATCTTCTGGCAGTTGGAATTTACGTTTTACTGGATACCAACGCTTGTGCGCGAAGCAGTAAACGCCCGACACACCGCGCTTAGCTGGCCGGATTACTTGTGCACTTGCACTTTTATCTGGATGAGCCGGATCAGGACAATGAACCTTCTGCTTATCCTGCAGCTCATTGAGGTGGTGGTACTCGCTAGAGCCAGCGCACCTCACCGGCGTGTCCTCCGCGATCCAAAATGTTGGAGTCACCGCCGCGGACGCATTCCCCGATTGGGTAGCGGCTTTTTGCTTCGCACGTGAGGGAGTCGGAGTTGTTACCGCGCTTTGAGTGCGAATCAGTGCATGAACGGTGGCATCGCTGAGAACCTTGCCCACCATTTCAAGATGGCACTGCGGCGATCCATAGAAGCACTGCGCGGGAGCGGTGGTGGCCTCGTCACTTTCAAAGATAGCCACCAGTGCTTTATATGCTGCACGGATGTGCTCTGGGTCGGTCAGCTCCGTCTCCAGCGCGAATACGATGCGATAACGCGGATTCTCTGGACTGTGAGTGGCAGTGGTGTAGATAAACCCGGCGTGATCCATCACGAACGGAAACGCCACGAGTTCCGAGAGGGTCCATTGGCGCTGGTCGTCCTTGTTATCGATATCGACAGCAAGAACCTGCGTGCAGATTAGATTTTCTTTGCTGCGATACCCGCCGTTGTTCCCTGCATCCTTGAACCATGGGCCGAAGCCGTGCCCGTTTTTAATCTCTTCCGCGAGTTCGTTGATGTTGAGATCGGGACGGGTCCAGTATTCCGTCCAAAGATGGTTGGCCTTACCCGCTGAAATTCCTGTCTGATTGCCCGCTTTACCAATGATTTGTTTATTGATGCCAACTTTCATAAGTTATCCTGTATTAGAGAGAAATGCGGTTTATGAATATTCATCGTGCAGGCGCAGGGGGCCCTCGCAGGTATATCTGCGATTAAAAGCAATAAAGCGGACACAGTAATCCCGCGATAAATCGGGGATTTTTTAGCTACAAAGCCAAGGTCTTTTTGGGGATAAAGACTCTTTTTATACTTGGAAAATGCTTGGTTCTTGCACCAACTATGAAATAATACCAAATTACTGCGTAAAAGTCAACATTTATTATTTTAGATATGGTATGGAATCGACGCGGACTCGTTCGCCAAAATGCTCGGAATCGCCAATCGTCGGAAAGACGCTCGGACACAAGTCGGAGTCGGGCGGACGTGATCTGAGCGAATTATCTGGGGATGATTTCAGAGCGTTACTGAGCGGCAACTCGGCACAGTAATGACCCCATAGGGGGGCTGATCGGGTAAAATCTCTATNGCTACTTACGTGGGTTCGATTCCCATCACCCGCTCCACGATTTACATCCATGTAAAAGCACGCGCTATTCACGGCGCGGGCCTCAAGAAAAGCCCACTATGCAAACGCCTGTTCAAGATTCATTGCTCATCGCTGGCAAATCCTATCGTTCGCGTCTGCTTGTCGGTACTGGCAAGTATAAAGACATGGCCGAGACTCGCGCGGCAATTGAGGCGAGCGGGGCGGAGATTGTCACCGTCGCGATCCGTCGCACCAACATCGGCCAAAACCCCGGCGAGCCCAATCTGCTCGACGTGATTCCGCCAGATCGTTACACCCTGCTGCCGAACACTGCCGGCTGTTACACCGCAGAAGACGCCGTGCGCACCTGCCGCCTCGCGCGTGAGCTGCTCGATGGCCATAAGTTAGTGAAGCTTGAAGTACTAGGCGATGCCAAGACTTTGTATCCGGATGTGCCTGCGACGCTGAAGGCCGCCGAGATCCTCGTCAAAGATGGCTTCGACGTGATGGTCTACACCAGCGACGATCCGATCATCTGCAAACGTCTGGAAGAAATCGGCTGTGTTGCCGTGATGCCATTGGCCGCGCCGATTGGTTCGGGCCTCGGCATTCAGAATCGCTACAACATTCTCACCATTGTTGAGAATGCCCGCGTGCCGATCATTGTTGATGCGGGCGTTGGCACGGCCAGCGATGCCGCGATTGCAATGGAACTCGGCTGCCACGGCGTGCTGATGAACACCGCAATTGCCGAAGCAAAAAATCCTGTGCTGATGGCTAGCGCCATGAAGAAAGGCGTTGAAGCAGGTCGCGAAGCATTTCTCGCAGGCCGTATGCCGCGCCGCCGTTTTGCGAGTGCGTCATCACCTTTGGATGGCGTTATTGCATGAGCGACAACGAAGTAGAAAATTCAAACGAAGAAGGCACGCCGTTCTACCGCAGGCTGCGTAGCTTTGTGCGCCGTGAAGGGCGCATGACTGATGGACAGAAGTCTGCGTTGGAACGTTTGTGGCCGCGCTATGGTTTAGATGCGCCCGCGCAGCCGTTTGATCTTGCGCAGGTGTTTGGCCGCAAAGCGCCGGTTGTTTTCGAGATTGGTTTCGGCAACGGTGATCACATTCTGTCGCGCGCCACGCTGGAGCCGCAGAATGATTTTATCGGTGTAGAAGTGCATCGCCCAGGCGTTGGTCGTTTGCTGCACAACGCAGAAACGGCAGGCCTCAATAATTTGCGCACATCGAGTCACGACGCGGTTGAAGTGTTGGAGACGTGGATCGCCGATGCTTCGTTGCAAGAAGTCGTGATCTATTTCCCCGATCCTTGGCATAAGGCGCGTCACCACAAGCGCCGCATCGTGCAGCCCGCTTTCATTGAGCTTGTTGCAAGCAAAATGGCGAAGGATGGACGTTTGCTCTTGGCAACCGATTGGGCACATTACGCAGAGCACATGCTCGAAGTGCTCAATGCATCGCCAAGTTTCCGCAATCTCGCCGCTGATGGACGCTACGTGCCGCGTCACACTACGCGCCCCAAAACGCGTTTTGAAGCGCGTGGCGAACGCTTGGGGCATGAAGTATTTGATCTGGAGTTCCGGCGCCTGTAAAACAGAGCCATGCTCTATGTCATTAAACTGCTGATCTCTGCTGCGATCATCGTCGCAATCACCGAAGTGGCCAAGGTGAATGCCACGCTCGGTGGCTTGATTAAAGCACTCCCGCTGGTATCGCTGATTACGCTGATCTGGATCTACGCAGAAACACGAGACACGCAAACCATTGCGCAGTTGTCGACAAGTACTTTCTGGTTTGTGCTGCCGACGCTGCCGATGTTTCTGATACTGCCCGCGCTGCTTAACCGTGGGTATTCGTTCTGGCTGTCGCTGCTGGTGGCGCTAATCGTCATGATGCTGTGTTACGGTCTCACCATATCGTTGCTACGTCGCTACGGAGTGACGTTGTAAATAGCGGTGTTGCCGACAAAAGTGCGGACAAGCAACGGCAAATGAAAAATATTGTTTTAAAATATTAACTAAATATAAAAATAAATAATATTTAAAAACAAACGCTGTGCTGCTGTGCGCGCAGCGGTGAGTCCAGAATTCTGTGAAATAAGGCGAAGCATGTCGGCAAGACACCCCACCATCGGCGTTACCGGTTCTAGCGGCGCGGGCACTAGCACCGTGATGCGGCTATTCCAGCGCATCTTTGAAGAGCAAGGCATAAAGCCCGCGCTGGTCGAGGGCGATGCGTTTCACGCCTACGACCGTGTGCAACTGCGCGCCGCAATGGAACGCACGCGTATTCGTGGTGAAAACTTTTCGCTGTTTGGTCCGGGCGGCAATTTGCTGGAGCGTTTGCACAGTTTGCTGCGCGATTACAGCGACGCTGGCAACGGCGTTGTGCGTCGCTATCTGCACACGGAAGCGGAAGCGGCGGCAGTCAGTCAACCTGTTGGCACATTCACGCCATGGGAACGTTTGCCAACAGACACCGACATCCTTTTTTACGAAGGACTGCACGGCGGCTATGTCGGTGATGAAATTGATGTTGCGCGTCACTTCGACCTACTGATCGGCGTAGTCCCGGTGATCAATCTCGAATGGATTCAAAAGATCCGCCGCGACACTGAAGAGCGTGGCCATAATCCAGAAGACGTTGCGCGGACGATCCTGCGTCGTATGCCGGATTACGTGAACCACATCATTCCGCAGTTTTCACGCACCGACGTGAATTTCCAGCGCGTGCCGCTGGTCGATACCAGCAATCCTTTTGAAGTGCAGGAAATCCCTGCGGCAGAAGAAAGCTTGGTCGTTGTGCATTTCAACAAGACCTCGCGCGTGAAGGTGAATTTCGACAAGCTCATTGCAAGTTTGCCGGGCGCGTCGAAATCGCATGAACAAACACTGGTTGTGCCTGGGCAATTGATGGAAAAAGCGATGGAGTTGATCTTCCGTCCTGCCATCGAAAAGCTCATGCAAAAACGCGACAAGGCTGCTGCCAAAGAAAAATCATAAAGTGGGCCGCGCTGTGCGCAGCGTGTAGGACGTTGCCCCGCTGCGATATCGCGCATCGCTTACGTCTCACGAAACAGTTCACGTCATTTCAGCTATTTGCCTACCGTCCATCACTGCGGACTTGAACCCTTGTGGTGACAAGCGTAGAACAAAGAAGTGCCGCAAAAAAATAATCTGCGACGCTGGAGGTGCGAGATGGCGGAATGGTTGCGAGACATGTCTGTCGGTGAGTGGTACAGAACCGACGGCGATCCGTTCGAGATCGTAGGTGTTGATACCAAGGCCGAGATTGTTTTGGTCCAGCATTTCGACGGCACGCTAGAGGAGTACGACTTCGATAGTTGGCTCGAGCTTGCTGCGCGCTCCACACCGCCACCGGAAGATTACTCCGGCGCTCTAGATATCGAGCGAGATGATTACACCGAAGAGTCTGACAGTCAGGCAGGCGGCGGGCGTTGGAATGATCCGCTAGATTTTCTGGATAGCCGATAGCTTTCGATTACTGCTCGATTTAAATCGGCATTGGCCGGCGTTCGGAATAATTGATCAGACCGCGCACCACGCGATAGATCCACCACACGCCGACAATCGCGAGCGTGAAGAAGCCGACAAGGATCAAGCAAAGCGGCCAGCTCAGTAGCGACCAAAGCAACGTCCACCAAAAAGTGCGCAGCATCCAGACGTGATGACTGCGGATGTAGTGGTTCTGCGTTTCCGCCGCTTTAATGTGATTCAACACCAAGCCCGCAATGTTGAGCAGAAAGGCTGTGAACGGCCCAATCACGTGCAGTACATAAGCAATCGTCAGCGTCGTGCGTTCAGATTCGCTGGCTTGGTCGGCGTCGTTTGTAACGATGTCGTTCATTGCAGTCTCCGATCAGGATTGTGGTGCTGCGGCAGCGCGTTGCTGTTTGATCAGTATTAAACACAGCAGCATGGCCGGCAAGGTTAGAGATGCGGTGTAGATGAAGAACAGCGTGTAGCCGATGTGATCCACCACCACGCCAGAAAACCCAGCGATGATTTTTCCCGGCAGCGGAAACAGTGAGCCAAATAGCGCGTACTGCGTTGCGGTGTATGCAGTGTTGGTGAGGCTGGAGAGATAAGCGACAAACGCAGTGCCAGCAATGCCGATGCCGATGTTGTCGACGCTGATGGCAGCACCCAAGCCCAGCAATGTTTGTTCACTGGTGGAGAGCCATGAGAAGAACAAATTGCCGAAGAAAATCGTAACGACGCCGAGTAGCAATGTCCGCGGCACGCCGTAACGCGCCACCATCAGGCCCGCGATCACCACGCCAACCATCGTCATGATCACGCCGAAGATTTTCGACATGCTGGCGATCTGATCCAGCGTATAGCCCATGTCCAGATAGAACGGGTTTGCCATTACGCCCATTGCGTATTCATGCATGCGGTAAAGGCTGATGAACAAGAGAATGAACAGTGCATTGCGTAGGCCATTGCGCGTGAAGAAATCCACGAATGGGCAAACAATTGCGCCGATCAACCAAGCCATCGCGCTTTGCAGCGGCTTGGGCCAATGCGCTGAGCGTTCCAGAAAGCCGAGAACGCGCTGCTCTTGCATCATGGTTTCGCGGCTGACTTGTGACAGCGGCTCTGCAACGACGAGCACAGTAAAAATGCCGATGAGAATGAATGCAGCCATCGTCAGATAGCTCGCGCTCCAGCCTGCGCTGCTGGCGATAAACAATGCGCCTGCACCAGCAACAATCAGCGCGACGCGATAGCCCATCTGATATGCCGCGGCCATGCCGCCTTGTAGATCCAATGGCGCAGCTTCGATGCGATAAGCATCGAGTGCGATGTCTTGCGTTGCGGATGAAAACGCAACAAGCAGTGCAAACACAATCGTTGGCGTCAGGCTCTGCGCGGGATCATTCAGCGCCATGCCTGCGAGACCACTCGCGATACCAATCTGTGCCAGCAACATCCAACTGCGGCGACGCCCCAGCCAATGGGTGAGAAACGGCAAGCGCACGCGATCAACAACAGGCGACCAGAAAAACTTCAACGAATAGGTGAGGCCAATCCAGCTGAAATAACCAATGGTGGTGCGGCTAATGCCGACCTGCGCCAACCATGCAGAGAGCGTGGAGAACACCAACAGAAACGGCAGCCCGGCAGAGAAGCCGAGAAACAACATACCGAGCACGCGCGGGTTGCTGTAGATGCGCCATCCCTGCGCTTGAGCGTTAGATGTCATAGTCGAGAATCAAAGGCGCGTGATCCGAAAACTTTTCGGCTTTGTAAATGCTCGCGGCTTTGATCTTGCCCTTAAGGCCTGACGTCACGATGTGGTAATCGATGCGCCACCCGACGTTTTTTTCGTAAGCAGCGCCACGATTGCTCCACCAGGTGTAGGCCTCGCCTTCAGTCTCGGGATAAAGCGAGCGATAGCCATCGACCCAGCCCAGATCATCGCTAAACACCGTGTCTAGCCAAGAACGTTCGTGCGGAAGAAAGCCAGAGTTCTTGAGATTGCCCTTCCAGTTTTTAATGTCGATATTTTTGTGCGCGATATTCCAGTCGCCGCAGATCACATACTCACGGCCGCTGGCTTTCCACTCGCGCAGCTTAGGCAGAAAAAATTCCATGAAGCGATCTTTCGACGCCTGACGTTCCGGGCCGGATGAGCCGGACGGCACATAGAGTGTCACCACCGAGAGATTGCCAAAGCGCGCTTCCAGATAGCGGCCTTCGCCGTCGAATTCCTCGTTACCGAGTTCGGTCAGCACCTTGTCCGGTTTGGTGCGCGAGTACAGCGCCACGCCGGAATAGCCCTTTTTCTGCGCATCACGGAAATAGACATGCCAGCCCTTGGGGAAGAACAGCTCGTCGTCTTTGACGTCGCCGATCTGGCACTTGGTTTCCTGAATGCAGAGCACGTCGGCCTGCTGCTTCGGTAGCCACTCAAACAGGCCTTTGCGGGCGGCGGAGCGGATGCCATTGGTGTTGAGATTGATGATGCGCACGGGTTCTCCGGCTGGGCGGCGTCGTTGTTGTATCAATACATCGTTATCATAGCGGTAGACCCGCATCACCTCACGAACAATGCACGCCTACCAAACTGCCTTTCTCAAACTCGCGCTGGAGCACGAAGTGCTCAAATTCGGCCAGTTCACGCTCAAGTCCGGCCGCGTCAGCCCGTATTTCTTTAATCTCGGCAAGATCAGCAGTGGCGCCGCCATGCGCGATCTGAGCCGCGCCTACGCTGAAGCGCTTGCCGCTTCCGGCCTTGAGTACGACGGGCTGTTCGGCCCAGCCTACAAGGGCATCCCGCTGGTCTCGGCCGTCAGCATTGCGCTGGCCGAACGTGGTCGCGATCTGCCGTATTCCTACAATCGCAAAGAAGCCAAAGACCATGGCGAAGGCGGCGTGCTGGTCGGCGCTGCGCCAAAGGGCCGCGTGGTGATTGTGGATGACGTGCTCACCGCAGGCACTGCGCTGCGCGAAGCGGTCAACATTCTGCGTAAGGCAGGTGCCGAGCCAGTGGCCGCGGTGATTGCGCTGGATCGACAAGAAGTCGGCCCTAACGGCAACTCAGCCGTCGCCGAGATGGAGCGCGACACCGGCATCCGCGTGGTGCCCTTGGTTACCGTTAAAGAAGTGCTGCAGTTCTTGCAGGCTGGTAATGCTGATGAGGCGACCATCCAAGCAATGCAGGACTATCAAGCCCGATACGGCGTGAAGTCCTAAAAAACTATTCTCATGGAGCGAGACATGCGTAAAGCGTTTTCTGCGTCACTGTTCTTGTTGATGGCACTGCCTCTGGTGGCGTCTGCCGCGCCTGGCGGCAAGAAAATCCAATGCTGGACCGACAACAAAGGCAACCGTAGTTGCGGCGATAGCATTCCACCGCAATACGCAGATAAAGAGCGCGAGATTTTTAACAATCAAGGCATGGTGGTAGACAAAAGAGCGCGTCAGCTGACGCCAGAAGAAGTCACCGCGCTAGAAACCAAGAAAGCAGAAGAAGCCGCGGCAGCCAAGAAGGCAACAGAACAACTCGCGTACGACAAATTTTTAACCGACACCTACAGCAGTTCCAAAGAGTTGGAGTCAGCGCGCATCTTGCGCGAGCAGACGTTGGATGGACGTTTGGTGCTGGTGAAGAAGGCGATTGCTGATAGCGAGAAAACGGTAGCCGATTTGCGTGGCCGAGTTGCTGCTCAAGCTAAACCAGGCAAGAAGCCAGACAAGCGAGTGGAAGTGCAGCTCAAAAAATTTGAAGCTTCCTTAGAAGACAACAAAAAATCTGCCGTTCAGTTGCAGCAAGAAAGAGAAAAGATGGTGGCTAAATTCAATAGCGATATTGAGCGCTACAAGTTCTTGCGCCCAGGGCATTGAAGCGCATTAAACGCTAGAGCAGTTTCAAGTAATCCTGGAATTCAAAAAACGCCGCAAGCACCTGCTGCGGCGCTTCAGTTTGCGGGTAGTGACCAATGCCCGGCAGTGAAACCACATCCGGGTTCATGATCAAGCTGCGATAGCGCGCCACCATGTGAGCGCCGGACACCGGATCTTCCGGGCCATTGATCAAACGTAGCGGCACACGGGTGCGGCGCAACGCTTCTACCCAACGCTCGCGGTTGTAGCGACGCTCATCAATGTAGGCGATCAACAGATGAATGATGCGCTTGCCATCGTTGTGCGCAAGCAGAATCCAGAAATCATGCAGCTCGGCAGCGCTGGGTTTGGTGTTGGGACCAAACACCAGAGAAAAACTTTTGCCGAATTGACGTTCGCCGAAGAAGCGTGCGATCAGTCCGCCAAGTGGCGAACGTAGCAAGCGCTGTGTTCCAGTCATACGATGTGTTTCTGGAAACAGGCCGCCATTGAGCAGCGTGACGGAGTCGATGGTGTACGGCTTGATTTCGCGCTCAGAGTCGCGAGCCAAAAATTCTTGCGCAACACTCACGCCGTAATCGTGCGCGAGGATGTCGATGTGTCGTACGCCGAGTTTCGCTAATAACGCTTCGTGAATATCAGTTTGTTGCACCAGCGAATAAACGTAATCGCGGGGTTTGTCAGAAAATCCAAAGCCCAGCATGTCGAGTGTGATGACGTGCTTGTAGCGCTTGCAGAGTTCAGGCCAAAGGCCTGCGAAATCCCACGATGCCGTGGGAAATCCATGGATCAGCAGCAGCGCTTTATCGCCGCTGCCTTCCGCACGATAGAAAATCGAATAATCGTTCCAGCGAAAATATTCGCCAGCGCTGCGCCATTGCGCTGGGGTCATGCGCTGCGGCTCTGACCGAGGTGCACGCCGATGAACTGTGCGATGTGCCAGATCGCATCATCAGCTTCTGGCATTTGCCCGGCGTAGAGCTGCCAGACGTGCCAGAGATCCGGCGAAACTTGCAGCACGGTTTCAACGCCAGCTTTTTTTGAGGCCTCGGCATAACGCGTTGAATCGTTATAGAGCACTTCAATGTCGGCGACCTGAATCAACGTCGGCGGCATGCCTTTGAGATCGGCATGCAGTGGCGATGCAAACGGCGTGCGTGGATCAGCGCCTTGCAGATATTGCTGCGTGTAAGTCTGAATGCCGTTGTAGCTCAGCATCACTTCAGTCGCCGCATTTTTTTGCATGCTCTCGCTGACATTGGTCAGATCGGTCCATGGCGACATGCAGACGAGTGCGGCAGGCAGAGGCAAGCCTGCTTCGCGTGCAGCAAGTGCGCAGGCGAGGGTGAGGCCACCGCCAGCGGAATCGCCTGCGATAACGATGTCCTGCGCTTCGATGCCCATATCGAGCATGCCGCGATAAGCAGCGAGTGCGTCATCCACCGCAGCGGGGAACGCATGTTCAGGTGCCAGACGATAGTCGATGACGGCCACGCGCAGCGCGCAGTGTTTGGCCAAATGCGCCGTGAGATTGCGATGGCTTTGCGGCGAGCCAATCACGTAAGCGCCGCCGTGCAGATACAACATATAGCCCTGCACGCCGCTGTGAATATTTTCGACCCATTCCATCGGCACGCCGCCCAGCGTTTGCTGAGTGGCCAAAGTGCCGCGCGGCGCCAGAAATTTCATCAAGCGCGTGATGAAGGTCAGGCGGGCGCGCTGTCGTTCTGGTGATAGCGACCCGCTCAATACCGGCTGCAACAGAAAGCGCGTGCCGTGGCGCAGAAAACGTGCGCGCAGAGAGGGGCGTGTAGGGGCTTCGATGATGATTTCTTTCATGGCGAAAGCATAACGGGTTTGGAATGCGGTCACCCCACCTTAAGGCATGCGAGTGAAGGTAATTATGCTTGTCTGCACGATGTGATTTTATGATTGTGTAATTTGTATAGTTAAACAATATAAAACTTACTGGAGACAGTTTATTTAGCTCCGTTGTCACTAAAAAAAGCATTACAGGATTTAGACTCGCGCCATGAAAATTTCCCACTCTTTTATCGTCGCTCTGTCGACCGTCATGCTCTCCGCTTGCGGCAGCAGTACCAGTCCTGATGGCGAATCATCATCAGGCCCCGTGCCCACCCCGCCGACTGATGCCGCGCTTTGCGCGCCTGGCCAGCCTGCATTGGAGTTCACCGGCAGCATTGGCAGCAGCGATGCCAAAACCTATCGCATGCTGCCTTTCAAAGTTGCGTCCGGAACGGGTCGCGTAGAAGTCAGTTACGGCTGGACCGATAAACCTGGTCTGCCTTCAACGCCGCTCACGTCCACTACTCTGGATCTTGGTCTGTGGGACCAAAATGGTTATCGCAGCAACGCCGGTTTCCGCGGTTGGTCAGGTTCACGCCAAGGTCGTATTGATCAAGAACAGAATCCTGTTTTTGTTGAAGCCGGCAGCGCTGATCGTGGCTATCTTCCGGGCAAGATTGAAGCGGGCGTTTGGTATGCCGATCTAGGCGTGGGCGCGTCGTCGCCACAAGGCGCCGATTGGGTCGTAAAAGTGGAGTGCAAAGTGGGCGGCGGCACAACGCCGGCCAATGATCCCGTCGACACGAAGCATGTCGCACGCAGTGGTCCGGGTTGGTACAGCGGCGATTTCCACATGCACGCTTATCACTCCAATCCGAATGCGCCGGACTGGGACGGGTTTATCGAACAGGCTCGCGCTGCCAAGCTCGATTTCTTGATGGTGACGGAATATGTCACCACGCAGCACTGGCGCACGCTCGGTGCGGTGCAACGCGCGAATCCTGATTTGCTGATTTATCCAGGCCGCGAAATCATCACGTACTACGGCCATGTGATGGGCCACGGCGAAACGCCGCATGTCAGCGAATATCGCCATGGTTTTGAGAACATCAAAATTGGTGATATTCAGAAAGCGATCAAAGCCGATGGCGCGCTGTTCCAGATCAATCATCCCACCAGCTTTCCGCCGCCGCTGTTCTCCAACTTCTGCCGCGGTTGTTATTTCGAATTGGGCGATCAGATTGATTGGGATCAAGTCGACACCATGGAGATTCTGAACGGTCCGCTGCTGACGACGGCAGACGATCTTGGCGTGCCGTTATCCGATCCAAAAATCGAAAATCCGTTCATGACCACTGCGCTCGCGTTGTGGGATCAGCAGCTCAGTGCAGGGCACAAGATCACCGGTGTTTCCGGCAGCGACTCTAAAGGCGTCGATGCACTGGATCAGCGTGAGCGTAAAGGCTATGGTTCATCAGCAACGGTGGTTTATGCGTCTGAGTTGTCACGCGCAGCAATCAAGGCCGCAGTCAAAGCGGGCCATGCTTATGTGAAAACACGTGGCGTGACAGCGAGTCCTTCGCTGCAATTTGAAGCGACAACTTCAGATGGGCAGCACGCTATTTTTGGCGACACGCTTAAGGTTGCTGCTAACGGCACAGTGAAGCTGCGCACGACCGTCACCGGTGGCATGGGCCAATTGTTGAGTTACTACCGTAATGGTGAACTTCAGCTTGGCGTTACCTTGCCGATCGCCTTGCCGTTGCCGAATGGCTTGCCCGTGCCGACACTCACAGTGCCAATCACCAGCGATCCGTTTGTGCATGAGATTGTGGTTGGCCGCAATACATTGAACGAAGGTCCGCTCGGCACCTTCTGGCGCGTTGAGACGCGTAATTTGCAAACGCGCACAACGATCGGCAATCCGATCTTCCTCAAAGCGCCGTAAGTTTTATTCAGCAGTTGGAGTGGCCGGTGCTGGCCACTCCAACCAAAGCGTTCCATCTTTATAGACCGCGCCATTTTTCTTCAGCTTGGTATCGCCATTCTTGATTTGCGTATGAACGTTCGTCGCAGGTTGTGCGACGGCGTCGCGTCCGTGAACAAAATCCTGTTCGCGAACGAGCGCCATATAAGCTTTGTTCAAGGCCAAGGCGCGTTCGCGTGAAGGTGTGATCAGCTCGCGCATATCTTTCGCGGCACGCACCTTGGCTTCGTCGAGTTTTCCCGCAGGGAAATAGCGCTCCAGCACTTCCTGATTGGCGCGGAATTCATCGCCGCCATGTGCGCGACGGAAATAAACCAACGTTTCCGGATCGACGTGCCCTGCTTGTGGCACATCAGGAATGTTGTCTAGCGATTGATGGCCCCAGCCTGGTGAGCCCGGCACTTTTCGTGGAAAGCCAAAGCTCTGATCCACGGTTACGCCAAGACCAGAGTGACAGCCCATGCAAAACTGATGCTCCTCACGCGTCTGCAGTCGCAGACGACCTTGAGCGTCTTCGATAAAGCCTTGCAGACTCCAGCCGAAAGGCGAGATCACGCCAGTGACGGCAGAGCCGTAAAAAATCGGCGGCGTATCGGCGGGCTCATTACGTTCTTCAGCGTAATTTTCCGTGAGCTCATCCGGCCCAACCCAATGTATTTTCACCGAGTAACGAAGTTCCTTAAAGCGCGTACTCAGCAAGCTCGGCGCATCGGGATCGATGTAACGCACGCTGTGCAAAAATTCGGTGCCGATTGGATAAAAGTGCCGCACCACGCCAATGCCGGCTGCTCCGCCGACGTAGCGCAGAGGCAGACCGCGCATGACATCAACGCGGCCCTCAATTTTTCCATCGCCATTGATATCTGCACCAACAGCGGCTTCATCAATCGGCTCAATGCGACGCAGGATTTTTGAGTCAGGAACGTTGGCTCCAACGCCTAAGGAAGCTTCAAGAATCGCCAGATTAGCTTTGTAGATTTCCCGATTCTCAACGCCAGCAACATTCGCACGAAAGAATCGCGGCAGACGAATCATCACGTCATCGGTCGAGCCATTCGTAGGCCAGAACGTGCCAGGGAATGGCTTGTATCGAAACGCGCGCCAATGGCTGCCATCTTTCGCGAAACCATCCGCGTCAAAGCCACGCGCAAAATCGAAATCCGGCACCCAGCCGCCGTAGTTGCCGCGGCGACGCAATGCTTTGCGCAGTGGACGGTAATTGTCTTGTCGCACCCAAGTCAGCGCATCGGTATCGCTAATGCTGGCAATGACCGCGCTGCGATCTTTGAACAGATTGGTCCAAGGATTGTTCATGCCGACTTTGCTGAAGGCGTATTCCTCTTGCAGATGCGCGTCATTCAGCGCGTTGCTGCCGTTCTTGTCGGTGTGGCAGGTCCAGCAAGGATTGGAGACGCCATCGGTCTTGGTGTAGCACTGCGATGGCACAACGGCAAAAGGGTTGTTGATGGTCTTTCCCTGTGCCGTGGCTAAAGCCAGCGGATCGTAGGCCGCATCGCGATCGCAGGCCACCAGCGTGAGGGCCAGCACGGCCGTTAGCGTTGAGGAAAGAAGATATTTCATTGTCGCCAGTATAGCGTTCAGCCTACTGGCACTCGATGCTTCTGGACGCGCTATGGAGAAGCGCCAAAACTACCGAGATTGCGATTGCGCAGACGGCCGAGGAATCCCATCACGCGCGCGGCGACGTTGTTGTCTTCTATTTGTCTGACGGGCTCGACCGCGTGAATCGTCCGCAGTTTTGGTGCGGATTTCAGCGCGCGGTGATGACGCAGGGCCGAGGCGATATTCATGCCGAGTGGCCCACGACGAATGGGCTTGGGCAGAAAGCGAAAGACCTGACCTTGATTGATCAAGCCGATCAGAACGCTGGTGTCTTGAAATGGCGTCATCACAATGCTGACCACTTCCGGATGCTCAGCTTTCAGCATTTTCAGCGCAAGCGCGATGGGTTCGCGTTTTACGAATAGCTCTGAAATCACGACGCCGATATTGTTCTCGGCAAGGATCGAAAATGCCTGATCAAGACTCGATGCCCAGTGCACGGCTTGCGATGGCCCAACAATTTCACGGACGGCTTTGACGACTTCTGCATCGTCATCAATGACCAGAATCCCTTCTTCTGGCTGCGGTGCAATGAAGCTGCCGGTTTCAGTGAAGGTCGAGACTGGCGGCGTTACGCTCGGCTGACTGCTGAACAAATCAAAAGAAATTTCTGCAGCTTGATTAACAGTCTGCTTGAGCTCTGCTGCGTCCCAAGGCTTGTTGATGAAGCGGAATACCTCGCCTTCATTTACCGACGCAACAATGGCTTCTAACTCCGAATAACCCGTGAGCAGCAGTCGCATCGTGTTGGGTGATGCGATACGCACTTCACGCAAAAGATCAGCGCCACGCATCACCGGCATGCGCTGGTCGCTAACAATCACATGCACGCGATGATCGCGCACATATTGAAGCGCGTCGCGGGCGTCGGTGGTGGTGTAGAGGTTGTAGTGCGGGCGAAACAGCATCGCCAGCGATCGCAAGATTCGCTCTTCGTCGTCGACAAGTACTAGGTCTGGTTTGATTGGCATCTCAGACTAGGCCGCAATGGCCTGTGTTTGTGCCTGCGGCTGCACCGCAACAATCGGTAGGCTCACAACAAAACGCGAGCCTTTGCCTAGGATTGATGCCACGCGAATCTGGCCGCCATGTGCTTGAACGATCTGATAGCTGATGGAGAGCCCAAGGCCAGTGCCTTGGCCAATCGGCTTGGTGGTGAAGAAAGGATCAAAAATCTTTTCCAGATGTTCTTGAGCAATGCCTTTGCCGTTGTCCTGAATGCTGACATGGACATGCGTGTCATCACTTTCGGTCTTGAGCAGTAAGCGGCCACCATCGTGCTCAATCGCTTGTGCGCCATTGCTGATCAGATTGAGAAAGACTTGGTTGATCTGCGAAGGCGAACAACTAACCGACGGAATATCCGCGAGGCGGCGGATGATCTCCACACGATTCTTCAGCACGTTCTTGGCAATCACCAGCGTCTGCTCAAGACTTTCGTTGAGATTAACTTCAGCAACGCGAGCCTGATCCAGACGACTGAAGTTGCGCAGGTTCACGACCAATTCCTTGATCTGATCGGTGCCGAATAAGGTGTCCTTTAATAGGGCCTCGGTGTCATCCAGCGTATTGCCTTCACGCAGATCGGCTGAAGCGGCGGATGCTTTGAGCAATTGCACGTGAATCGCTTCTTCATCAGGCTCTTCAGCGGCCATCAGATCCAGCAAGTGTTCGTGGTCGGTGAGCACGCTGCGCAATTGCTCGAACACGGCCTGTGTGATTTCGACGTTATTACGGACGTAGCCCAGCGGCGTATTAATCTCGTGTGCGACGCCAGCAACCATCTGACCCAGCGACGCCATTTTCTCTGACTGCACGAGTTGCGCTTGTGATGCCTGAAGCTGGCGATAGGCCTCGCCGAGACTGGCGGTTGAGGCGGCCACGCGCTGTTCCATCGCGCGCAGCAAATCGAGCACCACGCCCATTCCAAGATAGCGGCCATTGTCCGTGACGATGAAGTCTTCTGAAATCGGCGTGCGGATATTTTCTGCGACGTGCTGTGCAGCTGCTGCCAGTGGCTGGTCGATGCCAACCTGCAAGGGCTCCGCATTCATGATCTGCGAAATTGGGCGATTGCCGTAGAGCTCGCGTCCGAATCGCGACATAAAGATGTCAATCATCTGATGGCGGCTGATGCTGCCGATCAACATGCCGCCTTGAACAATCGGCAGCGACAACAACCCGGCATATTCTTTCTGCAAGAACAGCTCGCCGACATCATTGATGCTGGTCTGCGGATTCAGCGGCGTCGCCCGCATGAGCAGGGTGGAGATTTCGTTGCCGGAGGAATGCGCTAGGTTAGACATGGCGCGGAAGGTTAATGAGTCAATGTGACGCTTTGATGTGTTTGGCAGCTTTTACGCATTGCTGCCGCATGACGCGTCGCCGCGGCGAGCCTCACCTTGAAGCGAGGCGCAGGCATAATAGTCACATTCCTGTCACGATCCCGCGCATGAAATCTGCCGTCCATTACACCGTTATCGCCGCCGATCCACGCGCGCATTTATTTGCGGTGACCTGCGTGGTGGCTAAGCCCGATGCGCAGGGTCAGGTGTTCCGTTTGCCGTCATGGCTGCGCGGCAGTTATCTGGTGCGGGACTTTGCCAAGCATGTGCAGGATATGCGCGCGAGCGGTGGCGGCAAGCCGGTCGCAATCGAACGTCTCGATAAGCGCAGCTTCCGCTGTGCGCCAGTTAAAGGCGCGCTGACGCTGGAATATCGTGTCTATTCATTTGATGAGTCCGTGCGCAAGGCTTACCTCGATACGCGCCGCGGATTCTTCAACGCCAGTTCGTTGTGCTATTGCCCGGCGGGTTTGGAGCGTAGTGGCTTTGAGATTGAAGTGCAGCGGCCCGAAGACGCGCTATGCCGTGGCTGGAAGCTCGCGACGACGCTGAAAGCCAAGAAAATCAGCAAAGACGGTTTTGGCACCTACACCGCGCCGGACTATGAAGACCTGATTGATCATCCCGTTGAGATGAGCGCTTTTGAGCGCATTGATTTTGATGTCGACGGGATTGATCACGCGCTGGTGCTTTCTGGCCCGACGCAGTTCTTGGCTGAGGTTGATCGTGAACGCGTCTCACGCGACCTGACCGCGATCTGTCATGTTGAAAGACAGATGTTCAAACAGAAGCCAGAACTCGACGAGTATCTGTTTCTGACCAATGTCGTCGGCGCGGGTTACGGCGGCTTGGAACATCGCAGTTCCACGGCGCTGATTTGCTCGCGCAATGATTTGCCGCGCGCGGGTCAAACCAAGCTCGGCAAGGACTATCGCACCTTCCTGAGCTTGTGCAGCCACGAGTATTTCCATCTCTGGAACGTCAAGCGCATTACGGCGAAAAGCTTTCTGGAATCCGATCTCGGCGCCGAGGCTTACACCAAAGATTTGTGGCATTACGAAGGTGTGACCAGTTACTACGACGATCTGTTCTTGCTGCGCGCCAATATCTTTGACGCCGCGACCTATCTCGACATCGTTGCCGAAAACGCCACGCGCTTGCAGCGCACGCCGGGCCGTTTGACGCAAACACTGGACGACGCCAGCTTCGAAGCGTGGATTAAGTACTACCAGCCTGACGAGAACACGCCGAATGCGGCAGTGAGCTATTACGTCAAAGGCGGCCTCGCGGCGATGTGCTTGGATTTGACGCTGCGGCTTAAATCCAAAATCACGCTGGACGATGTATTACGCACCTTGTGGACGCGCTACGGTGCTCGCGAGATCGGCGTGCCGGAAGGCGGCTTGGAAGCAGTCGCGCAAGAACTGTCCGGGCTCAAACTCAAACCATTATTCGATCGCATGCTGCGCTCGACGGCTGAATTGCCGTTGACAGAATTACTCGCCGAGTTTGGTATTGAAGCCGTGCGGCGTGCTGCACTCAGTGATGCCGATGTCGGTGGCCGCGCCACCGGCGAAGCGCCGCGCGCGACGCTGGGCTTGAAACTCCGTGCAGGCGAGACGCGCGTTGCGCAGGTTTTGAGTGGCAGCGCGGCGGCGCAAGCCGACATATCGGTCAACGATCAATTGCTCGCCATCAATGGTCTGCGCATCACGCCTGCAAGTTGGGCTGTACAAGTTACGCAGCTCAAACCCGCCCGCGAGATCACGCTGCAATTTTTCCGTGGCGATGAACTGTTATCGCGAACCGTAAAGCCATTGCCAACGCCTGCCGAGTGTTGGACTTTGACCTTATCTAAAGTAAAAGGTGACAAGCTCAAGCGACGCAAAGCGTGGCTGGGTAAATAAAGGATGCTGGAATGATTGAACTGTTTTGCAAAGCGCTCGGGGCTTACCTCATTGGCAATCTGATGGGCGGTCAGCTCGTGGGCCGACTGCGTGGCGGCGTTGATCTGAGCAAAGTGGGCAGCGGCAATATCGGCGCCACCAATGCGCTGCGCACGCAGGGCAAAGGCTTTGCACTGGCCGTGTTGTTAATCGACATCTTTAAAGGTGTTGCAGCCGTCGTGTTTGTGCCGGCGGTGCAGTGGAGTTGGGCGGGCCCAACGGATGTGTCGACTGAGATTCAGGCCTACATCTGCGGCGTCGCGGTTGCGGTTGGTCATTGCTATCCGGTGTTCTCCGGCTTCAAGGGCGGCAAGGGCGTTGCAACTTTGGCCGGCGTGTTTGGCGCGCTGATGCCGATTGCACTGCTGTGGATGCTGGGCGGATTTATTCTGACGATCCTGCTCACGGGTTATGTGAGTTTGGCGACGCTCGTTGCCGCCGCGCTCTCCGTTATTTATGCGGCCCAACTGGGATTGGAATCTTCCGCATTTGGTTTTGCAGCTGCGATGGCCTTATTAGTGGTGTGGAAGCACCGCGAAAATATTCAACGCCTGACTAAGGGCACCGAAAGTCGTTTTGAAAAAGCGAGAGTGTTAGGTCGATGGCTGTCACGTTAAGCGAAGCAGAGCTGCTCAATCTGGTTGACGCGCTCGCAGACGGCGAGTGGCATTCCGGTGAAGATCTCGCGGCCGTCGCGGGCATCACCCGCGCGGCTTTGTCCAAGCGCATGGAAAAGCTGCGCGACTGGCAGCTCGATATCGAAACCCGTACGGGTCTCGGCTACAAACTGACCGCGCCTTTGCAGCGTCTTGATGTTGCTGCCTTGCAAGCCGCAGTGCCGGGTGTTCAGGTGCGCGTTGCGGCGGTGACCGATTCCACCAACGCACAATTGTTGGCTTCTGATGCAGAAGCAGACCCACAGGTTTTGTTCGCAGAATTCCAAACTGCTGGCCGCGGTCGTCGCGGTCGCGAATGGGTTTCACCTTTCGGCGCCAATCTCTATTTGTCTTTGGCTTGGTCATTCCCGCAGTGGCCGCCTCAGCTCACGGCATTGCCACTCGCAGTCGGCGTTGCCTGTGCACGTGCATTGCATGAAGTCGGACTCGACGCAGTCAAATTGAAGTGGCCCAACGATTTGCATGTTGATGGCCGCAAGCTCGGCGGCATTTTGATTGAACATCGCGCCGAAGCAGGCGGACCTTGTCGCGTCATCATCGGCATTGGTCTCAACGTCGCGATGACGGGTGCGCAAGCGCAGACAGTTAGTCAGCCTTGGATTGGTTTGCATGAAGCACTTACTGCACATGGCAAGCCACTGGTTTCGCGCCGCGACTTTGCTGCTGCGCTGTCCAGGCAACTCGCGCAGGCACTGAAAACTTTCGAGCAAACTGGATTTAATAACTTTGCTGCAGATTGGTCCGCGCTGGATCTGACGCGTGACCGCGAAGTCACCGTGCAAGGGCAGCAAGGTTCGTATAACGCGATTGCTCGCGGTGTTGATGAACAAGGTGCACTCGTTGTTGAAGCGCTTGGCCAGTTGCAAACGATTCACTCAGGCGAAGTCAGCCTGCGCCTCGCATGATCTTGCTGATCGACATTGGCAACAGCCGCCTGAAATGGGCGCAGTCCAATGGTCAGTCCATCAGTTCGGTGACGGCTGTTGATCATGTGGGTGATCCGGCAGCGGCGATAAAACTTCTGACAGCGACCAAAGTCGATGCGGTTTGGGTTGCGCATGTCATGGGTGCCGAGCATGAGCGGCAGATTCTGGATGCCGTACAGGCTCGCTTTGGTCTGCAGGCTCAATTTGCGCGGACTCGCGCGGAATATCTGGGCTTGACCTGCGCTTACGAAGAGCCCTCGCGCTTGGGTGTCGACCGCTGGTTGATGCTGCTCGCGGCGTGGTCGGAAGTGCGCGGCGCCTGCTGCGTCGTCAGTGCGGGCACCGCGCTGACTTTTGATGCGGTGAGCGCGGATGGCAAACATCAGGGCGGATTCATCGCGCCTGGCCTAACGCCCATGCTCAAGACCACTTTGGGCAGCACGCGCTTCGCCACCTACGACATCGGCGCGGCTTACACCGGTGATTTAGGACGAGATACCGAGGCTTGCGTGCGCCAGGGCGCGTTTCTAGCCGGGCTGGGGGCCATTGAGCAGGGTCTGCGAGCATCCGGGGCTCCGGCTCGAAAATTCATCTGTGGCGGCGATGCAGCGGCCTTTTTGCCCCATCTGGATGCCGATTGGCAGCGTCGGGATGAACTCGTCTTGCAAGGACTTCTGGCTTTAGCCCAGCAGTCTGCATAAACTGCGCGCCTCGAAAAGCAGCGCCGGCTTAGCTCAGTTGGTAGAGCACCCGCCTTGTAAGCGGAAGGTCGTCAGTTCGATTCTGACAGCCGGCACCATTTGATCGATCAATGAAGTTCACTAAAGTACTATAAGCCAGCGTAATTGCTGGTTTTTTTATGCCTGAAGGTTCGCTAAGGTTCATTCTGGTTCTTTGACATACCCTCACTTTTGAAGGTATTTATGAGGGTATCCAGTCAGGAGTGAGGGTATCGTATGTCGTTAACCGCAGTTCAAGTAAAGAATGCTAAGCCTGGACCAAGACCCTATAAGGAGACGGACGAGCGCGGGATGTACCTTCTGGTACAAACAAGTGGCTCTAAATTGTGGCGTCTAAACTATCGCTTCGGCGGTAAATCTAAGACGTTGGCACTCGGGGCTTACCCGGACGTATCGCTCGCAGCGGCTCGGGAGAAACGAGACGAAGCGCGCAGGCTTCTTACCAGTGGAATTGACCCGAGCCAAGCCAAGCGGGCTGAAAAGGCTGCAGTGCGTACATCGACTGCTAATTCCTTTGAGGTTGTCGCTCGTGAGTGGCTGGCAAAGCAGAATCTCGCGGACTCTACTCGCACGAAAGTTCTCTGGCTTTTTGAGTCGCTAACATTTCCATGGATTGGCACCCGACCTATTAAGGATATAACGGCGCCTGAACTCCTAGCAGTACTGCGACGAGTGGAGGCTCGGGGGAAGCTGCATACAGCGCAAGGAATCAAGCAGCGATGTGGCCAGGTGTTTCGCTATGCGGTCGCCACGGGTCGTGCTGAGCGAGATCCTTCCGGGGATCTTCGTGGAGCGTTGGCCACTCCAAAGACGCGGCATCGAGCAAGTATTACGGATCCGACGAAGATCGGGCCGTTGCTTCGAGCTATTGATGGCTATCAGGGGTCGATCGTCACGGCTTGTGCTCTGAAGCTGGCTCCGCTTTTGTTCGTGCGGCCAGGCGAGCTAAGACATGCCGAATGGTCTGAATTTGATTTGGCTTCAGCGGAGTGGCGAATCCCTGCCGCTAAAATGAAAATGCGCCAGACCCACATCGTGCCGTTGTCTATGCAGGGGATAGCAGTTTTGAAGGAATTGAATCCGCTAACGGGTTCATCGCGATACGTGTTTCCAAGCATTCGTAGTCATCGCGATCCCATGAGCGAGAACACGGTTTTAGCTGCTCTTAGGCGGATGGGCTATTCCGGAGAGGAGATGAGTGGCCACGGCTTTCGCAGTATGGCGAGTACTCGCCTCCATGAAATGGGTTGGCCGCACGCCGCGATCGAACGTCAACTTGCTCATGCCGAGCGTAACAAGGTAAGTGCCGCGTACAACTACGCCGAACATTTGCCCGAAAGACGCAAGATGATGCAGGCATGGGCCGATTATCTAGATGTGCTTAGGGACAACAGAAATGTCGTCGAGGGTAATTTTGGTCGAGTTGCATAAGCGTGTGTGGAATTAAAATTACCCGGTGGCTTATAGGGGCAGCAGAGCAATTCTTGGATCAAGGCGTTACGGATTAATAAATTTTGCATTGTGAGGCAAAAGATCAGCAAAATAAGAGAAACATATCAAGAAATAATTTTTGGATTCACAGTTCATTAACTCGCTGTGCACCACCATGGATACAGAATGGTTTGTTGACATGTCTGTGGATTTGCGGCGATGATCTGTCTGTTGCTCACATTGTTATAATTATTGGACAAGTGAGATAAAGAGATCGCAAAGCAATAAATTTATAGCAATGCTTTCTCTACATATGGCAGTCGTCAATACTCGATCAGCTAAAACTATTGTGGTTGATCATTAGGTATGGGACGACTGAGCCGATGAGAATTTAGTGTGCATTTTCACGCTAATACGCTCATCCACATGCGGGGTTGGCGCATGAAATTACCCACGAATTCTGGGTTTTTCATCAGCACTTTCACTCGCCCCGAGTTTGCACGTATCACTCGTTAGAAATGACGAGTGCATAGTCACTGCAAATATTCGGATAAAGCCATGACGTGTGGTTACACGCATGCGCAAACGTTGGAGCAAAGGGAATAGTCCCTTACTGCTGCTCCTTCGTCACTTAGCCACCTGTCATGTATCGACAGTTTGAGCTGACGATAGCGCGACGATAATCCTGTATCGCCGTAACTATCGTCCATCTGAGGGAAAGGTCGGGATCACTTGTCATTGGCGCCAGCCACGACGGGTGCATAACTCTGACGCGCAGTCATTTTGATGGAAGTCCGACCCAATCGTTCTTGACCGGCGGATGGCTCAATCAACCACCAGATCAAAGTGTGGATATCGAATGCGGTCCGTTCATGGGCCGCGACTGGACCGAGCAGGATCGTTACTAGAGCGTCGGGCTACAAAGGCTTCCTGAAGGGGAGATTCTGAATGCCGTGCCATACCCACTCGTGGTCGGCGTGGCGAATTTGCCGCCTCTATTTGTGGTGCCATAGAAATTGCCATCACTGCCCAAGACCAGTGCTGACGCGGCTACGCCGTTGTTGCCATTGGTTGAGAAGGAATACAGCGTGGTGAGTACACCTGTCGGAGTAATTTTGAACACCGTGCCAGTAGAGCCACTCCCGCCGTAGGGCGTGGTTCCATAAAAATTCCCGTCATTCCCCTGGACTAGGGCAACTGTGGATCGCCCACCGTCAGCGCCGCCAGTGAACGAATACAGGGTGGTTAGCGTGCCGGATGGCGTGATCTTGAACACTGTGCCGTTGTTGTTCGTACCCCCTAGAAATGTCACGCCATAGAAATTCCCATCGCTACCTGGCACCAAGCCGGCAGAAGGGCCATTGCCATCCGTAGTACCGCCCGCGAAGGAATGCAAAGTAGTGAGCGTGCCGGCGGGAGTGATCTTGAATACCGTGCCTTTATTTGAACTGCCCGCGGTGGTCGTCGTGCCGTATAAGTTGCCGTCGACCCCTTGCACTAGCCCGTCAAAGGGCAAGCCGCCGCCTACAAGGAAGTGTTGTCCAAACACGCAGAGATGCATGCTCGAGTTAGATATATGCAGTCGAAAATTTTCAGGAAGGGCGAAGGAACGACGAACTCAAGCTGCTGCGCTAGTCACACCGCAAGCAACAGCCATTCGAGGAAAGCCGATAGTCGCTTCTCAAGAATGAACGGACACAACGTGCTGCGGACATCATAGGAACTGGCTTTGCCCCGCTAGGCGGGCTTTTTTGCAGATCGGCTCCATTAGATTGACTGCGATCTTCATCGCCCCAAACGTAAAGGCCAACGTGCGCTGCTCCAACGATATGTCGTAGCGAGCGTAGTAAATCTTGGGCGGTCCTTGATAGCACTTGCGAGCTACACCGAGCTTGCCAGCCATCGCGTGCAGTTCTTCATGAGTATCCGCCACCATGTGGCTCACACCCATGCGCCGATGAGACTCTTTCATGTCGTCAATGTAAACGCTCATTTCTTTACCCCTCAGTTGATTCGTTGAGATATGTGCGTGCCTGTCACGCAATCCATGCAACTCCATTAGGTCGGACATTTACGTGTGCTCAACTAGGCTTCAATGTCTAGTTCGGCTTGTCGATATCAAGCGTCTCATGTACTTTTTCAAACTCAGTGCGTTGGCGTACGTATCTAGGTATAACGAGCGAATTGCTCACAAATGTCAGCCCGCAAAGGGCTGACTAGCTACAGCCAATAAGAGCTTTCAGCTCCGACGGATCTGAAAGGTAGCGAGCCATGCTTTGCCAAGACACGCATGCAAGTACGCAAGCGCACAGAGCGCTTGATTCATTTGGTATATCAATGGATATCGACGGAACCGTGTCTACCGTCATTACCGTAGCGCTGGCACGCCCTCTATCGAGGAGCCTACAAATTGTCCAACCAGCCACAGAAGAATCGCTTACTGGCCTGCCTGCCGGAGGCGGAACAAGAACGCTTGTCTCCTCACCTTGAATTGGTGCAGATGCATCTCGGTCAAGTTGTGTACGAATCAGGCGTGACCCTAGAGCATGCTTACTTTCCCATCGATTGCATCGTGTCATTGTTGTATGTGATGTCGGACGGTGATTCTTCCGAGACCGCCATGGTTGGTAACGAGGGGATGGTCGGCGTCTCGCTCTTCATGGGCGGTGAAGCCACCTCGGGCCGTGCGGTGGTGCAAAGCGATGGTCAAGCTTTCCGGCTAAAGGCGATTGTGTTGAAGCAGGAATTCAAACGCTCAGACGCTTTGCAGCATCTGCTGTTGCGCTATACGCAGGCCTTACTGACGCAGATAACGCAGACACCAAACTGTGTGAGTAAAGTCATGCACCGAATTCCGGGAACAGATCGCTCGATATCTCGGAAGTGGTAGCGCTCGACGTAGAGCGGCGTCGGCCCGTCAACAAGCCCCTCGACTATCGGCTTGTGACCTAGATGCCTGCGCACTTGCAACCAAGATTTCATGCGGTCATCCATGATCAGATTTTGAAAAAAAACGGTCACTAGCTGGAAGCCTTTCAAAGCTAAGCCCAACACCATCTGCTCCCGAGTTTAACGATTAAAATGAGGAGCAAGAAATGCTGAGTCGCAAGATCATTGCCACGCCGTTGGCCGCAAGCGCCCTGCTGCTGTCTGCGCTGCTGAGCACTTCTTGTCAGCAATCTCAATCTCCCGATGTGGAAGTCGGCGACATCAAGTTTGCTGTCGCGCAGGAGTATCCCTCGTCGACTGTCACGTATAACGGAACGGCATCGCCAGGCGCTGTCGCATATCTCTATCGGGATGGACACGCCGATCAGAATGCTGACTTGGTTATCGCAAATATCGTCGGCGGGCCGGTTATTCTTTATGGGATCGGCGGTGGCAGATTTACTGCCGAGCGCACCATCATTAACAACTCTGATACCGACGCCTCGGCAGTTCAGGTCGCCGACTTCAACGCTGACGGAATTCCCGACATCGTGTCTGGCGGCTACACCACCTTGCGGATAACAGTGATGCTGGGTCGCCCAGACGGAACGTTCGGCGTGAGCGGGCAATACCCGCTTCATGGCGTATGGCCCTCTCAGTTCCAGATCGCCGATCTCAACCGTGACGGTCATCTCGACATTGCAACGTCGGCCTACGCCGGCGGCAACATCACTATTCTGCTGGGCAACGGCGACGGCACGTTTCGAGAAGCCCCTCCGGTCTCGGCAACAACCGTGGCGCTGGCCATGGTTGTCGACGATTTTAACGGTGACGACATTCCAGACATGGCAGTGACAGAAACAGTTCCGACAGTCGGCGTGTTGGATGCGTCCGGAAATTTAGTTCACGGCACTGTGCAAATACTTCTAGGCAATGGCGACGGGACGTTCCGGCGAACAGACTCCTATCCGATCGGTCTGCTGTCAGAGCTCGTCCGCTATGGCGATATCAACGAAGACGGCAAGGGAGATCTGATCATCCTTAACGCCCTAGTAACCAACGACGCCTCAATCCTGTACGGGCTAGGCGACGGTCGATTCGCGCCAGAGCAGCGAATGCTCGTTGGCGGACCCAGTTCGATCGAAATCCTAGGTGTGCGTGCCGCCGACGGATCCGAGGGCTTGCAGCTGCTCGACTTCAACGGCGACGGCCATCTCGATATGGCTGTGACCCAGATGATCTCGAGCCGTCTGGTGGTCTTTGAGGGTGACGGCCGAGGACACTTCGCGCCGGTTGGATCCTACGCTGTCGCAGGCTTCCCGGAAGATCTTATGGCCGGCGACTTCAACAACGATGGCTGCCAAGACCTAGCCGTGCCTGGCAATGTACCGCCCATTAGCCCTTCAGACGTCGGCGTAGCACGCGTGTCTGTGTTGCTCAACATCTCTGCAGGTTGCCACTAACAATTATCTGACGGATACAAATCGTCCACCACAGCAGCGCACGAAGCGTCGGATGCTCGGCTACTTCTTAAGGCGCTTAATAAATTAGTGGCAGACGATGGCTCAAGTGGAGCAGCCGTAGGAGGCCCTTAAAGACGCTGCCTCTTATGGGACGACGTAGCGACTATATAAAAATAATTGCATATACAAATATTTGTATATAAGCTGTATTCAAGTCACTATGAGTACGGCCATGTCCAAGCGCTTTCCCATCTTCGAACGACTACGCCTTCCCGCAGTAGCGTCTCCGCTATTCATCATTTCGAATCCTGATTTGGTCATTGCGCAATGCAAGGCCGGCATCGTTGGTTCATTCCCGGCGCTTAACGCACGTCCGGCGGAAGAGTTGGATCGCTGGCTGATCCGGATCAACGAAGAACTCGATCGACACAACCAAAAGAATCCTGATCGACCGGCAGCGCCATACGCAGTGAATCAGATCGTTCACCGATCAAACGATCGCCTCGAGCACGATATTGAAGCCTGCGTGCGACATCGGGTTCCAATCGTCATCACGTCATTGGGCGCTCGCACAGATCTCAACGACGCCGTACATTCCTATGGCGGCATCACTCTGCACGACGTCATCGATAACAAGTTCGCGCGCAAGGCCGTAGAAAAAGGCGCTGACGGCCTGATTGCGGTCGCCGCCGGTGCTGGTGGACATGCAGGAACAACGTCGCCCTTTGCCTTGATCCAGGAAATTCGCGAATGGTTCGACGGACCGCTGCTGCTTTCAGGATCGATTGCGACTGGCGATGCGATTTTGTCGGCTCAAGCGATGGGGGCGGATCTCGCCTACATTGGCTCTGCATTTATTGCCACCAACGAAGCCAACGCTGATCAACGCTACAAGCAGGCGATCGTCGATCACGCCGCAAGCGACATCATGTATTCAAGTCTGTTTACTGGCGTGCATGGCAATTACCTGCGCCCGTCAGTCGTCGCCGCTGGACTCGACCCGGACAATCTTCCAATGTCAGACCCTAGCAAAATGAATTTTGGCTCTGGAGGCAACACCGATGCCAAGGCTTGGAAGGACATCTGGGGTTGCGGACAAGGCATCGGCGCTGTGAAGGGAGTTGTTCCCGTTAGCGAGCTGGTCGATCGACTTGAATCCGAATATTTGTCTGCACGAACTCGTTTGCTCGCAGCGTAAGAACGCACGACATGGCACTTTCACATGCAATCTTGGTTTCATTGTTAGACGGACCGCAGTCTGGATATGACCTTGGGAAACGGTTCGACAAGACGGTGGGATATTTCTGGAAAGCCAGCTCCCAGCAAATTTATTTAGAGCTACACAAGCTAGCGGCGGCAGATGCAGTCCGCGCAGAAACGGTGGCACAGTCCGAGCGTCCCAATCGCATCGTCTACCAGATCACCGATCACGGCCGCGCGATGCTCGCAACTTGGGTCGACAAACCAACCGAACCACCGTCGGTTAAAGAAGAACTTCTGGTCAAGTTGTTTGCGCTGGGCGATGTTGATACGAATGCGCTGTTGCGAGAACTCGATCGGCGGCGCGCTTATCACATTGAGCGTCTGTCAGATTATGAAGCGGTGATGCATAAGTACTACCCCAAACCCCACAGTCTGTCCCCTCGAAAACTCGGCCGCTATCTGGGCCTAAAGATGGGCATTCAGAGTGAGCGCAACATGGTTGATTGGTGTGATGAAGCACTAACACTCATACAGAAGACATGAATCCATACATCGATCGTTAACACGACATCGTCAAATCGCGTGGTCTTCGGCGTTCGCTGATCTGCTTGCGATTCGGTTGTATTTCAATCTCACGTGGCGCATCCCTTCAGAAAGTTAAGGCGCTCACTCAAATCGCCAAGCGAGGAAGAAAGCATGATTGACTCTGATCCGTCTAAGCAGAACTCCACTGCTCCTCCAATGCCAGTACCGCGACAGATCGCTTTCGAATTTCCCGACGATCTGCAGCCGCATTGGAAGCCTTCAGATCCGGAGTTCTGCGCCATGGTCAATGGCGCTTCAATGGCTATGCCGTATCTCGAGCCATTCCTGATCAGAACCATGCGCGAGGCGATGAAACTGATTGAGGATACTGCAGTGCTCGAGAGTGGTCGTGCATTCAATATGCAGGAGCAGTATCACTATCAAACGCATCGCCGCTTCAATGAACTCCTGAAGTCCAAGCGCTATCCGGAACTAGCGCAGCTCGAGCAGTACATGCAGGAGCACTATCAACGTTTGTCCCAGCGGAGTCTGCGCGTGCGTATGGCTTATGCCGCGGGATTTGAATCGATGACGCTCGGGGTGACGCGCTGGCTGGTCGATAACCGCGTGCGATTATTCTCTGGCTCGGATACGCGTGTCGCATCATTCATCATCTGGCACTTCGTTGAAGAGTCGGAACACAAGTGCGTCGCCTACGACGTCTACCAAGCAGCATTCGGCAAAGGATTCGCTAACTACTGGGCGCGCATGATCGGTGTCTTTCATGGCTCGCTCAGCATCATGTGGTTTTCGATGCGTGGCTATAAAGCCATCCTGCAGAAAGATGGCCGATGGAATCAGCTGAGTTCGAGACTACGCTTGGCACTGCACATCGGCTCATTTATGCGCACAGTGGCCCCCTACCTGCTACGTGCGACGTTGCCTGGCCATGATCCGCGCAGCGAGCGCGATCCGCAGTGGGTTCGTGACTGGATTGACGGATATGCCACTGCGCCGTCAGGCCTGATTCCGCTGCTGGACACCACGCATCCCGTCATGCCGGTCCCATTTCCATCCTCGAGTCACGACAATTCTTCAGGGAGCATTGCGAGCACATGAACAACGAGACGAATGCCACTGTTCGACTCGTCGTATCTCAGGTGCGACAGTTGTCGGCTCTGGTCGAAGCCCCCGCAGAAGCAACTCCGGAAGATCCGCTTCTCGCCAGTCTCAACAAGCGTGAGCGTCAGATTCTGGCGCTGCTGAATTATGGATTGAGCAACGCCCAACTGGCGCAGCGGTGTTTCATTTCAGAGGGGACCGTGAAGTGGTACCTCCACAATCTCTATGGAAAGTTTGAGGTCAGGAATCGCACGTCGTTGGTCAGAGCGGTCCGTGAGAAAGGCATCGAATTCTAGATCGGTGGTGCGAGATTTCTGACCGATTGATAGGTGTTGCCCGTGCTCGGTTTTGTAACGATCCAGACATGGCTGCACTAAAGGCCGTCTGTCGTTATCGAGACTTATCGCTCAATATCGAATTGATGGATATTGCGCGCCAGTTTTCCAAAGCTACCAATAAAAATAGGAGATGGGAACATGTACAAAGAACCTTGGGTTATACATGGACGAGGCTTTTCAAATCGAATTGGTGGCAAGCTTCTGGTTCACTGTTTCATCATGATGTTTCTGGGATTTTGTGGAGGCTTTGTCTGGCTCGTTCATCTCGCTGACAATGTATTTCATATTCTGCCACTGCCTCGCATTGAGGTCTTTGTCCCTGATCAAGGGGAGCTTCTGCGCAACGCGCATGTAGGCACAATGATGAACGCCATGTATGTGATGGCAATCGTTCTACTCAGTCCCCGACTCAACTTCAGTGCGCTGCAGGCAAAGTGGGTGTACTACGCAGCAATTGCGACCCTTTGGGGAAACATGATCGGGTACTCGACCGCTGTTTATGCACCAGAACGCGGCCTGCAACCCATTGGTGACTGGCCCAACTTAGTGTCCTATGCAACGTTTTACACTGCGGTTGTCGGCGTTGTGACCTTCTCCGGCATTTGCTTGTTCAATGCGATTCGAGTCGCTCGTAATAAGTAGTGATGAGTTACGGGAATAGGTTTGTTGATTGCACTCATAAACCACACGGAACTCAATAAGACTAATAGCGCAATCTAGTCGGACGTGCCTCGAGTGGTCACTTTCAGGCCGTCATCGTTCAGGCGTGAAAGACAACCCTTGCTACGGGTTCGACCGGTCGATGCAGCAGCTTGTCGATACCGCTCGAGGGCAATTCGTTGATCATCGAGCGGCTTACTCGAATGAGATTCCAAACGTGGCCAAACATGCTTTGTGTATCTCGACTACGTGGCCCTGAGATCCTTTCTTTGCCTTGCGTTCGACTCTTTGGTGCAACGCATCTATCCAGTCAGCTGATCCAGAGGGATGATGGACTTCTGTTTTAATGCCAAACGAACGAAGCTTGAGTTCAACATCTGGGTCATTGGCCAAAATCTGCTTTATTAAGTCATCAAATGACGCTTCGACGATAGCCCAGGCGCCTACTAAATTGGGATAGACGATTGCTTCCCACTGTGTTTTCAGTAGCGCTATTGTGTCCGCGGACAGAACTTCCGCCTCGGCACTTAAAAATTCGTCAACTCGTTTCTTAGCTTGGGCGTAATTTTGCTCTCTCAAAGGCTCTCGAATAGCTTTTAATTTTGACGGCAGAGTTATGGCCAGGGTCAGAGATTTGTTCACCACTGCCCAAGCGTTAGTTAGCGCAGTGAGGTCGCGCCAAATTTTCTTAAACGGTGCCACTAGTACGGCAGTAGGGTCTTTCATTGAGCTTCGGTAAAAGTGGGCATGTAGCGTTCCTTCCTGATTTCTAGGGGCAACCCTATCGAAGAGGGCTTAACGAGTTACGTGCCAGCGTCCGATTTATGGCATCGAACAGCCTACTGATGCTTGGTCGATTCAATAGCTAGTACTTCACTTGCGTCAATTATCTTAAAGGAAATCGATTTAGGTGGAAGTGCAAGAGTGGCAACTAATAATTGGCTGCCAACAATACTCACGAGACGCACCGATTTATCTTGAGGTGTCTCTTTGACTGCCTGGCTGGGCGCTTGAAGTTAGGACATTGGACGCATCTCCAATACTTATTCTCCAGTCCGGTGATCACCAACTGGCAATGTTCGTGGTCAGCATATGGGCGACATGCGATAAGACGTACAAATATCCAGAAAGCAGTCGCTGGTAGGTGAGGCGCCACAGGCAAACCTCAGCCCTTTGCAGCCAGTCGCCACCGTCCGGTTTCCTGAACCTCGTTGCTCTTCGTGGCCATTAGCCAAATGGGTAATTGCCTTTGCGGTCTAATTCGGCAACAGTATCTGCACAATCACAAGAAATCAGCGACTTGCGAATGAACCGCCCGAGAAGAACCGCCCAATTGCGGCAATTAATTACCGCTATTAAGCGGTCCAATTGTAGTTAGGCAAGAATTAGGGGGGCTGATGAGCATGACGAATAGAAAAAATTATATGAAAGACAGTCTAAATATCGCTATCAAAACTACTTTTTTAAGTTTTCTAGCCCTATGTTCAAGCTGCGCAACCAATCAAGAAGTGGCTGCGGAGCATTATGAGAGCTGCATAAAGACTGAGAACATTGGCTACTTGCCTAAAGGATACTGCGCCGATAGTGCCAGGAAGCTCGAAAATAGCCTTAACGAAACTGATGCGAAGCACGCTCGCATAGCAACTGAAGCTGCCGCACTCAGGAAGAAGGAGCAGGAAGATTTTGAACGATCTGATACAAATAAAATATTGAATGCGATAGGAAGTGCTGCCGTTGTCGCGGCTGGCGCTTATGATGATGCCAAAAATAGCAACTCAAGCAACGCATCTAGTAATGCATTTCAGCGACCAGATCCGCGTGGCTGCATCAAAATCACAGCCCTTGTCCACGACAAAATGTGCGGCAGCCCCAACGACATTCGTTACGAATACATCAACACTTGTAGTTACCCAGTCAATTATTATTTTTGTAGCCAGGGGCTCGACGGCAAATGGCGTTGTGATGTGTCGGGCAGTGGCAACACCCGACCAAATGGTAAAGGAATGCTGTCAGGGTGCAATTTGACAGAACGCTATGCGGCAGGTTCTTGCAAGGGGCCTTGCAACCTCTGCGGCACGCACGACCTACACTCGGCCTACGCAGAACGATGCGGCGAGGACTATCTGAACAAACCAGAGTAGGGGCGCAATAGCCCATGATGGTAATGCCCAACAAGGCGCTGCAAGGGAAAAACCCGCCTCCACGTTGCTCAAGCTCTGAGGTTTTAGTCACGGGCAGGTTTTCCCCTGAGCTTGGGCGTTGGGTGTATCGACAGCATGGCTGACGCGAACCGCGAGTCCAACGCGGTCTTGCTCGGAATTGGAGCAGGCTTCACCACCGCGATGATCAGTAATTGGCACAGTTCATGATCAACCTACTGCAACGCAAAACACGATGTGATCGTGGAGAAAGCGGTCATTGAAAAGTGTATCTCCGTCGGCTCCACTCAGCCCCAAGCGGACTGCAGTGAACGTCAGCTTTCGGATTTTCTGTTTATGAGTCGACCGACTCTATATCTCGCCTTTGAGCAAGCGCATAGCTTCGTGGCGACTGATTGAACGTCCTCGGAAAACATAAGCAGTGTCTTATTCAGGGGACAGAGTGAAATGCATCACACCGTCGCTGCTCGCAGAGCCACCTTCCCTCTCGACGTCGGCTCCGCACGAAGTCCTCAACTCGTGCTCACTACCTGCTTCCAGAAAACCGCTGCTCTGGCCAGTCTGACTCCGACCTTCTAAGGTAGTGTGCACCATCTCAAAAATATTTCTCACACCTCCAGTGAAAAATGCATCGGTGAACGGGGAGCTATTGCTCACGCTTGATTCGACGCTAAATTTGTATCTGACCCTACGTTCACCTTCGATTTTGAAACGGATGATGTTGGTGCTCGAGGCGTCTATAAAATAATTATCAATATCACTCTCTCCGCTTACGCCCGTGCCATTCCCAGAAGACTTGCAGCGCAACACGATCTCGCTTGTCGTCTCGGTTAACGCACTAATTACATATCCACCGTCAATCTCAGCACTCGCATTTATTTCATCTTTACTTGCCCTCGCAGCTAGGGCGATTTGATCCGTGTCTGGTATTCCAGTCGTCTCAAAGTAATCTCGTCTACCGCCACGCAGTTGCGCGGACTCGGAGGCATCGCAGAACCCGCGGCAGATCCCCGCTTGCGCGATACCGTCAACGAAAACACTAGTCACCCGCAGCGATGCCAACCCTGTGGCGGGCGCTCTGGCGGCGTCGAGTTCGAGCGAGAGCACATTGGCCGGCAGTAGCGAGGTCACCGCAAAAGCAGTGAACTCGCTGGCCCGGCCTTCATCGGGTGCGATAAAGGTGAAGTTAAAGGTGGTCTGTTCACCGCTC